>NZ_SLZU01000085.1 GCF_004342065.1 Primorskyibacter sedentarius | reverse complement strand
CCGTCGATCTGCAGGATGCCGTTGAAGCCGGCCAGGAACGTTTCGGCATGTGCGCCATGGCGCCCGGGGGCGTAGAAATAGACCACGCCGGGCGGATCATCGCCGCCCCAGGCTCTGTCATCCCGGGCCAGCGCCCAGAGATAGCCGGTCTTGGTTCGCCCTCGGCCAGGATCGAGGACTGGTGCTTTTGTCTCGTCCATGAACAGCTTCGTGGACGTCTTCAGATGCTCGGCCAGCCGGTCCACGATAGGACGAAGATGGAACGCCGCCACTCCGACCCAGTCGACCAATGTGGACCGGTGAATGTCGATGCCGGAACGGGCCAGGATTTGCGACTGCCGGTATAACGGAAGATGGTCCGCATACTTGCTGACCAGCACATGGGCGATGGCCCCTCCGGTCGGCAACCCACCCTCGATCAGCCAGGGCGGCGTCGGGGCTTGCGTGACCCCGTCGGTGCATGTGCGGCAGGCGTATTTGGGTCGCACTGTCACCATCACCCGCAACTGCGCAGGCACGATATCCAGCCGCTCGTTGCGATCTTCGCCGATCCTGTGCATCACACCACAGCCACACGGGCACTCCAGGCTGTCCGGTTCGATCGCCTGTTCGATGCGCGGCAGACCCTCGGGCAGGTTGCCACGATTGCGCTTGGCGACCTTTTTTCGCTTGGGTTTGTCGCTGCTGGGAGCCTGCTCCGATTTTTTCTCTTCGACCTCAGCAAGGGCAACCTCAAGATCCTCGAAGGCCAGTTGCCGGTCGTCCCCATTCAGCTTTTCGGACTTCTTACCGTAGGGCGCATGGTGCATCTCAGCGATCCGCTGCCCGGCAGTGGTTTGTTTTCAAACCACGAAAGGGAGGTGTTCCTGACGCTGCGTGGTTTCCCGCAGTTCGGCCACCTCGTCGATCAGCGCGGAGCGGTGTTTGTCAAAGGAGTTGTCCGCCGATTTCATGCGGCGTCTCTGATTTCAGGGGCGCTGATTTCGGTTTCTGGGTTGAGCCAGACGGGTCCA
>NZ_SLZU01000084.1 GCF_004342065.1 Primorskyibacter sedentarius | reverse complement strand
GTCATCTCGTTCATCGAGATGCCGAAGGCACCGTCGCCCGCAAAGCCCACCACCGGCACGTCCGGGCAGCCGATCTTGGCGCCAAGGATGGCCGGGAAGGCATAGCCGCACGGCCCGAACAGGCCCGGCGCCAGGTATTTGCGCCCCTGCTCGAACGACGGGTAGGCATTGCCGATGGCGCAGTTATTGCCGATATCGGACGAGATAATCGCATCCTTCGGCAGCGCCTGCTGGATCGCCCGCCACATCTGGCGCGGGCTCATGCGATCGGGCTGGCGGCCGCGCGCCCGTTCGTTCCAGTCGGTGCCCGGATCGTCGTCTTCGTGATCCATCGAGGACAGCTGCTGGGCCCATTTCGACTTCAGCTCGCCGACCAGGTTCTTGCGCGCCTCGCGCCCCTTGTCACCGGCGTGATCGGCCAGTTTTGCAAGGATGCCCTCGGCCACCTTCCTTGCATCCCCCACGATGCCGACGGACACTTTCTTGGTCAGGCCGATCCGCGCGGGGTTGATATCGACCTGGATGATCTTCGCGTCGCGCGGCCAGTAGTCGATGCCATAGCCCGGCAGGGTCGAGAACGGGTTGAGCCGCGTGCCAAGGCACAGCACCACATCGGCCTTCGAGATCAGCTCCATCCCCGCCTTGGACCCGTTATAGCCCAGCGGGCCCACATGCAGCGGGTGGTTGCCGGGGAAGGCATCGTTGTGCTGATAGCCGCAGCAGACCGGGGCGGTCAGCCGCTCTGCCAGCTGCGCCGAGGCCGGGATCGCCCCGGCCAGCACCACGCCCGCGCCGTTCAGGATCACCGGGAACGCGGCCTCGCTGAGCAGCTGCGCCGCGCGGTCGATGGCATTCTCGCCGCCCGAGGGGCGCTCGAACTCGAGGATCGTGGGCAGCTCGATATCAATCACCTGGGTCCAGAAATCGCGCGGGATGTTGATCTGCGCAGGCCCCGATGCGCGATGCGCCTCCATGATCACCCGGTTGAGCACCTCGGCCACGCGGCTGGGGTCGCGCACCTCTTCCTGGTAGGCCACCATGTCCTC
>NZ_SLZU01000083.1 GCF_004342065.1 Primorskyibacter sedentarius | reverse complement strand
ATGGCAAAGGAAAAGTTTGAGCGTTCTAAACCGCATTGCAACATTGGCACGATTGGCCATGTTGACCACGGCAAGACGACGCTGACGGCTGCGATCACGAAGTATTTCGGCGATTTCAAGGCCTATGACCAGATTGACGGCGCGCCGGAAGAGAAGGCTCGCGGGATCACGATCTCGACCGCGCATGTCGAGTACGAGACCGAGAACCGTCACTACGCGCATGTCGACTGCCCCGGCCACGCCGACTACGTCAAGAACATGATCACCGGTGCGGCGCAGATGGACGGCGCGATCCTTGTTGTGAACGCTGCTGACGGCCCGATGCCGCAGACGCGCGAGCACATCCTGCTGGGCCGCCAGGTTGGTATCCCCGCCATGGTCGTGTTCATGAACAAGGTTGACCAGGTCGACGACGAAGAGCTGCTTGAGCTGGTCGAGATGGAAATCCGCGAGCTTCTGTCTGCCTATGACTACCCGGGCGACGATATCCCGATCATCGCAGGTTCGGCCCTGGCCGCTCTGGAAGGTCGCGACGAAGCGATCGGCGAAGACAAGATCAAGGAACTGATGGCCGCTGTGGACGAGTACATCCCGCAGCCCGCACGTGCGGTTGACCAGCCCTTCCTGATGCCGATCGAGGACGTGTTCTCGATTTCCGGCCGTGGTACGGTTGTAACCGGCCGTGTCGAGCGCGGCGTTGTGAACGTTGGCGACGAACTGGAAATCGTTGGTATCCGCGACACCAAGAAAACGACCTGCACGGGTGTGGAAATGTTCCGCAAGCTGCTGGATCGTGGTGAAGCAGGCGACAACATCGGCGCCCTGCTGCGCGGCATCGACCGTGAAGGCGTTGAGCGTGGTCAGGTTCTGTGTAAGCCGGGTTCCGTGAAGCCGCACACCAAGTTCGAGGCAGAAGCCTATATTCTGACCAAGGACGAAGGTGGCCGTCACACGCCGTTCTTCGCGAACTACCGCCCGCAGTTCTACTTCCGTACGACGGACGTGACCGGCACGGTTGTTCTTCCCGAAGGCACCGAGATGGTGATGCCGGGCGACAACCTGAAGTTCGAAGTTGAACTGATCGCCCCGATCGCGATGGAAGAAAAACTGCGCTTCGCCATCCGCGAAGGCGGCCGCACCGTTGGTTCCGGCGTCGTCTCGAAGATCATCGAGTAAGAAAACTGACTGCGCGGGGAGCCAACCCCTCCCCGCAGGGTTCGAC
>NZ_SLZU01000082.1 GCF_004342065.1 Primorskyibacter sedentarius | reverse complement strand
AGGAAGTGTTCGTCCCGCTGTCGCACGCGCCCGGTCACGCGCAGGTGGATTTTGGCGAGACGCTTGGTGTGATTGACGGGGTCGAGTGCAAGCTGCACTATTTTGCGATGGCGTTGCCGCATTCGGACGCGTTCTTCATCAAGGCCTATCCTGCCGAGACGACCGAGGCGTTCTGCGATGGGCATGTCTCCGCCTTCGCATTCTTCGGCGGCGTGCCGTTGTCCATCCTGTATGACAACACTTTGATCGCTGTCGCCAAGATCTGCGGTGATGGAAAGCGGGAGCGAACCAGGATCTTTTCCGAGTTGCAGTCGCATTATCTGTTCGACGACAAGTTCGGTCGGCCGGGAAAGGGCAACGATAAAGGCAACGTCGAAGGCATAATCGGCTATGGGCGACGGAACTTTCTCGTGCCCGCGCCCCGGTTCAACAGCTTCGATGAGCTGAATGCCCGGCTCGAAGAACAATGCCTGCGGCGCCAGGACGACACCGTGCGTGGTCATTCAGAGCCGATCAGCGAACGCCTGTTGCGCGACCTGGATGCGCTGATGGCACTGCCGCCCACGCCTTACGATGCTTGCGAGAAGGTCAGCACACGGGCGACGTCGATCTCCATGGTCCGCTATCGCAACAACGATTATTCCGTCCCGGTCGCCTACGCACACCACGAGGTTCAGGTCCGGGGCATCATGCTGAAAGCATGTCTCCGACATGACGTCCATGAGGTGGTCATCCATTGCCCGGCAGTTGATTGCACAGCAATCAATGAGAGGGGGCTGCGGCGCAGAGGTGATCGCCCGCCATCCACTGCCCGGCAGGCGATTGCAAAGCAATCGCTGAGAGGGGCGGTCCTACGAGAAGGCCGACATGGTGTTCGATCCGATGCACTACCTGCCTCTTCTGGAGCAAAAGGTCGGGGCATTGGATCAGGCCGCACCACTCAAAGGCTGGGACCTGCCCACTGAGTTCGCCACCCTGCACCGGTTGCTGGAAGCGCGGATGGGAAAGAAGGGCAAGCGCGAGTACGTCCAGGTTCTGCGCCTGCTGGAGACCTTCGAGATGCACCATGTCCATGGCGCTATCAAACAGGCGCTCGATCTCGGGGCCCTCGGCTACGACGCAGTCAAGCATCTGGTCCTGTGCCGGATCGAGAAACGGCCACCGCGGCTTGATCTGGACATCTATCCCTACCTGCCCAAGCCCCAGGTCGAGACGACTGACCCGGCCAGCTACAAGGTGCTGATGTCCGGGGCAGCGGCATGACCGA
>NZ_SLZU01000081.1 GCF_004342065.1 Primorskyibacter sedentarius | reverse complement strand
TGAACCGCGCCGGGTTTGCCGGAGGCTCCAACTCATGAGTAGGATGGAGCATCATGACAAAGACAACGAACAAGTATTCACCAGAAGTGCGCGAACGTGCTGTGCGGATGGTGCTGGATGGCGCAGGGCAGCATGAGAGCCGTTGGTCGGCGATTATGTCGATTTCATCGAAGATTGGCTGCGCGCCGCAAACACTGAACGAATGGGTCAAGAAGGTCGAGGTTGATACCGGCCAGCGTGGCGGCGTCACGACCGAGCAGGCCGAGAAGATGAAGGCCCTCGAGCGCGAAGTTCGCGAGTTGAAGCAGGCCAACGAGATCCTGCGCAAGGCGTCCGCATATTTTGCCCAGGCGGAGCTCGACCGCCCAATGAAACGATGATCCGGTTCATAGAAGATCACCGGGGTGATCATGGGGTCGAGCCAATCTGCCGCGTCCTGCCGATTGCCCCAGCCATGTTCTATGATCATTTGGCCAAGCGCGCTGACCCTTCACGCCTTTCGGATCGCGCAAAGCGTGACGAAGAGTTGAAGCCCGAGATTGAGCGTGTCTTTGAGGAGAACCTTAGCGTCTATGGTGTTCGAAAGGTCTGGCATCAAATGCGTCGAGAAGGCTTTGATATAGCGCGCTGCACCGTCGCACGCTTGATGAAGGATTTGGGCCTTGAGGGTGTCGTGCGCGGCAAGAAGCCGAAGACGACGATCCCGGACAAGGCGCTGCCGTGCCCATTGGACAAGGTAAACCGCCAGTTCCATGCGCCCGCGCCAAACGTACTCTGGGTGAGCGACTTCACCTATGTCGCGACGTGGCAGGGGTTTGTGTATGTGGCCTTCGTCATCGACGTCTTTGCCCGCCGCATTGTCGGGTGGCGCGTCAGTCGCACGGCTTCTGCCGGATTTGTCTTGGATGCTCTGGAACAGGCTATTCATCAACGCAGACCAGCACAGGACAAGCTGGTACACCACTCGGATCGCGGTTCTCAATATTTGTCGATCAAGTATACCGAGCGCCTGGCAGAGGCGAAGATCGCCCCATCGGTCGGCAGCGTCGGCGACAGTTACGACAACGCTCTGGCCGAAACGATCAATGGGTTGTTCAAGGCAGAAGTCATTCACCGACGAGGTCCATGGCGCAGCTTCGATGCCGTGGAATATGCAACCCTCGAATGGGTCGAATGGTTCAACAACCGCCGCCTGCTGGAACCCATCGGGAATATCCCGCCAGCCGAAGCAGAGGCAAACTTCTATGCTGCTCTGAAAAGATCAGATATGGCCGCGTAACTAAGACAAATCAGCCTCCGGCAAACCCGGCGCGGTTCAA
>NZ_SLZU01000080.1 GCF_004342065.1 Primorskyibacter sedentarius | reverse complement strand
ATGCCGCCGCTGATGAACAATCACGGCAACTACATCGTCTCGATGGGCAATGTCTGTCGCTGGATGGCCGAACAGGCCGAGGAAATGGGTGTCGAGATTTTCCCCGGCATGGCCTGTTCCGAGGTCGTCTATGCCGAGGATGGCAGCGTCAAGGGTGTCGTGGCCGGTGAGTTCGGCAAGAACGCCGATGGCACGCCCGGCCCGAATTACGAACCGGGGATGGAGCTGCACGGCAAGTATGTCTTCCTCGGCGAAGGCGTGCGCGGGTCGCTGGCGAAAGAGGTGATTGCCAAGTTCAACCTCTCGCAAGGCAAGGAGCCGCAGAAATTCGGTCTTGGCATGAAAGAGATCTGGGAGATCGACCCGGAAAAGCACCACGAAGGCCGCGTCACCCATACGATGGGCTGGCCGCTGGGCAAGAACGCGGGCGGTGGATCATTCATCTATCATCTTGATAACAATCAGGTCTATGTCGGGTTCGTGGTGCATCTGAACTATCAGAACCCGCATCTGTTCCCCTATATGGAATTCCAGCGTTTCAAGCATCACCCCATGGTCGCCGACCTGCTGAAAGGCGGCAAACGCGTGGCTTATGGCGCGCGGGCAATCTCGGAAGGGGGGTATCAGTCGATGCCCAAGATGGTGGCGCCCGGCGTGGCGCTGCTGGGCTGCTCGGTCGGCATGGTCAACGTGCCGCGCATCAAGGGCAACCACAACGCGATGCTGTCCGGCAAGGCTGCGGCAGAGGCGGCCTTTGAAGCCCTTAGCGCCGGTCGCGCCTCGGATGAGCTGAGCGATTACGAGGCGGATGTGCGTGAGGGCGCGATTGGTCAGGACCTCAAAAAGGTGCGCAACGTCAAACCGATGTGGTCGAAATGGGGCCTCACAGCGTCGCTGGCGTTGGGCGGGCTGGACATGTGGACCAACACGCTCGGCTTCTCCCTCTTTGGCACGATGTCGCATGGCAAATCGGATGCAGAGGCAACCGGCCCTGCCGCGAAATTCGCGCCCATCGATTATCCCAAGCCCGATGGCAAGCTCAGCTTTGACCGGCTGACCAATGTCAGCTTTTCCTTCACCAACCATGATGAAAGCCAGCCTGCACATCTGAAACTGAAGGATCCGGACGTGCCGGTGAAGGTCGACCTTGCCACCTATGGCGGGCCATCCGCGCGCTATTGTCCGGCGGGCGTTTACGAATTCGTGGAAACGAACGGGTCTCCGGAATTTGTCATCAACTTCCAGAACTGCGTGCATTGCAAGACCTGCGACATCAAGGATCCGGCGCAGAACATCACATGGACCACGCCGCAGGGCGGGGACGGACCAAACTATCC
>NZ_SLZU01000079.1 GCF_004342065.1 Primorskyibacter sedentarius | reverse complement strand
TTTCGGCCAGAGCATTGATGCTCCTATATTTGTCAAGTGGCAGGAACCAGGTCGGGTGAGGCGCAGAGAGCGCGGTAGATTTCGCGCACGATGTAACGCTTTATGCAACGCACGATTTCCCGCCGCGTTTTGCCTTCCGAAGTTCGTCGAGCAGCATAGGCGTTGGTTCTCTCATCGTCGCGTAGGCGCACAATGGCCACACGGTAGATGGCGGCATTGGCTTGTCGATTTCCACCTCGGTTCAATCGCATCGTGTTGGTCCTGCCGCTTGAGGCCGGGATCGGGCAGACACCGCAGAGCTTGGCCAGGGCGGCTTCGGAATGGATGCGCTCGGGGTTGTCTCCCACGAGGATCAGCATCTCGGCCACGGTCATTGTGGAGATGCCATGCGATTCCATCAACTCGGGTGCTTTTTTTCCGGACCAGCCGATCAAGTTCTTGGTCGTGTGACTGGATTTCTGCATGCAGAGCAAGCCAGCGTCGTGCAATCGCTCGCATGGCTGTTTTGGCGGATGCGATTGGGGAAGTGATCTCGCTTGGCCTCAAGGCTGCAACATGGCGCACCAAAGTGATCCTTCCTCTGATTCCGTCGAGTGCGTCACGAAGGTCTGATGGCGCATTCACGATCAGTGTTTTCAGCGTGATCATCGCCTGAGACCTGGCTTTTACCGCGCTGTCTCGCGCAACCTTCAGGTGGCGGATCATCTCCGATGACCCTGTCTGTGTCTTGGCTAAGGCTGTGGCTTGCCCGTTCAGGACTGACCTGGCCGCGCTCTCGGCATCCAGGCTGTCTGATTTGCCATGAAGATAGCGCAGTTGGCGGAGCGGGCGCATGACGTCGAGGACCTTGTGCCCCTTGGCCAGCAGATCTCTGGACAGACCCGCCCCAAAAGAGCCGGTTCCTTCAATACCAAAGGCTTTGACATGACCGAACTGCGAGGCCCAGACTTGAAGATCATGATACCCTTTTCGTGTCGTGGGAATACTCGTGCTCCCCAGACGGGTGCCGTTAGCGTCGATGGCGACGGCAATGTGGTTGGATTTGTGCGTATCGACGCCAATGATAACCTGATCCATGAAAGGCCCTTTCGCTGGAATGGCCCAAGCACCGATCGAAGAGGACAGGACTGTGATGGTACGCCGACCGTCAGGCTCCTATGAGGTCACATCTCGCCCGCTGCCGGGGCAACCTGATGGTCGACACGTCAACGCAATGACACGAAGTCAATCGTAGCATGGGTCAGGCCATCAAGCTGCAATACCACATTCACAGTCATAGCAATCCCCGACGCTGCCGACCGACGTGTCGATCCCGGCCTCGGTCAAGCGCTCGGTGTACCTGATCGACAGGTATTGGGCGGATTCAACCGGTCGTCGCAACAGCTTCGATCGTATCCTGTTTGAGCAGCCGGTCGAGAGCTTCTGCCGGTGTTTGCCAACCCAATGTCT
>NZ_SLZU01000078.1 GCF_004342065.1 Primorskyibacter sedentarius | reverse complement strand
CACACCGATTGCAGTGGCCGTGTGGCTTTTGCCCGTTCCGGGGCCACCCCTCTCGATGGGGTGGACGCCCCCTCACGGTATCGCTGTGCCAAGGTAGCGGTGTCGAAACTTGCTACGAGGAGGAAGCGCCCATGGAAAAGGTTAGCATTGTAGGGTTGGATATCGCCAAGAATTCGTTTCACGCTCACGGCGCTGCCGGGGATGGATCGAAGGTCTTCAGTAGGGCGTTGCCGCGAGGGCGGGTACTGGAGCTATTCAGTCAGATCGAGCCTTGCACCGTTGCTTTGGAGGCTTGCGCAGGCGCGCATTACTGGAGCCGGGAGATTTCAAAACTGGGACACGATGTCAGGCTGATCGCCCCGCAATACGTCAAGCCTTATGTTAAGCGCCAAAAGAACGATGCAAACGACGCCGAGGCTATCGCGGAGGCAGCTTCTCGACCGACCATGCGGTTTGTGTCGACCAAGACCGCCGGGCAACAAGGCCAGGCAATGGTTTTGAAGACGCGTGATCTTCTGACAGCACAACGGACCCAGACGATTAACGCGTTGCGAGGGCATCTGGCAGAGTATGGAATTATCGCCCCAAAGGGCCCTCAGCATCTGCCACGGTTGGAAAAGGCGGTGGCTGGAAATGCGGAAAATTTGCCGCCCGAAGTGACTGGCCTTTGCCAGATGTTCTTCGATCTGATCGCTGAGTTGAGCAAGCGCATTGATGAACTGACCCGACAGCTCCGCCAAATTGCCCGGCAGAACGATGTTGCGAAAAGGCTGATGACCATGCCGGGGATTGGTCCGGTGACGGCGGTGTCAATCGCTGTTCTGGCTGCACCGCCGGAGATGTTTTCCAAAGGACGCGACTTTGCGGCCTGGGTTGGGCTGGCACCGCGCCAGCATTCAACCGGAGGCAGGACGCGGCTCGGTAAAATATCGAAGATGGGGCAACGTGACCTGCGACGCTTGCTGATCATCGGAGCCATGTCGGTCATCCAGGCGGCGCAGCGGCGTGGAGCCGCACCGGAAGGGTCGTGGCTTGCTCGCATGCTGGCGCGCAAACCCAAGATGCTGGTTGCTGTCGCGTTGGCAAACAAGATGGCGCGGATGGCATGGGCCATGATGGCTCATGGCGGCGTCTATGAGACCCCTGTCAACGCCTGAGCGCGACGGCAGGCTGGGGATGTGGTGGTTCTGAACGGAGGTCATGGCAAAGCGTCGACGAGATCAGGAATGGGAAAACCAGTAATGTCCCGAGTAACTTGTACTACGGCCTCTCGTTTTGGACCTGTTCCTCGAACTCACCATGAGGGCCCGCGGCGTTGAAGGTCGCAACCAGAGGCCGGATACACGAAGGAACTCGACCGCATCGCCAGTGCCAAAGCAAAAGAAATCACTTGCAACCCCGGGGGCGTCCATACACGGGTCATTGCTGCGCAATACCC
The DNA here is from genome assembly GCF_004342065.1 of Primorskyibacter sedentarius. Classification (GTDB taxonomy): domain Bacteria; phylum Pseudomonadota; class Alphaproteobacteria; order Rhodobacterales; family Rhodobacteraceae; genus Primorskyibacter; species Primorskyibacter sedentarius. The sequence continues at coordinate 30 of NZ_SLZU01000078.1, read as the reverse complement.
TGCCGGGCAGTGGATCAGCACGACATTCTC
>NZ_SLZU01000077.1 GCF_004342065.1 Primorskyibacter sedentarius | reverse complement strand
CGGCAGCTTTCGCAGGAAGAAGGGATATCGGAGGGAACGCTGCATAATTGGCGTGCCCAGGCGCGTGGCAAGGGTCAGCTTCTGCCAGACGCTGACGCGGGCCCCGAGGGCTGGTCGTCCCGTGATAAGTTCGCGGCGGTTTTGGAAACGGCGGCGCTGAACGAGGCCGATCTGGCGGAATACTGCCGCAAACGCGGTCTTTATCCTATGCAGATCGGAAGCTGGCGCGTCGCTTGTGAACAGGCGAATGACTGGGATCGCGCGAGCACAGCGCGTCTGAGCCATGCGACCAGGGAAGAGAAGAAGCGGGTCAAAGATCTGGAGCGGGAACTGGCGCGCAAGGAGAAGGCCCTGGCCGAAGCAGCCGCGCTGCTCATCCTCAGAAAAAAGGCATGGGCGATCTGGGGGGACGGAGAGGACGCATGATCAGCACCCCACATCGCCAAACCGCAGTTGCTCTGATCAACGAAGCCGTCACCGCTGGCGCGCGTCGCTCCATAGCCTGTCTCGAGTTGCAGGTCAGCGAACGGACCCTGCGGCGCTGGACCAAAGGCGGCCAGGTTCATCCCGATCAGCGGCCCCTTGTGCCGCGCCCTGAACCGGCCAACAAGCTGAGCGCGGTTGAACGCGCCGCTGTGCTGGAAGCCTGTAACTCAGCGGAATTCGCCAGCCTGCCGCCAAGCCAGATCGTGCCGAAGCTGGCCGATCAGGGGCGGTATCTGGCCTCGGAATCCAGCTTCTACCGCATTCTGCGCGCGAATGGTCAACAGCGTCACCGCGGCCGGGCAAAGCCCCCGGTCCGGCGCAAACCACCCACCAGCCACAAGGCCAGCGCGCCCTGCGAGGTCTGGACCTGGGACATCACCTGGATACCCGGGCCCGTCGCGGGCATGTTCTTCTACCTCTATCTGATCGTGGACATCTTCAGCCGCAAGATCGTCGGCTGGGAGGTGCATGAGCGCGAGAGCGCGGAACTGGCGTCCAATCTGATCCGGCAGGCGGTCCTGGCCGAGGGCTGCATTGCGCGCCCCTTGGTGCTGCACGCCGACAATGGCAGCCCAATGAAGGGTGCCACGATGAAAGTGACAATGGAAAAGCTGGGTATCACGGCGTCCTACAGCCGCCCGCGCGTCAGCAATGATAACCCGTTCTCCGAAGCCCTGTTCCGAACCTGCAAATACCGCCCGAACTGGCCGACCAAGGGCTTTGCCACCAAGGCCGATGCGCAGACTTGGGTGAAATCCTTCGCCAGTTGGTATAACAGCGAGCACCTGCACAGCGCTATCCGCTTTGTCACACCAAATGCGCGCCATACTGGATATGACAGCGCAACACTGGCCAGCCGAGCCAGTCTCTATGCGAATGCGCGGGCGCAGAACCCAGAGCGCTGGTCAGGCAAAACCCGCAACTGGCAACCGGCTGGACCCGTCTGGCTCAACCCAGAAACCGAAATCAGCGCCCCTGAAATCAGAGACGCCGCATGAAATCGGCGGACAACTCCTTTGACAAAC
>NZ_SLZU01000076.1 GCF_004342065.1 Primorskyibacter sedentarius | reverse complement strand
CCGGGAAAACCCAAACCCATAAACAATGCTAGACTCGGATACTGGTATGGCAGAAACGGATTAATTGCTTCGACCAGTGCTAGGCTGATCCAGACCGTGAATGCGCCTAGGAAGGCGGCAGTGTAAGTTGCTATTCGGCGTATCATTTCGCAACTGTACTAGGCCAATTCATACTTCAGTGGAAGCGGCCATTCATGTGCATTGCAGCATAAGTCAATCTGGGCTCCCTGCCGCCTTGCGGCACTGCAACGTCGTGACCACCGGCCTGGGCAGTTGCCGTCGTCGTCGCAGGTGACCGCAGGCAGCCCTTTCGAGACCTTCGTGCCTGGCGCGGCGACATCCATGCCGCATGTGCGAGAAGCCGAAGCCAACTTGCCGGAAGCAGACGCTCGACCACCTGATGCAGTAATCGATGATGCTGCAGGCCGCGCGACCGGCAGCGATGCGCAGATAGCGGTCTTTGCAGAAACTTGCAAAGCACACCTGATTGTCGCGCAAACCCGGTAGAACGCCGCGACGCAGCGTAGGCATTGCAGCCGTTCGCTGATCGCGCAGCATTTCCGTAGGTCGAACAACGGCACAGCGAACTACTCTGCCGTTAGGATGTACGCCATAATATGCTACTATTGGCGAGGCAAATTTAATTAGACTTCGTACGTTGCTGACGTTTCGTTTGAATTTGCCGTTAGTAATAGAGTTCAACAGGCATCGTAAACAAGGTCCACGTGCGAAGACGGAGGCTCGGAATGTCTACCGAATATAGTTCAAAGCATTTACTGATTTTGAGCGACTACGTCTCCTTGAATTTCGCAGAACCAGAACGAACCAATGCTTTGAAACTTTTGCGCAAGCGATATGTCGAAGCCTGTGCGAGAGAGAAATTGGACCATCAGAAGCTAAGGGATAGCGCTCAAGTCAAAAGAATTCGGGAAATTTATGATCGGTCAGCTTTAGTTGAGGCAGAAACAACACGGACTAAATGCCATGTGTGCGATGGGCGCGGCGAATACTGCGGACGGACAGGTTGGCGATCTTGTAATCGGTGCTACGGAAGAGGATACATTTGAACGCTCGGCTTTGCCATTTGGCATTGCAAATAGGCCATCAGCCGCCTTGCAGCACTCCGGCGCCCTGACCACCCAAACGGGCAGTTGCCGTCGTCGTCGCAAGTGACCGCAGGCAGACTGGAGCGGATCCATGTCTTTTGCCTCTTTCGACGAAGGAGCATATGCAGGTTGGGTGATATCGAGTCATTTGATCGTTTGCACACTCGGCACCGGCTTCGATACTGGCCTCGGCGATTATCAACAAATCGGACAGGAGGGTTTCCCACCCACGCGTGCAATCAAATCAGATGGCTGGATTCCATTGTCCTTGCTTTGTCATTGTCAGAAGTGCGGGTCGTGGCGCATTCGTTTACATGTTTGGATAGTTTGGTCCGTCCCCGCCCTGCGGCGTGGTCCATGTGATGTTCTGCGCCGGATCCTTGATGTCGCAGGTCTTGCAATGCACGCAGTTCTG
>NZ_SLZU01000075.1 GCF_004342065.1 Primorskyibacter sedentarius | reverse complement strand
TCAGCGTCTGGCAGAAGCTGACCCTTGCCACGCGCCTGGGCACGCCAATTATGCAGCGTTCCCTCCGATATCCCTTCTTCCTGCGAAAGCTGCCGAATGGCCATGTTGTGCGGCGGCAGCGTCCGCTTCAGCACAGCAGCCTTACGCTCCGGTGAATATCCCAAGTCATCGTCCTATCCCGCCCACCTGAAAAAAAGAGGAAAAGTAGAGCAGCGAACAAATTCCCTGACACAGGGGGAGACCGGGCGGATGGCGAATTGGCTGTATGACGAGTTGAGCCAGCGCGGGCTTCCAATGGTTTGTATTGATGCACGTCAAGCCCACGCGGTTCTGAGCCAGATGCACAACAAGACTGACGAGAATGACGCTGCCATGCTGTCGGAGCTGGCCCGGACGGGGTTTTTCAAGAAGATCGAGGTCAAGAGCCGCCTTGCCCAGGAACGCCGCGCCCTATTGCGCGCCCGGGAAGTCGCCATCAAGATGCGAATGAATACGGAAAACACGATACGCGGGTTACTGGCCAGTTTTGGGATCAGATTGCCAAAGCATCTGCAAACCTATGAGCAGCGGGTCCGGAAAATTCTGGAAGGTCAGACCGTTCTGGCTGGAGTCATCGAACCGTTGCTGAAGTTGCGGACAGAAGCGCTTCGTCAGGCCGCGGTTCTGACCAAAGAGATGACCCGTCATTCGCGCAATGATGAAGCCTGCCGCAGGCTGATGACAATCCCGGGCGTCGGAGCCGTCAGTGCCGTCACATTTGTGGCGACGATCGACACGCCGGAACGCTTCAATCGGTCGCGATCTGTCGGCGCCTATATCGGCCTGACATCCAGGCGGTATCAATCTGGCGACATGGACTTCGGCGGGCGAATATCAAAGCGTGGTGACCGCATGTTGCGCACGGTTCTGTATGAGGCAGCCAATAGCCTGCTTTGTCGCGTGAAATCCGGTCCGGGTCAGCCCCTCAAAGATTGGGCGATGGCTCTGAAAAAGCGCACGAGCCACAAGAAGGCCGTTGTGGCCTTGGCCCGAAAACTATCCGTGATCATGCATGCTATCTGGAAGGATGGAACAGAATTTGAAATGAAGGAAGCTTGAGAAAACCACGCGAGCCGCAATAACGGCGCTCGCATAAAGTTGCCGTACCGACCACAGCGGCAGGCAATCGACAAAACCCGAGCGATCTACATGTGAACTCTATGCATCGCGAATATCACCTTCGGGACGTCGACGCCTTGGATGCCGAGATGAAGCACCAAATGGGATGACTTCGAAAAGAACCTTGCAGGTGGCAGGTACACGTGACAAAATCAACGAGCGCAGATGATCAATTAAAGAACCTACATTCCGATGCGGCGCGGGTTCTTGTACCTTGTCACCATCATGGATTGGCACAGTCGCAAGGTGCTGAGCTGGCGACTATCGAATCGGCTTTGAACAACGCCTTCAGACCGCCTGAGCGACAGGAATTCGCGTTGTCGGCGACTTCAGGTGGGCCGCAAGCCAGCAGATGACCGCAGCC
>NZ_SLZU01000074.1 GCF_004342065.1 Primorskyibacter sedentarius | reverse complement strand
TGTTCTTCGCTGAAACGGCTTCTCTTCATCGTCTGTCTCCTCAGTTGGAGAACAGGCTAACCAAAAACGCCGGACATTTCAGGGGAGCACGTCAGCCTAATCCTCCAACACGTGATCGCCCAGGGCATGGAAATCCTTCTTAAAATAGAAGGGATTACCGGTCACTTGGGTCAGCCCTCAACAGGTTGTTCGTCCTGGAAACTCTGGACTTCACGTTCGAATGCCTCGACATCGGACAGCCTGTAGACCACCCGGCCGCCGATCTTAAGGTATCGCGGACCTTCCTGGGCCCAACGCCAGCGCTCAAGTGTTCGGTGGCTGATCTTCCAGCGGGCCGCCAGTTCTTTCTGATTCACACATACTTCGCTCATTTTCATCTCCTTTTGCGCAACTTACTTCGGTCGCAAGAGAACGAATGCGTGAGAAGAAAAACTATTCAAGTCGGTAGGTTGCGTGCTCGGAGGCTATGTTCGAAACAGGCGGAGAGGGCGTGAATTGGTGCAGGCCTTAGAAGCGGCGTCGGAACGTTCGGGACGGAGCGGCCCCCATCGGCATGGGGTCGGACACTTTTCTCAAGATTTAAGGGATTTTCGTGACTTCTAGACTCGATCCGAACTGCCAAAACAGCCGAATTGAAGCGCGAGTCATTCCCTCCGCCACCCCACCATTTTGCGTGATTTGACTGGGTCGTCTTTGGCGGCCCTTTTGCTTTGTTCCGTTGGGGTTGCGCGGCTACTGCTTTTCGTTGGATTTCTTTCGATACCGTCCGTATGCTTTCCTTGAGTGGTATGGAATGTGGTATCTATCGACATGGCCCTGACTGGAAAGCTGACCAAGAAGCTGGTGGAGAATCTCGGGCCGGGGCGACATGGCGACGGCTCGGGGCTTTATCTGGTGGTGGACCCGTCCGGCGCGCGGCGCTGGATCGTGCGCGTCGTGGTCAAAGGGTGTTGATTGTCACTGAGAACTGACCCGGTATTTTCACCGAGAATTGACCCACTCTCAATTATGCGTCGTGGTCTATGACGCGGTCAATGTTTTGGTCTCCTTCCCTGTTTTCTTTGCAGCCTCAGAACTGGCTTTGAAGCGTTAGCTGTCGTTACCGGTTTCGAGGATGTGGCAGCGGTGGGTCAGCCTATCGAGGAGTGCTGTGGTCATTTTTGCATCGCCGAAGACCTGTGCCCATTCTGAGAGGCTAAGGTTGGTGGTTATGATCACGCTGGTGCGCTCATAGAGCTTACTCAGCAGGTGGAAGAGAAGCGCGCCTCCGGACGAACTGAACGGCAGATAGCCAAGCTCGTCCAAGATGACCAAGTCGACCTTGGTCAGCATCTCGGCCAGTTTCCCAGCTTTGCCGAATGCCTTTTCTTGTTCCAGCGCATTGACCAGCTCCACCGTTGAGAAGAAGCGCACTTTGCGTCGGTGATGTTCGATTGCTTCCACACCGATTGCAGTGGCCGTGTGGCTTTTGCCCGTTCCGGGGCCACCCCTCTCGATGGGGTGGACGCCCCCTCACGGTATCGCTGTGCCAAGGT
>NZ_SLZU01000073.1 GCF_004342065.1 Primorskyibacter sedentarius | reverse complement strand
ACAGACGACGGGGCGCGGCACCTATGTGCCTTTGGTATTCCAACCCGGCGAAGCCTTCCAATTCGACTGGAGCGAGGACTGGGCCAATATCGGTGGTGAAAGGGTCAAACTTCAGGTCGCGCATATCAAACTGTCACACAGCCGCGCGTTCCTGGTGCGCGCTTACCCACTGCAAACACACGTCCCTCTCGTGACATTTCCTGCGGAAATACACTGCCGGTCAATGGATGCTCTTCGACGCGCACTGGCACGCTTTCCGTGTGTTTGGCGGCGTGCCTGGTCGCGGGATCTATGACAGCGGGAATTGTCCGCCGTTGGTCCGAGGACAATGGACGCGAAGACCGCCGTTGATCGTGTGGGCAAAGGCAAGCAGCGGGACGTCAATGCGCGCTTCAAGGCTATGGCCAGCCACTACGTGTTTGAACCCAAGTTCTGCAATCCGGCTGCGGGTTGGGAGAAAGGTCAGGTCGAGAAGAACGTGCAGGATGCACGTCACCGCATGTGGCAGGTCATGCCGGTCTTTGCCGATCTGGACGAGTTGAACCAATGGTTTGAAGAGCGCTGTATCGCCCTTTGGACAGAGACACCGCACAAGGCTTTGCCGGGTTCCATCGCTGTCGTGTGGGAGGCCGAGAAGCCCATGCTGATGGCGCTGCCACCCGCCTTTGACGGGTTTATCGAACACAGCAAACGCGTGTCATCAACATGCCTGATTACCTTCGAGCGCAATCGCTACAGCGTGCCCGCCAGTTTTGCCAACCGCCGTGTCAGCCTGCATGTCTACCCGGAACGCTTGGTGATTGTCGCAGAAGGGCAAACGGTTTGCGAGCATACGCGGATCATCGAGCGGTCTCATCGCAAGCCCGGCAAAGTCATCTATGATTGGCGTCACTATCTCGCGCTCGTCCATTGTCCTCGGACCAATGGCGGACAAGGCCTCGCTCCAACGCAAACCAGGTGCCTTACGCAATGGCGCGCCGTTCACGGAGATGCCGGATGCCTTCCGGCAACTGCAGGATCACATGCTACGCAAAGAAGGCGGAGACCGAGAAATGGTCGATATTCTGTCATTGGTTCTTCAGCACAACGAGGCAGACGTACTGTGCGCGGTGGAACTGGCTTTGGAAGCGGGCGTGCCCACCAAGACGCACATTCTGAACCTGCTGCATCGACTGATCGACCGCAAACCAACAGACCATCCCGAGGTCGATCCGCCGGACGCACTGGCATTGCAAACAACGCCAGAGGCCAACGTAGACCGCTATGACGGGCTGAGACAGGCCGGGGAGAAGCGCCATGCGTCATGACCCAGCCGGAGCCTCGATCGTGATCATGCTGCGCAGCCTCAAGCTCTATGGCATGGCAAATGCGGTCGAAGACCTGGTCGCCCAGGGCGCCCCAGCATTCGAGGCTGCTACACCAATGCTGTCGCAGCTCCTCAAGGCAGAGATCGCAGAACGTGAAGTGCGGTCCATTGCATACCACACAAAAGTGGCGCGCTTTCCGGCATATAAGGACCTTACTGGCTTCGATTTTGCGTCCAGTGAGATCAACGAAGCAACAGTTCGGCAGCTGCATCGATGCGAGTTCATCGAAGCGGCCGAGAATGTCGTGCTGATCCACTGCCCGGCAGGGTATTGCGCAGCAATGACCCG
>NZ_SLZU01000072.1 GCF_004342065.1 Primorskyibacter sedentarius | reverse complement strand
TCGCAGGTGACCGCAGGCAGCCCGAAGTCGACATTCATGCCAGGTGCAGCATCCGCTCTGCTGCAGTCGCACAATCAAGAGAGCTGATCCGAGAGGGACGTAGTCGGTCGTTGTGCGGCAGCCGTATTTGACCTGATCGACTTGCACTTAAGAAGAACCCGATATTTCAGTTCAGAGAACGCAGCTTCCAACATCACTGACTGTTCATAGCTCCCGAAAACCATCTCGCGAGACTGACCTTTGCGCTTTCCCAGCACCAATAAGCGGCCGTGCAGGTTGCAGTGAACGAATATCGTGGTCCGGAAATATCATTGACAGTTCACGCTGGCATTCGCTTGGAAGACTTTGACAAGCCATGGGCCCAAGAAACATGCTTTCTGTCGGCGCACCTTCGGAGAACACGATTTCATGCTGGTCAAACACCAAATGATAGTAAGTGACGCTTCTGCAGCCGATTTTCTTACGAATTCCTGGTAGATGGGTGAGCGCTTTTGCTGGCACAAGGCATTCGCCTAATCCGAAGGCTTCCTGCGCTGCATTGTTGCAAAGAAGAATGCGATGCTGCGGCGAGACGCACAAAGCTCGGCGCGGCAGACCGTTGCCCAAAGATCCGGGTTTGAATTCAATGGGCTTCAGTTCAGCGTCATCTTCAGGGAAGCCGAGGCAGCGGGCTACAATCATCCTAACTGGCTGAGCGCCTCGATTAGCTGTCGTCACCAGATCACCAACCGACAGCTCTTCAACAGGGAAATCACCAGATGGAGTTTCGATCAACGTTCCTGTCGTAAAACAGACTACCTGTGCTGTCCCAGGTGACGTTGTTGCAAAAACTGGAGTGTCAGGATCAGGCTGGTTGAATTGTATCGAAAACCCGAAATTGCCGACAAGGTTGGTTGATGTCGCACCAGCTGCGGCACCGTTCGTCGCCACTATTTCAGTAGTCCCACCGCCAATGTCGTAAAAATTGATAACGACATTCGTTGGGCCACTGACATCCGTAAGCGCTACGGCTTCGTTGTTGTTTGCGCCACCATTCGGATCAGTCAGCAAGAATCCATATGTCGCGCCGGAGATAAGGTAAATCGTCTCATCTGAGGCGGGGTCGAAACTCACCGTGATCCCCGGATCAGTAAGCGGGATGTCGAGGTTTACCGATCCGTTTTGATTGTAAGTCGACACCAAGAAGTCGGCTGGGTCCTCCCCGGGAGACAGCGCCACTTCGAAGAACTCGCCGACGCCAGTGCTGCTAGCGTGCGCGTTTGAGTAATGAATTTCACTTATCCGAGCGATTGTTCAGGTCTCTCAATTGGGTTGCGGGATAGCAGACTCTCTTCCCAAAGCTTAGATCGACAATTTCACGTTGCAAGTTGTTTGGTCCCAATCGTCCGACCGGTTCGTCAGTTTACAAAATCCACGCCGCTCACATCAACGCCCAACACCGGCCACAAGCACCAATACCGCGAGAGCGGTTTCGTCCTCGTCCGCATAGTCTGAGTTCCGCCATCAACTGATTTTGCGGTTGCAGTGAAGGTCTGCAATGCGGGCTGTGCCGCAGCATCTCAAGTAGGCAGTGAATGTCTCTTATGAGCCGTCTCCAACGGGAAGGTAATGGAGCCTTTGAGGAATGCTGCACCGCATCCAAGGTCGGCAGTGACCCAAGGTGACCGATGCTGCGCTCACCGACCAATGGAAGTTTTCGCAAATTATTCGGTCGTTTTTATGCGGTGGAGACGTCGATACTGGCGGACGGTGAATGCTATTTCCACGTG
>NZ_SLZU01000071.1 GCF_004342065.1 Primorskyibacter sedentarius | reverse complement strand
GCCCAGCAATGGGCAACCGTAATCGGCGCGCCGCCTTTGCGGGAGGGGCGCGTCAGCCGGTCATAACCGGTGTAGCCGTCGAGCTGCAGGATGCCGTCGAAGCCCTGCAGGATCTGCTCGGCATGCGCGCCTGCGCGGCTGGGCTGGTAGGTGAAGACCACGCCGGGTGGGTCACCGCCGCCCCATCCACGGTCATCGCGCGCCAAGGCCCAGAGGTAGCCGGTCCTGGTCCGGCCACGGCCCGGGTCAAGGACCGGGGCGGTGGTCTCGTCCATGAAGAGCTTGGTCGATCCCTTCTGACGTGCTCCCCTGAAATGTCCGGCGTTTTTGGTTAGCCTGTTCTCCAACTGAGGAGACAGACGATGAAGAGAAGCCGTTTCAGCGAAGAACAGATCATTGGGATATTGAAGGAGCATCAGGCTGGGCTTAGCGCGAAGGAGCTGTGCCGCAAGCACGGTGTCAGCGATGCCACGTTTTACAAATGGCGATCCAAATTTGGTGGTATGGAAGTACCTGCCGTGAAGAAGCTGAAGCTTCTTGAGGCGGAGAATGCCAAACTCAAGAAGTTGCTCGCGGCGCAGACGGGCTGGTCGCAGGGGCGGCCAGATAACAACACGAGCTCACAGCTCATTGTCTAGTCGGCCTGCCCGCTTCTTCGCACTCCGACGCCCCGATCCCGCAGAACCTGTTTAACATGACATATGGAGACAGGTGCCGAAATCGAAGCGCCAAAGTCAGCATGCCCGATAACAACGCAGCCGAACGAGCCGTCAAGCCAGTGGCAATCGGGCGCAAAAACTGGATGTTTGCAGGATCTCAAGGCGGCGGTAAGGCCATGGCCATCGCATATACCCTGATCGAAACCGCCAAACTGAACAAAGTCGATCCGCAGGCTTGGTTAACGTGGGTCCTGGGCCAAATCGCCGACCACAAGATCACACGCCTCGACGAGCTGACACCCTGGCGTTATGCTGCTCAAGCAGCATAACCGCGATTGAAGGCAACGTGCCAGAGCGCCTTCACCGGACGGGCACTTTATAGTCAGAGACTTAATGAGTTGACCAAGAGCGTCACCGACACCTGGAATGGAAGCCGCATGACGTTTAAGCGCATGTCAATAATCTTAGTTCCTATTGCAATATTCGTTTTTATATTCGCATCTTGGAACAATATTAGACCTGACGGTTGTCTATCTTCCTTAGACTCCGAATTTCCTGTCGGAGAAGACGCCCACGTCATCGTGCAAGAGCTAGAAAACCTCGGATTCGACTATACGCTGTACGAATATAGCTATGACAAATTTCGAGTGATTTCAGGAACCCCTTCTGTTTCTCCGCTTCCGACATTTCCTAGTGCGCCTGTCGAGTTAATGGACGACTGCAGTGAATCTGAATGCTCTTTCCTCAGAGCAAGTCGGCTGGAATATGTTTACCGTTTTGGTTTTTTGAGATTCCATCATACTTACCGATATCTCTGGATATTCCGCGAAAACAAACTTGTCGGGACGTCTCAAAACAACGGTTACTGGGGTTTCATATTATAATGGACAGGTGTTACGTAGCATTTAATTGCAAGATTGCGGCCGTTTCTAAAAAATTTGGCAGTTAACGATGAGATTCAGTGCGCCTCATTTTTCATATCAACTGCATTTGTTGCGGCGGTCCCGCCTTGCTGCCGGATCGAAGCGATCAAACTGAGTTGCTTGTTTCGGACATTCTCCATGGGTAATCGCTGTTTGGGCAGCGCGTGGCTTTCAGCTTGACGGCTTGAAGTTCCAGGGGAGCAGGTCGTCGATGCGGTTGTTTGGATGACCTGCCGCTATCGCTTCGAG
>NZ_SLZU01000070.1 GCF_004342065.1 Primorskyibacter sedentarius | reverse complement strand
TGGCGTTTGTAACTGATCTTCTGTGTCTGCATCAACACCGCCTACGCCCAGATCAATGAACCAGCAACCTCAGGCCCGTTAACGTGACAACACCGCCGCCGGGCTTCAAATGAACCGGGGCGCGGCGAAGCGGCGGCGCCAGATCGGCATCGCAACGGACGGCTATGCGATCATTGCCGACCTGCTGGCGGATGGGCAGGCCCCGGAAGGGTTTGACGCCTGCCATGGACACGCTGCCGGGGGCCTGCCCTACCATTATCACGCCGAAGAAGCCGGTTCGAACCAGATTCTTGGCGGCCTCGCGGCGGAAACCGGCTGCACCCTCGTTGAACGAGAGGTGACTTGTAATGCGAGCAATCGCCCGCCGCGTCCTTGAGACATCAATCAGGCTGATTTGAAAGAGGCCCCGGTGCCATGTGGGGAAGAGACCACAAGATGATTTTGCCCGCCCAGACTGAAACCTCCGCATGGGCCGCACCAAACGGCAACCCGCTGATCACGATGGCGCGGGCCGTCGGGATCGTGGCGGTGCTTTGGTTGGTGTCCAGCCAGGGATACTACTCGTTGGTCGCGGCACTAGGGCTGGAGAGTGGCTATGACGAGGCGCCGGTGCTCTTCACGGCCTACTATCTGGGCTGGGCGGCATTGGCCCTGTGGCTGTTCCGCCCGCTCACTACCGAGCCTCTCGACCACAGCACCATTGCGCGCGAGGTTCTGGTGATGCCGTCGCCCGTATTGCTGGCTCAATGTAACCGAGATACTTGCTCGAAGGAGACCAAGCCGATCCGCAGCGACGCGATAGGCTTCACTTGGACGGCGTGTGCGCAGTTTGTCGTGGCCTACTGAACGCGTCCATAACCATCGATGTAGCATAGACCCCGAGTTCTGATTGCGTCATAAATTCAGGGTGCCTAAGCAGTTCCAGCTTGGCCCGCGCAAGTGCCTCTAACTTACCTCGTTCATCGTCATCGCGCTCTGCGACGGCAAGAAGTGAGAAAAGCCATAGGCTTGTGCGCATCTCTCTAAAGTCCATTACCCAAACCTTCTCGTGTTGTTTCTTTTCTACACGAGACAATCGGTTGGTTAAGCCATCCTAAATGTCGAACATTTAATTTGACCTAGAAACAAATCATCTGTGAGGCCGTTGCTCAGACGACACACCTTGGCCAAGTTCGCGTAAAGCTTGTGCGAAGTTTGAAAATCCCGCCTCCTGCGCGACTTCTGCGGCTTTTTCGCACTTCACTTCGAAGGTTTGTACATCACATTCGCGGCAAATAGCGGCTTTGCCGTTTGCAAAAATACTTTGTGCAAATTTGCTCATTGATGCTTCCTTCAGATTGCCTAAGGGAAGCATCAGAAAGGCCGGTTAATGGATAGTAAATCCGGTGAGAAACCTAGCCTAACAAGCGAGAAACCGCCAAGTTGAATGTGACGCGTGGGACGACGGTCGCTGCTTCGATGTCGGTAGCCTCAAGTCTCGTCCTCGGCACTGGAGGCAGAAAGCGGAGAAGCAGGACCATCCCGATCAGAGGTGGTCCTAGATTTTCGACCAGTTTTCAGCCTTTTTAGTTCACATTGAACAACGTCCAAGCTGCTGATTTTGCGTCATAAAGCGCTGATTTCTTTGGCTTTGAACTGCAGGGTTTCATAGGATTCCATTGGAAACCCTGCAGTTTCGGACCCGCCCCATGAAACACCGCGACCGTGCACCACAACAGGACGATCTCCTGCGGCCTCGGCTGGTCGACATGATCGACATGCGCCACGAACTGGTGAAGCTCGCGGCCCTGATCGACTGGGAGTGGTTCGAGCGGGAATGGGCCGGGTTCTTTCCGTCCAAGGAGGGGCGCCCGGCGACGCATCCCAGGCTGGTGGCCGGGCTGATGTATCTGCAGCATGTACACCGCCTCTCGGACGATGCTGTTATCGCCCACTGGGTCGAGAACCCGTACTTCCAGCACTTCACCGACGAGACGTTCTTTCAGCATCAGGCGCCGATCCACCCGTCGTCGCTCAGCCGGTGGCGGGACCGGATCGGGGAGGAAGGGGCGGAGTGGTTGCTCACGAAATCCATCAAGGCCGGTCGCGCGGTCGGCGCGGTCGATGACAACAGCCTCAGGCGCGTGGCGGTGGACACGACCGTCATGGAGAAAAACATCGCCCATCCGACGGACGCGCGGCTCTACGAGAAGGCGCGGGCGAAGCTGGTCTGCCTGGCGCGGGAAGGCGGCCTGTACCTGCGGCAATCCTATGCACGGAAAGCGCCCCGGCTGGCCACCAAGATCGGCCGGTACGCCCATGCAAGGCAGTTCAAGAGGATGCGCAAGGCTTTGAGAACGCTCAAGGGCTACACCGGCCGGATCCTCCGCGAC
>NZ_SLZU01000069.1 GCF_004342065.1 Primorskyibacter sedentarius | reverse complement strand
GTTGTCAATGAGCGTTCAAAACTGACCCGGTTTCAGCGTTTGATTTTGACCCGTCGTTCAGAGGGCAAAGCCCCCAGGCGGGCCGCCCTCATATAGCGAGTCCGCCTGGGGGCTTTGCTTGCGATGCGGTTATTCTTCTCTGCGGCCTTTGCTCTGAGCGAAGCGGTATGACCTGTTGCCGGTCTCGATGATGGCGCAGTGGTGCATGACGCGATCCAAGAGCGCGGTTGTCATCTTGGCATCGCCGAAGACAGCGACCCATTCCCCGAACTCCAGGTTGGTGGTGATGATGACGCTGGTTTTCTCGTAGAGCTTGCTGATCAGGTGGAACAGCAATGCGCCGCCGGATTTCGGGAACGGGATATAGCCCAACTCGTCGATGATGACGCAATCCAGGGCTGACAATTGCCGGATGATCTTCCCGGCGTTGCCGTCGGCCTGTTCCTTGATCAGGGCATTGATCAGATCGACCGCGTTGAAGAAGCGGGCCTTCTTGCCGTTGTTGATCAGGGCGGCTCCAAGCGCGATCGCGATATGGGTTTTGCCTGTCCCGGTTCCGCCCACCAGGATGAGGTTATGTGCCTCTTCGGTGAACTGGCCCGAGCAGAAGGGCTCGATCTGGGTTTTGGTGACGGCTGCTGCGCCGTAATCGAAGGTAGCGAAGTCCTTGTGATGCGGGAACTTCGCGATCCGCATTTGATACTGGATGGAGCGCACCCGGCGCTCTACAGTCTCCGCGTCGATCAGTTGTTTTATCGCAGTGGTCAGACTTGGCGGCTTGCGCGCGGACAGCAAATCATGTGCGCAAGCTGCCATTCCATGCAGCCTCAGGGCGGTCAGTTGGTCCCCTCTCGGCAGCATCGCCATGCGATGCGCCTGCCGGGCAATGGATGAGGGCGTTCATGCGGCGGCCTCCTCGGCGGAGTACAATGCCTCATAGCGCTTGCAATCGGCTTCCGGGCGCAGGGTCAGCTGCGGATAGGTGTAGGGTTCGCCCAAGGGGGTGATGACCGGCTCGACCAGCTGGTTGATCAGATTGACGATGGCCGGCAGGCGCAGGGTGTTTTGCTCCACCGCCAGATCACACGCAATCTCGACGACCTCGATCCCGTGATCCTGAGCCAGCAGGAGCAGGTCGACAAACTCCCGATCCCCGCCTTTGCCGGCCATGTAATGTTCTCTGATCCGATGCATGGCATCGGGCAGTTGCCAGTCCACGAAGGGTGCCCCGTTGCGCAAGGCGCCGGGTTTGCGGTCCAGCAGAGGAACGTAATGCCACGGTTCAAAGTAGCTGACGTTGCGGGTGAAGCGGCGCTTGTGCTCGGCAATGACGTCCTGGCCTGACACCAGCACGATCCGGCCCGCATAGGCGCGCAGGGAGACATGTTGGCCTGCAAACCGGGAAGGCACGCTGTAGCGATTGCTGGCATATTGAACCAGGCAGGTGGAGCGGACACGCAGCGTCTTCTCCACGTAGCCGTCAAAAGCCCGCCCCAGGGGGCGCAGCTCGGCACGCTCATCTTCAAAAACCTCTGCAATCGTGCGGGCGGAGTATTCAGGATGGGCGCGATTTGCCAGCTCCTCGCAGCGCAGGCGCAACCAGTCGTTCAGCCCATCCAGATCATCGAAGGCTGGCATGGGAACAAACAAGCGGCCTCGTAAAAACTGGACCTGGTTCTCGACCTGTCCCTTCTCCCAACCCGACGCGGGGGTGCAGGCAACCGGTTCCATGACATAGTGGTTCATCAATGCCAGGAACCGCGGATGGAACACCCGGTCCTTCGAGCGGGAGACATAGGTCACCATCGTTTTGGGATTGTCGATAATCACCCGTCGCGGAACCCCGCCGTAGACGGACAGCGCCCGCACAAAAGCATCCAGCACCATCTCCTGGCTCTCGCCGGGATAGGCGACGACAAAGGGCTTGCGACTGTGGCACAGGCGGAAGTGGGCAACCTTCACCTTCTGCTCGACACCGCCCAGGACAATGCGCTCTTCGCTCCAGTCAAACTGGAGGGCATCACCGGCAGCAAAATGCAGGGGGATGAACGCCTCTCCCGATCCGGCATCGGTGCGCTTGAGGTCTCGGACGAAACGCTGAACCGGCGAATAGGACCCGGTATACCCTTCCGACACAAGCTGCTCATAAAGCCTCGCGGCCGTTCGCCGCTCCCGGCGCGGACGCTTTTGATCCTGCTCGAAGAGCTCCTGAAGCCGCGTGTCAAATCCATCACAAAGCTTATGACGAGCCGGTGGTGCTTGCCGCTGATAGCTTGGCGGGTTGTCGTCCTTCAGATACTTCTTGATCGTGTTGCGCGACAAACCGGTTGCCCGCGCCACAGACCGGATGCTGCGACCCTCCTGCAAAATCCAAAGTCTGATCTTCGATACACTTTCCATCAATATCACCTGCTCTTTCCTCCGCGCTATTCTGCGCGGATGCTAACGTGGCAGGTGGGTCAATTTTACTCGCTCATAACCCACCCAAGTGGGTCAACTTCGCATGCCGATTCACA
>NZ_SLZU01000068.1 GCF_004342065.1 Primorskyibacter sedentarius | reverse complement strand
TGGACCCGTCTGGCTCAACCCAGAAACCGAAATCAGCGCCCCTGAAATCAGAGACGCCGCATGAAATCGGCGGACAACTCCTTTGACAAACACCGGAAGTGTGTTCACATGGGTCAATTCTCAGTGACAATTTACGGGCATGCCGGATCAGTTCTCAGTGACAATCAACAGCCGTCGATTAGGGCAAGCTAGACGAAACGGTGACGGCCGAAGACAGAGAAGTCCTGATTGAGAGCCTGCGCAGTTTCGGCGTGCTTAATGAGCAGAATGAATAAAGAAAAAGTCTTGAGGTCAGCGATTTCCGTGGCTTCGAGAAGTCGCCCGGCGGTGGAATTGGCGCAGCGCCCGAGCCGTCGGATCTTCTCGATCCGCAGCAAGTGCTGCAAACGCGGCTTTGGGAATATCTGGCCACCCATGAGACGCTCGACCATCAGGCGCCAATGTTCCAACCAGTTGGTGGCATGGACGGCATCGCACAGGGTTTCGAACGCGAGGTCGGCGATCTGATTACCTATAACGCCAAGGTTGCCTCGCTACAGCAGGATGAGGATGGCGTCACCGTCACTTGGGAAGATGCCGCCGGTGGCGGTGAGGCGCAAACCAGCACTGCCGATTACTGTGTCTGTACCATCCCGTTTTCGATCCTGAGCCAGATTGATCATAACCTATCCGGTGATCTCTCCAATAAGATCAGTTCGATGCCATATAACGGGTCAACCAAATGGGGCCTAGAGTTCAAGCGCCGGTTCTGGGAGCAGGACGAGCAGATTTACGGTGGCATCAGCTATACCAATCAGGCCATCTCACAGATCAGCTATCACTCGACGGGCTATTTCTCAGACGGGCCCGGCGTCTTGCTGGGCGGGTATACCTGGCGCGGGGCCAATTCTTAAAAATTCAATGCCATGCAGCCCGAAGAACGCCTTGAATGGGCGCTCAGACAGGGCGAACGGATCCATCCGCAATACCGCGAGGAATTCAAGACCGGGGTCAGCGTCGCCTGGCACAAGGTGCCTTGGGTGCTCGGCTGTTCAGGAATCTAGGAGAACCGCGACAATTACGAGGATGCGATCAAGATCGACAACCGCGTGGTCTGCGCCGGTGAGCATCTTTCCTATCTGCCTGCATGGCAGGAAGGCGCGATCCTCTCTTCGCTTGACGCAATCTCGCGTCTGCATGACAAAATCATCAACGGGTGACGCCATGAAGAATACGATAATCACAGCTCTCATTGTCGGTACGATTTCTGTCGCTCCCTTGCACGCGCAGAGCACCGATCAGAACGATCAGACAGCTTAGGAAGATGCCAAACCCGAAGAAGTCGAGATCACTGAAATGGCCGACGCCGGGGCGGGCTGGACCGATGGTTACACCAGTACAGACGGCGAAGAACTTGACCAGACGCTTTGCGCCGGATGCCACATGACGGACGGTTCCGGTGCAGTTGGCGCTGGGGAGTACCCGGCATTGCAGGCCAACGCAAATCTCGAATTCTCCGGTTACGCGATCTACATCATCGTCAACGGCCAGGCGGGCATGCCAAGCCTTGGTCACTTTCTCGACGACGAACAGGTCGTTGCGCTGACAAACTACCTTCAGACCAATTTGGGCAACGATTACCAGCCCGATGGCTCTATAGAGGCGGTCGGAGATGCCCGCCCCGCCACACCGACAAATCAGGATACGGAGGATCACGAATGACCTACAGAAACCTCGCTGCACTCTCCTCAGCGTTGATCTGTTCCGCAGGCATTGCCCTAGCGCAGGCAACAGATGTGGTACGTCACACTTTGCCGGATTCCGACTTCCCGATCCCGCAAGCAGTGGAGGTTCCGGCTGACGCGACCTTGGTCTATCTCAGCGGCACGGTGCCGCAAGTGGCCGATGAGGCGGCCACCAAAGGATCACCGGAACGCTATGGCGACACCGCGACCCAAACTGCCAGCGTGCTTGAGTCGATCAAAGAGAAGCTCGCTGCACTCGATCTTGACATGGGCGATGCCGTCAAGATGCAGGCCTATCTGGTGGCGCCCGAGGTAAGCGCGGGTATGGATTTCGGAGGCTTCACGGAGGGATACACGCAGTATTTCGGCACCGAAGAACAGCCCGAACTGCCGACCCGATCAGTTTTCGCCGTGGCTGGCCTCGCTAACCCCTCTTGGCCGGTTGAGATTGAAGTAGTTGCTGTCCGTCCGGGCTCGTGACGTCGCGCCTTTTGGCGCTAACACTGGACAGCTACCGGCTTCGTAAATTGCCGCCATCGGCTGAACCTGTAGGCGCGTGATCTAGTGCCCCGTGAGTTGCCGCTGCATCATCCTCCAGCGGCGGCCGCAGTCGGGCTGCGGCGTTAAAGGTTCGTGCGTGGCCGACCTGTGCGCCAAATTTGACCCGACCATCGTCGTCCTGCCGCTCGGCGCGCAATGCTCGTTGGAAATCATGTTTAACACTCCCGTGTGCATCGTTCACAGGATGTAAAAAGCGCACAGGGTGAGGCGACACCGTTTTCGGAGCGTTGCACCATAGCCGGGCAACGGCTTTCGGCCTCTGGATAGGTACGCCTTTAAGACATCCTCACGACATGGCGAACGATGGGCATCGTGGCGCTGACCAAGCAATTTGGCAATCGGCGTTTGTGATCGTTCGTTCCGCACTTTTTACCGGCTTATAACGGGGTGCCGATCAAGTCTTTTCCGTTCTTCAGATGCCGCGCGACAAACTGTTTTTGCTTCTGTCTGGACGGAATGAGACGGGCAGATCTTGCGGAGTAGTGCTGATCAGCGAGTTCCGGGAATATGCTAAGGATTTCTTCTCGCGCCTCCGTGCTAACGGCTTTCAGCGCTTCAGGCCCGGAAAACAGGCTCTCTGAACCGCCCCGGGTTTACCGGAGAGTTTCTGGTTCAATGATTAGGCTACTTTTTCGACCGCGTTCAAGTTTGCATAGAAGGCCTCCTCTGCT
>NZ_SLZU01000067.1 GCF_004342065.1 Primorskyibacter sedentarius | reverse complement strand
CGCGTTCAGCCTGTGGAACAGCTATGCCGCTGAAATGACCGCATGATGGTGAGGCCGATCTTGCTCACGTCGCTAAAGAATAACCTGACAAAGCCCATCGATGTTCTCTTTGAAGCAGAGGTTATTCCATACCCAGGTACGATGTGGGCTCCGAAAGAACCGCCCCGTTTGATCTTGAGCTTCCGCAACGGCTCGACAAGCATCCAAAAATCCGACTGCACACAAATAGCCATTGTAGGCGGTCTGATCGCCATCTCCGCAGTTCTTGTTTGGATCTTCAGGATGGTCGAGTTGCTGATTTACACGGGCTTTTGCAGGGAACGAGCGATACTGACCTGGCATACCACTACAGCGTTCTCCAATCCGGGTAGAATCGCTTTTCCCACCTGCCCAGTAGCTAATCAGTTCATCCGGGATCGCATCGCCAACGTTCGAAATTGGCCAGGATGGAAGAATATCCCAAGGTTTCGCCGAAACGGCGTTTGTGGCGAACATGATAGCGAGCAGACTTAGGACAGACGCATGTATTAGCCTTGTTCGAATAAACATTTCTCAGTTCCTCCAACTAATAAAGAATAGCAATACGACGTTCTCAAAACCCTAAGTGTCTGACGTCAGACACTCGAAGTCAGATGTCTTTTAGAAAATTCACCAGTTCAAAGGCGTGTCGCAGTTGGGCTTGAACGGATGGCCGATGCCGATGTAGCCAGTCTTCCAGCGTGTGCCGTCAAAGCAGAACCTAACGCGGATGTCTTTGTTTCTGCCGTAAGTGATCCCAACGTCTGTTTCTGACAGCCGGGTCAACCCGTGTCCCCGCCCGTCAGCAATTAAACGCGCCTTCTGAACAATATTCCCGTTAGATTGAAATCCATAGAGTTTCACGATGTCGCCGTGATTGCCGTAAACGCGCGCAATGTAGTTGGCGCCTGCTACATATCTTTGACCCCGCCCGTCATGTATACGGTCTGTTATTCTGATGTAGCTGTCGGCACCTTTGTACCGGAATATGTCCAGCACATCTCGATGGCGTCCCCGCATTACTGCTGTGAAGGTGTCGCCGGACTGAACATCCCCACCACATGAGTAGTTCTTGCCATCCTGGATTCTAACGAAGAATGCGTTTTTCCAGTTTGAGTCTCCCTTTTTGCCGATCCGAAGAAGGTCGTTGTTCCTTCCACCAATGAAAACATTCCTTTGTCTGCTGGCAGCACCGCACAAGTTAAATGAGTCAGCCTCAGCTGCACGACGATTGGCTTCGCAGGTAGCCGTGTCACCTTGCCCTTTGTCCTGCCAGAATCCGCACGACGGTAGGTCAAGGATTACGCCTGCATCACTTTGGCACCTGCGACACGCCTCTGCGCTTGTTGCTGTGACGACAGCGACCGTGAAAGCTATGTAAAATTTGCGAAACATTGTTTTCCTCCAAATATTTTAGAAAATTCTGACCTTTCGGAAAAAGATGTCAGTATACTGAGGTAACTTCATGATCCGTTTGGATCATGTGGCGGAATTTTTCATTTCTGCGGAAGCTAACCTTTGTTGTGAAACCTGAAGGATATGCATCACTGACCGACATCTATGACGCCGCTGTCAATCTTGGACGTTGGCGGCGCGCGCTTGATGCGGTTGCTTCTGCCGTAGATGCAAAGGCGATAGCATTGCTGATCCGCCGCCCAGACCCGGCATCTAAAGACCTGCAGATGCTCAACTCAACTTATCTGAATTTTGTCCGCAGCCCTTGGGGCATCTATTACGGATTGCGGCTTAGCCGCCTACAAGACCCTGACTGGGACTTTCTAAGTCGCCAACCTGCGCATAAACCGACGGCTGATACGGCAATTGGGCCGAGCGCTGAAGAACTAGACCAACGAGCGGATTATGCCTTCTTGCGCAAAAAGCTAGGGGTTGGTCGGCGTCTAGGTGTACGGCTGAACTCAGACAGTGTATGGTTCGATGCCATGAGTGTTGCATTTAGTGCAGACGCTCGTGTGATTCCTCAAAGTGCGTTAGACGGGACCCGCTTTCTGTTGCCGCACCTAACAAAAGCAGTCGAGATCGGAAGGACTTTCGCACAACTAAAATCGCGATATTCTGCGGTCCTGACAGCACTTGATAGGGTCAAGGTTGGTCTGGCCATAGCTCTTCCGTCAGGTGATATTATTGTCGAGAACGAAGAAGCGAAACGCATTCTCTCGATGAAGGATGGTTTGACGAAGCCGGGCGACGGTCAGCTACGATGCCATGATACAGATCAGAATGCAGAGTTACGCGACGCAGTATCCAAAGCTGCAAGTACGGTGCGAGGCGAAGATAGCGTTAGCGAATGCCTGATTGCGCTGAAACGCCCATCTGGGCAGGCTTCTTTGTTGATCGACGTCGCGCCCCTTAAAGACAGCAAGGCGGAACTAGACGGTCCACTTGAAGGCGCTTTGATTACGATTATCGACCCTGAGCGTGTCCCCTATCTCAAGATGGATCGTTTTATTGCCTTGTATGACTTGACCGCCGCTGAAGCCGACGTGTGTCAGTTGATCTTACAAGGTATGCCCATCAATGACATTGCCGAGATGCGGAACACCTCTCCCGTCACAACCAAAAATCAGATTGCTTCGATCCTCAATAAGACCGGCGTTGGCCGCCGAGCTGAATTAATCCGGTTGGTTATCCGGGTTCTGCCGCCTGTCGACTGATGAATCGTGGCAAAAACCCCATGCCAAAACTATTGCGACAAAATCGCTCGTTTTAGTCGCATACAGCAGCAGTATCGAAATCGTTGAGAAATCTTGCGCCACAAACCCATGGCAAAACTGCATTTGACTTTGTCACGTCTTGGCGCGCATTCGTGATAACGGACATTCGTAGAGAGCGCAGCATCGGTGAGTCTGGGGCTCCCTGCCGCCTTGCGGCACTGCAACGTCGTGACCACCGGCCTGGGCAGTTGCCGTCGTCGTCGCAGGTGACCGCAGGCAGCCCGAAGTCGACATTCATGCAAGGCGCAGCATCCGCTCTGCTGCAGTCGCACAATCAAGCGGGCTGATCCCCGAAAGCTGACGCTCGGAGCG
>NZ_SLZU01000066.1 GCF_004342065.1 Primorskyibacter sedentarius | reverse complement strand
CGAGAGGCAACCTCAAGGATATCCATCGCCTTGGAGATTTTCGCGGCGTAGTAAACGCCGTCCTCGGTCAAGCCGATCTGCCTGCCAGCACGCTCGAATAGCTGTAGTTCCAAATGCTCTTCCAGCCCCTTGATCATGCGGCTGACGGCGCTTTGCGTCACGTTCTGTCTGACGTCAGCACCTATGGGTCCAAGCACGGCAGTTTATTCATAAAGTGGATTTGTCTCACCGTAGGCTTTGAGGAGTGGAAGATGAGAAACACAACGGTAGGCTCGCGCCCGCAGAAAACTAAGCGACATACCGATGGTGACGGAGTAGCGCGGCGTCGCGAGGTTCAGAGAGCGGCGGTTGTGGGTCTTCCTTCCCGCAGGTAGCCCAAGCCTGAAACACGCTCCTCCGAAAAAGGGATCGGTGACTGCCCGTCATTTGTGCTTGCCACCATCGTTGACTGTGCATTTGTTGGATGGTCCGCCTTTTGTAGGCAGGAGAATTGGCGCGGGGTGATATTATCCGTTATCATCTGGTGGAAAGGCACCTTTTCCCACCTTCAGGAGGATTTGGCGATGCAACATTGGCTCCGGCTTGCATTTGCTTGCGCATTTCTTCCCAGCCTTGCTGGCGCAGAGCCGTTGCCCGCACTGAATCTCGACCCCAAAGCAACAACCGTGTCCGGGCTGTCAAGCGGAGCGTTTATGGCCGTGCAGCTTCAGGTCGCGTTCTCGAGCCGCGTATCGGGGGCGGGCATTGTGGCGGGTGGGCCATATGATTGCGCCGATCATTCGCTATGGCGCGCACTTTATGTGTGCATGGATCCGTTTTTTATCGGACCTGACCCGGACAGTTCCATTGAATCCATTGAGGCGCTGGCGTCAGAGAACCTTATAGATCCAATCCAGGATGTCTCGCCTGACAGAATTTATCTGTTTCATGGCGAGGCTGATGACACTGTGGCGCGATCAACGATGGACGTATTGCGTCAAACATATGCCTTGCTGGGCGTGACAGCTGGAAACCTGACCTATGTGACCGAGGTCGATGCGGGACACGGGTTTGTCACCGAACAGGGGTCGGTGAGCTGCGATGCGACGCGTCCCGATTTTCTGATTGATTGTGATTTTGATCAGGCCGGTGACATTCTGAACCAGCTGTACGCAGATTTGTCACGTCCAGTCGCGCCAAGAGCGGAAGGCTTCGTGACCTTTGATCAGGGCCAGTACACTAACGGTGCCGCGGGCATGGACTCTATTGCTTTCGTCTATATTCCGGCTGACTGCGCCGAGGGCGAAATCTGCCGCCTGCACATCGCGTTGCACGGCTGCAAGCAGGGGCGACAGGTTCTCGGTGAGAACTATGCCCGGTTGACGGGCTACAACCAATGGGCCGAGGCAAACAAGATCGTCGTGCTCTACCCGCAGGCCGTCAGGATACCTTCGCCCTGGTACAACTGGTTTGCTGGAAATCCGAATGGATGCTGGGATTGGTGGGGCTATTCCGGGCCGGACTATTTGAGCCGAAACGCCCCACAGCTTTCCGCCATAGCACGGATGGCAGCCGCTATTGGCGCGCCACTACAGCAATGACGTCTTTCTCCTTTTTGCCGGCATTGCTGACCGATTAACAAATCGTCACTTTGTCTGCAGCCCGAGTTCCTGCACCTTGAGATTTTGCGCCGAGCGCGAGGTCTGCAGTGCCGAACCTCATACCCAGCACGAAAGCCAGACAAGCTGAACCGAAGTGAGGGATCAAGCCGAGCAGCGGACCGGCTTGTTAGACAAGGTGGCAACGAAAGGCCCCTACGCAATCGCGTTAAGGCAATGCACAATTCATCGTATTTGCGCCAAGTGAACCACTCGCAGAGAACTTAGTTCGAGATACAAACTGGGTTGGAAAAAAATCATCTTGATCCCATATCTTTTTTATTTTACAAATTAGTAAGCAAAATCAAAGGTTTAGCATGACATCCTACCACCCCAGCCATGAATCCAGAAAAATACAATGAAATCAAAGGGCAAGACCTGCCTGACACACGCGAAGTGTCACAGTCTCAGCAAGCTGTGACACATGGTGTGACACATGCCTGTCGAAAACCGGGCTATGGGCCCCGCCCGCGACTCCCTCACTCGGCCGGTCCCTACCTCATGCGTCGTGGCCGAATCTTCTACTTTCGCAAACGGCTTCCGCGTGCCGGATCAAACCGCCCATCCAAACTTTTTCTCTGTCTGTCGTTGCGAACCGACCTCCCGCTCGACGCCGTGAAGCGCACTGCCGCGCTGCTCACGGTCTACGAGCGAGAGGAAAAGATGATCGTGGACGGATTTAAGACAGGCACATTGTCCCAGGCCGAGGCCAAAACCGTGCTGACCGAAATGCTGCGCGCCGAACTGGCGCGCATTCTGGAACAGCAAACATCCGCAGAGCCGGTTGACGATTATCAACTCGACGCGCGGATCGAAGCACTGGAGAAAGAAAACCGCTCCCTGCGCCGCGCCGCGCGCCAGCAGGATTGGTCGAGCCTCCAGTCACTGCTTTTCAAAGCCAGTCAGGTTGTGGGCGCGCAACTGCCCGAGGCGCTATCGCCTGACTTTGGGCGCCAGGCGATATCGCTGAAGAAACGCTTGAACGACGTCGAGATGGATGCCCTCGATGGGGACGATGTCAGGAATGCAAGTCGCACGCTACGTGCCGAAGAGGGGATCGAGGATTTTGATGCTTTCGTGCAGGCCCCGGTGTCTTTGTCCCGATCATGGGAACATGCGCTTGTTCGCCATCCCTCGCCCTCCATGAAAGCCAATATCGACGCGATCGGCAAGCTGGCCGTGGAGTACTTCGGCGACATTCCGGTCACCGCCCTTACGATGGATCGGCAGAAGGGTTTCTTCGCCTGGATGGCCCGTTTGCCAAAATCCAACGGCAAAGCGCATGGCAAGAACCGGTTCTGTTCCGAGGGATGCCAGATGTGAATCCCGGAGACAAAATGTCCACAGAAACGGTCTGATGATCTGACCGTCGCGGAGTAAAATTCCGCAGTCTGACACCTGAAGCTGCTGAGCGGAGGGTGGGGAGATGTATTCTGTGG
>NZ_SLZU01000065.1 GCF_004342065.1 Primorskyibacter sedentarius | reverse complement strand
GGAACCCCGGACCCGTCCACCGCAAGCGCCGCACCGTCCAGGCTGTCATTGCCCAGAACAGAGCCCGTGTCGCCACCGCTCAGACCGTTGACCGGGCCAAGATCATCGTCTTCGGCCACCGGCGGAGGCACGTCCTCGATGATGTGCTGAGCCTGGGTAAGACCTGGGGTACAGTCATTCTGCCCAAACGCGGCATCCGTTGCCGCAGTGATGGCGCCCAAAGACAATTCTATTGTCTCGTCAGGTTCGGAGATGGCGTCGGTGTAAATTGTCAAAGGAACCGAAAAGAAGGACGCGGCGTCGTTCCCGTCATACTCTCCTGGTGGGATCGTCACGGTTGTCGAGGTCAGGTCGTAATCCACCCCCTCGGTCGCGGTGCCGCCGGTCACCTGAATCTCGACAGTAAAGGGTGTAAGCACTTCGCCGAAAACGACGACCTGCGGCACATTCGCAGACGACGTTTCTGGTCCGGATGTCGGCGAATTGTCTCTGAACGAAACGACCGGAAGCAGCCTAATCCTGATGCTGTCCAGAAAGTTACCGCGTGAGTCATTCGAATTCGAACGGAACTGCAGACGGTGAAAGCCCGTCGGGCCTGTGTAAGTAGTAGCGCCTGCGTTCCGGACCCATGTATTCGTGTCCTGAAATGTGGTCTGCGAGGCCAAAGACTGTACGAGATTACCGTTGAGGTCCGTTACCTCGTAAAGCGCTGTCTGAGGATCATCTGCCTCAGTGTTATTGCGGGCGCGATGGTAAAAGAGCCAAGACAACTCTTCACCGTTGAATAGGCAGACTTCCTGATAAAGTCCGACAGGTTCTGACGGGTTCAACTCTACAAAATAATCACGGTCATTGGCAGGTACACCCTGAAAGCCGCTGGCCCATGCTTCGATTTGCCCGTTTGTTGACTTCCAGCCGGCAAAGTAGTCATCGGACGCAATGACGTAAGTGCTCGGCGGTACTTCCGCGACAGGCCAACCCTCATAGATAGTGGTCCCGTTGGAGAACCTCTCAAAGCTGGGGTTGAACATCCATCGTTGCTGAGCTTGTGCAGCATGTCCAAATACCAGCAACGACGCAACAAACAGCAGGAAGCCGAAGGCAGATTTAGGCATGGCCATACTCACACAACTATAGGCAGAAAAAATCTGCGGCATTCACTCGTTAAGAAAGCGTTAAAGCATTCTCTCCGTACACGGATCAAGGGGAACAATCGGGTAAAAAACTACCCGTTTGGATACGTTCGGAGATGAAGACGCCGATGCAGATCGGGCGACGCCCGTCTGAATTCGGGAAAAATCAACGCAACTCATGGCGAAAACATCACAAAGACGTGAGTGACACATGTCTCTAACGCTATGGTGAAAGGCGTATTTCTCGGCGTTGTCGGCGCGGAGGTTGTTTGTGGGAGATTTCGCCAAACCAACAAGCTGAGACGCCGCAAAATCTTTTGGTTTAGCTGACTTCACCTTCCTGACGCGGCACGTGAAAAGTTTTGGATTCCTGAGAGGTGTGGCCGTTGCGCATCGGAGTACCCACGCTTTATGCCGCACGTCCGGGTCAACAATCCTCCCTACCGCGGTGCTTTCAGGATCGTCGGCTGGCGCAGCCAAAGCGATTCCCTAGCAGCCTGAGCGTTTTTCCTGCCGATAACGGTCATCGCCCTTCAGCATCACAAGCCTTCAAAACTGCGGTATCGAGTGGCGAATAATGCGCCACCACCGGTTGAGTCGATCTTCTCTACGACCCAAGCCGCGAACGCGCCGCAGATGGTATCGGCAAGTCCGGGAATTTGGTTTCACGGTCTTTTGCCGTCGAGGATGGCAGCAGGGCCTGTTGGCAAATGGACGTCCAGCGGTACGGGGCCGGTACGCTGTCGTAAGTGTTGCTGCCGCCCTAAATGAGAAATCATGGCAGCACTGTAATGGAAAAAATTTTGCCAGTTGGTTTTACCTCTCGTTGCCGATGTGTGAAGGTTTCGCCGCATGCACTAAGCTTGCCTTCTCCCTACAGAGCAGGCGATCTTCAATCGCTGCAAAACCCTTGGCGATATGGCCCGCGCCTTTCCGAAATGGCGCGCGGCGGAGTTGGACCGCCAGCTTGGGGCAGCAGAGGCATCGACCATCTCGGAAGATGCGCCCTATAGCAGCCGCCGCAGCATCCACTTTTTTGACAATCAGGAAGAGGCGATCCGCTACCGCGATGATCACGGAACCGGAGGCTGGACATTTGTTTGCGACGACAAAGGCGAAGCAACGCTCTTTCCTCACCTGATGACGCCCAGCACCATTTTGCTGATGGGCTGGACCAGCAGATCTGGCGGGCGGTTCATCGGAACGGCAGGCAAGATCATTCAGCAGGAGGATGTAGCATGAAACGCTTGGTCAGGCACATCGAGGGGCGGCACCTTACCGCCGCCGACAAGCGCAATTTTCTTGTGGGCATCGAGTATCTGCGAAACCAAGAGACCTGCGCGATGTGGCTGCGCCGGGGCGGCTCGAAAAAGCAATATTGCCTCACGCCCGATCCGGATATCCCGCACCGCTACAGTGTCGAGATGCGCGAAACCTATACGACCGATTTCGGCCAGCTAAGGCACCGCGACACACGCCACGTCATTGAAACATCCGGCGTTGATCCCCTGCCCTCTTCGGGCTGGCCCGTGGAAGAAGACGACGCCGACCCTCTGCCCTCGCAGGAGGAAATCCCATTCGACTGAAACGCGACACTGCCCCGCCGTTCGGGCCGGGCAGTGATCCATCACACCGAAACCGCCGCTCAGAGGCGGCACCCTACTGACGGAGATTATGACACGGAAAAAGTGCTTTCAGCAGCCGCGCAATTCCAAGGCGCAGCAAGCGACCTTGTAGAAGTCGCCCGAGATGGACGCATCACCAACCATGATAACGTCGGCGCAGGCGACACTCTTACGATTGCAGCAGACGGCTTGGGGTTGTTGATCAACGCAATGTGCGAGCGG
This sequence comes from Primorskyibacter sedentarius, assembly GCF_004342065.1. Taxonomy (GTDB): domain Bacteria; phylum Pseudomonadota; class Alphaproteobacteria; order Rhodobacterales; family Rhodobacteraceae; genus Primorskyibacter; species Primorskyibacter sedentarius. The sequence goes on along the minus strand of NZ_SLZU01000065.1, from coordinate 169 downwards.
CCGGAGAATGAAGTCTATGACCAAGATACAACCCAACTGCATGGCGCGGTCGTTCGGATTTTGGATCCCCGCACGTGTGAACCGCCCCGGGTTTACCGGAGAGTTTCTGGTTCAATGATTAGGCTACTTTTTCGACCGCGTTCAAGTTTGCATAGAAGGCCTCCTCTGC
>NZ_SLZU01000064.1 GCF_004342065.1 Primorskyibacter sedentarius | reverse complement strand
TGGACCCGTCTGGCTCAACCCAGAAACCGAAATCAGCGCCCCTGAAATCAGAGACGCCGCATGAAATCGGCGGACAACTCCTTTGACAAACACCGATACCGACAAGGTCCCGTTCGAAGAACGGATGCCTGACAAAGCGCATCAGGTCTTTTGAGCCATCGCGGCAAGATGTGCCCGTGCGCCTGCAGTGACGTCAGTCGCTTTGCCGACAGGTTCCCATTGATCGAGAGGCAGGGCCATGCGGCGTTTCAATTCTGCTTCGAGCAAAGACTGTTCACGATCCCGCTCTGCCTTTGCCTTGGCCAATTCACCCGAAACCGCGGCACTCACATTGGGGTACTCGCCAGCTTCGACCAGTTCCCTCGCAAAGGTGTAGGCGGTTTCGGTGAAACTGACAGATTGCTTTTGAACGCTCATGGCAGACTCTCTGGTGTTCCAATAGACTACCGAGTTTCGCGATATATGGCAAGCCGGTCAGCCACGCAAGCTGAACAAGAAAATCCGTTGCCATGGGGCGGTGATCATCGCGGTGGGTGTAACGCTGCGGTATTACTGAAAAGCTCGCTCCCCATTGCAGATACGGCTCCAGAGTTACTGATCGTTGTCCTTGATGGTGCGCAGATACGACGTCGGCTGAAAACCAGAAACGCCAACTGTGGCTGTTGATTTCCGCTTTGCTACACCACCTGATCGCCTCTTTGAAACCGCAACAAGTGTAAGGTCGCAGCCGCGTTCCGTTTCCAGGATCCACGCTTCCACGTCTTTCCATCACTGATTTCGGGGTGGGTGCCGTGGGTCGTTTCAACCCGCTTCGGGTCTTCGCTTATTGTCCTTCGACAGAAAGTCGATGCATACGGCAAAGACGCGCAACTGGTGTCACTGTACCCTAAACAATCAGAATTTGACGTGAATTTGACCTGTATTTTCAGAGGCCGTTGTGACGTAGCAGTAAATTGCAAGATTTCGGCCGCTTCTACAAGATTTGGCAGTTAAGAATGAGACTCAGGGCGCCTCACTTTTTATATCAACTGCATTTGTTGCGGCGGCCCCCATTCGATCGTAGGCAATCTCAGCCGCCGATGTCTGCTAGTCGCCACACTTGAGAACCTTGCGAATTGCATCCGCCCGACGGCACGCCTCCTGCCAGAGCACATCACCAATTTCTTCTGGTAGAGGATCAGACATGGCAACTCAAGCCGGTTCAAGCTCAGGAGCCACAGTCTCAAATAAACTGCCATAATCCAAGCCTGATCTTAGGGTCAGGATTCCTAACCAATAGATGACGAGAGCAGCGAGTGTGATGGCCGAGAGGAACACCTTGGGGCATCTGTCGTATCGGGTCGCGACACGCCGCCAATCCTTGAGCCTGCCGAACATGATCTTGATGCGGTTGCGCCGCTTGTAACGGCGTTTGTCGTATTTGACGGGTGTCTTGCGTTGCTTTCTGCCAGGGATACAGGCGCGTATCCCTTTGTCTTGCAACGCTTCTCTGAACCAGTCTGCGTCATAGCCGCGATCTCCGAGCAACCAGTCGACCTTTGGCAAACCACTGAGCAGCACCCGCGCGCCGATATAGTCGCTGACCTGTCCAGCGGTGACAAACAGGTCAATCGGCCGTCCCTGGCTGTCGCAGATGGCATGCAACTTGGTGTTCATGCCGCCTTTGGTTCGGCCGATCAGACAGCCGCGCCCCCCTTTTTGGCGGCCATGCTGGTCGCTGTTCGATGGGCCTTGAGGTATGTCGCGACCATTGCCCGGCAGTTGTTTGCGAAGCAATCAATGAAAGGGGATCATCACAGTCTTCTGTTCGCCGTGCTCAGCGGCCAGGCCAACCATCATCTGAGCGAAGATGCCTTTCTCGCTCCAGCGCTTCCAACGGCTGTAGAGCGTCTTATGTAGCCCGTATGCTGCTGGAGCATTTCGCCATCGTAACCCATTGCGATTGATAAAGATAATCCCGCTCAAAACACGCTTATCATCGACCCGAGGCTTGCCATGTGATTTCGGAAAGAATGGTTCCAGACGTGCCATCTGCGCGTCGGTCAGCCAGAAAAGGTCGCTCATGTCACCGCTCCATTTTCCGAGCCGTGATTCACGCTGAGCGACGAAAATCAATGCATCCTGACCCTAGAAGCGGGTGCGGCGGTCGACGAAGCGATGATGCAAGATGCGGTAGCGGAAAAGCTCGCGCGCTTCAAACACCCCAGGCAAAATCGGGTCGTCGAGGCGCTGCCACGCAACACAATGGGAAAAGTACAAAAGAACGTGCTCCGAGACACGTTCATAGAATAAGGGGAGTAGGAAAAACACGCTCGTCGTCGTGGTAGTTAAAGGTTTCGGAGCAAGGCGGGACCCACCAAGCGTGTAAGCATTTTTGTCGAGACGACGTTTGACGAGGGAGTGGGCAGAAGCTGGGGGTGTTCGGGTAAGCTACAGGAGTTTTTATGGTGTTGTCACGTTAACCGAAGGGTTGGCGGTCAAGGCCGTAGATGACAGCCTTAGGCGATACTGGCTGCTACTTTCCACGCGCAGAGAACTTCCATCCGGTGGTAGCGAATGGTTCGGGCGGCGCGTCGGCGAGTTGGAACGGAGAAACAATTGCGGACGGCGGAATGGATGGACACAAAGCGTTGCAGGCCGCCCGGAGAGCGATGACCCTGCATCACGCGCTCCCGCTTTCGGAACGGCAAATGGCTGTTCTCGGCACGATTGTTGAGCCCCTTATGCGATAAGTGATCCAGTGGAGCAGGAGTTCGCGCTTGGCCGCGCCAAATGAGCGGAGTTTGTCCGTGATAATACGCTTGGGAACAGACCCCGCGCGCTTCATCAACTTGCGCAGAAGCCGTTTGGAGGCACGTTTGTCCCGCCGGGACTGGAGGATCTCGTCCAGAACGACGCCGCGCTGATAAACGGCGCGCCAGAGCCAGAACGTCTTTCCCGAAATCTTCACCACGACTTCGTCAAGATGCCAGATGTCGCCGGAGCGGCGCTGGCGCCGCCGCAGGTTCCTCGCGATCTGCGGCTCGAATTTGGCCGTCCAGCGCCGAACCGTTTCATAGGAGACGTCGATGCCACGTTCGAGCAGCATCTCCTCGACCTCCCGCAGGCTCAGATTGAACGTAAGCGCTGTCTGCGCCCCGCATTGCCGACGGGATCAGCCATTGCGAGGTGATACGCATCCGAAGAGAAGGCGTCGTCACGTTAACTCACCGAGTTTGCAAGTTGGCATGCCGTTCGTTGATCAAGCTGCATGTGCCGCGGATTTCCACGCCTCAAATGCTTCG
>NZ_SLZU01000063.1 GCF_004342065.1 Primorskyibacter sedentarius | reverse complement strand
CGAAGCAGAGGCAAACTTCTATGCTGCTCTGAAAAGATCAGATATGGCCGCGTAACTAAGACAAATCAGCCTCCGGCAAACCCGGCGCGGTTCAAAACACCGGTCTCAAGGACGACACAGACGATATGCTCCATCTCCGCACTCAAAGCGCGTGAGAGTACATCCGGATCGGTGGGTTTCCTGTAAGATGTCACGATGTCACCGCGATCATCACGCAGGCAAACCGCCGTTTCATCCTTCGATACATCAAGGCCAACAAAATAGCGTTTCATCACAGCTCTCCTTTTTCTGATGCGGCAACTATGCACCGCCCGAGAGCGCGGATGATCAATTACTCAGAGTGATATCTGCGCACCAGACTTGGTTCGGGCAGGCGATGACTGCGCTCCTCAACAGGTATGGCCAGATCTTGTGCTGCGGGTGCTTCTTGCTGGTATTCGGTTCCTGGTAAATCGGGACCAACCGCATAAGGCGCGTTAACCTGCGCACACGATGGCGGCCACATTTGTGATCCGTCCGCTTCATGTATCGGGCCATTCACTGACCGGCAGGGTATTCACGAAGTGAATATCCCGAGAGGTTGCCGTGACCCATACCAAGGTGTTTCCAGAAACTGTTTGTCGATTATTTTCATGAACCGCAGGTTCTCAACGCTTTCACCGACGGGCTGATAGTAAAGCCGCGATCGCGACAGCTGCAACAGTTTGCACTGTTTACGAAGGCTTAACTTGTGATCCCGGTTCACCATTTTTGCCTCACGTCCCGAGCAACTGATGCGAGGCTTCGGCCAAAAAATCCCATTCCACAACCAACTGGCCGATCTTCGAGTGCAGCTTGTCGACGTCCGCGGCGCTTACCTGTTCCAGAGCCCCGCCACGGCGCGTAAACGCCGTCGCCATGTTATCTATCGCTGACCGTTTCCAAGTTCCGATCTGGGTCAGATGGACGCCATACTTCTTGGAAAGTTCAGCAAGCGTCATCTCCTCGCGGATCGCTTCAAGCGCAACCTTGGCCTTAAACTCGGGTGAATGGTTCTTTCGTTTCTTCATTTAGGATCGTCACTTTCATCATGCGATCCACCTTAACCGCTGGCCTGAGTTGCCGCGACCACCTCTCAATTCACCTCTCCCATATTACGCGTTGTCTTGCAATCCAAAGGTGGTCCGGCATTTTTTTAACTGTGAAGCCTTGCTCTCCAAGTAACCGTTTCGCTTCGTCTGCAGTTTCAGCCAGTGCCCAACCACGAACGACCGATTCACTACTTTTATCAGCGGGCAACTCAGTTTTCCAAACTTGTAGCATACGCAACTCCAATACTATTGTCAGAGCTTCATAAGCTCATAATTTAGTTAAAGAGTATTTTAAAGTTCTACAAATTTACGACATTTCATTTATGTTTGATCCCAAGGGTTGATGGTCTGATCCTTTCTCAGGGATGGAAGAATGCAGCATGGCACAAGTTCGCCAGGCATTGCCAACTTGCTACCGCACCTTGGCGCGAGTAGCGCTTTGTTATGCCGATAGCAGCTGAGTTGTCGCGCCTGAAGGGCTATCGTTTCACCTGTGAAGTCGTGGCCTATGCCGTATGGGCCAAACATCGCTTCGCGCTCAGCACGGCGGACGTAGAGGATCTGCTGGCTGAACGCGGTGTAACTGTCAGCCGAGAAACCCTGCGCGATTGGGTGAACCGATTTGGCCGAAATTTCGCCGATTGCATCAAACTCGACCGTCCCACCGCTGCAGGCCAAGGCATCTGGACGAAGTCCTCGTTCCGATCAACGACGTGAAGCAGTGGCTGTGGCGAGCGGTGGATGCGAACGGGGACGTGCTGGATATCCTTGTGCAGCCGCGCCGAAACGCCAAAGCTGCCAAGCGTTTCCTCGTGCGGCTGACCGCCGGTTTTGGCAAACCCCGTGTCGTCGTAACTGACAAATTGCGCAGTTACATCAAACCGATCCGGGCTCTTGCGCCTGAAGCTGATCATCAGGCACACAAAGGGTTTAATAATCGCATCGAGCGTTCGCACCGGCCAATCCATAAACGGAAATAGGTAATGGGCCGGTCTAAATCGATCCGGCAGACGCAAAGGCTCCTCGCGGCCCACGATCTAACCAACGCGATGTTCAGACCCCGCCGCTACCGCCTCTCCGACGTGTCATACCGCATGCAAGGTCAGATGCTTTCAATCTGTGGCGCCGGTACGCGCTTGAACTGACCACCGGAGAAATTCACCCTTGGGTACCGTTACAGTGCAGTGCCGTTAAGTTGGCAATGCCGATCCACCTTAACGACTGTTCCAAATTTCTGCGGCCACCTGTATTATCTAGGGGGTACTTTTCAACCACCAACGGTGCCTTCACCGAAGAGATCGTACTTCAGTATCTGAAAAATCACGCTGCCGATACTGCCGGGGCCAGCCGGTAGTCGTTCAACTATTCATTAATTGAAAATTTACATCAACATGATAAAAGCCGAATTGACTTAGAGCGTTTTCAAGCTACTAGAAATCCAGCCGCCTATTTGGGGTTGAGTAAGTGATGAAACGTGATTGCTTTGTCAATAACAAAACGAAACGGAAACAGTGTCCCAATGATCGCGGATGGATGGTGCGTAACATACACAAACATATGCCTCGCCGACGTCCTCAGAATATTGGATCTAAGCAATGATTCTGCACTCCATGCTATGCGAAGAAAAATTTTAGTGCCAAACGGAACTCTTGCCGTAGCGACCCTTGACCAGATGAAATCCTTCAATTTTTGGGACTGCTACCGTGTCGACTTTATCTTGAACTCGGGTGTGGTATCAGAAAATTTATCTTTATCGTTTTATGATTCTTGCGCTGACATAATTTCCAAAGGCATTGAAGAAGGTCAGATCGAAGTGTTTTCGGATATATATTACCTGCTTATGGACAGTAGCGAGGATGTAGAAATAATTGATGAAGAGAAATTTCGTGATTTGGCTTTTCATCTTTGTATTTCGTTCGAAAAATGCCTGTTGAGGTCCGACGCGGTTTTTTATTGGCATTTTCTAAAATGCCAAATGCTAGATTTGTACGCGTTGTTCGGCGGGCAAAAGGAGCTTGCGAATATTCCTTTGAACTTTCTGACAAACTCGCATGCTTGCCTGTCTAATAAAGAAAGATCTATCTCAGCCATTCTTCAAGGTAACAGAGAAATCCTATACTCAAAGTTCACATCTCGTCCCGGCGTTGTTGCAGAACTCGGTAGTTCACATTGAACAACGTCCAAGCTGCTGATTTTGCGTCATAAAGCGCTGATTTCTTTGGCTTTGAACTGCATGGTTTCATAGGATTCCACTGGAAACCCTGCAATTTTGGACCCGCCCCATGAAACACCGCGACCGTGCACCACAACAGGACGATCTCCTGCGGCCTCGGCTGGTCGACATGATCGACATGCGCCACGAACTCGTGAAGCTCGCGGCCTTGATCGACTGGGAGTGGTTCGAGCGGGAATGGGCCGGGTTCTTTCCATCCAAGGAGGGGCGCCCGGCGACGCATCCCAGGCTGGTGGCCGGGCTG
>NZ_SLZU01000062.1 GCF_004342065.1 Primorskyibacter sedentarius | reverse complement strand
TATATGAGGGCGGCCCGCCTGGGGGCTTTGCCCTCTGAACGACGGGTCAAAATCAAACGCTGAAACCGGGTCAGTTTTGAACGCTCATTGACAACAATGTCAAATAAAGAGTGTTGGCCGTGGATGAAATGATAGTCTTGACCATTTCCGTCATCCACTTAACCTGAATGGCCTTATGCCTCCTCAGCCAAACAACACTCTGAACCTTCTTGTCCTGGTGACGCCGAATTTCAATATGGCGGCGACAGTCGGTTTCATCGACCCGTTTCGCGCCGCGAATTACCTTGAGGGTAAAGCGCGGTTCCAGTGGCAAATTGCTTCCCTCAATGGTGGACCCTGCACTGCCAGCAACGGGATGACCATCGATACTGCGTCCTTGGCTGAGGTTCGGGACGGGCACAAAGACTTTGTGATTGTCTCCTCCAGTTGGGCACCGGAGGCCTACAACGCGACACCGCTTCACACGTCGCTCTGGCGTTGGGCCGGTCTGGGGGCCACGCTGGGCGGTCTGGACACCGGAGCGTTCATCCTTGCTGAGGCGGGTTTGCTCAGGGGGCGCCGTGCAACGGTGCATTATGAACATATCGATGCGATGAAAGAGCTCTATCCGAATGTTGAGGTCAGCGAGGAACTGTTCGTATTCGATGAGTCACGCATCACTTGTTGTGGTGGTGCCGCTGCGGTGGATTTTGCCCTACAAATTATCAAGGGCATCAAGGGGGATGCGCTAGCGAATGCGGCGGCGCGATACGTGTTTCACCAGACCGTGCGACCCCTAGGGTCAGGACCCATTGATTTTGTCCGCGCAGCATGATTCATCGTTCGAAAAACGAGCGGTGACATGTCTGATCTCTTCTGGCTGAGCGACGCACAGATGGCGCGTCTGGAGCCCTATTTCCCGAAGCCCCACGGCAAGCCGCGTGTCGACGACCGGCGCGTTCTGAGTGGGATTATCTTTATAAATCGCAATGGCTTACGCTGGCGTGATGCGCCGAAAGAGTATGGTCCATATAAGACGCTATACAACCGTTGGAAGCGGTGGAGCGATAAGGGCATCTTTGCGCAGATGATGGCTGGCCTGGCGGCTCAGCACGGCGAGAAGAAGACAGTGATGATCGATGCGACCTATCTGAAAGCCCATCGCACCGCGTCCAGCCTGGGCGTGAAAAAGGGGGGCGTGGCCGCCTGATCGGTCGCACCAAGGGCGGAATGAATACGAAGCTGCATGCCATCTGCGACAGTCAGGGGCGCCCGATCAACTTCTTCGTCTCTGCCGGACAAGTCAGCGATTACATCGGGGCGAAGGCGCTGCTCAGCAGCCTGCCGAACGTCGATTGGTTGCTCGGAGATCGCGGCTATGACGCCGATTGGTTCAGAGAAGCGTTGGAAGACAAAGGGATACGCCCCTGCATCCCCGGTCGAAAACAACGCAAGATCCCCGTTAAATATGACAAACGCCGCTACAAACGCCGCAACCGGATCGAGATCATGTTCGGCAGGCTCAAGGACTGGCGCCGTGTCGCAACCAGATATGATAGGTGCCCCAGGGTCTTCTGCTCAGCCATAGCTCTCGCCGCAACCGTCATGTTCTGGCTATGAAACGAGAACGAGTCCTGACCCTAAGCGGCTGGATAGGTGCAACCATTAGCAGCTCCTCAAGCGAGACGGTATCTGAAACAAATGCCGCCAGTGCGTTGGAAATTGAAAGAACGAAGGTCCAAGGCAACCTAGACTTAGAACTGACAAAGCAGACTGCCGCCGAAAACCTGGCGAGGTTAGAGTTCGAAACATCATTGATTTTGGGAGCCATTGAAGACAGCAGCCGAGAAGAAGCAATCAGGAACCTACGCTTCTTTCTTGCTGCTGGCTTCATCTCGGACCCAGGCGGCAAGATTGCATCTCTACAAGATGATCAACTTCCCTCAAAGGCCGGGCCGTCCCCAGACGACATACTTAAAGCCTTTGAAGCAACAGTACAAATTCAGTTCTTAGCACCGAGTAAGGACAATGGTTACTGCACAGCGGTAGCTGTTGATCCAGAGCACTTGCTCACAGCCGGATTTTGCGACAGCAACCGTGTAGGCACGCAAGCACCTAGCTTTGCTCAATACTCAGATGAAGGAGGACTTCACAATCTCTCTCTTGTTACGATGGCCGCGAATGGCGGGCTTGCTCTTCTAAAACTCGATAGTGGTGCAAAGTTCTCAACTTCAATCTACTGGAAGCTTGTTCGGGAGCCTGTTCTAGGTGAACCAATCTACATGGCGACTTGGGTTCCGGGTACTGAAAGCCGCAGCTTGCGTACTTGCACCGTTATTGAACTCTCCCCCGAAGAGCAGTCGTTCAGCCACGATTGTACAACTGGCGCAGGCTCGGCAGGCTCGCTGATGATTTCTGCCATCGATGATGCCCCACTTGGTATCCACAATGGCGTTTCGTTTGATCCTGCTACTGGAAATGCAGACAAGGCTTTCGCCGCACAGCTAACCAGTATTTCAGCGGAAATCTCCAGCCTAATAGACGTTGATGCAGACTGATCAGAAAACTGCCCGAACTCATACGTTTTGGTCACCGGCGTAAACGACATGGTGTGATTGCGGCGGTCGCTCTCCGGGTGGCGAACGAGGTCCGGTATATTGGCCTCATGGATAAATGCCGTGAGGAGAACGACCTATGGAACATTATGCCGGTTTGGATGTGTCGCTGAAAGAGATTTCAGTCTGCGTGGTGGACAAGGATGGCAAGACCGTCGCGCGCGGGGCTTGCCCTGCCGATCCCGAGGGTGTGGCGGGCTGGTTGCGCGTGCGGTCGCTGACACCGCACCGGATCGTGCATGAAAGCGGAATGCTCTCGATCTGGCTGCAACGCGGGCTCGCGCGGCTTGGTCTTCCGGCCACCTGCATCGATGCGCGCAAGGCGCACAAGGCCTTGTCGGCGCGGCTCAACAAGTCCGACGCCGCTGATGCGGAGGGGCTGGCGCAGCTTGCACGCACAGGCTGGTTCACGCCGGTTCACATCCGCAGCGAGGACGCGGATCGTTTGCGCAGCCTCGTGAGTGCGCGAGAACGGCTGATCCGTTTGCGCAAGGATCTGGAGGGACACATTCGAGGGGTCCTGAAGACCTTCGGTATTCGCATGACCGGAATTGGTCTGGGCCGCCAACGTCAAGGGTTCCGCGATCAACTGGCGGCGGCGGGAGAAACCGATCCGGTATTGCGCGTTATTGCCGATGGTTTCATTGCCGCCCATGCGACGTTGTGCGAGGCGGCCGACGATCTGAACAAGGCCGTTAAGCGGAGGGCCAAGACACATCCTGTGGCGCGCCGTCTGATGACAATCCCCGGTGTTGGCCCGGTCAACGCGCTCAGCTTCATCGCGCTGGTCGATGATCCGAACCGGTTCAGCCGGACGTCCGATGTGGGCGCTTTCCTGGGGCTGACACCAAAGCGCCACCAGTCAGGCGAAGTGGATTGGTCAGGGCGCGTGTCGAAAGTAACCGCCCGGTTTAGGCCGCCTTGCAATCTTCGGGCGGTGCTGGTGTCCAATTCCAAGGAAGCAATTCGTCGAGCCGGTTGATTTTGTGA
>NZ_SLZU01000061.1 GCF_004342065.1 Primorskyibacter sedentarius | reverse complement strand
CAGGCTCAAGTTGAACCGGACGTAAAGCCAGACAACATGAGCGATGATCTGAGGCGAAAACCGATGGCGTTTGTAACTGATCTTCTGTGTCTGCACCAACACCGCCTACGCCCAGATCAATGAACCAGCAACCTCAGGCCCATTAACGTGACAACACCGTCGGCCGCCTTCACGCCGGCCTACGTCGTGACCATCTTGGCCGAAACGGCCTTCTGCCTGCGGTTGCTGCTTCAGCGGACCACGTCCTGAAGCGCGGCTGCCTGCGCTTGGGTCATCGACAACAGCCCGAAGAGTAGAAGGGCCGCGGACGCCCCGCAGGCCAGCGTCCGAACGGTGTTCCAGAAGGTCCAGCGCGGCAGATAGGTGCGTGTCCAATAGGCGCGGGTCGCGTCCTCGGACAGGTTCATACCCGCCAAAGCCTCGTTCATCGGCACATTGAAGAAGACGGTCACGCCGAAGCAGCCGATCAGGTAGAGGAGGCCCGCAAGCAGGATCATTCCGCCGGAGGGATGAGCGAGGTTGGTCGCTCCATACCCGACGATGACCAGCGACACGGCCGCCATTCCTAGGAACAGGGCCATGAAAACCCAGCGGAAGACTTCGCGATTGATGACCTGCATGGCTTCGACTCCGCCCGCCCCGCCGGTGAGCGCGAGCGACCGCATGATGAAGTCGGAGAAGGCGAGGAAGACCCCCGCAACCAGCGCATAGGCCAGGATCGAGAGCTGGAGCAGAATGAAGAAGGTGGTGGACATTGCGTTTCCTTTCGGGCGTTGGAGGGGTTCGGCGGAAACATGGCGCGCCCGCCGCGTCGGGGTGTGGTCAGCGCGTGGCGAAGCCGGTGAGGGCAGGATCGGCGCCCCTCCGAAACGCGAAGAGGCAGAATCCGGCGATCACGAGTTCGAGGACAAGCGCACCTAGGATGCCTCCCGACGGCATGCCGTCGATTGCAAGGCCCACCACGCGCCCCGCAGGGAAGGCGACGAAGACGGTCAGCGCGGCCACCACGGCGGCCTGTCGCAGCGCCGGGCGGACGATGCCGGCCAGCATCACGGCCCCGAAGGCGCCCAGCCCGGCGCCCGGTGCGCGCAACTCGCTCAGCAGGCTGGGATCGGGCCCAAGCGTGATCCCGTAGCTTGTGTAGAACGCGTAAGGTGCGGCGAGGATAAAGGCGCCGATGCCGAGCGAGGTGATGCCGGCGACGCCGAGGGCGAATTTCTGAACAGGTTTCATTGGATTTGCTCCGATTTGGGATGGAGGTGAGGGTCAGGCCGCGGCGGGCCAGGTGCCCGCCCGGGCGGCATCCGTGGCGAACTCGGCGAAGTCGCGCGGCGGACGGCCGAGGGCCTGCATGACACCATCGGTCGTGTGGGCGTTGCGACCGTCCAGCGTCTCGCGCGCGATCGCGGTGAAGACGTTCGCCACGAAATCGCCACCCGCTGCCGCGACATTCGCATGGAAGTCGTCGAAGCTGATGGGAATATGCTGGATCGGGCGACCTACGGCCTGGCCCAGCACCTCGGCCATCTCGGCGAAGGTCATCAGGCGCGGGCCGGTCACTTCGTAGAGCCTGCCTCGGTGGCCCGCTTCGGTCAGTACCGCGACCGCCACGTCGGCGATATCCTCGATGTCGATGATCGGTTCCGCGATGTCGCCGCCGGGCATCGGCAGCACGCCAGCCAGGATCGGTTCGCGCAGGTAGCCTTCGGAAAAGTTCTGCGCGAACCAAGCGGCTCGGACGAGCGTGAAGTCGATCCCGGAGTTGCGCACGACCTCTTCACCCAGCCGTGCATGGTGCTCGCCCCTTCCTGACAGAAGGACAATGTGCTCAACGCCCGCGTCTTTCGCGGTCTCGACGAGGGACTCGAGCTTTTCGACGGCGCCGGGGAAAGCGAGATCGGGGAAGTAGGTGACGTAGGCTGCCCGGACACCGCGAAGTGCTGGGGCCCAGGTCTCCGGCGATTCCCAGTCAAAGGGAATGGCGGAACTGCGCGAGCCACGGCGGACAGGCAGGCCCTTCGCCTCCAGCTTTGCGGCGACGCGGGCCCCGGTCTTGCCGGTGGCGCCGATGACGAGGATAGGGTTCGGTTGCATGGGTCTCTCCCTTGGTTCGAGTTGACGACCAAGGCATAGGCGCCCCGCGCTGGTGCAGTATTGACCGGGATTGCCAGTTTTTTGACCGACGCTGCCAGAGCGGATCAGCGACCCCCACTGTCCTTGCGGTAGCTCGCCGGCGTCATGCCCACCCAGCGCTTGAACGCGCGAGTGAAGGAGCTCTGCTCGGCAAACCCGGTCAGGAACGCGATCTCCGCGAGGGAATGACCCTCGTCGCGCAGGAGCCCCTCCGCCAATTCGCGCCGGGTCTCCTCGGTCAGGGTCTGGAAGCTCATCCCGTGTTCGGAGAGCCTTCGGTGGAACGACCGCGCGCTGAGCCCGAGGCCCCGCGCGATGTCGGCCATTTTCGGCGCGCCCTCGCTGAGCGCCTGTGCGATGGCATCCTTCGTCTCGGCAACCAGCGGGGCCTCGTCGGCGATCTCCGAAAGTTCCTTGTCGAGATGCGAGACGAGGTACCGCGAAATCCCCGCGTCCCCGAGGATGTTCGGCTGCGCCAGCGTCTCCCGCGAAAAGAGGATCGCGTCGAGATCCGTCGCGAACCGGACGGGGCAACCGAACCAGGCCTCGTGCGCGGTTACCGAGTTCGGGGCAGGATGGCGAACCAGAACTTCCAGCGGCCTGACGGGCACCGGGCTGACCTCCCGGGCGATCGAGACGGCGCTCGCCAGCGTCGCCTCGTTCGACAGACGCATGCCTAGTCGCCGTTCGCCGGGGCGGTGGAGGATGAAGAGCGTCCCGCGTGGATCCTCGCGCAGTTCGTACTCCACCACGCTGGTCCAGAGACGCGCATACCGCTCGACCCGCGCGTAGGACGCGCCGAGCGTGGTCGCCGCCTTGAAGGCCAGTCCCAGCGCGCCATACTCGTCGAGCCGCATCGAGGCTCCGGTGCGCACGGGCAGATCCGTGACATCGACTTCGGCTGCGATCCGCTCCAGCAGGTCATAATAGGTGACGGCCGGGATCATTGCCTTGGGATCCCATGGGCCGTCGGGATCGAGGTCGATGGAGGTCAGAAGCGCACGCGCATCGACGTCCGCCCCTGCCGCGGCCACCATCTTGCGCGCGAACAGAGACGTGACATAGCCCATGTCGCGTAGACTACCGCGCGATATGCTGGTCACCAAGACCATTGATTGCCACTCCGAAGTCGCGACGGCGGCAGCCAGCGCTTGAGGCTAACGTAAGGATAGCAAAACTTCGGCCAGCATCTGAACGTCGAGGATTTGCAAGAGGTCCGCCATCCACTTGGATTGTAGGCCCTCTAAGAGCGGCCGATTTCGTTCATGACATTCGGCAATTCGCGGCGCAGAAAGGCGGCAAGGGCGTCGACCTGAGGCGGGTTGCCCCTCCGTTCGTGCGCCAGAAGGCTGATCTCCGGCAGCCCGGCGGTCCAGTCGGCATTGTCAGGTTGTTGACGTTGCTTCGGTTCACGCATAGCGCTTGCGCATGATCAGCCAAGTTTCACAACTCCGCTTGAAGGGGTTCCGGTTT
>NZ_SLZU01000060.1 GCF_004342065.1 Primorskyibacter sedentarius | reverse complement strand
CGGCTGGACCCGTCTGGCTCAACCCAGAAACCGAAATCAGCGCCCCTGAAATCAGAGACGCCGCATGAAATCGGCGGACAACTCCTTTGACAAACACCGTGTGGCGAAACTGATTGCTATATCACTCTGAACTGGACCTTTACGCAGCGGTAGCGAACGCCCGCAAAGTCCCGCTGTGCCGCCTTTGGGCCCCTGCCATGATCCTCGATCATGTCACCGCGCCTGTCTTATAACTTTCCCATGGCTCTTGCGTTAAACCGGAGCCTCGAGCCAGCCCGCAAATATGCGGGCTGGTGACGGGGATGGGTCGTGACCGCGCCGGTTTTTATGAATTGCAGTCTCTCCCAGTGAATTCTTCGACGCTTATTGACCCGAGCAAAAGCGAGAAGCTAGCGAACATTGGCCTTCGCGATGTGGGTCTGGGTAACATTCGTGTGGTAACCGCTTTGGAAATGCTCAGTGACTACGCGCTGACAGTCGATCCATTGGATTTGAACAAATACAAGATAGACTATGGCGCATTTGTCAGAGATTTAGTTAACAACGTTGATGGGCTTCAGGCGAAGATCGCGGGTCTCTATGTCGAGTTGGGTCAAGATTTCTTCATCGGAAAACTGGGCGCGGTGGCTTGGAGCCTTTACAGCGACGAACAGAAGGCCGAACTTCTGGCGACTTACTACAATTTTGGTGAAGGTCAGCTTGAGGCAACATGGGCGACAAATACCAACAACGGCACAATCCCATATGATCCACGACCCTCTGTCGACAACGGTGCGCTCAGCGTCAAAAGCTACACTGAGTTGGCGGGCATCCTAAATGGGACGTATGTTCCAGAATTGCCCGATAACGGTGATTTGGATGAGTTCCTAGACGTGATCGAACAGGCCGAGAGCGGCGATGAGGGCGCCATGGCAATCCTGCTTGAGAGCCTTACAGGTGCGCCGGTAGATGGGTCCGATATCATTCTAGACTGCTTCCCCGCTGGCACATTGATCGACATTTGGGCATCAAAAATCGGGGGGCATTTAGGAGAAGAAGAAATCATCCAAAAACCCATCGAGAGGATCACGATCAATGATAGTATTGTTACCTTTGATAGCGAAGGGAACATGGTCCGGGGGCAGATTGATAAGCTCTTTAGGAACACTACACTGGCATTTGTGGCGTTGCAATTTGACGATGAACGCCACAACCTGATAACCACCCCCGGCCACCGTTTCCTGACCGAGACGGGTGATTACATGGAGATCGGCCACATGTTGCGGCTAGGCGGCGGCAAGGCGCGGCTGGTCGATGTGGATGGCTCGATTGTTGAAGCTACGGGCGAGGTGATCGCCTATTCGGCGGAGACCGCGCATCTGTTTGAGGTAGCCCAGATTAAGAGCATCGCCGTGGCGGGCAATACGGTTCTGAAAGAACAGGTCGAGGCAGGCTGGCAGACCTATAACTTCGAGGTGCGCGAGCATCACAATTACGTCGCCGAGGGAATCCGCGTCCACAACGACTCGATCCTGTCGACGCTGGAAGCGGGCGATCAGCTTGTCGCGTTGAATGATGATCTGACGGATGCGGCGGTGTTGCGCGATGTTGGAAACGCGGCGACGGGTAACGCAACGCCCGACGGTTTCCTGGACTTCGTGGCCCTGGATGGGTTCCGGCGCGACGGCGACCCCACTGAGATCGCGGTTGAACGGCATTACTATTGGGCAAACGCCAATCTGCCGAGTTTGCTCGCAAGTGTGGTTGCGAATGGTCCGGATGCGGCCTCTGAGGTGTTCGATCCCGGGAATGGTAACAACTGGAATGACGGCTTATGGGGAGACGACATCGAAGAGGCTTTTTTCGATGATGTGGTCGATGTGAATTACGGGTCTAATACGACGCCAAGCCGAAGCGATATTGATGCGCTCTACAGCGCAAATGGGATGGTTCGCGTTCTGAATATCGATGGCGTGAGTTACGGATCGATAGGAACCGCTTTCGAGCTTTCTTCCAACTTGCTGGCAATTTCTGCCATCCGGGACATATCCGTCGCCAAATATGACGCGGTAGAAATCGTGGAGTTCGTGCTGGGAGGGTCACTGTCTCCGCTCGAACAGATCGCAGTCGAGAACTTATTTGACGACATGATGGATGGCACCGGCGGAGCCGATAATCTCTCCGGATCATCGGATGACGACTACGTCTACGGGCTGGCTGGAAGTGACACGCTCATCGGGGACGACGGCGATGACAAGCTCGTTGCCGGTGAAGGCAATGACCTCGTCGAAGGTGGGAATGGCCGCGACACGATCTATGGCGGCGCGGGCGATGATGAGCTTTATGGCGATGACACTACAACGACCAGCGGCAGCAGCACCGATTACGACGACCTTATCTTTGGCGGCGACGGGCATGACGTGATCTGGGGCGGTCGCGGCAATGACGAACTGCATGGCGGCGCAGGCAATGACACGATCGCGGGCAACGGCGGCGTGGACAAATTATACGGCGATGACGGCGACGATTTTCTGAATGGCGGGCTGTCGGGCGATGAATTGACCGGTGGCACGGGCGCGGATACCTTCTTTCATTCCGCCTCTCCGAACCACGTCGCCAAATGGGTACTCGACTACAGCGCTGCCGAGGATGACGTGCTGCTTTTCAAGAGCGAGGCCGGGGTGACGATCAGCGATTTCAACGTGGTCACCGGCCACGGCAACAATCGCGGCGATGCCAATATCGAGGACGTCTTCATCCGCTATTTCCCGAATGTCGGGACGGACAATAACGGTATCATCTGGGCCATTTCCGATGGTGTCGCGATGGATGAGATCATCATGCGTTTCAGCCATTCCGGCCAGGAGATCGACCTGATCGACCACTTTGGCCTGTAACGATTGCAACCCTTTGCCCCGCCGCTTCATGCAAACGGCGGGGCAAAAACCTAAGACGCCCTGTTGCGCGAAGACGTCTATCATCGAGCCATAGTTAGCCGACATACGCCGGATGCCCAACGCAAACGCTGCCGCCCGGATGAGCTTTGTCGGAAACCGAACCCCCAAGACCAAGGGCAGCCTCAGCCGGAAAACGGCGCTGGCCATGCCCCGCCAGTTGAGGCCATCGGCCAAGAAGAAAAGGCGCAAACTCGACAGGCAGAACCGTCTGCCGAAATCATTCGGGGGATTGAATGTCGCGACGGGATCAAGCACGGAACGAAAGCCGCCTGATCAGACCGTCACCAACTTTCGATCATAGCTCATGAGCCGACCCGGTCAGACGCCAATGCCAGCGAACCAGCCGCTTTCTCAGACTAGCGGATTTGCCGTCTGAGCCTGAGCTACGGCCCAAGTCTTGCCGGTGGCGACAATCGGGCAAGACAATCAACCGCGGCCCCCAAACCGACCGCTGAACCGGCATCACTCCCGACGCACGAACGACCGCTCTCTCCGCCGCATAGCAGCGCCACGAACTGCGCACCTGCAGCATTCTTCGCGCTGCGAGCGCGCGCAGCACGAAAATCCAAAGTACAAGATGGGCTCTCTGCCGCCTTGCGGCACCGCGGCGTCGTGACCACCGGCCTGGGCAGTTGGCGTCGTCATCGCAGGTGACCGCAGGCAGCCCGAAGTC
>NZ_SLZU01000059.1 GCF_004342065.1 Primorskyibacter sedentarius | reverse complement strand
GCTGGCTACATGATGGCCTCACGCTCCAAGGCGCTCGCCCATGTGGCCGACTTTTGCTCCGCCACACTGGCCGGGTTTTGCTCCGCCGTTGACACAAATGTGTCTTTTCGCATGACGAAGCCCTGCGGGGTTGCAATCTCTAAGCTTGAAGCCAGCACAAGTTGAGCTTCAGTATAAGGAGTGAGAAATACCTGGACACAAATTTGACCATGGCGAAACAGAACGAACCTCTTTCGAAGGAACGGGAAAAGACCATCGAAGTGCTTATCGGGTTTTTGAAGAAGGCCCGGATTCGGTGGGCTCTGCTGCTTTTCATCTGTTTCGTTGGTTTGCTTGCAAATTTTGCATCGACCAGTCAGCCTCAAAACCCTTCGGATGCGCTGAACGTCGTAAGAGCCTATGAGCGATTGCGGGACATAGATTTAGCTGCAACGACCCACTCTAGCAACTTCCAAACATGGCTCCCGAGAGATGCGGTTGCCAGAATACATGATACCCAACATGCCTTAAGTGAAGCAAAGGACAGGCTGGCCGAGCGAGGTCTAGAGAACCGGTCGCTCGAGCTATTCACACTAGGTGCAGAATTCGACGCCCTCGCCAATGCAATAAGTGAGTTCGCTGACTCCCCACCTCCCAATGATCTTCTTAGCTGGAGCGGCTCTCAAATTGATAACCTGCTCCGGATTTATACCGGGTTAGAGAGGTCTGTTGCAGCTGAGACCAGCACCGAGCGCCAAATCCATCTCGGTGATACGACTGTAGTTGAAAGAATTCCCAGCTATTCCTCGAATTTGCGAGACATCGAGGCGTTTGCAGAAGAAATCAGCACCGGCGCAGAGACTGCGGCAGAAGCCAATGCCATTAACAATGCCGTATCCACTATCGAGGGCAGCCTAGTCGAATTGTCCAAGCCTTATCCTGGCTGGCCGAAAGACGTTGGTGAGGATTTAGCCAATATCTCTGAAACCCTTGAGGAGTGGCATGTCTCGAAACTATCTTCCGTGGTAGAGTCCGCAAAGGCGCAGATAGCGGCTGGTGAACTCAAAGCGGGATCAATTTCAGCGGTCGGTTTGTCGATTCCCGGAATTGTAATCAAGTTACTTCTGCCGCTACTCGCCTTTGGAATAGCAATCGACATTGTTCTGACATTGTCAAAAGCGCTGCGATGGTCCGGCAATGCGATGGCCCAGCGGGATGCTGCATTTCACGTTGGTCTATTTCCCTGGATCCCGGTTCTGATTTTCGGGGGAAGAACGCAGACCGGCGCGGTCACAAAACTCCTCTCGTGGATCGCCTTGGCAATCCACCTTTCTCCTCCAGTTCTTCTCGCGGTGTTGATCTATGGCGGCACGGGATTCCCGGTCGTCACGATGATTGCTGTGTGCGCCATCATTGCCGTTTTGATTTGCCAGATCGCAACCCTGCGATTAGCCAGTCAACTTTCTCAACAGCCATCGGGCGAGGCTCACTATAAACTCGGTCTAAACGATCCAACGGCTGACCTGATAAAGATCCACCTAGAACGCATAGATGTCGCATGGACATCCCTTGTAACGGTCTCGGCTGCTGCTTCCATTTTCTTTGTCGCGTTTTTATTCGTGCCGGCAGAATTACTGGGAGATCGATCACAGCTTTCGAAGTCAGGCGGAACCCGTTCGGCGCTTGAGGTGGTTTACGAACAAAGGTTCAAGGAGCACCGGGATACGTATGAGGCATGGTCCAAAACGGTGGATGATGCCTTTCACCAGCTTACGTTTATGCATGTTCATTTCCCGGAAAGTCATCCGGGCTACGAGCTGATAGAGACGCTGAGCCAAAAGCCGCCGCTCTACACCTATCCTTCGGCCAAGAGTAACTTCGATGATATCGTCACAGAGGACCGGGCCTCACTGAATCAACTCGATCTCTACGACGTCAATGACCTGATCGAGCTTCTATACCGTCAAGATCTAGATGATATTCAAGGCCCCCTCGATGAAATCCGGGAAAGCATTCGAGCGACTCCGCTGCCGGAAGAGGCGGTTGCCGATCTTCCGGATTTCCTGAAAATGCGCCGAGTAGACGCAACGACTGATCCTCACTTAAAGCCGTTATATGGCAAAGCGTCCGGCACAGGAGATTCTTTCAGCTCCCCAATGCCACCACTTCCGATCACATACCGTCAGTGGGTTGAAAAGGGTGGTTTTGCCTATCGGCTAACGCCTCTGCCAGAGCGCGGAGAGGTCGATGAATTCTATGCGTATATGGACGATAAGGGGTTCACCAGGATCGCAGGATTTGATCGTTATGCGGCCGCCTACGCAGACTTCGATCAGCAACTTGGCACCCTGAAGCTAAGTCTCTTTGGCGTTGAGGTGGACCGTCGGATAGCTGCGACAGTCGCCTCTTGGCTGATCTTACTGCTCATAGCGTTGCTTCTTCTACGCCTGATCATCGCCCGACGAACAGTCGACGCAATTGAGGATCAAGAGAGCTGTGCGACGATCCTGTTCGGAACCGGCGTCACGTTTCTGAATGCGAGTGGAACTTCGACACCGTTGCAGGCCTATTATGCCAGCACACTGTTGTTGGCTTTTCCACTTCTCGTGCTGGGTCTTATCAGATGGTCTGCAGCACCGTCCGCTGGTCTCCTGGACTGGAGTTTGATCCCTCTGGTCGCCAGTATTTTGCTTGCCGTCTTGAGCGCGGGTCAGCGCATGGCATTGCTAAGCATTCTGCCGATGATAACGAAGAACTCTGATAGAGATCATGTTTGAAGAGGTTGCGTCTTGAAAGGAACATTAAAAGACACTTTTCGTCGTTCGGGCATGTCCAGCGATCAAGCGCTCAGTATGAACTCGATGGATCAGGCCAAGACCATCAACCAATGTCTCTTGATTTTGAATGAATACGAAGAATGGGAGAACTATGAAGAAGGCGGAACGATGATGCACCGCGTTCTGCAACCCTATTTTGCGCTATCAGGGTATAAATTGCGCGCTGAACCTGAGGTGGCCAATCAACATCGCTTTGACCTCGTGGGCGACAATATCTTAAAAGGTGATGACCGCATCCTAGTCGATTACAAATTCAATCGAGAAGGCAGCCCTCGGTCACTCATCCCAAGCGCTATCCTTGAATTTGTGACCAATCTATCTCCGTCTGATGTGAGTCGAGTCATTATGGTCTCACCTGAGGGCTATGATGCGAATATGGCGGCAGTCAGCACGCGAACAGCCGGCCCAAGACTCGAACTCTGGAGCTTTGACGAAGTCAAAGAAAGACTTGTCAGACTGCGAGACTCTCAACCAGTCGAAGACAAATATGTGGAACTGGTATTAGATTTTGTCGACAAGCTTGCACTTGCCATCGCTCACGAAGAGCTCGATTTGCGTCGTCTGGAATGGCGAGAAGTCGAACGCCTGGTCGCGCATGTTTTGGCCGAGCTCGGATACGCGACCCATTTGACAGAAGGAAGCAACGATGGCGGGCGGGATGTCGTCGTCGTGGATGTCCAGCAATCAGGGACCCCGGTCTTCAACATTGAAGTCAAACACTGGACGAGCGCCAAAGTAGGAAAGAAAGAGGTAAAACGCGTCCTCGAAGTGGCCTTGAGAGAACGTCGGGATGGTGCTGTTCTATGGGCATCCAGCGGGGCCGGACCGACGGCCATCGAAGCGCGAAGCGAAAGCCAGGTCGACTACTTGCACTTCGCCGATGGCAATAAACTATCGATGGCATGTCGAAGTTTTGCAAGGAAACGTGGCGGCCTATGGAGCGGCATCAGGCCTTTCCAATCGTTCATTCTGGATTCGTCAGATTGAAATCAGGCTTTTCCGATCCCTGGAGCGTCGTTGATATCTGAATCGATTGGATACCCATGAGTTTTGTTTTGTGGTTCACCGTATGTGGAGGTGGATTATTGCCAAATCGCAATCACCGGACACTCGGGAACGTGTCGTTGCTTCGGTTGATGACGGCCTGTCGTGTGTAACCGCCCGGTTTAGGCCGCCTTGCAATCTTCGGGCGGTGCTGGTGTCCAATTCCAAGGAAGCAATTCGTCGAGCCGGTTGATTTTGTGATC
>NZ_SLZU01000058.1 GCF_004342065.1 Primorskyibacter sedentarius | reverse complement strand
TATCAAACACAAAGATGGTCAACCAATACATTTGGAAGATTGGCGGAGAGCGGTCGAAATTACTGACGACGTTCGGTTCGGAGACCAGGCAACTGCGTTTGTGACCAATCCGACAACTGGTGAGCAGATTTCAAATCCACATATGCAAGGAATGGCCGAACTGTTTGATTCAGGCGGTCAAGTTTGGGTCTCAATGTTCAGATGGTTTGATGGCATAGTTTCAGCCCGAGCTTCCCGTGACTTTGATACATTCGACAGTCACCAACGATCAGTGATGCGTGCTTTGGCTAAGCAACTTGGTGCCCAAGTAGTCGGTGATGAGGGAGAGCTTTACGAATAGGCGAACAGCAGATCGAGTTGTTTCTACCCAATCGCCGAACCGTCCACACCTTACCGGTACGAGCGCTGCGCAACGAACGGCGACACCTCCCGAAGCGGTCACTCCTGAACCGCGCAGCGAAGGAGGAAGGAGAGCCCAAAGTGACTTGTCAGCATCATACCAATAGGCGGTGCAACTATTGTCTGTGGGGATCGTTTTCAGGGAGCGCTTCGCACAAATCCTCGGCGTTTTTCCAATCCGGTTTGGCGCTGGACCCAGTCTCGTCGGGAATAAAAGGGGAAGCTGCGGCCTTCGCAAGGTCAGGGATATAACGAGGACAGTTTGGGAAGATTTCGTCAGCGTCTACCCTCACAATCATTTTGTAGCCTTCGGGGGTCGGACCATCCACCAGAGCGCAAGTTCCGTTGACGCGTAAACGTTTCGGTTGTGCTCCAAATTCAATGAATAACAACCCAATACGAGGGGATTTCAGGGCATTGCCAAGACTGCGATACATGGAGTTTCCGTCAAAATCTGACCACTCCAACGTTGCCGGACCAGTCACCCGCACAAACCCCGGTGCGCCTCCCCGAAACGAGCAGTCGACACTTCGCCCATGTGCAGTTGCTAAGAAGAAGAACTCGGCGCATTCGATAAAACTGACATCTTGCTCTCGGAACTCAGAAAACCGGCGATGTTTCTCCAACGCGTCTGCCATTCGGCGACCATCAAACCTGTCTTGTAATTCGCGGTGCCCGTCATGATACATGCTGGTTGGTCGATTGTTCATGCCAAGCCCTCCGAGGTAGATTGAAGCCAGAGTATCACGAGGCAGCAATTTTGCGAACGGCAGCTAAGTCCCACGTCTTGCCGGTTCGAGCACTGCGCAGCGAACGGTCGCGCTTCCCGAAGCTGCCACTCCTGAACTGCATTGCGAAGGCAGGGTCCCGACAAAATACTTCTGAACGCTGAATTCCGCCCAAAAGTCAGCGATGCGCAGATAGCGGGCTTTGCAGAATCTTGCAAAGCACGCCTGGTTGTCGCGCCAAGGCCGGTAGAACGCCGCGGCGCAGCTTAGGCATTGCAGCCGTTCTTGGATCGCGCAGCATTTTTGAAGGTCGAACAACGGCACAGCGGGACAAACCTGCCGTAGGAATGATGGCAATGAACGCCGGCTATGCAATTCCGACGCGGGCCAAAATAGACCGCGTCGGAATCTTACTTGTATAACAGAACCGGAATTTTCACCGACTGGATCATCGCCGTAGTGGTTGATCCGATTATGAGGTTCCTGATCCGGCTATGCCCATAGGCCCCCATCACAAGAAGATCGAAGCCCTCTTCTGAAACCAGCTTGTTCAGGGCGTCTTCGGGTTCGCCTGTCGTGATGCGAGAGGATGCCGTGATATTGGCCGTATGGAGCTTAGTAATGGCTTCATCAGCAACTTTCTGGGCATGAGTGGTATCTTGCGCCACACTGAGCACGCTGATGTCGAGATCCGCAAAAACTGGGCTGATCGACATGCGGTCGATGGCAACCTTGGCACTGGCGCTTCCGTCATAAGCCACGAGAACTTTTGAAATCGGGTGAAACTCCCGCGAGGCGACAAAGACCGGCACCTTCGCACTGCGCACGATCCGTTCCAAATTCGACCCGAGATGCCCAGAGGCGAAATCAGCGCCTTCGCCGCGTTTGCCAATGGTGATCGCGCGAATATTGTCTTCAAGCGCGCGCACCTCTTCCAGAAGATCACCCTTCCTCAGACGCAGGTTCACACTCGGGATGCCGTCTTGCGCAAGGATCGCTTTTGCATCTTCCAAAATGGCATGGCCCTTCGCTTGGGCAAGTTTAGCGCGCTGCTCGTCCAGCGTGGCAAGCTCTTGCAACAGCGTGGAACGGGCCCCGAGGCTCAATGCTCCTGACAAGTCCGTCGGCGCGCCCCCCTCGCGGCGGCCCAACACATGCATGGCCTCCACGCTGGCGTTGAGTTTCTGCGCGATCCACGCGGTATGGTGGCAGACGCTTTCGGAATAGGCCGACCCGTCCAGTAGTGTCAGTATCTTGTCCATGGTGTTCCCCCCCTCAGTGTCCCATCAACTTGTCCATCGCGCCGGGCTTGTCATGTATCGCAAGCTTGTCGATGAGCGTTTCCGTTGCGTCGTTCATACCGACAACCTCGACTGCTGAACCTTCTCGGCGGAACTTCAGAATTGCCATGTCCAGCGCCTGAACGGAGCTAATGTCCCAGATATGGGCCCGGCTGACGTCGATAGTGACACGATCGAGCGCCTCGCGGAAATCGAAAGCGTCTGCGAAATCTTCAGCCGATCCGTAAAAGAGCTGACCTTCGAGCACATAGGTACGGTGTCGTCCATCATCTGACAGGGTCGAGGTGATGCGGAAAAGCTGCGCGATTTTGCCGGCAAAGAAGATGCCTGAGAGCAAAACGCCTACCAACACGCCAATGGCAAGGTTATGCGTATAGACCACGGTGACGACCGTGGCGATCATCACGATCGAGGACGAGCGTGGATGGACCCTGAGCGCCTTGATCGAGGACCAGGAGAAGGTGCCGATCGACACCATGATCATGATGGCCACCAGTGCGGGCATCGGAATCCGAGCAACAAGGTCACCCAGCCCCACGACGAGGATCAGGAGTACGACGCCAGCGGTGAATGCTGAGAGTCGGCCCCGGCCGCCAGATTTCACGTTGATGATCGACTGTCCGATCATCGCACAACCTGCCATACCGCCAATGAACCCGGTTGCGGTGTTCGCGATGCCCTGCCCGATGCACTCCTGATCGCGGCTGGATTTCGTGTCCGTCAGATCATCGACGATGTTCTGGGTCATCAGGCTTTCCAACAGGCCGACCACCGCAACGGCGACGGAGTACGGAAAGATGATCAGCAGCGTCTCGATGGTCAGCGGCACATCCGGGATCAGGAAGAAGGGCAGCGTATCCGGCAGTGCGCCCATGTCGCCCACCGTTCGGACGTCCCAGCCCATCGCGAGAACGGCCAGGGTCAGCACGATGATCGTGACCAGCGGCGACGGGATCGTGGTGGTGATCCGTGGAAAGAGATAGATGATTGCAAGGCCCACAGCGACGAGGACATAGGTGAGCCAGGTGACGCCGGGGTTGCTCAGGTTCAACTCGGGGAGTTGCGCCATGAAGATGAGGATCGCCAGCGCATTCACGAAGCCGGTCATCACCGATTTTGACACATAGCGCATGAAACGACCGAGCTTCAAAAGCCCCGCGCCGATCTGCAAGAGACCTGCGAGAACGGTTGCGGCCAGGAGATATTCAAGCCCGTGATCCTTCACGAGCGTGATCATCAGAACGGCTGTGGCGGCAGTCGCCGCCGAAATCATGCCCGGCCGTCCGCCTGTAAAGGCGATGAGCACGGCAATGGAAAAAGAGGCGTAAAGACCAACCTTGGGGTCCACGCCTGCGATGATAGAGAAGGCAATGGCTTCGGGGATCAGCGCCAGCGCGACGACGATACCCGCAAGCACATCGCCACGAATGTTACCGAACCATTGCCGTCGGTAGTCAGAAATTGAGATCATTTAAACAATCCAGTACCCTGTGCCAGATCGTCTTTCATACGACGGTCGGCATTGTATCTCGGGAAGTTTCAGGGTTGTCCGGCGGATCAGCGGCCGGAAGAGCCACCCGGGCTCTCACCGGGTCCTAACGCTATTAGGGCTGCATAAACCCTATCTTCGTGAGAATATCAATCCCTCACAGATGGGCGGATATCACGCCAATTGATCGAACCTGTTGGAGCAGGGCCTCGCTAAGCCGCTGACTGCCAAAACCGACATTGGCGCAACGCGCAGCATTTGAAAAATTGGGCTCTCTGCCGCCTTGCGGCACCGCGGCGTCGCGACCACCGGCCTGGGCAGTTGCCGTCGTCGTCGCAGGTGACCGCAGGCAGCCCTTTCGCGACGTTCATGCGAAGCTGACCTCCAGCTATGCTGCAGCCGCGAGATTCGTGGGCCATTTCTTCGGAAGCCGCCGTTCCGAAGGCGGTGGTGTTTCTGGCCGATGCTGCGGTCGGCACCAGGACCGGGAAGCGCAGAAAGCGCCCTTTGCAGAATCTTGCAGAGCACGCCTGGTTGTCGCGCCAAGGCCGGTAGAACGTCGCGGCGCAGCTTAGGCATTGCAGCC
>NZ_SLZU01000057.1 GCF_004342065.1 Primorskyibacter sedentarius | reverse complement strand
ATCACAAAATCAACCGGCTCGACGAATTGCTTCCTTGGAATTGGACACCAGCACCGCCCGAAGATTGCAAGGCGGCCTAAACCGGGCGGTTACTTATCAAGCGCGGTCTGGCAGGTAGCAGCATCACGAGGGTCTTCGGTACCGTCCGTTCGGTGATCAACTTCGCTGCCAGCGAGATCGGCATCGACCTCACCAACCCCTTCGGAAGGGTCTACTATGACCGCAAGGCTGGGGTCGAAGACAGGGCACCGTTGCCTCTCGACACCATCCGCACCGTGCAAGCCGAGTGCCGCAAACTCGACGATGACCTCCGGTGGCTCGTCGCACTCGTGTCGGACACTGGGATGCGCCTTGCCGAAGCTGCTGGCCTTCTCAAAGGGGATCTGCAGCTTGATGACCCTATCCCTCATGTGATCATCCAGGAGCACCCATGGCGACTGCTGAAGACGGCAGGGAGCACTCGAAAGGTGCCGCTGGTTGGGGCGTCACTTTGGGCGGCACAGCGGGTTCAAGAGTGCGTCACGGACAGCAAGTTTGCCTTTCCCCGGTACAACAAGACCGGACAGACAAATGCCAATTCAGCAAGCGCTGCATTGAACAAATGGTTGAAGATATACGTCCCAAAGAAGGGAACGATGCACAGCTTCCGTCATTCAATGCGGGACAGGCTGAGGGCGGTTGAGTGCCCGGCTGACATCGTCGACCAGATCGGTGGCTGGCAAACTGAGGGGGTCGGACACAGCTACGGATCGGGCTATCCACTGGACGTTCTGGCCAAATGGATAAAGACTGCGGCATAGCATTTGCGCCATGTTCTACGCTTGCTCCATCCAGAGATAAAGCTGAGGCGTTTCATATGCTTAGCGGATGCTATGGTGCCCAGGAGATCAGTTGTATTCCCGTTGCAGGCACCGCATCAGCCAGAAGCCTCAGCAATATAAGGCATATAGACACGGGCGAGTCTTGGTCAACAGGCGCCTGCTGTACTACGGCTTGTTCTACGGCTGCTGAGAGCCTCTGAGATTCGCTGTGAGGAGCGACTGATGCTTCTAGGGTATCCATAGCCACCAACTGTTGATTGTCACTGAGAACGTAAGCGTCCGGTGAGAGTGCCGACGGCCTAACTCGTGGCTGGCCGGACGCCGATCCAGGGGCTGTGGCGCTTTTCCCGGATGATTGCCACCCATCGATCCTCTCCGGAGTTGCACCAATCAAGGATGACCGGGTCGATGGGTCGTTTGATCACGTCGATGGGGTCCCCTGTGGCGAGGTCAATTCGTTCGAGGCTGGTCAGAGGCAGGAGCTGTGCGATTGCCTCGCCCAAACGGGTCAACGCGTTCTTGGTGGTTTGATCTTCTTTGGGGAAGCATGCGCTCAGACTTATGCCATCGGTCGCCAACTCTATGTCTTTGGGCATGTTTTTCTCGCCAGGAACATAGAACTTCCGTTCTAGTTCCTTTTCAGCTTCGCGCTGTTGGCTTGTGTACTTGGGGGCTGGGTACTGCCAGCTAGAGAAGCTGATTGAGATTTGCAGCTGATCTTTGCTCGGCAGAACATAGTCTTCAGGGCTTGTCTCGATGTCAGTCAGAAGAGATGGGCCATCGATCAACCAAACACTCAGCGTGTCAATCCGCTCCGGTGTGGTGAGTTCTAGGCGTTCCAACTTGAACTTTTCGTTCGTGACCGGCTTCACCAGAAGAGCGTTGGGGAAGACCGACCAGGCCTTGCCGACAATCTTCCGAGCAGTCTCAATTGTGATTTGGCTGAGGTTTGCTTTCCAAAACGTCATCTGTCCCGTCAGATTGGCGTAACGATGAGCGTGAGGGTCTGTCTCATCTGGGACGATCCCATCAACCGTTACACCAAAGTTGGTGCAAAACTGGGTCAATGACATAGAGCCATCGAATGGAGGGCCGATGTCGGCCTCCAAAATGCAATCGCCGTCGCGCAGGGCATCATCTCCTGGCTCGTTAGCAACGTGAACGCGCAGTGTTCCGCCACGATACCGGACATAAACATCCAGGCCCTCATGGGTTTCTCCATAGAATTGGGAAGGACAAGAACCGCCACCGCGAAGCTTAGCGAGATCAAGGCCAAGGGGCTCGGGAAGCTCCGGAGTATGGAAGCTGATCATCTTCATGGCTTGACGCTCCACGGCAGCAGTTCGTTTACGCGGGTGATCTTGTAGTCGGGGATGCGGGCAATGGTATCGGCGAGCCAGGTCTGGGGATCGACGCCGTTGAGCTTGGCCGTTTCGATCAGAGTGTATGCCACGGCGGCGGCGCGGCCACCGGCGGGCGATCCGACGAAGAGGTAGTTTTTGCGGCCCAAAGCGATGGCACGCATGGCGCGTTCAGCTGTGTTGTTGTCCAACTCCAGAATGCCGTTTGCGAGATACGGCCTGAGCCGCCGCATGCGCGTCAGCGCGTAGCGCATCGCCTGAGCGAGCGGGGATTTGCCCGATATAGTCATCAGTTGTTTGCCCAGCCAATCCTCCAAGTCATCGAAGACAGGTTTGGCTTTGGCCTGTCGGATGGCAACGCGCTGATCCGGCGGCGATCCACGCGCTTCTTTCTCAACGGCATAGAGCTGGCTGATCCGCAGGATCGCTTCTTCTGCGATAGCGGAACCCTGCGACCTGTGCACATCGACAAACTTGCGGCGGATGTGCACCATGCAGGCAACTTCTTTGATGCCGTGGTCGCGGTAAAGCTCTTCGTACCCGGCATAGCCGTCCGCGTGCATCCAGCCTTTGTATTTGCTGAGATGATCCTTGGGGTGTGCCCCGCGCCGGTCTTCGGAGAACTGATACCAAGCGGCAGGTGGTACATCGCTGCCCCATGGCCGTTCGTCGCGTGCATAGACCCAAAGACGCCCAGTCTTTGTCTTGCCCGTGCCGGGTGCGAGCATGTTGACGGGCGTGTCATCGGTGAAGATGGCCTTGCCCTTCAGGGCATGTTTGCCGATTGCATCCGCGAGTGGGGCCAGAAGTGTCGTTGTCTTTCCAACCCAATCCGCCAGGGTGGAACGGTCGAGATCAAGTCCGTCACGTTCGAAGATTTGGCTCTGGCGATAAAGAGGTAGATGGTCAGCGTATTTGCTGACAAGCACATGTGCCAACAACCCCGGCCCTGGCCGACCGCGTTCGATAGGGCGCGATGGTAGAACCGCCTGCGCGAACTGTTCACAGCGTTTGCAGGCAAAGCGCGGGCGGGTGATCTTGTTCACGACGAACCGCCCAGGCACATACTCTAGTTCTTCGGTTACATCCTCGCCGATCCGGCGCAAGGCTCCGCCGCATGTGCAATGATCCTTGGGCGGCAACAGCTCAATGTTGTTGCGCGGGATATGACCCGGGATCGGACGGCGCTTTGGTTTGTCTTTGGGCTCATCCGGCGGCAGCTTCATCTTAGCTGTCATGGCGGCCTCGGGCACCTCGCTCGCCTCAAGCGCCAGCATGAGCTGCTTGGTCTGTTCGGAGGTTGAGCCGTAGCGCCAAGCCTTTTGCCCGGCGACCTGGTGGCGGAGCTTCTCGATCAGCATGGCTTGGGCTTTGATCTCGGCCAAAAGCTGGGTCGTGAACTCTTTGAGCTCCCCATAGTCTTCCGGCAATATCATCGCTTCGGCCATCATGGCCTGAGCTTACATCACTGGAAAGAAATAGGAAATCCTATCCCGCACGCAAAGGCCGCCAGGTTCGGCCCGGTGTGCGCCAGTCGATGCCTTCCAAAAGCATCGCTAGTTGCGCAGGTGACAAAGAGACTTTGCCTTCCTTGGTAGCTGGCCACACAAACTTGCCTCGTTCGAGGCGCTTCGAGAACAGACAAGCGCCCTGACCATCCCACCAGATGATTTTGATCAGATCACCTCGGCGGCCTCGAAAGACAAACAGATGTCCGACAAACGGATCGAGCTTTAGCACCTTCTCTGCCTGAGCGGCCAAGGATGCATACCCCTTGCGCATGTCCGTCACACCGGCTGCCAGCCAGACCTTCGTGTTTGCCGGAACCGGGATCATGTGAGATGCCGCACCAGGCGCGCGACCGCATCTGGATCATAGCTGCCGCTGATCCGTAGGCGGTGCCCGTTCGCCAGTTCCAATTCGATCAACCCGGTCGGCTCCGGCACAGGTTCTGATGGGGTCGGCTGTGCAATCACTTCTACCGGCAGAAACGCCGCTTCATCTTCTTGGACATGCTCGTCCGGGGCAAACTTCGGGTCTTTCAGCCAATTGAAAATCTGGTTCGCATTCAGATCATACCGACGTGCAACCTGCGCAACCGACACACCTGCAACAACAGTCTGCGCACAAATCATGCGCTTCTCGTCATCACTCCACTTCCTGCGCCTGCGCCGCTTTGCCATCTCGGCCCCTCAAGTGTCCACTTAGCTAAGTGGACACTATCCGACATTAGCGAGCCTACGGCAGGGCGGGCAGACCGCACGCTTACCTGAGAACTGACGGTATGGCCGTAAATTGTCACTGAGAATTGACCCATGTGAACACACTTCCCCGACGGTTTTGGTTGGGGGATTTGGAGTGATC
>NZ_SLZU01000056.1 GCF_004342065.1 Primorskyibacter sedentarius | reverse complement strand
CTTCCCTGCGTTTGCTGTTGTCGCGGTCGTCGCGTTCTTCGTTTTCAGCCCGATGCTGCGCGGCCCGGCCTTTGATCCAACGCTTCATGCCACACTGATCTCGGAAGATGGCGCTGTGCATATTGAGGCAGGCTATTCCCCGGATGGAAACCTGTTCAAAGTCATCCCCGAACAAGGTGCGCCAGTGACAGGCCGTAATTTCGAGCTTTGGGTGATCGGCGCGAGTGGTGATGCACCTGTGTCTTTGGGTGTAATTCCGGTGGATCGCGAGAGCTTGTTCGAAATCACGCCCGAAATCGCTGCTTTGATTGATGGCGGAACACTGGCCGTCTCGGACGAGCCGGAAGGCGGTTCGCCAACCGGCGCGCCCACGGGGGCTATCCTGGCCACTGACGAATTTTTTGATGTCGATTTATTTCAGGCGAACTGAAACTCTTTCTCAGACCTGCCCGTGTCTCCCCAGTAACCGCAAAAGATCGCGGGCCAACCTAGAGGAGGTACTAATGACAATCGCATCCAAGCTTGCTGCCACGGCAGTAGTCCTGACCGTTGCAACCGCCGCTTTTGCTGAGAACTCAGTGGTGGGTGGCGCTCCGATGTTCGAGTCCAAGAATATTGTCGAAAACGCTGTGAACTCGGCAGATCACACCACGCTCGTCGCAGCAGTTCGCGCTGCTGGCCTGGTCGAAACGCTGCAAGGGCCAGGACCTTTCACGGTATTTGCCCCTGTGAATGACGCCTTTGCCGCATTGCCGACAGGCACGGTCGATACGCTCCTTAAGCCAGAAAACAAGGATATGCTGACTAAAGTACTGACCGCGCAAGTCGTTGCAGGTGATTGGTCCGCCGCAGAAATCGCGTGTCAAGCTCGCGCTTCATCCGATGGTTTCTACCACTTCAACGCCGTATCGGGTGACGCCTTGTCAGCACAGGTCAGGGGTAACAACGTCTATATCTATGACGAAAACGGCAATGCTGGACGCGTGACCATCGCGGATGTCGATCAGTCGAACGGCGTGATCCACGTTGTCGATGCTGTCCTCGTTCCGAAATAAATCGCACCGTCTCGTCCGCATGGACCTGCCAGAATGACGGCTGTGTCCATGCGGAAAGATGCCTGATCCTGTCTGCCTCCTCAGACTAAGCGACATGAACACCCTGCCAGATTATCCTGTGGCGCGTCGTACGATTGTGTCCATTTGCGGATCGTCTTCGATGGCTTTTGCGGGGTAAGCAGTCGAACCTTGTGCCCCACCGTCAATACGAAATTGACCAACGCAATGAAGGCGAGCGCGTTGACCGGGCCGACACCCGGGATCGTTAACAATCAGCTCGCCACAGCATAGGTCTTGGCTTGTCGTTTTACAGCCTTGTCCATCTCGTCAGCCGCCTCGCAAAATGTCGCATGGACGGCATCGACGTCATCGGTGATCGCGAGTAGAACAGTATCCGTTTCGTCCGCCACTGCCAGGTGATCAGTACCCCTCGCTGCCGCGCCAGACCGATCCCGGCCATGCGGATGCCGAAAGTTTTCGAAAACCCCTGATGTGACCCTCGACAAGCTGAAAACCGCTCGCCGCGTTGCAACATGTTAAGACAAGACCACCGCGAGCTGCTTGAGCTCTAAAGACATCACGTCGATCCTTATTAGGACGCGCCATTTGTCAACGTGACGTAGAGCGGCCAGAATGACTGGCCGCTCTCGTTTTATCATTAATTCGCAAGCGGGCCGCGCCTCGAACGAGATGAGGCGCGGGTTATCCCCACTTCATCTCACCAGTTAAAACCTTGGCGCCGACATTCAATGCAACTTCCATTCCCAGTTCAGGAAAGCGGGCAGTCATTGCGGCAATCAGGTCTTCGGAGCCGTCGGCCTTGTCGAGTTCCTCTTCGAGTACCAAAAGATAGCCCTTGGTGAACTCCACAGCTTCTAAGCCCATCGGTGCGTCCAGCGTCATGTGACCGGGAACAACGACCTGCGGGTTGCGGGCGATGATGGCGTCCAGATTAGCGATCCATGCGGCGCGCTGTTCCTTGGTCGGTGTGTCCGCGGTCCAGACATGGGTGCCAGAAAAGACCATCACGCCGCCGAGCACGGCTTGCAGATCCTCGACCCAGAGGTATCGGCGGTTGGCCAAACCTTCGGCAGGCACGATCTCGATCTGATGGCCATCTACCGTCAGGGTCGTGCTGTCGTTGGCGACCGGAATGATGACGTCATCAACCGACGCCGGACCGTTTTCGCCCAATTGCGGGCCCCAGGTTTCGACCTTTTTCGCCACATTGGCATTGACGGCAGCAACGGTTTCGCTGGCTGCAATAACGCGGGCCTCGGGGAAAGCTTCGGTGATCGGACGCAGGCTGAAATAGAAGTCGGGGTCGCTCTGGCTGATGTATATCGTGGTCAGGGTCTTGCCCGTTGCTTTGATTTCCTTGGCCAGCGCGCGACCGTCCGGAAGGGTAAATCCGCCGTCGATCAGCACGGCCTCGGTCTCGCCATGCACCAGGACCGGCGCGCGGAAGAAGCCGTTCTCGCCGGCGGGGTAATGGGTCCAGGTTAGGCCCTTCGCGTCTGCGAACGAAATGGTGGGTGCGATCACGGCCGCAGCCCCGGCTGCGGTGGTGAGTTTCAGCATGTTTCTGCGGTTCATTGTCGTGTCCTTTCGTTAAAGTGGGATCAAGCCAGCCCGAGGGCGGCGAGCACCGTATCGGGTCCGGAATAAAGCGTGCTGGCATCCAGCCCGCGGCTGGTGCCATCGACCTCGGCAATCAGGGAGGGAACGCCCTGCATGTTGTAGGTCTCCATCAGGTTGCGAGCCTTTGTGGTGCGATCGCGCAGCTGCTCTGCAAGGGCGGCATCGGGGCTCAGAACCCGCGCAGATGCGTCCACAAGACCGAGGTTTTCAAGCAAGCTTGCGACAACAGCAGCGGATGTCACATCCTTGCCGTAGACATAGCGCGCCGCCTGAATGGCGGAGAGCACCTCGATCACCCGTTTTGGGGCTGTGTCGGCCACAGCCGCGGCGGCCAGCGTCGCCACAGTGGAATCCAGTAGCGCATCTCTGGCCCCCAACACCTTGTCGCGGTAGGCGTCGGAGAACTGGCGACCACTCAGCGCGGCAATCCGCTGGTCATTCGCCCATGCTTGCGCTGCGAAGCTTTTCATCGGCCGCGCGCCGCTGCCGGCGAACAATCCGGTGGCCTGTGGTTTCAGTTCAATATCGGGATGTTTTGCAAGTGCGCCGATGGTTTCCGAGGCACCGTAGCACCAGCCGCAAAGCGGGTCGAAAAGGTAATGCAGTAGCACTGTCTGTGTCATGTTTTGTCTCCTTGGGGATGGACATAGGCGCATCCATTGCACAAGTTAAGGCAAACGATTTTGACAGTCCGTATGCCAAAGGCTAACAGTGTAAGCATGTCCAAAGCACACAACCTCAATAGGCTGGCCTATTTCGCTGCTGTGGTCGAAACCGGATCCTTCACCAATGCCGCAGACCGCCTCGGTGTCACCAAAGCTGTGGTCAGCAGCCAGGTGTCGCAGTTGGAGCAAGAGTTGAGGACGACGCTTTTGGTGCGCAACACGCGCAAGGTCAGCACCACCGAGGCGGGTCGGCTGTTCTACACGCGTTGCGTGTCGATCCTGAACGAGGCAGAGGAGGCCTTCAGCGAGCTGTCGCAACTTTCGGAGCAGCCGGTTGGCACATTGCGCATGACCGCCCCGTATGACTATGGCACGGAAATCGTGGCCCCCCTGGTTGCCGCGTTCCGAAGTCAACACCCCGATTGTCAGGTAGAGCTGCATCTGGGCGACGATCACAGCGATCTATTAGCGGGCGATCTGGATCTGGCCATTCGGGTCGGATGGCTCCGCGACTCGACTCTTTTGGCACGCAAACTCGGCGGGTTCAGGCAGCTTCTCATCGGTGCGGGCGCCAACTCCGGTCAGTTCAATGCCATCCAACATCCGAACGATCTTGCTGCTTCGCCTTTCGTTGCAAACAAGGCGCTGTCCGACCCGCTGCAATGGCGGTTTGAAAACGCTTTCGGTGAAACGGTTTCCGTCAAATTGCAAAGTGATCTTTCAATCGACAGTGCGCCCGCGATTATGGCCGCAGTAAGAGAAGGAGCGGGCTTGGCAATCCTGCCTGACTATCTGGTACGTGACCATCTGACGTCGGGCGTGCTGACGCAGGTATTGCCCGAGTGGCATCTACCCGAAGGGGGAATCTTCATCGTTCTTCCCGCCTCAAAGTTTCGCGCCGCAAAGGTTTCTGTATTTACGGAAATGCTACGGCAAGCAGAAAAGATTCGGAACAGTGGTTGAGCGCTCAAACGGCGCGCGCTCCAGCGGTCTTGACTTGAAATGTTGACACAGAGCGGCTCCTAGCCACGCGAATGGAGCAGGTTCCTTAGCCGTCTGGCGACGGCGGCAGTGAGTTGCACCGAGACAAACAGGTCCATCGGCGCGGTGCGGCTTTCCAGCACAATGATCGCATGACTTGACGCCTCCTGATTTGTCGAGAAATGTCGCGGCATCGTGCGGCGGTTCGACGGGCGCGCGGAATTCAAACCGCCGAGGAGAGAAGTGGCACGATCCCTGCACACGGTACGCTTGGGAGACCCAGAAATGAAAACTAATCGTAAACTCACGCCGTCTTTTCTCGCCCCCGATACGCTTGACC
>NZ_SLZU01000055.1 GCF_004342065.1 Primorskyibacter sedentarius | reverse complement strand
TGCTGGCTACATGATGGCCTCACGCTCCAAGGCGCTCGCCCATGTGGCCGACTTTTGCTCCGCCACACTGGCCGGGTTTTGCTCCGCCGTTGACACGCTGGAGGCCGACTGGGCGCGCATGGTCACCGAGCTGACCGCGCAATTCTATGGAGCCGTCTCGCGCTATCCCGGCTCTGCTTTCATGCGCATGAAATTGGGCAAGGTCTTTCCCGAAGCCCGAACCCATATCTTCGAGACCAGCCAGCAGGCGCGCGCCTTTCTGGACGTCGAATAGGCGGCTTCGTTTTGCCCGTAGGGTCCAAGGTAATTGGCCGCACCTCATTATCGAAAAGCGGCACCTCGTTGTTCGCCAAACCTGAACCTAGGAAGCTGTGCGCACGCGGCAAGAAAGTCTAATTCACAAGCTGCAATCGAAGTTGGAATTTGCTGTCAGGAGGTCGAAGTTTGGTCCTAATTGGCGAACGGCATGGGTCGCCCGCCAATGGTGTTTAGATATCGATCCGCTTCGCTACACTTACAGCATCTTCCAGTTCAACGCCAAGGTAACTCACTGTGCGATCGACCTTCGCGTGATCGAGTGGCTGTTGCATTGCGCGTAGGCTTCTGGTTTTCCGATAGACCTCCGCCGCTTTGGTTCGGCGCAGATGGGTCAATGCAAGCCTAACCAAATCGCATCCACGCAGCTTGTTTTCAATGACGACATTGATTGCGACCTGATCCTTGACCATCTCATCCTCGCTGTAGGTCGTGTGAATGATCGGTCTTTCCGCTGCACTTCAATAGCGTGATTCATGATGCCGCAGACATCTCCGTGCTGCGAGCATGTGCAGCGAGAAATTCGACTTGACAAGATGTGCCCTTCCTAATCCTTCGCCGCGCGGTTCAGGAGTGGCAACTTCGGGAAGCGCAACCGTTCGCTGCGCAGTGCTCGAACTGGTACGGCGCGGACAAAACTGCCGTTCAAGATCTTTGGTTCAATGTCTGTGTTTGGGAAATGCGGCTCAGCCGATAGGATTTACTATGTACAGCGCCTTCAATGCGAGCCAGAAAATGCACTAGCGAAGACGCCGTCAAGAGCCCCATAACCGCACATCAACACTAATTTGCGATCTGAACGCGATCCTCCATCTTCTATACAAAGACGACGAAACATGTTCGGATGATACTGATTGAGTGTTTTTAACGGTATACCCTAGCGTAGAAAAAGAGATTTATTGGATCAACTGACACGTGAGCGACATAACAGATAAAGTTCTTTCTTCCGCGCTGACGTCAAAGGCAGGAGAAGTCATTCGGCAGAGCTGGTTCGGCACATTAATGGGTCAGGCCACAACCGCAGTGTTTCTTATCGTCGGTTACCTTTCCGCCATCATGCTTAGCTATAGGCTTTGGAATGATGAAATCGCACAGTTTCACTCAGAACTTCCTCTGCTGCTCTATGCTCTGTTTGGTGGCCCGCTTATCGTTATCTTGATCTTCTCGATCCTACCTACGTTCCTGAGAGGGCTTCGAGAACGTCGGCTCACTCGATTGCTCGACAACGGGGGCAGTAATAAACCCGGCCACTTCCGCCTCGCGCCCTACGATGAAAACGACCGCGAATGCTACGTTCGTCCCGATGGCGCGCTTGAAAAAGCGCTTGGATGGTTATTGCGTGCAAACAAGAATATTCTCTACCTTTCCGGAGCTTCGGGGTCAGGCAAATCCTCCTTGGTCAATGCTGGAATTGTCCCGACGCTGAAGGATCTCGGTTGGCGCACACTTATTGTTCGCGGGATGGGTGAGCCGATGGAAGCCCTCACCGACTCACTTCGGTCAGCCGAGAGGCTCTATCGTCAAGCTCCTCCAAAGGACGCCGAAGCCGAAGATCTTTTGCGTCTAATCAGCGACGAAATCGCTCGCGCAGAAGCTGAACCACTCCTAATCGCCCTCGACCAATTCGAGGAATTCTTAATTCTTAAAGGTGGCGAAGAGAAAGAGGTCTACTCAGACTTCCTCGACCGTCTTACACAAAACCCTATACCAGGCATACGGATCATCCATGTCTTCCGGGAAGACTACCGTGCGCTTCTCTTCAAATACGACTTACCGAGATATGTACCCGGAGACACCGGATTTGAGCTTCCGCCATTTACTAGAACCGAAGCCCAGATTTTTCTCGAAGGCGGGCGCAAAACACTTGACGCCAAGGATTACGACCGCCTGTTCGCTGGACTTGACCGGATTGAAAATGCCCGGGGTCTCTATCGCCCAATTACGCTTAACATGGTCGGATATGTGTTAGATCAGGAAGGTTCCGAACTTGAAGATGATCCCGGCAGTTTGATAGAAACCTATCTCAAGCGTTGCATTGCGAGAGGTCCGTCAAGGGACTTCGCCAAGACTGTTCTCGCCGCCATGATCACTAGCGAAGGAACTAAACAGGCAATCGCTGAGAATTCACTCGTCGAAACTACCGGTATCGCTGATTTCTACGTTAAAGCGACGCTTACAGATCTCCAAGAGGACGGCCTAGTTCGCCCTCTAGCTGGGAGTAAATGGGAGATCAGCCATGACTTTCTGGCCTTTCTCATTGCCCGTATTAGCGGTCGCCTGCGCACATCGTTTTTGACCCGCTATGCCACACCTATAGTTGCTGTTACACTCGTTGGCTGGATCTCAGCGATGGCGGTCGCTCTTCCGGCTTGGGCACAGTGGAAGGAACGACAAGCAATTAGTTCGATCTTAGCTCTTGGATTTGTGAGAGAGCCAGATTTTGAGGATGGTCTGAGCTTCAGTCAATTAGAGAGTGAAATAAGTGATGAAGATCTCCTTGAGGTTAAGCGGGCATCTGGCCACCTCAATATCAGATCACTTAAGATTAATTTGTGTGGTGAAGAGTTGACGAGCCTTGAGTCGTTATCCAATCTAGAATTAAAAGCACTCTATATTTACCGACCAGATTGCAGCAGGTTTTCTCCACCTAATCTCGATTTTTTATCATCGATGCCTCTCCAAATTCTGGAAATGAACAGCCCGGGAACTAAAAACATTGAGGCGCTTTCTGGGCTGCCCTTGGAGAACCTAGCTATCAGATATAGCAGTCACTTTGAGAGTATTGAGCCTATCTCCACGCTTCGAAATTTAAGAATACTCGAACTAAGCCTTTCCAACAACGAATATGTCACTTCGGTTGATGCACTATCTGGGCTAAGTATTGAGGAACTGGATATTAGCCTGAATAATTCGATTTCTACGCTTAACGGGTTGACAGGCCTACCTTTAACTAAACTACGAATTACGAGCGCAGAGAGAATTGCGAGTCTGGAGCCGTTGACCGGCATGAAGCTCAGGTCTCTAATTATTTTCGGGGCCGAAAAAGTCACTAGCCTCGAACCGCTAGAAGGCATGCCACTGGAAAATTTGACCATTAGTGATGCAGGACTGCTCGACGACCTTGGGCCTCTGAGAGGGATGGCACTTAAACACTTTAAACTATCTCATGCTCCATTTGTCACAAGCCTTGAGCCACTTGTAGGCGCCCCTCTCCAGAGCCTTAGTCTCTATGAACTAGGTATCGCCTATCTGGCTCCAGAACACTGTGAGGTTGTAGGAATTTCTGCGTTTGGTTCCGATCCCCTCAAGGCTATATGCCCTGACAGATGATCGACACAAATTGCGATCTAGCCAGGCTTTTACAGATACACCACCTCTAGTCCCATGTACGTGAAATCAGTGTGATGCTTTCGAAGCCGATGGGGTGGATGGCTCCTGCTCCAACCGGCGTCGCGATGCGCAATAGTGCAGGTGTCAACATCTGCTTATGAGAGGAGCCACCCCATGGAAGTTACCACAATCGGCGTTGATCTGGCGAAGAACGTTTTCCAGGTTCACGGAATTGCCGAAGATGAA
Source organism: Primorskyibacter sedentarius (assembly GCF_004342065.1). Classification (GTDB taxonomy): domain Bacteria; phylum Pseudomonadota; class Alphaproteobacteria; order Rhodobacterales; family Rhodobacteraceae; genus Primorskyibacter; species Primorskyibacter sedentarius. The sequence goes on along the minus strand of NZ_SLZU01000055.1, from coordinate 1,271 downwards.
AGTGTCGTCTTCAACAAACCGCTACGCCGCGCACAAGTTTTGCCATTCTTCGCGAAGTTAGAACCCTGCTTGATTGGCATGGAGTCCTGCAGCACAGCGCACCATTGGGCTCGTGAACTTAGCGCCTTGGGCCACGACGTGCGTCTGATCCCGCCAATGTATGTGAAGCCATATGTTAAACGCGGAAAGTCTGATGCCATTGATGCCGAGGCGATCTGCGAGGCTGTGACCCGACCGACCATGCGGTTTGTCGCGATCAAAACAGTTGAGCAGCAATCACTGCTGTCCCTGCATCGGGCGCGCGATCTTCTGGTTCGCCAAAGGACGCAATTGATCAACGGTTTGCGTGGTCTGGTCGCCGAGTTTGGCGTCTACATCCCCAGAGGGCTAGCCCGTGTGATTGGGTTTGCTGAGGATATCACCCTTGGTGAAGTGCTCGACTTGCCAGACATCGCCAACGAGGTGATCCGTAACCTAGCAGAACAGCTCATGGCTTTGCATCAGCGGGTTCGCTGGTACGAAGAACGCCTGAAGCAAGTTGCAAAAGAGGACGCGCGTGTTCGCCTTCTTTGCACGATACCAGGCGTAGGGGCGGTAACAGCTTCCGCGATTATCGCCAGCATTGGCGACGGGCATCAGTTCAGAAATGGCCGCGAATTTGCGGCGTGGCTTGGCTTGACGCCCGCAAATAAATCCAGCGGCGGCAAAGAAAAGCTGGGGAAGATCACAAAGATGGGCGACCAGTATCTGCGGTCGTTGCTTGTAGTCGGCATGACCTCACTGGTCCGACAAACCCGATCACATCCGGAGCGCGCCAGCAAATGGCTGACGTCGCTACTCGAACGAAAACCTGCTCGCCTGGCTACAGTTGCTATGGCCAACAAGACGGCTAGGATCGTTTGGGCCGTCCTCACCCGCGACGTACCCTACAAGCCACATCTGATCTGAGGAGAAAGAACCACGAGTTAGCAAGACCTGCGAAATGATGGTGCAAAAGTCAGCCGCCAAAACCAGAACACCCCGCCGAATGTCCCGGGCATCATAGCCCGCTAAGCCGTAAGGGACCTGGTTTGCGGAACCCATCAGGGCCAGCGGCCAAAGCCGCGCAAACAGGCCGGACACACGACTGCTTCTGACAAATGCACAAATCAGATCAAAAAGGACTTGCTATGCAGGGTAACCGCCCGGTTTAGGCCGCCTTGCAATCTTCGGGCGGTGCTGGTGTCCAATTCCAAGGAAGCAATTCGTCGAGCCGGTTGATTTTGTGATCG
>NZ_SLZU01000054.1 GCF_004342065.1 Primorskyibacter sedentarius | reverse complement strand
GGAATGACACCAACCGAATATGCTAACCGGTCAAAGAAGGACCAAAACCTGAACAGAGCTAACCTAAATTAGCGGACTCGATGGGGAGCAGGTCATCAGGATGGATGGGACAGTTAGTTTCAACATGCGCCCGTGCTAACTGTTAAAATTCGAGAGGTGGGTGGTTCCCTCCGATTGTCGCGACAACGCCTTAGAAGTGCCAACCTTATTGGGTTGGAACATCTTTCAATATTGGCTGTACGGTGCTATCAAAGCGATTGGTTCCCTCCCTCGAACGGATGTCCAGGAAAAAATGAAGACTGTCCATTTTCATATTGGCCCACACAAAACCGGCTCGACCGCCATTCAAAATGTGATTAGAGATAACTCTGAAATTCTAGAACAAAAGTATAATCTTTTTCCAATGGATGATCCTGTCATTGGAGAAATAACAAAATTTCTCCGCAAAGGAGACAGGATTTCCGCAACGGGCGGTTTGAACCAGTTGGCTGATCTCTGTCGGTCTCGACAGGGTGACTGCCTAGTATCCAGCGAAGATTTTTGTGGGGAGTTACCCGGGCGATCAAGAAGAAGAAAGCCTTACCCAAAGCTGTTTGAAAATTTGAATACAATTTCGAAAGCATTCCCAGATATAAAATGTAAATTCTATTTTTTTGTACGCACGCCAGCCGATTGGTTGCGAAGCTCTTATGCACAAATCATTAAGTACCCGACACGTTTCTCATCAATGGAAGAATATGTTGAATTTCTGCACACAGCAGATCTTTGGGATGAAACACTTAGAAAGCCGCGAGAAAAATTGAACCCGGATTTCATCGAAATCCGCTATGAAGAAAACGCGGATTATTCATCAGTGAACGCATTGCTACGCACAATTTTAGGTTACGAAAAAAATCTTGAAATCCCTAACGCAAATCGTCGACACAATCGGTCTCCGTCGGCTGAAATTGTTCCGATATTGGAAGTGATAAACCGCTCCGGCGCGTCAAGTGACGCGCAGCAATTAGCGAAAAGGTGGCTGCAAACTTGCGAGGTGGTTCCGCTGACCGATGCAAGCGAACTAAAATTTCCCCAATGGCCGGTAAAAGCAAAGAAGCCGGGTTGGCTATCGCCTAAATTTGATGAATTGTGGGAACGAGCCAGTACGCGCGGAGACTATCAGGAACAGCCCAATATCTTGCCTGACCCGTTTTGCGACTTGTCTAAATTTCGGACACAGCTAGTTGACGCCCCCGAAGAATTTCCAAAAGGCGGACGCGCCGACATGAAGAACCAGGAACGGATCCTAAGATACCGGTTTCGCGGTCTACCAGAGACCTGTTATTTTCTTGGCTTGACAATCAGTTATTTGCGCCGAGACACAGCGTATACTGAACACGCAGCTTATCTCTTTCAGCGGCTTTGGAATGAAGAGTACGCGTTGCTTCTTGGTTCTCTGCCAACAAGGTGGCTTATTTCCACTTTTCAAACCTTCCTTGACCATGGGGTCAACGAAAATCAAAGGCGAATTGGGGCGGCAGGCTATTTCCTGTCAAACATCTTGAAGGCCTATGAAGCTGAAAGAGCGTTGGATGGACTGCAACCTGACCGAATATATCCAAGTGTGACTCCGACCACGAAATCTGGATATGTCGGCATGGACAGATTCAAACTCGGAGGTACCGATCTTCTTCTGAATACCAACGCTCTGCTCTTGGAACTCGCCAGTCAGGATGATCGTGCAGGCCGTGTTGTCCAGGAATTTATGTTGCGCACAATGGCAGCGAATTCGGTTTTCTCCAGAATGGACCAAAGCCGTATCAAACACTCCATTGACAACCCGCAGTTTTCTAACTGCTGGAGTTTTTTTAAGGACCCGCGTCAATATTCATAAAATGAAGAATATATCAGTTTCTATATCAAATCCTGATACCCCAGAAAGAGAAATACTGCCTTCATGTCCGAAGTCCAGGAGAGTACCGTTGCTATTTTCAGTTATCTGCATTTGGTTCCTACCCAGTCCGTGAAGTTCAATTTGGTCCAATCCAACCTGAAAGCCTACAACCGAGTCAGCCCCATCGCCGGCACGAAAAATCAATTGATCTCGTTCAGCACTGTAGAGGTAAAATCGGTCATCGCCCGACTCACCAATTAGACTAGTAGTGCCCGAAAAAGTCTTAAAATAATCATCCCCGCTACCTCCGAAATATCGACTATCTTCGCTGGAATAGATGTGGATTATGTCGTCGCCGTCCTCCGCCCAAATAGTGTTTCGTGCCCCCCCCAAAGCTTCGAATTTATCGTCTCCGTCCCCGCCGAAAAATTGACCGGCGTCGCTGATAACTGAAACGCGATCACTAAATGGACTGCCTTGGAAGATCTCGATCCCGGAAAACTTGACGGTATCGAAATTATTTAGTTCTACCATGCCTTCCCCGACCCAGATCGTTACGCCTGCCGAGGAATCCAAGAAAGACAGTGTATCCTGTCCCGCTCCGCCGTTGGCGATCCCACCTCCACCATCCATCTGAAGCAGATCATCGCCGTCCCCGCCAATGAGGGTGTCTCTACCTTCTCCGCTGACAATTGTATCATTCCAGTCTCCTCCATCTAAAAAATCGTCTCCGCTGCCACCGCTCAGATAGTCATGACCGTGACCACCCAAAAGCGTGTCATTGTCTTGCCCGCCTTCAAGCGTGTCGTGATCCTTCTCGCCAGAAAGCCGGTCTTCGCCCTCTGCACCAAAGAGAGTGTCGTCACCTGCGCCTCCAGATAGCTGGTCAGAGTATCTGCTACCCACGAAACTGTCGGCTATGGCACTTTGAGTATCTCCTGAAATCGACACACCTTCGCCGACGACCACATGAAGTTCCACCATCTCATATGGATTAAGTACGTGGATGAATTCCCAACCGTTGTCAGATGACAGGTCGATTGCTGTGAGGTGCTGCAGTGATGCAGATGACCAATACTCAGTGCCGCTGTCTCCCGGCGTGGATCCGAGAACCGTGGCATAGACATAAGCATCGGAATTCTTGAACTCGGTCAGGTCGACCGTCAGTGCGATTTCGTCTTCGATGCCGGAGACAAAATAGCTTACAAGGTTTTTATCCTCTGCGAAGGAATATGTGTAGCCGACGGTTTCACCAGCCGCATCACGCAAGCGATATTCGTTTCCGGTATCTACCAAACGCATCCCCTGAATGCTGTGTGAAATCATCGAGTAGAAGAGTCCTGTCGGGGATAAATCACTTCCAGTGCCTTCGGCTCCACTGAGTCCAGCCGGGCCATTGGTCTGTATTGACCAAATCATCGCTAAGTCAACGCCGCCGATCAGCATTTCTCCATAAATTCGCATCAGAGGAGCAAGACGCATCAAACCATTAATGGTGGTATCATCTTCTCCATTTTCGCCAACATTCCATTCCGTGACGGCAAGTTCAAAATCCAACCCAAGTACACTGGACCAGGCATCGTTAATTGAGTCTAATCGATTACGAATACCAGAGCCGATTCCCAAAGGGTCACCGGTAGAGTTTGTGCCATATAGATGCGTCAAGACTCCATCAATGGTTTTCTGTGCATTTCCTTGGAAGAAAGACGAAAGTACATTATTATCAGTTTGAGACCTACCAGCTTGAGCAAGTATTGTTACACTCTCCCGGAGTCCGAGTTTCCGGGCTTCATCGTCTATCCATGATGCGATTGTTGCCTGTGTAATCCCAAATTCATCAACAGACCAATCAAACCTGTTCTGATACCATTCGTTGCCTATTTCTAAAACAAGATTTTTAGTTGACCCATATACGTCATTCAACAAATTGCTTATAAAAGATCTGATTTCTGCTTCGGCTTCCTGACTGACCTGTCCAGTATATTGATCGAAATAGCGGAACGTCGGCAACACAATAGATGCCCTAGAGGAAATTGCGTTACTATATGTAAGAAAGTCCTCAAGCGCAACTAAGTCGTCGCGGGTTCTCACGTTTCTGTTACCCGTCAGGATGTCAATTACATTGGACTGATCTTTCGAATTTGGATTTACGATATCGAAATATTCTTCTGAGATCGTGCCGCCTGGATACCGAATAAAGTTGACGCTAGTCTTCGCAACAACTTCGTCAAAATCAGAGTTTCCGGTCACTCTGTCTGAATGGAAAAGCAGGTTCGCTCCTAGATGATCACTAGACAAAGTCTGACTAGAAAAGCCGAAATTTTCTATTCCAATTTGGATACTAGACATCTCTTCACCCACTTTAGCGACCAACTTCGGAAATTATGGTCGAGAGTATGAAGAAACCAACAACATGGATCAGTAGATTTCAAAGATTTTAATATTGTGCCGAAATATAAAAAAGTGAGAAAATTTGTATTTTAGGTGACCTGCCCCCCCCGAAATCCTTCACCCTGATGTAGGGTCAGGATTCATAACCAATAGATTACGAGAGCAGTGAGTGTGATGGCCGAGAGGAACACTTTGGGGCATCTGTCATGCCTGGTCGCGACACGTCTCCAATTCTTGAGCCTGCCGAACATGATCTCGATCCGGTTGCGCCGTTTGTAGCGGCGCTTGTCGTATTTGACTGGGGTCTTCCGCTTCTTTCGGCCGGGAATGCAGGCGCGTATACCCTTGTCCTGTAAAGCTTCTCGGAACCAGTCGGCGTCATAGCCGCGATCCCCGAGCAGGCAGTCGACCTTTGGGAGGCTGCTGAGCAGCGCCCGCGCCCCGATATAGGCGCTAACCTGCCCGGCGGTGACGAACGGGTTGAGCGGTCGGCCCTCGCTGTCGCAGATGGCATGCAGCTTCGTGTTCATGCCGCCTTTGGTCCAACCGATCAGGCGACCACGCCCCCCTTTGTAGCGGCTATGCTGGTCGCCGTTCGATGTGCCTTCAAATATGTCGCGTCCATTGCCAGGCAGTTGATTGCGAAGCAATCAATGAAAGGGGATCATCACGGTCTTTTCCTCTCGATGTCCGGCGGCCAGACCGACCATCATCAGGGCGAAGATGCCTTTCTCGCTACAACGCTTCCACCGGCTGTACAACGTCTTGTGCGGTCCGTACTCATTCGGGGCGTCGTGCCAGCGCAAGCCATTGCGATTGATGAAGATAATCCCGCTCAAAACACGCTTATCATCGACCCGAGGCTTGCCATGTGATTTCGGAAAGAATGGTTCCAGACGTGCCATCTGCGCGTCGGTCAGCCAGAAAAGGTCGCTCATGTCACCGCTCCATTTTCCGAGCCGTGATTCACGCTGAGCGACGAAAATCAATGCATCCTGACCCTTCTGTATTCCGGATCTGGTATCCTGCCCCCGTCACGCGTCCTGGCCGGGACGCGTGACGGGGTGGTGCGCGACGTCTGACCCTGTTGGCATGGCCACGCTTCCTGGCGTGTCGGCACCGCCTCTCCTTCATTGTCTCAAACAGTTGCCTGCGGCCATTTCAGGACAGCGTACCAGAAGGAGGAGAACATGGAGTGTTTATCACATGGCCGGATCATCGGGATAGATGTGAGCCGTGACTGGCTGGACGTTCATTGCCTTCCTGATGGCCAGCGCCTTCGATTGACCAATAACGATGGCGATCATGCCATCGTGGCGAAGCTTGCTCGCGAGCAAGAAGCTATCGTGTGCTTCGAAGCGACTGGTGGGCTGGAGTGGAAGCTATGGTCGGTGCTCGCTGGTGTCGGCGTCGAGACCCGACAGGTTGCTCCTGC
>NZ_SLZU01000053.1 GCF_004342065.1 Primorskyibacter sedentarius | reverse complement strand
CTGCAGTCATCTGCTGGCTTGCGGCCCACCTGAAGTCGCCGACAACGCGAATTCCTGTCGCTCAGGCGGTCTGAAGGCGTTGTTCAAAGCCGACTCCATAGCGATCAGACATTTGGGCTGCTGTGCCACGAACGCCAGCAACTGCCCCCGTGACAGCTTCTTTCGGAACGCGACCGAACCGTTACAGCGCGCGCCGTGCAGCTGGAAAACGCGCTTTGCCAAGTCGATACCGATGAGAGTAACTTCGGACATGGATGCTCCTTCCTTTTATGATGGCTTTAACACTCACCACAATGGCACGTTGCGATGCCGTCGGGAGGGGCATCCACGCCATCAACAGAGCCGGTTTGAACCAATGAATGGATACTAAATCGAACATATCAATCAGCCTCCATCGCTCCAATTGAAGGTGGTTCGGGGCGACGATCTCCTTTGAAATCCGTGTAGGCATCCGGTTCGGAGAGTGCCGCCCCCAACGCGCGGGATCTGATTTGTGGTATCCACGTAGACCCGCTGTTCTTGGGATTTGCATAAGTCCCGTGAAGTGTCGAATTATCTGGACGATAACCTTTGTACCGCGATGCAAAAGCTCGCTTTTGAAAGAGCGGAGCGAAGGGCGTTTCCGGAACGCCGAGGTGTGGTTGGTGAACTAGGTTGTTCATCATGATCAGATTGGAAAAACCTATTGAATCTTCGAATTCACGGGCGTTGGTGTTTGTCAGATTAACTAGCGTGTTGTTGTACGCCAACAACGGCATGGCTTCATTATTGGACTTGGCCTGTGCTCCTCCATAAAGCCAGATGAAACCCCTAATCCCTTGGTTCTGACCGCCGATCGGCGCGCTGTTTTTATCTCCAGCAAAAACGAGAATGTTGTTCCTGAGCGTTGTGCCCCCGAAGGCGATGTCTGCAACGGCACTACCCTGAAATCCGCTGATTGCGATATTACCTTCGACGATGGCATTGGCCTGCATGCGCGCTTGACCCGTATTTTGTGGCTTTAGGGACAGCGCCAGTCTCCCACTCTCTATAGCACAGGCCTGAAGGTTCAAGCGCGCGCCCATTACGTTTGGTGACGTGTTCCACCTGATTGCAGGTTGGATTGCGATTATAGAACTATATGGGCTCCAGCCTGTAGAACTGAAGAAATCGCAGGCCCACATATTGCACATGCGCGATGAAGATACTCGAAGTGGACCAAGAGACTTGTTATCTTGAGACTGGCGAGTTACCGCATCAGTCCCTTGTACAAAACCGCAGCCGGTGAAAGACAGAGCGGAATCTGCACCGCCAAAAAATCCGATCCCTGCCCAGCCCGATACCCCAACATCGTTGAAGAAGACAGTGCGGTCGGGCGTTCTTCCTTTCGCACTATTGGCATGGAATGTTGTCGCCCAACCCGAAAAGTTACATTGGTCGATTACGACGTTCTTGCTTCCGTAGACTCCATTAAATGCGAGGCAGTCCACCTTGCGCCCTGATGGTATAGTGACATCCCAAGGCCCCTGAAAATCGATTCCTCGAAAGGTCACTCCGCTGCTGATGCTGCCGCGTATATTACGTAAAGAGTTCTCAAGTAATAGGATTGAGCCGCTCGATACCTTTGTTCCTACAGTGATAACGGGTTTGTCTTTTTTACCATCCCTAGCCTCCACACGTAAGCTGATGCCGGACGCATTGGGTGGTGCGCGATATCCGAACGGCGCTGACATAATATGGGTCTGTCCCCGTTCCAGAACGATACGATGCGGTGTTGTGGCAGTATTCAGTACTGACAGGGCTGCGTCTATGTTTCGAAATGTTCGCGATCCGATAGGTGCGTTCGTATAGGATCCTGTAACATCAACGAAAAGCGTCGTGGTGCCTGCATAAAACTTTTCAGGATCACCGATGCTCAACTCAAGCTGGCCAAAACCGACCTTCCCGGATGATGGCTCCACCACGGCCACACGCACCACGTGAAAACCTGGAGTTCGAAACACGTGTGACCCCAGTGGCCCTCGGCTATAGCGCGCATTGTTTCGGTTGCCACCATCAGCAGCGTCCATGGCAAGGATCTGGGTCGGAGCGGTAAAGAAGTACTCCTCCCCATAATCCCAGAAAACGTACTTGTCATGATAGCTTGGATCATATGCAGCCGTGTTTGGGAGAGTGTTGGTGTCGAAGCCGTCCAGCGTGAGATCAAAAAATATTCCCTCTGGTGCGACTCGATGTTCACTCCGCCTCACATTAATCCTGACGTCTACCCGGGAGCTAGGTTGCTGGGTCCAGATAGTAGCCTCGCCGGATGGTGAGGAACTGCCCCATGCAGCAGCTATACCCCTTTCGTTGGTGAGTTGACGCCTGAACCCAGCCCACCGCGGCATAAAGTGTTTCAGCATCGAAAACTCCTTCATAAGCAACCAGAACGAAGGGTTCTCTCCGTTCCAGATTTACAAGGCTTGAAGCTCGACAAAACTTGAGTTGCAGTGGGTTGTAAATAGCATCTACATAACCTTGTGTATCGTGTGACCCTTCCTTCACGAACCATTGCTGACCCACCTTAGCGCATCGAAGGCACCGAAGGGCTGCCTCATCACAAAGACCTACCCGCCCCCCTCAAAAGGGAAGGATTAGTGTTCGGGCATCAACCAACCACTTGCCTTTTCAAGAAATTAATTGGAAGTACATCGGGGGCTAGGTTCAAAAAGAGACAATCCGCATGCCGTTGAGTAGGTTTGAAGCATACAAGGGACGCCTCCGTTTCTCGAACCTCGACGGATTGCGATTCTTTTGCATTTTTATGGTTCTATGGCACCATGCTCCGCCGGTTTCTAGTGAAAATTTCGCAATTCTTTCCCGCGGTTTTTTGGGGGTAGACTTTTTTTTCGTTCTAAGTGGCTTCCTAATTACAACCCTACTCCTTCGCGAAAAGGAGAAATTTGGAAAATTCTCGCTCCGAAATTTTTACATTCGGCGCATTATTAGAATAATACCCGTGTACTATTTTGTTGTAACATGCGTATCTTTTTATTACGTAGTTATAAGTGATAGGGTCGATTTGGCTCAATATGTTCCGTTCTACTACTTTTTTTTATCAAACTTCTTAACAACAGACATTCCTACCCTAGGGCCTACGTGGTCTCTATCTGTTGAAGAACAGTTTTACCTAGTATGGCCTATAATTTTGTTAGCGGTCCCTCTAAGGTATATTTTTCATGTTGGTATACTACTTATCGCACTAAACGTAGCCGGTATAGCTGGGCTGCTCGGTGGCGCGCCAGTACCAGTCGGACCACTCCTGATAAGACTGCCCGGTGCGACCTACGCCCCTCTTATTTTAGGCTCTTTGCTAGCATACGCTCTGAATACAAAAATTGGTTTTGAGATTTTAGAAAGCATTTTTGGCAGCAGATGGAGCGCCTTTGTTCTAACAATTGCTCTTCTGGTATTTATGCAAATACTACCAAAAGATCTGCGTGGCGCCCCAAATCTAGCGTTACACTTAGTGATGACCGCAATCCTTGCGTCCCTAGTAATTCGTGAAGACGTTATTGGGAAGTATCTCCTACAACTAGAGCCGATAAAAAGATTTGGGGTGGTTAGCTATGGCGTCTATCTCTACCACCTGTTAGCTTTAGATGTGACAAATCGAGGATTATTTGCAATCGGAATATCAAACAGCTGGATTATATTCCTATCTTATAGTGCTCTAGCATACGTGATTGCGGAATTTAGCTTCCGTACTATCGAAAAGTATTTTCAAAAATTTCGTCCAGATTCGTGAAAATTATCGATCCTTTATCGCAAATCACTGAACACTTTTCGAAATATGAGGTGCTATCAAATTTGATATATATTTCTAAACCCGTTTATCCACGAGAAAAAGCGGGTCGTAATTTGTCATTTCTTGCCTGCGTCTGCCTTGATAGCGTTTGAGATTTTTAATATTCCAGCCGGCCCCCTCAAAAGGACGTGTCGTCCTTCAGAGCTCCTCGCCGGATACCTGGGGAAACTATATCTTGCAATTTCTTTGCCACCCTTCATGGCCTTGAATACTGGCTGGAAGCTTAGTTCACTTTCAGAAACTAACACCGCAAAAATTTCGTCGTCTCGATCGGTGACCTTTATGCCTCCGACTCTCTCGATTTCTGCTGTTACATATCTGCATACGGGTCCGTCATGATCGTCTGGACACATAACTGTAATGTCGATACAGCTATCTGATGTGCAGCTGTCTTTATTAGGTGAGCTAATGACTCGCTCGATCAATTCATCAAGACTGATACCTTCAATTTCTGAAATTTTTACCTTTGGCAAATGGCCGCCATAAATGTAGTATTTTTCAATGACATCTCTGTATTCCTCAATATCTTGAGAAATTTTCTCATCCCGAGAAGAGGCGAAGTGCCAAGTCGGAATCAGCAATATTGATATTGAAACGCATGTTGCGGCCAAGTATTTATTTATCGTTGACACCTACTGCCCTCCTCCTTCTTAATTTAAGGTCCATCAGCCCCCTTTCCCAAGAGAAGAAGCGAGATATTAGGGCCAGCAAAGTCCGAAGTCCTTTGATCGCCGCATCTGTTTGCCGACGGCTCCCCGAAGGAGAACCCGAAGCTGGTCGACGACGGGAATAGGCTTCCAGATCGTGATGGTTCTCTCGCGATCGACACCCGCCTTCGTAGTCCACTGCTTTACCATCTCTCGAAACGGTTCGCGGTGGTTCCAGCGCCAGACGATCTCATCGAGGTATCGCTGAAGGTGCTTGCGGCCCAGGTTGTGGTAGACACCGACCAATGCCCGCTGCACCTGGGCGATGACTGCCTCTGCCGTGTTTACATGGGCGCCGGTCTCAGGATTGGCGTATTCATGCTGGCTGTGGATCACACGATGGTGCTCCTCCATCGTCGCGCCAATGCCGAGGTAGCTCGTGCTGCCATCCGTCATGAGCGTGATGTCGTCGGACACAATCCATGCCGCGAGGACTGGCTCCAGCGTGACGCGCTGATCATCAGAAACAACCTTGGCGCGCGCCTGTCCGTCCCGGGAGGCCGCAACGAAGACCATCGGCTTGCCGCAACCCTTGCCGCGCGGATTGTAGGCGCCCGAGAGAGATTTCGGGGCTCCGCCAACGTAGGCCTCATCCACTTCGACGATGCCCTCCAGTGGCAGCAGATCGCCGTTCCGGTCGTCCATCATTTCCCTGATGGCGTGCCCCATCTTCCAGGCGGTTTTCTGGTTCACACCGAGCAGCCGTGCCATCACGACTGAGGAGATGCCCTTGCTCGATGTGAGCACCAGGAACATCGCGCAGATCCAGAGCCGCAGATCGAGCTTGGTGCTGTGCATCGGGGTATGGGTGGTTACGGTGAACTGGAGTCGGCAGTCTCTGCACTGGTATAGGCCAGGGCGGCACGTTCGACCGCGCAGGGCGGTGGAACTCACTGATCCGCAATGCGGGCAGAAGCGACCGCTTGACCAGATAATACCTTCCAGGAACCGACGCGCGTGCGTTTCGCTCGGCATACGTTTCCAAATGTCAGGGATCGACTTGAGTTCGGTGATCATCGGGGGGCCTCCGCTCGTGTCGTGAACCAGGCAATCTTGGCCCGAACCCGTTTCGACGAAGTAAAGATCAGGCATCTCGCGTAAAATACCCTGCAGAAGGTTGAAACTGCAGCGATCACAAGCCTTTATCTTTTCAGCCGCTTTTTCTCGTGGATAAGCGGGTTTCTAAACTTCAAACCTATAGTCTATAGATGGCTTAATTATCTTCGCATCCGTCAGTCAATAATGTGTTGTATTTTGGCATATCAAATGTGTCGAAAACGGCCGATGTTCGGCTCGATTTCGACCGTCGAATGCAGCTGTATTTCCGTGCATATAGCAGGCTGCTAAAAAGTAACCGCCCGGTTTAGGCCGCCTTGCAATCTTCGGGCGGTGCTGGTGTCCAATTCCAAGGAAGCAATTCGTCGAGCCGGTTGATTTTGTGA
>NZ_SLZU01000052.1:0-2500 GCF_004342065.1 Primorskyibacter sedentarius | reverse complement strand
AAGGTAAGGTAACACTTACTGGAGGTCCGAACCCACACCTGTTGAAAAAGGTCGGGATGAGTTGTGCCTAGGGGTGAAAGGCCAATCAAACTCGGAGATAGCTGGTTCTCTGCGAAATCTATTTAGGTAGAGCGTCATCCGAATACCCCGGGGGGTAGAGCACTGGATGGGTAATGGGGCCCCACAGGCTTACTGATCCTAACCAAACTCCGAATACCCGGGAGTACTAGATGGCAGACACACAGCGGATGCTAACGTCCGTTGTGGAGAGGGAAACAACCCTGACCTACAGCTAAGGCCCCCAATTCATGGCTAAGTGGGAAAGCAGGTGGGACGACCAAAACAACCAGGAGGTTGGCTTAGAAGCAGCCATCCTTTAAAGATAGCGTAACAGCTCACTGGTCTAATTAAGTTGTCCTGCGGCGAAGATGTAACGGGGCTCAAGCCATGAGCCGAAGCTTAGGATGCACATAGTGCATGGTAGCAGAGCGTAGTGTGACATAGTTCCATGTCTCCTTAGCGGGTTCGCCCGCATTGGAGACGCGGAGCTTTCTGTGAAGCCGGGGCGTGAGCCATCCGGTGGAGAGATCACTAGTGAGAATGATGACATGAGTAGCGACAAAGAGTGTGAGAGACACTCTCGCCGAAAGTCCAAGGGTTCCTGCTTAAAGCTAATCTGAGCAGGGTAAGCCGACCCCTAAGGCGAGGCCGAAAGGCGTAGTCGATGGGAACCAGGTTAATATTCCTGGGCCAGATGGAAGTGACGGATCTCGAAGATTGTTCCTCCTTATCGGATTGGAGGGGCCGTTGAGAGGTTCCTGGAAATAGCTCCATCGCTAGATCGTACCCTAAACCGACACAGGTGGACTGGTAGAGAATACCAAGGCGCTTGAGAGAACTATGTTGAAGGAACTCGGCAAAATACCTCCGTAAGTTCGCGAGAAGGAGGCCCGGTTCCTAGGCAACTAGGGGCTGGGGGCACAAACCAGGGGGTGGCGACTGTTTACTAAAAACACAGGGCTCTGCGAAGTCGCAAGACGACGTATAGGGTCTGACGCCTGCCCGGTGCCTGAAGGTTAAAAGGAGGGGTGAGAGCTCTGAATTGAAGCCCAGGTAAACGGCGGCCGTAACTATAACGGTCCTAAGGTAGCGAAATTCCTTGTCGGGTAAGTTCCGACCTGCACGAATGGCGTAACGACTTCCCCGCTGTCTCCAACATAGACTCAGCGAAATTGAATTGCCTGTCAAGATGCAGGCTTCCCGCGGTTAGACGGAAAGACCCCGTGCACCTTTACTACAGCTTCACATTGGCATTAGGCCGAGCATGTGCAGGATAGGTGGTGGGCTTTGAAGCAGGAACGCCAGTTTCTGTGGAGCCTCCCTTGAGATACCACCCTTGCTCTGCTTGATGTCTAACCGCGGTCCGTTATCCGGATCCGGGACCCTGTGTGGCGGGTAGTTTGACTGGGGCGGTCGCCTCCTAAAGAGTAACGGAGGCGCGCGAAGGTTGGCTCAGAGCGGTCGGAAATCGCTCGTTGAGTGCAATGGCAGAAGCCAGCCTGACTGCAAGACTGACAAGTCGAGCAGAGTCGAAAGACGGCCATAGTGATCCGGTGGTCCCAAGTGGGAGGGCCATCGCTCAACGGATAAAAGGTACGCCGGGGATAACAGGCTGATACTGCCCAAGAGTCCATATCGACGGCAGTGTTTGGCACCTCGATGTCGGCTCATCTCATCCTGGGGCTGGAGCAGGTCCCAAGGGTACGGCTGTTCGCCGTTTAAAGAGGTACGTGAGCTGGGTTTAGAACGTCGTGAGACAGTTCGGTCCCTATCTGCCGTGGGTGTAGGATACTTGAGAGGAGTTGCCCCTAGTACGAGAGGACCGGGGTGAACGATCCACTGGTGTACCAGTTGTTCCGCCAGGAGCAGTGCTGGGTAGCTATGATCGGAAAGGATAACCGCTGAAGGCATCTAAGCGGGAAGCCCCCCTCAAAACAAGGTATCCCTGAGGGCCGTGGTAGACCACCACGTCGATAGGCCGGAGATGTAAGCGCAGCAATGCGTTCAGTTGACCGGTACTAATTGCCCGATAGGCTTGATTTGATCCAGTAGAAGCCAGGCAATACCTGACTTCAAACGGATCAGAAGCATACACACCAAACGTGTACGCGATTTGGACAATGTCGATTTGGTTCCGCATCTGAAACACTTGCGGAACGTTCTGGTTCTTTCTCGGTTTGGTGGTCATAGCACGAGCAAAACACCCGGTCCCATTCCGAACCCGGCCGTTAAGTGCCGTCGCGCCAATGGTACTGCGTCTTAAGACGTGGGAGAGTAGGTCGCCGCCAAACCTAGTAAGAACCAGTACAAAAACATATCTCTCAATACGATAGTCATACATCCGCTGATCGGACAAAATTGGCGCGGGATGGAGCAGCCCGGTAGCTCGTCAGGCTCATAACCTGAAGGTCGTAGGTTCAAATCCTACTCCCGCAACCAA
>NZ_SLZU01000051.1 GCF_004342065.1 Primorskyibacter sedentarius | reverse complement strand
CCTGCGGTTGCCAGTATTGTCGTGGCGCCGGTGATCGATGCGGTGGCGGATGATTACACGGCCAGCCCGGTGAACGGGTCGGATGGCGGCACGGTCGGGTCTGTTCTGGACAATGACCTGCTGAACGGCAATGCGATTGCGACCGATGGCAGCGACACGACGATCTCTGTCCTGGCCGATGGCGGCCTGACCGGTGTGAGCCTTGCCGATGACGGCACGCTGACGGTGCCTGCGGGCACGGCGGCGGGCAGCTATGACGTGACCTACGAGATCTGCTCGGAGCTGGATCCGGCGATCTGCGAGTTTGCAGTGGCCACGGTTGTGGTGGCCGCGCCCGCGATCGACGCGGTGGATGACTCTGTGGAGAACGTCGACGGACAACTGGGGATAACCGACGTTCTGTCAGTCTTTGAAAACGATACGCTGAACGGCGCGGCCCTGACTGATATGGCTCAGGTCAGCATCAGTGTAATTGCGCCGGCAACGTCGATCGGCACAGCACCAGTGCCGTTCTTGGATACGGCAGATGGCACGGTGGACGTTCCGGTTGGCACCCCTCAGGGTAGCTACGAAATCACCTATGAGATTTGCGAACTTGTTAATCCGACCAATTGTGCACAGGCCGTGGCTTCGATTACCATTTCTGCGACCCCACCGGTTGCTCAGGATGACTTGGTCGAGGGGCTTCAGACCGGCGTGCCTGCAACTCTGAATCCGCTTGATGATAACGGAAACGGCGTCGACTCCGATGTGGATGGCAGGTTGGAGCCCAGCACTCTGGTCCTGACTGGAACTGGCGCGCCCAGCGGGTCGGTTCTTGCGGCTGATGGCAAGAGCCTCTCCGTGCCGGGTCAGGGTGTTTGGACCGTCGATACAACGACAGGTGAAGTCATATTCTCGCCTGAGGATGGCTTTACAGCCGATCCTGCACCGGTGGCCTACACGGTCGCGGATAATGACGGCAACGTCTCGAATGAGGCGATCATCACCTTGCAGTTCGTCTCGATCCCGCCCGTTGCCCAGGATGACCTTATTGTCGACCTGGCGACTGGCAGCGTCGCAACGGTTGATCCTTTTGGCGACAACGGCAACGGGATAGACGCTGATCCTGATGGTTCTTTGGACCCGTCGTCGATGTTGCTGACAGGGACGGGGGCGCCCGCTGGGTCCGTGCTATCCGCTGACGGCAAGGCCTTGACTGTGCCGGGCGAGGGTGTCTGGGCAGTGGACGCTGCCACTGGCGAGGTGACCTTTACACCGCTTGCCGGCTTTAACGATGATCCGGCACCGGTTGCGTATTCGGTTGCCGACAATGACGGCAACGTTTCCAACGAAGCCACGATCGAAATCGACTATGGTCAGACCGTCTCGATGAGTTTGATCAAGTCGGTGTCAGAAATTATCGACACGTTCAGTGACGGCAACTTTGGCGGTGTAGACGATACTCTGCGTTACAGCTTCGTGGTGACAAACACCGGTGAACTGACGCTGCAGAATGTCGTCGTGCAAGATGCTGCCCTGGGTGGGGCGATTGCAACGATCGCAACGCTGGGTCTGGGTGAGACGACAACGGTCACCTACGACTACGTGATTACGGAAGCCGACCGGGTGGCGGGCCGTGCAGAGAACTCTGCTTCGGTAACAGGGACCGGCATCGACCGCTTTGGAAATCCGGAAATTGATCCCGGGACAGGCAACCCGCTGGTTGCCGAGGATGTCTCGGACGCTGGCACCGATGCGTCAACAGACCCGATTTCCGATCCGGAAGGCACCGAGACCCCGGACAGTGACGGGAACGTTGACGGCGATCCTGCGAATGATCCCACCGTCACTGCCATTCCAGTGGTTGGATCTGACACGTATCTGAGCGGCAAGGTGTTCCGCGACAATAACCTGAACGATATCTATGATGATGGCGTTGACGATCTGTTGCCGAATTTCGTGGTCAAACTGCTTACCAGTTCTGGCGGTCTTGTTCGCGAGACACGCAGCGATGCCGTCGGCTTCTATGAGATGGCGGATTTCGCGGTTGGCACAAACTACAGCGTCAACTTCAACGATCCTGACACTGGCGAGACAATTCGGACAATTTCCGGATTGGATTTCCCGGCCGGAGCCAAGACGACGGGTTTGGATTCCTTCATCCAGCCGGTCAACGTGCCGGAACTGGCACTCTCCAAGGTCGCAGCCGTGTCTTCGGTCATCGTCGGCGGGTCGGTGCCATATGAGATCACCGTTAAGAACTCCGGCACAAGTGACGCTACCGATATCAGCGTTGTCGACACGATGCCTGCGGGAATCAGCTATGTTGCCGAGACCGCCAAGGTTGACGGTGTGCTAGCGACGGTGAAGGTTTCTGGTGCGAGCATTACGTTCAGCGGTCTGACCGTCCCTGCGGGCGGATCAGTGCGCCTGTCACTTGTTGGACGTCTGAACGCGTCAGCAACGACCGGTGATATGGTCAACCGCGCGATTGCCTACGATTCCACGGGCGCGATCGTATCAAACGAGGCCACAGCCACGGTCACTCTGAAGCCCGAGGCCGTGTTCAACTGTTCCGATATTATCGGCCGGGTTTTCGATGACCGAAACATGAACGGGTATCAGGACGAAGGTGGAAACGAACCAGGATTGGCTGGCGTGCGCATCATGACCGTTGATGGCTTGGTGATCACGACCGACTCCCATGGCCGCTATAGCGTACCGTGTGCAGCGCTGCCAAAGTCCAACGGCTCCAACTTCGTGCTCAAGGTGGATGTGACAAGCTTGCCGACCGGGTATCGCATGACGACTGAAAACCCACGTGTTCAGCGCCTGACACCCGGTATCATGACCAAGTTCAACTTCGGTGCCGCGATTTCCAACGTTGTTGACCTCGACCTCGTTGCAGTTGCCTTTGACCCGAAAACCAATCGTCCGGTCCCGGCACTCGCGGCAGGCGTTGATCAGTTGGTCGCACAGTTGCGCGATCAGCCTTCGGTGCTGCGTCTCAGCTACTTCCGCCAAGGCGAAAGTCAGAAAGTGGCAAGGGCGCGTTTGGATGCCCTGGAAAACCTGATCAGACAACGCTGGTCCAAGCGCGGCCGGTATCAACTGCTCATCGAGCGCACAATCCAGTCTGTGCAGTAGGAGATTTCAAGATGAGTTTTGACCCTGTGGTGCGTCGTCTCTGCACAAGCGGAATTGCCATAGCAGCTTCGTCCGGGCTTTGGCTGATGCCGTCAAACACCGCGGCGCAGACAGATCCCTGTGTCGCCCCTTACGCGACTTTGCCTGCGGGTTGCGAACCGCTTAGCGCGGGCGAAGTGACAACAATTACCACCGGCGAGAATACCGAACCGGTTTCTTTGCCCGCTTCGATCAGCGGCGCCGGGTTCTCTTTGACGATCAATGGTCAAACGCTGGTTAGTGACCGCACGGTCGAGAGCATTGCGCGACAGGCGGATATCAAGCTGGCAGACGCTGACATTCGTGTCAGCTTTGACGGGTTGGGCCATGATCCCCGACTGGATCTGGAAATTTCAGGGACGCCCCGGATCTATGGGCCCGGCGACAGGATTCAGTTGCAAAGCGCACTGAACTATCCGGCCTATGTCTCTAGGGGTGAAATTCGCTTCATTGATCGCGCTGCTCCGGGTGGCCCGAAAACCATTATGACGGCCCCGATCACGCCAAATGGGCAGGCCAATGTCACCGTCCCTGAGGGGCGCGACATTTATGTGGTTCACCGCGTCTACGATGAGAAGGGGCGCTACGACGAAACCGCGCCGCTGCGTCTTGCCGCTTTGGATCAGCGCCCGCTCGCCGACGGGGTAGAGGACGGGTCGGACAATACCATCCGGCGCCGCATTCCGGTCCATGGCGGTGCAGTCACCATATCCGGCAGTGGTGTCGTGCCCGGTGCGACTGTCACTGCGATGGGAGAGCGGGTCGCGACCGATGGAAGTGGCGGATTTGTCATCCAGCGTATTCTTCCGCCTGGCGACTATGGGATTGATGTGAAGGTCAATGGGGCAGGGCAAAGCACCGCTATTGTGCGCGATGTCGAAGTCCCCAGCTCTCAGTGGATCTATGTCGGAACTGCGGACCTGACATATGGAATCCGCAACGACGATGGTGATCGATCCACCTATGACCGCGGCAGGCTTGCATTCTTTGCGGATGGCCGCACCGCAACAGGGTTCCGCATCACCGCCTCTGCCGATACGGGCGAGGATGAAGTGTCCGAGCTGTTCCACCGGTTGAACAAGAAAGATCCACAAAGCGTTCTGGACCAGATCGATCCGGACGATCTGTATCCGACATATGGCGACGATTCGACGATAGAGGACCGCACGCCGACGTCGGGGGCGATCTTCCTGCGGGTTGAGCGGGACGGGAACTACCTGCAATGGGGCGATTTCGACGCCGAATTGGGTGGCAGCGACCTGGTTCGCAATGACCGTAACCTTTACGGCTTCAGTGGCTATTGGGGTAGCCCGGACCAGACATCCTTTGGCGAACCCAAGGCGGCGTTGCTGGCGTACGGCGCCAAGCCGGATCAGTTGCCGCAACGCGATGTTTTCCTGGGAACGGGCGGCTCTGTCTACTTTCTGGACCGCCAAGAGCTGACCAACGGCACCGAAAACCTGTTCATTCAGCTTCGCGACCCGGACACAGGGCGTGTGATCGAAACCACCCCGCTCGTTGTGGGGCGTGATTATCAGATCAACTACGTTCAGGGCATTGTGACTCTGACAGAGCCTCTGCAATCGGGGTCTGGCACGCGTTTGGGCGGCGGCGACAGTGCCGAAGTCGTGCTGGTCGCACAATACGAATATACCCCGGCGATCAGCGACGTTGATGGATACGCTTACGGCGGAAGGGCCGAGGCATGGCTGAACGATCAGTGGCGCGTTGGTGTCTCTGGCATGGTCGAGCAAACAGGCGTTGACGATCAGTCTCTGGTCGGCGTTGACCTGATGTACCGACTTTCTGAAAACAGCTACGTCAAGGCCGAGGTGGCAAAGTCCGACGGACCGGGCTTTGGATCGAATTTCTCGTCCAACGGCGGTCTTGTGTTTGACAGCATAGACGGCGCGAGGGGCAGCGGCACTGCTACAAAAATTGACGCGTCGTTCGAGCTTGCCGATCTTGGCATCGCGCGCGACGGAAACATTTCAGCCTATTTCGAAGAACGCTCTGAAGGGTTTTCGTCGCTCGACACTCAGGTCACGGATACGACCGGAAACGAAACTTTCTGGGGCATCGCGGGCCAGATTGCAGCCTCCGAAGCGGTGGATCTGTCATTCGCATATGACAGTTATGAAAATGAAGTTGGTGAATTTGACAAATCTGCAGCGATCGCCGCCAAAGTTGCGGTGACGGAACGCCTGACGGTGGCTGCGGGTCTTGGGTATGAAGACAAAAAAGACATTTCTGGCAGTGAAACCGAAAACGGCAACCGGACGACCATCTCGGCGCGTGCGCACTATGAGCTGAATGATCGGGCAACAATCTACGGGTTCGGCCGTAGCACCATTACCAGAGACGGGCTTGAAGCGGATGATCGCATCGGCCTTGGCGGATCTTACCGTTTTTCCGACAACTGGACCGCCACAGGCGAGGTGTCGGATGGTGACAAGGGCGTCGGCGGGCGGCTCTTGGCCAGCTACAGTGACGAGGCGGGCAACACGTTCTATCTCGGCTACGAACTGGAACCCGGACGCGAAGTCGCAGGTCGTACGCTTTCCGGACAGGACCGAGGGCAGGTGGTTTCAGGTGGTCGGCGCGTTGTCAACGAACAGGTAACAGTATTCGGCGAAGGAACCTATGACGTCTTTGGCGACTATCGCTCTTTGACGCAATCCTACGGGCTGACGTTTGAACCGGTTGATGCCTGGTCCAGTACGGTTGCTATCGAAGTTGGCCAGGTCAAAGATGATTTTGACAGCGATTTTGAACGCCGCGCAATCTCGTTGGGCACGCGCTATGCCAACGAAGATCTGACCGTCGCAGGCCGTGTCGAGATGCGCCGGGACGAGGGGATCAACTCTGGAAACCCTTTGGATACAGACACGCTGTTCCTGACGTTGGATTCAAGTTACAAGATCGATGAACGTCAGCGTCTGGTCTTTTCGTTCGAGCACGCCAAGACTAAGACCGACGAAAGCGATGTGCTGGATGGCACCTTCACCGAGTTGACTCTTGGCTACGCATTTCGCCCGATCGACAATGACAAGCTGAACGTTCTGGCACGGTACCGCTATCTTGAAGACCTCTATGGTCAACGTGTCGACGATGACGACGAAGACGGAATCCGCCAGCGCAGCCACGTCCTGTCCGTCGATGCCAGCTACGATCTGAACCCCAGTTGGACGCTGGGCGGGAAATTGGGCTACCGCCTTTCCGAAACGTCGGCAACCGAAACGGATCCTTTTGTGTCGAACGACGCGTGGCTCGCCATCGCTAATGCGCGCTATCACCTGCCGCATGAATGGGATGTGTTGCTTGAAATGCGCAAACTGGCAACGGTTCAGTCTGACTCCTCTGAACTTGGCGTTCTGGCTGCGGCTTACAAGCACGTAAACAAGAACGTTCAGGTGGGTGTGGGGTATAACTTTGGATCGTTCTCGGACGATCTGACCGACCTGACCCGCGACGACGAGGGCCTTTTCCTGAACGTCGTCGCCAGCTTCTAAAGGACCTTGTCGCAGCGATCGGACCCACAAAAAGCTCAACAATCGCATCGAGGATTCGCATCGGCCGACCCGCAAACGGGAGAAGGTCACGGGCCGGTTTAAATCGATCCGACAGACCCAAAGGTTCCCCGCGGCTCACGATCAAATCAACACGATGTTCAGACCCCGCCGCTACCGCCTCTCGGCCGTGCCATCCCGCCATGCAAGGTCAGATGCCTTCGATCTGTGGCGCCGGTATGCGTCTGAAAAGCCCGCCTGAGAAAACCTCCCCGGGGACCGTCACAAATCAGTGCCGTGAAGTTGGCAATGTGAACCGCCCCGGGTTTACCGGAGAGTAAAACTCTCAAAAGGTGAGCCTCATGACAAACAAGAAACATACCCCGAGCTACACGGCCGAGTTCCG
>NZ_SLZU01000050.1 GCF_004342065.1 Primorskyibacter sedentarius | reverse complement strand
CGCTCCGGTGAATATCCCAAGTCATCGTCCTATCCCGCCCACCTGAAAAATAAAGGAAAAGTAGAGCAGCGGACAACTTCCCTGACACAGGGGGGTATCGTTGATCATATTGTCGAGGTCACCGATGGTGACATTGCCGCAGCGGGTCGCCGACTTGATGAAGTAGATGCGCTCCTGGAAACGATAGCTTCAAATCCAAATTCAGGCGTCCGGCTGACCGGCAAACTGGACGGATGGCTCGTGCGCCACGGGGGCGCTGGCCACCGGCTGGCCATCGTATTCAAACCGGACTTGGATGCCGAGATCATATATCTTGCGCTTGTCGCCTTCGGCGGCAGAGATTGGATGAAGGTGGCATCAGCAAGACAGATATTCGCGGACTGATTTCAGAACCGGGCTTTATGCAAAAACCCTAGACCTGACCTTCGCTGCGATCGGCCTGAATGCGTGGGTCCCCGGAGGAAGCGCGGGAAGCGGCCGCTCTCTGTGCGCTACATGAACGGCCGCTATAACGGTACAGCTTAAACTTGGTTCCGGGATGTTTCGAAATCGGCTCTCAGGGGCGCAGTGTCGTAGATAATGGTCATCCGGCTAAAGCGCTGCCGGTCCGCGGCCAGCTCAAAGACATCGACACATTCGAACTCCACGACCTTGCCGCTGGCCAAGGTCCACACGTAGCGAAAATGTAACGCGACAGAGCGGCCGTCGGCGGAGCTGTCAAAGACGTTGAGGAGCGTCGTCTCTGATCGGGAGGTATCCGCGAAAAGCTCGGCATAGAAGTCGTGCGCGGGTCGGACGCCGTAAAGCGGCGAGACTATCTCGGCGACAGGGGTGAACAGGGCACGTACGCCTTCCAGGTCGCCCGCATTCAGGGCAGAAAGGTAGCGATGGCAGAGGTCTTCGAGGGTCATTCCGGTCTCCTTTGGGGAATTGCGCCCGGACGCCTCTAAGCCAGTTGAGCCGCCCTTGGGCGGCGGCTTATCTGATCGTCACACATCATCGAGCCGCCGTTAGGGACGGCGGTAATAGCTCGTTATCTGACGGGAAGTGATCATTAGGGGTCTGTATTAGTCCTATGTGTCCTTGTCAAAAGAATTAGTCTCTGGTCCTTTCGTGTAATTGGGAACCTGTCTCGCGAGCCGATGTGGTCGGTATTGCGGAGCCAATGCTGCCGCCCTCAACGCACACATTCAAGGGCGGCATTGAGCCGGGCGAGGAGATGCATGCCCCGCTGCACTCGCGAAGGTGTTCGCCCTGGCCATAGTCGCTAATGGGATGTACCGGCTGCTTCACCCAGCAGGTTAGGCTTGGCCTATTACTGCAAATAGGAGAAGTAGAATGGCGAAGAACTATTTTGTTGAGCTGATGTCGGTCGGTATCGACATTGGCAAAGATGTCTTTCACTTGGTCGGCTTTGATCACGATGGGCGGCTTGTGTTGCGCAGGAAGATCAAGCGGCTGGCATTGACGGCGACATTTGAACAATTGCCACGCTGTATCGTGGGCACGGAAGCCTGCTTGAGCGCCCATTTTGTGAGCCGGACCCTGTGTGGGTTGGGATTTGAGCCTCGGATCATTCCTGCGATTTACGTAAAGCCTTTCAACAAAGGGCAAAAGAACGACTACAATGATGCCGAAGCTATTGCGGAGGCCGCGTTGCGTCCAAACCTCAAAACGGTTTCCGAGAAGACACAGGAGCAACTGGATTTGCAGGCGCTCCATCGAGTTCGCTCACGGCTTGTGTCGCGACGGACGGCTGCCATGAACCAGATCCGTGCCTTTCTGATCGAACAAGGCATCACTGTCAGACGTAGTGTCGCCGCGCTGCGTAACTCGCTTGAGGCCAATTTAAACAATCGCAGTAGCGAATTGTCCCTGCGTATGCGGAGATTGATCTTGGGGCTTCAGCAGGACTGGATCTGGCTGTACAAAAGGATCGAGATAACCACCGCCGAAATCAAAGAAGTCAGCGAAACTGAGCCGGGTTGCCAGCGCCTCATGACCATTCTAGACATCGGCCCGTTGATCTCAACTGCCATGGTCGCCGCTGTCGGCAAAGGCGAAGCCTATGACCGTGGACGCGATTTTGCAGCTTGGCTCGGGCTGGTGCCACGACAAAGCAGCACGGGTGGGCGCACTATATTGGGCAGCATCACAAAACGAGGCAGTCGGTATCTGCGCATGCTCTTTGTCCAAGCCGCACAGGTCATCATGATGCGGCCGAACAACTGGCACAAGTTCAGCTTTGGCAAATGGTTGGAAGCGGCAGCTACACGCATGCAACACAACAAGGTTGTCTTCGCACTGGCCAACAAATTGACCCGGACTGCATGGAGCGTTCTGAACTCAGGCAAGGACTTTGATTGGAAAGGAAAAGAGATAGCGGCTGCGATCTGATCGGATCAAAACCGCCAGCGACGTTCGTAAACCTCAAATGCATGGACCGAAACGAGACGCACCCAAAGTCTGAGAGCCCAAATGGTCTTCGATGATCTGGTCAGTAATAAGACAGCGGCGCGTGCGCACTCCCAACAGGGTCACGGCAAAAACAAAGCCGATTGATAGGCCGGATACATATCAGCGACTTCCTGAAGACATGCGATTGATCACTTGCGAACAGCAGCCGGTACATACATTGGGCTCCGTGCCGACCTCGGATGCGCTGCGGCATCTGGCGATCGACCCGGAGCTGCTCCAGCAGTTGCGGCTCCGAGCCGACTTTAAGCACGGGCTCCGAATGCTGCAGTCGCAGCCCGAATTGCCGACATTCGCCGTGAGCGCGAAAACCAAACGAAAGTCGCACCGACGCACCACGGACCAAACAGGCTCTCGTTCAGCGACAAGGTTCGTGCCTCAAAAAAGGGGGTATGGCACTTTCCTTTTGTTTTTGGGGCCTTCGCGCGGTATTATCACCAGAAAGAAATTTACCATAATTCGCGTTTATTGGGCGGAGATCACAATGCCGCAGATCGTTCAAGTCGCCGCCATCACCCTCGCCACGCTCGGCACTGGCGCGGTAACGATGTCGGTCATGAACGAGGACATCCCCGACCTCGAGGTGCCCCAGGGCCCATGGATCTCGAGCGGCGCGCTTGATGACCGGTCCTTCGAAATCCTCGGTCGTGACGAAAACAGCGGCGCGGTGTTCGATGGTCTTTTGGCTTTCCGCAATGGCACATTCCAGTCTGCCGACTGTCAGGAATACTGCAACTTTGGCTGGTCCGACTATCTGACCAAAGAGATCGACGGCGTGGTCCATTTCACCACGACCGCGGCCTGCCCAGAGGCACCACACACGGTGGTCTTCTACGGACAGGTCAAGGGCGACGATATTGCTCTCGAGCTGACGTGGACAACCCGGCGTTGGTACTGGACAAACCAGATCGTCATGACGGCCACCGGGGCAATGGTGCCCACCACTGGCGCGAGAGCCGAGGGCTGAGGTACACATCTTGAAACCGGCCGGAGCGTCTTATGGCACCATCGCCCTCCGGATCGTGGTTCTCATCGCCATTCTCGTGCTTGCCACCTGGTGCGCGCACCTAATCCGTGATGCGTTGAACCTGCAGATCAGACCGGACAACGAGCAGCAGGTGCATCGTGCCATCATGCTCGGCGCCGTGGCCTATATTGGACTTCTAGCTCTGCCCTTCGTGCCGGGCGCTGAGATCGGGTTGGCGATGCTCGCCACTTTCGGAGCGGCCATCGCGCCGTTGATCTATGTCTGCACCGTTGCCTCAATGATGCTGGCATTCGCGGTCGGTCGTTACCTGCCCATCAGCGCACTCGAGCGTCTTTTGTCGTTTCTGAGGATGCGCCGCGCAGCCTCACTCGTCGCCCGGGCCGCCCCGCTGCCGCAGGACAAAAAGCTTGAAATGCTGCTAGACGGTCAGTCCAAACGCGCGCTCAGCCTTGCGTTGCGCTACCGCTATTTCGCCCTCGCGCTCGCGGTAAACACACCGGGCAACTCCGTGATCGGTGGCGGTGGCGGCATTATGCTTATGGCCGGGCTAAGCGGGATTTTCTCGCCTCTGGCGACCCTTGCGACCTTGGCGCTCGCCGTCTCCCCTGTGCCCCTCGCAGTCGTATTCTTCGGGCTACAGATTTGACTGCAGCTCTTTGGAATTGACCAGTGTGCTTTGGGTCTGCAGTCGCGAAATAGCGATCCGCGTAAGACCCTGCCGTCAGAAACAAGACGCATTACGATCTCGGAACCGGTGTTTGGAGCGACCCCCCGGAAAGATCGTCTCGCAGGCGATGCAGTAACCGCGCGGCTAGCGGGTGGCTGTGTAGAAAATCACACGGGCAGGCACCCTGACATCCTGCTCACCCGCGAATGCCCCGTAACCTGCAGTCATCCCTTTCGCGATGCTATCCATCGCGGATCTCTCTTCACCGGGCTTTGCAAACTGGGAGACGGCTCCGCGAAAAGGACCTATTGCAAGCATCATGGCTGTAATGTCAGCCGCGGCACCGATCGGCGTGAGGTGGGTATCGATCTCTTCCGCGGCCACATCTGCAAAGCCCGTCCTGGAAAGCAGGTCTGTCACCATCTCCACATTGGCGAATGCCATTGGGCCTGGAGTCGATGGATCGGGCTTTGGCATCTCTGGCAGTGCGTCTGCCAAGGCCTTGCCAGGCACCGAGAACCAAGGGTTGTGTTGCGGACCGGCCCACGTGACGAATGTTATGCGACCGCCGTCTTTGAGAGAGTTGCCGATATTGGCAAAAGCAACCTGCGGATCTGGAAAAAACATGGTCCCGAACAATGAGATCACCGCGTCGCACTTGACGTCAGAGAAAATGAAAGTCTGCGCATCACCCTGGACTGGCAATATGTGTGGCACGTCTTTTGCACGCTCCTCGACCCGGGCAACAAATGCGTCAGCGATGTCGAATGCGATCACGCTCCCCTGGGGACCAACACGCTCAGCCGCGGCGAGCGCCAGCGCACCGGAGCCGCACCCGAGGTCGAGAACCTTCTCTCCGGACCGCAACGCGGCGCGTTTCAGCAGCTCATTCTTGATGGGGCTGTGTGCCCTTTCAATCGGCGCTTCATGATCGATCCAAGCGTGTGCAACGGCACTCCAGTCCATAAACCCACTCCCCAAATGCATAAAACTTCATGAATGGTGCTGCACTTCGTATGAACAAGCAATGACTGTGTGCTGGATCGCGACTCAGATGAACAAGGGTTCAGCCGACAATGAAGATCGAATAACGTAGGTTTTCTGGCGAAATGACTTCCGTAAGGCCCATTTCTACGTGGCTGCCTTGGGCTCGCTTCTGACTTTCGGCAGCACGGCAAGAGCCAGGTTTGACAGCCTAATTCTGCCGTTGAGGAACGGTCCAGATCGGCCGACCACTCTGGCCATAAGATGCCGGAGTGCGGGCCGTCGAAGGAAACATTCGCTGCAGCGCAAAATTACGGGTGCAGTCAAACCAAAGTCTATGGAGAAACCGGACTTGTACGGCACCTGCGACGCTCATAAGCATTGGTGGCACAGAATAAGGCGTGAGGTCGATGTCAAACATTCTCGATACTCTGAAACACATCAGTGAAGAGATCACCAACGAAGCCGATTGGGGGCAACCTGCCCAATACATCCCGGAATTGGCCGAAATTGACCCCGCACAACTGGCGATAAGTGTCTGTACCGCAGATGGCAAAACACATTCCACAGGCCAGTCGGACAAGCCATTTTCGATCCAGAGCGTGTCCAAGGTCTTCTCGCTCATCGCGGCTTTGGGGCGTACAGGGGATCAGCTTTGGACCCGCGTAGGCTGCGAGCCATCAGGCACCTCCTTTGATTCAATTGTCCTACTGGAAAGCGAGCGCGGCCAACCGCGAAACCCCTTTGTGAACGCGGGCGCCATCGTCACCACAGATGCCTTGCTGTCTGGCCGGGAGCCGAAGATGGCGCTTGCCGAAATTCTGGGACTGATCCGCGCCATGGCAGAAGATGACGATATCCATATCAACGCAGAGGTAGCAAAGTCGGAACAGCGCACTGGCGAGCGGAATAAGGCCCTCGCGCATTATCTCGCTTCTTACGGCAACCTCCTGAACCCACCTGACCTGACCCTTGGGACATATTTTCACCAATGCGCGATTGAGATGACAACTGTTCAACTGGCCCGCGCTGGACGCGCGCTTGCCGGACTAGATGGCGCACCAAACATCCTGCCCGCCCTGCGTGCGCGGCGCTTGAATGCCTTGATGATGACCTGCGGACACTATGATGGGTCGGGCGATTTTGCGTTTAAGGTCGGTCTTCCCGGAAAAAGTGGTGTTGGCGGTGGGCTTCTTGTGATTGTGCCCGGTCGCGTTTCCATCGCAATTTGGTCACCAGGACTGAACAAATATGGTAATTCCAAGGCCGGGACCCGAGCTGCTGCGCGATTGAGCCGGTCCATGGGCTGGTCCGTATTTTGACGCGTAGACAAACGGCGCTTTTTTATCCAATCAGACAGAATGGATATGGTGATAGCGGCCCTGTGCTGCCGCTCGTATTCAGCTTGTGTCGCCGCGGCACGGCGCGTTGAGCCTGCCATTTGCTGCGGGTGCAAAAGTTGGCGGTATTACCTGATCTCAATGCGCGAGTCCCGAGTTGATACTCTTGGACGCTGCTGTAACGGCACATGGTCCCGGGCAAAAACCTGTGGCATGTTGCGGAGATGAAAGAACTGCAACGTACAATCAGGTTGCTCTACACCGGTCAAAGCCAGCGCGCCCGGCGGTTTCGCTATGGGCTGATCGTTTTCGACGCGGTGACCATCGTCTATTTTATTGCAACTGCCGCGCTGCCCGCGACGCCGATCACGACATCGGTGAATGCCGGGCTCGGCCTGCTCATCTTTCTGGACCTCGCGGCTCGATTCTGGACCTCCGATAACCCGCGTCGGGAATTGACGCGCATTTACAACCTTGCCGATCTGATTGTTTTGCTGTCTTTGCTATTGGCGCCGCTTGTCGCCTCGAGCTTCGCATTCCTCCGCGTGCTACGAGGCCTGAGGCTGATCCATGCCTATCACCTGCTGCGTGATCTTCGACGCGAAAGCCTTTTCTTCCGTCGCCACGAGGACGCGATCCTCGCTATGGTCAACTTGTTTGTCTTTATCTTCGTAACCACGTCGTTCGTCTTCGTGCTGGCCTTTGATGAAGAGGCTGGCATTCCTGGCTATGTTGATGCGCTCTACTTCACGGTGGCGACGCTCACGACCACGGGCTTTGGCGACATCACCATGACAACGACCGAGGGAAAGCTGTTGTCGGTCTTTATCATGGTCGTGGGTGTCGCACTTTTTGTGCAATTGGCGCGCGCCATCTTCCAACCCTCGAAGATCAAGTACAAATGCCCGGAATGCGGGCTGAACCGGCACGAACCGGATGCAGTTCACTGCAAGCATTGCGGCGAGTCATTGAAGATCGAGACGGCGGGCGAGACAGGAGCATAAACTCCAGCACTTCCCCATGACTTCCAGTCATTGCAGCCGGGCATTTGAAAAAGGCAATCGGAAAACGCGGCATCCCAAGCCCGCGCGGTTCCGCGGGATGGCTGCTGCGTTGATCAAAACGTACAGTTCCGGCTCATTCCCGAAATTGGCGATGCCTTTGAGCTCTGCGGTGCCGCGACCTGAAAGCGGATGGGGTGGGTAGCTCCTGCTCCCCCGGCGTCGCAATGCGCCATTCTGCAGTTGTCTATCACTGCCGGGAAAGGAACTACCCAATGCAAGTTACAACTGTCGGCATTGATCTGGCCAAACATGTTTTTCAGGTCCATACGATTACCAAAGATGAGGAGGTTGGGTGTTGTCACGTTAACGGGCCTGAGGTTGCTGGTTCATTGATCTGGGCGTAGGCGGTGTTGATGCAGACACAGAAGATCAGTTACAAACGCCAT
>NZ_SLZU01000049.1 GCF_004342065.1 Primorskyibacter sedentarius | reverse complement strand
ACCCGCCGGAGAGGCGGGTTTCAGGTCGAACGAGAGTTCGTTTAAGTTGGTTGCGGGAGTAGGATTTGAACCTACGACCTTCAGGTTATGAGCCTCAAAGGCTACTTATAGCCGAATATTGATGTAGATATTTTTATCGTTACTTACCATTATGTTAGTAGCATTTCTGATCACTTCAAACAATCCCGACATTGCGCAAGATTACTCCAAGATGTAGCACCAGTGTAGCACCAGTGTAGCACCGCGTTTGAAGGATAGATTTTGAGCAGCCACCATATCAACTTCACCAAGGCCGCATTGCTGAAGGCCCCAAGCCCGGCGAAGGGCAAGAAAGATTACTACTACGACGAGCGGGAAAAGGGTCTGTTGATGGCGGTCACTTCCGCAGGCACCAAATCGTTCTATCTCTACAAACGCATCGACGGACGCCCGGAACGGCTCTTACTGGGCCGGTTTCCCGATATCAGTATCGAGAATGCCCGCAAACTTGCGGCGAGCGCCAAGGGTGAGATTGCGACGGGACAAAACCCGCAAAAGGACAAACGCGCGATCCGTGACGAGATGACCTTTGCGGCGCTGTTTGCCGACTACATGGACAAATATTCGAAGGTCCATAAACGGTCATGGGCCTATGACGAGCGCGAGGTGAACAAGTTTCTGTCGCACTGGTTCAAGCGCAAGATATCATCGATTGAACGCGCCGAGGTCGAACGGCTTCACGCCAAGATCGGCAAGGAAAATGGCCTCTATCAAGCCAACCGCCTGTTGGAGCGCATCCGGTCGATCTTCAACAAGGCGATAGATTGGGGGTGGAACGGGACCAACCCCGCCGTTGGCATCAAGAAGTTCAAAGAGAAAAGCCGCGACCGGTTTTTGCAGCCCGACGAATTGCCGCGTTTCTTTGAAGCACTGGCGAATGAACCCAATGAGACCGCGCGGGATTTCTTTATGATTTCTCTGCTGACGGGCGCGCGGAAATCAAACACGCTTGCGATGCGCTGGAGCGATATCAACTTCACCACCGCGACTTGGCGGATTGAAACCACCAAAAATGGCGACGCCCAAACCATCCACCTGCCCAAAGAGGCCATGACGATCCTGACCGAACGGAAGTGGAAAAGCGAAAGCCCGTGGGTGTTTGAAGGCAACGGCGCCAAGGGGCATTTTGCGGACCCCAAGAAGGCTTGGGAACGCATTTGTAAACAAGCTGGAATTGAGGATTTGCGCATCCACGACCTGCGCCGGACGCTGGGCAGCTATCAGGCGGCGACGGGGGCCAATGGCTATATCATCGGCAAATCACTGGGCCACCGCAGCCAGCAATCCACCGCGATCTATGCGCGGCTCAATCTCGACCCGGTGCGGGACAGCGTGAACAAGGCCACTGACGCGATGTTTGGCTATATGCGGCCCACCGAAGGCCATGAGGTCGAGCAGTGAGCTACTGTTGGCCTATGCCGCCTATTTGCAGCACAACTTTTGAGGGGCAGTTCTATGACCAGATATTTCCGCCCAGTTTCTTTGGAGAACTGTCTGACTTGATGGGCATAGCGCAGAATGCGCCGAACCTTTCGGCACTGCGTCAGGGTCACTATCAGGCGTTTTCTGAATTTGTGACCGGCCAAATTGAGCAACGTAGCTTTCAGAGCCTCAAGGCAGAGAACGCGCGTTTGGATCGGGTGGCGAAAGATGCGGACAGGCTGCTGCAATCCCTGACCGGCTTATATGACTTCGGGCAGGCTCAGGGTAAATTGAAACGAGAAGTGGAAACCAACCCGACGAGCTTCACCAGCTCGAATGGTGATACATTGGCGTCACTTCTAGACGATACCCGGCCAGATAACCCGTTCTTCATCATCAAGCAGTTTGTCTCGGATATTTCGATTTCCGCACAAAGGGCCAAGGTCACAACGCCAAAGCCAAGCGAGGGCCTGCCCAAAAGCAAAGAAGGCGACTTCGATCTGGCCCCTATAGAGGCTCTTGTGTGTGACAGGGACTTAGCGCCATCGAGGGATGACGCCGCCGATCTAGCCCGTTGGAAAGAGCAGAGCGAAGCCCACAAGCTGGGCGGTGATCATGCGTTACTGCAATTCGTAAAGCGCTTCAAAACCGCTTGGGTGGCACTTTCCCCCCATCCTTTTACGCAGGGGCATTATTACGAAAAGATCGGCCATGAACCTGCAAGAACGGTCGCCGCGTTAAAGCTGTGCTTTGCGTCATTTGCGCCAGAGATCAACCCGCAGGCGATTGTTACCGCCATCCGCAAAGTTCAGGCAGGGTAGCTAAAATATCTTGTTGCAAATTCCGGGCGCAAAACACGCCCGGCTCTTGCCACCAGCTTAAATGGAAGCGCCCCAAGGCTTCTGGTAATTTCTTTCCATGGCTCAAACCGGAAAGGAACTGCCTGATATGACAAACGTTTTCCCATCCAATCTTATGACACCCGAGCAAGTCGCGGACTATCTTGGGGTCTCTGTCGAAACCCTCAACGTGTGGCGCTGCACCAAGCGCTATAACCTTCCCTACGTCAAAGCCGGACGGCTTGTGCGCTACCGCCTTCAGGATATCGAAGCGTTTGTAACCTCTCGTATGCAGGGAGAGAGCAATGCTTGATAGCTGCTGGAAATCAATCGACTTTGCCGTGATCAACCTGTCCTGTCTGCACCGACTCCCGTCCCTTCTGGCGGCTTGGTTGCCTGACGGGCAACGGAAAGGGCGCGAATGGGTGGCTCTTAATCCCACACGGCAAGACCGTCACAGGGGGTCGTTTCGGATCAACCTGGACAAAGGCTGTTGGGCCGATTTTGCCACCGACGACCGGGGCGGCGATCCGATCAGCCTCTACGCTTACCTGAACGGATTGAGCCAATCGGAAGCGGCCCGCGAACTGCGCAAAGATTGGGGGGCGGGACAATGACGGCAGCGCCCCTACTGCCAACGCATCCGAAGTGCGGCCCGCCATCTATCGCCTACACCTACCACGACGCCACGGGCGCGCCTGTTCTTGTCGCCAATCGCTACGACCGGCGGGACGGGACCAAGTTCTTCATACCCTTCGACGTGTCGCGGCAAGAGTGGAAAGCCCCCGCTTTGCGGCCCCTCTACAATCTGCACCAGATTGCCGCCGCCGACCCTGACCAAGTGATTATCTTTGTTGAGGGCGAGAAATGCGCCGACGCTTTGACCGGTTTGGGGTTCTTGGCGACCACCAGCTTTGGCGGGTGTAACGCTTTGTCCAAAACGGACCTGTCGCCGCTTGCCAATCGCCGCGTGGTGATCTGGCCGGACTATGACGAACCGGGCGCAAAGTACGGACATGCCGTTAAAAGCACGCTTTCCAAAACCATGCAAACCCCTGCATTCGCAGTCATCTTGGGTCCGGAAATGCACAGGAAATTCAAGGAAAGAGACGATAAGAACGGCTCTGTCAAAGGCTGGGACGCAGCGGACGCCATTGAACAGGGCTGGACAGAAAGTGACGTAAAAAGCCTGATAAGGCACGCAATGGACGACACGGTAAAACCCCGCAAAGCCGTTCAAAACCAGCCGTCCTTAGACAGTATTGAGCTTTGGCACACTCCGGAGAAAGAGGCGTTCGCATCGGTGATGTTTGCCAACCATGTGGAAAACATGGCGCTGGACTCCACGGATTTCCGGAATTTTCTGTCCTATCAGCACTATCAGGCAGAGGGCAAAATGCTGTCGCAAACCGCGCTGGACGACAAACGCCGGACAATGGCGGGCGAAGCGCTCTTCAGCGGCCCGGAATATCCCGTCTTCAACCGCTTGGGGTCGGTCGATGACTGCCTTTATCTGGACCTTGGCGGCAAAGATTGGGCCTCTGTCTGCATCGACGCAAACGGCTGGAAGATCGTCCAACGCGGCGCGGCCCGGTTCAAGCGCTCTCGCGCCATGCAGCCCTTGCCCACCCCCGTCACCGGCCCTGCCGATATCGACCTGTTGCGTCCCTTTTTGAATGTCGGTTCCGAAACCGACTTCAGGATGTTGGTGGCGTGGCTTCTGGGATGCTTCCAACCCAAAGGCCCCTACCCCATTCTGATCCTGACCGGCGAACAAGGCAGCGCCAAAAGCACCACCGCCAAAGTGTTGCGCAGCCTGATTGATCCGGCCAACCCGATGACGCGCAGTGCGCCGCAGTCAGAACAGGATCTGGTCATCGCGGCGCGGCATAATCACGTTCTTGCCTTCGACAACCTGTCCAATATCAAGCCCAACCTTGCCGACGCTTTGTGCCGGATTGCGACCGGCGGCGGATTTGGCACCCGCAAGCTGCACACCAATGCCGAGGAAGTGCTGTTTGATGCCACCCGCCCGGTGCTGCTGAACGGCATCCCCGATCTTGCCAGCCGCCCCGATCTGGCGGACAGGTCGATCATCGTATCTCTGCCTGTCATCGAAGAAACCAAGCGGGAATTTGAGGCTGAGTTCTGGGCGCGATTCAATCAAGCCGCGCCGCACGTCCTTGCAGCGCTTTTGAACGCGACAAGCACGGCCCTTGCGCGGCTGTCATCCGTCATCCTCACAGAGCGCCCCCGCATGGCGGACTTCACCAAATGGATCACTGCCGCAGAACCCGCGCTAGGCTGGCCTGAAGGGGCATTTACCGAGGCCTACACGGCCAACCGGCAATCTGTGGATAGCGCAGCCATTGAAGGCAACCCCGTGGCCGAAGCCATCGTTAGCATGATCACCGACCACGGCCCGTTCAAAGGCACCGCAACCGAACTGACAAAAGCGCTGCGCAGTCTCTATCCCCAACTCACCGACGACCCGCTGATATTCCCGCGTCAGCCCAACAAACTATCTAGCGAGCTAGAGCGGGTGCAGCCCCTCCTGCGCCGCCAAGGCGTCACCATGTCCAAAGCCCGCCAAGGCAAAACCGGCCAACGCGCCATCTGCATCAAACATGGATAAAGTATCGTCAGCATCGTCAGCCTTGCCCATTTGGCTGACGCTTCTGACGGTGCTGACGATAAAACTGGTTTGTTGTGATATGAATTGGGCGTTTCCGGCCCATAGCCTTCTTTCGTCGGTCACTCAAACGCTGTGCCGCAAATTCACCAAACCAGCCGTTCGATGGCCAGCGCAACAAAAAAATATCCAGATAGGTTAAACAACTATTCCATCTCCCATCGCTTAACGGCCCACTCTCCTTCAGCTGAGGCATGACGTCTAGCAGTAACTGCTCCAACGTTTTTGACATGGCGCTTGGTTGAAATCCCAAACTCCCGCATCATCCTCTCTACAGAATGGTCATGCCTCGCACGTGCCAAAGATGAAGGAACCGCAGTGAGAAAAAGGTTCGCGGTGGCTGAACCTAGCCGCTCCAAATCTTCCGGGCCAGGAAGTCCAGCACTCCGGTTCCAAGGGGTAACGACCGCGATCACATCAACGGACAGCACGTTATCCCACAAATCGATATTGTGTCCGTTCTCCGATCCATGGTGGGGTACCTTGAACAGGCTTACGTCGCCACTTGGGCGGTTCGTGGAACACACAATTGACGCCCATCCTGCTCGCGCATCCGCAGTATTTTCCAAGTCGGCGCCCAAGATCACGTTAGTTTTTCCAATCGAAACCCATGCCGCTACCGAATGATTGTTCTTCCCTTCGGGTACGGCTCGACGCATCGTCGTCTTGGCCTTTGGAAGAAGAGAAGCGAAACGGCTATTGCTCTCCAGAACTTGAAAAGCAGATGGGGATAACGTCCAAACCTCACAGTTTTCACCATGTGCTAGTTCGCGACCAGTGATGTTCAAGATTCGCTTGTCTTGCCCCCCGCGAAGCGGATTTCTCTTTGGATCCCTCATTTTTTCTAACACTGCCACGAATTCATCGACACCAGTTCCAAGCGCTGAGGCTCTATTTGTTGAATAGGCAGATAGAAAATCAATGAATTCGCTCCGAGTTAGTGCCTCAGAAATGCAAATTCCGGCGGATTCACACCGCTCAAGGAGTTCATTGAGTCCTCGAATATGATCATCGTGCCAATGGGTTACTAGCACGAGCTCAACTTGTTTGGCTGGGTCAACACCGATTAGTTCAAAGTATCTTAGCGCGACGGGAGGCGTTTTCGCGCCATGCTTGCAAGAGTCTACAACGATCCATCGCCCGCTCCCGGCGTGAACAACGATGCACTCACCATACCCAGGGCCAAAAACCGTAATTTCAATCTCTTCAGGTAGCGGGGGTTTTTTCATCAGCCCAGGCAATATCGTTCATGACAGAGTCCAGGTGTGACCGTGCTTTGATCATGGCCTCCTGCCTCCAAGCCGGTAGGCGACGAAAAATCAGTCGAGAATACTGTTGTCTTGTACCCGAAATGGCCTGAACACCAATGACCAAGCGGAACAAAGCTCCTGGCTGTATCAAATCACGGTCGCCTGGGTCGACACGGTCAATCGAGAACTCTGAGAATTCATCGAAGTCTACTTGGCTTCCCTTCACCACCTTCATTTTACAACTGAAGTGGTCTTCGGCTATCGTTTCGACAACGCCCTCCCATTCGACAATCTTACCGGTTGAAGAAGGTGCAGTTCTTACCTGCAGATCAGTTGGCGGAGAAGCACGACGCACGACACCTTTTGCAAGGTCGATGCCAATGACGTCCCGTACAACATCGTCGTTGTAACGCCGATACTGCTCCGCAGATATCACACCATCTAGGGTTTGATCAGCCTCAATCTCACAGCGCGTCAAAAAGCGAGTCTTTGGGTGGGTTACTTCGCCAGAAGTCTGAAAATTTCGGTCAAAAGCGTACGCGGTTTGTGCCATTATTCTGCCATTTCTACAAAGTGGTTAATCAATTCTTCGCTATTTTTTAAAGCAATCTCGAACTCTTTGTCCAATTTTTCAATGGCCTCTCTGGCCCCAGCATGTTCCGGAACATCCTTCAGTTCAAAATGCCGATTGGTCGCAACGAAGATACCCGTGTTTTTGTCAATCGCGCTTGAAGGCTCGACCATGGCTTCAAAATGCCCTCGAGAATCGTCATCCTCTAGAACTTCTCGCATACGAATGGACATCATTCCGCCAAGTAAGGCCCCGCTACTTTCTTCTACTCTGTTTCCAAATGCACCCCACGGACCAGTTGGGGCAAGTCGTCGGCCGATTTCCGTTCTTTTGTCTTTGGTCGAAGTCCTAAAATGCACGGACTTATTTATGCCAAAGCTGCTTATTTTCGAATGCGGCAGGACGTCGCCGAAGATTTTAGAAACGAAGTCTAACAAACGAATCTCTGGCGCTACAGAAGTCTCGACTTGAAATTTGCTGGCTTCGACATTTATCGCAATATCACCTAGAACGATAATCGAGATCTCGTTATGGACAACTTTTGTCTCCGCTATGGCAGCTATCTCGCTGGAGATAACACCATGCAACTCAAACCACGACGGATGAAAGATTGCCGGGTTAAAACTGCCCAGCAATACGATTGACCAATTTGATCTTTCGATTTCAACCAAGATTTTTGCCCACCGTCTCCGAGAGTGTCGAAGCTCTCACGCTCCCAACCTTGCATCGCGTATAGACATTGGAACCCGATCAAGCAACACCCGTCGCGATAGCAA
Source organism: Primorskyibacter sedentarius (assembly GCF_004342065.1). Lineage (GTDB taxonomy): Bacteria > Pseudomonadota > Alphaproteobacteria > Rhodobacterales > Rhodobacteraceae > Primorskyibacter > Primorskyibacter sedentarius. The sequence continues at coordinate 630 of NZ_SLZU01000049.1, read as the reverse complement.
GCTGCCGCAACGATCTAGACTGTAAAGGTCAAAAAATGGTTCAAGGTGTCCTGTGCGCTCGCTCGTCGCAACATGAGTTGTAGTAAACGCCTTGCCTTTGATCAGTGTTTGCTTCGGACTAACGGCCTACAGGGGCCAAGCTGGATACTGAAGGTGAGCCGTAGCCCTTGCGGCAAGCTTTTTGAAAGCTATCTTCCTGACCAGAGCTAAACTCGATGCCTGGCGCATCATGAGTGTCTGCGTTCTTGCCCCTTGCCCCTTGCCCCTTGCCCCTTGCCCTTTGAATGGCCGCTTGCCTGTCCAACGATCAATCTTCGCGGGTGCAGTTAACGGCAGCTTTCCGCTGATTCGTCAGCAACACCATTGCGACCCCTTCGCGTATGCAGCGGAGTTCTGGGCTATCGTCCCACTGCTTTTGCTTCCACAGAGCTTCCACGGGTTCAAAACGTAGCACCAGCGTAGCACCGAGCTTGAGGCGCGCGAATGCAAGAAGCCGCCCTTGGGCGGCTAAGTGTAAGATAATGTAGTTGTATTTTTGGTTGCGGGAGTAGGATTTGAACCTACGACCTTCAGGTTATGAGCCTGACGAGCTACCGGGCTGCTCCATCCCGCGCCAATTTTGTCCGATCA
>NZ_SLZU01000048.1 GCF_004342065.1 Primorskyibacter sedentarius | reverse complement strand
CAGACGTGCGCGGAAGCGTCAAAGAACTGGGCTACAATCCGATTTTGGACGAAGCACCCGGCCGCGCCTTGCTTGGTCGCGCACCCATCCGGCTCACTGACAGTTACACCGCAACAGCGCAAAGCTTGATTGAGCGCAATTTGGTTTGATGCGCTGACGCGGAGAAGCGGGGTGCGGCGCAAACGCGGCGTTACACCCCATTTTCAGCAGAATGAACCTTGTTACCTGACGAACGAAATGACCATGGGCGCAGGTGCCGCGAATGGCCACTTAGTCCGGACTTTTGCCGCTTGGCTGGGATTGGACAATTCACCTGCGGAGAACGACAGCTTCTACGTGCGGCATCGCAGCATAGAAAGTCGGCTGGTTGCATCAAAAGGCTGAGTTTGCAAAGCCCGCTATCTGCGCATCGCTGTCGGACGAGCGCCCTGCGGCATATCCGATTGACCCAAAGGCGCTCCGAGCGTCAGCTTTCGGGGATCAGCTCGCTTGATTGTGCGACTGCAGCAGAGCGGATGCTGCGCCTGGCATGAATGTCGACTTCGGGCTGCCTGCGGTCACCTGCGACGACGACGGCAACTACCCAGGCCGGTGGTCACGACGCCGCGGTGCCGCAAGTGGGCAGAGAGCCCAAAGCGAGGAATGCTGCACTTTGCATGAATGTCTGATTACGAGTTTGAGTACATAGTCATTCGTCCGTTTCATTGCCTGCGGCAACGGCTCTTTCATGAATCGTTTCGTAAGCCTCAATCACAAGGGACCTGAGCCACTTGCCGCCCGGGTCCTGCGAAACGCGCGCGCTCCAAAAAAAGCGGAAGGTAATATCAGGCAAATCAACAGGTGGGCGTTTGGCAAGTAGCCCGTAAGTGCGCACGTCTTCGACCATGAAGAGTTGAGCGGTCGTTCCCAACATGTTTGTCCGTGCCAGGAGCGGTGCAACACCGGAAAACTCAGGAAGATGCGCTCCGATACGGCGCTCCATACCGTCGCGGGCAACCCGGTCTTCGACGGTTTGGCGCGCGGCATTAGACATGCCCACCATGACATGCGGCCAGTCGAGCCATGCCTGCTTGCTCCAGTTTTCAGCCGCTGGATGTCCTCTGCGCATGTAGGTGTAGCGTTCAAGGGTTGGCATTTTCTGTTCCATCAGACCTTCTGGCAGCGGTTTATCGGCACCAAGCAATGCAAGATCGATCTGCTCATCTGCGACAGCAGTGTAGATATGTGGTCCGAGGTTAACCCACTCAAGCGAAACGCTCGGGGCCTCATCGTTGATCCGAGCAAAGACTTCGGCGATCAGTGCGGTGATGGCGGGAACGGCTATGCGGAATGTGCGGGTGCTCGTCGCCGGATCAAACGGTTTGGGCGGGGTCACGACCCTTTGAATGCTGCGAAGGATAGGACGAACATCCTCAATCAAGCTTTCGGCGAAAGGTGATGGCTGCATTTTGCCGCCAACCTTCACCATCAGCGGGTCACCCACCTGTTCGCGCAGCCGGGCCAGCGCGTGACTGACCGCCGATGGCGTCTTGTTGAGCCTTTCAGCCGCTTTGGCGACGCTGCCCTCGGTCATAAGGGCCTCGAATGTCACGAGTAAATTGAGGTCGAGCCTGTGGAGCTGAATTTCGTTCATGACGCCTGAAATCGTTTCGTTAGGTTTCCGCTGCGTCAGAGTGAATACTTTTGTCATCGAAACCGCAAACAAAGAGGACGCGAAAACGATGCTTTACAAGACCTTTAGAACTGCAGGTGGTGGCGCTGCCGCTGCCATCCTGGCTATCGGATTGGCCACACCGGCCCTTGCAGAGGACGGAGTCGAAGCCGTCTCGGACGCCTTCTACGGCCTGCTGAATGAAATGATGGTCGGCACGCCCGTCGCGGAACGGATTGCGCCGCTCTGGCTCGATGCGGAAGGCGTAACAGCCATGCACCCCATCGGCGGCCGGGATACAGGTCTGGAGGTCTTGATTGGGGCCTTCGACGGAGTTGCAAGCATGGCCACCGGTGGCGATATTCGCATTGACGATCAGGCAATCGCGGTCTTCGGCGACACCGCCATAGAGACCGGGGTGGAGCGAGGCCGCGCCGTGCTGGCGGGCGAGGAGATCGCGCTCGAATACCGCGTGACCAACGTCTACCTGCGCACCGAGGATGGCTGGCGCATGGTGCACCACCACACCGACCTCTCCATGCCGATCATCGACCTGCTCACCCGCCTCGACGGCTGAGCCCCTCCGGCGACGACGCCGGATTTTTCCAACTAACGCAAACTGCAGACCGTGGGCGCTGTCCCGCGCCCGGGAAAGACATGTCCCATGGCCTGCATTCAGAAAGGAAAAGACCATGTCTCTCAAAGTCATCGGATCGGGCTTCGGCCGCACCGGAACCATGTCCACCAAGCTCGCACTCGAACAGCTCGGCTTCGGCTCCTGCCACCACATGACCGAAGTCATGGGAAATCCAAAACAGCCCGCCTTCTGGAAAGCACATGTGGATGGCGTGGAACTGGATTGGGCGGAGGTGTTCGCCGAATACACCAGCCAGGTCGATTTCCCAGGTGCGGCCGTCTGGCACGAGCTGTCAGTCGCCTTTCCTGACGCGAAGGTCATTCATACCGAACGCCCTGAAGAAGACTGGTGGGCCAGTTACTCGGCGACCATCGGGAAGTTTTTCGAACTCCGCGAGAGCTTGCCCTTGCCACCGCCGGTCGCGGCCATCTTCGAGACCATGGACAAACTGCTGATCCAGGGGGTCATGGGAGGCCTCGACAAAGTCAGCGCTATTTCGGCCTATCGTCGCAACAACGAAAAGGTTCGCGCGACCATCCCGGCAGAGCGTTTGCTCATCTTCACACCGTCGGAGGGTTGGGGTCCGCTTTGCGCATTCTTCGGCGTCGAGGAGCCGGAAGAAGACTTCCCGCGCAGCAACGCGCGCGACGAGTTTTGGGCACATTTTGGAGGAGAGCCGGTTACAGCATAGAACAGCAGCGCCAACCGTTACCTGCCATTCGTTCGGTAAGGCGAGTGGCAGGTTTGTCCCGCAGTGCCGTTGTTCGCCCCTCGAAAATGCTGCGCGATCCACGAACGGCTGCAATGCCTAAGCTGCGCCGCGGCGTTCTACCGGCCTTGGCGCGACAACCAGGCGTGCTTTGCAAGATTCTGCAAAGGGCGCTTTCTGCGCATCGCTGTCGGACGAGCGCCCTGCGGCATATCCGATTGACCCAAAGGCGCTCCGAGCGTCAGCTTTCGGGGATCAGCCCGCTTGATTGTGCGACTGCAGCAGAGCGGATGCTGCGCCTTGCATGAATGTCGACTTCGGGCTGACTGCGGTCGCTCGGGAGAAGTGCAGCGAATTCTCACTTCTCTAATCGGGCATTTGGGTCAAGTTCATTTCATCGTTTAATTTCCGCGCTTTAGGAATCGTTGTCTCTCATCCGGGTCACACTTCTCTTCGCAGTCTTCGATGGCCCGGTTCGGTTGGACCGCTGCATGCATGTGTCGGATTGGACGTGGAGCGCCCCGCTTTGTCTCGCGCTTCAAGTTGCGCAGTGAGAATATTCGGCGTCATCCACAGACCTCGTCCGGTGAGGGACGATCCCGCCTATGATCGTTATAAAGGGTCGGTCAGATCATGCTGCTCCCTTCAATGGTTCATGACGGAACTCGGTGCCATCTGCCCACATTCTGTGCATGATGACAGCTAACTTTCTTGCCACGGCTACGACGGCACGACGGCGACCTTTCCGACGCATCAGTCGCAGGCCCCAACTCTTGATCTCTGATCCAGCGATGGATCGCATCATCATCGCGTTTGCGGTATTGTAGAGCGTTGCTCGAACATCCGGGTCGCCAGCTTTTGAGATGCGTCCCGGGTTATCCTTTTCGCCAGACTGGTGTCGCCTCGGCGTAAGCCCAAAATGTGCAGCCACAGTACGCGAGCAGGTAAAGCGCGACGGATCATCAACGGCAGCCCGAAAGGTCAGTGCTGCAATTGGGCCGACGCCAGGAATTGCCATGAAACGCAGGCAGGCCTCGTCTCGGCTGGCGGCCTCTTTTACGCGTTTGTCAAGCTCGCGGTAAGTTGTGTAGAGCACGGCCCGTGCGTCAAGGAGAGGTAGGAGCGCATGGGACAAATCAGGGTCCGCTTCGACCAAGGGTCGCACCCTCTCATCAAATGAACCTTGCTCGACACGGGAGGGAAGCCGGATACCAAATATCTTGAACAATCCACGGACTTCGTTGGCCAAATCAATACACTTCTTCTGGATCGCTTTGCGACTACTCAAAAGTGCCCGAAGCGCATGGGCTTCACGGCTCTTGATGTAGACTGGGCTAAACCAACCGGAGCGCAGGACCTGTGCAATCCCACGCGCGTCCGTTTTGTCGGTTTTATTGCGCATCGCTGACAACGCCGCATTCACCTGGCGCGCTTCCATGCAATCAACATCAAAGCCAGCGGCGCGAAGGCCCCTGAACAGATGTTGGCTCATTGGCCCCGCTTCAAAGCCAATGTGCAGGGCGGCGGTCGGTACGCCCCGCAAACAATCGACGATGTCTTCTATCTCGCAGGCAACAGAGCGCTCGAAGATCAGCTTGCCATCGGCATCAATCACACAAACGGCTACAGTTCTTAGCGATACATCCAGTCCAACATAGTAATCCATTTTGTCCTCCTCAAATTGCAGAAGCTTCTGCAACTTTATCAAGAGGCTTTGTCAGGTTATTCTTTAGCGACGTGAGCAAGATCGGCCTCACCATCATGCGGTCATTTCAGCGGCATAGCTGTTCCACAGGCTGAACGCGTCAGCCCGAGCATGGCGGTAAGATGCTGCGGAAAGGCGGTGACGTTTTGGGCGAAAGATGGTGGCGGTCTGGTCGTGGACGGATAGAAACTGCTGCGCCTGGCGTGGTGATTTGAAACGGCTCATGACTTTCTCTCGTCGTCGCGTGTGTCGGTGCGACGCCTCGGACCGGTTATTCAACCCCTTGTGCGAGCGATGATCGACGCTTGGGCAAATACCACGGACAGCCACGCCATAGCTGCGCAGTTTGTCTGTCACGAGCACGCGTGGCACGCCCCATCGCTTCATCAACTTCATCAGGAAACGCTTGGCGGCATGGCCGTTCCTGCGGCTTTGCATCAGGATCTCCAGCACGTCCCCGTTCGCGTCGATCGCACGCCAAAGCCAGTGTTTCCGCCCGCGGATTGAGATAACCACTTCGTCCAAGTGCCATTTGTCGGACGGAGCTGGGCGGTCGCGACGGATCCTGGCCGCGATCTGTGCTCCGAACCGTTCGCACCAAACCCGGATGCTTTCATACGAGACGATCACGCCTCGTTCGGCCAGAAGATCTTCGACATCGCGCAAGCTCAGGGCGAAGCGATGATACGCCCATACAGCATAGGAGATGATAGACCGAGGAAACCGGAACCCCTTCAAGCGGAGTTGTGAAACTTGGCTGATCATGCGCAAGCGCTATGCGTGAACCGAAGCAACGTCAACAACCTGACAATGCCCTACAAAGAGATAGAGCTTGCCCTCCACCGTCTGAACTTCCGCGATGTCGATGTGGAAGAAGCCGATGGGGTAGCGCTTGAACTTTTGCCGCTTTGGCTTGTCACCCTCAACATCTGGCAATCGCGAAATGCCATGCCGTTGAAGGCACCGATGTAGCGCCGACCGCGTCAGGTGCGGGACAGACGGCTGAAGAGCATAGAGGCAATCATCCAACGGCAGTAGCGTGTGCCGCCGGAATGCGACGATCATTGCCTCTTCAGCTTCAGTGAGAACGGTTGAGCGCGGCTCCTTTGGCCCGGTCTTCAAATCCTCGACCGTCGCACGCTTACGCCACTTCGCGACGGTTTTGGGATTGATGCCCAACTCCTTACTCAACTGCGCGAGCGAAGCTTGCGATCGCTGTATTGCAGCTCTGACGGCGTGCGTTGTCGTGGCGCTCCCGTGACGAACTTGTCCCATAATGCTTCCTTCCAGGCCTGAGAAAGGATCGCACCATCAAACCATGGGATCAAACACCTAGAGAATAATGTCTGCAGGATCGAAAGTCGTGAGACCGGCAACTCTAAGGTTGAAATCCGCTATCCCATCGCCATCGACATCGCCCAGCAGGAAGCCATCGGTCGCATTAGAGACGAAGCGTAGCTGACCTGCGGCAGTGAACGCCGCCCCGCCGATATAGTTGAAAGCTTGATCCCCGCCTGCGATGGTATTCGCGTCGATCAGGGCGAGGTGGAGCGTGTCTATACCCGTCAAGAAATCGGTTATCGTGTCTCTCTGACCTGTTTCGCTGCTGGTCGTGGTCGCGTAGTTGAATGTATCTGCGCCTGCACCACCAGTCAGGGTGTCCGCCCCGAGCCCTGCCCATAGACTATCGACACCATCGCCACCGTCCAAAAGGTCATCTCCCGCATTGCCCGCAACGAAATCGTTGTTAATGCCGCCGAAGATCAGATCATTTCCAACTCCGCCGTAGAATGAATCGGCACCGCCGTTGCCGTTGATTGTGTCGTCTCCGTCGCCGCCGTACACGGTATCGTTGCCATGTATGTCGTTGCGTTTGTCGTCGTTAAACGTGTCATCGCCATCCTCCAGAAAAACAGTATCCCGACCGATGCCACCTGTGACGCTGTCGTTGCCGGTGCCGCCGTAGATCGTATCGTAGCCATCACCACCCTCAATGACATCCGAGCCTGCAAGCCCGTTCAGAACATCATTGCCTCCGTAACCGGAAAGAACATTGTTCGCTGCGTTGCCGCTGAGCGTATCGGCGAAGGCGCTAGTGCCCCGCACAGCCTCAATTCCGACCAATCGGTCGAAACCAAAACTGCCCCCGACCGATTGGAAAGCAGTATTCGACAGATCGACAGTCACACCTCCCGTTCCGCCGGAATAGTACGATGCGAAGTCATAACCCAGACCCCCATTGAGCAGATCGTTACCCTCCCCGCCGATCAGGATATCGTTGCCTGCCCCTCCGGCCAGAGTGTCGTTCCCGGCCGCTCCATCGAGGGCGTCGTTCCCGGCCCAACCGACAAGTGTATTGTTTGCTGTTGAGCCGGTCAGCGTGTCACCGCCATTGTTCGACCCTTGAAGTTGCTCGATTGAGATCAGCGTGTCGGTCCCGGCACCACCCCCAACGGCCTGCGCGCCATTGTTGGCAAGGTTCACAGTAACTCCGCCTGATGCAGCATAGTAGCTGGCCGTGTCGATCCCTGCGCCACCGTTCAGCACATCATTACCGGTCAGCCCGACCAGGGTATCGTTGCCTGCCCCGCCGGCAAGGATGTCGTCCCCGGCCGCCCCGTCGAGGAAGTCATTTCCGGCCCAGCCGACCAGAGTGTTGTTTGCCGTGGAACCCGTCAGCGAGTCACTGCCATTGTTCGACCCTTGAAGCTGCTCGATCGAGATCAACGTGTCAGTCCCGGCCCCACCCCCCACGGCCTGAGCACCATTGTTGGCAAGATTTACAATCACCCCGCCTGATGCGGCGTAGTAGCTGGCCGTGTCGACACCTGCTCCACCGTTGATCAGGTCATTGCCATTTCCGCCGTAAAGAATGTCGTTGTCGTTATTGCCGAAAAGTCTATCACTACCATTGCCGCCGAAAAGCGTATCGCCACCAGAACCACCATAGAGCGTGTCGGCACCGTCATTACCTGTCAACTTGTTTGCAAATTTATCTCCGCGTAGATCGTCATTCTGTGCAGAGCCTGCGATGTTCTCTATTCCAACAATGGTGTCTCCCGCTGCGTCACCCGTGTTGAGCGATGAATCCTGCAACGCCACACGCACACCAGAATTGGCATTGAAATAGCTGGCCGTATCGATCCCTGCCCCGCCGTTGAGACTATCAGCGCCACTGCCGCCGATGAGGGTGTCAACGCCATCTCCACCCAATAATGTATCTACTCCAGCAGCGCCGCGCAGAACATCGTTGCCCGTACCGCCGATCAACAAGTCGTTGCCGTCCCCACCGTCGAGGTCGTCATTGCCAGCACCTCCGGCAACCTCATCATCTCCGAGCAAAGCAAGATATGTATCGTTACCGGCTAGGAGATCGATACTATCATTTTCATCGGTTCCGGTCAGGTTGTCATCCCCAGCGGTCGGGGGGATGAAAACTGGACCATTCACGATCGTAACCTGAGTATTTGGCAAGACCGTACCCAGAGGAACTCCAGACGTTTGTGCATATTCAAGCGTGAAGGTTTCCGCGTCGTCAGCAATTGCATCGCCAAAGATCGCCACAGTTACTGCGGCGGTACTCTGGCCAGTAGCGAAAGAAACTGTTGTGTCGAGAAGCTGGTAATCGACACCGGCAATCGCTGTATTGTCGGCTGCCATCACCGAAAAAGTCAGTGGGCTTGTTGGGCTCTGCGAAAGCTCTAACAAAACTTCGTATTCCGCAAATACTTGCTTTCTTTCTGCGACATCGACATCGTTTGAAAACATCGCGAGGTTTGTTCCGGTTCCGTCGTCATCGAGAACCCAGCCGGTGGCGCGCAGGACCGGGGCTCCTCCCGCGAGGGCGGCATTGGTGGCCGAGAACACCTCGAGCACGGCGGCCTCGTCAAACTCATCCACGCTGTCCGCATCAATGCGGAAGTTCAGTGTTTTCGATGTCTCGCCCGGCGCGAAAACCACCGAACCCGTAAGCGGATCACCGTAGGCGTAAAGATCGATCCCCAC
>NZ_SLZU01000047.1 GCF_004342065.1 Primorskyibacter sedentarius | reverse complement strand
AACATGAGCGATGATCTGAGGCGAAAACCGATGGCGTTTGTAACTGATCTTCTGTGTCTGCATCAACACCGCCTACGCCCAGATCAATGAACCAGCAACCTCAGGCCCGTTAACGTGACAACACCGGCTCGGGGCCTCGGTCGCGGTGGCAAAACTTACCGGCAAAATCGAATGGCGCGGCCAGGTGTTTGCGACGTCTCAACAATACCGTGCCGCGAACCGGCGTAGAATGTCACCGGGCACGGTTACTTCGGAGGCGTGGCATTCAGCTATCAGTCGATCGGCATCCTCGGGCGGGAAGTAGCCATGGTTTCGATAGACACGAATGCGTCGTTCGAAGTCATGTGCGTCCGCCTCGGGATGGAACTGCGTCGCGTAGACGTTTTGACCGTAGCGGATCATTTGCATCGGGCAGGCGTCAGACGTGACCAGGTGAACCGCGCCTGGTGGCAAGCCTTGGACCGCTTCCTTGTGACCAACAAAAGCGTCGAACTTTGCATCCAAACCCGTCAGAAGCGGATCGTTTTCCGCATCCGGTGTGAATGAGCAAGCCGAGGTTCCGACCGGTTCCCCAAAGCGCTCTTTGCTGACCTCACCACCAAGGTGTTGCGCGAGGATGCCGAGTCCGTAGCAACAGCCCATGAACGGGTGATCGTTATCGGTGATCTGTGGCATCAGCCCAAAAATCTGGCTTTCAATCCGGGCCTCTGTGACGCTTTTGTCTTCTGGCGCATCACTTACACAGCCCGGACCACCGCCGACAATCACGGCCGAAAAGTCAGTCACGTCGAGATCGGAGGAGATGTCCTCTTGGTCGAGACGGATCCGAAGGGTCTGTTCCGGAGACATCGCGCACTTGGCCAGAATAGACGCGTATTCATCATCAGAGGCATCGGTTTCCGGCCGGAGTTGCAGGATGAGGAGCTTTTTCATAGGCGTTCGATCCCGACCTTATGGGTGTCATCAAGCAGCACCATACCTTGAACTGCCACCCCCCAAACCTTCACCGGATCGGATACTCTGGTTATTAAACGGTATTGTCAATTTGCGCATCTTCGGCCGCCCTGGCTGCGTGGTCCGTAGCCGACGGTTTTCGCACAAATCAAGGATTCATGCTTCTCCCGCATTGGATCGTGAAAGGAAGGACAAGCGCATGGGCGGATAGCCTGATCTCGCGAGGTGAAAAGGGCGCGACCAATTCAAAGCGGAGCCACCACCGCCCGGGTGATCGACATCAGACCAGCCAGGGCATCATGAGGGTTGCAAGGCTGAGCACGAAGAAGAAGCCCGCCATATCCGTTACGGTCGTAAGTAGCGGGCCACTGGCGGCGGCGGGATCCTGCCCCAGGCGTTTCAAAAGCAACGGAACAACGCCGCCGATGGATACGGCCAGAATCGTGTTCATTGCCAAGGCCAGACCGATGACCAGGCCAAGTGCTGCATTGCCTTTCCAGACCCACGCCACGATGCCAATCAAGATACCCAAGGCGATACCATTGATCACTCCAACACTTACCTCCTTTAGCCAGACACGAAACGCGTCCACGGGACGCACCAATCCGAGGCTTAGTTCGCGCATGGTAACGCCAACCGCCTGGTTGCCCGAGCAACCGGACATGTCTGAAACCATGGGTAAGAAGATTGCGATGGCGATCACTGCGGTCAGCGTTGCTTCGTAAGCAGAGATGACGGAGGCCGCTATGATGTTCAGAACGATGTTGGCGGAGAGCCAGGCCAAGCGGCGGCGCGAGCGTAGCCATGTCGGCATGGAGCGCAGCTCATCGCCGACCACACCTTGCAGTTTCAGGCTTTCGCTCTCCGCCCTTTCGAGCAAGGCGTATGACACGGCTTCACGGGAGACAGTACCAACCAATCGCCCATCTGTTTCAACGACCGGCATGCCCAGAAAAGGGTATTTGTCGAAAATGTCTTCAAGCTCAGACAGGCTTGCGTTTACGCCTACAGTCATTGGTTCGATCATGATTGACGTAAGACGGGCAGATCGCTTGGTCGATAGCAGACCGCGCAGCGAGACGACCCCGATTGGGGCGCCATTCTCGTCCACGATGTAGGGGTGCTGACCTCGGTACCGATCTACGTCATGGTCATCTGAGGCCATCTCGCGTAGCACGGCCCCAACCGTTTGCGTGTCCTTGAACCAGAAGGCCTCGGCCATCATCAGGCCACCCGCCGTTTCGGGGTCGTATTCAGCGAGTCGTCGGACATCGGCGGCATCTCCGGCATCCATTTTCGACAGGATCGCCTCGGCTTCGACCGCCTCCATATCACCGATCAAGTCAGCCTGAACATCGCTGTCGAGCTCGTCCATGATCTCGACGGCGCGAGCGGCCTCGAGCGCTTCCATGAGGCTTGCGCCCAACTCGTGCGGTGCTTCTTCGATCAAATGGGCCGCCAGGGCAGGTGGCACAAGCGTCAGCACCTTTTTGCGGTCATCCGCCTCAAGCTGCAGAATTTCGCGCAGAGCGTCAGCGAGGGGTAAGGGCTCAAGAAGGGCCGAAATTTCAGCAGCATCATCCTGTGCAATTGCGGCCAAAAGCGCTTCTTCGAGTGAGCGGTCAGGTTGAATTTCGACGGGTTGTTCGGACATGGCCTTACTCCTATTGAGAGAGATCTATTTTGGCATTTCTTATCAATCGTAGATGCGTCCAACCTTGATCATACCAAGACGCAGGCAGAGTTTCAGGGTCGTCCAATAGGCTTGATCAACGGCCGTCTGCCAATCTGAAAATCCCTTCGTACAAGGGGCAAGGATGACTTCATCAAAGCACATATGGGCGAACGCAGACTCTGCATCGCGCAAGTCCAGGAATCCGATACCGTCGGTTTCGACCAAATAGAGTTTGCCCGACATCAATGGCAAAGCGGGCAGTTGTTGCAGCCGGTCAGACAGCGCCTCGATCAGCGCCGCGCTGCAAGCCACAACTGCATTTGGTCCTTGGAAGCTGCCGCCATAACGATAGCCGATTTGCTCTCCGCTGATCTCGGTAGTCAGAACCTCGACGAAGGGACAGTCGTCCTGCGCTTCCATTGTCGGCTTCAATGCTCTGAGGGTCATTTGTCTTTCCTCCCTAATGACACAACGAGAGTGGGGCTGACCCACCTTCCAGTGTGGTCAGCGGTTGATGGGACAAATTTGGAATCCGTTGCCCTATCGTTGATACGCCCGTTCAAACCTGCAATGCCGGTGAACTCAGTTTGGGCGGCGGACAGTGTTGCCGCCTTCAAGGCGAGCGCGGACACAAAGGTCAGCCTGAGAAGGTTCTCCATAAGGTCACTCTTATCGCATCCAGGTGACCCGTCTTTCGGCATTGTTGCTTCAGACTGGGCAGTGTCTCTACTGAGCCGGGGTATAGGGAAGACCGTTATGTGAGTAAAATTCGAATTAATTGGGTATAAGGCGAGAATTACTCGCTTCTGATCTCGGGGTGTAATTCTGGATCGAAGTCTTCCATTGCTTCCAACTTTTCGAGAAGACTTTCTTGTTCTTTTTCAACGTTTTTAGCTACTTGTATCAGCGTTTTCTTGGCAAGAGCGGCTAAATCATCAGGGATGCCATCGCGCCAGATCACATAGGCAGGGTATGGAAAGCGGGGCGCATCTGCCACCAGGTGAAGCTTTCCAGAGTCCAAGTGGCGCTTGGCGGAGCGAGCAGGAATGTAGGCCGCCGCTCTTCGGTTCGCGACGTATTCCATCGCAAGCGCACCCAACGCCATCGAACGTCCGGAGTCAGTAAGATGCGGCAAGGCTACGGCTAAAGCGTGGGTGAACTCAGGGCCCCAATCCACCGAAACAAAGACTTCTTCCAAATCAAGTGTTGCGCCCGGAAAGGAAGCTACAAGCACCAGTTCGTCATCGAGTGCAGGCTCGACGAGCAGCCCCGGCCGCAGTTGTGGCGTATAAAGGAGTGCAGCCTGTATAACCCCTTCGACCAGAAATCGCATGATGCGGTCGCTCATGCCGAGTTCGCAATGCACACTGAGCTCTGGCATCTCAGCCTGCATCGCGTCCACCCACCCGAAACCCAATCGCGGCCAGAGCGAATATTGCGCCCCTATCGAAATTGCACGGCTGTATCCTTTTGGAATGGCGATCTGCTGCCGAGCTTCTTCCCAAATCTTCAGGAGGCTGAGTGCATAGGGCTCGAACTGCTTGCCCTCCGGCGTCAATACCGCGCCTGCTTTTGAACGCACGAAGAGTGAGTGGCCAAGACTGTCTTCCAGCCGCTGCACACGCAAGCTGACCGCCGATTGCGTCACAAAGAGCCGGTCGCAGGCGGCAACAAATGACCCGGTATTGGCAACCTCCAAGAACGTCTTGATCAGGGTAATGTCCATCAAACCTATCCATAAGAAAATCAGTTATTAAAGGTAATTGCTATTCGTTATGCGCACGCATGTGAACCCTTTATGTATGGCTCCGTGAAGTCGAGCCGAGCAAAAATCCCGAATGCTTAAAATGGTGGGGGGCGTTGCTCCCAACGCCACGTCCCTTCTCTTGGGCACGACTTCGCACCTGACAAAACGCAAACAAAAAGGTACAAGACATGAAAACCCTGATCATCTCTGTTGCCGTGGCATCCATGATGGCTGTATCCGCATGCTCCACCAGCCAAGTGGCTGACAACACAGGCGCTGCTGCCGGCTTCGTCACAAAGGCTGCGGTCAAAGGAACTGTTGCCGTCGGCAAAGCTGCATATAAGGGTGTAAAGACAGTTGCCGCTGCTGACCGATCTACGTGCCCAACTTGGGCAAACTGCTAAGAGGTCTGCGCAAAGCCGCTTGCGTATTGGTGTTGCGCCTAGAACGATGCAGGCGCGGTACCTTGATCCGCAATCGATCAAAAGTGCGCATCAAGGACGCGAGCCCGTTAGTCGTGAACCGGCATGACAGGGCTACAGTCGACACAAATCTGACTGGCGTCCAAGATCGTATCGACCTGGTCGAGCAGAATGGCGAGTTGAAGCAGTCCTGTGACGTAGCAGCTAATTTTCCGCCTACTCGTCATCCGCGCACACGCGATTTTACCACAGGTTCCACGTCGTCTGGGTCACGAAATACCGCTCCAAGGTTCTTCAGGGCGCGATGCGATATCGGATCCGCCAGATCATCCGCCAGACCTGCGAGGAAATGGGCGTCTATATCGTACGTGGGGTGCTCGCGCGGGATCATGTCTACATGTTCCTGTCGATCCCGCCTAAGCTGTCTCTGTCGGACGTCATGCAGCGCATCAAAGGCCGGTCCTCCCGGCGCATCCAGATGGAGTATCCCGGCTTGCGCAAGCGATACTGGAGTAGAAGGTTCTGGGCCCGTGGATACTTCTCGATCACCTCGGGCAATGTGACAGACGACATCATTCTGCAGTATCTGGAAATATACTCCGCAAAATGATGCTATCGGCGTCCGCCGGTAGTCATTCACTTTGAGAAACAGAGGATTTGTGTTAATATCCTTGCACTGAATTTGTTCCGCTTGATCATTGTACGTCTCGATCGCGGGGCACTTTTTGGCATCAATTTTCATTTGCCGAACTTGTTTTAGAAAAATGATTTCAAGGGAGTGTCTTCATGCCCGGCCCAGCGATTCATCATCTCATTGCAGACCGTCTCAGAACCAATATTCTCAGCAATCGAGGCCTCGGAGACGGCGTAGGTCCCGCCGAATACTCCGCTCTCCAAGCCCTGCTCAACGATCCCAAGAATGTCCCCTATCTTTACGTCGGCTGCCATGGCCCGGATCCGTTTTTTTTCAACACCAAGGATCTCAATCCAACCCTCGGAAAATTCGTCGAGATCTACAACGACGTCTCCGACTTTCTACGCGATTTCGAAGAAACTCTGCTCAGCGTTGTCCCGGATCCCGTTCTCGACGCACTGGAAGCCTTCGATGAAGCCGTCAACGAGACGATCCAAAACTCCGCGCTTCTTTCCGAGATCGAGCAGACGTTCAATGACATCAATACGGCCCTGACCGCACTTCTCGATACGCTCATTGAGGGACTGAAACGGTTCGTCTCCGAGTTCAACCTGTTCGACCTGATCTCCCACCCCTACCGCGACGGCGCCAAGGAAGGCGACTGGTGGTGGTTCGACGCGATGCATTACCGAAAGACAGGCAAGTTCACCGAAGCAATGCTGGAAGCATCCCGTGATCTTTCCTCCCCCAACCACCTTTATGCTCTCGGCTACTTGACCCATGTCACGGGTGACACGTCTGGCCACGCTTACGTCAACCTATGGAGCGGCGGTGCTTATAGAAGTGCCTCGCAACGCCACAAGACCGGGGAGAATTTTCAAGACGTTTTCAACTTCCTGAACCGCACCGGACGGGATTTCAATTTTTCCAAGCTCCACCACCTTTACAATTTCAACTATCAAGGCACATCCAATCCGCCGCCCGCCGACAATCCCAAGATCCCGGCAGATCTTGCCAATTTCCTCGCCGACATCATGAACAAAGTTTACCAAGAGGACGGCGATCCGGACCCTGATTATGCCAAGAAGATCAGCCCCGGTGACATCGATGACACCTATCGGCTGTGGTACAAATTTATGAAGGGTTTTACCGAGACCGGGACCCTGCCACCGCCCCACCCCTACTCGCTGACCACCGAGTTGCGCGAGGTTTGGGAGAAGACGATGGATAACCTGGACGACATCGGCGATTTTTTGGAGGACGCGGTCGATTCGGCGGGCAATTTCAACATTCTCGCAATCTTCATAATTCTCGCCGCCCTTGTCGCTGCGGCTATTGCGGCTGCGGCCGCGATTGCTGATGGAATCGCGGGTGCCGTAGTCACTTTAGGGACGGCAACAATTCGATACGCAGCCTGCCTGATCTATGAACAAGTCTACAACGCGTTCCAAAATTTCCGGCTAGCGCTGACCTTCAACGGTCTCGGTTTCCCTATGCAAGAGCACTTGAATGAGCCGCGCCTGCGCCAATTCATGCGTCCTGACTTCCCTGATCCAACCGGCGTAGTTGCTGCAGGTGTGGCCGGGCAGGAGCCGCTCTTAAGGTTTACAACAGATATCCTTAGCGACCCTTTGGCGGCTATTTTCCATCAGGAACGCCATCTAATCTATCCAATCACCGATGGTGAGAAGACGAACGTCACCCCGGCTCCTACGAGCTTTTTTACCCAATCAGCCTTGTTCCCGGCGTTTGGAGATATCCCACTAACGGATGGGCTGATTGAACAATTGGTTCAGTTCCAACAAAACGGCTCTTTGTCCGAGGCGGACTTGAAGCTCATCATGGACAAAGGCACGCTCGGCAACGCCTTATTGCTTACCCAAGCCATGTATGAGCGATGGTTCAAAGGCGAACCCCTGCCCGATTTCAACCTCGATAGCGACCGAGGCTACGGCTATCTTTGCTGGCGACAGCCCGGTGACCAGCCGCATGAGCCTAAGAAGCTTGTCACCAACACCAGTGCAGCCGATCCGACCACTGTAATCCTACAAATCTTGCGCTGAGGAGGAACTGCCATGTCTGCTAAAGTGAAAGAATTCATCGCTGATCTTCAAAAGCGCCGAGCCGACTACAACGAAGACACCATAAAACAACTCGGCCGGGCGTTTTCCCGCAAGGACCGGAAACCGCCGGAGCTTTTTGAGGACAGCTCGTTTCTTTACATGCGGTCATTCGATGCTGATCAGGGCACGCGGCCGTTCTCAAACATTACGTTCTGGCACTCCCCTGATATCAACCTGTCGCCGCTCTCAAATCCCACGAATATCACGACTGAGCTGCAAGCGGGCGAGACATATAACATACAGGTCGCCCTACGGAATCGCGGTGACCTCGCGGTTCCGAGTGCCAAGGTTGAACTGTTTTTAGTCGATCCATCGATTGGGTTCGATGTGCGTATGGCGGAGCGTTTGACCAACCTGACCAATATGCAAACGGCATGGGTCAGTTCGGGCGCGTCCGCTGTGACGCAATTTCACTATACAGTCCCGTCCAATCAGGCGGGTCATAAGTGCTTGTTTGCGCGCTGTTTCTCCTTCTCCCCACTGGACGTACCATTTGACGATTTCCTATTAGACCCAAGGCTAGATCGTCATGTGGCACAACAAAACCTGAACATCGTCGCTCAAAGCAGTTCCTTTGAACTTATGGTTTTCCACAATCCGAACGCTCAGATGCGTCTGGGGTTCGTTCCGATGAAAGCAGAAGATATCTTCAACCTGCGTCATCCAATTTTGGGTGAGGCGCGACCTTTTGATGACATCCCTCAGCGGGAGTGGACCCGAGCTACTGGGCCTCAAATCATCAAGACAACCGCGAATGTCGATATCGATTTGGATGGCAATGATATTCATCTCATCTCCAAAGACGCCGACAGTTCCGGGCTCGATCTGCAACGTCGCCTCAAAGGCGAAATGCGCAAGATTCTTGGTGCAGTCGCAAGCGGAAAAACCAAGCTCGCGCGCCACAAAAACATTGTAGCCGAGTTCCGAAAAATGAACGCCGAGACAGTGGCCACCCGAATGCAGATCAAGATCCCGGATCTGGGTCTAGGCAAAGGTCAGGTTGCGGGTGTGCAACTTCAGGGGATCGATGTGGCCTTTGATCCAAATGATCCAATCGGCGGTTTTACGATGCTGGTTGTCGGCACCTAACTCAGTGTAGAGAGCCGTTTCCCAATTCCGTTCCACCTAATGCGGTGGGTCAACTGCCAAACTGGTCGGAGAGGAAAAATTCGGAAAGCGTTGTTGCGAGGTCGGACTGGTCGATCACCCAGCATTTGCCGCCCGTGTTCGGGTTACG
>NZ_SLZU01000046.1 GCF_004342065.1 Primorskyibacter sedentarius | reverse complement strand
GCCGTTCCAAAACCTGTGGCAAAGCGTTTGAGGTTTTGGAAGCTTCTTGTCATCATATAGCATGTTCATCGGATATGCTCGCGTTTCAACCACAGACCAGAATCTTGATGCTCAAACCGACGCGCTGAAAGCAGCGGGTGCAGAGCGTTTGTTCTATGAACCGACATTCCGCAAGTGGAGCGCAGTTCTTACAATGGTGATGCCTCTTTGCGTATCGATCAATCTTTTGGAGCCCTTTGAGCGGTGGTTCGTGCATCTCACGCCATGACCGAACGCCATTTCTGGGTTTGCGGGCCGGTTTGACCAGACCTTTTGTCTGGTCCTCATGCGTTTGGACGAAGTTGCAAAGCCGCTTCCCTCTGGATTCTACCGTTGTTGCCCTCTTGCGGAAACCGGTGGTGAACGCAGGCGATGTATGGCTGCGATGATGCGGGTGAACAGATTTCCACTGACGGCAACCTCGGCCACTTGCAAGATCATTGCACAAACGTGACGGACGAAACAAGTCATGAAAACTCTGAAAAACCTCATGCTTTGAGCGGCTTGGGGTAGACTGTTGAGAACGCAACGGGAACCCTGCCGTTGCCCAAGCAGCCCACCTTTCCAGGCCTCCGCCAGGCGATAAGGAAGAAACAGGCG
Organism: Primorskyibacter sedentarius; assembly: GCF_004342065.1. Taxonomy (GTDB): domain Bacteria; phylum Pseudomonadota; class Alphaproteobacteria; order Rhodobacterales; family Rhodobacteraceae; genus Primorskyibacter; species Primorskyibacter sedentarius. Next base: position 8,171 of record NZ_SLZU01000046.1, on the reverse strand, counting down.
CGGCGTGAGAAGTTCCTCGCCGCGATGGATGCGGTTGTGCCAAGGCCTTTACACCGCTCCCGTCGTCAGGCGGCATCTTTATTTGGCTTGAACCGGCTATGATTTCCAAAATACTTCACTCATTTAAACAACACTCACCAATCTTCTCAGGGGCCAGTTCAACAGCAAACACACTCGCAATGAGTGTAGGAGCCGTGATTGCCTCCGTCTAGGATGTTTCCAGCGACAATATAGGTTCCGTGGCGGCAATCTATTTGCAGTGTAAAGGCAAATTACGCTTCTCGTATTCGCTCCAGGCCAACGAGACGGCTCCGAAAACCTCAAGGGCTTGGTATCAGAATTCGACCTGCTATCGAACAGAAGATCTGGCCATCAAAGCTGTTGGCAGGTTCTGGATACGTTGGTCGGAGAAGCCCTATATCACCCCATCCGCGCAAGCACGTCACGCGCTCTTACACCGGACATTGTGAGCCGTTGTATTCGATCGTTCCCTTTAGATCGCAGGCGTCTCATTTGACGAGGCAAAAATGATGAATGGCGGGATTCAAGCGTGTTCCTGTTTTGGTTTTCCAGCAGCCAATCCCTCGCCGAGCAAAGGCTGTCTCGTCCATGCCCATAGCGGTGGAGTGCGATGTCCGCTTCGGCGACGAAACGAACATCACGGCAATTGACATGCTGCAAGGGCGAGAGAATGCTGCGTTAGCAATGGCTGTGCCTGCAAGAGGCGGGTTTGTCCCGCAGTGCCGTTGTTCGCCCCTCGAAAATGCTGCGCGATCCACGAACGGCTGCAATGCCTAAGCTGCGCCGCGGCGTTCAACCGAGCTTAGTGCGACAATCAGGTGTGCTTTCCAAGATTCTGCAAATCCCGCCGTCTGCGCACTTGCGACTTTCGCCCAGATCGGTGGATCTCGATACCGAACGAATGATGTGTGTTGGCCCCTGCCATGATCCTCGATCATGTCACCGCGCCCTGGTCTGCGGCCAGCATGGCTGGCCTTCGACCCGCACCCTTCGGCCCCATCCTCTCTGATCCAATAGCCCGCGCCCTGTCTCATCCGAGCCAGGGCGCGCACTGTGTCTCATGGTCGGCTGCGGCCTTGTGAGCGGCCCATTCGGGCGACGATCGCATGGGGCGGCGTCAGACCTTCCCACAAGTCGCCTCGCCATTCTTCGCTATATGTTGGCGCGTCCAGCTCGTCGCCTGCAAGACCCTGCCCCGTCCCCTTGTCCGGGGCGGGCTGGAAAGCTCTGACGAAAGGTGGATCGGAGATCCGCGCCAGCGCAGATCACATAAGCAGGGGGTTTCGTCGCAAGCTCCGAACGCCCCTGCATCCTGGGCCGCGCGTTCCGCGCGTCTGTAAGGGGACCGCCGGTCCCCCACCGCAACCCTGAACACCTGCACCCAAAGGGGTTTCCCCGACCTTCCTGCGCTTGGCGCTTCGTGCAGGCCGGGTGATCCCCCTCCCCTTTGGCTTTGATTTCAGAATTGCAGCGGTTCCCCCCCTGCCCTCGCCGGGAGGCAGGCTTTCAGGAGAGGGGCGCGCACAGCGCTTCCTCGCCAGAAACCCCGCCCCGATTTTCGGCAAAGACCGGAAACGTGGCATCCCCACGAAGGAGTTGCCCAATGGGTTACACGACCGCCTATCATCACGTGAGAACCGATGCCGAAGCGGCACGGTATGCGCTCAGGGAAGTTGAACGCGCTGGCATCAAGGTGCTGGCCTTCTCGACCGACAGGCATGTGATCGGGCATGGCTACGGCTTTGTCACCTATGCCGCTGTCGAGGTTGTCGGGAACGACCGCCGCGACGTGATCTGCATGACCGTCCTGCAGCACCGCACCGACAGCGAAGTCGGCTGGAAATTCGTTGACGAAACGATGGGTCCGAACAACGCGCGTTGCCCCATCGCCATTCTCAACATGCTCACCCCGCCTCAGAACGACTATGCCGCGTCGTTTCGCAAGGCATCGCGCCTGTTCAACGAAGGCCGCGTGGAAAACGTCACTTTGCACACGGGAGAGGCAGCATGACCGACGCTGTTGAACTGACAGAGGCCGAGGCCGAAGCGCAGGTGATTGCCAAGCAGAACGATCAATTCCGCAAGACCTGGGGCGCTGACTTTACCATCCCCGGCAAGATCGTCGTGACCCAAAGCGTGGCCTGCCTGTCCGCAGGCGCACAGGTTCAGATCATGCGGGCTGTGCAGGCATTCGACACCTTCACCGAGGACAATGACCCTTACGGCGATCACAGCTTTGGCGCGTTTGAAATCGAATGCGCAGGCGAAACCGTCAAGCTGTTCTGGAAGATCGATCTGTTCGACACCGACTTCAAGTACGGCAGCGACGCCCCGGCGGATACCTCTGAAACCCGCCGCGTTCTGACCATCCTGCAACGCCACGAATACTAGCGCCGCTCAAGCGGACCCGCCGCACCGGACAAGGTGCAGCCCCCCACCCCTTCACCACAGACCAGGGAACAGACCCATGACAGACCAGAGCAAAATCATTGCCGCCACCGACGAGCAAATCCCCTTTGCAGACCTCTATCTGCACGACATGAACCCACGCAGCATCGTGAGCGAGGACGCGATCGAAGCCCTTGCCAAGAACATCCGCCAGCTTGGCTTGATCCAGAACCCCGCAGGCTTGCGGGACGAGACAGGCAAGGTTGGCATCGTGGCAGGCGGCAGGCGGTTTCGCGCGCTTGCCTTGTTGCAGGACGATCCCCGGTTTCAGACCGTGACCGTCCGCATGGCCCCCGATTTTGATACCGCCGCGTTTTGGGCCACCAGCGAGAACGCGCAACGCGAAGCCCTGCACCCGGCAGATGAAATCCGCGACTTTGGCGCGATGGCGCGGCGCGGCGTCACCGTGCCCGCAATCGCCGTGGCCTACGGCGTGACCGAAGGCCATGTTTACCGCAGGCTCAAACTGGCAAGCCTTCCCGCGCCCGTGCTGGACGCGCTGAAAGCCGGAGAAATCAGCCTCTCCAATGCCGCCGCCTTCACCATCAGCGAGGACGAGGCGAACACGCTGGCCGTGCTGGAACAGGTGCGCGGTCAGAACTACAGCGAACACCGCATCAAGGACATGCTCAAACCCAACGCCGTGCGGCAGACCGACCGCCGCGCTGTCTTTGTCGGGCTGGACGCTTACGAGGCCGCAGGCGGTCGCATGATCAGTGACCTGTTTGCCGAGCAGACCTTTCTGGATGATGTGGACCTTCTGGACGAGTTGTTCGCGGCCAGGCTGGACGCCGAGGCCCAGGCCCTGACCGCCGTAGGCTGGAAATGGGCCGAGGCGTCGGACATTACCTATATCGGCTGGAACTTCATTGAAGATCGCAAGCTGGACCGCATCTATGCCGAGGAAGGCGACCTGACCGAAGCCGAGGCCGAACGGTATGACGAACTGGCCGAAATGATGGAGGCGGATGTTCTGGACGAGGCAGGCCAAGCCGAGTTTGCCGCTTTGGAAAACATTCTGGCAGGCGCGTTCAGCGACGAGCAGAAGGCCGTTTCCGGCGTTGTGATCCATGTCGATCAGAGCGGCAGCGTGCAGACCATCGAGGGGCTTATCACCCGCGAAGATCGGCCCGCCGCGATTGAGGCCGGGTTTCTGAGAACATCGGCCCACAAGACCGAGGCCGCGCACAAATCGGCTATCTCCGCCAAGTTGGCCGACGATCTGTCCCGCATCGCCAAGGGCGCGCGGCAGCACGCGGTTTTGCGTGATCCTGATCTGTTGCTCGACCTTCTGGCCTATCAGTTGAGCCACGATCTGCGTTGGAACAACCCGCTTGGCGTGTCGCTTACGGATGTTCCGAACTGGCCCACCACCGAGGCCGAAGGCTACTTCTTGGACGAAAGGCTGACCAGCAACCCGCCGCGCGATATGTGGCAGACCAAAGACCTTGCCGCGTCGTTCCGGGCTTTCCGCAAGAAGGGTGCCCATCATGTGCGCGGCGAGTTGACCCGGTTCCTTGCCGCGCAATACCGGGGCGGCGACGAGAAGCTGGCCGCATTGGTCGACAAGGAAACCAAGCCGAGCATCCGCGAGGTCTGGACGCCCACCGCCGAGAACTTTTTCAAGCGTGTGGCTGGCCCGTACCTCAACGACCTGTGGTGCGATCTTCTGGACCTTGCCGAAGATCACCCCACCGCCACCACCTTTGCCAAGCTGAAAAAAGGCGAGAAGGCCGAGAAGCTGGAAAGCCTGTTTGGCGATGCGTCCATGCGCAGCGCCCTTGGCATCACCGACGAGCAGGCCGCGCGGATCGACGCGTGGTTGCCCGAAGGCATGGAATGAAATCGCAGGCGGGGCGGTCGCGCCCTGCCCCTACTTCGCAGGAGGTTGAGACATGGCATTCCAGAACGAGACAAACAAAGGCCGCGTGACCAGCATGGTCGACACCTTGCACCTGATCCTGAAATCCGCACAGGCGAACCGCGCCGAGAATCACGAGATTGTTGCGATGTTGCGCCCGCTGACCGACGAGCTGGCCGGGCCTGGCCTTGCCGCCGATATGTCGGCCGCCGCGCCAGCACCGACGACCGCTGCTTTGACGGCTGGCGAACGCGCCGCCCTGCATCTGGCCGACCGAGCATCCTTGCGCGACCTCATCGCAGCTTTGATGGGGCGGCTCGATGCCCACGCCGCGCAAGCGTGCCGCACTGCGCCGAAAGCAGCGCCTTGAACGCGAGGCTCTGCCCCTTCTGGCTGACCTGGTGGCCGAGGCGCAACCGTCCGAGGATGATGTGATGCGCGCCCGTGCCGATCAATGGACAACCCAAGAGGCCCGAGATCGCAGCCGCCGCGCCCGCAAATGGCTTGAAGCCCGTGCCCGCCTCGCCGCCCTATCCGCAAACGAAAGGGCAGTGCTGCGCCGCGCATGGGATTGCGCGCCTTACCCCGCCGATCCGGTCTATCTTCTGGACTTTCTACACAGCTACGGCACCGGGCGGATCACGCTCGATGCCCTGCCTTTCGCTCTTGTGCCGACAGATCAGCACGGATGCCGTACCACGCTTGCGCCGTGCGTTTGACGAGACTGTGCCCGGTCCAAACTGGCAAGACATGCGCCGGTCTGCTACTATGTGAATAACAGTTTTCTTTGTGGTGAAGAAAAACACTGGCCCCGCTTCGGCGGGGCTTCTTTTTGGCTGTTTCGATCTGAGCGAGGATTCAGATTTGGCCGGTCAGCCCAGGGCCACCCGGCCCCGCGCTATGCGCGGTAGCCGCTATCGCGGCATGGGCGTTACGGCACAAACAGTCGTTATCGCCTGTGACAGAAACGCATTAGTTTTGGCCGAAGATCAAAGTTGCTTCGGCCCGAAGTGACTTAGGCTAATTTACAACGGACGTGAGGCATGTGTATCCTATCTTTATGTTGTATCGTTGGAGCCGCCTCCTGCCCATCTATCGCCGAATTGCTTCTCGGCGCGTATTAAAAGAGTGGCAAACGTTACAGAGATATATCGTCCTGCAGAGGGCAGACACATGGGACGCAGCACAGGCAACGATGAGATTGGGTGTGCGTCGCGCGTGGCAGATTAGCCTAGGATTGCTGACGTGCTATCTGATCTTGTCTTTCTTCTCTCGGGACCTCCTATCGCCGCGAGTATTCCTGCGTTTGCTCGTCATCTACGCTATTGGAATTTTAATTTGGTGGCTCATGTCACCGAACATACGCTTCGTCTGGCGCGTTTCGGTCCGGATCCTTTTCAATCGGACAATTGGTTCGTCCGCCGCTCGGGCGCGAAATAGCATCTACTTTCTGACTTTTTCGATCCTGCTCCTGCGCAAGCACGGCGCAACGGACGGTGCGATGGCATTTTTTCCGATCCCGTTTGATGATACGCCGGAACTTTTCGCTGAGGCTGTCGCGCTATTCCTTGGCTTTCTCTGGCTGGCGTTCTTAATACATCGCATTCTTGAGGAATCCGACTTTGCGCTGTCCGACGCAACGCTCGTGGAAGGCTTTTCCGATTTTGATCCAGTCATGGTCGTAAAGGCCGCGATTCTTTTCCTTACGGCCATTCTGAATATTGGCGTGCCGTTGATCCTTACCTTCGCCGTCCTCCTCAACCTCGACGTAAGTCCGACCGCCGCCTTAGTCGAGTTCGTCGCGTTTGCTTGGGCCGAGATACTTCCCAACTAATCGTCGGCTTCCAAATTTGGTTGGCACCCAGAAAGAGCTGCCAGAAACCCCCTGCCACAACCTGCGTGCCAAAAACGGTTCTCTGATTGCGGCCTTGTCAAGCGGGTGAGCGGTTTGTCCGTCCGGGGTCATGGTTCTTCTATGGTTGCCGCCCGTAGTGCAAGAACTCTTTGCCTTGATTGGCGTGTGATCGAGTGCGGTCTTCTATAAGGCCTTGGTTTGCGGCCCTAGAGACGCCGCTGGCCGGTATGGTGATCAGCGGGTCGGGTCCAAATCTCTCCGAAGAGCTGAAGCGCTCACAGAACCAAGCTGGTTTTCCCGATCCAGATCTTTCGATCATTTAGCCCATTCGAGGAGCCGACTTCTTGTACTATTCCTATCTAGTTCTCAGTTTTTTCGTGTCGTCAGACTGCAGCGGGATGTGCGAGGTTCCGGTAGTCTTCCTCTTTGGTGAGCATTGCCCAGATCGCCCGCGCCATCTTGTTGGCTAGAGCAATCGCGACAAGGAGCCTCGGTTTTCTGTCCAACATTTTTGCCAACCATGAACCGGGCTGGATTCTTTTTCGGCCCAGCCAGTTCAATCGCGACATCGCGCCAGTGATCAGAAGCCTTCGGATATCTGCCTGCCCCGCCTTGGAGATGCGTCCCAACCGGGCCTTGCCACCAGAGGAATGCTGCCGCGGAACAAGACCAAGCCAAGCCGCAAAACTCCGACCGCACTTGAACGTTTCCATTGGAGGCGCAAAGGTTTCAATGGCCAATGCGGTGATCGGCCCCAGGCCCGGCATCGTCTGCAGCCGCCGCGCTGTTTCCGCATCCCTTGCGAGCTCCTTTGCCATCTGTGTTTTCCTGTTTATACGATTTGTCTTTTCTGTGATCTGTTGGATTAAATCGAGACATTCGGTGCGGACGATAGCCGATAACGCGATGGAGGAGTCACGCAGCGCCGTTTCGATCCGGCCGATTTGCTCGAAGCCGGCCGGAAACGTCAGGCCATGCTCATACAGGATGGAGCGCAGAACATTGATCAGTTCTGTCCTTTGGTAGAGTAGCCGCTCACGTGTACGAAAGACCACGGCCCTTGCTTGCTGTTCTTCGGTCTTGGGCTCCACAAAACGCATTTCCGGGCGTTGCGCCGCAATGACAATTGCTTCCGCATCCGCCGCATCGTTTTTCTGTCGCTTAACAAATGGTTGAACATATTGAGGTGCAATGAGTTTGACCTCATGGCCCAATCTGACCAGTACTCTGCACCAGAAGTTGGCACCACCACAGGCCTCCATCACGACCACAGCCGGACCGTGTTCTTCCATAAACCGAACAAAGCCCTGCCGCGAAAGTTTCTTGCGAAACTTCAGTTCACCCGTCAGAGATGTGGCATGAAGTTGGAAAACTGATTTTGCCAAATCCACGCCAATCATTGTATCCTTCATTTTGCCGTCCTCTCAGCTTAGTTGATTTCAACTCAACCAACTTGGCACATTGCGATGCCGTCTGGGGAGGGCGGCAACCATCCCATCTCTACGAGGTCGCGGGTCGCGCCTCATGGTGGTGTTCGGTGGTGGATCGTCTCCAATGTCGTTTGCGGGGTGAGCGGGCGTGCCTGCGTCCCAACCGTTTTTACGAGATCGATCAACCTCCGCCCCTTCGGGACTTGGCTCCCCGCCATCGTCGGCAGGAATTCGGATCAGACGTTGGCCTCCTTTGTCCATTGATAGTCGGTTTCGTTTTTCCAGAGTGTCAGCATCAGCACGGCGATTTTGCGCGCGGTGGCGACCGCCGCCTTGCGGAACCCGCGCCGCCCCGCCAGACGGATGGCCCAACTTTTCAGCGGTGAGAAGCGTTTGACCTGACGGATGACGCATGATGCCGCCTCGAACAGCAGTCCGCGCATTGCGCCGTCACCACATTTCGACAGTAACCGCCCGATTTGGACCACCTGCCGCATTCGCTTAGTAGATCTTATACGACGTCGTTACTGACGTGGATAACGACGTCGTATGCGGC
>NZ_SLZU01000045.1 GCF_004342065.1 Primorskyibacter sedentarius | reverse complement strand
CGGAACTCGGCCGTGTAGCTCGGGGTATGTTTCTTGTTTGTCATGAGGCTCACCTTTTGAGAGTTTTACTCTCCGGTAAACCCGGGGCGGTTCAAACCGCGTTCAGGAGGCAGGTCTCGAAATGGTCGAAATCCGTCTTGCGCAGGTCCAGGCTGCGATGCCGTTTGCGCACGTAATAGAGCGTGGTCGGTTCCGCCACGGCATCGCTGGCACGGAAATTCAGCAAGAACAGGATCGCCTGACGGAGCTTTCGGGCGTAATCCGCCTCGTCGAAACCATCAGCATCGTCGAACATCTGCCGCAGCCGCGAGCGTCGATGTACGAATGTCCGGAAGAATGGCGCGATCACATCCGCATCAAGCCGCGCGGATAGTCGGCGGAAACTCTCTTTTGCAACCCGCCTGTTATCCTCGGTAAGATCGTCGATCACGTTGAACGCGTCTGCAACCTTTCGCAGGCTGGGAAAGCGGCGCTTCGGGTCGCGTTGCAGCATCCGAAGCAGATGTTGGCGCAACTCCGGCGAACGCTCCTGCCAGATGCAGCCCTCCCCATCGGCAAAGCCCTCGGGATCTGCGAAAAACCGTTCCTTCATCAATAGATCGTCAAGCGAATTCACGACAACCGGTGGCCGCCCCTGCAACAGCTCGATCCCCAGAAGGGCCAGCGAATACTGGTCCGATTTCGGCGTCGGTCTCAACGCGCGGTGCTGTTCGGGCGCAAGATAGGTCATGACCTCGTCGGAGATCCTGAACCCGCTTTGATGCCGCCGCTTCATGAAGGACAGAAGCGACATCCGGAACGCGGGCAGCCTCACCCACCATTCGTTACTATCCACCTTGGGAACCAGCAGGTCGCTGGGACGGATAGTGCCGTAACACAGTCCCGCGTCGTGATACTCTGCCAAAGCATTTGCAAGCGTCCCGATCGTAAAGCGCACCCGGTCGATCCCCAACCCGCCGCAGGTGTCGCACCCAATCTCAAGAGAGGATGCAAGTGGCTGAGCGTCCTCGACAAATTCCGACACGAGCACCTGCACATCATCACTGATCCGCCCCCCGTCAAATCCGATAAACGCCGGATGGCTCAGGTCGCGGCAGCGGTCAAGATAGGTGTCCAACTCCTCGTCTGTAATCTGTTCGCTGTTGTGGCGAACCGGCGCAGGTTCGGCCTTTGCCACTTTTTGCACTCCTTCCCCAAAGGCAAGATAGACCGTGGAATTGGCCCCGTCGGCAAGCTTCTGGCCCAGCCGCAGGCTGAATTCCCGTCGCAGGATCAGCTCCACCCGTGTTTCGAACTGGTCCCACAGATCAACCGCGCTGCCCTGGGCCCGTTTGACGCTTTCTGTCACCTTGAGGATGGCTTCGCCGCGTTCCTGCGGATCGGCGATTTCCCCCACCGGCCTTTCGATTCCGTACCCCTGGAACCGTTGGAGCATACGAGGAACCTTTACCGCAGACAGCTTTGCCCAGAAAATCTTGACGCCGGGATCGAACTCCTTTTGCCGCAAGAGCAAGGGCAGCTCGTCGCGCATGATGAATTCTGAATTGCGAAAGCTTTTGGACAGAAGGAACAGGACAACGCGGGTGCTTTGCGCTTCGTCCTGAATGCGGCGGAGCCACTCTTCGCCCTGCTGGATGCCCGTGCGGGCACGGTCAAAGAAGATCAGTTCTTCCGGCACCCCGTCGGCCGTCAACTGTTCATGGATTTCCCGAGCGATCTCTTCATCCCGCCTGCTGTAGCTGATGAAGATCTTCTTTCGCATTTTGCAATATCACCGATGAATATGACGCTGAGCGTATCACATCACCGCATTTCGGGCCATGTAGAATTGCCCCTGCGTCAGGCCCGCCGGTCGCGGGCGATGAACGGGGCACCCGCCCTATCCGTGACCGTCGCGAATAGAATGCCGCCCACGCCCGCACGGTCGGACGCCAAATCGGCGGAGCCTTTCGCTAAAGGCCCCGCCAGATCGGCCCACCCAAACAGCAATTGCCTGTCTGTCAGACCTTCACGCGCTCTGATTTCGGATCGTAAAGCGGCCTGAGCGAAGCTGTCGCCGAGATCCGGCGCCCTGCGACCTCGATCTCGTAGGTTGACGCCAAAACGTCCTGCGCCGTTTCACCCGCGCAGGGCACGTACCCCAGCCCGACCGCACCACCAAGGTGGTGGCCGTAATTGCCCGAGCTCAGATACCCTGTGATCCTACCGTCGCGCACAATGGGTTCGGCGTGATAAAGCAGCGGTTCAGGATCGGACAGAAGGAACTGCACAAGGCGCCGTTGCAAGCCTTGCTCGCGTTTGCGTTCCACAGCCTCCCGACCGATATAAGGCACGTCCGTTTTCTTAATCGCAAAGCCAAGCCCCGCTTCGAGGATGTGATCCTCGGACGAGATGTCGTGGCCGAAATGGCGAAAGCCCTTTTCGATCCGGCAACTGTCCATCATGTGCAGCCCGCAAAGCTTTGCATCCAGGTCGCGTCCGGCGTCGCGCAGCACCTCGAAGACATAGGCGGCCATGTCGGCAGAGACGTAAAGCTCCCATCCCAGTTCGCCCACATAGGTCACACGATGGGCACGGGCGACGGCCATGCCAATCTCGATGTCCTGACAGGTGCCAAATGGGTTGGCGTCGTTTCCGAAATCATCGGGAGAGACCTTTTGCAGCAACTTGCGCGCATTCGGTCCCATCACGCAGATCACGGCCTCTGCTGCGGTCATGTCGGTGAGCGTCACGCGATGATCGCCCAGATGTCGGCGCATCCAGGCCTGATCGGCAATCCGCGTCGCTGCGGGCGTCACCACCAGAAAGACGGTTTCGGAAAGCCGCGTGATGGTTACATCCGCCTCGATCCCGCCAGAGCCGTTCAAAAACTGGCTGTAGACGATCTTGCCCACCGGGACAGACAGATTGCTGGCGGATACATGATTGAGGAACGCCTCGGCATCCGGTCCTTCGACGCGGATCTTGCCGAAGGACGTCATGTCGTAGATGCCCACATTCTCGCGGATCGCCTTGTGTTCGCGCGCAGAATTCTCGAACCAGTTCTGCCGTTTCCACGAATATTCATAGGCCGCAACCTGCCCCCGGTCGGCGAACCAGTTGGCCCGTTCCCAGCCGGACACCTCGCCAAAGACCGCCCCTTCGGTCTTTAGTGCCTCGTGCAGCGGTGACCGCCGGATACCACGGGCCGTGGCCTTCTGCCGGTAGGGGAAATGGTCCGCATAAAGCAGGCCCAGCGTTTCCTTGGACCGTTCAAACAGATAGGTCCGGTTGCCCTGAAAGGGCTGCATCCGGGCAATATCGACATCGCCCAGATCAAAGGGTTTTTCGCCGCTATCCATCCAGGCGGCCAGCGCCATGCCCGCGCCCCCTGCCGACTGGATGCCGATGGAGTTGAACCCGGCCGCCACCCAGACATTGTCCATCTCGGGTGCTAGGCCAAGATGATAGGCGTCATCGGGGGTAAAGCTTTCCGGCCCGTTGAAGAACGTGTGAATTCCCGCCTCTGCAAGCAACGGCATCCGGTTGACCGCCTGCTCCAGGATGGGTTCGAAATGGTCGAAATCCTCGGGCAGCTGGTCGAATTCGAAATCCTCGGGGATGCCTTTCATGCCCCACGGTTTCGCGACCGGCTCGAACGCGCCCAGAAGGATCTTGCCCGCATCCTCTTTGTAATAGGCGCATTCTTCGGGCACGCGCAGTACCGGCAATTGCCCAAGACCGGGCACGGTGTCGGTGACGATGTAGAAATGCTCGCAGGCATGCAGGGGGACGTTGACGCCCATCTGCCGGCCGACCTCGTGGCCCCACATACCGGCGCAGTTGACCACGTGATCGCAGGCAATCGTCCCGCTTTCGCCCTCGGCTTCCCAACTGACGCCGGTGATGCGGCGGCCGTCCTTCACGAAACCCATCACCTTCGTGCGTTCGATGATCTGCGCGCCGCGTTGCCGTGCGCCACGTGCCATGGCCAGCGCGATATTGGCCGGGTCGCCCTGCCCGTCCTTGTCAAGATAGACTGCCGCCTTCACATCTTCGGTGTTCAGATGCGGGTAACGGGTTTTCAGTTCGGACGGGCTGATCTCTTCGACCTCGACACCAAAGGCGCGCGCCATGGACGCTTGCCGCAGGATTTCCTCGCGGCGTTCTTCTGACAGCGCCACGGTGATGGACCCGTTGCGCCGAAACCCCGTCGCGACGCCGGTCTCTGCTTCGAGGTTGCCGTAAAGCTCCTGGCTGTATTTCGCGAGCCGCGTCATGTTCTGGGTGGCGCGCAGCTGCGCAATCAGGCCGGCCGCGTGCCAGGTGGTGCCAGAGGTCAGCTGCTTACGCTCCAGTAGCACGACATCGGTCCAGCCGAGCTTGGTCAGGTGGTAGGCGACAGAGCAACCGATCACGCCGCCGCCCACAATGACGACACGGGCTTTTTCAGGGGGGAGAGCCATTTTCAATCTTTCCTCGAACGAAGGTCAGGCACGGATGCGGGCATTATCCGCATCCCAAAGGCAGGAATCGGGCTGGACTGTCGCGCCATGGCGCTGGCCATAGACTTCGACCTCTACCGTCGCGCCGTCTGGCACCGTGGCATCCAGCATCGCGATCGCAATGGCTTCACCAACGCGGTAGCCATAGGCCGCCGACAGTACCTCGCCCACGCGCGTGCCATTCGCAAAGACCGCCGCCATATAGGGCGCGTCCTGCTGCCCCGGCTCCACGATCAGCGTGACCATCCGACGTGTCAAAGGCTTGCCCGCCTCTTCCGCGATGGCGGCCTTGCCCGGAAAATCCTGCGGTTTGTCCAGTTTCACAAAGCGACCAAGACCGGTTTCGAGAAGGCTGTAATCGGACGATAGATCACCCTTCCAGGTCAGGTATCCCTTCTCGATCCGCATGGAGTTCAGCGCATACATCCCGAAAGGCACGGCTCCTGCCCCGCGAATGGCATCGTAGACCTCTGCCGCGTCAGAGGTCGCGGCATGAACCTCCCAGCCCAGTTCGCCTGCAAAGGAAACGCGCGCCAGCATCACCGGTTTGCCAGCCACCGTGGCCTGCTGGTGCGACAGCCAGCCCAGCGAAAGATCGGCATCGGTGACCTTGGACAGCAGGTCGCGCGATTTCGGCCCCGTTACCAGCATGGCGACAACATCCGCCGAACGGTCCGTGATCGAAACGCTATCGGGCAGATGCGCCCTGAGGATATCGAAGTCATGCCACTGCGCGACGGCGGCGGTCATGAGGGTGAAATCATCCTCGCCGTGCCGGATGCAGGACATCTCTGTCCGCACATGCCCCCGTGTATCCGCGATATAGATCAGGTTCATGCGCCCAACCTTGGGCAGGGCGCCGGTGACAAGACCCCGCAGCGCCTCTGCCGCGCCCGCACCGCTCACCGAAAAGCGCGAGAAGCCGCACAGGTCGATGACGCCCGCACCGTCGCGCACCGCTTCGACCTCTTCACGCATCCGCACCTCCCACGGGCCGTTGCGGTCCCATGTCAGCGTCGCCTCCTCAGAGGTATCGTCACCCGGCTTGGCAAACCAGTTCGCGCGCTCCCACCCGTTATAGGCGCCCATCTGTCCACCGTCGGCAACCAGCCGTTCGTGGTTCGGCGACAGCTTTTTGTTGCGCTCTGAAGGCCATTCGTGATGCGGGAAATGCATCGCGTATTCGTGGCCGTAGGTTTCCAGCGCCTTGCCCAGCGAAAACTGTGCGTCCGCATGGCCGGTATAGCGGCGCGGATCGCAGGACCACATGTCCCATTCGGTGTGGCCGTGCATGATCCATTCCGAGATCACCTTGCCCGCGCCACCGCCCTGCGCGATGCCGAATGTGAAACTATGCGCCTCAAAGGCGTTGGGGACACCCGGCATCGGCCCGATCATCGGCAGCCCGTCGGGCGCGTAAGGGATCGGCCCGTTGATGTTGCGCTGCACGCCTTGCGTTCCCAGCAGTGGCACCCGCGCCATCGCGTCCTCGATATACCATTCAAGCCGGTCAAGATCGTCTGGGTAAAGCTGGAAGCTGAAATCATCGGGCATCTGGTCATCCGCCGTGACCCAGGCCGCCTGGCAGTTGCGCTCATACGGGCCGAGGTTCAGCGAATAGGTGTCCTGACGCAGATAGTAGGAACTGTCCACGTCGCGCAGCATCGGAACCTTGCGGCCGTTGGCCTCTGTCCAGGCTTTGATCTCGGGGATGGCCTCGGTAAGGAAATACTGGTGGCTCATGACGGTCATCGGCACATCGCGCCCACCATGCGGGATGAACCAATCTCCCACACGCGCCGCATAGTACCCCGCCGCGTTGACCACGTATTCGCAGCGAATGTCGCCCTTTTCCGTGTGGACCACCCACTCGCCATTCTGACGGCTGACGCCTGTCGCGGGCGTGAAACGCGCAATGGTGCCGCCATGCGCGCGTGCGCCCTTGGCCAGCGCCTGTGTCACCTGGCTGGGGTCGATATCCCCGTCCAGAGGATCCCACAGACCGCCTTCGAGGTCATGCGTTTCCATGAAGGGCATATGGGCCTGCAATTCGTCAGGTGTGCAGATGTCCATTTGCAGCCCCATATGGGCCGCCAAGCCACGCACGCGTTCAAACTCCATCATGCGCTTGTGCGAATGCGCAAGCCGCACCGCCCCGGTGACGTGATAGTTGATCGGATAGTCGACCTCTGCTGCGAGCCCGCGATACAGTTCCAGCCCGTAGCGCTGCATGTTCATCACGCCGTAATTTGCCGCAAAGTTGGGGCAGTTGCCTGCCGCATGCCATGTCGACCCGGCGGTCAGTTCGTTCTTTTCAAGCAGGACACAGTCGGACCAGCCCGCCTTTGCCAGATGATACAGAGCCGAGACGCCGACGACGCCACCACCGATAATCACGACACGCGCAGAAGAAGGAAGAGTCATTGTCAAACCTCAATAAACCGGGGGAGAGATGACCCAGATCGCAACGGCCGGGTCGTCATAGGGGTTGGCCCAGCGATATTCAGAGCCCTTGATACGAAAGCTGTCGCCAGAGGAGATCTGGAAAGGGCTGTCCCCGATCCAGATATCCAGCTTGCCGGAGACGAGGTAGACCACCTCGGAGGTTGCGCGTCGGCGGCTGTCTTTCAGCGCCGTATGCGGCAGGAAGGTCGAATGGATGACCTCGAAATCATCGGTCAGGTCAGGAGAGATCAGCGCCTCGACCAGACCGTCGTCGCGTTCCCCGATTTCCCGGCGGGCAGAGCCGCGTACGACCAGACCTTTCTCTTCCTCGGGCGCGTCGGCGACACCAAAGAAGATGGACATGGGCACATCCAGCAACTGCGCGATCCTGTGCATGTCGTCCACCGAAGGCGTGGAAAGGCCGCGCTCGACCTGCGACAGCCAGCCAAGCGATTTGCCCGCACCTTTGGCAAGCTCTTCCAGTGTCATCCCGCGGGTGTTCCGCAAGGCCCGGATATCCTGTCCCAAGGTTTTGTCGTCCGACATCAGGCGCACCCAACACTTTCCTCGACATCTGGTGCGGTGGATTCGCGTCCAGCTCGTGAAAATTCTGGCAGTAATTTCACAATCCGGCAATGAAATTTTTGCCAAATATTTCATTTGAGGAGGGCGCAGCGCTGGCCTGCCCGGATTTACAGCCGGATCAGGGGCAAATCGGAACGTCTCTTGCGTGTGTCCATAGGGAGGTTTCTGCCGATCCCCTCGGACCGAAGTGGACGGCTGACGCAGCAACCATCGGGCGGGGAAAGGTTACGCCCGCCAGATGATGCCCATCGGCGCCCGCCGCACATGCGGGCGATATTTCGAAATATTGCAGGATCTGACCCGCAGGCTTCCGGCGTCCCGGTGCCGTCCCGGTTCAGGGCGCGACTCCCCGGCCCCAAACGCAGGGCGGTGTTACGTGCCGTATCGCTCTGCCGTTAGCCCATCGAAGGAAATTTCTGGCTTACGCCCCAGCACCACGTCGGCTACTGCGCGCCCCGACCCGCAGGCCATCGTCCAGCCAAGCGTGCCGTGGCCTGTGTTCAGGAACAGGTTGTCATATCGCGACTGACCCAGAACCGGCGTGCCATCCGGCGTCATCGGGCGCAGACCGGTCCAGCCTTCTGCCTTGGAAATATCGCCACCGCCGGGGAACAGATCGCCAATCACATGGCGCACCGTGTCTGTCGCATGGGGGCCAAGGCGGTTCGAATAGCCCGCAATCTCTGCCGTGCCTGCAACCCTGATCCGGTCACCCAGCCGGGTGATCGCCACCTTGTGGGTCTCGTCCATGATCGTTGATTGCGGCGCCAGCGTGTCCTCGGTGACCGGCAGCGTGACCGAGTAGCCCTTGACCGGATAAACCGGAATGCGCACGCCAATCTGCTTGAGCAACCGCGTCCCGTAGCTGCCAAGCGCGCAGACATAGGCATCCGCGGTCATGGTTCCCGCGATCTCGGTCCGGACACCGGCGACCTTGCCATTCTCGACAAGAATTTCGCGGATCGATTGGCCGTATTGGAATTCGACCCCCATCTCGGCGCATTTTTCTGCAAGTGCGATCGTGAACAGGCGACAATCGCCCGTCCGGTCCGCTGTCAGACGCAGGCCGCCCACGAATTTCTCGCGCACCTGCGCCAGTGCGGGTTCCACCGCGATACACCCGTCCCGGTCGAGCAGTTCGAACGGAGAATCGTATTCCGCAAGTATCTCCTGGTCCGCCTTCGAACCTTTGAGTTGTTTCTCGTTGCGAAAAAGCTGAAGTGTGCCCTGCGCGCGGCCCTCGTATTCGATACCGGTTTCGGCAATCAGGTCGGGCATGACATCGCGCGAGTAATTCGACACCCGCACCATCCTGCTCTTGTTCGTGCGATAGCTTTCCTCGTTGCAATTGCGGATCATCTGCACGCTCCACGCCCACATTGTCGGGCTGATCAGCGGCCAGATGAACAGGGGGCGACGCTTCATGAAGAGCCACTTGACCGCTTTCATCGGAATCCCCGGCGCGGCCCAGGGCGAGGTCATGCCGTAGCTAAGCTCGCCCGCATTGGCATAGCTGGTCTCCAACCCCGGTCCGGGCTGACGATCCAGAACGGTGACCTCTGCCCCGGCCTTGGCAAGGTAGTAGGCGGTGGTCACACCAATGACCCCGGCCCCCATCACGATGACTTTCATGGCTGCATTCCCCCGGACCGGTCAGTAAGCTGCTGTGATGATGATCTCGACCCTGAGCACATCGCGCGCCAGTTTCGCCTCGCCGCAAGCCCGCGCGGGCGCGTCCCCTTCGGGCACCCACGCATCCCAGACCTCGTTCATCTCGGCAAAATCGGCCATGTCGGCCAGCCAGATCACTGCCTGCAAGATCTGGCTGCGCGACGACCCGGCCTTTTCCAGCAGCGCATCCACACGGGACAGGCAATCGCGGGTCTGTTCTGCCACCGTTGCGCCGTCGCCGACCTGCCCGCAAAGGTAGGCCACCCCGTTATGTTTCACAATGCGGCTCATCCGGGGGCCGGTGTCGATCCGTTCGATCATCTGGTCTGTCCTTTCTCGTGGTCCTGCTGGACCTGTGCCTGGCCTTCCCCTACCTGAGCCAGTTCGCGCGGTATCCGCTGCATCTGATCAGCCATGGCGAAGAATCTCTGAGGGTTTTGTTTACCAAAGCCCAGATCCTGTTCATCTGAAAGGAAATACTGCGCGCGGGGATAGAAATCTCCTGCTCACGCGCTGAAGCTGAGCGGGTGAAGCCGCATTGGCCTTTGACGTCAGCAGATTGCCGACAGGTTCGCGGAGAAAGCAGGTAGGAAAGCGAAAACCTGCTCCCTGCCCGAACCCCGCCGGTCGGAGAGGACGCGCGGTTCCCCGGCGAGTGTGCAGGTTCGCACCGTCTTCCGGTTCAAGACTGCAAGCCATGCAACCCGTGAACCGCTATTCCTCAAAAATGACGAAATGCTTTTCGCAGGTCTCAAGCACCTCCCAAAATCCCCTGAACCCATTGGGAATAAGAAAGCTGTCGCCGGGGCCGAATTCCTGTCGGGTGCCATCCTCATGGATCAATGCGCAGCGACCGCGCAGGATATAGCAATACTCGTCACGCCCTGTAAAAGCGTGCCAGCGTCCGGGGGTCGAAACCCATTTACCCGCCTTCAGCCGTCCGCCAGCGCCTGTGTAATGCATACTGATTTGTTGTTTTGGGTTGCCGTTTGTGACGCGGGCGGGGTCGTTTTTGAGGTGTCTTTGGGTTGTAGTTGGGGCGGGGTTTGACAGGTTGATGACTTGTGTCATGTCGCGGGTTCCGTTTCCTTGGGGCTGAGGGCGTCGGCCTGTGCTGTGGTGACGGCGATCATGTGCAGGATGTCTTCGGCCGAGCATCCTCTGGACAGGTCATTTGCCGGTTTGGCCAGGCCTTGCAGGATGGGGCCGATGG
>NZ_SLZU01000044.1 GCF_004342065.1 Primorskyibacter sedentarius | reverse complement strand
CGGAACTCGGCCGTGTAGCTCGGGGTATGTTTCTTGTTTGTCATGAGGCTCACCTTTTAAGAGTTTTACTCTCCGGTAAACCCGGGGCGGTTCAGATCAGGAATAAGCGCCTGCCGAATAGGTCAGCTCGTAGCTGTGGCTATAGATCTCGAAGATGACGCCGAACGGATCCTCGACATAAACCATGCGGAAGGGCTTTTCCTCGGGAAAGTATTCGCGGACGGGCATTCGCTGCTTGCCGCCAGCGGCAAGGATCTTCTCCAGAAGGTCCTCGAGGTTCGGGTCCTGTACCGCGAAGTGAAATGTCCCATGGCGACGGTAGGCGAAATTGTCGTCGGGTTCATGGTTGCCCTTGAACTCGAACAGCTCGAAGCCGATGCCATCGGCACTCGACAGATGCGCGATCCGCAGGCGCTCCCATCCAGGGCCAAAGACATCCGTACACATAATGCCGATGGCGCTCTCGTCCTCGGTCACCTCACTGGGCTGCATGATCACGTAAAAGCCCATGACCTCAGAGTAGAATTTGACAGCGGCATCAAGGTCGGGGACGGAGATGCCGATATGAGAGAATGTGCGCGGTGTCGGGGCCATTGAGCTGTCCTTTGTTTGCTGATTGCCAGAAGAGATAGACAAGTCCGCGCAAAACATGAAATTATCAAACGTGATGCTTATGATAATTTGATGTAATCAAAATGCTCAATGCGACCTGGCTCGAAACCTTCGTGACCCTGACCGAAACCGGACATTTTACCCGGGCGGCAGAGAGGTTGAACATGACCCAGCCGGGCGTGTCACAGCATTTGCGCAAGCTTGAGGAACAGTTGGGGCAAAGCCTGATTGCGCAAGAGGGCAAGAGCTTTACCCTTACGCCAGCAGGCGAGGCGGTGCGCGACCTCGGACTGTCACGGCGGATCGAAGAGCGGCACCTCCGCGATACCATCATGGCCGATGATCCCGACGTGGGGGAGGTACGAATTGCCTGTTCAGGCAGTTTCGCCCAACTGCTCTACCCGCGACTTCTTGCGCTCATAAGGGACGCGCCCAGACTCCTGATTCATCTGGAAGCCGCCCCGCAAGACACCGTTGTTTCCGGTGTTTTGGATGGGGAGTTTGATCTGGGCATCGTGGGGTATGACACGGGCCATCCGCGCCTTAATGCACAGCCTATTGGACGCGAAGAGCTGTGCCTGATCCTGCCCTCTGATGCCGCCGATGAGGCGGTCACATTCGCGTCCCTCGATGAACGTGGCTTCGTCGCACATCCCGATGGTTTCGCTTATGCCGACGACCTCTTCTCGTTGAACTTCCCCGAAGCGTTCGCCGGGGCCGATCGAATGAAGGTGCGGACCTTTGTAAACCAGATCGGGCAAATCCCGGCGCCAGTGGCCGAGGGCATCGGCTACACGCTGCTGCCACGCAGTGGGGTTGAAGCGTTCTCCAGGCGCAATCGGCTGAAAATTGTCACTCTGCCACAACGTCGATACCATGAACTTTGGTCAGTCACCCGACGCACCCCCGAGCCGACCGCGCGGCTTCGTACGATTATGAGGATCGCCCGCGATGTCGCCAGTGAGATCGGATGACTTTTGCAGTCACCCATGGTGCCTTTGCGTTGGGCTGTGCATGAGCAATTTCACGGCGTTGGCGCTCTCGTCTTCAAGCGCGGCCAATGCAAAGCCAGCACTCGTGTCGGCGTAGCAAAAGGTAACTGATTCCGCTCCGCCGGTATTTACCATCCAAAATGCTACGCGATGCGCGAACGGCCGGTTTGGTGAAGCTCACCGTAGCGCTGATTGTTAAGGTGAGCGGCGGCATTGGGCCGTGAGCACTCTCTGTGTGCGGGCGTTAAACGATGTCTGCTGCCAAGCGAAAAACGACATGGTTGAGCACGCAGCATATTGCTAATCGACATGCAGGATCCCGATAGGGCGCTCAAAGTCATCCACTCGGTCAGATGTAGAAAAGCTACGGTGCCACTGGTCGGTTTGCTTTTCTGTCGATTGGACGGATCACAGCTTCACTGTTCCAACGTTAGCATTCATCCTACCTCGACCGTTTTTCCAGGGTTCATGATATTCTTTGGATCGACGGCACGCTTCAACGTCGCCATGAGAGCATAGGCGGTGCCGTGTTCTTCTTTCATGTATTGCTTTTTGCCGGTGCCGACGCCGTGTTCGCCCGTGACGGTCCCTCCGAGGGATAACGCGAGGATGTTGACCTTCGACGCCAATAACTTGGCCTGCGTCAGTTCCTCGGGATCGTTGGGGTCAATCAGGATCATCAGGTGGAAATTGCCATCGCCGACATGGCCGACAATAGGGGCGATCATACCAGATTCCGCAACCAATTGCTTGGATCTAGAAATACACTCCGCCAGAGCCGAGATCGGAACACAGCAATCGGTGATGAGACCTTCGCAACCCTTGCGCAATGACTTACCGGCGAAATAAGCATTGTGCCGTGCGGTCCATAGCCGGTTGCGGTCTTCCGCCTTGGTGGCCCACTGCAAGCCCGACACTCCAAATTCTTCTCCGACGCTTTCAAACATCGACACCTGTTCCTGCACACCGGATTCGGACCCGTGGAATTCCAGAAACAGATGCGGTTTTTCTGACAGGTTCAGGTCGGGATTGAAGATGTTCATGCCTTTCATCTGAACTTCGTCCAGCAATTCGATCCGCGCCATGGGAATGCCCATCTGGATTGCCATAATCACCGCGTTCACCGCGTTGTCGACGGTTTCAAACGAGCAGGTTGCCGCAAGGATCGTGTCAGGCTGGCCAAACAGGCGCACCGTGAGCTTGGTGATAATGCCAAGCGTGCCTTCCGACCCGACAAATAGATGTGTCAGGTCATAGCCCGCGGACGATTTGCGCGCGCGTGATCCGGTTTCTATGATGGTGCCATCGGGAAGCACGACCTCAAGCGCCAGAACGTTCTCGCGCATCGATCCATAGCGCACCGTGTTCGTGCCTGAAGCCCGGGTGGCGGCCATCCCGCCCAATGTCGCATTCGCGCCAGGATCGACAGTGAACATGAGCCCCGTCGCGCGCAGGTCGTCGTTGAGCTGCGTCCGCGTGACGCCGGGTTGCACGACAGCGTCCAGATCACTTTCATGGATTTCGAGGATATTATTCATGCGGCTGGTGTC
This sequence comes from Primorskyibacter sedentarius, assembly GCF_004342065.1. Lineage (GTDB taxonomy): Bacteria > Pseudomonadota > Alphaproteobacteria > Rhodobacterales > Rhodobacteraceae > Primorskyibacter > Primorskyibacter sedentarius. The sequence goes on along the minus strand of NZ_SLZU01000044.1, from coordinate 8,130 downwards.
GACGCTGATCCCGCCGTGGATGGGGATCACGTGACCTTCGAGCGACGTGCCGATGCCGAAGGGGACAACCGGAACCGCGTGACGCGAACAAATCTTCATGATCCCGGAAACTTCTTCGGTGCTTTCGGGGAAGGCCACGGCATCTGGCAAGGCGGGCTCAGTGTAGGCCTCATCGCGGCCATGCATTTCCAGGATGGACTCGCCGGTCGAAATGCGCTCGCCCAACAGGTCTTTCAAGTCAGAGATGGCTTGGGCGGTCGTGTCCGTGTTCATGGGAAGGTCTCTCCGAAGTGTAGTCGAGCACGAGGGTTTGATCCGCTATGCTAGAAAGCGATAAAGCCGATCTCAGTCCAATTGCGTGTTGATGGTGTCGGTCTGGTCGTCGCCGGCCCATCGGGCCGCCAGGTGCAGCAGGATGATGATCATGGCAATCGGAACCGACACGGAGATCCAGACCATCGGGATGCCAAGCGTATCGGCGGTCAGGCCCCACTGACGGGCCAGAAAGCCCTTGGCAAAGCCCCCCCGCAGGCCGATGAAGCAGAAATAGACAACGGGCAGGACGAAGGTCAGAACCGCCGCAGTATGAACGGCTTCAGCAAGATAGCCGAGTAGGTTTGGACGCTCCGGCGCGACGCTTTGCATCAGCACCGCGTCCGAGCGCGTTTTGAACGACAGCGTCGCACCCAGCAGCCCGGTCCAGACCATCGCATAGCGTGCCACGTCTTCGGTCCAGACGGGGGGCGCGGAAAATACGTAGCGCGCAATGATTTGCAACACGACGGTCAAGAACATGAGGCAAACAGCCAGAACGGCGGCCGCTCGCGCAACGTGATGAACGTGGTTGCTGGCTGCGATGATGACGTTACGCATGGGTCGAATCCTGCCCGTAGGAGCCGGGCCTAGTCAAAGGCCCGGCGATTGCGGTTCAGCGGTTGGAATTGGACAGATCCGCCCAGATATTTACATCTTCGGAGGGCATCAGACCGGACTCGTAAACCGGCTTGGACGCCTCACGAAACACCGCACGTTCTTCTGCGGTCAAACGCTGCACGGTCACTCCTTTTTCTTCCAGTGCTGCGAGGCCGCGTGCGGAGGCTTCTTTCAGCCACGCGCGGGCAGCAGCGTCCGCCGTTTCGACGGCGTTGTCGACCGCGACCCTGTCAGCATCAGACAGCCCGTCATACCAGTCCTTGGAGACGAGAACTGCGCGCAGCGGAATGATCACACCAGCATCCGAGAAGTTCTTGACGAAATCGGTTTGACCGAACATCACCGGAACAAAGGGAGAGTTCAGGTAACCGTCGATCACGCCGGTTTGCAGGCCTGCAGGCACTTCGCCCCAAGGCACGACAGTGCCGCTGGACCCCCAAGCTTGGTACATGGCGATCTGTGCATCGTCGAGCGCCCGCATACGCAGCTCCGCCATATCGGCAGGCGAACGGACGACGGCATCGGTCGTAATGATGCCCGAAAGCGGGCCAAGTGGGGCCAGCGCCAGTACAATCGCATCCTGGTCTGCCAGTTTTTCGTTGACTCGATCAAAGACTTTGCCTGTCTCGAGAACGCGATCCATGTGATCGACATCATCGAAGATATATGGCAAGCGAACCCCATAGATGAAGGGATCGACCTGCGCGATGGCGCGTACGTCTGACAGAGAAACCTCGAGCAGGCCGGTAGAGACCTGGTCAAATTTTTCGGATTCGTTCCCGACGGATCCACGTGGCATTTCCCGGACTTCCATCCCCGCATCCGTCAGCGCCGCCCCGAACGCATGCGCCCAATTGTAGGAGCCGCTGGTCTCCAGGTCCGGCGCGCTGTCCAGGGCGATCTTGACTTCCGCGCTGACTGCAGTGGACAGCGCCAGCAATGCCGCCAGTGAGAGTGCCTTGAGTTTCATGTTCTTCTCCTCCTTAAGTATTCTAATTGACTGAAAAGCCGAGCAAGCCGGGCAATGTGAGTGAGAGGGCTGGCCAGTAGACCAGCGCCAACAGCAACAGGACCTGTACGACGATGAAGGGCAGTGCGGCGTAGGCCAGCCGCCAATAATTGAGGTTTGTCAGCGCCGAGACGACCACGAGGCATTTGCCCAGCGGGGGCGTGATCAGGCCGACACACAGGTTGAAACATAGCACGATGCCAAGTTGGATCGGGCTGATGCCCTGTTCCAGAGCCTGAGGCGCAAAGAGCGGAATGAGCAGCGTCAAAGCTACTGGCGTGTCCATGAACATGCCCGCAATCAGGAATATCCCGACAAGGAAGAACAGATACTTTGTGCCCGTCAGCCCAAAGGAACCGACCCAGTTCGCCAACGCGCTGGACCATCCGAGCTGCCCGGCCAGGTAACCCAGCACCGAAATTGCCGCCAGAATTACGAAGATCGTACCGGTCATCTTGGCTGTTGCCTCGACCGCGTCAAAGATCATGCGCAGCGTCAGCCCTTTGTAGAATTGGCCTGCCATCAACGCGACCAGAACAGCGATGGCGGACCCTTCGGTCGGCGTCGCCAGACCAAAAACGAGCGACCCGAGGATCACCACCGGCAGGCACAAGGCTGGAGCCGCGTTGAACAAGCTTGGCAGAAACGGCGGCAGATCTTCGGAATTCCCGCCGGGATGTCCCTTCATTACGGCAATGGCGGCATTAAGCGCCATTAATGACGTCGCCAGCAGTAAGCCCGGCACAACTCCCGCGATGAATAAAGCGGCGACCGATGCACCGGTCAGGCCGCCGTAAATGATCATGATGATCGAGGGGGGAATGATGGGCCCGATCATCGATGAGGCCGCGGTGATGGCACCTGCATAATAGGGGTCATAGCCGCGTGCCTTCATCTCTGGCACAAAGGTGCGCGACAAGGCGGCGCTGTCTGCGATCGCTGAGCCAGAAATACCGGCAAAGAACACGCTGGTCAGGATATTGACGTGGCCCAGACCGCCCCTGAAGCGTCCAACAATGGACATGGCGAAGTCAATCAGGCTGCGTGTGACGCCCGCGCGGCTCATGATTTCGGCAGTCAGGATGAACAGGGGCATCGCCATGAAGGCGAAGACGTCGAGTTGTGCGAAAATGCGCTGGGGCAAGATGGACAGGAACTGGCTTTTGTCGAGCGCCACGAAAGTCAGAACCGAAACGGCTCCCATCAGATATGCGAAAGCCGTGCCGCTGATCAGGAATATGATGAAGATTACGGGGATGAGATACATTGTGCTAAACGGCCGTTCGCATTGCGGCCGTATGGGACTGGCCAGCGCTGTTAAATATGGGCGGATGGGTCACGATGGACCGCAGGTCGATGACAGACGGCGCAAGATCCGCCATGTCAGGGCAGGGTCGTGCCGTTTCCTTGTCTGCCGCAAAAAAGGTCTCGACAGCCTTGGCTGTGGCCAGCGTCGCCTCGTCCCCGCGTACTGGACCCAGAATCTGGAGCCCAAAAGGCATGCGGTGTGGGTCACGCCCGCAGGGCAGCGTTATCGACGGGCCGCCAGTGAGAGAACCGCGATATGTCAATGCCAGCCAGCGGTAATAAATATCCATGCGTTGGCCGTCGATCTCCAAGGCGTGGGCTTGGGTCCACGGGAACGGAGTCACCGGCGATGTGGGAAGAAGGATCACGTCTAAACCCTGCATCACCGCATTGAAGCGTCGCAGGATGCGGGTTTGTTCGGCATGGGCCCAGGCCCGGTCAGACAGCGTCATGGCCTGGCCCAATGCAACATTGATCGCGATGTCGGGGCCGAACGCATCGGGGTCGGATTTGATGATTTCGCCGAAGGCCGAAACGAAGCTCTCGGCGCGAAGAATGTCAAAGCACCGATCCATGTCCCCAAGGTCCAGATCAACTGCGCGGCATTCCCGTACCTGAGGTGCGATCTTCTCGACACGTGCCCGGAAGGTCTCCCGAATGGCGGCGTCCACAGGTGCGCCTCCGAAGTCGTCACTGTACCCGACGCGCAGAGTTTCAAGGCTGACGGTGGGCAATGTTGTAAAACGATCCGGGGCTGCCCGTGAGGACAGGGGATCGTCAGGGTCAAAGCTCGCACAGACACGTAACATCAGGATCAGGTCATCCATAGTACGCGCCATTGGGCCAAGCACCGAAATCCCAGACCATCCCAGCGGCCGGGTTGGATGGGCGACGACATCGACGGACGGGCGATACCCAACGACGCCACAGAGAGCGGCAGGCAATCTGAGCGACCCGCCAGTGTCCGACCCGGTGCAAATGGGCAGGAGATCCGCCGCTAGTGCGGCCGCTGATCCGCCCGAAGATCCGCCCGCAATCAGATTGGCGTCAAACGGGTTGCCCGTGGCACCCCAAACCGGGTTGCGGCTGTTACCGCCGGCGCCGCATTCGGGAACATTGGTCTTGGCAAGAAGGATGGCCCCGGCCGCACGTAGTCGCGCCACCATGGGCAGATCGACCTGCGGACAATTGGCACGCATTCGCGGGCTTCCATGGGTAGTCAGAAGCCCCTTTGTATCCTGAAGATCCTTCACGCCCACCGGCAATCCGTCGAGCGGCCCCTTGGGCGTCCCGGCCCGCCATCTGCCTGTCGCCTGAACTGCTTCGACTACTGCGCGTTCGGCATCGATAGCGGTCACGGCGTTAATCTTGGGATTAATCTGCGAAATCCGTTCGAGGCAGGCTGCCAGATATTCGCTGGGCGTCAGCCTGCGGTCCGCGTAGCGCTGCAATACCTCTTGGGCTGAAAGGGCCATCAATGCGGCCGCGTTCATGCGCCCACCCCTGATGCCTTAGGCGTAATCGAACCTCCCATCGTGCCCCCTCCCAAGAAAACGATTTTGGTTATGATATTTCCAAATTTTCACCAATAATATTGAATATTAGGATTGAAACCTTAACCAAATGGAATTGTTTTAAGGCCGTCCGTCGTTTTTTGTAGGCATTTCAAGAAGAACGCCAAGGTGGGATTCGTGTCGACCTGGTCGCTACGCCAAAAGCAGCGGGCCTCTGACAGCAAGCCCCTCGTGTCTATCGGTAGCGAAACGATGTCGCCTCGCGCCGCATGGACCTGCGCAAGCCGTTGCGGCAAGAGCCCCAGCGCGGGCATCGCCTCCATAAGTGCCAGATTCAAGGTAAGCGACAGGGAGGCAATCGTGTTGGCCGGAGGGGTCAGCCCATTCTCGGCAAAGAGCGCATCGATTGCGCGCCGCGCAACCGAGTTGGCCTGCGGCAGGATCCAAGGAAAATCGACGAGATCGCTCCATTCCAGATCAGTTCGGTTTGCCAGTCCGTGGTTGCGCCCTGCCACGACGACCACCGGTTCCGCAAACAGGCTCAGCTGTGCGATGCCGGGCAGCTCCTGGGGCTGCCAGATCCGGGCGATCAAAAGATCCAGCGCACCGGTCCCCAACTCGGGCAAGAGCTCGACAAAATGTCCCTCCTTGATCGATATGCTGGCCTGCGGCGTGCTGCTTTTCAGTAGTGCAATCGCCCCAGGCAACAGGGTTGGCGCAACCGAGCTGACAACCCCGACCGAGACCGAACCCGAAACGCCGCTCGCCATCGCCTCGATGTCGAATGCGGCCCGGTCAAGTTGATTGAGCGCTTGCCTGGCATGTTCGGCCAACCGTTGCCCGATTGCGGTCAAGAACAGCCGATTGCGGTCGCGTGTGACGATGGGAGCGCCGACTATCCTTTCCAGTTCCGCAATCTGCTTGGATACGGCGGGCTGGGACACGTTGAGCGCTTCGGAAACTCGCGCCACAAGTTTCAGCTCTGACAAGGCCGCAATGACCCGCAAGTGGCGGATCGTTATCGCTCTTTGGAATTCATGGCTCAGAATGGCTGCAACTCCCGGATTTGTTATCTTAGGCGTTCTAAGCCTACGATATTAGGTATAGTTCGGGTCATTGCTCTTACGCCAGTTCAGCTCCAAGCGATGTGCCGCGCAAGTTGACAACGAATGATACAGCTTTAGCCGCAAAGCACGACAATGGCCGATGTGCAGCTGGGTTGGCAGCGCACGGCATCAAAGGGCGGAGTTTGAGAGGAGTAAACGCAAGATTTTCAGAACGAGATCTCGGCGATGATCGTTGCAGGGGTAACGCCTGTTCTTTGAGCGCGAACCCCGGAGCGTCGAGCAAATGCTTCTTCGACCTCTCGGCGATGCTCGTCCGAAACCCGGTCACCCTCGCAGGCTCCTTGGACCACCCAACGTTGGTAGGCAAACGGTCCTGCCACGACGCCGGAAATGACTCTTGGGGCTACATCATTTTTCTGAACCTTACCGGAGACGACCAATGTCTTGATCGCCTCGGCGATGATCTCGGCGCTTTCCTGAAATTCCATACCTTCTATCTTCCGCTCTTCATGATTTGCCTTGCCGTCGGTCAAGCAGTGGCGGGCGACGAAGAGCCAGTCATGCACCATGTATGCAGGCGCGTAACCCCACGGAGAAAAGCCGTTGAAGAGCTGCCCAGCTTTGGGAATTGACCCACCGTCAGTGTACATCATTTCCGGTCGTAAGCTGGTAACTGCCGCGCCAGGCCTGTTGCGATAGAAGGTGAGTGGGCGCGTGCGGCTCGGGACGAAGACGAAACGACCGTCCCCTGCCTGGTCCCCTTCACCCACCCACATAACCAGCAGTGAACCGTCAAACCGGCCCACGGGGGCATTGTCGAAATCTACGGCACCGCAGGCCGTGAGGAGCAAACAGGCCAGCGTAGTAATATGAACACCAAAAGACATTTTCTGTCCTGCGCTTGAATTTTCGGGACTCTCTTAGAATTATAGCGTATTTCGCGCCGTTTAGCTTCTCCCGATCTACCATACATGCCGCGCGAGAAATAAAATGACCGGTAGGTAGATGCTGCAGTTCGGGGCCGCAGGCTGGGTCGATAGGCACTTTTGGCTTGCAGCTACCCTGGCGCGGACCCAACTCACGGGAAACTCCGGCCAAGGGAGCGTATGCAACTGCATCGGAAATCAGGCCTACGCGGCACTTGCCCATGAGGTGCCTCTTTGAGAATAGCGGCCATTCGAAGGTGTTATTCACAGACTCTCATACTCGAAAGCTCATCGTTTTTGACCGTCCACAGCTAACGGGTTTATGTGCCTTTCGCCAGTTCTGAAGCATCGTTCAGTCGGCCCGCAGATCAGTCTCTGGCGGAGCATTTACGTTTAACGTTAATCTCCGCCCGTTCAGAAGCTGCGCAAAAGCAGTCGGCCCAACCTTCGGCCCGCCAATGTTACGAAAGGTGCGTCGCATGTGGCGAAAGAGCGCGGCCTCCACCCGCAAGACCTCTGGCGCTGTTCCGTGGGCCCAGAAGCGCGAGCGGATCAGGGCACCTTCCGGGTGCTCGCCAGCAAATTGGATGACGACGGACGATGTGAACTCCGGCGGGCGGAGTGAATATCGCGTGCCTTTGATATTCTGGTAGCTAGAGGTCTGAACCTGCGTGCCCGGCGGCACCAGGAAAACATCTTGTATGATATGGCCCGGAAACATTGTCAGAAGGTCGGGGATTTTGCGCGCCTTCTCATAGAAGTTGACAACCGGGGATGCAAAATCCGGATGAACCACATAGACAAACGTGTGTTCCGCTTCGACGAGTTCCATCAGGGCATGGAAATCGGCGGGGGTGGCATAGAAATAAGTGCACTTGCGCATGTCAGCCAGTCGTCAAGCCAGCGAGAAACGCCTCAAAGCTCGGCGCGATTATGTGCATTCCCACGTCGAGAGGAACTTCGTGGTCGCGGAAAAAGACCTTCCCGTGGTTCGGCCCCTTCAGCGCAATAACGATCTGGTTGCCACCATCATCACTGCCGATGCTCAGATACCAGGGACGAAGATCCTGACCAAAATTCGCGTGGAAGTACCAGAGGTCATTGTAGGTGTGTTTGGTATTCACCGCATAAAGAGCGTGCAGAGTGGTGCTCGATTCCCGTCCATTCTGCGTGAATGTGACAAGTCGGTTCTCGGGCGTCTGCCCGTTCCGTTTGGCAAGCCAGTCACGGTAGGCGGGGGGCAGCCTGGCATCGAGCACGCGCTCCAGCAGGTCAAGCGGTGTTGTCACGTTAACGGGCCTGAGGTTACTGGTTCATTGATCTGGGCGTAGGCGGTGTTGATGCAGACACAGAAGATCAGTTACAAACGCCAT
>NZ_SLZU01000043.1 GCF_004342065.1 Primorskyibacter sedentarius | reverse complement strand
CCTCGCCGCATACGACGTCGTTATCCACGTCAGTAACGACGTCGTATAAGATCTACTAAGCGAATGCGGCAGGTGGTCCAAATCGGGCGGTTACTGTCGTGTCATGGAACTGCACAACGTTTGCGGATATCTTCGGCTGTTCCGGTCGCTTGCTTGCCCCCTGCCCACCACCGTCAACCAGGCACACGCCTCAATACAGCTGTCCGGGTGTCACCGGACGAACCTCGACCGCAAAGCCCTCAAACTCGGTGACGTTCCGATACTTCTCAATCAGAGACGGCCTTAAGCTGAGGATGATGCGATCCCCCTCTTCGCTCGGCTCTCGGAACACTGTACCGTCATGCGGACCAAGGTCGAGGCTCTCCCACAGGCGGCGTCTGACAGACGCACGCGCGATGGAAGACTTTTCACCTTGATCGGCCATCATCAAACCCCGTGACCGGAGACAATCGTGACATCGAAGGCGTCAAGGATCGGCTGGATCGGTAGGATCATGGCCGAGTTGTCCCGCGTGCCCGCAATCACAAGACCCACCGCTTTGCGCGCCTTGCCACCAACCGGCCTGGTCACGACCAACGCACCGGAATCGCCCGGAGACGCAAACGGCGCGCCGCCGGAGTTGGCCGCCCAGAGGCTGTCGATAAAGACCGCTGCTTCGAATTTCTTGGTCATGCCCAGATCCGGAAAACAGGTGACCTTGAACTCTATTTCGATGGGATGAAGGAAACGTGTCACCATCGTTCCCTGGGTCATCCCCGAACTGCGACCGACCTTCTCGACCTCCAGAAGCCCTTCGTCCTCGTCATCGTCCAGATCATGCACCGCCGTCGGTGTGTCATAGTGACCGCCTTGAGAAGACGAAACCGCGGTATCCTTGCTGATCCTGAACAAGGCGGCGTCCAGATTTGGGCGGACACCGATCGTCGCCGGATCTCCCGGCACCAGCGGTAAGGCATGCGCAAAATGGCCAATCACACGCGGGTCCGGCCAACTTGGCACAACATCCTGAACACCGGGTGCAACAATCGGCATCCCTTCGCGCAGATACCCGCATCCCGCCACGACGTGCCCGCAACTCAGGCCAAAGAGATCGCCATCGGCATTCCGAACAAGGGCTCCAAACGTCCCTGCGCCGCGGTCATTGCCCACGCTGATCGACGTCCCACAGGTGATGCGCCTTTTCACCAGAACCGGCGCTGTTGCGATCTGAAGCTGCGGCGCAGAGCCCGGACCTTGTGGGCCTATATCGAGCGACCGGAAGATGATCGGAATGTCTTCGCCAATCGCCTCGTGCATCAAGCGTTGATCCGCCTTCGCATAGGCACGGGTCGTATAGATGACGACGGCCTCCTTCTGACGGTTTTTCGCCACCGCCACGACAGTACGCTTCGACAGGGCGTCTTCGGTCTTATCGGCGAATGTGCGTGCACCACCAAGAAGGTCTCCATCGATTTCATCGGCGTCTGGCACACCTATCCGGCTGTCCATCAAGTGCTTCTCGGCCAAGGCGCGCCTTACGGCATGTGCCATCTCATCAAGGCGTGTCGTCAAGGGTTTTCTCCGCCTCCAGTCGCTTGAACGAGCAATCTGTCCGACCCCACCGTGCCATCCGGCAAGCGGGCCTGCAATTCATAGATACCGGGCTCCAACGCCTCGCGCAGCACAATGGTCAGGTCGGTTGCTCCCTGCACCATGCCGACACGACGCTCTATTGCGTCAAAGGCTTCATCTATCTCACCTCTCGGCGTCAGCGCCCGAATGCTCAGTTGCAGCTCCACATCCGCTTCGAGCGGTTGCGCAAGCGACACCAGCGCCTCGGTCCGGAACTGACCCCTCTGCCCCACCACGCCGAGGACAGGCACCGACAATTGCAAAGACTGCCCTACAGCCCCTGCCACCGGATCACCAGCGCTGTAGATTACCACATTACCAGAAACGCCCAGAAGTGCGCGCACCGTCTGCCTGAGCTTCCTGTTGTTGATGATGTCGCTGTGCTCTCCCGGCAGGATCATCGTCGGAAGATCGCCGCCTGCGGCGCTGGTCAGAGGCACCGTTTGGTCGCCACTGTTGTCGTCATCCACACGTTTCAATGCGCCGGCATCCGCCATGCGCGTCGCCGTCGTGAAGCCTGTGCCCGCAAACTGGAAAGCACCAATGTCGTCGGGCCAAGGCCGCGCCAGAATGTCATGCAGTTCCCGGTTTGCGTTCAACGATGCCTCCAGAAACCCGTTCTGCCGTCCAAAATCCCCATAAAGATCGAGCGTCCGGACTTGTTGTCCTTTGACCGTCCAAACAATCGGCTCTCCGGGTGGGGGCAAAAGCTGGTAGGGGGCGCGCAGTGACGGCTTACCTTTCAGCGCAGCAAAGGCCCGGCCCGGAATGCCAGTGACCTTCTCCATCCCAAGAAGCCGCACCAAGGCAACGACAGCGCCTCGAAACGGGGAAGCCATTGTAATAGTCTGATGCAGAGCAGGGCGCCATGGCCGTCCGGCATATTGCGGATCTTGCACAAGAATACGGGCCACGAGACCCCCCATCGAGTGTGCCACCAAATGAATGCGTGTCGCGCCATCCGCCACAAGCGCGTCCAATCGGTCGGCAATGTCCGGGGCCGTAACTTCCAACAGATCCAGACGCCAGTCATATGGCATCAACTCAAGCCGCTTGCTGGTCCCGTTGCGCGTGAACCCGGCGTCTTCCAGATCTCTCAGAAACCCACGATAGATGTTCTTGAGACAGACCTTCTCGACAACTGATGGAGCCTTCAGCGGCGTCTCGTCCAAGAGCGCATCTATCTTCCACTGCGCCAGTTCACCAATGGCTTCGGTCACATCCGGCGGCCAGACCTTGCGGTCATCTGCCGTACGTAACTCCGATCCCAGAATACCCGGTAGAAAAACAACAACTTCCATCTTCAATTCCCTTCATTCGAATTGCACTTTCAAGCGGTCCAAATAAAAACCGCACCCGCACAAGATCTGCGGACCATTGCGCGCTTCACCAAGGCACACCACCCAAGCGACCCGCTGTCGAACGACGACAGCCTCGCCTGTCACCGGTATTGGCGCGATGAGCTTGCCGACAAGTTTCAGAGCTCCACCCGGATCGCCAAGTCATTGAATCGTCGCGCATTGATCGTCACGCCGCTATCTTCCAACGCGCGAAGGGCGGCGTTGAACCTCGGTTGCTTATGGCTGTGCTCCATCTGAATGAAGCTGGAGAAGACAATGTTGAACCCACCGCCGGGCCGCGCGGCGTGGAGCCATTCGAGAGTCTCGGAGTCAGGATTGTCGTGCGTCCCATCACTGCAGAAGACATATGTGTCGGCTGTGACCTGCTCGAAGAAGTCCTGATCGACATTGCGGTCACTGCCATGGTGAGGGGCCTTCAAAACGTCGAAGTGCATTTGCACACCGGGGGTCTTGCCTGCATGCTCATTCAGGCCTTCGAGAATATCGTCGCCGCGCGCGTCACCCGTCACCAGAACGGTCCGACCCTCATGCGTCAGAATGGCGACAATCGACGACAGGTTTGCAATGCTTTTATCCGCCATGGCAGCGATCTCGGCGGGATCCAGGTTCGGGTTCCAGTGTTGCTGAAGCTCGGTCGCGCGCACCGCGCTTGGGCCGGTTACGAGAATATGCAGATCGCCCGGTAGCTCCGCTTCCTTGCCCGCAAGAACCAAGGTGCCGCCAAAAGGCCGGTTGCCGTCGAGACCAAGCTCGACAAGGTTGTCTCGCAGCCCTCTGCCCTGCCCCAGACCCGCCAGGATCATCTCTGCCCGGTGATCCTCGGCGTCTCGGAGCGCCTCGAACGGCATCGCCTGACCGCCTTCAAGGGCGGCCGTCACGCTGTCTTCGACACTGGAGAGATTTGGATTATCCGCGCCGCCGGTCAGATCTGAAAAGCTGTTAAACCAGAACCGTTCAATTTCGGCCGGGACCACATCCGCAGGGTCCGCACGAAGGATTTCGGATGTCAGTTGCAAAAGACCAAGAATGTGGTCCTGATCAATATGACTGACCATCGCCAGTTCCACGCTCACAGGCATGCCCAGATCTTCCAGATAGGGCCGCAGGAAGGTATGATACACACCGCCCGGTCCGCAATCGATCAGCATGCGTTTCGGGTCGGCCTCATCGCCCCAACTGATGACAAGACAGTCGCCATTCTTGGAGCCGAGCACATCGATATTGAACATCTTTTCCTCCGCCTCAGTGGTGTTGCAGCGCGCGCAGGACATCGACCATGCCGTGGCCCTGGAACGCCGGGTCGCGGTCCAGACTGGTCGCCGTTTTGATGATCAGGGATTTTACGTCGAAAGGGCGGCCCTGAAGCTCCGGAAAGCGCGCCATCAGCAGAGCAGCAGCACCGCTTGCATGAGGTGCTGCCATGCTGGTCCCGGAATCGCGGAGGATCCGTTTCTCCAACGATGGCGCCAGAATTTTCTCACCGGGCGCCACGACATCTGGCTTGGTCCGGCCATCTATGGTTGGCCCTCGACTGGAGAAATAGCTGATCCCGTGCGTGTGCGGCCGCTCTGAATGGACACTTCCGACGGTCAGAACATGCTCTGCATTGCCGGGGTCCATGATGGTGCTGGTGCCGTAAGCTTCCACCAAGCTTGTGTCCTCGCTTCTCAGGCGGCTGTAGCCGGTATTGCCCGCCGCAGCGACCACCAGCACGCCACTTGACACCAAAGCGTTGGCCTCGCGGCAGACCGGCGTCTGCCCGCATCCGTAGCTCCGCACGATATGGCGCAACTGGAGGCTGACGTTGACACCCTGAACCATCTGTCGGCGCTGCTGACGGTTCAACCAAGCCACGAATTGCAGCGCCGCCATGACGACAAACTCGTCGGACTGCCCGTTGATATCGCAGACGCGCAAATCCAACAGCTTCATGTCAGGACACATGCCTTGAAGGCTGCGATCGACACGTTCAGAGCCATCGCCAGGATCGGCCTCCCCCGGCAAAAGATCGCCAGCCAGAATGCCCGCCACATGCGTGCCGTGCCCATTCCTGGGCGGGATGTAGTCGGCGTCAGGCGGCACCCAAAGCAACGGCTCCAGCAACGGCCAGTCTAGATGCGCGCCTCGTGTGATCTGGCGTTTGATGCGTCCCGCAATCCCCGCCAGATCCATGCGCGAGGAATCTTCGGCCAGAAGGCCGGAAATAAACTCCATCGACGCTGACCGTCTGGGGCCGGTGCGGAGCCAAAGCCCCAGTAGATGGGTAAGGATCGCATCTGAAAGATCGATACCTGGATGGTCGGCTTTGATCGCTTGCGTCGTCCTGGAGTCGAATACCTTGTTCCACTCGTTGTTCAGGAACCGCTGAAGGCGCGTGAAATCATAGGTCGCCCTTATCCGAGAGGCGTTCGGTCCGGGTCTGACCTTCCCGCGATCTTGAAAAGCCGGATGACCTGCGTCGATCCCACTGTCGATGACGGCCCAGGTCAGACCGCTGCAAGAGATGTCAAAGACGTTCTCCGCAGCATCAACCTTGACCGTCCGCCGCGACATGCGTGTGGCAAGACTAGCCGAACGACTGATATCAACGCGCCATATCGGCGCCGACATCGCGCGTCCGAGTTCGCGCTGTCCGGCAATCAACTGGTTCAGCGTCTGACCATAGCGTTGAAGACCCTCGCGAAGGAATTCGCGCACCAGGCCGAATACCTCCCGCTCATCGTCTTCCGTCCTGTCAAATTCTGTCTCGGTGACATCCATCAGAGCCCCTGTGATCCGGATCAGATAGTCCCATCGGTCTTCACCTTGGTGCGCGGCGATATCGGCACTGCGAATGGCCAGCCACGCGACCAGAAAACGCCAAAGGATCAACGACTTTGACTGTATGACGATGGATCTGATCTGGGCCAGGCTCTCGCTCACGGCAATGCTCTGGACCTCGCCACGCCACGCCTCCACAAGTTCAGCGTCAAGCGCTCGAAACCAGACGGTTTGCGGCAGGATTAACGCGATCAGATCATCCATATTGGCCTGCGCGAGCGTCAATTCTCCGGCCGAAAAAACCTGTAACCTGAAGTCCGCCTCTCCCTGCACCAGCGGTCGAGCGCCCTGCAGCATGTCGGCGGCTTCATCGAGGCGCATCCGATTGTTCAGCTCAATCAGCAAACGCTGCTTGCGATCCGGATTGGCCGCGATTTCGCGCCAGACACCAACCCGGATCGGAGTGTCGGAAAAGAGCGCCTCAGACGTGGCGCCAAATGAAATTAGGACGTCTTCAAGGCCCTTCAGCGCACGGGCGCGTATAGGATTGTCCAGCATGTCCTATGCCTCCCCCAATCAGAAGTCTGAAACGCTTGCGGCATCATTCGTCGACAAAATGCAACACGACCCCTTCCCCGCTTGCCCCATAGCCAACACAGGCTTGCAGCGCGTCAGAGCCATCACGAAGCACGATCTGCCCGCCCTTGTTGCCCAGCTGAGGATGTGCGGCGGTTTCGCGGGAGACAACGATGCGTCGCGTCTTTTGCGGCTCGATCTGGCCTTGCAGAATCTGCGCCCTGTCGGACTTGTCCCTAAGCGTCCAACCGGTGATATCCACGATCACTGAACCTGTATTTTCGATCTCGACCCACTCCCGTCCGAAATCAGATCCCTCGGGGTTAACTAAAGATCGCCGAATACGGACAACGCCGCTGTTCTGATCGCCGGCATGCTCTCCGACCGGCACAACTACGTCCGCTTCGGTGCTTTCGATCGGCGCTATGAATTTGGGCCAGAACGACCTGATCCGATCGCCACCCATCTGGTCTTCTGTCGTGTTACGATAGAGGACCAAATGAAAACGCCCGTTCATCAGCATCACGGCCTTTTGGTCGTTCTTCAGTCCGGTTGCGGCACTCGAATAGCGTCCAGCAACACTTTCGTAGAAAGCAATCGTGCCCAGTGCCATCTGCAACTCCGGACTGGGGCCGATGAAGAAGCCACCCAGATCCTTATTAAGCTTGCCGACGGGCTGACCGCGAATATCAAGCTGGGTCCAGCTCATCGCGACCGTCGCGACATATGGAAAGCTCGCGCCGGCCTTGGACGTTCGATTGAAGTTGCCATCGTAGTTGAAACCACGGAAATCCACGCGACCGCTTTGCTCATCAAGATAGAACTTGATCCACGAATGATAGCCGCCGATGCCGTTGCCCTTCAGCTTCCCCTCACCCACCATCACATGCTCAAATCCTGACGCGTGCGAGATCGCGATGCTGTTGAAGTGATTGGTATAAAGCTCGAACCACATGCGCAGGATTTCGGACCGCAGCGCCTCGGCGCTGAGCTCGGAGACCAGTTCCGCACGAACGAACGCTTCGGCCCGACGCATGACGTCCGTCTCCAGCATGACATCCATAAATCGCGTGATTTCCTGATCCTCGATAGCGTTGTCGCCCAGATGATCCTCCGACAGTCGCGCGTTCACGACGTAATTGTTCAGCAGGTCGATAAAGGCGGTGTAGGTCAGGCGGGAGAGCTTGTCCGGGTTAACGAAATGAAAGAGCGGCTCTGGGGCCGCATCGCTCGCGCTAGTCGCCTCTAGCTGCTCGTCGACCAGTATATCAGCATCAGGATGAACCCAGTTGCCCTGCATGTCCCGACCGCTAACTGTGCAGCCACCATTTTTTAGATCAATATCCCAAAGCTCTTGGTAAATGTTCGAAGTCATAACGTGTCGCCATCAAAAAACCGCCTGCAATGATATCAGCTTACTTCAGAATTACCTTGAGTCATCTAAAATGGTACGGAGCCCAATCAAAAAATTGCAGTACAAGGCCAAGACACCAAAAAAGCGAGTTTTCTCCGTATTGGCGAGACACTCTGCGTTTTCCACTTTAGGCCATCAACCAAGGATGCAATTACGACTTCCAACCGGCGACGACCAATCGCTGAAATGCCCCACGCGACCTTGATCTCCACCTAACCAACAGATGCCGTGCGTTTGGCCCGTGACGCACCGCACTGTTAACGTGGAAGATGGTTTTCGCTGAACCCACCCATTTGCCCTTCGACCTATACTGGCCAATTCCGCCGTCGGCGGCCGCGCAGTTCCTAGGACTCTTGGGGAACCAAAAGCACTGGCTAGCGGCCCACTGATGTCGCTAGCGGGCCGGAAAAGATGCTACGGCTGCAGTCCACTTTGCAGTCGATTGTGTACTTGCATTTTCGGTCCGGAGTTCAAATGGTACTCTTCGCGTTAGGTTAGCCAGAAGTCGCATCTCACGTCTGGTTAGACAGGATTAATACGCTACAATTGTAAAGCTAGGCGCGAAGTTGGAATGAGAACACCACTTAAAGAAGAATGCTTCTAGCACAACATAGAACCCTTAAGGACTCGGTAATGCGCGTTCAACTGGCGATTTTCATAGCCACTATACTGCTTCTCGACCCGCAAAATGCTCAAGCATGCTCTCCACCGAACGGTAGTAAATTGTACCAACTCATCGCGGATGACATCGACGACATCTTTTACGCTCGACCAGAAAGGCTTCATAGCCGCGGCGCAATATCAGATGAGTTCCTAAGCAGAATAAGAGACGTTGAGCTCGAGGTATGTGATAATCGTTCTTACACGGCGTGGGTGAACCGTGATGGATCGCGAGTAACGATGGATGTAGGATTCATCGAAGTGATGTTCTTTGGATCTATGTCACTCATTTTTGGGCAGTTCATTAGCACGCAATCGACAGAAATCGGCGTGTTAGACCTATACGAAGTTTGGAACATACAGGCGATCCCTACCCTCAACGACAACCCAATCACGGTAGAACGTTTCCTTGAGGTCTCTCAGCAAGTCTTGGGCCAGCCGCTCGACCTTTCCGAATATCCGGAGCGACGAGATCTGAGCTTCGACATAGCAGGGCCGTTCGTTCATGCCCTTGGATTCATAATTGGCCATGAGCTATGCCATGTCGCGCTTGGGCACTTAGACGAATTGGCGTTGTCCGAGACACCCATTTCTGATGAGCGTCGCCGCTCGATGGAGGAAGAGGCAGACCGTTGCGCGATCGAAATCGTCAACCGAGACGAAGAAATTCTTGGTTCAATCCCTGGTGCAAATCTCATCGGCGCCGCAGCCGCGATGGGCATGCAAACAGCTCGAGAAGCCCATCAAGAACGCATCGGTCAATTACAAAGAGAGAACACTTTTCATTTGCGGCCTGGTGAACGCCTTGAGGTCTTAGCCAGTGTGATTTTCCAAGATCTGGACAGGCGTGGAATTAATTCACCTGTGACACGGTCGACCATTCTTGGCGTACTGGAATCATCCAATTCGATCGTTGAAGCCGTTAGCCTCGAATACTAGAGGAATAGACCATACAGACTGCAGTTCTGATGGATCAAAAAGGGCAATAGCCAACACTATTCAAAGGCTCTACAGTCCAATGGCTCATTAAAAGTGCTTTCAGTCAACTGATGGTCCAACAGCGCAAAGACGACAGCACACTCTTCGCTCCCTGCTAAAAAACCAGCTCGGTTATCATCGACTGCCATCCTGACAGGTATACTGCTTTCTGCACTTACAGTCGTGGCGCTTTCAGTCAGCAAGCTGAATATGTTTCCGTCGGCGACCAAGGAGGCACTGCCTATGTAACCATCAAGTGTCCCAGTGTTTGACACCAGCAGGGTTATCGTACGATCAACGCCCTGAAAGACCTCGGAATGCAAAATTGCGCTCTTTGGCCTAAAGGCATCTAATATTATCAGTATAGCAATCCCAAGAACAGAAAAGAGCGCGATGATCGAAGTCAGCGTCATGTTTCCTACGGCAAAAAAACGCCTCCAATCTTGATAAGAATCGCAATGTGAGCAAATCGTAGCTTCGGCGGGGATTTCGAGCTTGCACTCCGCACAACGCTTAACTTTGTAAGCAGTGGTCACAGGGGCTTTGGGTGCTTCTTCTTGCTCTACGTCTCGTGTATCGTCCGGCTGTGCATCAATGTCCGGTGTAGGCAGTTCGTCTGCTCGATGATCACTTGTCATACCGCGCGTCCTGTCAGAGGAGATCACTCAATGCGGAGACTAGCATGAATATGGTTGCACGAAAAAGAACCAGCCTACTGACTCTTGTGCTCGCGTTTCTATGCGGCAATGCTGCCATAGCCGACGAGGCTTGCCCTTCGGACCACACCATGCAGATTACGTTATACGCTTTCGTATCAGATCGAGCAGCTTCGCAAGTGATTTCGGTACGGCCACCTTTTTTGGCAATCTCTCTAGATTCTGACGAGGCAAATATCGCCTTTGTCAACGCGTCCGCAAGGCCAGTGCTTACAAGTGGACAGTTCTCAATTGATTATTGCGTTGATACTCCTTTCGTTGAAACCAGCGCTATTTTTGGGAACCAAGTGTTCCCCCTTGCTGTTGAATGGATGCCAGGACAATCACGAAGGTTGTATCTTGAAATAGACGAGATGAACTTTGCGGCGGCTACGGACTTTCAAGTTCGAAGAGCTGAGTCAGGCGAGATACTTTTATCGCTATCACTTTTGAATTCTCAGGTTGTCAGCTTTGGCTTTGTTCCAGAGGTATCTCTGTTTTTTCAATCCAATGTTGTATGCTCTTCCCCTGCGCCTTTTTCTCAGAGATATGTACTTGAATTCACGAACAAGCGGCAGATTGAGCTGCTTCAGGAGACTGACAACCTTTCGATTTTGACTCCGTTTCATGTTGGCACAGATCAAGGGAGCGTCGATGGGACGTTTTCGGGCGATGCGTGCGGCACTGGCACAGCTCAAATTGATTTTTCGTTGGATCGATTTACTGTAGCAGAAACCGCGTACATATCGCGCTACGAAATCATAATCGCTGATCGTCTAGCCGGGACGGTTGGTGGAGACAACTTCTCGTTTGTTGGAGCTTCTCTAGATTTTGATAGCGATTTGATATTTCCAGCCGTTGTCAACGATGAGCTTCGATAGACGCATGAGCATTTCCTTATTGTTTTTTTGGAATGTCCCAAAGTCCCTGTGTTGCTCCGGCTGCAAAAAACCGCGGCAGCTAGCAACTGTGTCTATCGGTTGGGCTGAAGCTGCCAAGGTGTGCCGGTTTTGATGATCGCGTTGGCGATTGTGAGCAGCCTTCGTGCGATTGCGATAATGACGAGTTTATGTGGTTTTCCGCGCTCTTTGAGACGTTTTGCGACCGGTTTGAGGACTGGATTATGACAAGCTGCGGCGCGCGCAGCCTGAAACAGCACATGTCGCAGCGATCGTCGTCCGCCAGCAATCGTTCTTCTGCCTCGCATTGCCCCGCTGTCATGTGGGACCGGCGCCAGGCCAGTCATGGCAGCGGCTTCGCCTGACGTCATCCGGCCGAGTTCAGGCAATTCGGCGATCAACATCGCCGCAGAGACGGGACCAATTCCCGGGATTGATCGCAGTAGGTTCGCCTTTGTG
>NZ_SLZU01000042.1 GCF_004342065.1 Primorskyibacter sedentarius | reverse complement strand
CCGCGCTATTCTGCGCGGATGCTAACGTGGCAGGTGGGTCAATTTTACTCGCTCATAACCCACCCAAGTGGGTCAACTTCGCATGCCGATTCACAAACATGACCAGATGAGCCAAACTCTCTCTTAGTTTAGGCCGCTATCGGTCCCAAAAACCCTGACGACGGACACTCTGCCTGCCGACTTAGTTTTGAATCAACGCGTTCTGAGACCAAGCCGACAGCTCAATGATGGAAGATCGAATTTCGCGTATCTCCCGCTCAAGCGCTTCGACTGACGCGCCGACTTCTGGCTCATGTTCTGCGTGAGTACACGGCCGCGTCTGCTCTGCACTCAATTGTTCAAGACATTGCGCAATTCTCGGGCAAGGTCTTCCATGGAATGCGGCTTTCGGAGCACTTGAAAGTCGTGGTTGCCGTTTTCCTGATCGGGATCGTCATATCCGGAAGTGAGTAAAATCTTGATGTTGGGAACGTGATTGCGCATCCACTCTGCAAGATGATAGCCATTCATTCCGCCGGGCATGACTATGTCGCTAAACACAAGCTTGATCGGGCCCCCGTCCTGTAGGATCTTGATCGCCTCTAGCCCGGTTGACGCTTCAATCACTTGATAGCCAAAATGCTCTAGACGTTTGACCGTCGTCGCTCGAACGTTAAGCTCGTCTTCGACAACAAGGATTAGCTCACCTTCAGCCGCTAATATCTCCGTCGATATTTGTGTCGTCGTTTTCGGTTTGTCTGCCTCCAAGGCACGTGGAAGGTATATCCGTACTGTCGTGCCTTCACCCACCTGACTGTCGATTTTTATGAACCCGCTTGATTGTTCAGCAAATCCGTAAACACTGCTCAATCCGAGGCCGGTCCCTTTGCCTTGCTCCTTCGTTGTAAAGAATGGATCAAAGGCCTTTTCGAGAACGTCGGCTGGCATACCTGCCCCCGTATCAGTGACCGCTATTTCAACGTAGTCAGTGCGGTCCGCGCTACGATCTTTTTGGCCGCCATTGCTCTCTGATTTGTAGTTGCGCGCTTCGATGTGCAGAAATCCTCCGTCACTCATCGCGTCACGTGCGTTAACAGCGAGATTGACCAGTGCATTGGTTAATTCGCTTGGGTCAGCAACGATGTCCCAGATGTTCCGCTCGATCTTTGCGACGATGCGAACGTCTTCACGAATTGTCCGCTCCAGCAACCGAACGGTGCCCAATACATGCGCACCTACTTGAAGTCTCACAGGTGCAAGGTTCTGCTTACGAGCAAACCCCAGCAAGCGTTGGTTGAGGTCCGCGCCCGAAGTTGCGGCCGCCTGCGCATCTTCGATCATCTCACGCGCTTCGGGGTCAGTGACTTTCAAAGCCGCAAGTTCAAGGTTTCCAAGGATAATCGACAACAGGTTGTTGGAGTCGTGCGCGATACCACCGGCGAGTTGGCCGATAGAATCCAGTCTCTGAGACGCCGTTAACATAGTCTGTGTTTGTGCGTGCTGTTCCGCCTCTGATTTAAGTTCGGCAGTGCGCGTTGCCACCCGGTCTTCTAAAGTCTGGTTAAGGTCAGCAAGTTCCTGTCGACTTCTATCTAGCGCGATTTCGGTTTCTTTGCGCCTCGTGATATCGATGTTGACGCCAATGATCTGCGCAATTGCGCCTCCGTCACCTGAGCCTCGCGGGCCGCAGCTTGCCTGAACCCAACGAATGGAACCATCGGGGTTTATCACACGGTATTCAACAGAGGTCGGGCTGCGGTTTTCGATGATGTATCTTGCCGTTTCGTTGACACTTTCAACATCATCTGAATGGATGTTTTCCTTGTAAGAAGTCCATGATATTGTTGCATTCTCAGCGGGAAGATTGAGTAGTTTGAATTCCCTGTTCTCCAGCGTCAGTTGATCCGTCATCACGTCCAACTCGAAGAACCCAATCTTGGCGACATCGAATGCCAGCTGTAGACGCTCTTCGCTTGCTCTGAGTTCAGCTTCCGTTGCCTTTCGTGCGGTGATGTTTCGGCTGGTTCCTTGATATCCTGTGAAATTTCCAACCGGATCAAACATTGGAACACCACTGGTCGCGACCCAAATTGTCTTTCCTGACGTGTCAGTTCTTTTGAACTCAAGATTGCTAAAAATCTCGTGTCTGGCGAGCATCGCCTCGTGCTCCTCCCAATCCGTATGATCGTCCTCGGGGGCGGGCAGTTCCCATCTTGTTTTACCTAAAAAATCTTCAGGCTTCGACCCAGCGAAGTTGCTGCCATTGCCAAGAACCTTCGTATATCGAAAATTCTCATCCTGCTCCCAATATGAATCCGCGGATAGGCCGAGCAGGACATCGAACCGCTTTTCTACTTCCAACAAAGCGTCCTGTGATGATTTGGACAGCGTGTCGTCGCCATCGGTTGGCTCTTGGAGTTCGTCCCTATTGTTCGGTTGCATAAGACGCCTTTCCCGATTTGTTTGTCGTAAATAATTTCGGTAAATTTCTGTCCTCGCAAATTTGGGTCTCCGCCTTCTTAAGCATCGCAGTTGGTGCTGAGCGTTCACAAAGCGGTGTCAGAACAATGCCAATCGAATGAGCAATGCGATGCCACCCAGCGTCATGGTTCCGACGAAATAAAGACCCACAAACCAAACCCATCGCCGCATTGGTGGTATCCATCCTCTGGTCGAACTTTGCCTCGGAACACCCAGTAGGATTATGCCGTGTAGCAAGGATCGTAGGGATCAACACTGCGGCTCCGACGAGCAAAAACGCCAATGAGGAGTCCGGTGCGGCTGCGGCAGCGATTGTCAGTGATGGCGGAACTAGGTTGGGATAGAAGCTGATACCAAGGCCGGCATAACAAAGCACAAACACCGCAACGGACGCCAAGAACGGCCGGAAGTGATCGCCGTCGCGCAGACCCTTCCAGAGTTGCCAGACCGTAAACCCAAGCAGCACCGGAACAATGGCCGACCAAAGACCAGACGGCCAGCCGAACCACCGCAACAGGTACTCGGGCTGTTGGAGCGGCGTTATAAGGCTGATCGCGCCGATCAGAACAAGTAATGCGACACCCAACGGTCGCGCAAAGCGGCTTGCGCATTCTAATGTTTCGCCTTCGGTCTTAACGATCAACCATGTGGCCCCCAGCATAGCATAGCCCACCAACAGAGCGAGCGCCGTCAGAGAGGAAAATGGCGTCAGCCAATCCCAATTTCCGCCCGCATATGCGCGCCCTTCTGTAGTGATACCTTGGACAAGAGCGCCAAGCGCCATTGCTCTGCTCCCCAACTTTGAACCGCCAGATGTTGGATTTTTCCGGCTCATGATCTTCCCTGTCCGTCGGCAGAGTTTTTGGGGCCAAAGGGGGCCTAAACTAAGAGAGAGTTTGGCTCATCTGGTTAGATTGATTATGCGGCGCGTTGCCTGTGATGCAAGCGGCGCGCTTCGAGCGTTTTTCGTTTGATCCTTTCTCGGCGTTGTAGAATGGCTTTGTCACGCCCGAAGTAGACGTCGGCGGGTGTGACGTTGTTGATGCTCTCGTGGTACCGCTGATGGTTGTAATGGTCGACGAAGGCTTCGATCTGGGCTTCCAGATCACCGGGTAGGAAGTAGTTTTCCAGCAGGATGCGGTTCTTCAAGGTTTGGTGCCATCCATTGCCGGCAGGCGATCGCGAAGCAATCTGCCGAGAGGGGGCGATCTTGCCCTGTGTCTGGGGATGATACGGCGCTCCGCGTGAGTGCTTCATGCCTTTGTCCTGCAACCACTCAGCCAGATCGCCCGAGACGTAGCTGGAGCCGTTGTCTCTAAGCAACCGTGGCTTGTGAACGACGTGAACCTGATCGCAGCCTGACGCCTGAAGAGCCAAGTCCTGTGTGTCAGTCACGTCTTCGGCCCGCATGTTGGTGCAGAGTTTCCATGAGACAATGAAGCGGCTGTAATCGTCGAGGACTGTGCTGAGGTAGAACCAACCCCAGCCGAGAACCTTGATATAGGTGAAGTCGGTCTGCCAAAGCTGGTTGATGGCTGTCGTCTTGTCTTTGAACTCACTCGCAGCCTTGATCACGATGTAGGCCGGGCTGGTGATCAGGTCATGCGCCTTCAGAACGCGATACACCGAAGCTTCTGATACAAAATAGCTTTCTGTATCGGTGAACGTCACCGCGAGCTCGCGCGGCGACAGCTCTGTTTCCTTCAGTGCCAGTTTCACGACCTTGCGCCGCACCTCATCAGGGATCCGGTTCCAGACATGCTTTGGCTTGGGAGATTGATCCTGTAATCCGGCCTCACCACGCTGAAGGTATCGGTCATACCAACGATAGAAGGTGGTGCGAGGGATACCCAGCTTGGCCAGTGTCTGGCGCGCTGACAGGTGGCTATCTTCGACCAGCCGGATGATTTCCAGCTTCTCAGATGCAGCATACCTCATTCTTGGTCGCCCCCATCGTCGATCATGCTTTTTTTGAGCAGACGCAATTCAAGCGTTTGCTCAGCCACGACCTCCTTCAGATCGCGGGCCTCGCGGCGCAGGTCCTTGACTTCATCGGTCGTGGCCGCACGCGCTGTGTCGCCCGCCAAGCGCCGCTTCCCAGCTTCCATGAAATCCTTTGACCATTTGTAATAGATGCCCTGTGATATGCCTTCGCGGCGACACAGCTCAGCAATGCTGTCCTCCCCACGTAAGCCGTCCAAGACGATCCTGATCTTCTCTTCAGAGGAATACTGTTTGCGGGTCGCTCGCTTGATGTCTTTGACGATCTTCTCGCCGGGGCTCTTGGTTGTCTTTCTCATCGTCCACTCCTCAGTGATTACGATGAGCCAGAAACTCTCTCTTATCAAATTGCCCTATTTGGACCCATAAGCGCTGACGTCAGACAGTCCCGAGCTGATGCCGTGACGCCGACAGATGTCGTCCGTCTGCGCGCCAGCCTCGCTCTCCTTCAGTACGCCAATGCTCTGTTCTTCTGTGAAACGCTTCCGCTTCATGGGTCTTCCTCCTTCGTCCATTCAAAGGTGGAACATTCCAGTTCGCAATGGCCCGGATACCGGGGGGGGGGAAGGTCACTATAACTGGACCGACCTTGTCTGAAAAGACGGACCAATTGGTGCCAAATTTATAGGACATCACGATGCCAGACACGACGCCCATGCCGAACACAACTGGGAAGATCGTTTTCCAATAATCGAACAGGCGAAGATAGGCTTCATCTCGCGTCCACAACCACCGTGCGTTGACGACGGCCAAAAAACTTGCCAAGCCAATGGTAAAGGCAGGAAAGATTATGTGCGCCGAAACCGTAAAGGCGAACTGGAACCGTGCAACGTCAATTGCGGATAGGTCGCTAAACAAATAGGAGACCCCTGATTTTAAGTTCAAAAGAGTATATCGCAAAACCCATCGAACCGATAACCGATAGAACCACAAAAACGATTAGAAGTGATCTAAACATCTGTGCTGCAATCCTCTTTGTTGACGTGAGATGGAAGCTGTGATCAAGCGTTGTCTCCGCGACAAGATGCCACAAAAAACAGATGCTCTTCTCGGTTTCGGTCTTCATACGCTGGTTGCTGCATCATAACTGCTGTGACCCTGCCAATGCTAGGTTGAATGCTCGTACACCTCGGTCGGCTGGTGGCGTCCAAGGATCTCACGGACTTCAGGTTCTCCTTCGAGTGAAGTGATAACTTTTACTTCGGTGGAGTCCTTGGCATGAAACAGTTTTTCATCCGGGAAACCGGTGCCAACAAAGTCCTCATATGCGTTATACGCCGCGGCAGCAGTATTAAATTTTCCGGTTACTATTCTAGTCATTTTTGCTTCCTTTATTGGGTTCGTAAATAGACTTAAATACTTGCGCGAGTGATCCTCGCCGCTTTGCATTAGCTGCTGGCTGTGATCAGGCGTTTTCGTCGCGGCAAGATTCAAACAAGAACCAGACCCGCGTTTCGGTTTCGTCCATCCAGTTCTCGATCAAACTCGCGGTTCCTACATCACCATGCTCGTCACAGGTTGCGTGGACTGCACGCATGCTTTTGACCATATTAGCGTTGTCGTCGCGCAGCTCGGCAAGCATATCTATTGGCGTGACATAGTCCGCGTCATTGTCCAGCACGCGCTGTAGACGAGAAACT
Organism: Primorskyibacter sedentarius; assembly: GCF_004342065.1. Taxonomy (GTDB): domain Bacteria; phylum Pseudomonadota; class Alphaproteobacteria; order Rhodobacterales; family Rhodobacteraceae; genus Primorskyibacter; species Primorskyibacter sedentarius. Next base: position 5,779 of record NZ_SLZU01000042.1, on the reverse strand, counting down.
TGCCCAATCGAGCGAAGGGAAGTTCCACCAATTTTGCGCGCGCGTTCTGCCATGGGATCGGTCATTGCCAGAATCTGGCCTGCTTGATCATCCAGCATAAGATGAAAATCGCGGAAGTGCGGGCCCGACATATGCCAATGGAAGTTTTTCGTTTTGAGGTAGAGCGCAAAGCTATCTGCAAGCAGCAAGGTTAGAGCTGCCGAAATGTCTTGGGTAGCGTCTTCAATAAGGTCTGAAGGCGTTCTCAAAGGCGCTTCTTGGCGGGACTTTAGAGTAGAATTTGTCATGCGTTATCGTCCTTAATAAGCTGCAGTTTCAAGGAATGGTCAGAGTGGGTCGGTTTGAGCGTTGGTCTTAAGCGATTAGCTCAAACCGACCACATCATCGTCTATGCGGCTTCCTGCTCTTTTACGGTTTGGTGTGCCGCCTCAAAAGCATCGCGTACCCGCTGTTCGTGAGACGCATCAAGGTTGGTGCGCAGCACTTCACCACCGTGGCGCGCGAGATTTTCGATCACGCGTTCGGATGCCTTTGTACTAACCATCATAAAGAGCGCCGCTTGCCCCGGTTTCAGCATCGACGACACATCCTTCATGAATTTGTCATTGATACCGTAGTCTGACAAAGCGCCGGAAAGCCCACCGGCTGCGGCACCAACCGCAACACCCAATAATGGGTTGAAGAAGACGAGACCAACCAGAAGTCCCCAAAATGCACCGCCACTTGCTCCAACGGTCCAGAGGTTCACCATTTGGTTGAGCTTGATCTTGCCGCTCTCGTCAGCGACCGCGACGACCGCGTCAGACACATCAACGAGGTATTCTTTCGACATCTCAAAAAGACCTGAACGGGCCCCTTCTGCTGCTTCGGCATCGTCGTATCCGATTACAATAAGTTCTGGCATTCTCTTTCTCCGTTGTTTGCCCTTCCAGGGCGTTTAATATCTGTTTCGAGGTTTCGGTTAGTTGCCATACAACCAACCTTTTCGTTCATGGTCTTGCGGCGGTGCGTTGCGAAATGCTGCCATGTATGCGGCCTGTTCGAATGCCATGACTTCCGCTTCGGTCCGTGTGTTTTCCGGGGTCTGCGCGTTGAGAAAATGGCAGTAGCCCGTGATCAATAGGTCTGAAACTTCGGCATCGCTTGCCTTGGGATATGTTGATCGCAATTCTTCAGCGATCTCATAGAGGGTAGTGCTGTCACCTTCTGCGGACCCGACCTGCTGCGACAAGTCACTGAGCGATATCGGGTCTTTCGATCCATTGGTTTCCGCAAAGACAACAGCAGTTTCTGGACAGTCCAGAGCGGCCGCAAATGCAGAAAATGGGAGCAGCGCTGCAGTCGAAAGAATTGCGCACTTAACCACGTTTTTCATTGGAGATTTTCCTTTCTTCGTTTTCAAAGCCACGTTCGAAGTGGATTTGGATTGTGTTTCAGAGGTTTGCTTGAAAGTTGGTGTGTTCCAGTCGTTAATCTGGAACCCAGTATTCAGCTATCTGCCGCTGTGGTCGTGTACCGTGGCGCTGGATGCATCGAGCGAGGCAACCGGTGCATGCTCTGTCAGATGATCAATCGCACGCTTCATGTCATCGAGCAGCAGCAGTGCCATATCACGACCAAAACCGTGCTTCACCAGAATGCGCTGGATCGCCATGTCTTCGCGGTGAGCCGGCAATGAGTAGGCTGGTACAAGCCAGCCGCGTGTCCGAAGCCTGTCGGCAAGGTCAAAGAGCGTGTAGGGAACGTCCGCATCTTTTTTCAAAGACCAGCACAGGGCAGGAATACCGCCATCACCATTGTAAAGGATGTCAAACGGCCCAAGCTTCTCAATCGAGTTGGCCAGGGCTTGCGCGGTGTCGTAGCAGGCCTCATGAATCTTGCGATACCCTTCGCGACCGAGCCGGATGAAGTTGTAGTATTGTGCGATAATTTCGCCGCCGGGACGTGAGAAGTTGAGCGCGAAGGTTGGCATGTCACCACCCAGATAGTTGACCTTGAAGACCAGATCGTCGGGCAGATGTTCCTTGTCGCGCCATACAACCCAGCCAACACCAAGGGGAGCGAGTCCGAATTTGTGACCGGACGCATTGATCGAAACAACGCGATCAAGACGGAAATCCCACATCAGGTCAGGATCACAGAATGGGGCCAGAAAACCACCACTCGCGCCGTCAACGTGCACCGGGATATCGAGGCCTGTTTCTTCTTGCAATTTTTCAAGCGCCGCGCACACATCGGCTACAGGTTCATACTGGCCGGTAAAGGTTACGCCCAGCGTTGGCACAACGCCGATTGTATTCTCGTCACAGCGTTTGATCACCTCTTCCGGTGTCATAATCAGGCGGTCGCCCTCCATCGGAATTTCGCGGATTTCGATGTCCCAGTAGCGGCAGAACTTATGCCAGCAGACCTGCACCGGACCGCAAATCAGGTTCGGCTTATCGGTGGATTTTCCTTCGGCCCGCCGTTTATCGCGCCAGCGCCATTTCATCGCCATGCCACCCAGCATCGCAGCTTCACTGGACCCAGTGGTCGAGGTGCCGATGGTGTTGGCGCTGTCAGGCGCGTTCCACAAATCAGCTATCAAATGAACGCACCGTTCTTCAATTGCGGCGGTCTGAGGGTATTCGTCTTTATCGATCATATTCTTGTCGGCGGTTTCCGCCATGATCTGTTTCACTTCCGGTTCAAGCCACGTCGTGCAGAACGTCGCAAGGTTCTGGCGTGAATTGCCATCGAGCATCAGCTCGTCGTGAATGGCATTGTAGACATGCCGGGCTTCTTTTTCGCTATCTGGGAAGTTCGTTTTCGGAAGTTCCGCTTGCAGATCAGCCGATGCGTATGTGTCGTCGAGCAAATCATTGCGCAGCTTGCTCGTTTGCTTGTCGTGAAGGGCCATGATGTTTCCTATCGATTTTTGGTCTTTGGGGTGGGGCTCCACATGGTGGAGCCCCTGCACGCGACCGTGCCTATTCGGCGATCGGGGGAGAAACGGTCTGGTCAGTCGGTGCAATTGAAGACGGCTCGAGGGCGGCTTGACGCCAACTCGGCTTTTTGAAGGCGTGGATCAGAAGCGGAAGGCCGATGAAGACAACCAGACCGCCACCAACAAGGCCGACATACATAGCGGGGCTACCGATGGTCAGCTGGGCCGGAGGGAAGAAGCCCACGACGAAGGCAAAGAGCACCGCAGCAAATCCAATGCCCGCAATCGCCCACATGCCGCCATTACCACCGGGCACCTTGTAGCTACGCGGCAGGTCAGGCTGTGTCTTGCGAAGACGGATCGCCGCTGCATACATCAGCATGTACATCACGAGGTAGAGCGTGACTGTCATTGCCGACAGAATGAAGAATGCAACGCTGACGTCCTTGAAAAGCAGGTAGATCGTCGCGAGCGCACTAACGATAACGCCCTGAACCATCAGGATTGTAACCTGCACACCTTTGGCGTTGGTTTTTGCCATGAAGGGAGGGATTTCACCTTCTTGGGCGGTCTGCAGCAATCCGCGGCTTGGACCGCCGATCCACGCCATAACGCCACCGATGGCACCGAACGCTACCAGCAACCCGGCAATGGGTGTCGCCCAACTTAGCCCAAACTTACCGAGCAAGCTTTGGAACGCCTGCATCAAACCTGCAGTCAGGCTGATGTCCTTGGCAGGAACAACCGTCGCCACAGCCAAAGAACCCAGAGTGAACAGTGCGAAGATGATAAACGCCGCCATGAACATCGCCTTTGGATAATTCTTGGAAGGTTTTTCCATATCGTTGGCGTGAACGGCTTGAACCTCGATGCCTGCGAACAGCAGGATGATACCAGCAAGGAAGGAAATGGTGCTAAGGCCAGTGATGTGTGGGAACAGGCGAGCGTGTGCGAGTTCAGTGGCAACACTTGTCGCAGTTGGGTCAGCGGCTTTCAAAAACTCTACCGGGTTGCCTTGCACGACCCAAAGGATCCCAAGACCAATCATAAGAGCCCCCGGCAGCATTGTGCCCAGCAACATGAACCACTTTGTCATCTTGGCCGCAAAATCAGCGCCCATCAGTGTCATAAAGTGGGCAGACCAATAGACGATTAGGATAACTGCGAAGTTGTACCAACCCGCATTGGCGAGGTCGGGGCTCATGAACAGGTAAGCCAACGCACCGGCAGCAAACGCCAACACGGTCGGATACCAAACGACATTTTGTATCCATTGAAGCCAGATTGCGACGAAACCCCAACGCGATCCGAATGCCTCGGAAACCCATGTGTAGATGCCGCCTTTACGGTCGGCGAAGGCTCCGCCCAATTCGGCTGAGACGAGTGAGGCCGGGATTAAAAAGAAGATGACACAAAAGCCAATGTAAAAGAGCATACTCAGCCCCTCAGTCGCCATCATCGGTAAGCCTCTAAGGCTCACGACGGCAGCGACCGTCATAAATGCGAGTGTCATCACACTGAGCCGTGATGGGCTTTTCTGGGCCATCGTTCTTCTCCTGAGGTTAAAATTCCGACAAAGTTTAGTGTCGGTTGGAAGGGAGACTCTGCCGCCGGACAGCAAGCAGAGGTGTTGATTATGAGTTTGCTGATGATCATTTTCAGTGATGGCCAAGCAGCTAGTTGCCACTTGATGGAGGCTTAAACTTGCGACTGCTTTCCACTTACTTTACATTTATTTAAGCTTCGCAGCTCGTGAGCGGGAAGGTGTGAGGGCCAACCAGCACCGGCCTAGATAGCGAAATGAATGCTGATTTAGGTGGGACTCTCATGAAAATATTGCTTGCTGAAGACGACCCGCTCGCAGCAAAATTTACACGAAAGGGGCTTGAGCAAAGTGGCTACAGCGTTGACTGTGTGGACGACGGCCGCGATGCGGTGAACGCGTGTCTTTACACGCATTACGATGTAATCATTTTGGACCGCACGATGCCGGGACTCGACGGACTAAGCGTTGTCAAAGCCTTGCGAAGTTCAGATATCAAAACGCCCGTTCTTTTTCTGACAGCCATGATCGACGTCGATGACCGCGTTGAAGGATTGATGGCTGGTGGAGATGACTATCTCGACAAGCCATTTCACTTCTCAGAATTGTTGGCGCGTATTACCGCACTCAGTCGGCGGCATGTCGCTGTTGCAGAGACGACAAAACTGACTTGCGGCAAACTTGAACTTGACTTGCACATGCGCGTTGCAAAACGGGATGGCCAAGTAATTAAGCTGCTGAACAAAGAGTTTGCTTTGTTAGAAATACTGATGCGCAATGAGGGGCGGATCATGACCAAAACGGTGCTACTGGAGCAGGTTTGGGATTTCAATTTCGACCCGCAGACAACCGTTGTTGAAACGCACATCAGCAGATTGCGTACCAAAATCGATAAGCCCTTCGGCCAACACTACATCAATACCGTACGCAACGTTGGTTACGTCTGCCGCGTTTCAAGTTAGCGTTCGCCAAACGTCCTAGAATGTAGCGATTCCCGTTGATCTTGCTGTCAACAGTAATTCCACGCTCAGCCAGAAGGTCAGCCACATCCTGATAAGAAAGCGGGTAGCGCAGATACCAACGGATGGCGCGTAGTATAATGTCACGGGGAAAGCGGTGGTGCTTGAACGGGGTTTTGCGCGGCATAATCAACCTCAAAAGCCATAGGGTGGACCAAGCGAGCCGATTAACGCAACAGTCCCCAGGAGACAGAGCTGTGAACCGCCCCGGGTTTACCGGAGAGTTTCTGGTTCAATGATTAGGCTACTTTTTCGACCGCGTTCAAGTTTGCATAGAAGGCCTCCTCTGCT
>NZ_SLZU01000041.1 GCF_004342065.1 Primorskyibacter sedentarius | reverse complement strand
CCATTCGATGAATGGACCGAGGTCTTCGGCTCGGAACGCCTCACAGGCGCAATTCTGGACCGCCTGACCCATCACGTGCATATCCTTGAAATGAAAGGCGAAAGCTTCCGGCTGCGCGAGAGCCGAAAAGCCCAAACCTGAACTCCATAAACCCGCGATCAGAAGGGCTGGCCTGCCGCCAGCGCGCCTTGCCGCGCGTCAACCATATGGAGAGCACGCGCGCCAAGGCGCAGCTAACTCCCAACCAAACTGTCCAATTTTACACCGGGAACTTGACCGATCTTGCTCCGGGATTAACATCCGCCTCTCGACGGCAGCCTAGTCCATCCGCCGGGACTTGTAGTGGTAGGTGGATGTGTCGAAACAAATGGCCCCACAAGCCTTCCGGATCGACACTCCCCAATCGACACACATCCCGGTCACGATCTCGCGCAAACGGCCAAGCTTCAGAGCTTTCGCCGAATGACGTCCTGAAGCATCTCCCGATCCAGCGTCAGGTTCGCGACGATCTTCTTCAGCCGACTGTTCTCGTCTTCCAGTGCCTTCAGCCTGCGCATCTCGTCGGGCAGCAAGCCGGCATACTTCTTCTTCCAATTGAAGTACGTCGCCTGGCTGATCCCAGCCTTCCGGCAGATCTCGGCGACCGGCGTGCCTCACTCGCCTTGCTTCAGGATGAAGGCCTTCTGCGCCTCCGTGAACTTCGATGCTTTCATGCGATTCCGCTCCTCTCACAGCCAGGGAAATATAGCGGAAAACTCCAGCCTCAAACGATCCAGTTTTCAGGGGGCAGAGCAGTAACAAGACCCCGATCAGTCTGACGTAATCGTTGACACCACCAGCCTGACGCGTCGATCGAAACCGGAGAACTCCGCCAATGGGCGGTCAAACGGTGGGGATCGGATCAAGTTGGCGCACACGTTACGTCACAATGAGAGATTTCGCGAGGGGCAGGTCAGGGACCAAGTTTACATCAATCATGTAAACTTCGTTTTGTTTTCCCAATATGCACGTGCAGTTCGTCTGTTGGCCTCCAGCATCTTTTCCATCTCGAGCTTAGCCACGGTTCCGTCTTTCTTCTGGATCGCTTTGGCAACAAGTAAATGCCCTTTTCGCGAGACAGGTTCGCCTCTGTCGGTTTGAACCCCAAACTCGTAAGAGATGCGCAAGACGCTCATTATCATTGGGCGCAACTGGCGCATCATCTGGTTGCCCGTCGCATCAAGGATCGTGCAATGGAACCTGCAGTCTGCTTCATAGAGAAGACTGCTATCAACAGCATCGGGGCGCAAGGCAGAGGTAGCATCAAGGATCGCCTCTACCTGTTCGGGTGTGGCTCGTTCTGCAGCTAATTCGGCGGCAGCGGGTTCGATAATACAGCGAAGTTCTGTCGACTCGATAAACATCTGCGCCATCCGTGGATGCGTCGCGTCGTGCCAGGAAACGACATCAGCGTCGAGAAGGTGCCATTCGCTGATCGGCCTGACCCTGGTCCCATAGCGCCGGGCGGTGCGCACCATTCCCTTCCCGGACAAGACCTTAATCGCATCTCTTACGGCCGTTTTGCTGACACCGAGCGATTCAGCCAATTCAGGTTCAGTGGGTATCGGCTCGCCTTCCGGGTACTCGTCATTTGCGATTCGACGGCCCAGTTTTTCGACAGCATTCTTGACGACGCCTGTGGGCAAAGCTGTTCCAAATTCGCGAGGCAACAGGAAGTCCGGGCGAGTAGCGTCATCTTTATCTTGCATTGTCAGTCTCTTACCGTAATTTCTATCAGTTCTTTACATGGTATCTAGACTTTAGATGGTATCTATGGAAGTCTGGATGATATCAAGATTGCGACAACACACCAGTCGAAATCGTGGGCTTCCTGAAGCTGCGCGCAACAAAAGAGGGTGGGGTTTGTGAAGAATATATTTCGAAGATTCCGCAACTTATGGCGGGTGAAAACGCAGCCGGTTCACCCCATTCGTCGCGTCCGCGGACTGGTGGGCGGCACCCCGAGAATTTCAGGGGATATGTTCCTTAGCGGGTCGACCAGATGAAAATTACCGGGGTCGAAACTGTGGTCGTGAATGCCTTCATTCGAAATTGGGTGTTTGTGAAGGTGGTCACTGATCAGCCCGGTCTTTGGGGATGGGGTGAAGCGACGCTGGAATGGAAAACCCGCGCCGTGACAAGCTGTGTTGAGGATCTTGCGCCTTTTGTCATTGGCGAGGACCCTTTTCGGATCGAGCATATCGCCAGCCGGATGGCCCGCTTCAGTTTTTGGAGGCTTGGCGCAATCGGGATGAGCGCGGCGTCCGGCATAGAGCAGGCGCTATGGGATATAAAAGGCAAATCGCTAGGTGTGCCGGTCTGGCAACTGCTGGGCGGGCAGGTTCGTGACGAAGTTCGGGTCTACACGCACCCGTTGCGCGGCAACCTGAAACAGGCCGCTGACGGGCACGACATCTCGGCCTTCTGCGACGACATACAGCGAACGGTCGAAATGGGGTATTCTGCGGTCAAGATGGGGCTGGTTCCATACTCTGGGTTTGATGCACCGCTTTCTTCCGTCCGTCACGTCGCGAAACTCGCCGAAGCTGTGCGCGAGAGGGTCGGAGATGATGTGGATCTCATGACCGACATGCATGGGCGCCCGGAAAACCTGACGGCCGCGAAGGCATATATTGATGTCATCGCGCCGATTTCGCCTCTGTTTGTTGAAGAGCCGCTTCAGCCCGGAAATGTGCGGTTGCTGGCACAATTGCAAAGCCAGGTAGACTGTCCGTTGGCGGCGGGGGAGCGGCTGTTCCACCCTGAAGAATTTGCCGATCTGGCCGAACATGGTGCCGTGGCATTCGTGCAGCCGGACCTGTCCCACTGCATGGGTTTTTCGGGCGGGCGCAGGATCGCGGCAATTGCTGCTGCTCGCAATATCGGCATCTGTCCACATAACCCGATGGGGCCCGTCGCCAGCGCGGTGGCGCTGCATTTCGATGTCGCGACACCAAGTTTTGTCATTCAGGAGGAATGCGTCGGGCTTGCACCGTGGTACGAAGAAATCTGCTCAGAAAACCCTGTAGAGCTGGCGAATGGGTCATGGCAAGTCCCGCACGCGCCAGGCCTTGGGATCGAAATTGACGAAGCCATTGCTGCCAAACACCCGTTTAGACAAGAGGAAATACTGGCGATGGAGGCGGTTCTCCCGGATGGGACAGTCGCCAATTGGTGAGGCCGGGCAATCATGTTCCGGATACTGACTTATGGGAGGACTACAATGAAACTTAAGACAACTCTGTGCAGTTCTATCTGCGCATTTCTTGCCACTGGCGTGACTGCAAGTGCCGAGGGTCTCACAATCTGGACGATCAATTATACGTCCGACAAACAGGTGTCCGCGCTCACTGCAGCCGAAGCCGAATTTGAGAAGCTCAACCCCGGCGTGGATGTCGAGATTGTCATGCGCGGCACCGATGAGCACAAAACGGCCCTTCGGGTGGCCTCTGGTTCGGATACCGGCCCGGACATTTACGCCTATTGGGCGGGCCTTGGTCTGGGGGGCGAATACGTTCAGGCCGGCATGAGCACGGATCTGTCGTCCTATTATGAAAGCTACGGCTGGGGTGATCGGCTCACCGGGCCCTCGCTGGCCTTCTCGGAGGCGTTCGCCGAAGGCAAGCACGGCATTCCGTTCCGGTTCTCAGGGGAGGTTGTCTATTACAACAAGGGTCTCTTCGAAAAAGCCGGCATTGAAGGTGAGCCGGAGACTTATGAGGATCTCAAGGCAGCGGCTGTGGCACTGAAAGAGCAGGGTATACCGGCATTCACGTTCGGTGGCACAGTGAATTGGCACGTCATGCGCCTGATGGATGTCATTCTTGAAACGACCTGCGGGGCAGAAAAGCACGACGCGCTTATGGCGATGGAGCTGGACTGGGCAACTGAGCCCTGCGCGCTGGAAGCCTTTACCGAGATGAAGTGGTGGACAGACGAACACTTCCTGAAGCCCTTCATGGGGATCGACAATCGTCAGGCGACGACTTTGTGGTTCGGTGATCGAGCGGCGATGATGCTGGAAGGTGACTGGCATGTTCCCACCATCGACGAGAATTCAGACATGTCCAAATACGGCATGTTTGCATTCCCGACGGGGACCGGGCGGCTCTATGGTTTCGCTGAGTACATGTATATCTCGACGAAATCAGACAAGGCTGACCTCGCTGCAAAGTTTCTGGATATGTTCACATCGGACGAATTCCAGGCGGCGCATATTGGTGCTTTCGGGGCGCTGTCCGTCAACAAGAACGTCAAGCAAGGCGATGATGCGCTGGAACTGCACAAAGAGTGGCTGGACGTCTTCGCCGCAGCAGACGGAACGTTCGTGAATGGCGATCAGGCATTTCCGCTGGATGTCACGACCGAGTATTTCCGTGTTATCAATGAATTGGCTTCCGGAGAGTTGGAACCGCAGGCCGCGGCAGACGCGATGGCTGCTTTCATTTCGACGCGGTAACTTAACCAACCGGGACCGCAGGGGGTCTGGCGCCCCGCGGTCCCATCGCGGGCACCACCTTCCAACTGCGCAGCTTTGGATATTTTTGACGATGGTGAATAGACGATATCTTCAATCCCCCCGGGCGCAGGGCATTGTGCTTCTGGCGCCTGCGCTTGCGATTTATACGCTCTTCGCTATCTGGCCGCTGATCGACGTATTTATTCTGAGCTTTCAGGATTGGAACGGGATCAACGAAAACCGCGAGTGGGTTGGCCTCAGGAACTACTATCACATCCTTTATAACGACCCGGTCTTCTGGGTCGCTTTTCGAAATACGGTCATCTGGACGATTATGTCCGTGATCTTTCCTCCGGTACTGGGTCTTTTTCTGGCGTTGGGATTGAACCAAAACCTGATTGGGCGTGCCCCGCTTCGGGCGATCTATTATCTTCCGGTCATCATCGCGCCGATTGCCGTGGCGACCATGTGGCGCTGGATGTACGACCCCTTCTTCGGCCTGTTCACGCAGTTGTTGACCAATGCTGGACTGGCTCAACTGATACCCGACTGGCTGGGCGACAAGGATGTCGCGTTGTATTCGATCTTTGTGGCCTACGTCTGGCAAAGTGTCGGGTTTTCGATGGTGCTGTTTCTGGCGGGCCTGCAAAGCGTTGACCGTTCGCTGATCGACGCGGCACGTATCGACGGGGCCAACCGTCGGAAAATTTTTGAGCATGTGACTCTGCCTGCACTCAGACCGACGATTACAATCGTCCTGGTGCTGTCGACCATCTCATCGCTCAAGGCTTTTGATATCGTCTACGGCATGACAGGCGGCGGGCCCGCGCAATCAACACAAATGCTGGCGCTCTGGGCGTTCACCCAATCGATGGAGATTTTCAATTACGGACGGGGTTCGGCCGTCTCCGTTGTTCTTCTGACAATCACGCTTGCGATCGTCGTTCCATACATGAGCTGGTCGCAACGCCGTGAAGAGGACGCCCAATGACCACAACGTCGCCTATTGTTGTGGCGCCTCGAAAGCGCCGCGACCCGGTCCTGATCGGGCTTTGGATCTCGCTTGTGCTTGTGGCCATCATCTGGCTGGCCCCGGTCGCATTCATCACGTTCACAGCGATGAAATCCGAGAGTGAAGTGTTCAGTTCGGCAGCCTTCGCCTTGCCGAGCAAGATCGAATGGAACAACTTTGCTCTGGCATGGGCGAAGGGTGATTTCAACAATACCTTCTGGAACAGCACCGTGATCACGTTGGTCAAGGTACCGCTGGGCCTGGTGATCTCGGCAATGGCGGCTTATGCGCTGGCGCAGATCCGCTTTGGCTGGAATAAGATGCTTCTGGTGTTCCTGCTGTTTGGCGCAATGATCCCGTTTCAGGTGATGCTTGCCCCGCTCTTCACGCTGGTCAATTCGCTTAGCCTGATCGACACCTATCCCGGCATTATCCTTCCGTATCTGGCGTTTGGCGTACCTTACCAAGTCTTCATTCTTCATGGCTTCTTCAAAGCTATTCCGAAGGAATTGACCGAAGCCGCGCTGATCGACGGAGCCAGCCATTTCGTCATCTTCCGCCGGATTTTCCTGCCGGTCTGCCTGCCGGTTCTGGCGGCGCTTCTTATCCTGGATTTTGTCGCTACCTGGAACGAATTTGCGATGGCGCTGGTGTTGCTGCAGGACAAAAGCATGTGGACGCTGCCGCTTGGGCTGATGTCGTTCCAAAGCCAATTCTCTAACAATTACAGCCAATTGAACGCGGCCATCGTGATTACGGTTCTTCCGGCGACGCTCGTTTATCTGATCTTCCAACGGTATTTTGTCAGTGGTCTGACCTCTGGCGCGGTGAAGGGCTGATCCGTAGCTGCAAATTGCTCTGACTTAGAAAGTGCACGATATGGCGACAGTAGAAATAGACAACCTTCACAAAAGCTACGGCGCTTTGCAGGTCGTGCATGGTGTTTCAATGTCATTTCAGGACGGGGAATTCATCATTCTGGTGGGCCCCTCGGGCTGCGGCAAGTCCACGCTATTGCGAATGATCGCGGGTCTGGAGGAGATAACAGCGGGAACCGTCTCTATTGACGGCACGGTTGTGAACAACCTGTCGCCCAAGGAACGCAACATCGCGATGGTGTTCCAGAACTACGCTTTGTATCCGCAGATGACTGTCGCCCAGAACATGGGCTTCTCTCTGGAACTCAGCAAGATACCCAAAGCCCAGATCACCGCCATGGTCAAAGAGACGGCGGAGATTCTGGGGCTGACGCCGCTCCTTGATCGCAAGCCGTCGCAGCTGTCTGGCGGTCAACGCCAGCGCGTTGCGATGGGCAGAGCCATCGTCCGCGACCCCGAGGTGTTCCTGTTCGACGAGCCGCTTTCCAATCTGGACGCCAATCTTCGGGTGAAGATGCGTGCCGAGATCAAGGCTCTGCATCAACGTCTTGGATCGACCATTGTCTACGTGACCCATGATCAGGTTGAGGCGATGACAATGGCAGATCGCATCGTCGTTCTGCGCGCAGGCCGGGTGGAGCAGATAGGCACGCCGCTGGAACTTTACGACAATCCGCAGAACATGTTTGTCGCGGGTTTCCTGGGCTCTCCGGCGATGAATTTTTTGGCTGGAAGGCTTGCCGTAGACGGTTCTCCCAGCTTGGTCCTTGAAAGCGGTGAAACGGTTGCCCTGGCCCGTCGCCCGGATGTTGGTGCCGAACGCGATGTTGTTCTTGGTGTGCGCCCGCAGGACATTTCTCTGGACCCGACCGATGGGACAGCCGCTGTCGTAAAGGTCATCGAACCGACCGGTGCGGATACCCATGTGCTGGCGGAATTGGCCGGGCAGGACGTGACCTGTGTCCTATCCGAGAGGCTGGACCTGAAAGTCGGCGACGAAATCCGCCTGTCTTTCAAAACGCCAGCCGCACATTTCTTTGATTTGAAAACCGAAGCCCGGCTAAGCGCTGGCAATTGAGAACGGGAAGGACGTAAAGATGACCATCGCAAAGTGGGATATCTTCGAGCACGAGATCAAGGCTGACATTTCTGGAAACCCTTATCTGGACGCCGAATTCTGGGGGGTATTCTCGCAAGAAAACCGGCAAATCAAGGTTCCCGGCTTCTACGATGGGGATGGCAGTTTCAAGGTCCGGTTCAGCCCGGACCAACCGGGCGCCTGGACCCTTCGTACCGTTTCCGAAACGCCAGCGCTCGACGGAAGCACCGCTTCTTTCGACGTCACAGAAGCCCGCGAGGGTGTGCATGGTCCCGTCGGGGTGCATAACCGGTTTCATTTTGCCCATGCGGACGGCACGCTCTTCGCGCCCTTCACCACGACCTGTTACGCATGGACGCATCAACCGCTGGACCAGCAAGAACAAACTCTCAAATCATTGGAATGTGGCGCTTTCAACAAGATGCGGATGTGTGTTCTTCCAAAACATTATCCCTACAACGAAAACGAGCCATTGCATCACGTCTTCGAACTGGACGAGAACGGCAAATACGATCCCGACAGCCCGAACTTCGAAGCGTTTCGCCATTTTGAAACCCAAATCGCGCGGCTTGGCGAGATGGGGATCGAGGCGGATGTCATCATCTTCCATCCGTATGATCGGTGGGGCCACTGTTTCTGGACCGAAGAACAGGATTTTCGGTATCTGCGTTACCTCGTTGCACGCATTGCCGCGCATCGGAACGTCTGGTGGTCACTGGCCAACGAGTATGACTTCATGCTTGACGTAAAGCCGATGGATCGCTGGGACCGGTTCTTTTCCATCATTGAAGAAGGCGATCCCTACCGCCATCCGAAATCGATCCACCAAGGCAGTCCGTCCAACTGTTATGACCACAGAAAACCATGGGTCGATCACGTATCGATCCAGCATTTCGACACCGTGCAAACCGCTCAATGGCGCGCTGATTACGGCAAGCCCATTGTGAACGACGAGATGCATTACGAGGGCAATATCATTCAGTGCTGGGGCAATATCTCGGCAGAGGTTTTGGTGCACCGCTTCTGGATGACAGTTATGAAGGGCGGGTATGCTGGACATGGCGAGACATACTCGCATCCGCAAGACCTGCTGTGGTGGGCGAAGGGCGGCGAACTTCGCGGCAAGAGCGCCGAACGCATCGCATTTCTGCGCGATATCGTAGAACAGGATGCCACGCACGGATTGACACCGTTTGAAGAGATTGAAGGCACGAAAGCCTGGCCCAGCCTTGGGGCGGCGAGGGACGGGGACGTCACCTATATTTACCTGGCAGAGCACCAGCCGGTGATTTGGTCGCTTGGATTGCCGCCGGAGGATGGCGACTGGGAGGTCGACATCATCGACACTTGGAATATGACAATCACGCCGGCCGAACGTGTAGCAGCGCCGGTTCCTGTGGCCATCAAACATGCCGAAAAGACAAGGGGAGGGAAGCCGGATGCGGCCTTTGGGATTGTCCTTCCCGGGAAGCCATACCTTTGCGTCCGTGTTCGCCCCAAAGCGAATTGAGTTGACAAGTTGGTCCTGCCGTAAAGTCTGAAATTATGGCTTGCCCGCAAAGCTGTAGCCCGTGCTGTCCGCTAATTTGCAAGGGCCCAGACCACGACGATGACGTTCAAAGGCAACCACGCCGCGCGTCATGCGGGGCAGCGATTGGCCATTGTTGGAGCTTGATGGTTCCTGCCCGAAATGGTTTTCTTGCATAGGTGATCTGATCGCCGGTTGGAGCGTTGCAGAACGGGCCGACAACATAGGAGGGACCGGACAGCGATATTACGGGGCCGCCGAACCCCGGCCCTGCGCCCGCCGGACAGTCCCATGCATTTACGAAAGGCGCTGCCACATGCTTATCGGAATCGACCCCATCCTCTCGCCTGATCTTCTCAGAACGCTTCGGGCGATGGGACACGGTGACGAGATCGTCATTGCTGACGCGAACTTTCCCGCCGAGGCCTGCGCCCGTACTTTGCACCGGGCCGACGGGATCGAGGCGCCACGCCTCCTTGAGGCGATTCTCGGGGTCATGCCGCTGGACACTTTCGGCGAGAACCCGGCAAATGTGATGGCGGTGGTCGGCAACCCGGATGAGATCCCGCCAGTGGTTGCCATCTTCCAGTCCACCATTGATGAGACCGCCGATACCCCCGCCCAGCTAAGCTCGATCGAGCGGTTCAGCTTCTACGACCGGGCCAAACAGGCATTTGCAATCGTTCAAACCGGCGAAAAGCGGCTCTACGGCAACATCATTTTGCGCAAAGGCGTCGTCAAATAGTTGGCTACGCCAGTGACCGGGCCACAACCAAGATGAATTTCAAGCGGCGCATGTGATATCCGGACGGCAATGCGCTGTCGTCCGGTCGAGCATTGATGCCCGACCGACTTCATCGCCGCTGAGACCGGTGCATATGGAACTGCGAGCCGCGCAATGACGCCGTCTCACAGAGAAAATCTGCATTCCTCTTTTGCCTGAGGGCTGTCACCAAAGCTTCACGCAATCGATAACTGCAATTTACATTGTAGCTGCAATTTGTTTTGCATGAATGAAATCGCGCCCACCTCATCCCTCGATACGCTGTTGTCGCGTAATGCCGATAGGTTGACCGCGACGGACAGTCGCCTGCTGAAAGTGCTTCTGCAGGATCCGATGCGTGCGGCGATCGAGAACGGCAAGGAGATTTCTGATCGCGCAGGGGTGCATCCCGCCTCTGCCGTGCGTCTGGCGCAACGGTTGGGGTTCGACGGATATCCGGCCTTTCGCGCCTTCCTGTGTGCCAATTTAACCGAGGGCGGGCGCGATTTCGGCACCGCGTCGGCGCGAATGGCGGCGCGGTTGGTGCGCGCGGAAGAGGGCGGTTTGCTGGCCTCTGTCATCCGTGGCGAGATTGCATCGTTGGAAAGGCTCCGCTTGATGGTGACGGATGCCGACATCCGGACATTTTCAAATCGCTTGTGCGAGGCGCGGCGGATTTACCTGCTGGGGCAGGGGCATGCGGCAAGCCTTTCGAGACTGGTGGCGTTGCGTCTGAAACGCTCGGGTTATGACGCCCGAGATCTGGACGCCGAACGTGGAGCAATGGCGATGGCGCTTAGGGGGTTGGCCCCGGCGGATGTTGTCTGGTTGTTTTCGTTTCGCGCGCCTCACGCTGCAATTCTGTCATTGGCGGATTTGGCGCACTCGCAGAACGCAACCGTTCTGGCCCTCACCGATGAGGCCAGCGCGCCGATCTGGCCCGCGCCACATCACCTGATTCGCGTGTCGCGCGGCGAGGCGGGAGAGCCGCAATCCCTGACCGTGCCGATGGCCGTCGTCAATGCCGTGATCCTCGATCTAGCGGGGATCGACGACGGCCGCTCCCTGGCCGCTCTCGAAGAGTATCGCAAGTTTCGTTCCAAGCTGCCCCCGGATTGGAATTGAGCGCGCCAAAATAGAAACAATAAAAATCAACCGAGTAATTCAACCCTGAACACGAGGATAACCCCATGTTCGACACTCTCAAGACCGTCGCTGCGACCAGCCTGCTGGCGCTCTCTTCCAATGCCGCCTTCGCCGAAACCAAGGTGGAATTCTGGCACAGCTTCTCTGGCAATAGCGGCGAGGTGCTCGACGGCATCGTCGCGGACTTCGAAGCTGCCAACCCGGATATCAACATCGATGCGCAGCATATCGGCAACTACAATGATATCGTCACTAAGCTGCAGGCCGCCATCCCGGCCCGTCGCGCGCCCGATGCGGTCATCATGGAAGTCACGCGCTACGGCCTGTTCGCAGACCGCGGCGTCCTGACAGATCTGACCGACTATCTGGAGGCAGATCCGTTGAAAGATGAACTGTTTGATTTCGCGCGCGAAGTCGGCGTTTACGACGGCAAGAACTTCATCGTGCCCTTCAACTCGTCCACGCCGGTGCTTTATGTCAACACCGCGATCTTTGCAGATGCCGACATGGAGGACGTCCCGGCGCTCACCACCTTCGACGAAATCCTGAGCGCCGCACAACAGGTGCAGGCAAAGCTGGGCGATCAGGGCATTTCTGGCATAGCCGCCCCGGGCCAATTTGCGCGTTGGGGCCTGATCATGGCCAATGAAAGCGATCTTATCGACAGTGTGTCCGGCGAAATCCTGATTGACGCCCCCAATACAATCGAAGCCTACGAATGGATGGCCTCGCTGGTGCATGAGCATGGCGTGGCTTCGGTCGACGGTGTGACCAAGGAGAATAACGGTCGCGATGCGTTTCTTGCGGGCAAGGTCGGCATGATGATGAACTCTACCGGCAATTACCGCCGCTCGAAAACTGCGCTGGGGGATGACCTTCTGGTGCTGCCCATGCCTTGCAACAAGACCTGCGCGGCCCCCATCGGCGGGGCGGGCATCGGCATTCTTTCAACCTCTGCGCCAGAGGTAAAGGATGCAGCTTACAAGTTCATCAGCTATGCGGCCGGGGCCGGGTCAAACGCCAAATGGTTCGCGGGCACCGGCTATATGCCGATCAACAAACACACCAAGGATCAACCCGTTGCAGAGGAGGCCCTGAAGGGCGAGCCGGGCATCACCGTCGCCATCGAGCAGCTCTCTGTCGCCCGTGGCCGTCCGCGCCCGCCGGTTGTGACATGGATGCGTGCCAGCGAATACGACATGTGGCAGGCCATGGCACTGGGTCAACACGACGTGGCGCAGACGCTGAAAGATTTCGCGTCCCAGACCCGCGCCGAAGAAGCGCGCACCAACTAAGCCCGAACGCTTGATCCTATGCCGGGCCTGATCTTGGCCCGGCATTTTTCATAGGGACACTGCCATGCATTCGCGAATGACACCTTATCTGCTGATTGCGCCGCTTTTGGCGTTTATCGCGGTTTTCACCTACATTCCGATCCTGACCAGCGTCGATCTGTCGTTCCGTGAATGGGATTTCCTGACCGCAGCCAAGCCCTGGGTCGGGACCGAAAATTACCGGCTTGTCCTGTCTTCCACGCAATTCTGGAATTCGGTCAAGGTCACTGCGATTTTCGCGCTGGTCTCTGTCCCGTTGCGACTGCTTCTGGCGATTGGCATTGCCAGCTATCTGGTGCGCGAAGCGTTGCCGCAACGCCTGTTGCGCGGTGCGCTGTTTCTGCCCTCGGTCACGTCGACGGTGGCGATCGCGGTAGTCTTTTCATGGCTGTTTGCCACCGATTACGGCGTAATCAACGCCGCGCTGGCAGTCTTTGGCCTGCCGAAAATTTATTGGCTGCAAGACCCGCAACTGGCGCTCTGGGTCATCATTTTTGTGAATACCTGGAAGCAGTTGGGCTATGACATCGTGATCTACATCGCGGGGCTACAGGCCATCCCGACAGATCTTTACGACGCAGCCAACGTAGATGGCGGCAAGCGGTTCCACGTCTTCCGAAGGGTCACGGTGCCGCTGGTCATGCCGACCACTTATTTCCTGCTGGTGATCTCGATGATCGAGGCGTTTCAGGTCTTTACCGTGGTCGATGTTATGACGCGCGGCGGACCGGCTGGCGCAACCGACATGGTGGTTAACATGCTCTACCGCGTGGGGTTTACACTCTTCGACATCGGTCAGGGATCGGCCATCGCAGTGCTTCTGTTCATCCTGTTGATCGCGCTGGCGGTGTTCAAGGCCCGTGTGCTGGGGCGGAGGGTTCATTATGAAGCGTGAGACCCTCTGGTCCTGTGCGGCGCTGGTCGCCGGGCTGATCTTTCTTTCGCCCGTGCTGTACACCATCTGGATGTCGTTCCTGACGGTGGACAGCTACTATTCCGGTGATCCGGTCCTGACTTTGGCGAACTACCGCGCAGCCTTTGGCCAATACGATTTCTTGCGGTATCTGCTGAACTCTCTGCTGGTGTCCGGCGTCGTGACTTTGGGTGGGTTGGCGCTGGCGGTGATGGCGGCCTTTGCCTTTGCGCGCTTCGACTTTCCCGGCGGCAATTTCCTCTTTGCTGCGGTGGTGGCGACGCTGATGATCCCCGGTCACATCACCCTGATCCCCAACTACCTGACACTGGCCAATCTTGGGCTGCTGGATACCTATGCAGGCCTGATCCTGCCGGCCATCTCCAACGGGTTCGCCGCCTTCTTTCTGCGCCAATACATCCGGGGCATCCCCCGCGCTCTGGACGAGGCCGCATACATGGATGGTGCCCGGCCGCTTCAAGTGCTGTGGCGGGTGATTGTGCCAATTGCGCGGCCCGCAATTTTGTCGATGGGGCTGTATATCTTCATCACCGAGTGGAACAATTACATCTGGCCGCTGGTGGCGATCAACGACAGTGACCTCTACACGCTTCAGATCGGTCTGGCGAAGCTGTATCGCGAGAACCCCGGCGAAGACGTCATCAACTGGCCGCTTGTTATGGCGGCCTCGACTATCACCATCCTTCCTATCCTGCTTGGCTTTCTTGCGGTAGAGCGGCACCTCGTGCGCGGCATCACCATGGGGGCCGTGAAATGACGGAGCAGACCATGAAACGTATAGCCTCTCACCGCGGCGGAACGCTGGAATTCGGCGACAGTACGCCTCAGGGCTTTGCCGCCACCGCGCAACTGCCGGTGGACGAGGTGGAGTTTGATCTGCACCCGACCGCAGATGGCGCGATCATCGTGCACCACGACCCGACCCTTGACCGGACCACTGACACGCAGGGCGCCATTGCCGAGCTGCCAGAGGCTACGGTTCGTGCGGCGGTGATCGATTATGGCTCCGGCGGGCATCCCCTTACCTTGGCCGAGCTTTGCGCAGTTTATCGTAACAGCCCGGTGGATTTCCGCTGCGAATTCAAACCCGACGCCGCAGGCCGCCCCTATGCCGATTTCATCCCCGGCGTGCTGGACGTTCTGGCACAGGAAAGGATGTTGGCACGCACCACCTTCTCTTCCTTCCTGATCGAGACCCAGGACGAATTGGCGCGATTGACCAACCGACCCCGGCTCTGGCTGGTCAGCCCGCCGGTGCTGCGGCAATTGGGCGATGCCGGGGTGATCGAATTGGCGCTGGCCCATGGTATCCCCGAGATATCGGTCCAGATCGACTATGCAGATGGGGCGCTGATGGCACGGGTGAGAGAGGCTGGTCTGGCCTTTGGCTGTTTTGGCGCGCATACGGCGGCGCAGATAGACAAGGCGCTCGCATTGGGGGTGAAGGTTTTCACCTCCGACCGGCCCAGCCTCGCTTTGGCGCGCCGCGCTGCTTTTGACAAAGGTCAGCGGGCATGACCGGGATCTCGTTGACAAATATCCGTAAAAGCTATGCCAACGGGCCGCAGGTGCTGCACGGCGTGTCGATGGACATACGCCCGGGGGAGTTCGTCGTCATCGTCGGTCCTTCTGGCTGTGGCAAATCCACCCTTTTGCGTATGATCGCCGGGCTTGAAACCTGTGTAGATGGCGAGATCTGTATCGGGGGTCGTCGCGTGAACAATGTCGCCCCGCGCGACCGTGACATCGCGATGATCTTTCAGAACTATGCGCTCTATCCACATATGTCGGTGCGCGAGAACATCTCTTTCGGTCTGGAACTGCGCGGCATGAAACGTGCCGCCCGCCACGCCCGCGCAGAAGAGGTCGCCCGCATGCTGCACCTTGACCCCTATCTCGATCGAAAGCCCGGGGCGCTGTCAGGTGGCCAGCGTCAGCGGGTCGCGATGGGCAGGGCAATGGCGCGCGAGGCCGGTGTCTTCCTGATGGACGAACCCCTGTCCAACCTCGACAATGCGCTGCGGGTCGAGATGCGTTCTGAAATCAAGTCGTTACACCGCAAGGTGGGTGCCACGCTGGTTTATGTTACGCATGACCAGACCGAGGCCCTGTCGATGGCCGACCGGATCGCCGTCATGCGGGGCGGTCACTTGCAACAGTTCGATACACCTGCGGCGATTTACGACCGACCGGCAAACCGCTTTGTTGCGGGGTTTCTTGGCCAGCCGTCGATGAATTTCATGTTGGCGGGTGACGTGCCGGAATGGACCGGACCGCCTGCCGTGACATTGGGACTGCGCCCCGAGGCTATCGAGGTGGTGGCATCAGGGCCAGGCCTGCCCGGGCGGGTGCTTCTTTCAGAGATGACCGGTGCCGATGTGACCCTGCATTGTGAAACCGCAGCCGGAAAGATAGTGGTCACCACGCCGCGGGTTACGGTCTCGGGCTTGAATGAGACATTGGTGCTTCGCCCCGATTTGAGCCGCGCCCATGTCTTCGATACAAAAACCGGCGCCCGCCTCGAGTTACCTGAACATGTCCAGAATGCGATCTGGGCCTGAAGCATGGTAGTGTCGCAAGGTTCCGGATTTCGGTCGCGTTACCGGGCGCGTCGAGCCAGTCCCTACACTTCCCCAAGACCCAGCCTGGATTGAAGATTTAACTAAAATCAAAGGCGCTGTGTCTGAATTCCGTGATCATATACGCAGCTTTTTCCACGTTCGCTTTCCAGTTTCTTATCTCGAGATCGAGGAGGTCATGGCAGAAGGTGGGATCGATATGAAACATGCAAAGTTCAATCGCCGGGTCAAACACTACGTCGACGTCGTCGCTATTGATTCTTATTGTCGGAAGGCACCGGCCTGTGTCTCTGCGGATGGGCGAAAATTGGGTGAAGGTCGAAGGTCTCTGGATTTATTGCTACCCAACGATCGATAAATGCCTCAAACGCTTAACCGTGCTGCAATTAATCGCGTGTTCTTATTGTGGCAGGTCACTGCTCTCCCATCATTTGGCTTTCTAGATGCGCATGAATGAGGTACGTAAGTCAAAGATTGCTACCCCCCTGGATTTTCTGCGGACTGTGCAAAAGGGTCGGGGAAGGTGTTGATTGTCACTGAGAACTGACCCGGTATTTTCACCGAGAATTGACCCACTCTCAATTATGCGTCGTGGTCTATGACGCGGTCAATGTTTT
>NZ_SLZU01000040.1 GCF_004342065.1 Primorskyibacter sedentarius | reverse complement strand
TCTGCCGCCTTGCGGCACCGCGGCGTCGTGACCACCGGCCTGGGCAGTTGGCGTCGTCATCGCAGGTGACCGCAGGCAGCCCGAAGTCGACATTCGTTTACGGCTCAGTGCCAATTTCGCTGCGAGTGCAAAGCAATGTGGCCGACTTCCCGAAAGCAGACATCGAAACGCCCTAGCGCATCACGGGCGATTCCGCGGGGAAAACTAAGGATAGCGAAGCACAGTAAGCAACCTTTTGCAGGCCCGTCGGCGGCAAAACGCTGCGGGTCGTGTTTCCCTCCCACTAGAGATAATCAGCTCACGTAACGTTTCCTCAGTGCTTCTTCGCGAGACCGGTCACCCACTGCATTGCGAACGCTTAGGCGTAATTGACAGCGAAACCAAGCTTTTGGATCGGAAAGAAGTTAGTCGTTTTGTTAGCTTAAATTCTGTCTGACCTATTCTGAGATCCGCATCAGTCAACACCCCCTAGACGCGCCGGCTTTTGCAGAACATTCTGAAAACACCCTTTGTTTGCATGAAGCACATAATGTGCTCGGAACCGTGCCGATGGCGTATGCAATCGCGTCTCGTTTGGAGTGAAACAGGTTCTCCCTCC
This sequence comes from Primorskyibacter sedentarius, assembly GCF_004342065.1. Lineage (GTDB taxonomy): Bacteria > Pseudomonadota > Alphaproteobacteria > Rhodobacterales > Rhodobacteraceae > Primorskyibacter > Primorskyibacter sedentarius. The sequence goes on along the minus strand of NZ_SLZU01000040.1, from coordinate 16,877 downwards.
CCAAAGTCGCCAGTGTTCCGAACCTTTCCAGCGCCGAGATCAAGCTCGGGTAAAGAACGACGAGGAAAACTTTCCCTCCGTTCCTTTTCGCGCGCTGGATTTGCTGGTTCAAGAAATCCGCGCCAGCCAGATCGATTGACTCGATGCCTTGCAGGATCAGTACGACGGTTGTTTGATTGGGGTGGTCATTGCTAATCTTCGAAAAATCACTTTCAAGTTCGTCGACGGAACCAAAAAAGATCTGTCCTTGAACCCGGCGTATCGAAATCTTTGGACATTGCGGAAGTTTGTTAAGTTCCGCATTGCGCAGGCGCCGTTCGCCGTTGATCAACATGGGCGCGCCAACTCCGACAAACGGGTGCGAACTCGAGTAAAGAAAGAAGACCAGTGACAGAACAACTCCGACAACGATGGAATATTCCAGTTCAATGATGATGCCCACGAAGAAAGTGGCGAGAAGGATTGTGGTCTCGCGCTTGCTACGAAGAATATGCGCTATCTCAGAGAACTTGATCAGCCGCCAAGCTACGTACAGTATGATCCCCGCCATTGCCGGAACAGGGATATAGACCACAAGCGGTGCAAGCAGAAGCAAAAGAAGAAGCAACCAGACGGCGGCAAAGATTGCCGACAAAGGTGTTTGGGCACCGGATTCCGCGTTCAGGCCAGAACGTGTAAAAGACCCGGATCCCGCGTAGCAACTCAACAGACCGCCGAAGATGTTCGACAGGCCCTGCCCGACGATTTCCTGGTTTGTATCATACTTCTCCTCACGTCTGGTGGCGAAGGCGCGACCTATCGAAATCGCCTCAAGCAATCCCACGACGGCGAGAGCAATCGCCCCGGGTATCAGCTCTACAATTTGTCCAATGGAGGCCGCAGGCACATTAAAAGATGGCAGGACAGAAGGCAGGGCGGAAAACATAGTAATACCGTGATCTTCTGCCCCAAAAAACTGCCCTGCAAACCCGCCAACGGCCAGAGCGACTAGGTAAGCTGGTATATGCCGTGAAAGATGTTGGCACAAAACGATGCTGAACAGTGATGCAATCGCAATGACACAAGCGGTTGGATTTATTTGATCAGAATGTTCAACCACTTGCAGCAGGCGCTCGACCACGCTTCCTCCGCGTTCGACCTGCACCCCGAGAGCTGGCCCCAGTTGAGAGCAGGCAATGAGCAAGGCGGCTGCCGCAGTGAAGCCGACGATCACCGAGTGAGAAATGAAGGAAATCAGGCCGCCAAGGCGTGCGACCCCGGCGGCGACTTGCAGCAGCCCTATCAGTATGGTTAGCGCCAGCGCCAGCGCCAGAAAGACTTCGCTTTCGGGCGCAGCGACCGGACTGAGTGTCGCAAACAACAAGGCGGAGATTGCGGTCGTCGGCCCTGAAACCATTACCATCGATGAGCCCCAGAATCCGGCCACGACAGCTGTGATCATCGCTGTGTATAGCCCATATTGAGGCGGCAATCCCGCGACCATAGCGAAGGCGACCCCCTGCGGCATCACGATCGCGGCGTTTGTCAATGCAGCTATGGCATCTGCGCGAAGGGTTCGGCGGGTGACACGATTCATCCATGGACGCATGGGTGAAAACAGGTGGCCCTGCCTGCGCAGAGTTTTCTTCAAGTCGAAGGCTGGGCTACTTTTGAGGTATGTCGTCAAACGCCTTCTTCCTGAGTGGGGCCGCCGGTACTATTGCTTTGGTGCGGGATGAATCGGACAAGCGCTTTGCTCAAAATGGCAAAGTCGCACCAATGAGGTGATTTTCGCCATGAGTTTTCGCAATATCGCCGATCAGCCGTGTGGCTGATCGGTCGGTGGGGCGCTTTCATAACTTTTCGGTCAGTTCCGGGACAGCGTCGAAGAGGTCTGCCACGAGGCCGAAGTCGGCGACCTGGAAGATCGGGGCTTCTTCGTCCTTGTTGATGGCGACGATGACCTTGGAATCCTTCATGCCTGCCAGATGCTGGATCGCGCCCGAGATGCCGATTGCGATGTAGAGCTCTGGTGCGACGACCTTACCGGTCTGTCCGACCTGCCAGTCATTCGGGGCAAACCCGCTGTCGACCGCTGCGCGCGATGCGCCAACGGCGGCACCCAGCTTGTCTGCCAGCGCCTCGATCATCGCGAAGTTCTCTTCCGATCCGACACCGCGCCCGCCGGAGACCACGACACCGGCCGAGGTGAGCTCCGGACGGTCGCTTGCAGCGACCTTGTCCTCGACCCATTCGGACAGGCCGGGGTTTTCGGTTGCCGAGATCGTCTCGACCGGGGCAGCAGCTTGTTCTCCGGCTGCGTCAAAGGTCGACGTGCGGAACGAAATCACCTTCGTCGCGTCCGAAGATTTGACCGTCTGGATCGCGTTGCCCGCATAGATGGGGCGTTCGAAAGTTGCGCCATCAACAACACCCGACACATCGGTCAGCACCATGACATCCAGCAAGGCGGCAACGCGGGGCAGGATGTTTTTCGCATCCGTCGTTGCAGGTGCCACGATATGTTCATAATCGCCTGCAAGGCTGACGATCAGCGCGGCAGTCGCTTCCGCCAGACGGTGGCCAAGGCCCGCATCCTCGGCGCACAGCACCTTGGAAACACCGTCGATCTTGGCCGCTGCTTCTGCTGCGGCTGCGGCGGTTGCGCCGACACAAAGCGCGGTCACATCGCCAAGCGATTTGGCGGCTGCGACAGCCTTGGCGGTGGCGTCCAGCGCCAGTTCACCATCATTCACTTCGGCAAGGAGAAGAACAGCCATTACACAGCCCCCGCTTCTTTGAGTTTCGCGACAAGCTCGTCGACCGAGCCAACCTTGATGCCCGCAGCGCGTTCCGCCGGTTCGGAAGTCTTGACGACTTCGAGACGCCGAGAAACATCGACGCCGTAGTCAGCGGCGGTCTTCTCGTCCATCGGCTTTTTCTTGGCCTTCATGATGTTGGGCAGCGACGCGTAGCGCGGCTCGTTCAGGCGCAGGTCAACGGTGACAATCGCAGGCATCTTGACCTTGATCGTCTGGAGGCCACCATCGACTTCGCGTGTCACGGTTGCCGCGTCGCCTTCGATGTCCAGCTTCGAGGCGAAGGTTGCCTGCGACCAGCCCAGCAGCGCCGAGACCATCTGGCCGGTGGCGTTCATGTCATTGTCGATCGCCTGCTTGCCGCACAGCACGAGGCCGGGCTGCTCTTCTTCGACGATTTTCGCCAGGATCTTGGCAACGGCGAGCGGTTCGATATCGGTGTGCACGTCATCGGCGGCAATCACCAGAATGGCCCGGTCCGCGCCCATCGCCAGCGCTGTGCGCAGCGTTTCCTGGCTTTGCTTGACGCCGATGCTGACCGCGACGATCTCGTCTGCCTTGCCCGCTTCCTTGAGGCGGATCGCCTCTTCAACGGCAATCTCGTCGAACGGGTTCATCGACATCTTCACATTGGCAAGATCGACACCCGAACCGTCCGCTTTCACACGAACTTTCACGTTGTAGTCGATCACACGCTTGACCGGCACAAGGACCTTCATCGGCGTAACTCTCCCTAAAATTTGTTGAACAAGGCCCGAGTTACAAAAGCCGAGACACTCGAAGGTTTCTTCAACGGCTCGAACTTGGGCAACATCCGGTCGGTTTTCCTTTGTTCAGCTCAGCCGTGGTTTGACCAACGAGTATCATCGTTTCGACGGATACCGTTTTGTCGGACCTGGCTGCTTGGGCTGGTAAGGGGAACCATCCCCATGCTTGGAAACCAAGATGGGGACGATCCAGATCGCGTCTTACCGAAAACACCGGGCATCGCTGTTCTTGTTACTTCGCTTCCGGTGGAATCAGATCTTCAGGGATATCGATGCCCACTGACTTGTAGTATTTGTACGCGCCAATGTGCAGCGGTGCGTTCATTTGCGACAAGGCGTTTTCCGGGGTGATGACCTGCATCCATTGTGCCGCCGCAACCAGATCGTCACGGTTCTCGAAGATCGCCTTGGTGATGTTGTAGCCATCTTCCTCGGAGACCCATTTGTTCGTGCTCAGCCCGACAATCGTGTTCACCAGGCGCACAGGTTTTTCGTTGGTGAGCCCGCTGTAGGAATCCGGTGCGAGCAACGTGAACTCGCGACCCGGAACGTTAAAGGCCCTTTGGATGGCTTCGCTTTCCACCTTGTCATCCGGGATGCCGAGAACCCGGAAATTGCCAAGAGCCGACAACTGCTGAAGCTCCGCGCTCGGGACAGGAGCGGCGGTAAAATAGACGTCGATCTGGTGATCCTGAAAGGCCTGCTCGGCAGACGACCAGTCAACGCTAATGGCCTCGAAATCGGTGCCGGCCTCGTAGCCGGTCACGCCAGTAATGATCTGCCCAATGGTCGCGCGGGCCGCGCCGGACGGTGGGCCGATGAAGACCTTTTTGCCTTTGATCTCTTCAAGCGACGTGATGCCTGAGTCTTCCCAAACGATAGCGTGATAGGCGCCAAACGGATAGTTCAAGATGCTGCGCAGGTTCCCAAACAATTCTGGCGCGTTTGGCATATCCTTGTACATGCGCGTTCCGTCCCGAAGAAAGCCATTAACCGACACCGCCGACACGAACAGATCCAGCTGCTGATTTGCCGCTTCGACGGCTTGGCGGGTGGCTGGAGACCCTGTCGAGAGCTGGGTAGAGTAGCCGTACTCTTCTTTCAGGATCTGTGTGACGGCGATCGAGAAGACGGTTGTGGGCGACGATTGACCGAGCGATGCCATGCGCAAAGACTTGCCCTGAGCGTGGGCGGCGCTGCCCAAGGTCAGGGCCGCCACGGCCACGGCCAAAGCGCCGCTTCTGATGTGTTGTTTAAACATGTTTAGGTCTCCTCCGGTGAATGTTCAGTGGTTTTGACAAACATCGCCGTCTCTGCGAGGCGTGGGCTTTTGTGAATGGCGAGAAGCCCGACAGCGGCAAGGATGCAAAGGTATTGCAGTTCCGGGATCTGGATGATCAGGCCGACGGCGAGGGCGATCCTGACCGCGCGGCCAAATAGGCTCAGGCGTTCGCCAGCATACCCGGCCGCTCCTGTGTTGAGCATCCAGATTGCGAGCGACAATGCGGTGCATACGCGGATGAAGCTGAGCAGTTCAAAGTCAAGGACTAGCAGCAGCGACGGTTCATAAATGAAGATGAACGGGATGATGAAGCCGACGATGGCCAATCTGACCGCCACGAAGGCTGTACGCATTGGGTTCGAACCCGCGATGGGAGCTGCAGCGAATGCGCCGATGGCTACAGGCGGGGTGATCGCCGAGAGCACGCCAAAATAAAGGACGAACATATGAACAGCCAGCAGATCGGCGCCGAGATTGGTGACGACCGGTCCCAGCACCAGCACGATGATGATGTAGGCTGGCAGCGTCGGCATCCCCATCCCCAGAACAAGGCAGGCAAAGGCGGTGATGATCAGTGACCACAGGAGAGATTCCTCGCTCAGCGACGAGATCATCGAGGCAAAGCTGAGACCCACGCCCGTCAGGTTCATGACACCCAGAATGATACCGATACAACCGACCGCGACCAGGATCGAGGCACAGGCGATACCCGCCTTGACAGCGATGTCCCAATAAAGATTGAGGCTGGAACGGTTCTTTTTCCGGAACAGCCCAAGAGCCAGGGCGAGTGTTACGGCAACAAGGCCCGCCATCGTCGGCGAGCGCCCCAACAGCAGCACAATGATGATCGACACGATCGGCAGCAGGAATTGCAATGAGGCGATGTAATCGGCCCGGGTCAGCGTGATCCGCTCGCTTTCGGGAATCGGCTGGATACCCGCAGCGTTCGCATCGACCGAAACCGCAGCGAAGAGCGATCCATAGTAAAAGAGAGCGGGAACCAGTGCAGCGAGCGCAATGGTCGTGTATGGCTCGCCCGTCAGATCGGCCATCATGAATGCGGCAGCCCCCATGACCGGCGGCATGATCTGCCCGCCAGTTGAAGCAGCGGCTTCGATCCCGCCTGCTGTGGCAGCCGGGAACCCGCGCCGTTTTATCATCGGAATGGTAAAGCTGCCCGAGCCGACCACGTTGGCCGTGACGCTGCCCGACATCGAACCGAGCAACGCGCTTGCCACAACGGCTGAGTGGGCGGGTCCGCCTCGGGTTTTGCCGGTCAGTGCGACTGACACTCGGATCAGCGTATCACTCGCCCCGGTGCCTTCAAGGACCACACCGAAGACGACGAAGATAAGCACGACCCGAATGACAACACTTGTCGGTGATCCGAAAACACCTTGGTAGCCGTACCAGATTGTATCCATCGCGCGGTCCAGGCTGATGCCAGGATGGTTCAGGAAACCCGGCAGGGAATTGCCAAAGAAGCAGTAGACCAAGGTCAGGATGGCGATTACGACAATCGGCAACCCGAAGAGCCGCCGGGTGGCTTCTAGCAGGACTGCGATTCCGCCGAGCGACAGCCAGAGATCGAAGCTGGAGAAGAAGTACAGCGTCTGCTCCATCAGATACGCGACCTGAGTGAAACGGATGCAGGCGGCGACGATCATGGCGATCATCAACCAGTCAAACACCAGTCCGGCGGCCCTTACCGCGGAGGAATGGTGTTCGTATGGGTCAATCGTCGGCTTGGTGATGAGGACGATAACAATCGCGGCGCCCACCAGCATGTTGAGGCCATAGGCGATGTTCCATGGGCCGAAGTACGCCACGTAGATCGACTGGATCGAGACAAAGGCCGCGATGACCCAAGCCATGTACAGGGCGATGTTTGTTATCGAAAGAGATCTTTGCATAGGTCGTCTACCATCTGCTTGAAATGTTTGGGCATCGGAAGTTGCACAACATTGGCGCTAGGGCCGTGAATAGCACTGCCTGCCGTATTGGGGCGCTCACTGCCGAATCCCGGAACTGCGGTGACTACCTATCGTCAGATGATACATTTTTCCCCTCCCGTTCGCTATATGCACAGATAGATACTATATGTTCAATATAATGCAACAAAAATCGCTGATGTTAGATTTTTGGCATTTGAGCCACAAGCCGCCTGCCTCACGCGCCCCTGAAACTTGGCTTTTGCTTTGACAGAAAGGCTTCTATTCCGGTCTGTCCGTCATCCGTGCGCATCATTTCAGCAATCGAGCGGGTTTCCTTATCGAGCTGGGTTTCAAGGCTCTCGCTGTAGGCTGTATCGAGCAAACGCTTTGCGCCACCGAAGGCCCTCGTCGGACCTGATGCCAATTCGGTGGCGAGTTTGCGGGCGTCAGCAATCATCTGCCCAGATGCAACCACACGCGTAACCAAGCCCCACTTGCAAGCCTCCTGCGCACTGAGCACGCGATTGGTGAGGATCAATTCCTTGGCGCGCAGCAGGCCGATGTGTTTGGCGAGATAATATGTCAGCGAGCCATCCGGTGAGAGACCGGAGGCTGTGTAGGCCGACACAAATCTGGCGTGCTCCGACGCCAGAACAATATCTGCCGCCAGCGCCATGGAAAAACCGGCGCCGCCAGCCGAACCGTTGACAGCACTTATCAACGGCGCGTCCATATGTGCAAATCGCGAAATTGCCGCATGGACCATCGTGGCCATTCGCGTCACGTGTTCAGCTTTGTTCTTTGCGCGTGAGAATTCGCTAAGATCGCCGCCGACATTGAAGGTTTTGCCTGTCCCGGTCAGAATGACCGCGCGCGCGCCTTCCGTCTCGCAGCGGCAGGCAGCATCGAACAATTCGTCGCACATCCGCGCATTCAACGCTGTAGCGCTGGCGTTTCGGGTCATGACGATCTCGGCCACGTCATTTTCCAGTGACCACAGAAGCGTTTCGTAGGCCATGTGTTAATTTCCTGCCTGTTGCTTCGAGATATTGGGATCAAACACTGTGCCAACACCGTGCGACTTCCACTCGATAATTGACGTGAGTTTTGGGGGCAGTCGTTTTCGGGCTAGCCGAATTGACTGCAAAATGGTGCTCAGTCTCAGCGAGACTGGACGTTTAGTCTCGTTTAAAGAGCCCTTTGGCCCTCAACGCTTCGGCCACATGTGCCAAGCGAGGTCCGATGCTAGTTTCGAACTTGTCTTCAACAACACGATAGCTCGGCATGCCGCAGGCCATTGCAACCAACAGGCCGTCCTCTGTTTTCCCCAACGGGGTCGCGGCTGCTACAATGCTGGATCGCCACTCACCGTAAGAAACGCAAAAACCCTCGCTCCTGCAGCGAGCGATGCCTTTGCGGGTTAGCTCTCGCGACTCGTCAGACACTTCCGTGTCCAGCCCATCCAAATGCTGCAATTTCGCGTTTAGCTCAGGCTCATCCAAGAGAGATAATAGCGCCCGACCTGTAGAGGACCGAAGCAGCGGTCCATTCAAACCGATTTCGGGGACGTGCGGGTACTGATCCTTTACTCCAACTGTCTTGATCTGCACGAACTTGTCATCGGACATGATCGACAGCGTCATTGAACCACCGGTCAATTCGGCGACTTCTTCCATCACGTCGGTGGCTTCATGCCGCCAAGGCATCGCGGCCAACAGCGGATAAATGAGAGTCAACAAGTTGGGCGCCAGTCGAAACGTGCCATTGTCGTCGCGTCGCAAGTAGCCTACGTGCAACAGAGTTTTGCAAAGCCGCGAGACCGCAGGTCTGTTCATGTCTAACCTGCGGGCCAGTTCAGCATTGCTGAGGGCGGCGTCTTTGTCAGTGAAGCATTGAAGCACCTCGAGACCACGTATCAACGTCGTCGAAAGGGTTGATGCTTCGGTCTGGCCCAATTTGCTTGTTCCCTGCTCGCATAGCGTCGCTTGAACGTCAGTATGTTCAATCATATGACGCCTCTCTTCTTCAAGTCGATCAACGACTCTTCGTCAAGCCCCATAAGCTCGCCGTACACCGCCTGGTTATGCGCGCCCATGCCCTTGGCGGCCCAGCGAATCTCGCCAGGGCTGTTACGGAAGCGGGGTACGAGGTTCTGCATCTTGACGGTGCCAAAATCGTCATCCGCGACCTCGGTGATGGCGTCGCGCGCAATGAAATGCGGATCCTCGAACATCTGGTCAATCGAATAGATGGGCGCAATGGTGCCGCTGGCGGCCCGGAAAGTAGCAACGACCTCGTCCTGCGTGTGCGCTCCGATCCAGCCGCCAAAAATGCGGTCCAGTTCGGCCGAGTTCTTTACGCGTGCGGGGTTTGTCGCAAAGCGTTCTTCCTGGATCAGTTCGGGTCGCCCGATTGCTGCGGCATTATTTTGAAAGATACGGTTGGTGCTGCCGGACAACGACACGTAACGTTTGTCACTTGTCATGTAGACACTCGCAGGCGCGGAGTATTGGTTGCGGTTTCCGCTTCTCTGATGCACTTGGCCGAGTTGATCATACTCGATAGCCAGAAACTCCAGAATCCGGAACGTCGCCTCGGTCAGCGAAACGTCGATCTCTTCGCCCTTTCCGTTGTTACGCTCACGGTTCAGGAGCGCGGTGACGGCCGCAAAGGCGCCGAACAGCCCGCCAATCGGGTCGCCCAGCGGATAGCCAGTGTGCATCGGCGGGCGATCTTCGTCTCCTGTTATATGTGTCAGGCCGCCCATAGCTTCGAAGATGCGCGCGAAGCCCGGCAACTTTGCGTATGGGCCGTCCTGACCGAACCCGCTTACTCTGAGCACGACAAGGCCGGGATTCGCCTCCCATAGCGTATCGATATCGAGCCCCCATCGATCCAATGTGCCAGGCCTGAAGTTCTCTACAACCACATCCGCTTCGGCCACCATCTTCAGAAACAGCTCGCGCCCGTCTGGCTTGCGAAGGTCGAGAGTGGCGAAGTACTTGCCGCGATTCGTCACTTTCCACCAAAGCGGCTTGTCATCCTTCAGCGGAGGAAAGCCACGCAGGCCGTCGCCGATGCCGGGCAATTCGACCTTGATCACCTCAGCGCCAAAATCGGCCATCAATGTCGCCGCCATGGGGCCGGCAATAACGGTAGAGATATCCAAGACACGGATGCCGGATAGCGGCCCTTTGCCTGAGTTTTTCAGCATGGTGGGAGCTCCTATAGTGCGGATGGCTTCGTAAAGTGTTTCATTATTTATAACGAAACAAAAAAACATGTCAAATAGTGTTGCAATAATAATAGATTGTTGTATCAGAAGGGGCAGGCACATAGTGAGGCAAAAAATGGATTTCAGTTTCACACCTGAGGAAAACAGCTTTCGCGAAGAGGTTCGCGCGTTCATGGCTGCAGAGTTGCCGCAAGACATCCGCGACACGCATTTCGGCTTTCGTCGGCATACGTGGGAGCAGATGTTTCGCTGGCACAAGATCGTCGCTGCCAAAGGCTGGGTCGCGCCCTATTGGCCGGTTGAATACGGCGGCACGGGTTGGACGCCGGTCCAGCAGTACATTTTCGATGAAGAAGCGATGCTGGCCGGCGCGCCAAGGCTGAGGCCTTTCGGCCTGAAGATGATAGGGCCGGTTCTGATCCGCTATGGATCTGACGAACAGAAGGCACATTTCCTGCCGCGCATCTTGTCTGGCGAAGACTACTGGTGTCAGGGGTTCTCCGAGCCGGGAGCGGGGTCGGACCTGGCAAGCCTCAAGACACGTGCGGTACGCGATGGTGACATTTACAAGGTGAACGGACAGAAAACGTGGACCACGACAGGTCAGCACGCGAATTGGATGTTTACGCTCGTTCGGACCGATCCCACTGCCGAAAAACCACAGCAAGGCATCTCGCTTCTATTGATCGACATGAACTTGCCCGGGGTCGAAGTGCGCCCGATCATTACGATCGATGGCGATCACCATGTGAACGAAGTGTTTCTCAATGACGTCGAGGTGCCGGCCAGCATGCTCGTCGGTGAAGAGAACAAGGCTTGGACTTATGCGAAATTCCTGTTGGGGAACGAGCGTGTTGGCATCGCCAATGTCGGGCAGAACAAGGCGGAGCTGCGTCTGCTCCGCTTGCTTGCGCTGAAACGGCAGCGCAATGGCGGGCCACTGATCGAGGATCCGGTATTCGCGGCGAAGCTTGCCGATCTGGAAACGGATTTCATGGCGTTGGAAATCACCAATCTTCGGATGCTTTCGTCCATCAAGCCGGGCGGGGATTCCGCCGAACTGGCACCGTTCCTGAAGCTGCGGGGCAGCGAAATTCAGCAGCGCACCAACGAACTGGCAATGGAAGCGGCAGGTCCGCGCGCGGCCGTTTGGGAAAAAGAAAATTCGGGCGACGCTGTTTTGGACCGCTATGGCACGCACGGTTGGTTGTTGTCGCGGGCGTTCACGATCTTCGGTGGTTCCAGCGAAGTGATGAAAAACATCGTCGCCAAACAGACACTCAGGCTTTGAAGGACCCGTCATGGATTTTGATCTGACAGATGAACAGCGGATGATTGCGGACACGGTTACTGATGTCATGCGCGACGCAGACGGTACGGCGGTTTGGCAATCTTTGGTTGAGTCAGGCCTTCTGGGCATGACCTATTCCGAGGATGACGGCGGTGCCGGACTTGGGGTGTTGACCCTGGCGCCGGCGCTTGTCGCGATGGGCCATGGCAAGGATAGCCTGCCTATCGTAGGCGCGGCGGTCCTGCCCGGATTGCTGACTTCGCGTTGCGAATTACCGAATTTTGACGCATCTTCGGCGTTGGAAAACGCTGTGCCCGTTGCTGTCGCACTGCCCGAGAACTCCGCCGGACTACGTACAGAAAACGGCGTGTTGAACGGGACCGTGCAAACGGTTCTTGGGGGTGCGGAAGCGCAGGTGCTGCTTTTGTGTCTAGAAAGCGCAAACGGGTCTGCCTGTGGTTCGGTCGAACTGACTGGCGAAGGCGTCACGGTCACGCAGCTTCCGTTGCTCGACGGGCAGATTGCGGCCGATATCACGTTCGATAATGTTGCGGTCTCGCTGTCGCAGGCAAGCGAGGATCTGACCGGTTGGATGAGCGATGTTGCTGCGGTGTGCCTTTGTGCAATTGCCTTGGGTGCGGGGCAGGCAATGCGGGAGTTGACGCGGGATTATCTTACGACACGTAAACAGTTCGGCAGACCCATCGGCAGTTTTCAGGTGTTGCAGCACGAAATGGTCGATGTGTTCCATGAAACCGAACACTTTGAATCGCTCGTCTTGGCTGCCGCCAGTGCCTGTGACGCGGACGATGCGGAGGCGCGCCAGAAAATCGTCTCGGCGTTGAAACGCTACTGCGGCACGCGCATGCGCGATGCGGCCAGTGCCTGCATCCAGATGCATGGCGGCATTGGCACCACCGAAGAGTACGAACTCGACAGGTTGGTCAAGCGTATCCTGATGGCCGACATGCTGTTCGGCACCGTCGACATACATACGAACCGATTGGGGCAGTTGATCGCCAAAGCTGCGCGGAAAGAAGCAGAGACTTTCGGCTTGGAGATCCCGGCGTGACGGAAGTTGTTTCTCACAGCCAGGGCGGCATCCTCGCGTTGACGCTAAATGGTCCGGACAGCCGGAACTCGATCAACCCAGAGATTTATCGCACCGTGCGTGACCACGTCGTCAACGCGGGAGATGACCCCGACACACGGGCGGTTGTCATTACCGGGGCGGGCGGCTTTTTCAGTTCGGGCGGCAACGTTAACGCCCTGAAAAATAGTGCCGGTGGACCTTTATCTGCGGTCAATGCAAATACCGATTACCTCAATGCGATGATCCGGGCGATTGTAGATTGTCCGACGCCTGTAATCGCCGCCGTCGAGGGTGGCGCGGCAGGTGCGGGCGTTGCCCTTGCGCTAAGCTGCGACATGATCGTGGCCGAGGCCGAAGCAAAATTTACTGCAGCCTATGTGCGTGTCGGTCTCAGCCCCGATGGTGGCGTGACGCATTTCCTGCGCTCGGCGATGCCCCGGCAGTTGGTGAACGAGCTTTGTATTCTGGGCCGTCCAATCACGGCTGAACGTCTGGCGCAATTCGGCATCGTGAACGAGGTAACCGTGCCGGGCCAAGCATTGGACAGCGCCATGGCTCTGGCGGGCAAGGTCGCGGCGGGCCCGCCATCGGCCATCCGCTCGGTCAAGCATCTGGTCAACATCGCCGCCGATACCGAACTTTGCACCCATCTCTGGGCCGAAGCAGACCATATCAACAAGGCAAGGTTCGGCCCAGAGGCCGCAGAGGGTCTTTCGGCCTTTCTGGAAAAGCGCAAACCCGACTTTCGCAAGATCTGAGGCACCGTGATGACAATTCCAATTCAACTTCAATCTCTCCGCCTGCCATTGATCGCAGCCCCGATGTACATCGTGTCGAACCCAGATTTGGTGATCGCGCAATGTCAGGCCGGGATCGTCGGCAGTGTACCCGCCCTGAACGCGCGGGACATAGACGGCGAGGGCATCGTTCTGGAGGTCTGGCTAAAGCGCATCACCGAAGAACTGGACGCTTGGAACCAAGCCAACCCTGACACCCCGGCGGCGCCGTTTGCGGTCAACCAGATTGTCCACAAGTCGAACGAGCGGCTAGAGCGCGACATCGAGATTTGCGCCAGATGGAAAGTGCCGATCTGGATCACTTCGCTAGGCGCGCGGGAAGACGTGAATACGGCGGCCCATGACGCAGGCGCGATTGTCTTGCACGATATCATCAGCGACCGCTTCGCGCGCAAGGCAATTGAAAAGGGCGCCGATGGTCTGATTGCTGTTGCGGCCGGGGCCGGAGGCCACACGGGGGCGCAGTCGCCCTTCGCCCTGATCCAGGAAATCCGGCAGTGGTTTGACGGGCCGCTTGTTTTGTCCGGCGCGATTGCATCTGGCGCATCCTTGCTCGGGGCGCAGGCGGCTGGGGCGGACTTTGGCTATATGGGGACTCCCTTCATTGCAACGAAAGAGGCCAGCGCACCGCCTGCATATCAGGACATGCTCTGCCGCGCGCAGGCCCAAGACATCGTCACCACTGCTGCGGTCACCGGTGTGAATGGCAACTATCTGTCCGAGTCGCTCGCGAAAACCGGCGTTGATCCCAGCACGACGGGTCAGTTGTCGCTCTTGGGAGACAAGAGCAATTCGGGACCTAAGCCTTGGCGTGATATCTGGAGCGCTGGCCAGGGTGTCGGTTCGATTACAGATGTCGTCCCAACCAAGGACCTGATCGGGCGCATCGCGCGGGAATATGACGCGGCGAAGATGCGTCTTTCGGAAGTCACAGGCCGCTGACGCCAAAACACGATCGCCAGGCGATTGGAGGGAATACCATGCAGGAAGTTGTCATAGTCTCCGCAGCTCGGACCGCTATCGGGAGTTTTGGCGGATCGCTCAAGGATTTGTCGCCCACAGAGCTTGGGGTGATCACGGCAGAGGCCGCAATTGCGCGAAGCGGCCTTGAACCCGCTGACGTGCAACAATCGTACTACGGCAACGTGGTTCACACCGAACCTCGGGATATGTACCTCGCGCGCACGATCTCGGTTGAGGCAGGCGTTCCAAACGCGTCCGCCGCGCTGACCGTGAACCGTCTTTGTGGCAGCGGGCTGCAAGCGATCATCTCGGGTATCCAGACGCTTGCCCTTGGCGACGCCGACATTGTGTTGGCGGGTGGCGCCGAGAATATGAGCCGGGGCGGCTACTTGATACCTTCGGCCCGCTGGGGCCAGAAGATGGGCGATGTTCAGGCCATCGACATGATGATTGCCGTGTTGAACGACCCCTTTGGCCACGGTCACATGGGGATCACGGCTGAGAATGTCGCCGACAAATTCGGCATATCGCGCGAGCAGCAAGATGCCTTTGCCGTTGAAAGCCATCGACGCGCTGCGGCCGCCATCGAGGCCGGGCATTTTGATGATCAGATTGTCCCTGTTTCGATCACGACGCGCAAAGGCACAATCGAATTCAAGACAGATGAACATGTGCGCGGCGATGCCTCGGTCGAGCGCATGGCAAGCCTGCGGCCGGCTTTCAAAAAGGACGGGAAAGTCACCGCCGGGAATGCCTCGGGTATCAATGATGGTGCGGCATCGCTTGTCTTGATGACCGCAGACGAGGCCGCGCGCCGAAATTTGAAGCCAATGGCCAAAGTGCTGTCCTATGGCCATGCGGGTGTTGACCCGCACGTCATGGGAATTGGCCCTGTTCCAGCCATGCAAATTGCGCTGTGCAAGGCTGGCCTTTCGGTAGGCGATCTGAACCTCGTGGAATCCAACGAAGCCTTTGCGTCGCAGGCCTGTGCCGTAACCGCCGAGCTTGGATTGGACCCTGCAATTGTGAATCCCAACGGCGGGGCGGTGGCCTTGGGGCATCCGGTCGGGGCCAGCGGTGCCATCATCACAACAAAGCTGCTTCATGAAATGAAGCGCCGGGAGGCTCGGATCGGAGCGGCAACGATGTGCATTGGCGGCGGGCAAGGTATTGCCTTGATCGTGAAAAACATCTGAGGCGACTGGTGCGCGATCTGCGTATGCGTTCGCGCAGCCCTTCCTTGGGGGCGCCAGCTTTGATCTCCGGAAATCTGATGTCTTCGAAAATGACAGGTTCGAACAAGGGAAACCGTATGCTTAGGCAAATTGCTATTATTGGGGCTGGAACCATGGGGACCGGCATCGCCGTCAACGCGGCCATGAACGGGGTGTCAGTAATCCTGCTGGATACCAGCACTCAGTCGTTGGTGCGAGCCACACCAAGAATGCGTAAGATGTTGGACCGCCACTGTGCAAAGGGACGGCTCAGCAATCAGGAAAACAACGATAGCCTGGCCCGCATCGCGGTGACATCGAAACTGGAAACCGTCCGCTCCGCACCTCTTGTCATCGAAGCGGTGTATGAAAACTTCGACGTCAAGACCGAGCTTTTGACCCGACTTGGCCTCATTTGCGCGGAGGACGCCGTCATTGCGACAAATACAAGCGCCTTGCAGGTTTCCGCTCTTGCCAAAGTCGTTCGAAATCCTGGCCGGTTCCTTGGCATGCACTATTTTTCGCCGGCAGACAGCTCGCCTGTGGTCGAGCTTATTCAGGGCGATCAGACGAGCGCGGAAGCGATTGATTGTGCCAAAGAATTTCTTGTTCGCACCAAGCGGGATATTCTTGTGTGCAAGGATTCACCCGGCTTTGCGATCAATCGTTTCTTCGTACCCTTCCTGAACGCGGCCGCGCAGGCCGTCGACGCCGGGCTAGGCACTGTTGGGCAGATCAATGCGCTTGGCCGGGAACTGACGGGCTGTCCGATCGGACCTTTTGAAGTCATGAACTTCATCAAGCCGGAAATCGTCTTGCACGCACAATGCAATCTCGGTGCGTTGGGGGATTTCTACCAACCAGCCGTCGGCCTCGCTCGCTTGGTTGAAAAGGGTGAACAATGGCAGATCGAAGACGAACCAGTGCGCTTGGAGGATGCTGAGAAAGGACGCCGCGCCTTGCAACGCGGCATTCTGATACCGGCAGTTGCATTGCGCGAAGAAGGCGTGGCCCACCCGGCTGACATCGACCGATGTGCCAAATCAGCTTTGAAGTGGGCAAACGGCCCTTTCAGTGCTGATTGGGCGGAGACCGGTGAGGTTTCGCCGTGAGTGATTTTCAACGCGAAGCGATGGAATATGACGTGGTGATCGTGGGGGCGGGGCCTGCCGGTCTGTCGGCAGCGATCCGCCTGAAACAGTTGGATGCTGATTTACAGGTCGTCGTGCTGGAAAAAGGCTCTGAGGTGGGCGCACATATTCTGTCAGGCGCCGTTCTGGACCCTTGCGGACTGGACGCCTTGATGCCGGACTGGAAGGAAAAAGGCGCCCCGATCACCGTGCCCGTCCGCGAGGATCGTTTCTACATGCTGGGCGAGGCGGGCAGCCTGCGTATTCCCAACTTCCCAATGCCGCCGCTGATGAACAATCACGGCAACTACATCGTCTCGATGGGCAATGTCTGTCGCTGGATGGCCGAACAGGCCGAGGAAATGGGTGTCGA
>NZ_SLZU01000039.1 GCF_004342065.1 Primorskyibacter sedentarius | reverse complement strand
CGATCACAAAATCAACCGGCTCGACGAATTGCTTCCTTGGAATTGGACACCAGCACCGCCCGAAGATTGCAAGGCGGCCTAAACCGGGCGGTTACTTTGCGTCGGTTCACTCCCATCTTGATCCTCTTGGACCCGCTGCCAACTTCAGCTGGGCATTCCGTGGCGCTCTCGTCATCCCGCGCCTGCAACCTGGCCACCGGGCACGCCACTATGCCGCCATACTTGGACTTGCAAAAGATCGAAGAGCTGAAGCCATGTACAGGGCGCAGGTCAAGCTGACCACTTGCAAGCAGATCTCGTGACAGAAACCATCGATTAGTCGTCCCACTAGCTGCGCATTGGCGCAGTCCTCCATCGCTTACCATTCTGTCAGGAGAGCAGATCGAAGATCTGGCCATCGATCTGTATATTGATTTCAGTTTGATCGCCCCCATCAGTAAGCGCCCAGAGTAATTGTCCGGTGGGTTTATACCCAATAAAAGCGTCTGCAATGCCGACCACACCTGCATTTGCGGCTGACGACGCAGCGAAGTTGACGACGTAGTTCTCTGCCGACGAGCCTGCTATCCCAGACTGCAACACATCTCCCTCGGACGCATCGTAATCCTGAATCCAGTCAGTCCCGTGGCCCCGCACGCCCAAGTGGAAAAAGCGATCGGCTCCAAAGCCTCCGACAAGCTGATCGAACCCAAACCCGCCGTGGATGAAATCCCGCCCTTCGCCAGCGAAAATCGTGTCTGACCCGGCATTGCCGCCCAGAATATCATCGCCGTTGCCACCGACAAGCATGTCGTTGCCCTGACCTCCATTTACAGTATCAACACCGGCGCCGCCCGAAACAGTATCCGCGCCTACCCCGCCATGGACGAGATCATTTCCCCTGCCACCAGCCAACTGGTCCTCTCCGTCACTACCGAAGAGCATATCGTTGCCGCTACCGCCATAAGCGCTGTCATCGCCATCCCCGCCTTCGAGGCGATCATTGCCGCCCCCTCCGAACAACGCGACACCGCCACTTCCACCAGACATGCTATCGTCGCCACCGAAACCAAAGACCATGGCGTCAGAGCCATCACCGTTCAGCGTATCGTTGCCCGAACTGCCCAATATAAATGGGTCGGTGAAGTATTGCGCATCGATAGTGCCGTCCTGAGCACCGTCCAAACGATCAACTGCGGCCAGCGTTGCGTATCCGCCAGATATGACAAAGGTGGACCCGTCTCCATTTCCGATTATCAGCGACACATGACTATCTTTGGCAGAGATCCCGCCCGAGAAGGAGAGCGCAAAGGACGACGGGTCCGTCAAGTTTGATCCATCGATCGTAAAACCGGTGCGCGCATCAAGGGTCTCGAGGTCCAGGCGTTCGTTGAACGATCCGCTCCCCCGACCAAAAACGATGTGAAGCCGCCTGCCTGTGGCAATCTCATCCGTCAGCGCGAAATCGGCCTGCCCGTCGCCGTTGATGTCTCCGATCCCGCCAACCAGTTCCCCAAGCCCGTATCCGACAGAACTGATGACGTAACCATGCGCGCTGTTGAGGTCGGCAGGCGAAAAATCCGCCGGTCGCCGACCCGGCGAGCCGTGTACGAGATACGCCTCACCGCGTCCGCCACCTACACCCGCGGCGCCGATCAATATGTCGTCATAGCCATTCTTGTTGCTGTCGCCGACAAACGCCACGTCTGAGCCGACGAGATCTCCGCTCTCTTGG
Source organism: Primorskyibacter sedentarius (assembly GCF_004342065.1). Taxonomy (GTDB): domain Bacteria; phylum Pseudomonadota; class Alphaproteobacteria; order Rhodobacterales; family Rhodobacteraceae; genus Primorskyibacter; species Primorskyibacter sedentarius. Next base: position 17,398 of record NZ_SLZU01000039.1, on the reverse strand, counting down.
CCAGAGAATATGAACCCGTCGCTGCCATCCAGCGCGTCCACCTGACGCGAGGTTGCAGGCGCGTCGCTTCCAAAGACGATGAAAACCTGCCCCGAGTCTATAACGCCAGCCCCGCTGTCGGCGTTCGGTGCGGCGATAAGCAGATCTGCAAAGCCGCCGTTAATGTCTCCACCAGCATCTATCGCATAGCCAAATCCCGAATCGTTTTGCGTCGAGAACAGGCGCTGAAATCCGGAAGTCTGGTCGTAGAGATCCAATGATCCTGTTGCTTCGAATGTCGGGTTCAACAGGACGTGCACCGCGGCGTTGGTTGCCGTTCCATTGATCAAAACGTCCGGTTTGCCGTCGCCATCAAAATCCGCAGCCCCCGATATTCTGCTGCCTGTCTGACCTCCGAAATCTGGCCCGATCACTGTAAGGCCGGAGCTGCCAAGAGCACTGACATCTACCGTTTCGGGGTCAGCGTCGGTTCCGAAGATGACATAGGCAACACCTGCATCGTTGCGCGTTCGGGTATAGGTGTATTGAATGGCGGTTCCGTAGTAATAGGATTGGTAAGTGTTATAACCACCCTGATAGGTGCGTTGTTCGGTATAGGTGCCGCCATCGGATGTATAAACGGTGTAAGTGTATGTATATGTGACAGGAATGTAGGTTGTATAAAACCGCGTATATCCATCAAATCGCGTGTAGATATATTGGTACTCAGGCGAAGTGCCTGGCGCGCCAATCATCACATCGGCAAATCCGTCACCATTGATATCGCCTATTGCGCTGACAGCCATACCAAGCTGGTCGTCTGTAAGCGGGCTGACAACCTTGATGCCATCACCAGCTGCGAGAGTGTCCAGATCAATATCACCCGGCAATCCATCTGCGTCGCCGAAAATGAGATAAGCCTGCCCGTCTCCGGTGTTCCCGGGATCACCGATCAGGAAATCCTCAAATCCGTCACCGTCAAAATCTCCAACTGCGGCCACAGCCACTGGATTTGCCGAAGAAGAAGATGACAGGCGAGAGACCGAAACAGGCATTGGCGATCCACAAATTAAACAACGCGGAGCTCAACGTTGCCTTTAGATTAACATGTCAGTGCCTGATCGAGCAACTCTGGCGTCGGCTATACCGATTGCCAACCCCCGCTGGTTTGAGCCAGTATTCAACGATGGACAACTCTCGGTATAGCCAAACTGCTGCAGCCCCGGCCGTCAAAGCGGAGTCGTCGCTTGAAGTCCTCGCCTCCGAAGGCTTCGCCTGTTTCCTGACGGCAGCCAGGATTTCGCTCGCGTTCACGACCTACCAGGCGGGCAAAATCCTGTTCGTGGGCGTCGGGGCTCAAGACCAAGTGTCTATCTTCGAGCGCAGCTTTCCCAGATGCATGGGGCTTGGGCCGGCAGGCAATACGATTTGGATGAGTTCGCTGTTCCAATTATGGCGTTTGGAAAACTTCTTGCCATCCGGACAGAAATATAACGGCTATGATGCGGTGTTTGTACCGGTGAATGGGCACACGACAGGTGAAATTGACGTGCATGATATTGCCCAAAAAGACGGGCGGCCAGTATTTGTGGGAACACGCGTCAATTGCCTTGCCACAGTGGACGAAAGACACAGCTTTGTCCCGATCTGGAAGCCCCCGTTCATCGACAAGATTGTGGCAGAGGACAGATGTCATCTCAACGGTGCTGCCTTCGTCGATGGGGCGGCCGAATATGTCACGTGCGTTGCTATGACCAATACGCGCCGGGGATGGTCTGACAAACGTCGTGACGGCGGCGTTGTCTTAAGCGTCCAAGACGGAGAGCCTGTGGTCACCGGCCTGTCGATGCCGCATTCTCCGCGTCTCCATGATGAGCGGCTTTGGGTGATCCAGTCCGGAAAGGGTGAGTTTGGTTGGGTCGATATTGAAGCGGGCAGGTTTGAGCCGATTTGTCATCTGCCCGGATTTGCGCGAGGGCTGGCATTTGCTGACGGGCATGCCATCATCGGAATTTCCCGACCAAGAAAGGACAAGACCTTTGAAGGCCTGGAACTTGATGACCGGTTGGCGGCGCGAGGTCAGGACCCTCTTTGCGCGATACTTGTTGTCGATCTGTCGGATGGAGCCATCGTACACGGTCTCTACATGACCGGGGCTATTCAGGAACTCTATGATGTCTGCGTCTTGCCCGGTATCCGGCGCCCCATGGCGCTCGGCTTCATGTCAGAGGAAATCCGGTTTTTCCTGCGTCCTGCCGAATTGAACCGCAAATGACCCGGCTCGTCATTCATATCGGCGATTGCAAGGCAGGCAGTACCGCCATCCAGTCAGTACTCCGGCAGGGCTCATATGAAACGAGTGTGGAACGACCGCTCTATGCAGAATCTGGTCGACGAGGCGCGTTAAACCACCATCCGCTTTCGAACGCACTTTTCATGAAAGAGGCAAGTAAATGGCGTGATCGGGCGTGGTCCTCACTTTCCGAAGAGGTCAGGAATTCAGGCAGGACGACCGTCATCTCCTCCGAACGATTTGAGTTCGCAGATCCGCTGGCCCTGCGCGACGTTCTCGTCGAATTCCTTCCCGATGTGGACGTAAAGCTTGTCGCATATATCCGGCCGCATCTGGAGCGCGTCGTTTCAGGATATGTACAAAACGTGAAGCAGGGATTGTTCGACGGCGAGCTTGACGCGTTTCTGGGTCAGTTACACAAGACGGGTCGATTTCAATTTGTGCCCCGCTTGGTGCAATGGCGAAAGGTCTTTGGCGATGCATTGCATGTACGCCCGATGGTCAGGGCGGAACTTGCTGGAAGTTGTGTTGCGACCGATTTCCTGAGCTTTGTCTGCGAAGCACCTGTTGAGGTGACAAAGATCGCATCGTCGAACCCATCTCTGTCGGCGCCGGCTCTTGCGTTGGTAAGGGCGTTGTGGCGCGAACTGGGAACAAATCGCGCGGGAAATTCGCCGCAGGTCAAGGCGCTGAACAGCTTTGCAGCCGCGCTGGAAACCAGCGACCCGTACCGGGCCGAAAAGGTGATGATGTCTCGCAAGCAAGCCCAGCGGGCTGCAAACATCTTCGTAAGTGACGCAGTCCGATGCGATTCAGAGTTTTTTGGCCATTCGGTGCTGTGTGATGCCAACTCACGGTATCTCGACGACGCCCCCGGCATCGTTCAGGAGCTGGCAGCCCCCCCGGACGCAGTCGAGATCTCAAGGATTTGGCTGATGGCAAGCCGCGCTAAGCGAACTGATGGCAACCCGCATGCGACCGCTGCACACTGGGCGGCGTTGCGTTGAAGGACGGTGGAGCAAGCCCTGTAGGAGCCTCAAGCCCGGGGGTCTCGACATCGCGCAGAAGGTTGTGTCGATGACAGTGGAGACACTCGCATGGGCAAGCATCGGTGTATGCAATGGTCACAGCTGGGTGCCAACAATTTGGCCGTTATCCAAGCCGCTTTCTTGATGCACGTCCATCGGTTCTCCTTGCAAAAAGTTACAGAGTGAGACCGCCAGATCTTAGGGTCAGAGTCTTCGGCATCCCGTAAGTTCAGGGAGAATTGATGAGGCGCCCGGACAGCTGAGCAGATCATGGAGCGGGCAAACCAAGAGCACCTCATACGAGGCTGATCCTATGCGGTCGCGATGCAGGAACCGAGGCAGCGGCGCGATCCTGACAAAGAAAGCGGCAACTGGCCACTCATTTCTCAGCAAAATCGATTGCCCGCATATGGGCTTGCTTCCCGACATGAAATGAAAAGCGGACATCCGTTCTGGCGCAGCGAAAGGGCGTTTTCCGAAGTGGCCGCTCCTGATCCGCGAGGCAAAGGCTACCAACTCAATCTGCGTGGAAGTTCTGCTGCACTGCAGCCAGATTTCATTGTAGGGTCGTTGTGTATCAGCACGTATCGCCGGACCCGCCAACGCGACGGCACGTCAATTTAATCATGTGAGCGGCCGCACAGGATTGGCAGGAGCCACTAAAGATAGGGCAAAATCATGTTCAAGCTTTATGAGTGGCTGACGCAATGCGCCCTGAACCTCGCTGACCCTTACGTCCACGGCTCTGGGGAGACGCCCAATTCGCGGGTCTGGCCCTATCTTCGGTCGCATCTGCACCCGCTGCGCAAGGTGTTGGTGCTGAGCGTGATCGTCACGATCTTGACCGCCAGTATTGAGGTCTGGCTGATCAGCTATGCCGGACAGTTGATCGACATGCTGGCTGACACCCCACCTTCCGAAATATGGAAACAGCACAGCTTCAGCCTGCTCAGCGCGGCGGTCATGATCATCCTTCTGCGCCCGCTCTCCCAATTCGCCAGGTTCGCGGTGAATGACATCGGGTTTTCATGCAACGTGGCCAACCTGTTCCGCTGGCGCGCGTACGACCACCTGACCCGGCAGTCTGTGGGCTGGTTTCAGGACGATCTGGCAGGGCGCACTGCCTCGCGACTGGTGATGATGGGCAATTATGCCTCCGATGCGCTTTACCAAATGATCAATGCCGTCGCCTTCGGCTTTGTCTACGTGGTTGGCGTCGTGATGCTGATGGCCGGCACGGACATTCGGCTGGCGATCCCATTGTTCATTTGGCTGGCACTCTACATGATGTTGATGGGGCTGATCGTGCCGCGCATGGTGCGCGCCATGGAAGCCTTCAGCGCTGCGAAATCGGGGCTGCTGGGCAAGGTTGTCGACACGTTCACCAATTTTGACACCGTCAGCCTTTTCGCACGCCGCAATGAAATGGAGGCGGACCACCTCCTGTCGTTGGAAGACACGCGCGCCTCTCTGTTCCGCGCCCGCCAGATCGGACTGGCGCTGCGGACGGTGACGGTCTGGCTTGAAGGGGTGATCATGGCGGGGATCGTTGGCTACGGCATCTGGCTGTGGAGCCAGGGTGGCGCGACCATCGGCCTTGTCAGTGCCGCAGTCGCATTGTCGCTGCGTATCACCACGATGGCGGAATGGATTCTCGAGGCCGTCTGGCGCATTTTCGAACAGGTCGGCTCGATCCGTGAGGCGCTACTCACCATTGCTCAGCCGCTCATGATCCAATCAGATCGCCACCTTCCCGACCTCGTCGTCTCGGGCGGCGAGATCAGCATAACGAATGCTCGGCACCATTATGGCAAGGGCAAGGGCGGGCTCAACGGGATCGACCTCCACGTGCGTGCCGGCGAGCGGGTGGGCCTGGTGGGGCCGTCGGGGGCAGGCAAATCGACGCTGGTGAACCTGATCCTGCGCTTTTACGACCCTGAAAACGGTCAGATTACAATCGATGGTCAAGACATCCGCAACGTGGATCTTGAAAGCCTGCGGAAGGCTATCGGCATGGTCAGTCAACAAGCCGCCCTTCTCAACCGATCTGTGCGCGACAATATCGCGCTGGGGAGCATGGACGTGACGCAGGAACAGATCGAGGCCGCTGCGCGCGAGGCGCAGGCGCATGATTTCATTTGCGAGCTGCGCGACAATCAGGGTCGCACTGGCTATGACGCCCACGTGGGTGAACGGGGCGTCAAGCTTTCGGGCGGGCAACGTCAGCGCATCGCCCTGGCCCGCGTGTTTCTCAAGAACGCACCGATCCTGATACTGGATGAGGCAACAAGCGCCTTGGACAGCGAAGTGGAAGCCGAGATCCAGAGCGCACTGAAACAGGTGATGCACGGCAAGACCGTAATCGCCATCGCGCACCGACTATCCACCATTGCAGAGATGGACTGCATCGTCGTGATCCAAGACGGTCGGATCGTGGAAAAGGGAATGCATCAGGAGCTGTTGGCCGCAGGCAATCTCTATGCCAACCTGTGGAACCGCCAGTCCGGAGGGTTTATCGGTAACGACGATCAGTGCTGAGGGCCGCGAATTTCAATTTGGAACCCTTCAGCGCGATCCTCTGAAAAATTAACCTTCTTCAAGCGGGCAAGGCTCAAACTGACAGAAGCGGCGGCGAAGTCCTGCGGCTTGGCCGTCTGACCGGACGCTGAGCTGCGACGGATAGCAGCCATTTCGCAAACGTCGATCATCGCATGGTACTTCCCACAGCTATCAGTAAACATCCCTCTGATAGCGGTGGGAGGCGGCCAGCGTTTCCATGTAAGTCGCTGCTTCGAATTCGGATTTTCCGCCCTGCTGCATAATGATCTCTCTCAAGGCACGGTCAACATCGGCGGCCATACGGTTGGCGTCTCCGCAAATGTAAATTGCGGCGCCGTTTTCCAGCCAGTCGAACACCTCTTGGGCGTCCCGCTTCAACAAGGTCTGCACATAGACCTTTTCGGCACTGTCGCGCGACCAGGCGAGGCTGAGCTTGTCCAAGACGCCATCTTTCAGCCAGGTTTCGATCTGTTCGCGATAAAGATAGTCACATTCCTCGTGCTGGTCACCAAAGAACAGCCAGTTCCTGCCCTCAGCCCCGCGTGCCTCGCGCTCTTCCAGAAAGGCACGAAACGGCGCGATTCCGGTGCCGGGGCCGATCATGATCAACGGCACCGTGTCGTCAGCGGGGATATGAAAATGCGATGACTTCTGCACGTAGACGCCAACACTGCCACCCTCGACCAGACGTTCACCCAAATAGGTGGAAGCCACGCCTTTCCGGTCGCTGCCATGCAGGTTGTAGCGCACCTCGCCCACGGTCAGGTGCACCTCGCCGGGATGCGTCTTGGGACTGGAGGAAATCGAGTACAACCGAGGCTGCAATGCCCGCATCCCCTCGACCAGACGCTGAGGGTCTGAAACCGCTCCGGCCTGTAGCAGGTCGATGATCTGGTCATCTTCGCCGTTTTTCTCGACGCCCCAAGCCTCCAGAGTTTTCGGTGTCACGGTTTGCAGGTTAAGCCGGGTCAGCAGCGCCGCGCGCAGCGGTGTCGGCCCGGTCTTCAACATGACGGTTTCCTTGCCGCTAAAGCCGGTGGCGATCAGGACCTCCTGCACCTCTTTGCGGCAGTTTATCGGCCAGACGCCCAGAGCGTCCCCCACGTCATAGCTTAGATCCTCTCCACCACCGGCCAGAGACAGTTCGATATGGTTCACAGATTTGGCTGACGCCGCGCCACTCAGGCGTTGCGCAACCGACAGCGTCGCCATGAACGGGTGGTTCTTGTCAAACGCGGGACCCGCCGCGACCGGCTCGGGGGGCAAGGCTGCTCCGGCGGCGCTCTTGAAAAGGTCACTTGAAAAAGTTGCGTCTCGCCACGCGGCAAAGTCGTCATCAAAGTCGACATCGCATAGGACGGCGTCGGCCGCGCGGGTTGCGCCCAACTCACCCAACCGCCGATCAATGTCGCTGGCTGCCTTGTTGAAATCCGCGTAGCTTGAATCGCCCAGCCCCAGAATGCTGAAATTGAGGCTGGCCGGTAATTCCGGTGCGGTATCGTCCATCAACGCAGTGTAGAATTTGGCGGCGTTATCCGTTGGTTCGCCTTCGCCAAAGGTAGCGGCGACAATCAGAAGGTGGTTGATGGCCGATAAATCCGCGACCTGCAGATCATCCAGTGACGCCACCGTTGCTTCGAAACCCTGCGTTTTCGCGTATTTGCGCAACTCTTTTGAAAGGGCCTCTGCATTCCCCGATTGCGAGCCATACAGAATGGTCAACGCAGTGCCCGCTTCCGCCACGCCACCGCTGCCAGCCGTGGCGGCGGATGCAATCGCGTGCAATCCGCTTAGAAGCCCGTTCAACCAATGGCGCTGTGCTTCATCGAAGGGGGCATCTGCGGGAATGAATGTTGCCGGGGCGAGGCCGTGTGTCTGGCCAATCGCGGTCGCAAGATTTTGCAGAATTTTGGGGTCTTGGGCGGTCATGATGAGGTATCCGGATTTTGATTAGCAAGCGGTGGCGAATTCCTGAGGCACCAGGCCCTTCAGGGCCTCGTCGCCAAGGCCGCGGGTGAATTCCAGAAAGGTCTGTTTCGGGGAGCGTTCAGCGACATAGCGGCCCACCACATGATCAAGAATGTCGATGACCGTGCCGCTTGGGACCGGGCCACAGAGAGGGCGCGCCAGCCCTTGATCGGTGTCAGACCCGCCACCCAGAAAGACGTTATACCCTTCGCCGCCGCCCGGTGCGGTGGTCCCGACCAGACCAATGTCACCGATGTAATGCTGCGCGCAGGAGTTGGGGCACCCCGTCAGGTGGATGTTGATGGGGGTGTCGAGGGCGTATTTGCTTTGCAAATGCTGCACGATGGCGCGCGCATCGGCCTTCGTGTAGGCCAGCGCCAGTTTGCAGGCCCATTTGCCCGTACAGGCCACGGCGCCAGCGGCGAAGGCATTGGCCTCTTCGCTCAGACCGATTGCCGCCAACTCCTCTTGCACCCGCCCCACTGCGTCGTCCGGCACGCCAAGGATTAGCGGATTCTGCCAAACTGTCAGGCGCATATCGTTGCTGCCATGGACCATTGCGATCCGGCCCAATTCGCACATCTGATGCGCGGACATGTGCCCTAGCTCAAGCGCGACACCGACGTAATTCAAGCCGCCAGACTGCTTATGCACGCCGATATGCGCCTGACGGTCGACTGGCTTGCGGGGCGCTTCGACACCCTCGGGAAGATTGGCAAAGACCACGCCCCGACCTTGCGCGTTCAGCTTCTCTTGCGCCGTTTTGCAGAACCAATCGACGCCCTTACTGTCGAGCAGATATTTCAGGCGCGCCTTGCCGCGGTTGCACCGGTTGCCGTGTTCGACAAAGACACGCAGCATCGCTTCGGCCACGTCCACCGCCTCTGCTGGACGGCAGGCCAACCCGGTATGGCGGGCGAAATCCTTGTGCCCGGTGATCCCGCCCAGAGATATGCGCAGCCAGATGCCCGGCTCGATCCCCTGATCGTTTTCGGGGACTTCAACCGCGCGGAAGCAGATGTCGTTGGTATCAGAGACGCAAGAGATACACCCCGCACCATCAAACGAAATGTTGAACTTGCGCGGGATGCCCTGCAATTCGCGGGTGCGCAGGATCCGAAGGCTCAGACGCGCCGCCTGCTCGCGCAGATCTACAAGTTCCAACGGATCGACCCCGGCGATCGGCGAAACGGTGAGATTGCGGGCACTGTCGGCACCGGTGCCCTGCGACGTCAGCCCGACGCTCTGCATCTTTTCGATAACCGGAATGACATTCCCCGGCATGATTTCGCGCAGTTGCAAGCTTCCCCGCGTCGTCACGTGCGAATAGCCGCCCGCATGGTCCCTGGCGATCTCTCCCATCAGTTTCATCTGGTCGCCGCGAATGATGTTCCCCGGGCACCGCATCCGCATCATGTACCCTTCCTGAGCGGGTCGAACGTCGAAAAAGCCCAGATGCCGCAGCAGAAAATTATCCAGTCCCGAGGCCTGATGACCCTCGGCCTCCCACGTCTCGACCATGTGCCACATGTCGAGAGGATGCATGTTGTGCTTCGCCACCTCTTCCTTGGCCAAGTCTTCCAGCGGCACACCGTATACGGTCACTTCCTCGGGTGAGGCAGAACCTTCTCCGACGTGGAAGGCCTGGTTCAGGTTCAGCCTGGTGAGGATGTCGATCAGATAGTTTTGCTGTTCGGCGGTAAATCCGGGCGCGGTTTGAGACATTTTCCTAGATCCGTGATCCACGAACGGCGCAAGGGCGCCGCACATATGTGTGTTTCTGGGGGCGCGCATGCGCGCGGGTGAGGTTTTTGTGCTTCGCTGGTCGGGGCGAGTGGCCGCAACCAGCATGATCAACGGACCGCGCTGTCCGATTTCAGGCCGCCATACTTCTGCTGCTTCGGACATCGTCGCCCAGAATGAAGAAGCAGGCCTCCTCAAGAACTGTCAGGCACAATTCGCGAGAGGCAAGCGCCAGAGGCTGAATCTTGACGCGACGGGCACGTTCGGCCGTCAGAAGGTCTAATATTCAGCGAACCGGAGCATTTTTTGAGCACTCCGAGAGTGGCAAGTACTCATTAGCGACCCTGCGGAGCGGGTATCCGGCCGCACTCCACATTCAGAGCAGGCGTGAGAGCCCTGCGATTCTGCGCCACAGCATGCGACCTTCTGCACTGCAGCATTCGGAGACGATTACAAATTCGCTTTTGGCAACGCAAACTGCTCAAATTGTCAGCAAATCAGGTGCGCGACGCAACCGACGTCTCGCTGGATTTGGCAAATTGCATTGACATGTATTTGCCCACCGTATTCAGATTTTGATGTGCTAGGCGACGATGCCAAAGCGCCCAACCCAGCAACCGGTCCGGGAACAGCTTCGGATTTGGTCAGTCATCAGCAGCAACGACGCTGCGTGTCAGAAACACATCGAACACTGCAACCGTACCCTCGGGTTCAACGCATGCCTTCATGCGGCCCGTCCGCGCTGTTTGATGGACCCAAGTTGGGCATATTCTGCCACCACAACATATTCCCGGCGCATCCCAGCAAAGCGGCGCCCAGAATTCAGACACTCCACCCAAACTTGTGCCGTTTCGAAAGCTAGGGGCACCCAGACAAGAGGAACAGAAATGTCATATGTAACTCCCGCCGAATTTTCGGCCCAAATGGTCGATGCGGGCGCGAAAAAAGCTCTGATGTCCACCAAGGATACCCTGATCCGAGCCTATATGGCGGGCGCCATCCTGGCACTCGCCGCCGCATTCGCGGTGACGATCTCGGTCCAGACCGGACATTTCATAATCGGAGCGTTGCTGTTCCCGGTGGGCTTTTGCACGCTGTACCTCTTGGGTTACGACCTTTTGACGGGTGTCTTCACACTGGTCCCGCTCGCGGTCTTCGATAAACGTCCCGGCGTGGATGCAAAAGCGATGTGGCGCAACTGGGGTCTGGTTTTCGTTGGCAACTTTGCCGGGGCCATGACAACGGCCATTTTCATTACAATTACCTTAACGATGGGCTTCACGCAGGAACCGAACGCGATTGGGCAGGCCTTGATGAATATCGGGCACAACCGAACGGTGGGTTATGCAGATGCGGGCGCAGGCGGGATGCTGACACTGTTTGTGCGGGCGGTGATGTGTAACTGGATGGTCTCCACCGGTGTTGTCGCGGCCATGGTGTCGACGTCGACCTCGGGCAAGATCATGGCCATGTGGATGCCCATCCTGATCTTCTTCTACATGGGGTTCGAGCATTCGATCGTGAACATGTTCCTGTTCCCGATCGGTATCCTTCTGGGGGCTGATTTCACTTGGGGTGACTACCTTCTGTACAACGAAATCCCGACTGTTGTTGGCAATCTGGTCGGCGGTCTGACCTTCGTGGGCGCGATGCTCTACTCCACCTACTACAAGACCAGCCCGTCGCGCGAACCCAAAAGCGTCGCGGCCGAGTAAGTCGCGCAATCAAACAAACCAGCCGCACGGATTGGCGTCCGTGCGGCCTTGCCGTTTGAACCAGATGCAGAGTCGTCCCATGGCCAAAGACGGGTTCACCCCAAATGCCCTTGCCGTCCAGCTTGGTCAGTTTTCCCAGGCAGGGCTGAAGGGGCAGCGGAACCAGGATTTCTTCGGTGCCACCGTCCCCGATGGCAGCGCGCTGCGGCTCAAGGGCGTGACCGTGGCGATCGCGGATGGGATCTCACCCAGCCCGGTTAGCCATGAAGCGGCAGAAATTGCCGTCAAAAGCCTGATGACCGACTATTACGCCACCACCGATGCCTGGGGTGTGCAGACCGCGGCCAGCAATGTCATATCAGCGACCAATTCGTGGCTTTACGGGCTAAACCGTCGCTCCATGCCCGAACGGGCAGAGCTGGGGCATATCTGCACCCTGTCCGCGCTGATCCTCAAGGGGCATACCGCGCATATTCTACACGTCGGAGACAGCCGTGTCTGGCGCATTACCGGCTCCAGCCTGGAGCCACTGACGAACGACCATGTTACCCCGGTGCCGGGTTCTCGTCCGCAGCTGAGCCGCGGCCTGGGCCTGAACCAGCATATCGCGGTCGACTACCGAGAGCTTCGCGTGCAACCGGGCGATGTGTTCTTGCTGACAACCGATGGCGTGCATGAATATTGGCAGCCCAAAGACGTGCTGACCACGATCGAAAGCGCAAGCACCCTTGACGATGCCGCAGCCACCATTGCTGAAGCCTGCCGCAATGCAGGCAGCCACGATGATCTGACGGTGCAAATCGTGCGCGTCGAGGCATTGCCCGAGAGCGAACAGCTGACCGATCTGGTCCCCGATAACCTGCCACTACTGCCGTTACCAGAGCCGGGGACGAGCCTCGACGGGTTTCGGATTGTCCGCAAAATCCACGAAAACAACCGCAGCCATATCTTTCTGGCCATCGCGCCTGATGGAAAGAAGGTGGCGTTGAAGATGCCCGCGAGCGAAACAAAGTCCGACCCGGCCCAGCTTCGACGGTTCCTGATGGAAGAATGGATCGCCCGACGGCTGTCCTCGCCCCACGTTCTGCGCGCCGCAGAAGCACCGGAACAACGCTCTGGTCTCTATGTCCTGACCGAATTCATCGAGGGCCAGACCCTGCGCCAATGGATGCGCGACAACCCGCACCCAACGATAAAGGAAGTGCGCGACCTTGCCCACCAGATGATCCTCGGGCTGCGCGCCTTTCATCGCAAGGACATGCTGCATCAGGACTTTCGGCCTGAAAACCTGATGATCGATTCAGACGGGACGGTGAAGATCATCGATCTGGGGTCGACCCGCGTGCAGGGCGTCGAAGAGGGTCAGGCCCGTCCAGATGATGCCATTCTGGGCACGCTGCAATATACCGCGCCTGAATACTTTGTTGGCGATCCCCCCGGTCCCTATTCTGACCAGTTCTCCCTTGGCGTGGTCATCTACGAGATGCTGACCGGTCGTTTGCCCTACGGCGCCGATGCCGCTCGTGTGAGCAACCGGCGCGACAGGGCCCGGCTCCGCTATCGTCCTGCCGTCGATGCCGAAAACGCGGTGCCCTACTGGATTGACGACACGCTGCGTCGCGCCACACACCCGCTCGGCCACCGGCGTTTTACCGCGCTCTCCGAGATGGACAGGGCGCTGACCGTGCCATCGCCGGGAAGTCGCAGCCACGCCAGACGCCCACTGGCAGAACGCGACCCCGTCCGGTTCTGGCAAACCATTTCGGCCGTGCTCTTCTTGATCGTGCTCATCTTGTTGGCACGTCTCTGACTATCTCAACTTCCAACCGAAAGGATACAAAATGGACATGATCGCAACCACAATGACTCGCGAAGACGTCACCGCGATGATCATTCAGGCCAAGAAGCAGGGCGGGCTCACCTGGGAAGGCATCGCTGAATCTATCGGCATGTCGCCGGTCTGGACCCATTCGGCTGCAATGGGCATGAACGCCATGCCCAGCGACAAAGCAGACGCGCTGGTCAGCACCCTGGGGCTGGCACCCGAGGCCTCAGCCATTCTGCAGGAAAGCCCGACAAAGATCTGGGAGCAGACCGTTCCGACCGACCCCTGCATCTATCGCTTTTACGAGATTGTGGGTGTCTATGGCCCAACCCTCAAAGCGCTCATCCACGAAAAATTCGGCGACGGGATCATGTCTGCGATTGACTTTGATATGACCGTGTCGCGGGTCGAAAACCCCAAGGGTGACCGGGTCAAAGTCGAAATGTCCGGCAAGTATCTCGCGTATAACTGCTGGTAACTTCCAACGTGACCCCGCCCAAATATGGGCATTGTTGATGGGTGGATGCCCCTCCCGGTGGCAGCGAAATGTGCCAACGTGATCTTTGCTGGAGGTATCGCAGAAGGAGAGAGCATCCACGCCATCAACACAGCCGTGGCGCGGTACCGGTGTCTTTATGACGATCCCTCCGACGGGGCATCCAGGGCCAATTGCGGGCGAAGGTATCACAAAGGCTTGGCGATCTCGGTCTCGCGCGCAAGAGGGAGTGTTGAGGACGTCGGAAACGCCCACATGGGCAAACATCTCCCCATGCGATGGTCTACGCAAGATGCCAGCGACAGAGCGGTCACTCAGGCCGCTGTGCTCGAAGGACGTTTACCCGCCTCCAAGGCAGGAATAACGGCTTGCCCCCTCACTCAGGCGCCAGCGCGCGACGTTTTTTCGTAGTACGGTGGCGCAGGAAAAAGCGGGTCATTTCGCGTGATGCATCCGGGCCGGTGGGGTCTGTATAGCTCCCTGCGGCATGACCGCCGGACCACGCGTGCCCGGAGCCGCGAACGAGCCAATGTTCCGTGTAAGAGCGTCCCCTCCCAACGCGGTGAACGGTGCGCTCATATTCGCGGCCACCGGCCACGCGGCCTGCCCTTACTGTTCGATCAAGGCTGTCGTAAGGCTCAACGGCCCGGATCGACACGAACCGGCCGTTTCGGGGATTGACGACCTTGTCGGCGTCACCGTGAAATATGATTGTCGGCATCGGAGTGGTCAGGCGCTGCCCAACCGCGCCTGCCTGCATGGCTCTGGCCATCGAGGCCCCGTCATGGGCGGCCCCCACCGGCAAGCCGGAATGGACACCGACGGCCGCAAAAATGTCCGGATAGGCGCTCGCAAGGATCAAGGCCGCGGAAGCACCGGCTGACAGGCCCGCAACATAGACTTTGGCTGGATCAACGTTCTGCTCCGCCATGATCTGCCGCGTCATGCTGGCAAGCAAAGCCGGTTCGCCCGCACCCCTTGCCTGATCCGCCCGCCTGAACCAGTTCCAGCACCGGTTCGGCTGTGCTTTGCGTGTTTGCTCCGGGTAACACACCAGAAACCCGAACTCCTCTGCCAGCGCGTTCATGCCTGTGCCACGCGCAAAATCCTGCGAGGACTGGCCACAGCCATGCAGCATGACGATGAGCGGCAGGGGATCTGAGCCCGCCTTAGCGGCCCCCGGGACATAGAGCTTGTAAGACCGTGCGCCAAAGTCGCTTTTGTGCATCATGGTCCGAAAGACGGAACCTCGAGGGTTGGTGGTGTTTGATCGCGACGTGGACGGCGGCCTTGCCTTGGCAGAGCTCTGCGCGCGGTTCGCTTTGTTTGCGCCTTTAGCTGAACCGGCCTTTGCCTTGGGCGTCCGTTTCGCAGGCTTTGCGGATTTACGTTTTGCGGGTTTGGCGGGGGCAAACACCGACCCCCAAACATCGGTCATCGCCGAAACCGTCGCGCGCCGGATTTTCTTTGCCGAATTTGCGCGGGCGCGTTTGTAGGGATCAAACATCTTACCTCAAATCAGTCAGCACGCAGAACATCTGCCATTCCGCGATTGCGACGTCTCGTTCGACAGCACAGCCGAAACCATCGAAATTATCGCAAAATGACGGCTGAACAGGCCATCAAACCTGTCCAGCCTATTCAGAGTGGGTATGACACCAAGCCGATGTATCAGGCAGCCGCGACGGCGATACCAGTCAGCTTGGCGTTGGCGGCCTTCTCCATGTCGAGGATCTGGGAGAGCAGCTCGTGGGCTTCGTCGTTTTTCAACTCCTTCGCCCATTGGCGCAGCGTGCCGTAACGCGCGATTTCATAATGTTCGACCGCCTGGGCCGCACCAATAAGACAGGCGCCCAACGCTTTGCCACTGGCCTCCTCAATGATGCCTTCGGTCTCCTTGATCAGCCCTTCGATCGCATCGCATTTTTCGCCCTCCGCAGGCTTGTCGATCGTGGCAAAGACCTTCTTGAGGATTTTCACATGCTCCTTGGTCTCTTTCAGGTGATCGTCGAAGGCTTTCTTGATGTCGCCATCGCCAACTGCGCTTGCCATTTTGGGCATCGCCTTGGTGAGCGCATTTTCAGCGTAGTAGATATCCTTCAGAGTATGGTGGAATGCTTCTGCCATCGTTTTCATTTGGTTGATTCCTGCTGTGACGATATGCAGTTCAACTCTCCACCGGGGTTTCCGTTCCGCGACTCCGTTGGCGAAATCAAATAATTTGCGGGCGTTGAATGAGGGTCGGATGTGCCTCGCGCCAAGGCACATCCAACAGGTGTTGTCGCGACAACGGGTCCCTAAGTGGTCAGGCCAGTGATCTGGTCACGGTCGGCGTCGTTGCAGACAGAGAAAGACAGGCACAAGTGCCTGCGCTCATCATACCAGACCTCTGGCAAAAGGCCCTGGTCAACTTGATCTTTCACGTGGTCGCCGAGATGACCATGGTCTTTCGCGCGGACGTTTCGTGCCTGACGCCCTTCATCGCCGTCATCCACATCGCCCATGCGCTGCATCGAGACACGACTGCCGTCCACAACGCCATCGACCCGCCTTGGTGAAAGCGCCGCGGCGCCAGCGCGAAATCTTCAGTTTTTCCCGTAAGTGCCAGGATCAAGCTTGGAAAATATCTCGTCCCAATACACCTGTTCGAGCCCCGCCACATCACCGGAGAGGTCGCTTGTCAGACCCCTCCTGTCAATCCCGGAGCAAGATCGGTCAAGTTCCCGGTGTAAAATTGGACAGTTTGGTTGGGAGTTAGCTGCGCCTTGGCGCGCGTGCTCTCCATATAGTTGACGCGCGGCAAGGCGCGCTGGCCGTAGGCCAGCACTCTTCTCTGTGATATTAGCTTTTGGCTTTCCGACTTTCGCGCAGCCGGAAGCTTTCGCCGTTCATTTCAAGGATATGCACGTGATGGGTCAGGCGGTCCAGAATTGCGCCTGTGAGGCGTTCCGAGCCGAAGACCTCGGTCCATTCATCGAATGGCAGGTTGGAGGTGATGATCATGGAGCCACGCTCGTAACGCTGGGAGATGACCTCGAATAGCAGCTCGGCACCGGTCTTGCTGAGCGGCACGAAGCCCAGTTCATCGATGATCAGCAGGTCCTGGCTGACCAGCAGCTTTTGCAAGCGCTGCAGACGTCGTTCGTCGACAGCCTCGATTAGTTCATGGACCAGGGCAGCGGCGGTCGTGAAGCGGACCTTGAGACCCTTCTGGCAGGCCGCCAGTCCGAGCCCGAGGGCGATGTGCGTCTTTCCTGTTCCAGAGGGCCCAGGGCGTCATGTCGAAGACATGCCTCTGGCATGATGACGTTCTCACGCCGACCGACGAAGGCGCAGCGGGCGAGTTCCATGGTCAGGACCTTGCTCAGTGACGCAATCACTTTGAAGTCGAAGCTGATCCGCTGCCCGGCAGTGGTTTGCGCAGCAAACCATGAGAGGGGAGGCTCTTGGTCGCCGGAAACTTCGCGGCCTTGATCCGGCGTTCGATCATCCGGCGTTCGCGCCTCGCGCCGAAGGCGCGGAATGCAAGAACTGGCGGCGTATGCCGCCGGGCAACTCCAGCTCACAGAGCCGCAGCAGATACTGCACATGATCCTTGTTCTCCGCCGCACACTGCCGTGCCAGCTTGTCGTATTCGCTGTTGAAGGTCGGCGGGCGCAGCTTCTTGAGATGATGCTGCAGCAGGACCTGTGGCGTATCGGTCATGCCGCTGCCCCGGACATCAGCACCTTGTAGCTGGCCGGGTCAGTCGTCTCGACCTGGGGCTTGGGCAGGTAGGGATAGATGTCCAGA
>NZ_SLZU01000038.1 GCF_004342065.1 Primorskyibacter sedentarius | reverse complement strand
CAGGCTCAAGTTGAACCGGACGTAAAGCCAGACAACATGAGCGATGATCTGAGGCGAAAACCGATGGCGTTTGTAACTGATCTTCTGTGTCTGCATCAACACCGCCTACGCCCAGATCAATGAACCAGTAACCTCAGGCCCGTTAACGTGACAACACCCTCCCGTGTGCATCGTTCACAGGATGTAAAAAGCGCACGGGGTGAGGCGGAACGCTTTTCGGTTCGATGCACCGCAGCCGGGAAATCGCGTTCGGCCTCTGGATAGGTACGCCCTTGAGACAGTCTCACGAATTGGCAAACGATGGGCAGCGCGGCGCTGACCGGCTCGGTTGACGGCGTGGATGCCCCTCCCGACGGCATCCACGCCATCAACCGAGCCAGCATCGGGGCATAGAAATCCGACTCCATCGGCCGGGCGCGTGCCCGCCAGACGTTGAAATAACGATATCGGCGTGCTTCGTGCAGAAGAAACGCCGAAAGTGGCAGGCCCGCCAGGATCAGCGGTAGCGCCGCGGCGTCCGGCGTGGCGAACGCTGCGGAAAGGAGACGCCGGTGAGGACGATTGCCCAATTGGCGGAGGTATCCAACCGGGTGCGCCAGATAGTGCTGCGGTAGTCCTCGCCACGGTAAAGATGAGCCAGCGCGCCGATCTCGGCGGCCGTGAAGTCTTCGGCGGAATGGTCACGGTTCGGGCGGTCCTGCTGGATCTTGGGGGTTTCGGAAAATCGGAGATTTGCGTTCATAGAATTTTGGGAGGGTCTTCGTGCAAAAAAGGCGCGGGATCGGCCTGCGATGCCGATCCCGCTGGTCGTGCCCGTGAGTGTGGGCCGGTGGAAGGGGGCGCGGGTCAGCCCTGACGGACGGTCTGGTGCTGCTCGCCCAACCCCTCGATGCCCAGCCGCATCTCGTCCCCCGCTTTCAGGTATTTCGGCGGCGTCATGCCAAAGCCCACGCCCGGTGGCGTCCCCGTCGAGATGATGTCACCGGGTTGCAACGACATGTAGCGTGATAGATAGGACACCACGTGCGCCACGCCGAAGACCATCGTCCTGGTCGAGCCGTCCTGCACCTTTTCGCCGTTGAGCTCCAGCCACATCGAGAGGTTCGACGGGTCGGCCACCTCGTCCCGCGTAACCAGCCAGGGGCCGGTGGGGCCGAATGTGTCGGCGGACTTGCCCTTTACCCACTGGCCACCGTGTTCCAGCTGAAACGCCCGCTCGGAGACGTCGTTGATGACGCAGTAGCCCGCGACATGCTCCAGCGCCTCGACCTCCGAGACATCCTTTGCCTCCTTGCCGATCACCACGCCCAATTCGACCTCCCAGTCGCCCTTCTTGGCGCCCTCGGGCAGCACCACGTCGTCGTTCGGGCCGCAGATGGCGGAGGTGGCCTTCATGAAGATCACCGGCTCCTTCGGCACCTCCATACCGCTTTCCTCGGCGTGGTCGGCGTAGTTGAGACCGATGCAGATGAACTTGCCGACTTGGCCGACGCAGGCACCAACGCGGGTACTCTCGTCCACTATTGGCAGTTCTTCCGCGTTCACGCCACGCAGCTTATCGAGGCCTTCGGGCAGCAGGGTGCCGTGGGCAATGTCGTCTACCACGCCAGAGAGGTCGCGGATCGTGCCGTCGCTGTGCAGGATGGCGGGGCGTTCCTGGCCCTGGGCTCCGGTTCGAAGAAGTTTCATGCGGTTTCCTTGCGTCTTGTTTTCGGTTTGGCGAAACGGTCCAGAAGCCGGTCCAATTCGCGCTGGGTAATCGCATCCGGCGCTGCGGTAGGCGGGCGGACGAGGGTATTGGCAAAGACGCCGGCCCGTTTTAACAGCGCCTTGTGAACGTGATAGAACATGTCGCCAGACTGGAATCCGAGGCGGCTGACCGGCAGGATCTGTGCCTCGATGATCCGCGCCGCCTCATCATCTTGCCCCGCTTCAAGAGCATGCCACACCGCCATGAACTCGGTCGCCTGGCTGGCGAAGGGCATGGTGCCGCGCGCGCCGCGCCGGTATTCCTCGACCAGCGTGCCGCCGCCTGCGCCGCCCAGAATGGTGAGCTTGCCTTGGACGGCCTCTGCCATGGTGCCAACCTGAGCGACGGTGGGGTTGGTCTCGACCTTGATGGTGTCGACCTGCGGTACCGCCTCGGCGATGCGGAGGGCCAGCGCGGGCGAGATCGGGGCTTGAGGCACGTCCTGCAGCACGATGGGCAGGGGCGCGGTCGCGGCGATGCGCGAAAGGTGTTCTATCACCGCGTCCGGTCCCAACGCGAAGAAATCCGGCGGCCAGATCATCAGCCTGTCGGCCCCGGCCTCGGCTGCTTCCGAGGCCAGTTGCACGGCAGGAGCGGTGCCGGGAGCGGAGGTGTTCATGATCACCGGCACCTGGCCCTCGACCTGGTCGACCACGGCGCGCAGGATTTCGCGGCGCTCTTCCGGCGTCAGCTTGAATATCTCGCTGCCGATGGCGATGCCGATGCCATGGACGCCAGCGGCCAGCGTTGTGTCGACCTCTCGGCGCAGGCTGGCGTAGTCGATGCTCAGATCGCTGCGGAACGGCGTCAGCAGGATCGGGACGATGCCTTCTATAGCGGTCATGTCTGTGTCTCCATAGTGGTGTCGAGCGCAAAGACCTCGCGCAGATCGTGATGCACGGGGTGGTGATCGGCGCCCTCGGTCTCCATCAGCGGCGCCATCTTGCGCCACCAGCGGGCGGTCAGCGCGCTTGGCGGCGCGGTGGTGCCGGTGAACGGCCGGTCGCGTTCCTGGAAAGCAAATACGGTCTGCTCCGAGCGAAAGAGAAAGAAGCGCACGATGCCGCTGGCGCGCATTTGATCGCGCATTTCAGGCCAGATATCGGCATGCGCGGCGTCATAGGCGGCCTCGGCCCCCTCGTGCAGTCGCATGGTCCAGGCGCGGCGATAGAGGGTCATGCTGCGATCCTGTTGTCGTCAATGTGGTCCCAGATGATCTCGTAGCCCAGCCCCGCGGCCTGCGGCAGATGCACGAAGCCCTTGGCATCCATCGGGTCGCAGTTGCGCTTCAGGTAGGGATGCGGTGCATCGTAATTCACGCCGGGGGCCAGCAGGCCCTTTTCGTACCATTCGGAGGTGTCTTCCGAGGTCGCGCCCATGACCTGCAGGTTGCCCCAACCGGCCATGTGGATCTCGCAGCGCTGGCCGAAGGCCTCGCAGACCACGGCGGTCTTGCGGCAGCCGGTGACGCCGCCTCGACGAATGTCCATGCGGCTCATGTCCGCGGCGCCCTGCAGGATCCACTCGGCGCGGGTAAAGACGCCGCCGGCGGCTATCTCTGGCGCCAGGATCGGTATGGAAAGCTCGCGGCAGAGGCGGCGGTAGCTCTCGACCCGGTATTCCGGCATCGGGTGTTCGAACCAATAGAAGTCGAGCTTTTCCAACTCACGCCCAACTTTGATGGTCTCTTCGATGGTATGATAGGTGCCCCAGACGTCGTACATCAGAACCATCTCCGGCCCGACCGCCTCGCGCACGAGGTTGATGGTCTCGATGTCGTGGCGGATGTTCGAGGGGCGGCCGTTGGTGGGCTGGCCGGTCTCGGGATTCCAGAAATAGTGCGGATGGATCTTGTAGGCTTTGTAACCTTCGGCTTGGCACTCCAGCGCATGTTCGGCATAGACCTGCGGCTGGCCGATGTTGGGATAGGTCGATGCATAGGCGGGCACCTTGTCGCGCGCGCCGCCCATCAGCTTGTAGACCGGCAGGTCCGCCGCGCGGCCTGCCAGATCCCAGAGCGCGCAGTCGATGACGCTCTGCGCCACCTCGGGGATGTTGCGGACCCACATCCATTTCCAGATCAGCTCACGGTCCAGCGGATCGGCGCCGAGGATCATGTCGCGCACCTGGCCTTCGATCAGCCGCTGCTCGTCCAGTCCCATTCCATCCTGATCGCCGTGCTTGCCCCCGCCGAAAAAATAGCCCGTGAGCCCTTCGTCGGTGTCGATGCAGGTGATCGTCTGGTGCACCTCGGCCTTGGGTTTCAGTCGCGCATGGCCGATATCCCAGCGGTCCGCATGGGTGCGGAACCGGATCACGCGGACATCGGTGATCTTCATTGCCGGGCACCTGCCAGGGTGAGTTCGGTTTCGGCGTCGAAGGCATGGAGCTTGCCGGGGGTAACGGAGAAGTGCACGAGGCCGCCAGGCGTCTGGGTCACACGTTCGCGCGTCGTCATTATGACCGACGCCTCGTCCGTGCGCAGCGTCAGCTGGGTCTCCGCGCCAGTGGGTTCGATCAGTGCCACCTTGGCGGGGATGCCGGTGTCGGACAGACGGATATCCTCGGGGCGGAAGCCTGCGATGACCTGCTGGTTATGACCTAGCGGGGCAGGGGTCTCGCCGAGCGGCATGCCGGTTTCGGTTTCCAGCGTCGTGCCTGTGGCGTGCGCGGGAATAAAGTTCATCGACGGCGAGCCAATGAACCCGGCGACAAAGACGCTGGCGGGGCTGTCGTAGAGCTCGAGCGGGGTGCCGATCTGCTCGACATGACCGCCGCGCATCACGACGATCTTGTCGGCCATGGTCATGGCTTCGATCTGATCGTGGGTGACATAGATCGTGGTGGTTTTGAGCCGCTGGTGCAGCTCCTTGATCTCCGAGCGCATCTGCACGCGCAGCTTGGCATCGAGGTTCGACAGCGGCTCATCGAAAAGGAACACCTTGGGGTCGCGCACGATAGCGCGTCCCATGGCCACCCGCTGGCGCTGACCACCCGAGAGCTGACGCGGGTAGCGGTCGAGCAGGGCGGTCAGGTCGAGGATTTCAGCGGCCGCGCGCACCTTGCGGTCGATCTCGGCCTGCGGTTCCTTGGCCAGCCTCAACGAGAAGCCCATGTTCTTGGCCACCGTCATATGCGGATAGAGCGCGTAGTTCTGGAACACCATGGCGATGTCGCGCTCTTTCGGGACCAGCGCGTTGATCACCCGGTCGTCGATGGCGATATCGCCGCCAGAGATGGTCTCTAGCCCGGCGATGGAGCGCAGCAGGGTGGACTTACCACAGCCCGAGGGGCCGACGAGGACAGTGAACTCACCCTCCTTGATGTCGAGGTCGATGCCATGCAGCACCTCGACGGCGCCATACGACTTGCGGATGTTTCTGAGTGCGACGGAGCCCATGGGTCTATCCTTCTTTGGTGTGAGGGGTGGCGGGGCCGAAGGCCTCCAGCACGAATGCGGGCGGGCAGTTGCCCTGTGGATCGCGAGGGGTGGCGACGCGGCCGGTGGAGAGGTCAGGGCGCGGGGCCATCAGTTCGTAAAGCGGCGAGGTCTCGCCCCGGTCGACGCATTCGACCAGCGCGTCTGTCTGACGCGCGGCAGCGAGGGCCAGCGCCCAAGGTTGTTCACAGGTGTTGTGCAGGATCACCGGCACCTCTGCCGCCTTGGCCATATTGAGGATGCGCAGCGCCTCGGTTATGCCTCCGGCCCAGGCCACGTCCGGCTGCAGTACACCCACCACGCCGGAGCGCAGGAGGTCGGCGCAATCAGCGTGGGAGAAGCCGAAGTTGCCGAGCGCCAGCGCGATGCCTGGGTCCAACTCGCGGCGGATCTTGTGCAGGCCCTCGATGTCCTGCGGGTGGATCGGGTCTTCGATCCATTTCACGTTCAGGTCGGTCACGGCTTCGGCAAAGCGCAGGGTGTAATCCGCATCCCAGGCAAGGAAGCTGTCGATCATGATCGGCACGCCCTCTCCAGCGGCCTCGGCGAAGCGGCGCATCAGGGCGACGTTAGCCTGCAGGCCAACGTCGCCCGATTCCGGCCCGTAGGGCGCGGCGGCCTTCAGCCCGCGGAACGGACCATCGGAAAAGGCCTCGGGACGCGGGGTCGTCATGTAGACGGGGAGGTCCTCCACCTCCGAGCCGCCGAGGGTCTCTACCAGAGGCTGACCGGCCGCCTTGGCAACCAAGTCCCAGAAGGCGATATCCAGTCCCGCCACTGCCATCATGGCAAAGCCCGAACGGTCGTTGGGTAGGAGCGAGGCCGCCATCTGGTCATTGAGCAGCGCGAGGTCGCTGGTCTCTTCGCCCACCAGCAGCCGCGAGAGGTGCTCGTTGACGATCATCTCGACAATCTCGCCACCGTTGGAGCAGCCCCAGCCGGTGGTGCCGTCCTCCCCCGTCACCCGGACGATGACCTTCTTGGTGGGCCACATCCAACTCGCCCTCCGCTCGGCAAAGCGCGGAAAGCGGGACATGGGAGAGGCCACGCGGGAGGTCTGCAGCTTCTGGCTGTTGAAACCGCAGTCCACGGCCAGCGCGGTGATCGAGGCGATCCTCATCCCTTCACCGCCCCTGCCAGCAAGCCGCGGGTGAAGTAGCGCTGGCCGAAGAAGAACACGAGCATGATCGGCAAGGCAACGATGGTCGCCGCGGCGCCGACGTACTGGAATTCCAGCGTGAAGAGCTCGACAAAGCTGGCAAGACCGATGGTGACGGTCTTGTTGTCATTGGATTCCAGCAGGATCGAAGCAAAGGCGAACTCGGACCAGGCGCCGACGAAGTGCCACATGGAGGCGGTGATCAGCGCGGGCGTCGCTAAGGGCAGCACCACCATGACCATCGATTGCAACCGGCTGGCGCCGTCGATCATGGCGCTTTCTTCCAGCTCCTTCGGGATCTCGCGCAAACTCGACGCGATGATCCATGTGGCGAAGGGCAGGCCGAAGGCGGAGTAGAGCAGCACCAAGCCGATTAGGCTGTCCTGCAGGCCGATCATCGACATAAGCCTGTAGGTCGGCAGCAAGAGCGCCGCGCCCTGGAACATCCGGCTGATGAGCAGCCCGCCAAGGATCAGGTCCCGCCCCGGGAAGTTGAGCCGGGCAAAAGCGTAGCCCGCCAGTGTGCCGAAGACTAGGACGATCACGGTGGAGCTGATGGCGATGAAGAAGCTGTTGCCGATCAGCTGCGGCCAGTCAAGCAGCTGCCCTTTCTGGTGGGTCGGCGAGAACAGCGCCTTGTAGGCATCCAGAGTGGGGGACTCGGGCCAGAAGGAGATCGGCAGCTGCGCCAGTTCGGCCTGCGTCTTGAAGGACGCGAGGAAAAGCCAGAACACCGGGAACAGCACGTAGAGCGAGATTACCAGGCCGACGAAGCCGAGGAAGACCCAATAAAGAGTGCGCGGTTGTTCGTTCATTTCGAGCCCTCCGACGCCCAGGAGCGACGATTGATGTAAAGGTAGAGGGCGACGATCGAGGCCAGCATCACGAGGTTGATCACCGACATGGCCGAGGCCACACCCCAGTTGAAGAATTCGAAGCTCTGCTGATAGATGTAGGTCGCCATGATCTGGCTCGCGTTGGCAGGGCCTCCGCCGGTCATGATCCAGGGCAGAGCGAACTCGGCGGTAATCCAGATCATTGAGATCACGGTCACGGCGGTCAGCGAAAAGGCGATATTAGGCAGGGTCACGAATCGAAAGCGCTCGACGGCATTGGCGCCATCCATCCGCGCGGCCTCCATCTGGTCATCCGGCACCGAGCGGATCGCGGCGCAGAGGATCAGCGCCACCAGCGGCATCTTGCGCCAGATCAGCACCACGACCAGTACCCACATCACCAATTGCGGATCGCCGAGGAACGAGACGGTATCCTCGGTCAGCCCTGTGTTCTGCAGGGTCTGGCCGATGATGCCCACCTGTCCGTGCAGCATCCACTTCCAAGCCATCGCCGTCACCACGTCGGGCAGAACCCAGGGCAGCAGGATCAGCGCCCGGAGCCAGCCGGTCATCCGGCTGTCGATGGCCAGATAGGTGCCCACTGCTAGGCCCACGGTGACACAGAGGAATGTGCCCCCGAGGATCCAGATCGCTGTGTTCTTCAGCACCAGCCCGAATACCGGGTCGGCGGCCAACGCCTTGAAGTTTCCGAGCGTTCCAAAGCCGCGCTCCATTCCCATCACCACCTGGGTGAGGCTGAGCGTGGCCACGTTGTAAGTGGGCCCGACGACGAACGCCACGACGGCGGCCACCACGGGCAATATCAAGGCATACGCCAGAAAACGATCGCTACGCAGCATCGTCAGGCCCTCCTTTTTCGGGTTACGGTTCAGCCGCGGATCAGGTCGATCTGGCCTTGTGCGGCAGCGGTGGCTTCATCCAACGCCTCCTGCGGCATCTTCTGGCCCAAAACGGCCTGCTGGATCGCGGTGCCGAGCGCCGACTCAATCGCCGAGACGCCGATGAAACGCGGCATGGGGGCGCCGCCCTTGAACAGCGTGCCTTCATCATAGGCCTTGACCCAATTCGGCCAGGCTTCCTTGAGCTCTGCATTGTCCCAAGCGGCCTTTCCCGCGGGGATGCGGGCGATCTCGGGCTGGCCGCCCCAGACTTCAAGCTGCTGATCTTGCGACCAGAAATCGACGTATTCCGCTGCCGCTTCCGGGTTCTTCGACCGCGAGGAAACCATCAGCATCGCGGTGCCGTCCATGATCGCGCTCACCGGCTCGAAGCTCCCCGAGGGGTTTTCGGGCTTGGGCATCGGCACGCCGGTCCAGCGCACGTCCTCGTTCACGCCCCAAGGCGTGTTGAGCCAAGACAGCCCGATCCACATGGCCGAGCGACCCTGACCGAAGAGCTGCGCGGTGTCGCGGAAGAAGGTCTCGGTCAGCGAGGTGTTGGCGGGGGTCGAGCCATCGTTGATCAGGTCGACGTAGAACTGCAGCGCATCGACGACGCCCTTGTCGTTCAGCGTGACCTTGCCAGTCTCCTCGTCGAAGATGCGGCCGCCGTTGGCGTAGGCGAGGCCCTCAAAGATGTTGATGTCGACCGGCGCGGTAGTGGCCGGAAAAGCGATGCCGGGGCGGTCGGGCTTGGTCATCGCCTTGGCGTATTCGCGGACCTCGTCCCAGGTTTCCGGCGGCCGGTCAAAGCCCGCTTCCTCCATTGCGTCGAGGTTGATCGCGAGGAAGCTCGCCATGTCCACGTAGGTCGGCAACGCATAGAGCTTGCCCTCGTGGACGCCCGATTCGTAGACCTCAGAAACAATGCGCTCCTTCCAGCCTTCTATCTTGTCGCCCGCGATATCATCAAGCGGCTGGATCATGCCGAAGCCGGCGAACTCCGGGATGTCCTGCCCAAAGGCAATGATCACGTCAGCCAGGCGATTGGTCTGAAACCCGGCGAGGATCTTCTGGCGGCGGATCTGACCGTTGAAGTAGGAATAGTTCAGGTCGATGTCGGGGTTGGCTTCGGAAAATGCCTCGTTCCGCTGGGCCCAAACCTCGACTTCCTGCGGTGTGCCGCCGAATTTCCAGACCGAGATCTCGCCGCTGGCGGCCAAGGCCGGTGTGCCCGGCAAAAACGTGACCGCGCCCACGGCAGCAGTAGTGCCCAGGAACCTGCGGCGGCTGATTGAATTCGACATGTTGTCCTCCCTTTCGTGCCCATCGTGGCGACCCGCAATATGCGAGAATGATGCATGATATACGTGTATCATTTCGTATTGACGGACGTTAGAGCCAATGATACTCGTATGTCAACGGATTTTTTAGGACGTTGCTTTCGCCCCGTGCCTCGCGCAGGCTCACTGGATTGAAGCGGGGTCAGAATGCCGAAAAGGAGGTCGCCAATGGCGCAGGGTGAGAACAGGAAGGTGACGCTGAAGGACGTCTCGAAAGCCTCGGGGCTGTCGCTAATCACCGTGTCTCGGGCGCTGCGTCAGCCGGAAACGGTGCATGCCGATACCCGCGCGAAGATCCAGCGCACCATCGACGAAATCGGCTATATCCCCAACCTGACCGCGCGCTCGCTGGTCTCGCAGCGCTCCGACATGATCGGGGTGGTCGTGCCGATTCTCGCCAGCTCGCTGTTTGCCGATTTTGCGCAGGGCGTCAGCCGTGTGCTGGAGCCCATGAAGCAGCAGATGCTGCTCGCGGTCTCCGACTGGTCGCCCTCGAAGGAAGAGGAGGCCGTGCGTACTTTCATCGCCCGACAGGCCGACGCGATCATCGTCACCGGTTTTTCGCACAGCGAGGCCACCGCGAAGCTTCTGAATAAGTTCTCCGGCCCGGTGGTCGAGGCCTGGAACCTTCGCGACGGCGCCATCGACAGCGCCGTGGGTTTCGACAACTACGCCGCCTCGGTCGAAATGACTCGCTATCTGATCGGACGCGGCTATGAGAGCATCGTCATGGTCGGTGGCGCGTCCAAAAACAACGACCAGGCCGAAGACCGGACGCGCGGCTTTGTCGACGCCATGCGCGGGGCAGGGCGCAGCGTTACGGACGACACCATCGTCGAATTCGACAATCCTGCCACCATTGAGGGCGGGGTGGCGTTGATCCAGCAGCTGCTGGCGCGCAAGGACAAGCCCGACGCGATCTTCTTTCTCGCCGAACTGCCGGCCCAAGGCGCGATGCTCTGGTGCCTGTCGAACGGCGTCAGCGTGCCCGGCGACGTGGCCATCTCGGGATTCGGCGATCTGAGTATGTCGGCGCTCTTGCCGGTGCCAATGACCACCGTTCAGATCCGAGGCCGCGCTATTGGCGAGCGGTCTGCAGAACTGGTGATGGACCGGCTGGAGGGCCGGACGGGGACCGCCGCTGCACACGACATCGGCTATCACCTTCAAATCAGGGAAAGCACATGACTTCATCCAATGGCCTTATCCGCGCCGCTATCATCGGCGCCGGGCATTTCGCCTACCGCATGCACATCCCGGTTCTAGCCAAGCGGCCCGAAGTGGTGCTCGATTCTGTCTGCCGCCTCGGCCGCAGGGAACTTGATCTGATCGCCGACGAATTCGGTTTTGCTTTCGCCACCGAAGACTGGCGCGAGGTACTGGAGCGTGACATCGACATCGCGGTGATCGCCTCGCCTCACAACCTGCACTACGAACAAGCCAAGGCGTTCCTTGAAAAGGGCTGCCACGTACTGGTGGAAAAGCCGATGTGCCTTGATCCAGCCGATGCTTGGGATCTGGTGCAACTGGCCGAAGCCTCGGGCCGCGAGCTGCTGGTGGCCTACGGTTGGAACTACAAGCAAGGCCTTGACGAGGCGCGCGAGATGATCGGCGAGATCGGCGAGATCGAGCATGTCGTCTGCCACATGGCCTCCTTCACCCGCGGCATCTTTTCCGGCGGCGGCATGTCGAAGTGGCAGCATATCGCTATCCAGCCCGAGCGCAGCACCTGGGAGGCGCCCGATCAGGGCGGCGGCTATGCTTATGGCCAGCTCTCTCACGCGCTCGGCATCCTCTACTGGCTGACCGATCTACGCGCCGCCTCGGTGCGCTCGATACTCTACGAGGCGCCTTCGAACATCGACTTGCACGACGCCGCCGCTGTGCGCTTTGCCAATGGCGCGACTGGCGTCTTCTCGGGCAGTTGTGGAGTCCCCGACGGCCACGGCTTCGAGGTCGATATCCGCATCTACGGTAGTAAGGGCTCCGTTCTGCTGGACATCGAGACCGAGCGGCTGGCGCTCAAGCTTCCCTCGGGCGAGACCCGCGTGGCCGAAGTGCCGCAGGGCGCCTGGACGTACAGCTGCGAGGGCCCGGCCAACCGGCTGGTGGATATCGCGCTGGGGCAGGGCCGTAACGAAAGCCCCGGAGAGGTCGGCGCACGTGCCGTCGAAACGCTTCACGCCATCGTGGCCTCGGGTCAGTCCAAGGGCGCGGAACAGACGATCAACCAGATACAGAAGGCAGCCGCAGAATGACCGATTTCACCAATCAGACCGCCATTGTCACCGGCGGCGCACAGGGCATCGGCCGTGCCGTCGCCAACCGTCTTGCCAAGGACGGCGCCCGCATCGCCATCTGGGACCGCGACGAGGCGCTCGGTCGTGAGGCCGCGCAAGAGATCGGCGGCGGTGCCTTCGCATGCGCGGTCGACGTCGCCGACTGGGCCAGCGTCGAAGCCGCGATGAAAAGCACGCTCGACACAACAGGCCGCGCCGATATCCTCGTCAACTCCGCCGGGATCGCCGGATCGAACGGGCCGCTGGCCGACTACCCGGTTGATGAATTCCGCCTGATCACCGAGATCAACTTGCTAGGCACCTTCCACGTCAACCGCAGCGTTGTGCCGGCAATGACCGCGCAGAGCTATGGGCGCATCGTCAATATCGCCTCGGTCGCGGGCAAGGAAGGCAACCCCAACGCCAGCGCCTATTCCGCTTCCAAGGCGGGGGTGATCGGGCTAACAAAATCGCTGGGCAAGGAGCTGGCCGACAAGGACATCGCGGTGAACTGCGTGACGCCGGCCGCGGCGCGGACCCGGATTTTCGACCAGATGGCGCAGGAGCATATCGACTACATGCTCTCGAAAATCCCGCGCGGGCGTTTCCTCGAACTGGACGAGGCGGCGGCAATGATCGCCTGGCTCTGCTCAAAGGAAAACAGCTTCACCACCGCTTCGGTCTTCGACCTGTCTGGCGGTCGGGCGACCTATTGATGGCGCACTGGCTTGACGGGATCGCGCTGGTCGACGGGCATCACCACTTCTGGGATCTGACGCGGTTTCCCTATCGGTGGCTCGCGCCCGACGCGCCGCCCGCACGCTTCGGTGACAAGGCGTCGATCCGCCGGAATTTCCTGCCTGACGATTACCTCGCGGCCTTCGAGGGCCTGCCGCTCACGGCCAGCGTCCATGTTCAGGCCAATTGCGGTGCCGCCGACCCGGTCGAGGAAACCCGCTGGCTGCAGGCATTGTCGGACAAGACCGGTTGGCCGAGTGCCATCGTCGCCGAGGTCGACCTGACCGCAGAGGGGGCCGAGACGCAGATCGAAGGCCACCTACAATTGCCCGCCCTGCGCGGCATTCGAACACCTGTGGCCTGGGATGCGGCGGGCCGTTGGCGAATTGCCAATAGACCCGCCGTCCTGACAGATGAAAGGTTACGTGCAACGCTGCCCTTGCTGGAGGCACATGGCCTCTGCCTCGAATGCGTCGTTGTGCCCGCGCAACTGGACGAGGTGGCCGCGCTTGCCCGTGCCCACCCTGACCTCTCCATCGTACTCAACCACTTCGCCACGCTGGAACCCGACCAGCCCGGCAATCTGGAAGACTGGCGAAAGGGCATCGAGGGACTGCACGACGCCGCCAACGTCGTCGTCAAACTGTCCGGCCTGTGGACCGTCGACAAGACTTGGCGGACCAAGAAGCTGCGTCCGCATGTGACGCATCTGCTGTCCTGCGTCGGGGCGGACCGCGTCCTCTATGGGTCAAATATGCCGATCGAGCGGGTGAACTGCCCGCTGGCCCGCCAGTTCGACCAATTGCAGGACGTGCTGGAGGACCAGCCTCAGACCACCCTCACCGCGATATTTTCCGACACGGCCCGCTGGGTCTACCGCTTGTAGGCGAACCTAAGGTGTCGAATGAGGAGTTCATCGCATGGAGACGATTTGCACGCAACTGAGCTTGCATGAACGGCCCGGAACCGAGAATTGGTGGCTTGCAAAGCTCCCTGCCGCGTCAACTGGACACCTTTAGCTCACGACCAACCCGGCGGCACAGGATGCCAGATCCTTCGCGCCAATGCCTCGCCATAGACCGCGCATAGAATTTCAAACTGGATTCGCCGAACAGGGATCATGTTCTTGCCTCCGGTTGATGGAATAGGGTGGGTGCGTGCCTGCCCGCCGAGCTGGTCAGCGGGCAGGGGCCACTTATGCAGCCTCTTGTTCATCTGGTTGGGACTTGCCGCGACCAGTCAGATCGAGAACATGGTCAAAGGCTTTTTGCGCCTGCGCTGCTGCTGCAAAAATGGCGTTCTTGTCCGCCTTCAGGCATTTGAGCCAGCCCTCGACGTATGAGGCGGTCTGGTCGAAGTGGGGTTCAAACCCGAGGTGAATGGCAACGAATGAGGAAAAGATTTCGGCCTCAAGTTCGCCTGCCGCATACTCTGCCTTGGTGCTGAATTTCTTCTGCGTTCCGATCCGACGCTCTGCCAGAAAGTAATGTCCGCACTCATGGGCAAGTGTGCCGTAGAACCCCGCCGCGTCGTAGAACGTGCCGATGGGCGGCATGTGGATCAGGTCTTTCATCGGATCATAGAACGCTCTTGGATCGTCCGATGTGATGATTTCCGCGCCGGTCGCTGCGAAGAAAGCGTCAAGCTCTGCGTCAGCTTTGGTGCCAAGATCGCGGGGCGGTTCGGGGCGGACATAGTAGTCTTCCGGCAAACCGTCGATTTGATCAACGTTGAAGATGTTGTTGTATTTCGCAAACCGGCTCGCGCGGGTTTCGGTCTCGCCGTTGCTGCCTTCGACTTCCTTTTCAAAGGTGCCGTAGAAAACCGACTTCGTGGACGTCTCACCCTTCCGGACGCAGCCGCCAAGGTCGAGTGCCTGCTTGAAGGTCATCCAGCGGGCGGAATTGAAGCCGCGTATCATGCCGGTTGCCCAAAGCATCAGGACGTTGATGCCCTTGTAGGGCTCGCCATTGTGGCGCAGCGGGAAACATGCGCCGGATGCGCTGCCGGTCCACGGCTTGCGCCAGGGCGGTGTGCCTGCCTCGATCTGCGCGATGATGGTATCCGTGACGTGCTGCTTGATATCAAAACGTGCCTTGGCCATGTGTGGCGCTCCTTCGTGGTGCCGCCCGTTCCGGTCTTTGCCGAAAATCGGGGCGGGGTTTCTGGCGAGGAAGTGCTGCGCACGCCCCTCTCCTGAAAGCCTGCCTCCCGGCGAGGGCAGGGGGGGAACCGCCGCAATTCTGAAATCAAAGCCAAAGGGGAGGGGGATCACCCGGCCTGCACGAAGCCTCAGGCGCAGGAAGGTCGGGGAAACCCCTTTGGGTGCAGGTTTTCAGGGTTGCGGTGGGGGACCGGCGGTCCCCGGACGCACGGGCCATAGCCCGTGCCGCAAAGGATCGGGGCGTTCGGAGCGTGCGACGAAACCCCCGCACCCCATGCGACCATCACCCGAATGGGCCGCTCACAAACCCGCAGCCGACCATGAGGCAAACTGCGCGCCCTGGCTCGGATGAGACAGGGCGCGGGCTATTGGATCAGGGAGGATGGGGGCGAAGGATGCGGGTCTAAGGCCAGCCATGCTGGCCGCAGACCAGGGCGCGGTGACAGAAACGAGGATCATGGCAGGGGCCGCAACACTCTCGCTTCACCCGTAGAAAAACAATGAACCCAGGCAAAGAGCTAGCAGACAAACTGGAGGCACAATAAGGGTCTGTTAATTCCTGAACCTTGTTGACGGTGACTTGGATCCGCTCTCGGCTCCAAAAATTGGATCCGGACTGAAGAGCAGGCCAAAGAAGCCTCCGCCTGAAGCTGATACAGCCGCTGTAGCAGCTGCTGGGAAGGCTCATGGGTTTGATCGCTCAACTGGTGTCGTCGCGCCAGTTCAGCCACAGAGAAGGGGCCGTCCATCTCTGAACGAGGTCATGACATACTGGCGTGTCTACGTTTCGGCTGAGTAGCGGGAGGAGCTAAACAAGCTCCGTGACGAAGAGGGCAGGGGGCTCGACGATGTCTTGGTCGACATGTTGACAGCTTATCGAGAAAGCAAGACATGACCGCGTCAAAAGGATAGTATGCCGTTGACATATGTGTCATTGGCGCATAGTTGGCGTTATGACCAAGTTGCAGACAGTCGTTGAGTTGCCGGAGTTTCAAAGGCGGTCCAAAGCTATCATGTCGGACAGCGAACGCGAAGCGGCTGTCATCTGGATTGCAGAGAACCCGGAAGCAGGAACATCCCTTGGGGGTGGATTGAGGAAGGTGCGTATCCCACGCGAGGGCGGCGGCAAGAGCGGGGGCTTCCGAACGATCTACGTGTTCGGCGGCCGTCACATGCCGATCTTCCTCGTCACTGTGTTTGCAAAGAATGAAAAGGCCAACTTGTCTCCGAAAGAGCAAGCGGCGGCTGTTGAGCTAAGCAAAGAGATCGTCAGCATGTGGAGTGAAAAGCAATGAGTGCATTTGAAAGCATCAAGCAGGGTCTGGAAGAAGCGAAGTCTTTCTCTAAAGAGCAGGGGGCTGAAGCGCGTGTGCATGAGGTTTCCGTGCCAGAAATCAATGTCGCTGAGATCCGCGCAAAGACGGGCCTTTCCCAGGCTGAATTTGCTCGCAGCATTGGTGTGGCCAAAGGCACTCTGCTGAACTGGGAGCATGGCCGACGCATCCCAACTGGGCCAGCGCAGGTTTTGTTGGCCTTAATTGCAAAGAAGCCCTCTGTTGTTCAGGACTTTCTGAACTGAATGTGGTCAGTCCGGTGTTGAGCGCGACATTCCATATAAGGACTTATGCGCCACATGGGCCACAACAGATTCACGAAGTGGGTCCGGTTAGGCCAATTGCGCGGCAAATTTTTAGCTTACGACGAAGGATATCGTGTCGGTCGCGATGGTCGTGTCGTTTGCGTCCTGACCAAGCGCGCGAACGAAGATCCGGCCTCGCGAATTGGGCGTCCACACCACACCGCTGCGCGGTACCGGCAAGTTGCGTGCCTCCTGGATGATCAGTGCCAGCCCCAGCGTCAGGCTCAGTGTTCCGCCCTGGCCGAGGTCCAGGAACGGACCCGCCGGATCGGTGGCGAATTCGAGGTTGACGTGGTTCAGACCGGCGCTGTCATACGACAGGATCGCGCCCTGTCCGGCAGAGATCGCCGAGGGCCCGCTCAGGTCGATGAATGGCGACGGACGCGGCGCCATACCCGGCGGTCCTTGCGGTCCCGGAGGGCCTGGAGGGCCGGCGGGTCCCGGCGGGCCGACAGGTATCAGCAGGATCAGGATCTTGGTCAAGATCGCCTGGATTTGCGACAGCAGCATCTTCAGCTGCATCGCCAAGACCTTCAGCGATATCGCGGTGACCAGCAGACCCTGGAACACGATCACCAGTTCCAGAAAGTCCTTTCGCAACTCGTTCAAGTCATTTTCCAGCCCCAGTAGTAATAAATAGAGCTGAATGACCCGCAGTTTCTCGATCTCCGGTTCGCTGCATTCCTTGGCAATTGCCTCGGTCAGGTCGGTCTGCCGTTCGGCGACGCCGTCGAGACCCTTCGAAATCGCTTTAAGCCCGTCTGAACGCTGCTGTTTGGATGTTGCCGCCTCATTCAACGCCTTCTCGGCGTCGTTGAGCGCCACTCCGACCTCACCCGAAATCGCGTGAACCTCACCCCCCAGTTCGACCGCCCGCGGGTCGTCGAACCGCGCCATGAGATCGTTGACGGCCTGCAGATCGCGCTTGAGCGCATCGCGTTCACGGGCAATGACCGAGATGTGGTCATCGACCTGTTTTTCGTTGGCTGTGGCGGTGTGTTTGAAGGAGTTCAAATTGCCGCGCAGAGAGGTCATGCGTGCCCCGACGGCTTCGTTGCGCGCGCTTAGGCTTTCAAGTTCAGTCAGAAGTTCTTCTCGTGTAAAAAGCGGATCGTCGGCCATCTCGGGCCTCCTCTCATCCGGTTGGCGCGTTTTCCGGCACTCATTCACAATGACCGCGACGATCATTCCGTCCTGATGAACGCTTAGGAATCGGTCAAAAGGCGCCGAACGCAATCAGCATGGCGGAGATACCGGTGCAGCGCGCAGGCAGGTGCAAATCTCGCTCACCAAGTGGAAATTGGCTCGTTTAAGGCGAATCCGCCAGTAGGTACCACCATACCATTATTCGCCACTGAATTGAATGCTGGTGTCGGTCTGCAGTACGACGTTTGTCCGGCCACTCGGTCGTTCATGTCTTCCTCTCGATAGCCCAATTAGAACGCGCGCTTGACTTCGAAGCGTGAATGTAGGGCGCCTGCAGCGGCCGACGGCTCTTCGTAGTGTCAGTGGTGCAGGCCTCGTGGGCGTTGCTCCGATACGAAGGCCAAGTTCGGGCTGGCTCCCGAGCCTTTACACTATGGGTCATAGGGCATTGCCAACTTGTCGTCGCTTGCGGTGGAGTTTAGGCGGTCGTCATGAAGATACCAGCTGAGATGCCCCGCCTGAAAGGCTACCGGCTCCCCCGCGAAGTCGTCGCTTATGCTGTCTGGGTCTACCATCGGTTTGCGCTGAGCTCGGCGGATGTAGAGGACCTGCTCGCCGAACGGGGCGTAATCGTCAGCCGGGAAACCGTTCGTAAATGGGTGAACTGGTTTGGTCGGCATTTCGCAGATTGCATCAAGCGCGACCGGCCCGCCGTAGCATATAAGTGGCACCTCGATGAAGTCGTCGTGCCGATCAACGGCGTGAAGAGGCGGTTGTGGCGGGCCGTGGATGGGAGCGGGGATGTGCTCGACATTCTGGTGCAGCCAAGGCGAAACGCCAAAGCGGCCAGGCGGTTTCTGAAACAATTGATCGCCCGATTTGGCCAGCCCCGCATTATCATCACGGACAAATTGCGCAGCTATATCAAACCGATCCGTCAGCTGGCGCCGAACGCCGACCACCGCGCCCACAAAGGCATCAATAACAGGATCGAGGGCTCGCACCGACCGACCCGAAAGCGAGAGAAGCTCATGGGCAGGTTCAAATCGCCAAGGCAGGCGCAGCGTTTCCTTTCCGCCCATGACCAGATCAATACGATTTTCAGACCCCGCCGTTACCGCCTTTCCGCAATTTCATACCGCCACGCCAGAGCCGCCGCTTTCGGCCTCTGGGAAGACTATGCAGCCGAAATGGCCGCTTGAACGGCAAGGTTTCCACTCATCTCAATCAAGCGAAAATAAGTTGGCAATCCCCTCTGACTCTATTGCAGTCCGGGCAAATCCTGCTCGCCTCAGAGATCTCCTCTATCTGGTCAAGAAGAACGGCATTCTGCAATTGCCACAATATGGACTTGGCATCTTCGAGCAGCAGCCCGAAACCCTCGGGCTGCGTACTCCGAAATGGCCGGGACAAGCGACCCAGGCGCCGTGTCCTTGTCTTGCCGTTCTCAAATGTTGTCTCGACGATAATCCGCACATCCATGACATTTCCTCTGATGTGAAACAACCATCATAGACGAACACCCCCAAGTTTTGCCCACTCCCGACCGAAGGTCGGGCAATCTATACTCTCTGCCAAAGCGTTTTCTTAGGTTTAGCTCACCCGAATTTCTTTCTTGCTACGAGGCTTCCCAGACCTGCCAGCAAAAGAAGCCCAGAAGCTGGAAGCGGCACCACAGGCGGGTCATTACTCGGATCGTCTGATGGGTCCGCACCAGCTTCAGCAAAGAAGCTCTGACCATATGCCACGCCAAGTCCTTGTCCCGCAAAACTCACGCCATTCGTGGCAGCGCCCGTAACCGGATCAACACTGTAGATCGATGTACCAGCAACAGCAAAAAGTGATGAAGTTTCATCTGTTGCAATCCCGAATACGTCTGAGACGCCGAATGAACCTACAGCTGTTGAGCTTGAAGGATTGCTAAGATCTACACTAACCAGCTCACCACTCGTGGACGATAGATAAAAATCGCTGCCAACAAATGCTAAGTCGCCTGAAGATGCAAAACCCATATCGCCAAGGAGTGTATTCGCTGCTGACCCGACATCAAGCGAATAGAGGCCAGTAGTGGTTGCCCCAGCTGCGTACAATGTGCCGCCAGCACCGAAGACAAGTGCATTTGCATCTGAAACGGCGTGGTTACCAATAAACGAAGAAGAGCCGTTCGTCGCGTCAATTGAATACAAGCCAGTGAAAGTGACGCCGTAGAGGTTGCCAGACGGATCAAATGCGATGTCCGTCATCACGCTTCCCATATTGCCAATCAAACTCACCGCACCAGAGTCTGTTTCTACTGTTGCAAGATTTCCTCCAATATCATGCACGTACATTGTTGCAGCAAAAGAGCTTGTCACGGAAAATGTTAAAGGCAAAGCAGTCGCTGAAAAAATTCGAATTATATTCATAGTAAACTCCTTAAATTTCTGAGTTAGTCGATGCCAACATCTAAGCACTTCGCTCGCGCCAAGCATAGAAATTATAACATAAAAGATTCAAATACTTAATCTTTTTCAAGATTGCGCGCCATGCGATGGGCGTTGTTGCAGAACTCTGGCTGGGAAGGATTCACAAGGTGAATCCATGCGGTTAGACGGGCTGAATGAGCAAGCCATCACCCGCCCGCTACCGCACGACGAACTGGTCCAGCTACACTGCGTCGCTTCGCAGGCGCGGGTCTCTGCTGATCTGGCTGGACAAGGACATGACCTGGCTCGCGCCGCCTGACGGCAGCCCAGGTCGCCCGGCGGTGTTCTCGGATGCGGCGATCCAGTTCTGTCTGACCATCAAGGTTCTGTTCAAGCTGCCGCTTAGGCAAACGACAGGGATGGTGGCCAGCCTGCTGAAGATGGCTGACCTGGAGTGGGCCGTGCCAGATTACACGACACTGTGCCGACGGCAAAAGACATTGGCCGTCCAAATCCCGTACCGCCGCGCCGATGGCCCGCTGAACCTGCTGGTTGACAGCACCGGTATCAAGTTCCTCGGCGATGGCGAGTGGCAGGCGCGCAAGCACGGCGTTCAGGGCCGACGCCAATGGCGCAAGGTCCATTTGGCCATGGATACGGCCACTTCGGACATCCGGGCGGTGGAATTCACCTCCAGCAGCGACGGCGATAGCCCCGTGCTGCCGGGCCTGCTCGACCAGATCCCCGAAGGCGAAGAGATCGGCACAGTAACGGCGGACGGAGCCTATGACACCCGCCGTTGCCACACGGCCATCAACGACCGCCAAGCCACCGCGATCATCCCGATCCGCAAGAACGGGCGTCCGTGGAAGGAGGACTGCCCGGCGGCAATCGCCCGAAACGAGACTCTGCGCGCCACCCGGCACTACGGCCGGGCGTTCTGGAAGCGATGGACCGGATACCACACCCGAAGCAGGGTCGAGGCAAAGATGCGCTGCATCAAGGCCTTCGGTGAGCGCATCAGCGCCAGAGACCCCGACCGCCAGACCGCCGAAATCCAGATCCGCGTCGCACTGATCAACCGCTTCTCGGCCCTTGGCACCGCCGAGATCGTTCGTGTGGCCTGATGCTGACGGGGAAAGGGGACGTCACGCTTCCAGCGTCAGTTACGCAACAACGCCAACTGTGGGGCCGAAGGGTGCGGGTCGAAGGTAAGCACAAAAGTTTAGGACAAACCGGCCGGCAAACCCAGAATTGGCGTTCGGTTAGGGCGTGTGGTGGACGAACCACCGCTCAAAGAGCCCTGAAAGGTTGATCAACGCGTAAAGAGGCATCACCATTGTAACGACGGCGTTCTGCTTGGTTAATGTCGGCTCAAGGTTGCGCAGATAGAGAGGTATCGAAGTGGGCAGCATTTACTCAACGAGACTCTTGATTGCGCTCCTGTCGGCTGCCTGGGCAACCTCCACCCCTATCGTTGCAAGCGCCAAAACGTTGATCTGCAGCAAGTTCAAATACTTTTATGCTCAGAATCTGGAAAATTTCCGAAAAACCGGGGACGTTTCAGATTGGGTTGAAGGCAATGATATCCCAGATGATGTTGACGAAATCGTAATTGCCCTCCCCAAGAGCGAAGCGCTTGAAAAATTTGGATGTGTAGATCAGGCGGAGTGAACCGCCCCGGGTTTACCGGAGAGTAAAACTCTCAAAAGGTGAGCCTCATGACAAACAAGAAACATACCCCGAGCTACACGGCCGAGTTCC
>NZ_SLZU01000037.1 GCF_004342065.1 Primorskyibacter sedentarius | reverse complement strand
AGGCGGCCGCACCGTTGGTTCCGGCGTCGTCTCGAAGATCATCGAGTAAGAAAACTGACTGCGCGGGGAGCCAACCCCTCCCCGCAGGGTTCGACGAGGGGGCGGGATGATCCCGCCTCCTCCTATCAACTCCAATGCCGCGAAAGGCTACTTTGAAATGCAAGGCCAAAATATTCGCATCCGGCTGAAGGCGTTCGATTACCGCGTCCTGGATGCCTCGACGCAGGAAATCGTCAACACCGCCAAACGCACAGGTGCCGACGTGCGCGGGCCCATCCCGCTGCCGAACAAGATCGAGAAATTCACCGTTCTGCGTGGACCGCACGTGAACAAGAAATCCCGTGATCAGTTCGAGATCCGGACGCATAAGCGTCTGCTCGACATCGTCGATCCGACCCCCCAGACCGTGGACGCGCTGATGAAGCTCGACCTGGCTGCCGGTGTCGACGTCGAGATCAAGGTATAAGGAGGGCACCCGGATATGTTGCGCTCTGGAATTATCGCAAAGAAAGTCGGCATGACCCGGCTTTTCATGGAAGACGGCAAGCAGATCCCTGTGACCGTTCTCCAGCTCGACAAGCTTCAGGTCGTTGCTACACGCACCGCTGACCAGCACGGCTATTCTGCCGTTCAGCTGGGCGCGGGCACGGCAAAGGCCAAGCGGACCTCCAAGGCCATGCGCGGCCACTTCGCGGTTGCGAATGTGGAACCCAAGCGCAAGGTCGCGGAATTCCGCGTTGCACCCGAGAACCTGATCGAGATCGGTGAGGAAATCACGGCTGACCATTACTTCGAAGGTCAGTATGTGGACGTTTCCGGCACGTCGATCGGTAAAGGTTTCGCCGGTGCCATGAAGCGGCACAACTTCGGTGGTCTTCGCGCATCGCACGGTGTGTCGATCAGCCACCGTTCGCACGGCTCCACCGGTCAGTGTCAGGATCCGGGCAAGGTCTTCAAAGGTAAGAAGATGGCCGGTCACATGGGTGCCGTTCGCGTCACCACGCAGAACCTGCAGGTCGTCAAGACCGACGCGGAACGTGGCCTGATCATGATCAAGGGCGCTGTTCCCGGTTCCAAAGGTGGTTGGGTCACGGTCAAGGATGCGGTCAAGAAACCGACACCTGAGAACGTGATTTACCCGGCAGCCCTGAAATCTGCTGGTGAAGAAGCCAAGCGTCTTGCCGAGGAAGCCGCCGCTCAGGCAGCCGCCGAAGAAGAAGCCGCAGCAAAGGCCGCCGCTGAAGAGCAGGCCGCCGCTGAAGCAGCAGCCCTGAAATCGGCCGAGGCCGATGTCGAGGCCGAGAAGAAGGAAGGCGACGAATGAAACTCGACGTGATCAAACTGGACGGCGGCACAGCCGGGTCGGTCGATCTGGGCGACGACGTCTTCGGCCTGGAACCGCGCGCAGACATCCTGCACCGCGTTGTCCGCTGGCAGCGCAACAAGGCGCAGGCCGGTACGCACAAGGTCAAGACCCGCTCGGAAGTCAGCTACTCGACGAAGAAGATCTATCGCCAGAAGGGCACCGGCGGCGCACGCCACGGCTCCCGCAAGGCGCCTATCTTCCGCAAGGGTGGTATCTACAAGGGCCCGACGCCCCGCAGCCACGGCCACGATCTTCCCAAGAAGGTCCGCGCCCTGGGTCTGAAGCTGGCGCTTTCCGCCAAGCTGAAAGACGGGTCGCTGGTCATCATCGACACGGCAGCATCGACGGGCAAGACGTCCGAGCTGGCCCGTCAGGTGAAGGATCTGGGCTGGAAGCGTGCACTGGTTATCGACGGGGCAGAGGTGAATGCTGATTTCGCCCGCGCCGCAGCCAACATCGATGGTCTCGATGTGCTGCCGTCGATCGGTGCCAACGTTTATGACATCCTCAAGAAGGACACTCTTGTCCTGACCAAGGCGGGTGTCGAAGCACTGGAGGCTCGACTGAAATGAGCGCAAAAGCTGAACACTACGACGTGATCCGCAAGCCGATCGTCA
The DNA here is from genome assembly GCF_004342065.1 of Primorskyibacter sedentarius. Classification (GTDB taxonomy): domain Bacteria; phylum Pseudomonadota; class Alphaproteobacteria; order Rhodobacterales; family Rhodobacteraceae; genus Primorskyibacter; species Primorskyibacter sedentarius. Next base: position 20,222 of record NZ_SLZU01000037.1, on the reverse strand, counting down.
CCGAAAAATCGACCATGGCGTCGGAAAACGGTGCGGTTGTCTTCGAGGTGGATATCGACGCGAACAAACCGCAGATCAAAGAGGCTGTCGAAAGCCTGTTTGGTGTCAAGGTCAAAGCCGTCAACACCATGATCACCAAAGGCAAGGTCAAGCGTTTCCGCGGCCAGCTTGGCAAGCGTAAAGACGTCAAGAAGGCCTATGTGACGCTCGAAGAGGGTAACACCATCGACGTGTCGACCGGTCTCTGAGCCGACGTCACTTAGAAAATGATCTTGAAGCCCGGCTACGAAAGTGGCCGGGCTTTTTCGTCTTTGACGGGTTGGCGAAGCGTTGGGTCAGGGGCGCCGCCCATGCCCTTGCTTGCGAATATCCCTTGGACGCCGCGCACGCGCGTACAGGGCCAGGCAGAGCGGCTGTCATGTGGAGAGCGGTGGGGTTTCCCTACCTGACTTCGGCTCTAGACCATCTGGCAGGTTTACCTGTTTGAGGGCACCTCAAGGAGGTCCGTCAGAGCGCGCTGATAGCGTGGGCTGAGCGGGGCAGGCAGCAATTCCGCGAGCATAAAGCGCCCCGATTGATTCCGGGATGCACGGTGACGTAGATTATTCCGAGGCCATCACCGGAACCACCACGCGCACGGGCCTCTGACAAATCACCCGCGCTCGCGCCAGAAAAGCCGAGGCGCACCAACCCATAAGCGGGTGGCGAACGCGACGCTGCAAGCGCGCTTAAAACAGATCTGCAGGGGGGGAAGTGGCAGCCCGTAGGGGAATCGAACCCCTCTTTCCAGGTTGAAAACCTGGCGTCCTAACCGATAGACGAACGGGCCACGTTTGGCGTGAGGCGGTGTTTAGGCAAAGCGCGCGTCGCGTGCAAGCGGAAATTTCGCAAATCGCAACGTATTTTTCGGTCAATGCCGGTTCGCCCGGATCGCCGGTGCAGCAGGGCAATGCCGCCCCATGAATGCAGGGGGTTATTCGGCCTTTGCGGCGTCGTCCAGGCGCAGCTGAGCCTTTCGTTTGCCGCCCCATTCGTTGATTTCCAGCCGGCCGGCCAGATGGAAACGGGCACCGCCGTGATTCTCCAACGCGTCGCCAAGCGGGCCGTCATAGGCACCAAAGCAGATGGCGTCGATCTTTGGCCCGGTCCCGTCGGAAAAGCTGAGTTTCAGGTGGGACGCGCCGACGCGTTTGGCAAATCGGATCTCGACCGAGGGGAAGGCGTGGCGCGGGGCAGGGGCGCCTGCGCCAAAGGGGCCCGCATCATCCAGCTGGTCGATCAGTTCCGGCGTGGCCGCCCCCGGCATCAGCGTGCCGTCCAGCCGCAGGTCGGCAGGGCCCGCATCTCCTGCGCCTTGCTTGGCCAGCAGATCGGAAAGGCGCTCCATCGCCGCATCCAGCTTGTCGCGGGCCACGGTGAGGCCCGCCGCCATCTTATGGCCGCCACCCTTGATCAGCAGCCCCTCACTGGCGAGCCGCTGGATCGCGGCGCCAAGGTCGATCCCTGCGACCGAACGGCCAGAGCCCTTGCCCTCGTCGCCGTCCAGCCCGATGACAATGGCCGGGCGGTTGCTGGCTTCCTTGAGGCGGCTGGCGACGATGCCCACCACTCCGGGATGCCAGCCTTCGCCAGCGGCCCAGACAAGCGGCGCGTCCATTCCTCGCTCTTCGGCCTGCGCCATTGCCGCGGCGCGGACCTGTTCCTCGACCTCGCGGCGTTCGGTGTTGAGCGCGTCCAGCCGCTCGGCCATGGCCTGCGCCTCTTGCGGGTTGCGGCAGGCGAGAAGCCGTGCGCCAAGATCGGCCTTGCCGATGCGCCCGCCTGCATTGACGCGCGGTCCCAGCACGAAGCCGAGGTGATAGCTGCTGGGGGCGCTGGTCAGCTTGGCAACATCGGACAGGGCGACCAGACCGGGCCGGTCGCGCCGCGCCATGACTTTCAGCCCCTGACGCACCAGCGCGCGGTTGACCCCGATAAGCGGGGCCACGTCGGCCACGGTCGCCAGCGCCACCAGATCCAGCATCGCCATCAGGTCGGGGCCCTTGCGGCCTGCGTCGCGCATCTGACGGTTGGTTTCGACCAGCATCAGAAAGACCACGGCGGCGGCGCACAGATGCGCCAGATCGCCGGTCTCGTCCTGCCGGTTGGGGTTCACCACGGCCAGCGCGGCGGGCAGCTCTTCCGCGCCCAGATGGTGGTCAAGGACGATGACATCCGTGCCTTTGGCAGCTGCAATCGGTTCAAAGCTGAGCGTGCCGCAATCGACGCAGATGATCAGGTCGTGATCCCTGGCCAGCTCTTGCATGGCAGGCACGTTGGGGCCGTAGCCTTCGTCAATCCGGTCAGGAATATACAGGGTCGCCTGCAGGCCCATCGCCCCCAGCCAGTCGATCAGCAGCGCGGCAGAGGTTCCGCCGTCGACATCGTAGTCGGCGAAGATCGCAATACGTTCGCGCGCATTCACGGCAGCAAGGAAACGCTGCGCGGCGGTCTCCATGTCCCGCAGGCTGCGGGGGTCGGGCAGCAGGCTGCGCAGCTGTGGGGAGAGATAGGCCTGCGCCTCGGATGCGGGCACCCCGGCGCGCGCCAGAACGGCGCAGATCGGGCGGGGCAGGCCGCTTTGCTGCGCCAGCGCCTCGGCCAGCCGCTCCGCTTCGCCTGACGGGCCGACCCAGCGGCGGCCTGTCAGGGACTTTTCGACATTCAGATAGGCCATGATCCTCCGTCAGGCCCGCCGTGGGACCCGGATGTTGCCGCCCGGTCGCCCGGATCAGCTTGTCGGGTTGCGGTAGGTCATGCGCCGGACAGAGCCGGTCTTGGACCGCATCAGGATCGTTTCGGTCGTCAGATAGCCGACCTCGCGCTTGATCCCGGCCACGAGCGAGCCGTTGGTGACGCCGGTCGCGGCAAAGATCACATGTTCGGTGACCAGATCGTCGCGGGTATAGACGCGGTCGAGATTGGTGATCCCGGCCTTGGCGGCTCGGCCTTTTTCGTCATCGTTGCGGAACAGCAGGCGGCCGAACATCTGCCCGCCCATGCATTTCAGCGCGGCTGCCGCCAGCACGCCTTCGGGCGCCCCGCCAGAGCCCATATACATGTCAATCCCGGTCAGGTCCGGTTCGGCGCAATGCATCACGCCGGCCACGTCCCCATCGGTGATCAGGCGGATGGCGGCGCCGGTCTGGCGGACTTCTGCGATCATCTCTTCGTGGCGCGGGCGTTCCAGAATGCACACGGTGATATCGTCGGTCGAACAGCCCTTGGCGGCGGCGAGCGCATTCACGCGGTCCATCGGCGACATATCCAGCGTCACAACGCCCGTCTTGTAGCCCGGCCCGATCGCCAGCTTGTCCATGTAGACGTCAGGCGCGTGCAGCATCGATCCGCGCGGACCCATGGCAATGACGGTCAGCGCGTTGGGCATGTCCTTGGCGGTGAGCGTGGTGCCTTCCAGCGGGTCAAGCGCAATGTCCACCTCTGGCCCTTCGCCATTGCCGACTTCTTCGCCGATATACAGCATCGGGGCCTCGTCGCGCTCGCCCTCGCCGATGACCACGGTGCCCTGAATGTCCAATTTGTTCAGCTGGTCGCGCATGGCGTTGACGGCGGCCTGGTCGGCGGCTTTCTCGTCGCCGCGGCCGATCCAGTCGGCGCTGGCGATGGCGGCCTGTTCGGCCACGCGCGCCAGTCCAAGCGAAAGCATACGGTCATTGAAATCAATTTGGGTGGTCATTCGGGAATTCCTTCAGGAAACATATCGCCGTGATGTAGCCTGACCGGCGCCGGACAAACAAGCTTGGTAGCGCTAACTGGCGCCGCCCTAGACGCAAAGTGGCGGGCTTTGCCGTTTTATTGCGGTTCTGGGTGCCGGCGCCATTGGGACGGCCCGCGCTTTGCGATCCACCGGGGCAATGCGCAAAGCGTGACGAGCAAAGCCCCACCTGTGCAGTGGTTCAGCGCTGAGGGTCCAGGCGGTTCAGACTTCTTCGATCCGCAGGGCCACGGGATCATCGGCCAGCGCATTGGTTTGAGGCATCGCCTGCAGCGCGTCATCCAATGCGGCGCGGGTTGTCTTGTGGGTCACGATCAGCACCGGCGCGGTCCCTTCGGAATGGCCGTATTGGCGCATCCGGTCGATGGAAATTCCGGCCTCGCCCAATGTCGTGGCGATCTTGGCCAGCGCACCGGGGCGGTCCTGAAGGCGCATCCGCAGATAGTAGGGCGCGGGCGCGGTGGCACGGGCAGGCTTGGCAGCCTTCAGTGCCGTTGCGGGCTGACCAAAGGTCGACAGCCGCGTGCCGCGCGCAATATCGATGATGTCGCTCAGCACCGCGCTGGCGGTCGGGCCCTCGCCCGCACCTGCGCCGCGCAGCACGATCTGGCCGACCTGATCGCCCTCGATCACCACCATGTTGGTGCCACCTTCCAGCTGTCCAAGCGGCGAGCTGTCGGGCACGAGGCAGGGCGACATGCGCTGTTCCAGCCCCCGGCCGGTCATCTGCGCCACGCCAAGCAGCTTGATGCGGTACCCCATATCGGCGGCTTGGCGGATATCCTCGATGGTGATCTGGCCGATGCCTTCCAGCTCGACCTCTGCAAAAGCTACCTGCGTGCCATAGGCGATGGAGGCGAGCAGAGCCAGCTTGTGGCCCGCGTCAATGCCACCCACATCCAGTTCCGGATCGGCCTCGAGATAGCCCAGCTGGTTGGCCTCTTCAAAGACCTCGGCATAGGGCAGGCCTGCCGATTGCATACGGGTCAGGATGTAGTTGCAGGTGCCGTTCATCACGCCCATCACGCGGGTGATCTCGTTCCCGGCCAGACCTTCGGTCAGCGCCTTGATAACGGGGATGCCGCCCGCCACTGCCGCCTCGAACCGCAGCACGGTGCCAGCGTCCTCGGCCGCTGCTGCAAGCGCCTGACCATGCAGGGCCAGCATCGCCTTGTTGGCGGTGACAACGTCCTTGCCCGCGGCCAGAGCAGCCTCTGTCGCGGCCTTGGCGGGGCCGTCGCTGCCGCCCATCAGTTCGACGAACACATCGACATCATCGCGCGTGGCCAGCGCAACCGGATCGTCCTCCCACCCGTAGCCCGTCAGCGGAACGCCGCGATCCTTGTCGCGGGTGCGGGCCGAAATCGCAGAGATCGTGATTTCACGCCCGGTGCGTGCCTTCAGAAGTGCTGCTTTCTGGCGGACGATCTTGACGACGCCGACACCGACGGTCCCCAGACCGGCAATTCCAAGGCGCAGGGGGTCTGACATCGGGGGCTCCTGTGAGAACTGTCATTGGCTGGGGCGCGATGTAGCGGGTTCGCAGGCGGGGTGCAACGGCACGCGCGCAGGCCGGGCGATCTTAGCCTTCGACGACACCGCGTGCCATCCGCGCCCGCGTCGCGCCGTCAATGACGGGCCCGGCACTCAGCCGTGCAGCCCGTGCGCGCAATGCGGCGACCCGTGCGGCGACCTCCTCCATCGCTTCAGGCGTGGTGCTGACGGGGGTGTCGTCGGCCAGCAACGTCTCTATCGGGACGAATTGCGGATAGGGGGCGTTTTCAATTCCCGGCGTCTGCGCCGCGTCCAGTTCCGGAAAGCTGGTGCATCCGGCAAGGGCCGCAAGGGTCAGGGCGGGAATCAGGCGCATAGGCGGGCGGCTCCGGCAGGGTCGGATCATCAGGGCTGCCCCCGTCATGCCCCAGACGCCGGGTTTGGGCAAGCCGGGCTATGATCTGAACGATTGTTCAGTTATCACGGATAAATGGCACGTACGACAGGTTCCCATTCCGAAATCACCGGCCCCCGCGTCCGCGAGGCGGCGCTGCGGCTCTTCGCCCGGCACGGCTATGCCGCCGTTTCGATGCGGCAGATCGCGACCGAGGTCGGCGTGCAGGCGGGGGCGCTGTATAACTATACGCCGGACAAGCAGTCGCTGCTGTTTTCGCTGATGCGGGGCCATATGGACGAGTTGCTGGCGGCGCGGAAGGCGCTTGGGGAGGAGGGATCTCCGACTGACAGGCTGGAGCGTTTCACCCGGTTCCATATCAGCTTTCATTCCGAACGCCCCGAGGCGGTCTTCATCTCCTATATGGAGCTGCGCAGCCTGGAGCCCGAGAATTTCCAGATCATAGAATCGCTGCGGCGGGACTATGAAAACGCGCTCGAAGGTATTCTGCGCGATGGCATGGACAGCGGGGCCTTCACCGTGGCCGACCCCAAGATCGCGACGCTTGCCGTGATCGCCATGCTGACCGGCGTGAACACATGGTATCGCAGCGCCGGCCGTCTGACGCTGGAAGAGGTCGAGCAGATCTATTGGGATATGGTGCGCCGCTGCGTAAGCTGAGCTGTGCCTAAAGCCGACTTTGCGGCCCGGTATCCGGTTCTTGTCGCTTCACGGCAGGCCCATGACAGGCCCGCCACTAACGCAGATCACCGGCGGTTAATGCGCAGGCTTGATGAAGGTGCCGTTGCGCAGATCGCGCATCGCCTGTTGCAGCTCTGCCTGGGTGTTCATCACGATGGGCCCGTGCCAGGCCACCGGTTCCTGAATGGGCGCGCCAGAGATCAGCAGAAACCGCACACCTTGTTCACCCGCCTGCACGGTGATGCTGTCGCCCGTGCCAAAGCGGACCAGCGTGCGGTCTCCGGACATGTCGCGGATGTTCACCTCTGCGCCGTTCACCTCTTTTTCCAGCAGAATGCCGGTGGGATCGGCGGCATCCGTGAACGCGCCCGCGCCTTCGAAGACATAGGCAAACGCCCGGCGATAAGTGTCCACGGGCAGCGTCTTTTTCACGCCTGCCGGTACGTAGACATCCAGATATTGCGGGTCCGCGGCGATTCCGTCCACCGGGCCGGTCTTGCCCCAGAATGACCCGATGATGACCTTCACGCGGGTGCCGTCATCATCGATGATCTCGGGGATTTCCTTGCCTGCAACATCCTGATAGCGCGGCGCCGTCATCTTCAGCGAGGAGGGCAGGTTGGCCCAAAGCTGAAAGCCGTGCATCTGTCCGTCCGCATTCCCCTTGGGCATTTCCTGATGCAGAATGCCAGACCCGGCCGTCATCCATTGCACGTCACCCGCCCCAAGCGAACCGGTATTGCCAAGGCTGTCACCATGATCCACCGTGCCGTTCAGGACATAGGTGATGGTCTCGATCCCCCGATGGGGATGCCAGGGAAAGCCGCGCAGGTAATGCTCTGGCACGTCATTGCGGAAATCGTCGAACAGCAGAAACGGGTCCAGTTCAGATGGGTCCTGAAAGCCGAAGGCGCGGTGCAGGTGAACCCCTGCTCCTTCCATTGTGGCGGTCGCTTTGCGCGTTTCCAAAGTTGGTCTGAGGGACATCTCGTGTCTCCTTGTGCATGAACTGCGCGTAATGTAGGACGCGGCGCGTCGTGCGGCAATTCAGGAGAAGCCAACCGGCCTTGTGCGCAAATGCACAGATCCAACTGTCTGCGGCAGCTCTCGCTTTCCGTTCATCGGTGCGATATGCGGGCGCGGGTGGCCCGATCCTGGGCCATCCCGACTGACGGGTTGAGTAAGGTATCGTGCGGGGGACGGGCATGCAGGACGACGAGGTTTTGGCAAGGGCGGGGGCATCTGCCGCACGGCGGGTGATTGGCGTTGCAATCCTGACGGCACTTGGCGGGTTGCTGCTTTACGTGGCGCTGACCTCTGTCGCGGTGATCGGCTGGCAGGTTTTCCTCGTGATCTGCGGCGCGCTTGCGCTTTGGGCGGGGCAGGTGATGTGGCGGGCCACGTCGCTCGCGTTGGTCCTGACCCGCGAGGAGTTGCGCGACAGTGAGGGCACGTTGCTGGCGCGAATGTCCGACATCACCCATGTCGACCGCGGCGCATTTGCCTTCAAACCGTCCAACGGTTTCATGATCAAGACAGAGAGCCAGCAGCCGCGCGGATGGCGGCCGGGTATCTGGTGGCGCCTCGGGCGGCGGGTTGCCATCGGGGGCGTCATCCCCTCTGCCGAGGCGAAGTTCATGGCCGACATGATCCTGGCGATGAAGGCCGGCCGCGTCTGACCCCACCCCTTCCGTTCCACCGCAAAGGCCCACGGCCCGCGTGACCCTTCTGCTGCGGGGTGCTTCCATTTGTCTCGACTCACGCGGCAAAGGCTGTTCTGAATAGGGGTGGGCAGGGCCGGACCAAGGTGCGGTCGCATCGCTTCGCAAGTGCTTTAACCGCATTGTCACCGCGCCATGGGACAGCTGCGGGGATGCGGCGTTTGCATGACCAGGGAGGGACAGATGAAGCCAACCAACGAACCGACATTCCGCCAGAGTGTGGACATGATGTTCAATCGCGCGGTCGCAAAGATGGACCTGCCGCCGGGGCTGGAGGAGAAGATCCGGGTCTGCAACGCGACCTATACGGTGCGCTTCGGTGTGCGGCTGCGCGGCCAGATCCACACGTTCACAGGCTACCGTTCGGTGCATTCAGAGCATATGGAGCCGGTCAAGGGCGGCATCCGCTACGCGCTGGAGGTCAACCAGGACGAGGTCGAGGCTCTGGCCGCCCTGATGACCTATAAATGCGCGCTGGTGGAGGCTCCGTTTGGCGGCTCCAAGGGCGGGCTGCGGATCGACCCGCGCAAATATGACGAGCACGAGCTTGAACAGATCACCCGCCGCTTCGCCTATGAGTTGGCCAAGCGCGACCTGATCCATCCCAGCCAGAACGTCCCCGCCCCCGATATGGGCACGGGCGAGCGTGAAATGGCCTGGATCGCCGACCAGTATGCGCGCATGAACACCACCGACATCAATGCCCGCGCCTGTGTGACGGGCAAACCTTTGAATGCGGGCGGTATCTCTGGCCGGGTCGAGGCAACGGGGCGCGGCGTGCAATATGCCCTGCGCGAATTCTTCCGCGATGCACGCGATGTCGAGAAGGCCAATCTCAGCGGCAAGCTCGACGGAAAGCGCGTGATCATTCAGGGGCTGGGCAATGTGGGCTATCACGCCGCGAAGTTCCTGTCCGAAGAGGATGGCTGTCAGATCATCGGGATCATCGAACGGGACGGGGCACTGTTCAACGAGGCGGGGCTGAATGTCGAGGATGTGCGCGAGTGGATCGTCAAGCATGGCGGCGTCTCCGGCTTTCCCGATGCCGCCCATCACGCCGAAGGCAACGCGGTGCTGGAAGAGGCTTGCGACATCCTGATCCCTGCGGCACTGGAAGGGGTGATTAACCTGTCCAATGCTGCCCGGATCAAGGCGCCCTTGATCATCGAAGCGGCGAACGGGCCCATCACGGCCGGTGCGGATGACATCCTGCGCCAGAAGGGCGTCGTCATCATCCCCGACATGTACGCCAATGCCGGCGGTGTGACCGTGTCCTATTTCGAATGGGTCAAGAACCTCAGCCATATCCGCTTTGGCCGGATGCAGCGGCGTCAGGAAGAGGCGCGCCACCAGCTGGTCATCGACGAGCTGGAACGGCTGGACCGCTATCTGGGCGATGCCTGGTCGATGACACCGGAGTTCAAGACCAAGTACCTGCGCGGTGCGGACGAGCTGGAACTGGTGCGCTCGGGTCTGGATGACACGATGCGCATTGCCTACCAGTCGATGCGCGATGTCTGGCACGAACGCGAGGATGTCGAGGATCTGCGCACTGCCGCCTATCTCGTATCGATCGGCAAGGTCGCGGCCAGCTACCGCGCGAAGGGGCTCTGAGCCAAGCGGCGACGTCTGCCCGCGATCAGCAGGCGCCGCGGCCCACGCCTTGCGCGCTGGAAGACTGATCACCACGTTTGCTGCTGGCCCGGACATGTCAGATGTTCGGGCCAGTGCCGTTTACGCGTGTGTCCACAGGTCGCCTTTAATCCGGGCAGCTCCGCTGGCCAGGGTGCCAGGATCGGTGCGACTGTCGCGCGCAGGCCGTGACGGGACGCGTTTGGCACTGGCGCGCGGGAACGGGGCTGCTACAAATGCGCTGAACGCCAAGGCACTTGCAGTGGAGAGGGTATGCGATTTTCGGCGCTGAAAGTGTTGAAGGAAGGGCTGACCGGCAACAAGGGCTGGACGCCGCATTGGCGCGACCCCGAGCCGAAGCCAGAATATGACATCGTCATCATCGGCGGCGGCGGGCACGGGTTGGCCACGGCGTTCTATCTGGCGAAAGAGCACGGCCTGACCAATGTCGCGGTGCTGGAGAAGGGCTATCTTGGCGGCGGCAATGTCGGGCGCAACACCACCATCGTCCGGGCCAACTACTTCCTGCCGGGCAATTCTGAATTCTACAGCCATTCCCTGAAGCTGTGGGAAGGGATGGAGGACGAGCTCAACTACAACGTCATGCATTCGCAGCGCGGGCTGATCAACCTGTTCCATTCCGACGGGCAGCGTGATGCCTTTGCCCGGCGGGGCAATGCGATGATCAATCAGGGCGACGACGCCGTCCTGCTGGACCGCGAGGGTGTGCGCAAACATCTGCCTTACCTCGATTTCGACAATGGCCGTTTCCCGATCTATGGCGGCCTATACCATCCACGCGGCGGCACGGCGCGGCACGATGCGGTGGCCTGGGGCTATGCGCGCGGTGCGTCGGATCGCGGTGTCGACCTGATCCAGAATTGCGAAGTCACCGGCATTGATATCGAAGGCGGCAAGGTGCGCGGTGTGCAGACGTCTCGCGGTGCGATCCGCGCAAAGAAGGTGGGCATCGTGGTGGCCGGACGCTCCGGTCAGGTGGCGGCGATGGCGGGCATGCGCCTGCCCATTGAAAGCCACGTGCTGCAGGCCTTCGTGACCGAGGGGCTGAAACCCGTCATCGACCACGTGATCAGCTTTGGCATGGGGCATTTCTATATCAGCCAGTCCGACAAGGGTGGGCTGGTCTTTGGCGGCGATCTGGATTTCTACGCATCCTATGCGGCGCGCGGCAACCTGCCGATGGTCGAACATGTGATGGAGGCCGGGATGACGCTGATGCCGATGATCGGCCGCGCCCGCGTTCTGCGCAGCTGGGGCGGGATCATGGACATGACGGCAGACGGATCACCCATCATCGACAAGACCGGCGTGGACGGGCTCTATATCGATTGCGGCTGGTGTTACGGCGGGTTCAAGGCAGTGCCGGGGTCGGGGTTCTCCTTTGCGCATCTGATCGCGCAGGATCGTCACCACGCGCCCGCCGCCGGGTTCCGGCTGGACCGTTTCCGCACGGGGCACGGGTTGTTGGACGAAGAAGGGACCGGGTCCCAGCACAATCTGCATTAGGGATGGGTGAGATGTCACGACACCTCCGGCGGAAATATCATTGCCAGCAAGACGCAGGGAAAAGCGCATGAGGATACCCTGTCCGATCTGCGGGACGCGCGACCGGCGCGAGTTCACCTATGTGGGGGCGGCCTTGCCGCGGCCATCCGATGAGGAATGGGGCGCGGGCTGGGACGATTACCTGCACAACCGCGAAAACCCGGCCGGTGAGACGCGCGACCTGTGGCAGCACGAGGCGGGCTGTGGCGCCTGGCTGGTGGTCACGCGAAACACGGTCAGCCACGCGGTGCTTGGCGCAGAACTGGCGCGCGGGGCCACGGCATGAGGATCGCGGGCAGGGGGCCGGGCGTGCGCCCGGTATCGTTCAGCTTTGATGGTCGGCGTTACGAGGGGCGCGAAGGCGACACGCTGGCCTCTGCGCTGCTGGCCAATGACGTGGCGCTGGTGGGGCGGTCGTTCAAGTATCATCGTCCGCGCGGAGTGATGACAGCCGGGCCGGAAGAGCCCAATGCGCTGGTCACCATCGGGCGCGGTGCCGCGGCCACGCCCAACACCCGCGCCACCGTGCAGGAGGTCTTTGACGGGTTAGAGGCGTTCAGCCAGAACCGCTGGCCCTCGCTTGACTGGGATCTGCTGGCGCTGAACGATCTGGCGGCACCGTTTCTGGGGGCCGGGTTCTATTACAAGACCTTCATGGGACCGCGCGGCTGGTGGGAACGGGTTTACGAGCCGCTCATTCGCCGCGCCGCCGGGCTGGGTGCCTTGTCGGGAAGACCTGCGCCCGAGCGGAGCGAGAAGGCCTTTGCCTTCTGTGATCTGCTGGTGATCGGGGCGGGCCCTGCGGGGCTCACCGCTGCCTTGGTTGCAGGGCGCAGCGGCGCCGATGTCATCCTGGCCGATGAAGATTTCCGCATGGGCGGGCGTCTGCTGGCCAAAGGGGCGGAGCCGGGGCCGGAATGGGCCGCCGGAATTCTTGCAGAGCTGGAAAGCCTGCCCAATGTTCGGCTGATGCCGCGCACCACCGTGACCGGGGCCTACGATCAGGGCACCTTTGGCGCGTTGGAGCGGGTGTCGCTGCATCTGGCCGATCCGAACGGGCTTCCGCGCGAATGTTTCTGGCGCATCGTGGCAAAGCGCGCGGTTCTGGCGGCAGGCGCGCTGGAACGCCCAGTGGCCTTTCGCAACAATGACCGCCCCGGCGTGATGATGGCAAGTGCCGTGCGCGCTTATCTTCACCGGTGGGGCGTGGTGCCGGGCAAACGGGTCGCGGTGTTCGGCAACAATGACGGGGCGCATGTGCTGGCCTCGGAACTGGTGGCGGCGGGTGTGAATGTCGTGGGGTTGATCGACAGCCGCCATGATGTGGTGCCAAGCGGTGATTTCCGGGTCTGGACCGGCACGCAGGTCTGCAATGCGCATGGCCGCAAGAGGCTGGAGGCGATCACCCTGCGCACGCCTGTGGGGACAGAACGGCTTGCGGTCGATTGTCTTGCCGTCTCGGGCGGGTGGAACCCGTCGCTGCACCTGACCTGCCATCTGGGTGGCAGGCCCGAATGGCAACGCGATATTGCGGCTTTCGTGCCAACGCCCGGTGCCGTGCCGGGGCTGCGCGCGGCGGGGGCCTGCAACGGCGCGTTCACGCTGGGCGCCTGCCTGTCCGAGGGGCGTGCTGCGGCAGAGGAAGCGCTGGGCGCGCTGGGCATGACGCCAAAAGCGGTGGACCTGCCCGAGGCACCAGAGGCGCAGTACAACATCACGCCGCTCTGGTCCGTGCCGGGCAAGGGCCGGGCCTGGCTGGATTTCCAGAACGACGTGACGGTCAAGGATGTGGCGCAGGCCGCGCAGGAGAATTTCCGCTCTGTCGAGCATATGAAGCGGTACACGACGCAGGGCATGGCGCCCGATCAGGGCAAGAATTCCAACGTGAACGCGCTGGCCGTGCTGGCGGATGCGACGGGCCAGACCATCCCCGGCACGGGCACCACGACATTCCGCCCGCCCTACAGCCCGGTCAGCATCGCTGCGATGGGGGCGGGGGCCGAGGGCAAGGGCTTTGCCCCCGAACGTTTCACCACCTCGCATCGTGCAGCCGTGGGGATGGGCGCGCCGATGATCGAGGCGGGGCTTTGGTATCGGCCCAGCTATTTCCCGCTGCGATCCGAGACGCATTGGCGGCAATCCTGCGACCGCGAGGTGCAAATGGTCCGCGAGGCCGTGGGCATCTGCGACGTCTCGACCCTAGGCAAGATCGATATTCAGGGGCCGGATGCGGCGGCGCTGCTGGATCTGGTCTATGCCAACCGGTTCAGCACGCTGAAAGAAGGGCGCGTGCGCTATGGGCTGATGCTGCGCGAGGATGGCTTTGTCATGGATGACGGCACCACCGCGCGGCTGGGGCCGGAACATTTCGTGATGACCACCACGACCGCCGCCGCAGGACCCGTGATGCGGCATCTGGAATTCGTGCATCAGGTGCTGCGGCCCGAACTGGATGTCTCGATGATCTCTGTCACCGAGCAATGGGCGCAGTTTGCCGTGGCGGGGCCAAAGTCCCGGGAATTGCTGAACGGGCTGCTGGATGCGCCTGTGGACAATGACAGCTTTCCCTTCATGGCCTGCGGGGATGTGTCGGTGATGGGCGTCGCGGCACGCCTGTTCCGCATCTCCTTCTCGGGCGAACACGCCTACGAGATCGCCGTCCCCGCCCGCTTTGGCGAGGCGCTGTTTCGCGAACTCGTCGCGCGCGCCGAAGGCCTGGGCGGCGGTGCCTACGGGATGGAGGCGCTGAACGTGCTCAGGATCGAGAAGGGGCATATCACCCATGCAGAGATCCACGGCAGGACCACGGCGGGCGATATCGGCATGGGGCGGATGATCGCGGCCAAGGACTGCATCGGCAGGGTGGCGGCGAGCCGCCCCGGCCTGACCGATCCCGACCGCGAACAGATGGTGGGGCTGCGCCCCGTGGGCGATGTCAAACAGCTGACCGCCGGCGCGCATCTCTTTGACGCCGGGGCCGCGCCCTTGCGCGAGAATGCCCAAGGCTATGTCACCTCGGCCTGTTTCTCGCCCACTTTGGGGGAAACCCGGGCGCTGGCCTTCCTGAAGCGGGGCCGCGCGCGGCATGGCGAGCATATCCGCATGGTCGATCACCTGCGCGGGATCGACGCGCTCTGCGAAGTGACGGACCCCGTTGCCTTTGACCCCGAGGGAGGACGTCTGCGTGGCTGAACTCATCGCATCCCGCCCCGCTGCGGGCCTCGTGCCCGTCCGCATCGCCGACCTCTCCCTGACAGAGGAAAGCTTTGGCGCGCTGACCTCCCTCTCGCCTCGTCGTGGGGCAGAAGGCGCGTTAGGGGCAGCCTTGCAGCAGGCCCACGGGCTTGGCTGGCCCGCGCCGAATCGCAGTACGCAGACGGATGGCGCGCGGCTGATCTGGTTCGGCCATGCCCATGCGCTGCTGATCGGGCCGGAACCTGCGCAGGGGCTGCGCGAGCATGCCGCACTCACCGATCAAAGCGATGCCTGGGTGGCGCTGCGGCTGGCGGGGGACGGGGCAGAGGATGTGCTGGCCCGGCTTGTCCCCGTTGATACGCGCGCGTCGCAGTTCGAAACGGGCCACACCGCCCGCAGCCTTCTGGGACATGCCCATGTCAGCCTCACGCGCACGGGCGACGATGCGTTCCTTATCCTCGGCTTCCGTTCCATGGCGAAGACGCTGGTGCATGAGCTGGAGCTTGCCATGAACTCGGTCGCTGCGCGCAAGGGCGGGTGACATTGCTGCCCTTCGTGGCTATTTCGCAGCTCAACACGACAGGAGCGACCAAAAATGAAGATCACCCTCGCCGCCGCGCTTTGCGCCAGTTTCCTTGCCGCCCCCGCGATGGCGCAATCTGACAAGGCGACCGAATGCGGCATTCAGGCGGACCTGTTCCAGTCGGTTGCCGATCTGCGCCGCGACGGCAAGCGCAAGGGCAGGGCGCTACGCACGACCCGCGCCGCCCTGACCGACACCAATCGCAAGTACGAAGCGGCCGTGGAACCGATGGTCGAATATATCTACGCGGTCGACAAGGCACAGCTGGGCGACGACGTGCGCGCGCAATATCTCGAACAGTGCATGGCCGCGCAATAAATCCCGAACCCCCGGTCACGTCACGCGGCATCTGGACTCTGCGCGTGGCTGCGCCGATATTCAGGACATGAGTCTGCCCCCTGGTTTCCTGGACGAATTGCGCACCCGGCTGAGCTTGTCTCAGGTCGTCGGGCGCAAGGTCATGTGGGACACGCGCAAGTCCAACCAGGGCAAGGGCGACATGTGGGCGCCATGCCCGTTCCACCAGGAAAAGAGCGCCAGCTTTCACGTCGATGACCGCAAGGGATTCTACTATTGCTTTGGCTGTCACGCGAAGGGCGATGCCATCTCCTTTGTCCGCGAGACAGAGAATGTGGGCTTCATGGAGGCGATAGAGATTCTGGCCGGTGAGGCCGGGATGCCCATGCCCGCCCGCGATCCGAAAGCGCAGGAAAAGGCCGATCACCGGACAGAGCTTGCGAAGGTGATGGAACAGGCAGCGCAGTTCTTCATCATGCAGCTGAAGACCGGGGCCGGGGCGGCCGCGCGCGACTATCTTGACCGGCGGCGCATGGCGGATGCGACGCGCGACCAGTTCGGCATCGGCTTTGCGCCCGACGGCTGGCAGGGGTTGTGGGACCATCTGCGCGGCAAGGGCATCTCTGAACAGATGATACTGGATTGCGGGTTGGCCAAGGCGTCCACCAAGGGGGGCAAGCCCTATGACACGTTCCGCAACCGCATCATGTTCCCGATCCGCGATGCGCGCGGGCGGTGTATTGCGTTCGGCGGCCGGGCGATGGACCCCAATGACAACGCCAAATACCTGAACTCTCCGGAAACGCTGCTGTTCGACAAGGGGCGCAACCTGTACAACATGGGCCCCGCGCGCGAGGCGTCCGGCAAGGGCGCGCCGCTGATCGTGGCCGAAGGCTACATGGATGTGATCGCGTTGAGTGCGGCGGGCTTTGGCGCCTCTGTGGCGCCGCTTGGCACGGCGGTGACCGAAGAGCAGTTGCAGCTGATGTGGCGGATCTCGGACGAGCCGGTGATTGCGCTGGATGGCGACACGGCGGGCCTGCGTGCCGCCTACCGGGTGATTGATCTGGCTTTGCCGCTGCTGGAGGCGGGCAAATCGCTGCGCTTTGCGCTGATGCCGCAGGGCAAGGACCCCGATGACGTCATCCGCGCGTCCGGGGCTGCGGGCGTGCAAAAGGTGCTGGATGCAGCGCTGCCGATGGTCAGCCTGCTGTGGCAGCGCGAAACCGACGGCCAGAACTTTGACAGCCCCGAACGCAGGGCGGCGCTGGACAAGGTGCTGCGCGAGAAGATCAAGCTGATCCGCGATCCCTCTGTGCGCGGCCATTATGGCGAGGCCATCAAGGAACTGCGCTGGCAATTGTTCCGCCCCGCCCGCAAGCCACAGAAATGGAAGGGCGGCTTCCGTGACAAGCGCGAGGCGGCGCTGCCGCAGGCGACGACGCGGCGGTCCATGCTGGTTGCTGCGGGCGAAGGCGCCGATACCCGGCTGCGCGTTGCCGTCGTGCTGGCTGCCCTGATTTGCTGCCCCGATCTGATCGAGGAATTCGAACCGGAGCTGGAGCGGATGTCCTGCACCGACCCCGATCACGCCGCACTTCGCGATCTGTTGCTGCGCCATGCCGGGCTCGAAGCGGGGGCGCTGCGCGAAGAGATTTTGCATAATCTGGGGCCAGAGCCCCTTGAAACCCTGCTTTCGGCACGCCATGTCGCGGTAACGCCCTGCATACGCAGACCCGGCGATGCAGAGCTTGCGCGGCTGACCGTGGCAGAGGAACTTGCCAAATTGTCGGCCAATGCCGGTTTGCAGGCCGAACTGGCCGAAGCTGAGGAAGATCTTGAAGGGCTTGCAGACGAGGCCGTGACCTGGCGCCTTGGACAGGCCGCGAAAGCCCGCCACCTGGCAGAGCGCAGCCAGCAGGCGGACAGCACGGAATACGATGTCGGTCCGAACGGTGCGCGAATCGATCGGGACGAACGCAGCGCGTTGGACGCGTTGCTTGAACGCATAGAATACGCCAAGAAAGGCCGTTGAGCCGATTTTGGTAAGTGAAAAGTAAAGAAACTACGGCAATAGGGTGTGCGAATCGCCGAATCGCGCTATTGATTCGCACCAACGAATCGCCTGTGCAGAATCGCCCGCCCAGACCAGCCCCTGACAGGAGCCCCGAATGGCAGCCAAAGATACCAGCAACGACGACCGCACTTCGGAAGAGGGGGACGGCGAAATCTCGCTCGACATGAGCCAGGCCGCCGTCAAGAAAATGATCGCCGAAGCGCGCGAGCGCGGCTACATCACCTATGACCAGCTTAACGAAGTTTTGCCTCCCGATCAGGTCAGCTCTGACCAGATCGAGGATGTGATGTCGATGCTGTCGGAGATGGGCATCCAGGTCACCGAAGAGGATGAAGAGGCCGAGGACGACAAGGGCTCGACTGAGCTCGCGACGACCTCGCAGGCCAAGGAACTGGCGCTGGCCTCCGGCACGGGCGAAAAGCTTGACCGGACCGACGATCCGGTGCGCATGTACCTGCGCGAGATGGGCTCTGTCGAACTGCTCAGCCGCGAAGGCGAGATTGCCATCGCCAAGCGGATCGAGGCCGGGCGCAACACGATGATCGCGGGGCTTTGCGAAAGCCCGCTGACCTTCCAGGCGATCACCATCTGGCGCGAGGAACTTCTGTCCGAGGACATCCTCCTGCGCGACGTGATCGACCTTGAGACCACCTTTGGCACGCAGATGGGCGAGGATGGCGATCTGTCCGAACCGGTTGTGCAACCCTCCGAGCTGAACGGCGCCGCCGCCGCCACGCCCAAGTCGGACGAGCCGGAACTGGACGCCGACGGCAACCCGATTGCCAAGGATGACGACGACGACGAGGATGAGCAGGCCAACATGTCGCTGGCCGCGATGGAAAGCGCGCTGAAGCCGCGCGTTCTGGAAACGCTCGACCGGATTGCGCGCGATTACGAAGATCTGGCCGCGATGCAGGACAGCCGGATCTCGGCGACGCTGAACGAAGACGGGTCTTTCTCGAAGGGCGACGAGCAGACCTATCAGACGCTGCGCGCCGAAATCGTGCTGCTGGTGAACGAGCTGCACCTGCACAACAACCGGATCGAGGCGCTGATCGACCAGCTATACGGCATCAACCGCCGGATCATGCAGATCGACAGCGCGATGGTGAAGCTGGCCGATCAGGCCCGCATCAACCGCCGTGAATTCATCGATGCCTATCGCGGGCGCGAGCTGGACCCGAACTGGCTTGAAGAGATGGGCGAGAAGGCCGGTCGCGGCTGGCAGATGTTCATCGAACGCTCGACCGAGAAAGTCGAAGAGCTGCGCGCCGACATGGCGCAGGTCGGCCAGTATGTCGGTCTGGATATCTCTGAATTCCGCCGCATCGTGCAGCAGGTCCAAAAGGGCGAGAAAGAAGCCCGGCTGGCCAAGAAGGAAATGGTCGAGGCGAACCTGCGTCTGGTGATCTCGATCGCCAAGAAATACACCAATCGCGGGCTGCAGTTCCTTGACCTTATTCAGGAAGGCAACATCGGCCTGATGAAGGCCGTGGACAAGTTCGAATACCGTCGCGGGTATAAATTCTCGACCTATGCCACATGGTGGATCCGTCAGGCGATCACCCGCTCGATTGCCGATCAGGCGCGCACGATCCGTATTCCGGTCCACATGATCGAGACGATCAACAAGCTGGTCCGCACCGGTCGCCAGATGCTGCACGAGATCGGCCGCGAGCCGACTCCGGAAGAGCTGGCCGAAAAGCTGCAGATGCCGCTGGAAAAGGTTCGCAAGGTGATGAAGATCGCCAAGGAGCCGATTTCGCTGGAAACGCCCATCGGCGACGAGGAAGACAGCCAGCTTGGCGATTTCATCGAGGACAAGAACGCCGTCCTGCCGCTGGATGCCGCCATTCAGGATAACCTGAAGGAAACCACGACACGGGTTCTGTCGTCTTTGACCCCGCGCGAGGAACGTGTGCTTCGGATGCGGTTCGGCATCGGCATGAACACCGATCATACGCTCGAAGAGGTCGGCCAGCAATTCAGCGTGACCCGCGAACGGATCCGCCAGATCGAGGCCAAGGCGCTGCGCAAGCTCAAGCACCCGTCGCGGTCGCGTAAACTGCGGTCTTTCCTGGATCAGTAAGCGACCAGATCACGTAACATTTCAAACGCCGGGCGCATCATCTGCCCGGCGATTTTTTTTGAGGGGTGATCTGCGCAAACGGTGGTTGTCCGCCATGCGGACAAAGTGACAGTTGAAGAAGTCAAAGATCGGTACCTACCGCACAGGCCTGAACCAATTTACAGCCCCCTCAAGATGCCTTGTTACCCAAGGCATAAATGGAATTCCGAGCCTTGCAAAGAATCCGAAATATCCAATGCCGAATAGGAGGCACGAGAGATGCCAACTTGCGAAAATAGGAACACCCATGAAGATGGCCAAGATCAACCCTATCGGCATAAAGTAAAGCGATGTGCTTGCTGCTTCAAATGAAAAGACAACTGCAGCGATGCCGATGAATGCTAAGATTTGGTAAGCGGGAAACACAAAGATCATAT
Source organism: Primorskyibacter sedentarius (assembly GCF_004342065.1). Classification (GTDB taxonomy): domain Bacteria; phylum Pseudomonadota; class Alphaproteobacteria; order Rhodobacterales; family Rhodobacteraceae; genus Primorskyibacter; species Primorskyibacter sedentarius. Next base: position 281 of record NZ_SLZU01000037.1, on the reverse strand, counting down.
ACCTGATACGACTTTGATCAAAGAAGTGGATCAGGTTACGATTGATCAATTTTGAAAGGCCAATGACAAACATGTTGTTGTATTATCAAAAGGATTAATCGGGAGATACACTTGTTTCACTAAGGGCTTATTTTGTTGAAAAACTCGTGCTTGATCGGCGAGTGAACTGCTGATTCAATTCTTCTCGCGAGCGGGAGGATTGACGGATGTTGGGACCGAGACAGGAAGCGCAGGCGGCGTTGTTTTATGAGTTCTCGTTGGAAGATCACGTTCCCCAAGAT
>NZ_SLZU01000036.1 GCF_004342065.1 Primorskyibacter sedentarius | reverse complement strand
GCTCGAAGCATTTGAGGCGTGGAAATCCGCGGCACATGCAGCTTGATCAACGAACGGCATGCCAACTTGCAAACTCGGTGAGTTAACGTGACGACGCCCCCGAGCCTGCAATCAATGAATGGTGCGCTTGGTGGCGGCGCTGTTGGATTGCCAGTTTCTTGATCTTTTTCCTTTCTCTGAGAATGTATTTGTCGCGCCCGAAGTTGACATCAGCGGGTGTGACGTTTCTCAGACTCTCGTGGTAGCGCTGGTTGTTTTGATACTCGACGAAGGCCTCGATCTGACGATCGAGATCGCCGGGCGGGTGGTAATTCTCCAGCAGAACCCGGTTCTTCATGGTTTGGTGCAAATGCTCGAATTCGCACTGGGTTCGCGGATGGATCGGGGCACCCCAAACGTGGTCCATCTTCTGATTGCCCAGCCACTTGGACAGATCGCCAGAGATGTAACAGGTCCCGTCGTTATTCTGCAGACGTGGCTTTTGCCGGACGACGGCTTGGTCGCAACCCAATGTGCCAGAGCCAACTCGATCGTGTCGGTCAGACCCTCGGCCCGCATGAGATCAGTCAGGCATTTCTTCAAAGCTAACGCTTAAACGCGCAAATCCTTCACTCCGCGCGATGTCACCTGGCGCGCCGGATTACCAGATAGACCACGCTTTCTTGCCTCCAGTAGTTCCTTGGACCGACTGTAATACAGGCTCTCCGAAATGCCTTCACGGCGGCACAACGCTGAGATGCTCTCTTCGCCACGAAGCCCGCCAGCACTATGCGGATCTGCTCCTCAGCCGAATAGGTCTTGCTGCGGATGTTCTTGACCAGCTTGTCAGCCGCGTCTTTTGATGTTCCAGGATTCTTGTTCATCTTCGCTCCTTGAAAGCTACGACGAACAAGAAATCCGCCGTTGTTCAAATCTCAATTCTGACCGACAGGTGCTGACATCAGACAATTCACGGACACGCGACAGCGCCACTTAGTGGCAGATAGCTCTGACCGAGACGTGAGGACAGAGCCCGGTTTTCGACGTATATTGTCTCAGGTTGGGGCAACTTTTTCGAGAAACAGTTCGCGAGGTTCAGGATGTTCGGAAAACTGACTTTGATCCTGTTAGGTTCAATCCCCCTTTCGGCCGCCGCATTGGAGCTGCGCGAGACGGGGCGCTATGACCTGAACCAACCAGCCAGCCTGGACTACGACCCCACCTTCTGCGGCTTGTGGATCGCCAATGAGGGCCCCGAGGCCGTATTGGTTACGCTTCAAGGCGACGAGTTGCGGCGCATCAGAAGTGACCTATTTCGAATAAAGGCGATTGCCATCGAGGGAGATCATTTGTTGGTGGGGGATGGGTTTGGTCTTCTCCAGCGGGTGACCAAGGATGGCGAGCCGTTGGACGCGCCTTTCGGCTTGTCTGGCGGAGCGGCGGATACTGAAGGCATTGCCGTCACCGCCAATGGGACAATCGTCACCGTCGAAGACGACCCGGAGAGACTGTCCTGGTTTGATGCCGAAGGTCGGCTGACAGCCAGGGTCGACACCATGACGCTGACCCCACCGCTCAGCGAGGCGCAAGGCATTGCCATCGATCCCCGCACCGGTCATTTGCTGATCGTTGACGATTGGGAAGGCTCGAACAGCCTGTATGAGTTCACATCCGACGGACAGCTTCTGGCTCAGGCCAACCTGCTCGAATTCGGCACAGATCCTGAGGGCATCGCCATCCGGCCCGGGTCGAACCAGCTCTTTGTGGCCTTCGACGGCGGCGCAGAGATTGTCACCTTCGACTACACCCCCACACTGCCGGAAGGCGCTTCAGCGTTACCGCCAGGCGCCGATTGCATGATGTTCTGATCACGCTTTATTCGTACCAACTGAAGCAATTTTGAACAGTTGACCATGCCAAGGAGGTCAGGTGACAGGAGTTACGGGTGGGCCCCGCCCTTGGAACCAAATGGCACATGTCGCAGTCCCAGTGGAACGTGCCAGTAATCCAAGCGTGCATTGCGGGCGCGCACTCGCCCACAAAGCCATCTGGGCTAAGGCGCAGTTCGACCTCAACCTAGGGGTTTGCTCTCTGGACCGTAGCCGGGCCAAAAGCTGGACGTACTGTGCGAAGTGCTTCCGCCACTGCGACGCGAAGATCATCGGGATCGCGCAGTTAGATACACGCTGCTGACAAGCTCACTCCCACTGCATCTTCATCTCGACCGGGCAGTGATCAGACATCCGTTGCCGATCTTGCGCGGCATAGCGCGGGTCGCCCTCGAACCCCATGCTGACCTTCTGAGGGCCGCCTAGCGCGGCCAGGTCGGCAAGACCAGAATCGTAAACCACGAAGTCTATGTGATCTTCGAACCGATTGCTGTGGTTGGGCCAGCAGACCGTGTCGATGCCGCCCGGGCCCTTTTCAAGGGTTAGGCCGCTTGGTGCGCCATCATTCAGGTCACGCCAGAAATCATCGTTTGGCTGGCTCGTGTCATCAGTGGCGTTGAGGCGTCGGTTAAAATCGCCCAGAACGAGTGTCGTAGTGCCCATCGCAGCCTGTTGCTCGATCCAGCTTTCCAATATGGCGCGTTGGGCGGCCAATGTCCGGCAATCGAAGCGACTTGTGAACGGATGTCTGTCTACCGGGCTCTGATCGGTAACGGGATCAAGCGACCAGCCGTGGCAGGCCGATTTCAGATGCACGCCCATGATCTTGACCATTTCGCCATTGATCGACACCTCGGTGATGATCGCCGCCCGGGTCGGACGAGTGCTGGCAGTGCCGTCCCGGTCAAAGCCCACGTGATCTATGGAGAGGGCCGCAAAGCCATGCGTTTCTGGGATCGTAGCGAAAGCTGACTTGGCGAACACAATCGCCGTGTAGATGTCTCGCTCTTCCGCCGGTCGATTTTCGGCACCGGGTATGTAACGGTCCGAGATCACCAAGTGGTACTGGTCTTCCGGGAAAATGCGCCGCACGGCCTGTGGAGAACCAACCTCTTGCAGGGCAACAATATCCCAGGCTCTGCTTTGCGCGAAGGCTGCAAGCCGGTCATAGTCGATATCATCGCGGGCCGCGGCGCCGTCGCGCAGTGCAACCCCGCTTTCATGATGCAGGTTGGCGATGTTCCAGGTCGCGATCGTCAGGGAGGTATTTTCGCCATCTCCATCGTTGCCATCACCCGGCACGCCACAAGACGCCCCATAAAGCGCGACGGCCTGTTCGGGGGTATCGATGAACGGGTTACGGTTCCCTTGGAACCCTTCCACCGCGTCGTTCTGGGCGTGCTCCTCGGCCGATATGGGATCTGCGAGATGCCATTCGAGCAAGGTGCAGAGGTCACCGAGCGTGTGGCCGCCCGTCGGTGTCGAGGCATCCACCAGTTCAAGGTCGGGCTCTGCATCGTCGCCGTCATAGCGGACATCGACATAGAACAACGCACGCGCCACATCGCCTTTGACATCGTCGCGCGGCTCAAAGCTGTCAGCGTCCAGAAACGTATCGGGCGCCTCTCCTTCGGCAGAGCCACCGTTGTCGAAGTTGAGATTGCCCCGGCGCTGATTGACACTGGCATCGGTCGGTCTGAGATTGTGCAGGTCACCCTTCATCGGATGGCTGCGCATGCCACGCGACTGCGGCCAGAGATGCTCTCGGTTCCAGCCATCCTGGCTGTCTGAGCTCACCCATTTGTCCACGTCCTGCGAGCGGCCGGTGTAGAACAGCAGGATGTTTCCCAGATGATCCGGATCACGGTGGATAATCTCCAGCGCGCCTCGGGCAGCACCATAAGATAGCGGCTCGTGTCCGGTTTTGGCAGCCTGATGAAGAGCTTGGCGCAAGACCTCATCCGACAGCGGCTGAGCGTTTCCCACGCTGGAACAAAGAAGGGCGGCTGAAAAAACGGCCGCGACGATGCGACTGACGGACATCATACGGTCCTCAAATTTCTTTTGCACAACTATAGCGAGAGTATTGCAGGTTTGGCCGCCCAAATCAATCTGCGAATATGGCGGAATGCGGCAGGCCTGTCTTACACCCTCGGAGATCTCCGACAGGACTTCGATGGCTGACATTTCTGACTTTTCGAAGGAAGTTGGTCTCAGCGGCGCGGCAGTTTTCGGCTCTATCAAGCTGTCTGGGGAAAACGGGACAGTAGCGTCACTGGTGGACCGCAAGCGAGTTTGCCGTAATGGCCATCGCGCGCCGGGCGGCGCGTCGTGCCCTTGCTTTTATGCGCGCCACTTTCGGAAGAGCGTGAACGCACGCTGGCGCAGCGAAGACGGGGTCAGCGTCAAGATCAACACAATAATGTCGATGGCAAGGATGGTGCTGGCGATGGGCCGCTCAAGAATGAACCATGGCCCATTGTCGGAAAACAGCAGAGTGCGGCGGTAGCTGCCCTCGGCAATCGGGCCGAGGATCAGCCCAATCACGATTGGCGCCAGCGGGTAGCCATAGCGGCGCAGGCCAAAGCCCAACATGCCGAAGACCAGCATCACCCAGAGGTCATCGACCCGCGACTGCACTGAATAGACGCCGACGATCGATAGCAAGAGCACCACCGGCACCAAATATTGCTTACGCACCCTCAGCACGCGCACGAAGAGCGGCGTCATCAGCATCCCGACAAAGAACAGAACGATGTTGGACACCAGGAAAGCCAGAAAAATTCCGCCCACCGCATCACCGGACAGGGCGAACATCTGTGGCCCTGGAACCAGGCCCAAAAGCAGCAATGCCCCCAATAACACCGCCGTGGCGGCATCCCCCGGGATCGCTAGCGCCAAGGTCGGGATCATCGCTCCGCCGCAGGCCGCGTTATTGGCGGATTCCGTTGCGACCACACCGCCTTCGGCACCTTCGCCGTAAGGAGCGTCGCCCTTCAGGGGGCGACTGCGGGCAATGGCATAGGCGGTAAAGGACGCAATGATGCCAGACGCGCCCGGAAGCGCGCCAAAAAAGACGCCTATGGCTGAAGAGCGCAACAAGTTCTTCCAATGCCGCAGCGCCATCCATAGCGAGCCCAGCGAGACGCGGACGGATTGCACCTCGGGCTTCTTGCGAAGGCCCCCTTCGAGGATCTGAACAGCCGCCTCGGACAGGGCAAAAAGTCCGACAATGATCGCAACAATATTGATGCCACCTGACAGCGCATTGGTTCCGAAGGTAAAGCGCGCGGCGTTGGACAGCGGATCGGACCCGACCATGGCGATCAGCACGCCAAGAGCGCCGGTCATCAATCCTTTGATCGTGCTTTCATTCGAGACGACCGAGATTGACAGAAGCCCGGTAATCGCCAGCGCAAAATACTCTGGTGGCCCGAAATTTGTGGCGACAGAGGCGAGCGCAGGCGCGCCGAGGATCATCACAACCCCGCCGAGGACTCCGGCAAGTGCAGAGGAGGCAATGGCCAGACCAATGGCATCGGCGGCTCGGCCATTCCTAGCCATCGGATAGCCGTCCAGCAGCGTCGCAGCGGCCAAAGGCGTGCCAGGAATGCGCAGCACGATGGCCGAGATCGCCCCCCCGCAGGAGCCCGCGACAAAGATCGACATCAACATGCCCATGCCCGCCACCGGCTGCATGTGAAAGGTCACCGGCAACATCAGGATAATGCCGATCAACGGACCAAGACCAGGCAGGACGCCAACCACCATGCCGATCACAGTGCCAAGTATGACCCCTCCGATCACCTGCCACGATTGAAAGCTGTCCAGCCCTGCAAGAAGAATGTCGAACATGGCGCGCGTCCTTAAAACGAGAGGCCGAGCCGACCCTGTGGAAGAACCACACGTAACAGCTCTTCAAAAACGTAGCCGACAACGAACGTAATCAGCACAGCCACCAGCACCGCGAACCAAATCGGGCGGGCCTTGAGCAGCACGACCAGCGCCAGCAGGAAAGCAGCGGTCGCGGGGTAAAAACCAGCCAGCGGCAACGCAAACAGATAGGCGAGCAACATGCCGAAACACGCAAGGCAACGCCACGCGGAATCGCCCGTCGCCTTATAACGGAATTCTGCGCTCAACCGGACCTTTCGGCGCAACAGCTGGACCAGTTGCAGGGCGCTGAGCCCGAGAATGAGATTGGCCACCAGCCGTGGAAACAGCGCGGCATTATTGACTGGGTCGCCGCTGGCATTGCCCTGGGCGGTCAAGGGGCCGTTGATTTGCTGGTAGACGAAGATCCCAAGCGCAATGAACGCGGCCAGCATAAGCCATTCACCAAGCGCCACCCGGCTTACCTGGCCACTCTCTGTTGCACTTTCTGTCATCCTCGCCTCCCAGGTCGTAAAGAGGGCCGCCCCGAAAGGGTCCGGGGCAACCCAGCACTCTTGCGTGATTATTTTGCGAGCTGTTCAGCTTCCCAAGTGATGGCATCCTTTGCTGCCGCGATCTGATCCCCGATCGGGCCGACGATTTCTTCGTAGCGCTCTGGCGGATACATCGTAGGCAGGAAGCCTGCTGCTTTCAGCCGTTCCTGTACTTCGGGACGGTTCAGGGCGGCTTCCATTGCGGTATTGAGCGTAGCCACGATCTCTTCTGGTGTGTCCTTGTGCACAAGGAACCAGTTCCAGCCGGATGGCGCCAGTCCGGTCAGCCCGATGTCGAGGCCCAGATCGTCGAGCGTTGGGGTGTTTTCGTCATATGCAGCCGCAACATCCTTTTCGTTGGTAAAGGCCACAAGCGTCTTGAAGGCGTCCTTGTTGCTTTGAAAGGTGATCGGGTCATTGAAGCTGAAGTCAAGCAGCCCACCACGCAGATCCTTGAAGGCGTCGCCGTCCTGCGGATAGGGAATGTTGCGGGCATATACGCCTTCGGTCTGCATCATCTTGGCCAGAACCATATGAGGGATGTTGCCGATCGAGCCGGAGGAGTAGCGCGCCTTGCCGGGGTTGTCCTTGAGGTACTGGATGAACGCGTCGTAATCGGGGAAACGCTCGTCGTCCTTGCGCACCACCACGGCGAACGGCACGCGAGTGGCCGACCACAGCGGAGTGAAATCGGTGTGGGTAAATTCGGTATTTCCAGCCAGAGGTTGTAGCACCAGAGGTGCCACCCAGCCATCGATCAGCGTGTAGCCGTCGGCCGGTTTTTCCAATGCGGTGTTGAAGGATTTGACGCCTGCCGCACCCGGGGTAGAAACCACCGAAATATTGGTACCCAGTTCGTCGCCCATCGCGTTGGTAATGATCTGCGCCATGGCAAAGGCCGATCCCGGCCCCCAGGGGAACATCATCTCGATGTTGCGTGAGGGATAATCGTCGGCGGCAAAGGCCGCGCCCGCGACGGGGCCAATCAGGGCCGCGACGGCGGCAGTTTTGATGAGGGTCTTAAGCATGTGTCCTCCCATGGAATGAGCTTAGGTTGATAATCAGGATACGGTCGGCATCTGCGGATTTGCGGCACAGGCCGCGTCACTGCTGGACCGGGCGACCTGTGCCGCACCAGCGACATAGATCGTGGTTCCGGTGGTAAATTTGTTCTCGGGCGCAAGCAGGAAAAGCGCAGGACGTACCACGTCAGCAGGTTCACCAGCGCGTCCGGCAGGATTGGCGCTTCGGACGAACTCTTGCCATTCAGCCTGATCTGCGCGGCGAAAGGCGTTGCGGTCGGTCTGGATCAAACCGGGCGCGATGTTGTTGATCATTACGTTGTCGCGCGCGCACTGCACCGCAAGGTTTTCCACCAGATTGCGCAACGCCGCCTTTGTCATGGCATAGATCGGCATCTCGGCCCCCGGCGCAACTTCCTGCACCGAGCCAATGGTCAGGATACGGCCATATTGCTCAGCCTGCATTCGCGGAAGCAGCGCTTGCAGCAGTGCTACATTGGCCGAAATATTGACTTGCAACTGTGTCGAAATATCCGAAGCCGTTTGTCGCCAGAACACCTTGTTCACTTGCGCGCTGGCTGACAGAACGAGCGTGTCGATGGCACCCAGCACATCTTTGCACTCGGCAACCAGCCGCTCTGCAGCGTCAGGTTCGGATATGTCGCATTCGATCGCCGTGGCATGGCCGCCGGCCTTGGTGATTGACGCAACCAGTGCTTCGGCGGCACCTTCATGGCCCGCAGCGGCATCAGCCTTGGAGGAATAGCTGATCGCCACACGCGCGCCGACATCGGCCAACCCTTTGGCGATAGCAGCGGCAATGCCGCGACTTGCTCCGGTCACGAGAGCGGTTCGGCCTGTAAAGCCTGTATCGGCGGTCATGGGAATGTTCCTGTCTGTGCTGCGATATCTGTCTTGAGGTTCATCTCAGGCATCTGGCCCCGCACCGGGTGTGCCGGAAAATGAGACAAGCCCATGGTTGCCGGTAACACCGGCGGGCTCCACCGCGGCGGTTTCGGGCATGAAACCAAATCCGGCGGCTGTGGCCGTCGCGACGCGACCGGCGGACAGGGCAGCACCCTCGGGCCGGATACGTCCGGTCATTTCGCTTTCGCCAATCTGGCGCTCCAGGATAAGAAACGCTGGCAGGCTCGCCGCCATTTCAACCGAAATCGCATCGAGCACCGGCCCCACCGGGTTGTGCAGACTGGTTGCAACGCCCGAAGCCGCGGCAAGGCGCAGCATAGCCGCACCTTCCTGTAGACCGGTCAGCCGCAGGTCAGGCAACACCACATCATGGCCACCATCGGCGAGCAGTGCGGCCATCCCGGCGCAATCGACGATGTCTTCTCCACCGGCCAGCCGCGCCCCGCCAGCGTGACAGGCTGCACGCAACCACCGCTGATCCTCGGGGGCAACACGGGTCATCACAGTCGGATCTTCGATCCAGGCCACGTTCATGCGGATCAACTCAGAGATCACCGTACGCGCACCCTGCAGGTCAAAGCGGTGGTGACAGTCGACAAAGACATCAGCGGCTCCGTCGAGCCCGCGCTGCACCGCGTCCACCCGGGCCAACCCCTGATCCAGCACCTCGGCGCGCTCCGGCCAGTCGAGCTGGTCCCAGCGGTAGCCGTCGAAGGGCGCAATCTTGATCGCACAGGCGCCGGTGGCCTTGACCATGTCCCGCGCCCGCGCGGCAAATCCCTCGGGGCGGCGATCGGCAATTCCCCGGTTAATGTTAGCGTAAAACGGGACGGCATTGCGACGGGCACCACCCAGCATCTCGGCCATTGGCAAATCGGCGCGACGCGCGGCGAGATCGAGTCCCGCTTGCTCAAGCGAGCTTAGCAGGGCCCGCCTGCCCGCTGAAATTTCTGATTGGCGCAACGCCGCCAGCAGCGACTGAACGCCACGGATCTCCTGTGTTGTCACGATATTGGAGAGATGCGCTACAAGCCCGGCAATCTCGATTTCGTTTCCAAAAGAGGTGGCCTCGCCCCAACCCTCACCACCCGCGCTGTCACGCAGACGCAGGAATAGCCATGTGGTTTTGGTAGAGACTTTCGCACGCAAAAGCGTGACATCTGACAGGGTGGCGCTACGGGACATCTCTTCCTCCTTCCCACAATGTGAAACGTTTTTTATCATGTGTCAACATGTGAACCATTGCAGAAAGCGCTCCCTTTATGTGATATATTGATCAGGCTCGACGCCGGACGGATGAAGGGACGCGGCATATGCTAATCGAAGACCCGCTCGAAAACGCTCAGGACGTGCCTGGAGCACAATCGCTCACTCGTGGCATCGACCTGCTATTGCTGCTTGGCCGCTCCTCGCCGCTGACCTTCCGGCAAATCCAGGACCATCTGGAGCTATCCAAAGGCTCGCTGCACCGGCTTCTGTCGGCACTGCGCTCTCGCCGACTTGTGCGCTATGACCGCGACACGCGGCGCTATGCCATTGGCGCCACGGTCATGTCTCTGGCCCGCGGCGCACTGGATCGCGATGCCACTGTTCGCGCCTGCCAAGCAGAAATGTCACGGCTTTCCCAGCTTCTGAAAGTTCCCTGCTGCCTCTACGTCTCGGATGACGAGTCGGTTTTCGTTCTCGACGCCGCCGATCCGGCCGGACGCACGGTGCGGGTATGGCCGCGACTGACCCTCGAACAGAGCCCACCTGGGCAAGCGATGCTCGCCGGCCGACCGGCGGAACAAAAGAACGAATGGTCCTCTGACCTGCAGCGCATCATCAGCAAGGCCCGCGCGTTGGGGTATGTGGCAAGTTATGGCGATCCGCTGGCGGTGGCGGCGGCGGTGCATGACGGTGACGGTACAGTGGTTGGCGCGCTCGGTTGCCAGTTTGACGCCGCTGGCACTGCGCCCGACAAGCTGCACGAGGCGGGTCAGATGATCCGTGAGGCCGCACGCCGCGCCTCTCATCATGTCGGTGTCACCCAGCGGCTAACCGAGCAGGTGATCGCACCGCGCCCCCGGGCGCCGTTCAAGGGCCGGGTGCATGACACTGGGCGTGATTACGTCGGCGAGAGCCCGAGCTGGTGCGAAACAACCGGTCGGCTCTGGTGGCTAGACGTCCTGGCGCCGGCACTACGCTGGCTTGATGTCGCGACCGGCGAAAGCGGCCGCACGTTGCTTGATGGGCTGACCGGCGGACTGGCACTGACCTCCGGACCCGAATTATTGCTGACCGGTGAAAACGGCCTTTCGCTATTCGATCCGAAGACCAGTCAGCAGACTCCGCTCATTGACCCCGAAGCGCACAGGCCCGAGAACCGTTTCAACACCGTTGGGGTCGATCCGCAGCACAGGATGTGGACCGGCACGATGCCGCTCGATAATCTCGAGAAGAGCGGCACCCTGTACCGTATCAATCCTGATCTCTCCTTCGAGATCATCGTGCCGGAAATCTTCCTGCCCAAGAACACTGTGTTCAGTGCTGACGGCCGATCTGCCTATCTGACGGAGCAGGATCCATCGAAGGGCCGCGCGGTTGTTGTGGCCTATGACCTGGGTGACGACGGCCTGCCAATCAACCGGCGCGAACTGCTGCACGGCTCTGACGAGGACGGGCAACCCGCCGGACTAACCATCGACGCCGAAGGATGTCTGTGGGTGGCGATGCGGGGCGGCTGGTCCGTCATGCGGCTCGATACCGCAGGCAAACAACTGGCACGGCACTCTTTGCCAGTGCCAATGCCCACTGCACTGACCTTTGGCGGCCCGGATTTAGGCAGCCTCTTCGTCACCTCAACCTACCTTCGCCTGCCACCCGGCTACAACGACATAGCGCCGCTGTCGGGGCGGTTGATAGAGCTTACGCCGGGCGTATCTGGCCGTGCTCCCACACGCGTAAATCTGGAAAGACCCTGATGCAGACCACCTACGATTTCACACCCCGCCATGACGCCATGGCGCTCACCGGCGAGGTTCCGCTTTGGGATGCTGACCGCGGCTGCGTCTGGTGGCTCGACATTCAAGGGCAACGCCTGCTTCGACATCAGCCTGGGGGAGCGAATTCTGCCATCCCCCTGCCCGGCCAATGCGGCCTGATTGCGCTTGGCGATAGCGGGCGGCTTGTGCTCGGCCTCGAAGGCGGGCTGGCGGCGCTGGATCCGGAGACCATGGCGTGGGAGCGACTGAGTGACACCGAGGCTGACGCGCCGGAACGTCGGCTCAATGACGGCAAGCCGGACCGGCGCGGTCGGCTGTGGTTCGGCTCGATGGACATGTCTGGCAAGGGGGCCACCACCGGCGGGCTATTCCGGCGTGACCTGGACGGTAAGGTCGAAAAGGTCCTGAGCGACATAGCGATTCCAAATGCCATCGTAGGCCACCCCGAAATAGATGCAATCTGGTTCACCGATACGCCTAGTCGGATGTTAGAACAGCTCGATCTTGATACCAACGGGCGCATCGTAGCACGCAGAACTCTGCTGAAGTTGCCCGAAGGTTCGCATCCCGATGGCATGAGCATGGATGGCGCAGGAAAGCTCTGGCTTGCGGTCGTCGGTCCCGGCGAAGTCTTGCAAATCGACCCGAAGAGCGGAGAGATCCTGACCCGTATCTTGCTGCCGGTTCGCCGTCCGACGATGGCGGTTTGGAGCGACACGACGATGTTCGTCACGAGCCAGCGCCGCTTTCTCGGCCCAGACGCGCTGCAAGAGCAACCCCTCGCGGGCTGCCTCATTGGTATGCCGGGTAACTGCGGCGCCGGGCCGGTACTGCGCGTGGCAGGTGTCTGACATATGGGATAGGTTGCACGGCTCGCCCCCAATTCGGAACGCCTCTACCCGTAACGTAGTCGAAGGGTGCGTTCGAAACTTGGGCGTCCCAGCGCCGCACTTCGTTACCGGGTGGTGGCATCGCAATCTCAGTTTCTTTGGAATGGCGAACAAGCAGAAGATCGCGCCTTGGCTCGCCGTTGGAGGCTCCATCCGTTGGAAACAAGCGCTTAGGTCACCGTATTGCGAGAGTGGGTAAAACTTGGTGATCTTCGGTCAAGGCGAGGCAGTTTTTCAAATAGAATGGACTGCTTCGGATGTTCGGATCATCGTCGAAACCATTGTCGATAAAGGGGTGACACGGGTACACGCGTCCCTAACAAGAACGGCGGCTTGAGGTCACCAGACTTTGCCCCCGCCCAACCGAAGCCGTGCGGGGGCGCTTCATTTATACCTCGACACCCATAGGCATGGCGCGCCGCCGTTCTCCTGTGGCCGCGAAGAGCGCGTTGGCGATTGCAGGGGCCACGGGCGGGACGCCGGGCTCTCCGACCCCCGTCGCATGGTCCGAGAAAGGGTGCGACACGATGTGGGTCACAACCTTGCGTGGAAAGTTGTCAGACCGGACCACGTCGTAATCGTAAAAATTCGACTGGATGACAGCGCCATCCTCGAAGGTGATCCCCGAATGCAGCGCCGTGGTCATTCCCATCACCGCGGCCCCCTGCAGCTGGCTCTCGATGCGTTCTGGATTGGCGGCGAAACCGCAATCGATTGCCATGTGCATTTCAGGAACGGTGATCCGCCCATCGACAACTTTCACATGCGCGGCACAGGCCACGTAAGAGACAAAGCTGCGATGCACCGACAGGCCGATCCCTTCGCCCGCTGGCAGATCCTTGCCATAGCCGATGCCCTCCGCCGCCCGGGTCAGAACGTCAATCAGACGGCCGGTTTCGATCGGGAATTCCGCCATTGGTTCGCCATAGTTCCAGAAGCTCTCGGGGAGTCCGGATGTCGCTGGATCCAGTGTTCTGGGTGCGCCGATCAACTCCAGCCACATGGTCAGCTGATCCTTGCCCAGCTCATCCGCCAACTCGCCGACAAACGACCCGATCGCCCAGGCATGCGGGATGTTGGAGACAGACCGGAACCATCCGATTCTGGTATGGGCCAGCGCCTTGCCGCTTTCGCAACGGATAGAGGCGATGTCGAAGGGCACGTCGGTCATGCCCATGCATTGTTCAATTGGCAGGACGTTGCCTTCGTCCGGGGCAAAGGTGGACAGGATCGATGGCGCAACCGACCGGTGCAGCCATCCCGTCACCTTATCGTTCTCGTCAAGCGCCACCTCGATCCGTTCCGCAGAGGTGGTGTGGTAGAAGGAGTGATGCACATCATCCTCGCGCGTCCACTGCACGCGCACGGGTGCGCCCACATCCCGCGACAGCAGCGCCGCCTCGGTCACGAAATCGGCCTTGGATTTGCGCCCGAAGGCGCCCCCCAGTAGCGTAACATGCACGGTCACCTTTTCGGGATCAAGACCAAGCGCCGCAGCTGTGTCGGTGCGGGTGGTATAGGGGCTCTGGACCGGGGCCCAGATTTCCAGACCCTCGGCTGTGTGGTGCGCAATGGCGGCCGGCGGCTCCATCGGGATATGCGCCATATGGGCCTGAGTGTAGGTGCGGGTGAACGTTCTGGCCGCGTTGGCAAGCGCATCCTCGATATCGCCCTGATCGCGGGCGGGCGTGCCGGGCTGTTCTGACGTCGCGACCATCTCGGCCATGTAAGACTCTGAGTTGTAGCCGCCGTGCGGACCGGCCTCCCATTCTATTTTCAGTGCGTCGCGCCCCTTGATCGCGGCCCAGGTGTTGGACGCGACAACAGCGATCCCGCCCAAGGGTGCGAATTTCATCGCAAGACCCCCTTGGGGCAACTCGTGCACGCTCTCGACGCCCGGCACTGCCAGCGCCTCTGTCGCGTCATAGGACAACGCTTTGCCACCCACCACCGGAGGCCGCGCCACGACAGCAAACTTCATCCCGTCCAGCCGCACATCGCCGCCATAGACGGCAGCGCCAGTGGTGATGTCATGCAGGTCAGTGATCTGAACCTCGCCTTTGCCGATGTAGCGGAACTGGTCCTCGCTCTTGTAGGTGATCTCCTCGTGGGCCGGGACTGGCTGTGCCATCGCGGCTTCGGCAAGCTCGCCAAAGCCGAGCGTCTGCCCGGACGGCCCCTTGACCTCGTGCATCTCTACGGTGACGACCGAAGGTTCGATCCCCCATTCGGCTGCAGCCGCGCGGGCCATCATCGTGCGGACCGATCCGCCGATCTTGCGGGCTGCCTGTATGTGGTGCCGCATCGAACGGGATCCATCCGTGTCCTGATTGCCGTATTTCGGCTCGTCGCCCGGGGCCTGAATGATCTTCACGCGCGACCAGTCCGCCTCCATCTCGTCTGCCATGACCATCGGCAAAGACGTGCGGCTGCCTGTGCCCATCTCAGAGCGGTGCGCGACCAGAGTGACCGTGCCGTCGGCATCGATCGAGACGAAGATCAACGGATCTTCGACCACCCCGTGTGGCATCCCCGTGGCACCGGTTGCGTAGGTGTCAAAGGCCCGGGCCGGAACGGCATAGGCCGCAAGCGCGAAGGCGCCCGTCGAGCCCAGAAAACCCCGGCGCGAGATTTTGCTCAGCCGTACGGTCTGGGTCACGGCAGCAATGGAAGGTTCCAGATATTTCAGCATGGCTCAGATCCCCGTGCTTGCAAGACGGACGGCATCGACAATGCGCTGATAACACCCGCACCGGCAGACGTTGCCGGACATGGCGGACAGGATTTCATCATCGGTCGGCTTTGGATTTTCGGCCAGAAGCGCTGCCGCCTGCATGATCTGACCCGGCTGGCAGAAGCCGCATTGTGGAACGTTGAGGTCGCGCCAGGCCGACTGAACGCGGTGGTCGCCCGCGGGGTCGAGCCCTTCAATCGTGGTTACGGCCTTGCCATCCACCTCGCCCAGAGTGATCTGGCAGGCGCGCTCTGCCTTGCCATCGACGTGAACGGTACATGCCCCGCAAAGCCCGACGCCGCAGCCGTATTTCGTGCCCCCGAGACCCGCGATGTCCCTGATGGCCCAAAGAAGAGGCATCGAAGGATCGTCCCCCAGATCCTGTTCGGCACCGTTCAAGATAACGCTCATGCTGCATTCCTCCCGCTTGGTAATTGTCCTGCCAAGATTTGGAATTGGTCGGCGGTTGAAATGGCAGCGACAGAATACCGTCAGACGACTCTCCGCCTGACGTAAGGTTAACACAAATCACAGATGTGGTCTGTAATTCATGGGTGACCGCGGACCACGCAGCATCGAACAGGAAGCAAATATTGCAAAACAGGAATTTGGTGGAAACTGAATGGCCGGCGCCGGTACGATCGGCGATAAGACGTTTCAGGTACTGAAGTAGATCGTCTTCCGAGATGGCGACATTGGTGGTTGCGCAATACCGCCTGCCCCTGAACCTGTGGTCCCAGTCACGCTTTCAGATGGCCGGAAAACCGCACTAGAGTCACAATCACTGCAGTCGCGCGACGCGCTCGTCGTCACTGCCAACGCTCCGTGCAAGCGACGTCAGGAATGGATAGCGAGAGCCCTCTGAGACATACAGTCGCGAAGTTACACCGTCATCTGACATATTGGATGTCATGGGGTCATTTTGCAATGTGGCGAGGAAGTGAAAGAGTGCCGCACAAGGGGGCCGAAGGAGAATGACGATGAAACTGGCAGTAATCGGCGCAGGCGCCATTGGTGGCTGGCTCACCGCGGGCTTCATTGAGGCAGGCGCGGAGGCGACGGTGCTGGCGCGCGGCGCCACGCTGGACGCCTTGCGCGCGTCTGGGCTCGGGTTTGATGATGGGACATCCGCGCGTCGCTATCCGGTGACCGCGACCGACAATCCGGCCGACCTGCGGGGGGCGGACGTTCTGCTCCTCGGACTCAAGGCGCATGACCTTCCGAAACTGGCCCCCCTGATCGAAGCCGCCCTGGGACTGCAGACGACGGTGGTGGCCGCCATAAACGGTCTTCCTTGGTGGTACTTCGAGGCCTTCGGTGGTCCGGCACAGGGCCTGCATCTCAACACCATAGACCCGGGCGGCGTGCTGGCGCGCTTGATACCCGCAGATCGTGTGGTAGGCGCCGTCGTCCATGCGGCAAGCTTCGTGGAGGCGCCGGGCAATATCCGCCTCGTGGCAGCAAATCGCGTTTTGCTGGGCGATGCGGGGAAGGGACGCGAGGCCTCTGATATTGCCCGGCAACTGGCGCGCGGTGGCATCCCGGCGGTCATGACTGACGAGATTCATCGCGATGTCTGGAGCAAGCTTTGGGGAAACTCCAACATGAACCCGCTGTCGGCCCTGTCGCGGGCCGATCTGTCGTCCATGCTGGACGATTACGGGGTGCGCAGGCTTGCCATCACCATGATGCGCGAGATGTCAGACGTGGGTGCACGGATCGGCCTGACCGGCTTTGACGATGTCGAGGCGCGGATCGAGACCACGCGCAAACTGGGCGCCTTCCGAACCTCGATGTTACAGGATGTCGAGGCAGGGCGGACGCTGGAGCTTGACCCCATCCTCGGGGCGTTGGTCGAACTGGCGCGCAAGTTGGATGTGCCGACGCCGGTTATGGACGGCGTCTATGGCTTGGCGCGGCTGCTGGATCAGAGCCTGCAAGGCAAGACCTCATAGTGGCCGGGCAAGTTTTCTTGACGGCATCCCACTTCCAGATGCGAGCGGGCAGCGCCTGACTGAACCGCCACACCTTTTTTGTAGAAACGGCCGGAATCTTGCAATTAGCTACTACGTCACACAGTGTCAGCGCTTCGCAGCAGCTTTTGCCGAAACTGTCTTGAGTGCTGTCTTACGTGCTGCTGCTGTCGGTTTCGCAGGGGTACAGGCCTCTCTTTCAAGACGAGATCTGCGCAGACGTTCCATCTTGAGCTTGCGTTGAGTCCCCTCTTCTTCGATTATTTCCCTGACAATACGTGTCGTCTTGTCTATCGGGGTTTCCGACCTCGGGCTGGGAGCTTTGAACGCAGTTTCTTTGGTCAACTTGACCATTGGTCATTCTCCTTGACGTGCTGATTTCATTATTGTCCGTCAGCTAAGGCGATGGTGCGAGACGAGGCCTGTCAATTCACGGCACCAAGTCGGCATGAACACTTCAAACGATAGCCAGATGCGGGTTCTTATTTCTGGGATGTCGTGCTGTTGGACGGTAGGTGTCCTTGAGCAGAGTTGTCGTGATGTCAGGTGCCGCCATTGCCTGCATCAATGCGCTGTAGTTCATTTGAAACTTCAGTTCGCTTCCTACGCGCAGAGCGGAATGAAATGTCTCGACGACAAGATGGTCGCTCGTCGCCCCCTGATAGCTTACCCCTTGCGGCATGGAAAGTCCCTGCACGTCCGTGTCCTGTTTGCCGATTGCCAGAATCGAACGACTAACGGCAGCGCTGTCGGAGATCAGGCGCAGGATCGCCAGGGCAGGAACGCCAAGACTGACAGGCACAGGCTTTGGTTTTATTTTTTCTTCAATGACTTCCGCGACAAGCGTAAACGCGTCAGCATGAAGCCCGTCAATCTGTTCTCCGGTCACGGGGTCCACGCCCAAAAGGATGGCTTCCCCCAACCGCAAGTCATTTACGCGACCGGTTGCGCGGGTGCCAAGCGCCCAAGGCAAGTTGGCAGAGTTCCCGCCCGAGACAACCTCAAGAAAAGGGCCGCACAGCCCTTCCGTTTCGTCGGCCAACGCGGACAGAGCGGTCATTTCACAGTCGCCAGGGACCACTCCACTCAGGCAGGCGTAATTCGCGCCGATGCCTTTCAGCGCAACACCCTTCATCCCGACGACTTTTTTTGCAACTGTTCCAAGGTCTTCGGGCAGGATCCCGTCGCGCATATCGCCCATTTCAACCATCAGGATAATGTTCTGGACCAGCCCCGCCTGAACCGCCACGTCGGCCAAAGCCGCGATGACGTCTATCTGTGTGTTATAGGATATTTCACAGGATCGGACGATCTGCTCCAGTTGGCTTGGCATCGGCGTGCGGATCATCGCAATCGAGGCCGCGATGCCCGCTTGCCGCATTCGCTGCACATTGCTGATCCGCGATTCTGCGAGACCCGAAACCCCGCCATCAAGCATCGCACGGGCAATGGCCGGGTGTCCGCAAACGGCTTTCGTCACCCCGGTCACGGTGATCCCGCGCAGTTTCAACCGTCCGACAAGCGACCGCGTATTGTGCCGGATCTTGCTCAGGTCGATCTCTATGCGGGGAGACGTCATATCGCGGCCACGGGCGCCTGTTCTATCAATCCGGGATAGGCCGAAAGGACCAGCGCAAGCAGATGCGCTTCCGGGCGGCTCAGCGCGTCGGTCACCGGCATTCCCAGTTTATGCGACTGCGTTGCTATGGCCACGCCAATCTCGAGGTCGGACATGCCCTCGTGGTTGATCGTCAAACCGATGACTTTCGTTTTGGCGAATGCCTCTATCAGGGCGATCTCGTCCGCCGGGTCAGGCATCGGCATATTGGGGAAGTCGCAGCGATGCACGCGTTTCGGCGCGTGCTGAAGAATGACCGCGTCGGGTTGGCTGCCCCGCAGTATGAACGCCGAGGTGCAAAATGCCGGATGGCTAAGCGCCCCCTGCCCCTCGATCAGGATCACGTCGGGCCGCTCTGCATCAAAGGCCGCGACAATCGCGCCCTCAAGCTCCCCACAGCAGAATTGGGGCGGGACAGCATCCATCGCCACGCCAAATTTCGCCCCTTGCATCAGGCCGGTCTGGCCTGTCCCGACGAGGACCGTCTTGATCCCTTCGGCATTCAGGATGCGCGCAAGAACGGTCGCCGTTGTCCGCTTTCCGATGGCGCAATCCGTGCCAAGAACTGCAATTCGCAGGGCATTCACACCCGCCACGCTGCCGTCAAAAAGGCGCATGTCTTTGCTGAGCTTTGGCTTGCGGATATCGCGGATCGTGACGCCGAGCTTTACCGCAAGGTCTGAGATTTCTGCGTCGTCGCTAAGGTATTCATGCAATCCGCTGACAATGTTCATGCCACGCGCAACAGCATCCAGAACAACACCACGATCGGCCTGCGAGAGTTTGCCGGTGGATGGCGCCATCCCGTAGATCAGTGTGTCGGGGGTGTCGGTGTCGCGGGCGACAGCCGTTTCCAGATCCTTGAAAATCGGGATATGATTGGTGACGTCGTCAAGGACCAAACCGCTGTCCTGCCCATCATACTTGCTATCGATGACCGAAACGATCCGGTAGGCCTGCGAATGTCGGATCAGACCGTTTGCGGTCTTGCCGTCGATCTGTGCGAAGTTGCCTTCGCAATACACGATCGCAGTTGGTGCCTTGTTTACAAACATGTTGTTTAGGGATCCATTCCCGACTGGTGGCGCCTGGGCGTCCCTGAATTTCCCTCCGATGGTCGCTACTGTTTTGAGTTCGGTTTCCATGTGTGGTCCTTTTGAAGCAGTCGCGCACGTCGTTGTTGCCATCTGGGCAAACAACAACGCGCCGAGATTTGTACGCCAAAGCGTTTCATATTCAGTTGTCGAGTACGCACCGGCCATTTGATCGCTGGAAGCTTCTGTCGCACGCCCAACGGTTGCCTGACCTGTCGAGATGTGCGTTCGCTGGCATGTCTATGACTTCGCAGCTATTGCCCGCGACGGCGTACCCCCGGGCGCACTTCCACCCCGTGCCATATGTGGCATCGTCAAAATAGGCATGCGCAGGGATCACGACTTCTTCGCAAACGTCGCCCTGTTCAAGGAAACCTCGTTCGCATGTCCAAGGTTTGCCGTACTCGGAACTGTTCAGGTAAGCATTTACAGGAACTGAAATAGCGGAACAGACGTCCTCCTTCGCCTCAAAGCCGCGTTTACAGGTCCAAGGTGGTCCGTAGGGCTCGTCGCTCAGGTAGGAATTTTCAGGCAGGACGATTTCCTGACAGTGATCTGCGACCTTCAGATACCCACGCAGGCAGTTCCATTGCTCGCCTGATGGGTCCAGAAATCCGCCGTCAGGGACGATTACCGCGATACAATCTCCATCGACGCCTGCGCGAAAGCCGTGAAGACACTCCCAGCCGGATCCGTATGTGAGGTTCGTCTGATACGCGTTTTCGGGCACGATGACGACGACGCAAACGTCGCCATCACGTCTATATCCACGATTGCAATTCCATCCGTCGCCGTACGTTTTTGCCCTGGCGTTCTCTGGAATCGTCAACGCCACCGATTGAGCGAAAGCAGGCGCGGCAAACAGAAACAGGGCGCAGATCAAAAAAGCAAAGCCCATCATGATCGCCTGCATGTCGGCAGAAGCGTAAGCGATCTGAGCCCTGCTTGCTTTTGGATATGCCTGCCCAGAGCTAGGATGCGTCAAGCTCAAGCCCTTTGAAACATGCCTCCGCAAGATCGCGGTCGGGCGCATCAGCGCCCGGCAATGTCGCCCAGCCCGTGTCCATCATCGCTTTGCTGCGGCCGTAACCAGTGGCATCCCGAACAGTCGCAAGTTTGGTTAGGCGCTCGGGATCCGCCGCCGACAGATCCATGCAGACGGGCACCATCGCCATCGTCACTTCGCCATCTGCAAAGCTCTGCGCCATCTCTTCGGCATTGCTGCTTGTCGTCCAGCCGCCCCAGGTAAACCCAAGGATCGAGATAGCAACTGCACCTACAATCGCGCCGTAGATGCCGGGCTTCGTCCATTCTGGAATATTCATTTTGGATCCTCTAACGGGGAAAGTGCCGCTACACTATTTTTAGGTCTTTCAGTAAATTCATCAGCTTGCGCCGGTGCGTTGTGAAGACACCGGCGTACGAATGGGCGCAAACTAGGGCTGCCGGTGTGTCAAAAAAGATGTTTCCCCGATTTGCAGGAAGCGGCATAACCAATGCCCCTGAAGGCTTGGCCTTCAGTTGCGACTTCGGACCAGCCTTCAGGCATTTTGTCTTGGTAGAGCTCAAACACGGATCCATGACAGATTGTCACAAGTGATGTGGTCGTGCTCGATGACATCGGCAACCTTCCCAAACATCAAGCCCATGCTAAGGGGCGTGACAGCTGAATTTTCAAGATGAGCGAATGCTGGTCTATGTCGCTGGCAATGGGCCTGAACTATACAGAGAAGCAATTCGTATTACTCCTACATAGTCACCGGTTGAAGGAATTGCAACTTCGCAGGATTTTTCTGCATTATGTCGATGGATGCAAAATTGGTCGGTTCGATCGCGCTTTCACGTTAAGCAGCGTTCGGTTTATCGCCTCGGTTTTGGGACATAGCTATCGGTGATGCGCACACCGACCAACAGCTACAAGCGCCACCGTTTTCATTCCCAGTTCATCTCGCATGTGGTTTGGCTATATGCCCGTTTCAGCCTGAGCTTGCGAGAGGTTGAAGAGTTGTTGTTGGAACCTGGCGTCGACGTGTCTTACGAAAGCATCCGGCGCTGGACGGTCAGGTTTGGGGTGAAAATAGCCAGAAAACTTCGGCGTCGCCAGTCTCGACCCGGCGATGGTTGGTATCTGAACGAAGTCGCCGTGAAAATTGCAGGTAGGAAATTCTGGCTCTGGCGGGCTGTCGATCAACATGGTGTCGTTTTGCGAGAGATTCTTCAGCCCAAGCAAGACAAGCAGGCGGCAAAGCGCCTTCTGACCAGCCTGATCAGGCGCCATGGTTTTGTGTCAAAGCGGATCGTTACCGACAAGCTGCGTTCCTATGGCGCGACCAAACCCGAGGTCGCGCCCGGTCTCGATCACTGGCCCCTCAAGGGCTTGAATAATTGCGCTGAGAACAGCCATTTGCCTTTCCAAACACGCGCGCGATCAATGCAGGGAGCCCGGGCGCCCGGCGGGTTGCAACGCTGCGTTTCCATCCACTCAGCTACCCGCAATCGCTTTGCCGTGCCGTCCTGTCGTCGCGCGGCCCTGACCGTCCGGTATCATCGGATGGAAGCATTAGATGCTTGGAAAGCGGCAGCAAGCATCGCGTGATCTTTATCGCAATCGCGTCCAAGCAGACCATGTTCAGTTTATGTGACAACTCTTTCAAACGGTATCAACCCGTTCAAGATGCCATGGAGGCGCTTGCTTCGTTGCTGATCTATGTCAGGGTGGGAAAACATGATCAGGTATAATCCAGAAGTTGTTGTCTCATCGAAGAATTCACTTCTTCGGTGCGCAAAGGCCTTTCGGAAGGGACCATCTTGGACGCGGCAAAAAATACGCCAACAAGGGAACAGGGGAGGGCATCGTCAAGTTGCGGGACATCTCAAAAGCCGGTACGTGGGCGCATGACCAAACCCAAGCAATCTGGTGCCTTTTCAGGCCACCGGTTTCCTCCTGAAATCATCGGATACGCTGTCTGGGCCTATCATCGATTTACCATGAGTTTGCGCGATGCCGAGGACCTGTTAGCCGCACGCGGTGTTGTGGTCAGCTACGAGACCATCCGCGGTGTCGTCACGTTAACTCACCGAGTTTGCAAGTTGGCATGCCGTTCGTTGATCAAGCTGCATGTGCCGCGGATTTCCACGCCTCAAATGCTTCGAGC
>NZ_SLZU01000035.1 GCF_004342065.1 Primorskyibacter sedentarius | reverse complement strand
CCACCTCCGGGCCATTTGGGCTGCGGTCATCTGCTGGCTTGCGGCCCACCTGAAGTCGCCGACAACGCGAATTCCTGTCGCTCAGGCGGTCTGAAAGCGTTGTTCAAAGCCGACGATTTGGTTCCTTTCAGTTATTGGCAAGCCGGGAGTATGCCCGGCCCATGCCGAACGCCCCGTAGCCGCAGATTTCAGTGTGTTGGATCAGGCCGCGGGTTTTTGCGTCCCGGACTTCACAGACGAGAAGAAATCGGCCCGCGCATTGGTCTTGGGGAAAGCCACATCCGGCACGTCAACGCCAAGAAAGCGGCAGAGCGGTTCCCATCCGTCGCGGACGCTGAACACCAGGGCCTTGCCCTGTGCCTCCAGATCCCGCGCGGCTGCTTCGTTGGCGCGGTAAGCCTTCAGAATACCGTCCCTGTCGATATGGCCGCCCAGGGCCCTGCCGATGATGACCCTCTCGATCATCTCAAACCAGGGAGTCGCGTTTGGCGGCCAGGCCCCCTTGTCGAGGATCAGCGGCAGGATGGTCTGGGAAAAGCTGCCATACCAATCCCCGGCCTCGCGATGCGAAAGAATGACTTTGGCGTCTGGCGTGGCCGCAAGCACGTCTTGCCAGTAGGCCGAAACCGGGAAATCCACGGCTGATCGAAAGCCCGAGAAGATCGCGTCAAAGTCGGGACGCCCCTCTGTCACTGCGGACCAGGCTTCTATCTGCCTGGGGTCACCGATGACCTCGGACATGTGGTGGCATGGGCCGAAGCCCAAATGCTCCAACGCCGCCTTCAGTGAGTAAGTCCCGGTTCGACCAAACCCCGCGCCAATGATTTCCAGTGCCATTGCGTGTCACCTCCTCTATGAATAGGATAAATCAACTTCTCTTGATCTGCGTCTATTGAGGCCCAATATGACCCATTTGTCCTTAAAAAGTCGAACGAAACGATTTCATACATCATGAATGAAATTGATCTAAATCGCGTCGACCTTAATTTGCTGGTTGTTTTCGAGTCTTTGATGGAGACCCGCAGCGTTACGTTGACAGCAGAAAGGATCGGGCGCACCCAGTCGGCGGTCAGCCACTCGCTTGGCAGGCTGAGGGAGCAACTCGACGATCCCGTGCTGGTCCGGGTCGGCGGCAAGATGCACCCCAGCCCATTCGCCGAGACGATCATCGAAGATGTCCGGCCCATCCTGCGCAGCATCCGCCGCGTGATCGCGCCGCGCAACCTGTTTGACCCGGGCCAAAGCGACCGGGTGTTCCGTATCGCCATGCCGACTCTGACCAAAGTCATTGCAGAGGTGTCAGCACGGGTTGAGGCCGAAGCACCCAGAGTAAAGATCGAGTGGCTGCCAGCGCATCACGATGTTTATCCGGCGCTCACCGAAGGATTGATCGACCTCGCCCATCTGGGCGGACAGCCGCGATTGCCGGATGGCCTGGATCAGCAGATCATGGAGCCGTTTTCCTGGGTGACTTTCGCGCGGCAGGGTCACCCGGCAGCCACGGACTGGGGGATCGACGCCTGGCGCAAATACCCGCATGTCATGGTCAATGTCACGAGGTCGCAGCAGAATCCCTTTCCGGCCACGCCCTCCTCCGATGCCGGTGGGCGGCGGGTCAGCGCGATGATAGGGGACTCGGCCGGTGTAGCTTCGCTCCTCGCGAATTCTGATTTTCTGGCCACGTTCCCGGCGGTCTTGCTCGCTTGGGATATGGAGGCGCACGGCCTGATTGCGATGAAACCACCCGTCGACCTCGGACAGGTTCTTGTTCGCTTTTTCTGGAGCTCGCGCCTTGCCAACGATGCCGGTGGCATCTGGATCAGATCGATCGTGATCGAGGCATACCGCCGCCTGCAAGCTAAAGCAGAGGCGAAACTTGCCGAGCCAAGACTTCTCCAGCCGTCCAGGCGACCGGCTTGATTGGAGCATCGTGCGCCGACGAAACCGAGCAACCGAGCCACTTCGTTGCGCGTGTCGTCTCAGAAAAGTCCCGCACTGCCGTCATCTGGCTATCCAAAATGCTGCACGATGAACGAATGGCCGGTCTGGTGACGCTGCGCCGCACAGACAGACAAGCTGGCCAAAGACCGATCAGGGCCGTCATCGGTTGTGGTCTCCCAGGGCGGCTTCCAGTCATTCGCTGCGGGTGCGAGGCGAACGTGCCAAGACGTTAGGAGCTGACTTTCAAATAATCTCGAGACGATACACTTCTCTGCACTGTCACGCTTCAAGACGGCGAAGAGCCCAGATTGACAAATGCTGCGCAATGAAAAATCTTTGCACGGACGTACATGTCTTCTCTGTCAGCCTACCATCAATCGTCAGACTGGCCAACGCACGGCTGGATTGAGCCAGTATGTCTCGCAGCGGATGCATAGGAAAAAACAACCAGAGAACTATGTGAAATACGGTTTCTTGAAATCCGCCGATTCTCGGATATCGTCCGCGATCCGAGAGAAGAGCGCCTCATGCGGCGATGGATAATATACCACGCAATATTTCAGCCTTGGTAGTCTGGGGGTGGTAATTAGTTCCGCGATCCGTCCGCTGTTGATCAAGGGAACGAGGTACTCGCGGGGGGTTATGCATAGACCTCGGCCGGCAACAGCCAGACCCACCATCGCATGTAAACTGTCGACTCTGACGCTGTGTCGGGTGGTGATTCCGAAGTTGGCGAACCACTCGCTGATGTTCTTGGAAAAGCCTGAGGTTCTGCCTTGGGTGATGAAATCGAGCTCCTGCAAATCAGAAATTTCCAGAATTTTTTCATCCGGCACCAAACCCGGCTTGGCGATCAGTGTGATCTCGATGTCAGCGACCGGTTGGATATGTGCATTGGACTGAAACGGCATTTCAGGCACCACGATCAAATCAAGCTCGCCAGTCTCAAGGCTGCTGTGCAAATTGCGGCTCATATCGATGGTCAGCTCGAACTGAATGTCCGGGTTGGCGGCAAAGGAGGCTTCGAGGAACCGCGGTAGCCACGTCAGGCTTGAAAGTTCGGTTACGCCAAGCCTGACAAGCGTGGCAATTGCCCGACCTTCCTTGCTAAATGAAGCGAGGTTATCAAAACTTGCCACGGTTTCCCGCGCCTGACTGACGAACTGTTCGCCTTCGGGTGTCAAGATCGCTTGCCGTTTGGTTCGGTCAAAAACCAGAAACCCCATCGTTGCCTCAAGCTCTTGAATGCGCTTGGTAATCGTGGACTGCGTAAGGTGCAGGCGGCTTGCAGCGCGATCAAAGGTGCCGCTATCCACCACTGCCAGTAATGCAATCAGCTGGTTGTAAGTCAGGCTCATTTCATTCCCAAATTCGATAATATATCATCATAATTCATCACTATTAATCACCTGTCAAATGAGCCAGTCTCGGCGCAACGACCTCCATACCCACAAAGGAAAGATCTGTGTCCGGGCTCAAACCAATATCCGGTGACCTCGAACTTATCGCCGCCATTCGGGACCGGTTTGCAAATGTCGAAAGCTGCCCCTTCGGGGGACCGCGCATCTATTTCGAGAATGGGGGCGGTGCACTGACGCTGAAATCGGTGATTGAAACCTCAGCCCGATTTGCGGGCATCCCCGACAATCAGGGGCGCGACAACCCAGCGGCCAAGACACTGGCCCAGGTGGTGGATAAGGCCAAGGCAGATCTGGCAGTTTTCATGAATGCAGGGTCTGGCCAGTTCATTGCTGGCGAGACAGGGACCGAGCTGCTGTACCGAATGATCCGTACCGCCTGTGTCAACGCCCCCAAGGGCAGCAAGGTTATCGGTAGTTCGATCGAACATCCCTCAAGTCGCAGCGCGGCGCGGCATTGGGCAGGGATCACTGGCATGACCTATGTGAATGTGCAACATGACGCGCCGAGCGGTGTTGTCACCGCCGAGGATTATGCCGCCTTGATGACGCCCGACGTGGCCGTGGCTACGATCCTGCATGCCTCGCCAGTCACGGGGATCGGCATTGATGTAGTGGCAATTGCCAAGGCGATACGGGCCGTGGCCCCGGACTGCGTGATCATCGTCGATGGCATCCAGCACGCTGCACACGGTCAGTTGGATTTGTGCGCCTACGACGTCGATGGCTATGCGATCTCGCCCTACAAGGTTTTTTCGCGGCATGGCTACGGCATCGCCTGGATTTCCGACAGAATGACAGCATTCGCGCATGAGGCCCTTGTCGGTGGCCCCGCCCGAAACTGGGAATTGGGAACACGTGACGTGGGAGCCTATGCCGCGATCTCGGATGTCATCGCTTATTTCGACTGGCTGGGTGGCGAAGTGTCGGATGAAACAGACCCTCGCAAACGGATCGAGGCCGCAGGTCAGGCGATTCATGACTATGAGGCTGATCTGACAAATGCGCTGATCAACGGGACGGAAAACCTTTTGGGGCTTCGGCACATGGAAGGGGTGAGCATCCTTTCCGGTGCGGATAATCCTGCGCGGGTTGGAACGGTTTCATTCGTGGTCGACGGCATGGCCTCGACCGAAATCGTGCAGCGATTGCAAGACCACGGCATCCGAACACATACGCGCACAGCAGATCACTATAGCGGCAACATCCTTCATCCGCTAAAACTTCCCGACTGCATCCGCATTTCGATGTGCCACTACAATACCAAGCAAGAGATTGCCCAGGCATTGAGAGCGATCAAGACAATCGTCGGTTAGCGTAAGCAAGCAGACGTTCCAACGGCGGGCCAAAAAAGCCAAATCAAGGCGGCCTCAAAGACAATCGATCACAGTACAATTCAACAAGGAGGATCCTATGATCAAAACACTTAAAACGGCTGCGGTGAGCGCGGTTCTGGCCCTTGGCGTGGCCGGTACGGCTGTCGCCCAAGAGCTTACGTTCTTTACCATCGGGACAGGCGGTACAGCCTATACCTATTACCCGATCGGCGGCGTCATCGCGAACGCGATTTCCAAGCCCCCAGGATCGCGCGAATGTGGCGACGGCGGGTCCTGCGGCGTCGAAGGGTTGATCGCATCGGCCGTTTCCTCGCGCGGGTCGGTCGATAACGTCAATGCCATCATCTCTGGTCTGCGCAATTCTGGCTTTGCGCAGTCGGACGTCGCCTATTGGGCCTACACGGGTACGGGCACCATGGAAGGCAGTGCACCCGCCACCGATCTGCGCACCATCGCCGCGCTCTTCGAAGAGCACATTCACCTTGTCGCCATGGCTGATAGCGGCATCAACTCCGTCGCCGATCTGGCGGGCAAGCGTGTGTCGCTCGACGAGCCGGGGTCTGGTACATATGTAGACGCTCTGTTGATCATGGAGGCCAATGGTCTTTCGGTTGATGATCTGACACCCGAGGCGCTCAAGGGCGGTGCAGCATCAGAAGCCCTGCGCAACGGCAAGATCGACGCTTTCTTTGTTGTGACCGGATACCCAACGGGTTCCCTGGTGGAACTGGCCTCGGCTGCTGACATCAAACTCGTGCCGATCGACGGTGCCGGCGCAGAGGCGCTGGTCGAGAAATACGGCTTCTTCTCTGCCTCGGACATCCCTGAAGGCACCTATGAAGGCGTCGAAGGCGTGAACACGGTTGCCGTGGGCGCCCAATGGTTCACCTCTGCCCAAGCGGACGAAGAGCTGATCTACAACATCACCAAGGCACTGTGGAATGACGAGTCCCGCAAATTGCTTGATGTGGGTCACGCCAAAGGTCAGGCCATCACGCAGGAAACGGCGCTCGCAGGCGTGGGTGTGCCCTTGCATGCGGGAGCAGAGCGTTTCTATCGCGAAGTCGGTTTGCTGAAGTAAATCGCAGTACCTGTAACTGGCCTCGGGCGCCTGTTCGCCCGAGGTTTTTCTTTTTGATTGCAGCTTGAGGGGCAGAGCCATGACCGCTGACACCACACCAGAGCTCACCCCGGAACAGCTGGCCGAGATCGAGCGCAAGTTTGACCCTGAAACGGCGTTCAGACCCACGGGAAGAACGCTCGGGATCATTGTCACTTCGGTTCTGGTGGCGATGTCTGTGTATCACTTCTACGCGTCCGGTTTTGGCTTGGTGCGCGAGCTTTTGCATCGCGGCATCCACCTGTCCTTTGTCCTTGGTCTGGTCTTCATTCTCTTTGGTATTCGCAAGACCGATCCGGCGATGCCTCCGCGCGCATGGTACCGCTTTGACGGTGTACCGCTGGTTGATATCGCGCTGGCCCTGCTGGCTGTCGGCGCGGCCTTGTATCTGCCGCTTCTGCCACCGGCTGCATTGGCGCAGCGGGTCGGCAACCCGTCACCGGCGGACATTTTCATGGGGTCTGCTCTGCTGGTCCTGACGCTCGAGGCCACGCGCAGAAGTGTCGGGCCCACGCTGCCAATCATTGGCCTGCTGTTCATTGCTTTCGCCTATTTCGGCCCATGGATGCCGGGCGCGCTCAAGCACGGTGGGTCGTCCTGGCTGGGGATCATCAACCATCTGTATATGACCAATCAGGGCATCTACGGCATCGCCATCGGCGTGATGGCACAATATGTATTCCTCTTCATTCTCTTTGGGGTTCTGGCGACGCGGATCGGGCTGGGGCAGCTATTCATCGACCTCGCGATGGTCATCGCTGGCCGCTATTCGGGTGGGCCGGCCAAGGTCGCCATCTTTTCCTCGGCCTTCATGGGCACGATCTCTGGCTCTTCTATCGCCAACACAGTTACCACCGGCGCACTGACCATTCCGGCAATGAAGCGGGTGGGGTATCCGGCGCATTTCTCTGCTGCGGTCGAGGCCACTGCATCAACCGGGGGGCAGATCACGCCGCCTATTCTTGGCGCAGCGGCCTTCATCATGGTCGAGTACCTCGAAATTCCCCTAAGGGATGTTCTGGCGGCCGCTCTCTTTCCGGCGCTTCTGCACTACTTCGGCATCTTTATCATGGTGCATCTTGAAGCCAAGAAACTTGGCCTGCGAGGATTGCGCGCTGAAGAACTGCCCAAGATGGGTGTTGTCCTCAAGGATCATTGGCTGAGCCTGATCCCGCTGGTAATTTTGGTCTATCTTATCCTTTCCGGCAAAACCCCGGATTTCGCAGCGGTCTACGGCATCATCGCCTGTCTCGTCGTCGGTTTCCTGAACCCAACACACCGGCTGAGCATCAAGGATCTTTGGGAGGGGCTGGCCTCAGGTGCCAAAAACACGCTGGCCGTGGGCGCGGCGGCGGCAACTGTTGGCGTTGTTGTTGGAGTGGTCACACTGACCGGCGTCGGGTTCCGACTTGGCTATGTTGTCGTGCAGACAGCAACCGACATTGGCACGATGCTGAGCTCGCTACCGGTCTTGGGGTATTTCGCAGTGACGCAATGGGCGCTGTTTACTTCGCTCATATTGATTGCGATTGCCTGCATCATCATGGGGGCCGGGATTCCGACGACGGCGACCTATATCATCCTTGTCGCCGTTGCAGCCCCGGCGCTGGCTCAGCTTCAGGTCGAACCACTCGTCGCGCATTTCTTCGTGTTCTATTACGGTGTGCTGGCCGACATCACGCCACCCGTCGCTCTGGCAGCCTATGCCGCGGCCGGGATTGCAGGATCCAATCCATTCAAAACGGGGAACACAGCCTTTCGTTTGGGGATCGCCAAAGCGCTGGTGCCCTTCGTATTTGTCTATTCACCTGCACTGCTTCTCGTCGCAGACGGGTTCACTTGGTGGGCATTCACGGTCACCCTGATCGGAGCCATGCTGGGCATCGCGTCGTTGGGCGTTGCCTTCTCTGGCTTTCTTTTCTCAAAACTGAAGACTTGGGAGCGTTGGTGGGTCGCGCTTGTCTCTTTCCTTTTCATTGCTCCGGGTCTGCTCACGATGGGTTTGGGCATCGCCTTGATGTTACCAGTTTTAGTAATTCAAATTGGGCGGCGGAATAAGGCAATGCAGGCAGTTTAAGGCCAGACTCTGACGACGCTTGCATATCCACTCAAAACTCAAAGCGGGCCAATTCAGGTCTGCTGATGGCTGATTGCGGTCAGTAGGAAACAGTGCGACGAATTCAAATCTTGTCCGCACTGTGTCAGTGTTCACTTTTGAATATCGCGTTTGCAGAGAATGGCTGCAACGACGGGCCGCGATGCAGCATCATGAGCGGTGGTTGAAGGTCCGGCTTGGGCCGTCCTTGACTGCGGCATAGATCACGCTGCGGTTTGTATTGGTTCGTTTTCGTAGTCCTCTCGGTCTGGCTCGTGACGGTCCAGCGGCCTGGGCGAACAAGGATGGCAAGCTTCGAAGAAGCAGTCTGTCCGGGTGAGTGTCACAGTCTGTAGTGCAGGCGCCATCGCAATCAATGATCACGAGGCACGGGTTCAGCTCACTGACGGCATGGCGGTGACCCTGTTTACCACTTCTGGACCAGCTATTGCATAATGTAGTCGTGCTTTGTTTCGAAGGCGCCAGCTACCGCCAGAACCATGATGCCGACCTGATACCGGAACAGGCGGCCTGACAATGTCTGCATCCGGCTCGTTCAAGCGGAGATGACCGACCACCGCCTTTCAGTCGGCCCCGACGAAACGGGCCAGTTTGCCCAGGGTCTGTAGCCCCAATTCCACCGCACCGAAACCTTTGGCGTCCTGGTACGCGGCAGCCGTGCTGAAAACCATGCCGAGCGTCACTTCGGTCGACCCGTCGGCGTCCTCGAACGAAACCCAAGCGTCGGCGTGCTTCGGTCCGTTCTCTCCCCACAGGAGAGTGTATCCGATCCGCTCTTCGGTCCGGAACTCCCGGTAAAGGTGGTGGTTCGGGAAAACCGTGCCATCCGGCGCGATCATGTCGAAGACCCATTCACCGCCCGGGCGCAGATCAATTCTCTGGGTGCGGCAGCTGAACCCGTCCGGCCCCCACCACTGGGGCAGCGCGTCCGGATTTGTCCACGCCTGCCACACCACCTGTCGCGGTGCCTGGATCCTGCGCCGCAGCGCCATGGTCCGTTCGGCCACGCCCGCCAGATTGTCCAGCCCCGCGTTGAAACCTTGCCGGTAGTCTGCTTCCATGTCGCCCGCCGCAGACGAAAACTGAACCGTCAGCATCAACCGGCTGCCGACATCGGTGTTCGCGAAATCCGCCGTGACCAATGCTGCCGATTGCGTCACGTCACCGGAC
Source organism: Primorskyibacter sedentarius (assembly GCF_004342065.1). GTDB lineage: Bacteria > Pseudomonadota > Alphaproteobacteria > Rhodobacterales > Rhodobacteraceae > Primorskyibacter > Primorskyibacter sedentarius. The sequence continues at coordinate 14,261 of NZ_SLZU01000035.1, read as the reverse complement.
GAGATCACCTCGTAGTTCACGCTGCGCACTGCTGGTCTGAGCTCCAGCCAGCCGCATTCACAGCGGATGTCGGGCTGGCCTTCGACCTTGCAGAGCGAGATCTCGCGCCCGCCCGCCCTCGTGTCGGCTTCAAGGAACTCGACAGTCACCGCCGGCGAGGGCGCGGCCCAGAGCGACCGGGCGGCGGGCGCCGTCCAGGCATGCCACAGCGTCTCCACCGGCGCGCCCACGTTGCGCTCGAAGGTTAGTGTCGCAAAACGGGTGTTCATTTCATCAGGCATTGCTCATCAGACCCTGCGCATAGGCCTCCAGTTGCGTGGCCACGGTGCCCCAGCCGTCGAAAAAGCCCATGTCCTCATGCGACTTACGCGACTCGGGATTGCGATGGCGGGCGATGGCCGTATAGGTCGTATTGCCATCGGCGGCATCCGCCAGCAGCAGGATCGCGGTCATGAAAGGTTCGGGCGCGGGCTTCCAGCCTTCGGTATAGGCGTCGGTGAACACGAGCTTCTCGTTCGGCACCACGTCCAGGTAGACGCCGTGATTGTCCATCAGGTTTCCGTCCACCTCGAAGGTCGTGTTGAACCGCCCGCCGACCCGCAGGTCGATATCCACCGCGGTCACCTTGTGCGGTGCGGGAACGAAGAAGTGCGGAACATGCTTCGGATCGGTCCAGCAGTCCCAGATTAGCTGCCGCGGTGCGGCCAGCGTGCGGGTGAAACTCAGGTCGGTGTTCGGATCCAGATCCGGTTTCATTTGGCGCGCTCCTCCATCAGCTTCATTACGTAGTCATCCATCCGATCGAGCCTGGCTTCCCAGATCTCCCGCTGTTCATCGAGCCATGTCCGCACCGGAGCGAGTGCCTCGGGCACGATGGCGCAAGACCTCACGCGCCCGTCCTTCGACGTGGCGATGAGTCCCGCCTCCTCCAGCACGGACAGATGCCGCATCACGGTAGGCAACCGCAGTCCCGTGGGCTTGGCCAGTTCGGTCACCGGCGCCGGCCCCTCGGCCAGACGCGTCACGATCGTCCGCCGGGTCGGATCGGCCAGCGCGTGAAAGAGGCGTGAAAGGTCGGGCTCATGCTTAGCCATATGGCTAACTAACATCCCTCCAACGATCCGGCAAGGGAAACTTCGCCAGTTGGCTAAGTTTTCTTCATGGCCTTCGCCATGCTCAGACACGGCGTGCCGATGGCGGCCAATTACTGGAAGTCGGCAGACCCAGCGAGCGCCGCTCCTCAAATGCTGCCGAATGCACGAACGGCCGGTATTGGGGAACCGCATTGCAGCACCGCTTGCCTGACGAATGTCCAGAGAGGGCCGCTCCTTCCAATTGATTACCAATAGCCGAACGGAAGATTCGCCCCCCGTAAGAGACCAGCACCATTTTGCGGACACCCCAAGATATTTATCGAACTACGGCAGTGTGGCGGTTGTAATGCTGCAGTGCGGCATTACATGTTTATCAACAGCAACGAACCACCCTATTCTCCAGAAGGAGTGTCCACATGACCACGCAAAACACCCAAACCGCTATGTTCGACATCCAGAACCTGTTCAACCCCAAAGGCAGCCAAGATCTATTTAAGACGATGGCCAGCATGAACGAGCGCATGACTGCGATTTTTGTGGAAGCAGGCACCCGGTCGGTCGAGATCATGACTGCTACCACGAAGCAATCGCTGTCGAACCTCAGCGAGGTCGCACAGGTCCACGAGGAGCCCGCTGAATACACCAAAGCTTACAGCGAATTTGCGCAAAAGCAGATGGATCTCCTGAAGCGCTCCGCGCAAGAAGTCGGCGAAGTGAACCAGAAAGCTGGCACCGAGACGCAAGAGCTGATTTCAGAGGTCGGTGAAGAAGTGAATGGCAAGTTCGCAGCCAGCGCCAAAGAGGCCGGTGAGAAGCTCACAGCCAACGCTAAAGAGGCCAGCGAGCGGCTCACGGCCAGCGCCAAAGAAGCCACGGACAAGGTCAAATCTGCCGCCAAAGACGCCGCAGACAAAAGCACTTCTGACAAAACTGCTTCGGCTTCCAAAAAGTCCAGCTAAGGCATCATTCTCTTAATCTGTGACATGATGTGCGGCGGGTTCTGTGATGGACCCGCCTTTTTTTGTTAGGGGTGTCAGCACATTGTGTCAGTCCGCTGTACGACGTTTAACTCAACAAAATGCTGCACTATGAATGAATGGCCGCAATGACGGGCCGCACCGCAACATCTTGAAGTCATGGCCAAGGTCCGCAACGGGCCGAAGGCTGAAGTCGACGCGTATAGGTCCTGCAGTGTTTCTGCAGGACCAGTGAAATATCAGTCCCACTCAGGCGCGAGTGTTTCAGGGCTTACCAAGCGCCCTTCGGCTGTGCCAAGGGCATCAATTCGGGCGACCTCCTCTGCGCTCAGCATGATTTCCGTTGCGCGTAGATTGCCGGCAAGTCGGTTCTTGTTAGCGGTCCGGGGCAACGCGATGCTCAGTGGGCGCGTCAGAATCCAGGCCAGGGCAATCTGGGCCGGGCCTACATTATGTGCGGCGGCAATATCGCGCAACGTGGCGTTCTCCATGACTTTGCCTTGCGCCAGCGGCGAGTATGCCTCAACCGCAATACCCTTGCTCGCGAGGTGAGCGATCATCCGGGTTTGGTCGATCAGCGGATGCAGTTCGATCTGGTTGGCGGCCAATGGCGTGTTCAAAGCAGACTGTGCTTGATCGACCATAGCCATGGTGAAATTCGACACGCCCCCATGACGGACTTTGCCCGCAGCAATCAAAGTATTCAGGGCGTCAATGGTGTCGGCAATCGGGACTTCCTTTGAGGGCCAGTGCAAGAGTAGCAGGTCGACATAGTCCGTCCCCAGTCGTTTCAAAGACGCGTCGGCGGCAGCGATGAAGGCTTCTGGCGAGAAGTGCTCGGGCAGGATTTTGGTGGTGAGGAACAGATCATCGCGACGGACATCGGAACGGCGCAAACCTTCGCCGACTTGCTCTTCGTTCTCATAGGCCTGCGCTGTATCAATATGGCGGAACCCTTCGGAAAGCGCCGCGGCCACCATGTCGGCTAACGTATCTTGCTCAAGCTGAAAGGTGCCGAAACCCAAGGACGGAATTTGGGCGGGGCCGATAAGGGTGATACTCATTGTGTTGTCTCCATAGTTTTTTCTTGCGCAAACTCAGGCATGATGTGCTCGGCCAATTCGGCCAGAACGTCCTCGATTTCGCGTTGCGATTGGCGCAGGTTGAAGGCGATGTGGGCGATCCCTGCAGCGTGCAGGGAACGAACGTGAGTGGTTAGAGCATTGCGACCGATACGGCCCCCGAACTGGATCGGCCGGAAGGGCGCATCGGGATCAGGGTCAAGATCCAGGTGCATGGCGGTCAGGACTGGCGCGGGGGGCAGGCCAGCATCGTTGCGCGCCTGACGCCACATCGACAGGCGACGTTCGGCCTGCTCAGGAGGGCCGGGATAGGTGAACCAGCCGTCCAAGGTGCGTGCGATCCATTGCAGGCTTTGCTGGCCCATCCCGGCCATGACCATCGGGATACCTTCTGGCACATAGGGGCGCACGGTGACGGGGCCTTGCGGCCCGTGCAACGCATCCCCTGACCAGAGGGTGCGCATCTGTTCGACGCGATCGCGCAGGGTGGCTCCGCGGGCCTCATAGTCCAGGCCCATCAGCGGGTATTCCACCGGACGATCCCCGGACGCGATGCCAAGGATAAACCGCTCACCCGACAGATGGTGCAGGCTGGCCGTCATCTTGGCCAGGAGGATCGGATCCCGCAGCGGCAGGACGATACCCGCAGTGCCAAGCGCGATGCGCCGCGTGCGGCCTGCCAGAAAGCCGAGATAGGGGAACGGATCGAAGACCTGTCCCGCATCCCCGAAGCTGGGATCGTGAACCGGCACGTCCCGCAGCCAGACCGCATCAAAGCCAAGGTTCTCGGCCAACTCCACGCCCTTGGCGGGGTTTGTGGTGTCTGGCACACCAAAGGGGCGCCCCTCGATACGGGCACGGCGTTGCCCGGCTTCAGACCAGTCGCGGTCCAGTGGCAATTCGATGCCAAAGGTCATGCGGTCTTTGTAAATCAGATTTAGGGCAGACATGATACGCAGCTCCAGTTCATTGGCTTGCCTCGCCGCACCAAGATACGGCGAGGCAAGCAAGGTTATTCGGCAGCGACGGCTTGGGGCATTGTCGCGTTCAGTCGGCCTGACAGGCGCACCAGAACGATCCCGACACCCACCACTCCGGCAGCGATGTAGGGCGCAGCGGCAAGGCCGATGCCTTCCACCACAAGCCCCCCAGCCCATGCACCCCCGGCAATTCCAAGATTGAACGCGCCGATGTTCAGGCCGGACGCCACATCAACCGCACCCGGCGAGACTTCGCGTGCGATTTGCACGACATAGGATTGCAGCGGCGGAACGTTGGCGAAGGCAAAGCCGCCCCAGAAGGCCGCAACCGCGATGGCTACAATCGGGCTGGTGAGGAACGCGCCGAGGGCGACCAGTGATATGGCAAGGCCAGCAAAGATCACGGTCAGGGACGGCACTGCACCGATGCGGTCGGCCAGTTTACCGCCTGCAATGTTCCCCACGGCGACAGAAGCACCGTAGAGCAACAGCACAAGGCTAACCGCTCCCGCAGACAGCCCCGTGACTTCATTCAGCATCGGCGCAAGGAAGGTGAAGGCGATGAAGTTGCCGCCATACCCCACAGCCGTGATCAGATAAACCAGCAGAAGTCGTGGCGAGGTCAGCACCTGCAACTGCGCCTTGATCCCCGCTGACGCGGTCTTGGTCAGATTGGCAGGCACCAGTACGGCAGAAGCGATAATGCCGATCACACCCAGCGCGACAACGCCAAGGAAAGTCGACTGCCAGCCGAAGTTTTGGCCGATGAACGTGCCCAAGGGAACACCCGTCACCAGCGCGACTGTCAAGCCAAGAAACACCAGTGCAATGGCCGAGCTTTCCTTTTCGGGCTCCACCAGATCGGTCGCGATGGTCGACGCAATGGCAAAGAACACACCGTGAGCGAGACCGGTGATGAAACGCGCAGCGACAAGGCTGCCATAATCCGGCGCAAAGGCCGCGTAGGCATTTCCCAACGTGAACAGTGCAAGCAAGAGCAGCAACAATGTCTTGCGCGGCACACGGTCAGCCATGGCGGTCAGAACTGGGGCGCCGATGGTCACGCCAAGCGCATAAAGACTGACCAACAGGCCAGCAGAAGGAATAGAAACGCCAAGATCGGCGGCAATGGTGGGAAGCAAGCCGACGATGACGAACTCGGTCGTTCCGACGGCGAAAGCGCTGATGGTCAGCGCCCAAAGGGCAAGTGGCATCGGTTTTCTCCAACAAATTTGATGTCGACGCCGTATATGCCTGCCGCTATCTATTGCGAGAACAGACAAGTTTGGAATGGATCATTGCAGAAACTGCATGAATTGCTGCGCATGGGCGATCTGGCTGCCTTTGTCGGGATCGTCGATGATGGGGGCTTTGCTGAATCTGCACGGCGCAGAGGGGTGTCTGCCTCTACGCTCAGCCGGTCAGTCACGCGGCTGGAAGAGCAATTGAAGGTCACACTGTTGCGCCGCACGACGCGGTCCATCGAAATCACCCCCGAAGGCGCCGCAGTTCTGGCTGAGGCGCGCGAGATTCTGGACCGCAGTGAAACCCTGCAGGAAATCGCAACAAGCAGCCGGGCCCCCGCCGGGCCACTGCGTGTAAACGCACCGGTTTCCTATGTTCTGCATGTTCTCGCCCCGCGGCTGGCTGAGTTTCACGCGCAATACCCCGGCATCCAGTTGTCTATCGACATGACAGACGCGCTGGTGGACCTGATCGGCAGCCACGCGGACGTTGCAATCAGGCTGGGAAAGTTGCCTGATAGCGACTTGTTGCATCGCCCCTTGGGGCGCACGACTTGGAAACTGGTGGCTACATCGGACTATCTGGATCGCAACGGCTGGCCCAAGACGCCAGCCGACCTCGCACAGCTGGAGCAAGTGCGGTTCGCGGCACCAGATCATATCAACACGCTGCGCTTCGCTGGCCTGTCCACCCCCGTGACGGTGCCCCCCGCCCTGACCGCGGGCAATGGAGAGGCCGTGCGCCAGATGGTGTTAGGCGGCCTGGGAATCGCACGGTTTTCCGACTTCATGATCGCAGATGACCTGCGCGCGGGCCGCCTGACTGAGCTGTTCCCTGGCCAGCTTGATGCGGACCCGCTGGATATCTCCGCGCTCTATCTCACCCGCGTTTCAGGGCTACGCCGGTTGGGTGCCTTCCTCGACTGGTTGGGAACCATTAACATAGGCTGAGCGATACACGCGCGCTTTCCCAAAGCTGAACGGTGGCGGAACCAGCAAAGCATAACCACACCGATATTGCTCACCGTCAGCACAATATTGGTATGTTTTTTCGCCGATATCCCCTTGCTGAAAGCTACACCGCGGCGCCAGCCCCTTACGGAAAATGTTGATATGAGTGCTTCCATTTGCCACCAGAAGGGCCAGCATTGCTTTTGAAACAAGGTTCTTGTGGAAACTCTGAGGGGGAACGCAAGTGTGCTAAGTCTCAAAAATTTCTTCGAGAGGGCTCCGAGCGGATCGCTGCGAGTATCCTCGACATTTACTTGAGCTTGGACGACATCATTTACTTGAAATTGGACCATGATGTTTACTTGATAACGGACAAGACTATATACTTGTAATTGGACGCATGTGATGAATCGGGACGGTTATGGTAGCCAAACGGAAGATCTTGGCCGACGCGATGGAAGCCCTGCACACCTTGCAGAAGCAAGGACATCTTGTTGTTCGCAGCGGCGAGATCGACCCGGTGAGGATCAAGGCGCTAAGAAAGGCGGGCTATCTTCAGCCCATCATGAAGGGCTGGTATCATCTGTCGGACCCCAGTGTGCGTCCTGGTGACACGACGCCGTGGACGATGGCCTACTGGTCATTTGTCCAGAGATACTGCGAGCATCGTTTCGGTAGCGACTGGGTTCTCAGTCCTGAGATTTGCCTTAACCTGCATACTGGATCTCAGGTGCCGGTTACCCAGATGATGGTGCATGCCCCCAAGGGAGGTAACAATGCTGTCGAACTCCCTGGTAAGCGGTCGCTCTTCGATCTGAGGGTCAGGGAGCTTCCTGAGCAGGGACGGAGGATGCAGCTGCCGAATGGGCTGAGGGTCTACACTCCGGAGGCCACGCTGATCCATATGGCAGAGAATTGCTATCATATGCAGGCTATGTCGGTGGCAGCACTGATGGGCAGCTACCGCAATGTCGATGTCCTGTTGCGCGCGGTGGTGGGCGGGGCGCACAGGCGCCCGGGTAACCGCCTGATTGGCGCGTTCAAGCACTTGGGGATGGTCAATCACGCCAAGCGCCTGGCCGATGGCATGCGCCGCGCAGATATGGATCTGAGGAATGAAAACCCCTTTAAGGGGGAAGGCATTGCTGTTGTTCCTGGTGCGGCCCCGATCTCTAACATGTTGCGAGCGATATGGCAGAGGGACCGACAAGCGATCATTGACCTGCTACCGGCCCCGGGAGGGCCTGTGGAAGTCGACGAGGTGCTTGGGCAGATCGACGATGTCTACACCCATGATGCCTGGAACTCGCTCTCGATCGAAGGTTATCGGGTCTCCGAAGAGATGATCGAGAAGATTCGCAGCGGTAGCTGGGACCCGGAGGCCGACAAGTCGGACGCCACCTCTCGTGATGCTATGGCCGCAAAGGGCTACTGGAATGTTTTCCAGTCTGCCCGCGAGGTGGTGAAAACATCCATCGAGCGAGGTGAGCCGGTCTCGGTGCGCGACAATCTAAGCGATTGGTATCAGGATCTCTTCGAGCCGTCGATCGACGCAGGCATCCTGACGCGAAGCCAACTGATCGGATATCGCAATCACCCGGTATTTATTCGCACAGCCAATCATGTGCCCCCGGCGTGCGAAAAGCTTATGGATGCGATGGAGACCTACTTCGACCTCCTTGACGAGGACGAGCATTCCGGAGTGCGCGCGGTGCTTGGTCACTGGCTTTTGGGCTACATCCACCCTTATCCCGACGGAAACGGGCGCCTCGCTCGTTTCGTGATGAACGCGGTGCTCGCGAGTTCGGGCTATCCATGGGCTGTGATCCGGCTCGATCAGCGGAGGCGCTATATGCAGGCTCTCGACGCTGCGAGTTTTGGAGGCGATATCGCTCCCTTCGCGAAGCTGATAAGTGAGCATCTTGGCAACAAGCCCTGACAGAAAGGCTATGTCTCGAAGCGTATCGGCGCGCCAACACGCTTCGAGCCTTACTCCACAGCACGGAATGGTCACCCAAAGAGGGACGCCATCAACATTTACCGTCAGGGGCTGGACCGCGGCGGTGCGCTTCTTTGCGAACGGCTGGTAAAGGCCGTGACCGCCGCGACCCCGCATGACCGATCCGAACCCGGCTCGATGATCGCCAAGGGTATCAATTACACTTGGTGGCCACGCAGAGGAAGATGGCCAAGCTTTGGTGGCCTTCAGATCCGTCAAAAACCCTGCTTTGCCAACTCGGCGGCGATCCGTGTGCGGGACGCTGCATCGCGGGTTGGAAAGGCGGTGAAGTAGTCGGCCTTCGTCGCATCTGGCTTTTGGTTGCGGATGCCCCGCCGCAGGCGGCCAGCGCGCTCGTGCCGACCGGCCAACCCATTGGCCGCAAGTGCGATCATCCCGATGAGGTAGTGGGCGCCTGGCTGTATCGCGGCGCGGTCGGCCCATGTGGCAGCGGCATCGTAGTCTTCCTGCTGCATGAGCAGCTGCGCGCGCACGCCATGCACTCCATAGAGAAGCGGGTCAAGCGGGCTGAGATGCAAAGAAGTCTCCAGCGCCGGGATTGCCGTTCCCGCATCGCCGATCAGCATCGCCGTAAAGGCCGCGGCATAGAAGCCCTGTGCGTAGTTCGGGTTCAAAGTCGTCGCTCGCGAAATCCACTCGGCTGCCACATGCGGCTGGTCGGTCAACCAGAACGACCTGCCCATCGTGAAGTTGGCGAAAGGATCGAGCGCGTCCAGTTCCAGCGCCCGCTCGGCGTGCCGCCGCGCGGCACGTGTCGCAGCTGCTCTGTCGGCATCGAGGCGCAAGAAGGCCGCAAGGAAGCTTGTAAAAGAAAGCCCCGCATGCGCGCGGGCGAAGGCTCGTTCGGACGCAATCGAACGTTCGAAGCAGGCCCGCGCCTGCTTCGTGTCCGCCGCGGTAAAGCGATAGAGATGTCGGAGGCCGACATGATAGTTGGCCCAAGCATCAAGATCCTCGAGCCTGTTGAGCTGAGCGACGCGCGCTTCGTTGAAGGGAATGTGCGCCTCGAGCGCGGCAACCACGTGGGCGACGATCCGCGTCCTCAGTTCATCCATGCTGTCGAGGGCGGACTCGAGCCGGTCGGCCCAGAGCACCTGCCGGGACCCCGACTCCACGAGCTCCAGCGTGACCGCGAGCCCGGTGCCGCGCCGCTCGATGACCCCGGTGAGGACGTAGCGCGCCGACAGGGCCGTCGCGACCAGATCGATTTCGGGCGCGCCAACCCCGAAGCGGAACGAAGATCCACGCGCGATGACCGCCAGCCAGCGCAGCCGTGATAGTGCCTCGATGATTTCATGCGGGATCGCCTCGCCCAGGACGGTGAGGTCGGGCTCTGCCCCGAGCGGCCTGAAAGGAAGAATTGCGATCGACGGCCTTCCAGAGAACTGCACAGGAAGACGATTGGTCTCAGTGTGCGATGTCGCTCGCGCAGGCGCCAACGCCTTGACCTCCGCGACGAAGCGGAACCCCCGCCCGTGGACTGTCTGGATCACCTGTTGCCGGGCGCCGTCATCATCCACCGCCTGACGCGCTGAGCGGATGCGGCTCGAAATGCTGGCGTCCGAAACCGCTCGCCCTTGCCAGACTTCCTCCACAACCTCGTCCTTGGAGACCATCCTGCCATGGTTCCTGACGAGATGAATTAACAAGGCAAGCACTTGGGGCTCGAGAGACACGGGAACGCCGTGGCGCGCAAGCTGGAACAGATCAGGGTCGAGATGAAAATCTCCGAACGTCCAAGCCATGAGCAATTCTACACTAAGTTCGGCATGTCCTACAGGAAATCTTCAGATTGCCTTCAAGCACTGGGCGTGGCGTCGCGGTAGGCTCGACGGTGCCGGGGGGACTGGCCTTCCAGCATCGCAACAAGGGAACCAGGATGATGACGGAAAAAGCGATTGAAGCACGGAGGTTTGCTCCCCCAACCGACGGCTCGACATGAAGGCGATGGGCGGGATCTCGATCCTCCAGATGTCGGTCGGCAGCACTGGTATGCGCGCTGTCTCCGAACCGGGCTGGACCTGAGAAATGGACAGAAAGCTCTTGCTCGGGTCGCCGGATAGCTGCCCGATGCGGCACACCGGATACTGCATCTCAGGAAAGCCGGTTGTGCTCATGCTGGACACCGGAGCGGAAACGCCGATCAGCATGGGCGTCGTCATTGAAATTCCCCGGGTCACGACGCCTATATGGATAGCGCCGAACGGATCGAACTGTTCTTTTTGCCCCGACCGAACACCAGCACTGTTCGCACAGGGCGCTGCGGCAGTCCGCCCACAACCCTGAACAAAACCGGAGAAAAGTCATGGATGTCACGACGGCACATACCACAGAGGGCCGCGGCCGCCTTTACGCCAGCCTGCTCGACACGATCGGCAACACACCCGCCATCAGGATCAACCGCCTCGCCCCAAAGGGCGTGGAGCTTTACGTCAAGGCCGAGTTCTTCAACCCGGCAGGCTCAGTAAAGGACCGACTGGCCTTTAGCATCATTGACGAGGCCGAACGGAATGGCAGCTTGCGCCCTGGCCAGACAGTGGTCGAGGCGACATCGGGCAACACCGGGATCGGGCTCGCCATGATCTGTGCTGCGAAAGGCTACCCGCTGGTGGTCACGATGGCCGACAGCTTCTCTGTCGAGCGGCGTAAGCTGATGCGGATGATGGGGGCTAAAGTCGTGCTTACGCCGAGGGCCGAAAAGGGACTCGGGATGTATCGCAAGGCGGTAGAGCTCGCCGACGCCAACGGCTGGTTTCTTGCCCGCCAATTCGAGACTGACGCCAATGCCCGCATCCACGAGAACACGACGGCTCGGGAAATCCTTGCAGATTTCGACGGGCGCCGCCTCGACAGCTGGGTCACCGGCTACGGCACGGGCGGGACGGTGACGGGCGTAGCCCGCGTTCTGCGCCGCGAACGACCGGAGACGCGGATCATCCTGTCCGAACCTGCCAACGCGCAGCTTCTCGGCAGCGGTCATGTGCAGGCCCGCAATACCGACCACTCTCCCGCCGAGAGCCATCCGGCTTTCGAGCCGCATCCGATCCAGGGCTGGACGCCCGATTTCATTCCTCAAGTCTTGCAGGAAGCCGTGGACGACCGGCTCTATGACGAGCTAATTCCCGTCTCCGGCCCCGACGGCATCTCGTGGGCGCAGAAACTCGCGAAGTCCGAAGGCATCCTGACTGGCGTCTCCGGTGGCGCGACATTCGCCGTTGCCATGAAGGTCGCCGAGCGGTCAGATCCCGGCGCGGTCATCCTTTGCATGTTGCCCGATACCGGCGAGCGCTACATGACGACACCGCTTTTCGATGCGATCCCCGAGGAGATGACCGAAGAAGAGGCGGCGCTGTCTCGATCAACCCCCGGCTATCGGCTGGAATGATCCATGACGAATGAACCGGAAACGCTTGACCCTGGTGATTGGGACGCCCACCGCGCCGTCGCCCACCGGATGGTGGACGATGCCGTCGACTACATCCGGGACATTCGGTCCCGGCCGGTCTGGCGGGACATGCCGCCGACTGTGCGAGTGCGTCTTCGAGAAGGGGTGCCCCGGGACGGCCAGAAGCTCGACGAGATCTATCGCCAGATCGAAACGGACCTCATGCCCTATCCGATGGGCAACATCCATCCGCGGTTCTGGATGTGGTATATGGGAGCCAGCAATTTTACCGGAGCCTTGGGGGATTTCCTCGCCGCCATCCTCGGCTCCAACCTTGGCGGAGGCGACCACGCCGCAGCCGAGATCGACAAACAAGTCGTTGGTTGGCTGAAGGAGATGGTGGGCTATCCGACCTCGGCCAGTGGAACACTGGTCTCTGGTGGGTCGATGGCGAACCTGATTGGTCTAACTGTTGCCCGAAACGCGATGTCCGGCATCGACCTGCGAGAGCTCGGCCTCGCGGCGCTGACCGCGCCAATGCGGTTCTATGGCTCCGACCAGATTCATTCCTGTCATCAGGTCGCAGTCGAAACGATGGGCCTGGGCAACCGGGCGCTGCGCCGTGTGCGTTCCGACGCCGCTTGCCGGATGGACCTTTCCGCGCTGCGCGACGCCATCGCCGAGGACCGGGCAGCCGGTATTCAGCCTGCCTGCGTCATCGCGACGGCCGGGACCGTCAATACCGGGGCCATCGACGACCTCGATTCCATCGCCGATCTCTGCGCTGCAGAGGGTCTGTGGATGCACGTGGACGGCTGCATCGGTGCACTTCTCGCCATCGCGCCCAAGGGTCGCGCGCTGGTGCACGGGCTCGACCGCGCGGATTCAATCGCACTTGATCCGCACAAGTGGCTTCACGCGCCTTTCGAGGTCGGCTGCGCGCTGGTGCGGGACGCCGGGGCGCATCTCGGAACGTTCTCGACGACGCCGGAATACCTGGAAAGCGCATCGCGCGGCATCTCCTCAGGCACTTGGCTGCACGACTTCGGGCTCCAGACCTCGCGCGGGTTTCGCGCCCTCAAGGTCTGGATGGCGCTCAAGGAGCACGGCTTGGCAAAGTTCGGCCGACTGATCGATCAGGATCTTTTCCACGCACGCTACCTGTCCGAACTGATTACGAACACCTCCGGGCTGACGCTGTGCTTTCCCACCGCCATCAATATTGTCTGTTTCCGCTACGATCCCGGCGGCTTGTCCGAAGAGGCGCTCATGCAACTAAACACGGAGATCATGGTGCAGATGCAGGAGGCTGGCATCGCCGCCGTGTCGGACACCACGGTGCAGGGGCGTCACTGCCTGCGCGCGGCGATTAACAACCACCGGACAATACCTTCCGACTTGGATTTAGTTGTTGCAGAAGTTGTTCGGCGAGGACGGGCGCTCAATGCGGAAGCGATAGCCGACTGACGGGTTGCCGTTGCGAGTGGCGAGAGGTCGCAAACGTGCGGACCCGAGCAAGCACGGTCTGGGGCGCTGCTCTGCTTCACACAATGATCCTGTACTCATCAACGGTGGGCTACAGAGCTGGTGGTTCGTGGCCATTGAACTTCTGATCAATCTTTATGAGCCGCGCAGGAGTCCCCCCAATTACAATTTCGAATGCAACGATCAGACCGAAGGGCGTATTCCGTCGAAAAACTCCAATACAGTGCGTTGACGCTGAAACCGGCAGAACAAATTTCTGATTTACTCAAAAACTCAACGGCACCACAGCGCCGTAATCAGTTCATCAGGGAACGAATTTTCACTTTTCCAAAATTTGCAGATGCAGCAAAGAGTTGTTCCACAGAATGGGCGTATTTTGTTGAAAAACTCGTGCTTGATCGGCGAGTGAACTGCTGATTCAATTCTTCTTGCGAGCGGGAGGATTGACGGATGTTGGGACCGAGACAGGAAGCGCAGGCGGCGTTGTTTTATGAGTTCTCGTTGGAAGATCACGTTCCCCAAGATCACCTGCTGCGGTCGATTGATCGCTTCGTCGATCTGAGCAGCATCCGCGCGCATCTGGCGGATTACTATAGCCACACCGGGCGTCCATCGGTCGACCCGGAGCTGCTGATCCGCATGCTTTTGGTGGGCTATTGCTTTGGCATCCGATCCGTGCGGCGGCTCTGTGAAGAGGTCCATTTGAACCTCGCCTATCGCTGGTTCTGTCGGCTCGATCTGAATGACCGTATTCCTGACCATTCGACCTTCTCCAAGAACCGTCATGGCCGTTTTCGAGAGAGTGAGTTGCTACGCCATCTGTTCGAGACGACCGTAGCCTGTTGTATCGAAGAAGGCCTCGCCAGCGGACAACGTATGGCAGTGGATGCCAGCCTGATCGAAGCGGATGCCAACAAACAGAACTCGACGCCGAAGGAAGAATGGGACGCGTCGAGCATTGATCCCGCAGATGCGCCTCGTGCGGTCCGCGAATATCTCGACACCCTGGATGAGGCGGCATTCGGTGGGGCCAGCGAGGTTCA
>NZ_SLZU01000034.1:951-24217 GCF_004342065.1 Primorskyibacter sedentarius | reverse complement strand
ATCGCAGCCGTCAGCGTCGTCTTGCCGTGGTCAACATGGCCAATCGTGCCAATGTTGCAATGCGGTTTAGAACGCTCAAACTTTTCCTTTGCCATGGTATTGGCTCCTTTTTCTAACGGATGGTGGGGGTGAACCCCACCCTACAGTGTTGGGTAGGGCGGGGTTCACCCCGCCACCCGGCTTATGCGTATTTCGACTGGATCTCTTCCGAGATGTTCTGCGGAACCGGATCGTAATGATCGAACTGCATCGTGAACTGCGCGCGGCCCGAAGACATGGAACGCAGGGTGTTGATGTAGCCGAACATGTTGGCCAGAGGCACGAAGGCATCGATCGCGATGGCGTTGCCGCGCGGTTCCTGCCCTGTCACCTGACCGCGACGCGATGTCAGGTCGCCGATGACGTTGCCGGTATATTCCTCGGGCGAGATGACCTCGACCTTCATGACCGGCTCGAGCAGTTTCGCACCGGCTTTCCGCATACCTTCGCGCATGCACATGCGTGCTGCGATTTCGAAGGCCAGAACGCTGGAGTCCACGTCGTGGAACTTACCGTCGATCAGCGCAACCTTGAAGTCGATCACGGGGAAGCCAGCCAGCGGGCCGCTATCCATGACAGAGCGGATGCCCTTTTCAACGCCGGGAATGTATTCCTTCGGAACAGCACCACCAACGATGCGGCTCTCGAACGAATAGCCTTCGCCCGGCTCTGTCGGCGAGATGATCATCTTCACTTCGGCGAACTGACCCGAACCACCCGACTGTTTCTTGTGGGTGTAGGTATGCTCGACCTCGTGACCGATGGTCTCGCGGTAAGCCACCTGTGGTGCACCGATATTGGCCTCGACCTTGAATTCACGCTTCAGACGATCAACGAGGATGTCGAGGTGAAGTTCGCCCATGCCCTTCATGATCGTCTGACCCGACTCGATGTCGGTTTCAACGCGGAAGGACGGGTCTTCAGCGGCCAGACGGGCCAGACCCTGGGACATCTTCTCTTGGTCAGCCTTGGTCTTGGGCTCGACGGCGATCTCGATCACGGGATCGGGGAACGTCATCGTTTCCAGAACGACGGGCTCTTTGATGTCGCAAAGCGTGTCACCGGTCGTGGTGTCCTTCAGGCCACCAAGCGCGATGATGTCGCCGGCAAATGCCTCTTCGATCTCTTCACGGTTGTTCGAGTGCATCATCATCATACGACCGACGCGCTCTTTCTTGCCCTTGGTCGAGTTCAGCATCGAATCGCCCTTGGCAAGCTTGCCCGAATAGATCCGGACGAAGGTCAGCGAGCCAACAAACGGGTCGTTCATGATTTTGAACGCAAGACCGGAGAACGCCATGTCATCATCGGCGCGGCGCGGGATGTTACGGGTTTCCGTTTCATCGTCGGGCGCAAAACCCATGTAATCAACCACGTCCAGCGGGCTGGGAAGATAGTCGATAACCGCGTTGAGCAGCGACTGAACGCCCTTGTTCTTGAAGGCAGACCCGCCCAAAACAGGAACGAAATGCATTGCCAGCGTGCCCTTGCGGAGCAGCTTGCGCAGCGTCGGGACGTCAGGCTCTTCGCCTTCAAGATAGGCTTCCATCGCGTCGTCGTCTTCTTCGACGGCGGCCTCGACCATCTTGCCACGCCATTCGTCAGCCATGTCCTTCAGGCTGTCGCGGATCGGAGCCTTGACCCAGGACGCGCCCAGATCGTCGCCCTGCCACAGCCATTCTTCCATGGTCACGAGGTCGAGAAGGCCTTCCAGCTCTGTCTCGGCACCGATCGGAATACCGACGGGAACGGCGCGGGCGCCGGTGCGGTCTTCGATCATGTGAACGCAGTTGAAGAAGTCCGCGCCGATCTTGTCCATCTTGTTGACGAACACGATCCGCGGAACCTTGTAGCGGTCAGCCTGACGCCACACGGTTTCGGTCTGCGGCTCAACACCGGCGTTGGCGTCCAGAACGGCGACGGCGCCGTCGAGAACGGCCAGCGAACGCTCGACTTCAATGGTGAAGTCAACGTGGCCGGGCGTGTCGATGATGTTCAGGCGGTGCTTCGGCGAGTCGGGCTCTGTGCCATTCTCAGTGCGCTCCCAGAACGTCGTGGTGGCAGCAGAGGTGATGGTGATCCCACGCTCCTGCTCCTGCTCCATCCAGTCCATGGTCGCGGCGCCATCGTGCACTTCGCCGATATTGTGCGACTTGCCGGTATAAAACAGGATGCGCTCCGAACAGGTGGTCTTACCTGCGTCGATATGCGCCATGATACCGAAGTTACGGTACCGATCGAGGGGATAATCGCGTGCCATTGGGCTAACGTCCTTCGGAGTTGAATTACCAGCGGTAGTGGCTGAACGCTTTGTTGGCGTCGGCCATCTTGTGGGTGTCTTCGCGCTTCTTAACGGCCGTGCCACGGCTGTTGACGGCATCCAGAAGCTCACCGGCGAGGCGCTCTTCCATGGTGTGTTCGTTGCGGTTGCGGCAGGCAGTGATCAGCCAGCGGATTGCAAGCGCTTCGCGACGCTCGGGGCGCACTTCGACGGGAACCTGGTAGGTGGCACCACCCACACGGCGCGAGCGAACCTCGACCGAGGGTTTGATGTTGTCGAGCGCTTCGTGGAAGATTTCCACCGGCGCGCGCTTCACCTTGTCTTCCACACGCTCAAGGGCGTTGTAGACGATGCGCTCTGCGACCGATTTCTTGCCATCGACCATCAGGTTGTTCATGAATTTTGTCAGAACCCGATCGCCATACTTGGCGTCGGGCAGGACTTCGCGTTTTTCAGCGGCGTGACGACGGGACATCTGTTAATCCTCTTATTTCGGACGCTTCGCGCCGTATTTCGAACGGCGTTGCTTACGATCCTTGACGCCCTGGGTATCCAGAACACCGCGAAGGATGTGGTAACGCACACCAGGAAGGTCTTTTACACGGCCGCCACGGATCAGAACCACAGAGTGTTCCTGAAGGTTGTGGCTTTCACCGGGGATGTAGCTGATGACTTCGAAACCGTTGGTCAGGCGCACCTTGGCAACCTTCCGCATGGCCGAGTTCGGCTTTTTCGGTGTGGTCGTGTAGACACGCGTGCAGACGCCGCGTTTTTGCGGGCATTGCTCAAGGTGCATAGACTTCGAGCGTTTGACTTTCGGCTGCCGCGGCTTGCGGATCAGCTGTTGGATCGTTGGCATTCCGGTTCTTTCCCCGTGTAGCTCACATATGTGGTGCACGCGCGTTGCGTGCGGGTTGACAACAAAAGCGCCCTGCGCGTCCGCAAAGCACCGGGTGCACCACTTGAGGGTGCGACGCAAAAAACCGCATTCGTCCCCGATAACGGGAACGACGCGGGGGTTTCCAGAGGATCGGGGTACAGGACCCGGATCTTGACCGCTTCTAACTTTAAGTGTGACGCAAGAGACAGATATCCCTTCGTCAAGATAGCGGGCGTATATGGGGAGTCGCAGGCCTTGTCAACAGCAGCTGCCCCTTGTGCAGCCGCTTTGGCAATGACAGTCTTTGCTGCAACAAATAATGGCGTTTTACAGTGGAAACCCCAACATGCAAGTGATCGGCCTGTGCCGTTTTTCCTACCCTGCCGAGGGCGGCTTTCAGGTCGAGCATCAAAGCCTGCAAGAGCGGCAGGATTACCTCTACGCCCCTGCGCGCATGGACGAACGGTTCCGCCAGTTCGAGACAATCTGCCTGCCGGGCTTGAAGGCACAGACGGACCCCGATTTCGAATTCCTCGTCCTGATCGGCGACAGCCTGCCTGCGCCTTACCGGGCGCGGCTTGAACGCCTGCTGGACGGGTTCGCGCAAGCGCGAATCGTCGAACGTGCGCCGGGTCCGCATCGGAAAGTCTGCCAGGACGTCATCAACCGCGCGCGGGATCTGAATGCGCCCTGCCTCCAGTTCCGCCATGATGATGACGATGCCGTCGCGGTGGATTATGTCGAGCGGTTGCGAGAAACGGCCGCGAAATGCAGTGGGTTGCTGGACACAAACAGTCTGGTGGCCATCGACTTCAACCGCGGGTTCCTGGCCCGTCCCGTTGCCGAAGGGCTGCGCGCAGAGCGTAACCTCACACCCTTTTACGGCGTGGCGCTCGCTTTGGCGGCGGGGCCCGGTGTAAGGCAGACGATCATGATTTTTTCGCATACCCGTCTGAACCAGTTCATGCCGACCATCAGCCAGACAGACTCTCCCATGTATGTGCGCGGGCATAACGATCACAACGATTCCCGGCAGAAGAAACATGTGAAACCGATCGACCTGCCCCGGCTGGATGAAAAGGGCGAGGCCAGATTCCGCAAGCGGTTCGCCATCGACGCCGATCACGTAAGGCAAGTCTATTCAGGGCTTTGATCGCGTGTCAGGGCGCACCCGAGGCAGATATGACCCCGGCAATGCGCAGGACGGCACTCGCTCGATTTTCTCCGTTCACGACAGGGTTGGTTGCGGTGGATGGCTATCTCCTTCACCATCCGCGATGACTTAACGAAAAGGAAAGATGATGAGTTCACCAAAGCCGCGTGTTGGCGAAAAAATCAGCCCGTTCGCCCTGAGCCTTGCGGATGGTTCGGGCACGGTCACGGTTGGGGAGGAGAAAGATCGCTGGACGATGTTGTTCGTCTATCGCGGTCGGCATTGCCCCCGCTGCAAGAAGTTCCTCAACAAGCTGAACGCCGCTCTTGCCGACTGGACGGACCTTCTGGATGTCGTCGTGGTTTCGGCTGACACGCAAGTAAAGGCGCAGGCCGACAAGAAGGAATTCGGCTGGGATTTCGATCTTTGCTACGGTCTGACGGAAGAGCAGATGCGGGCGCTTGGCCTTTACGTCTCTGACCCCTTGTCAGAAGCGGAAACCACGGAACGGTTCGCCGAACCCGGGGCCTTTGCGCTCCGACCCGATGGAACGCTGATGCTTGTCGATATCTCCAACGGCCCGGCGGCGCGCCCGGATCTGGACGACCTGCTGGACGGGATGCGGTTCAACATCAAGAACGATCGCCCGGTCCGGGGAACCGCCTGACGTCCGCATCCACGCGCGATGGCCCCGCTGCCCCGTGCTGGCACAGAAAAACCCCCGCGCATCGCTGCGCGGGGGTTTCTTTTTCAGTAAACCGTCAGTCTGAAAGCCGAAGCGTTCAGCCCTGGCTTTCGGGCGTGTCGACGATACCGCTGTCGAAGTCACCCCCGATGGCATCCTCTTCGACGACCGGCGCAGCAAGAGCTGCCGCCGCTTCCGCTTCTTCACGGCGCGCCTCGATGACCACGTTGTCACGCGACCGGGCAATCTTGCGCATCTTCTGCGTCGCGCCGCCCGTACCCGCCGGGATCAGACGACCCACAAGGATGTTCTCTTTCAGGCCGATCAAGCGGTCACGCTTGCCCTGAACAGAGGCTTCGGTGAGCACGCGCGTCGTCTCCTGGAAGGAGGCCGCCGACATGAACGAACGTGTCTGCAGCGACGCCTTGGTGATCCCCAGCAGCACAGGCTGACCAGATGCCGGGCGGCCGCCGCGCGAGATCGCCTTCTCGTTGGCCTCGTCCAGCTCGATCTTCTCGACATGCTCGCCTTTCAGAAGCGTGGTATCACCGCTGTCGCTGATCTCCCACTTCTTGAGCATCTGACGCACGATCACTTCGACATGCTTGTCGTTGATCTTCACGCCCTGGAGCCGGTAGACGTCCTGCACCTCATCGATCATGTAATTTGCCAGCGCTTCAACACCCATGATGGCAAGGATGTCATGCGGCGCGGGGTTACCGTCCATGATGTAGTCACCCTTCTGAACGAAGTCACCTTCGGCCACCGGGATGTGCTTGCCTTTCGGCACCATGTATTCGACGGGCGTCAGCGAGTCGTCCGACGGTTCGATCGAGATGCGGCGCTTGTTCTTGTAGTCCTTGCCAAAGCGCACATAGCCATCGATTTCCGCGATGATTGCGTGGTCCTTCGGACGACGTGCCTCAAACAGTTCCGCCACGCGGGGAAGACCCCCGGTGATGTCCTTGGTCTTGGCGCCTTCGCGCGGGATCCGCGCCACAACGTCACCGGCCTTGATGTCCTGTCCGTCTTCGACCGAAAGAATGGCGTCCACCGACATCGGATAGGTGATCGGATTGCCAGCCTCGTTGCGAACCGGCTCTCCGTCGCTGTCGACCAGAATGATCTCGGGCTTCAGTTCATTGCCTTTCGGCGCTGCACGCCAATCGGCCACGATCTTCTGCGTCATGCCGGTTGCTTCGTCGGTATCTTCACGAACAGCCACACCGTTCACGAGGTCCACATGCCGCGCCATACCGTCTTTCTCGGCGATGATCGGCAGCGTGTAGGGATCCCATTCGAACAGCTTGTCGCCGCGCTCGATCTTCTGGCCTTCGGTCACGAACAGTTTGGTGCCGTAGCCCAGCTTGTGGCTGGCGCGTTCCTCACCATGCTCATCCATGATCCGCAACTTCATGTTACGGCCCATGACCAGCGTCTCGCCAACCGAGTTTTCCAGCGTGTTGGCTTGATCAAATGCGATCACACCGGACTGGCTGGCCTCCTGGAAGGACTGCTGACCACCCTGCGCAACACCGCCGATGTGGAAGGTCCGCATCGTCAGCTGCGTGCCGGGTTCACCAATCGACTGCGCCGCAATGATGCCCACGGCCTCGCCGGTGTTCACCATCGTACCGCGCGCCAGATCACGACCGTAGCACATTGCGCAGACGCCCTCTTCCGACTCACAGGTCAGAGGCGAGCGAATACGGGCAGTTGCCAGACCGGACTGGTCGACGGTATCCGCCATGCGTTCGTCGATCAGCTGACCTTCGCGAACCATGACCTCTTCCGTGCCGGGCCGCACAAGATCCTCTGCCGCGACACGGCCCAGGATACGTTCAGCCAGCGAAGACACGACTTCACCGTCATTGACCGCCGCTTCGGCAGTGATCGCGCGTTCCGTGCCGCAATCGCGGTCCCGAACGATGCAATCCTGCGCCACGTCAACCAGACGCCGGGTCAGGTAACCCGAGTTCGCCGTCTTAAGCGCGGTGTCCGACAGACCCTTACGGGCGCCGTGGGTCGAGTTGAAGTATTCAAGAACGGTCAGACCTTCCTTGAAGTTCGAGATGATCGGCGTTTCGATAATGTCGCCATTCGGCTTCGCCATCAGGCCGCGCATCCCGCCCAGCTGCTTCATCTGCGTAACCGAACCACGCGCACCGGAGTGGGCCATCATGTAGACCGAGTTCGGTTCCGATTCAGAGCCGTCGGCATCCGTCTTGGCCGCCGAAATCGTCGACATCATCGCCTCGGTAACCTTGTCGTTACACTTCGACCAGGCATCGACAACCTTGTTGTACTTTTCGCCCTGGGTGATCAGGCCGTCCATATACTGCTGTTCGAAATCCTTCACCTGATCGCGCGTCTCTTCGACGATCGGCCATTTGGATTCCGGGATGACCATGTCGTCCTTGCCAAAGGAAATGCCCGCGCGGAACGCTTCCTTGAAGCCCATGGACATGATCTGATCGCAGAAGATGACAGACTCTTTCTGACCGCAATAACGGTAGACCGTGTCGATGACCTTCTGCACGTCTTTCTTGCGCAGCAGGTTGTTGACCAGATCAAACGGCGCCTTCGCGTTCATCGGCAGCAGCGCGCCCAGACGGACCCGGCCGGGTGTCGTCTCGTAGCGCTTGACGATCTCGTTGCCCTCGTCGTCAATCTGGGTGACGCGGGCCGTGATCTTCGCATGCATATGCACTTCGCCAGAGTTCAGCGCGTGCTCCACCTCTTCGATGGAGGAGAAAGACATGCCCTCGCCTTTCATGCCATCGCGGGCGATGGTCACGTAGTAAAGGCCAAGGATCATATCCTGCGACGGAACGATGATCGGTGCGCCGTTTGCAGGCGACAGAACGTTGTTCGTCGACATCATCAACACGCGTGCTTCCAGCTGCGCTTCGAGCGACAGCGGCACGTGAACAGCCATCTGGTCGCCGTCAAAGTCAGCGTTGAAGGCCGAGCAGACCAGCGGGTGCAGCTGAATGGCCTTGCCTTCGATCAGCATCGGTTCGAATGCCTGAATGCCAAGACGGTGCAATGTCGGTGCGCGGTTCAGCATGACGGGGTGTTCGCGGATAACCTCGTCCAGAATGTCCCAAACCTCGGGGCGCTCTTTCTCGACCAGCTTCTTCGCCTGCTTCACGGTACTGGACAGGCCCTTGGCCTCCAGACGCGAGTAGATGAAGGGCTTGAACAGCTCCAGCGCCATTTTCTTGGGCAAACCACACTGATGCAGTTTCAGCTCCGGACCCGTCACGATGACAGACCGGCCCGAGAAGTCGACGCGCTTGCCCAAAAGGTTCTGACGGAAGCGACCCTGCTTACCCTTCAGCATGTCGGACAGCGACTTCAGCGGGCGCTTGTTGGCACCGGTGATGACGCGACCGCGACGGCCGTTATCGAACAGCGCATCCACAGATTCCTGCAGCATCCGCTTTTCGTTCCGCACGATGATATCGGGCGCACGCAGTTCGATCAGACGCTTCAGACGGTTGTTCCGGTTGATGACGCGGCGATACAGGTCGTTCAGGTCAGACGTCGCGAAACGGCCCCCATCAAGCGGCACCAGCGGGCGCAGTTCTGGCGGGATCACGGGGATGACCGTCATGACCATCCACTCGGGACGGTTGCCGGATTCCAAGAAGGATTCCACGACTTTCAGACGCTTGATGATCTTCTTGGGCTTCAGCTCGCCTGTCGCCTCTTTAAGATCGGCGCGCAGCTGCTCTGCCTCGGATTCCAGATCGATGGCTGCGAGCATTTCACGGATCGCTTCGGCACCAATATTGGCGGTGAACGCATCCATGCCATAGACATCCTGCGCGTCCATGAACTCTTCTTCGGTCAGCATCTGGCCATAGGTCAGATCGGTCAGGCCGGGCTCGATCACCACGTAATTCTCGAAGTAGAGAACGCGTTCCAGATCGCGCAGCGTCATGTCCAGCATGAGGCCGATGCGCGAGGGCAGCGACTTCAGGAACCAGATATGCGCGCAAGGTGCGGCCAGTTCGATATGGCCCATACGCTCGCGGCGGACCTTTTGCAGCGTGACTTCAACACCGCATTTCTCGCAGACAACGCCGCGATACTTCATACGCTTGTACTTGCCGCACAGGCATTCGTAATCCTTGATCGGGCCAAAGATACGCGCGCAGAACAGACCGTCACGTTCGGGCTTGAACGTCCGGTAGTTGATGGTTTCGGGCTTCTTGATCTCGCCGAAGGACCACGAGAGGATCCGCTCGGGCGACGCCAGCGATACCTTGATCTCGTCGAAGGTTTTCACCGGTGCGACGGGGTTGAACGGGTTGTTTGTCAGTTCCTGGTTCATAGCTTTCCCTTTCAGAGGGGATTCAGAAAAAGATGATATCGACCGAGGCAGCGAGGATGAAGATCCCTGCAATGAACCGCTTTGGCCGAAGGTAATTGAAAAAGGTTGGGTCGCTTTCGGGAGCCTTCTGGACTGCGCCGATCATCAACCAGATGCCGACAATCGAGCCAAACGCTCCCACCCAGATGGGACGCTCCCCAACCAAGATCAAAGGTTACTCATCTTCCTCCGTATCCAGGAGTTCCATGTTAAGGCCCAGACCGCGGACCTCTTTGACGAGAACGTTGAAGGATTCCGGAACGCCGGCCTCGAAGTTGTCTTCGCCTTTGACGATCGACTCGTAGACCTTGGTCCGGCCTGCCACGTCATCCGATTTCACCGTCAGCATTTCCTGCAGGGTGTAGGCGGCGCCGTAAGCTTCCAGAGCCCAGACTTCCATCTCCCCGAAGCGCTGACCACCGAACTGGGCCTTACCACCCAGCGGCTGCTGGGTAACGAGGCTGTACGGGCCGGTAGAGCGCGCGTGGATCTTGTCATCCACAAGGTGATGCAGCTTCAGCAGATACTTGACGCCGACAGTGACGGGGCGGCTGAACTGCTCGCCCGTCCGTCCATCGAACAGGATCGACTGACCGGACGTGTCAAAGCCTGCGCGCCTCAGCGAGTCGTTGACGTCGGCCTCTTTCGCACCATCGAAGACAGGTGTTGCGATCGGAACGCCGCGTGTCACGTTGCCTGCAGCTTCCAGAAGCTGGTTCTCGTCCATGCCGGTGATGCCCTCTTCGTAGACATCGTCGCCATAGGCAATCCGCATCGCTTCACGCACCGGGGTCAGATCGCCAGACCGGCGATATTCACCAAGCGCATCGTCGATCTTGATGCCAAGGCTGCGCGCAGCCCAACCCATATGGGTTTCAAGGATCTGACCAACGTTCATACGCGACGGAACACCCAGCGGGTTCAGACAGAAATCGACCGGGGTGCCATCGGCGAGGAACGGCATGTCCTCCATCGGCACCACTTTCGAAATCACACCCTTGTTGCCGTGACGGCCGGCCATCTTGTCGCCCGGCTGCAGCTTGCGCTTCACCGCCACGAACACCTTGACCATTTTCATGACACCCGGGGGCAGATCATCGCCACGGCGGACCTTTTCGACCTTGTCCTCGAAACGGGCATCAAGGGCACGTTTCTGCACCTCATACTGCTCGTTCAGGGCTTCGACGATCTTGGCGTCATCTTCGTCTTCCAGCGCCAACTGCCACCACTGACCGCGGCTGAGCATGCCCAGCACTTCTTCGGTGATCTGCGAGTTGGAGGCGACGCCCTTGGGACCTTTGACAGCGATCTTGCCAAGGATCATGTCCTTGAGACGCGCGTAGATGTTGCGGTCCAGGATCGCAAGTTCGTCGTCACGGTCACGGCTCAGGCGTTCAATCTCTTCACGCTCGATCTGAAGCGCACGTTCGTCCTTTTCCACACCGTGGCGGTTGAACACGCGGACCTCGACAACCGTACCGAAATCGCCCGGCTTCACGCGCAGCGAGGTGTCACGAACGTCCGAAGCCTTTTCACCAAAGATGGCGCGCAGAAGCTTTTCTTCCGGCGTCATCGGGCTTTCGCCCTTGGGGGTGATCTTGCCCACAAGAATGTCGCCCGGCTCTACGTCGGCGCCGATATAGACGATGCCCGCCTCGTCAAGGTTGCGCAGGGCTTCCTCGCCGACGTTCGGGATATCGCGGGTGATTTCTTCCGGTCCAAGCTTCGTGTCGCGGGCGGCGACTTCGAATTCCTCGATATGCACGCTCGTGAACACGTCATCGCGGGCGATGCGCTCAGAGATCAGGATCGAGTCTTCGTAGTTGTAACCATTCCACGGCATGAAGGCGACGACGACGTTTTTACCAAGCGCCAGTTCCCCCATATCGGTGGACGGGCCGTCGGCAATCACTTCGCCCTTCTCGACCAGATCGCCCACTTTCACCAGCGGACGCTGGTTGATGCATGTGTTCTGGTTGGACCGCTGGAACTTGCGCATCCGGTAGATATCGACCCCGGCATCGCCAAGTTCGAGATCACTGGTGGCACGCACAACGATCCGCATCGCGTCAACCTGGTCAATCACGCCTGCCCGCTTGGCCATGATGGCCGCGCCGGAGTCGCGCGCAACGACACCTTCGATCCCGGTGCCCACGAGGGGCGCTTCGGAGCGCAGGGTCGGAACCGCCTGACGTTGCATGTTCGAGCCCATCAGAGCGCGGTTGGCGTCGTCGTTTTCAAGGAACGGGATCAGCGAGGCCGCAACGGATACCAGCTGTTTCGGGCTGACGTCGATCAGGTCCACATTCTCGTTCGGCGACAAGGTGTAGTCACCGGATTTCCGGGTCGACACCAGATCGTTTACGAAACGCATGTTCTCGTCGAGATTGGCGTTTGCCTGTGCCACGGTGTGACGCATTTCCTCGGTCGCGGACATGTAGTGCACTTCATCCGTAACGATGGAGTCCTTCACGACGCGGTAAGGCGTTTCGATGAAGCCATACTTGTTCACGCGGGCAAAGGTGGCCAGCGAGTTGATCAGACCAATGTTCGGACCTTCAGGCGTTTCAATCGGGCACATCCGGCCATAGTGGGTCGGGTGAACGTCGCGCACCTCAAAGCCGGCACGCTCACGCGTCAGACCGCCCGGTCCAAGCGCCGAAAGGCGACGCTTGTGCGTCACTTCGGACAGCGGGTTGGTCTGGTCCATGAACTGCGACAGCTGCGAAGAGCCGAAGAATTCACGCACAGCCGCGGCTGCGGGTTTCGCGTTGATCAGATCCTGCGGCATGACCGTGTCGATCTCGACCGAGGACATACGTTCCTTGATCGCGCGCTCCATCCGCAAAAGGCCGACGCGATACTGGTTTTCCATCAGTTCGCCAACAGACCGGACCCGGCGGTTGCCGAGGTGGTCGATGTCGTCGATGTCGCCCTTGCCGTCGCGCAATTCGACCAGCGCCTTGATGCAGGCCACGATGTCTTCGCGATCCAGCGTGCGCTGGGTGTCAGGCTTGTCGAGAGCCAGACGCATGTTCATCTTGACGCGGCCCACAGCGGAGAGGTCGTAGCGCTCGCCGTCGAAGAACAGCGTTTCGAACAGCGCCGAAGCAGCCTCGACGGTCGGCGGCTCACCCGGACGCATGACACGGTAAATGTCCATGAGCGCGGTTTCGCGGTTCATGTTCTTGTCCTGCGCCATGGTGTTGCGCATGTACGGACCGACATTGACGTTGTCGATGTCAAGAACAGGGATCTCGGTAATGCCCGCGTCGACCAGCTCTTTCAGCGTGCCGCCGGTCACTTCGCCGTTCTTGTCGAATTCGTAGGTCAGCTCATCGCCAGCCTCGACATAGATCGCGCCGTTTTCCTCGTTGATGATGTCACGGGCGACAAACTTGCCGACGATCTGCTCGAACGGAACCAGCAGGTCGCTGACAGAGCCTTCGTCGATCAGCTTCTTGACGGCGCGCGGAGTGACCTTCTTGCCAGCTTCGGCGATCACGTCACCGGTGGCCGCATCGACGAGGTCATATGTGGGACGGGTGCCACGCACACGCTCGGGGAAGAACCTGGTTACCCAGCCACGGCCCTTCTCAAGCTTGTAATCGACGGTCGAATAATACGCCGTCATGATGTCTTCCTGCCCCAGACCCAGAGCATAAAGCAGGGTGGTCACAGGCAGTTTGCGGCGACGGTCGATCCGCGCAAAAACGATGTCCTTGGCGTCGAATTCGAAGTCGAGCCAGGAGCCACGGTAGGGAATGATCCGGCAAGCGAACAGCAACTTGCCCGACGAATGCGTCTTGCCCTTGTCGTGGTCAAAGAACACGCCCGGCGAACGATGCATCTGGGACACGATCACACGCTCGGTGCCGTTAACCACGAACGTACCATTCGGTGTCATCAGGGGCATGTCGCCCATGAACACGTCCTGTTCCTTGATGTCCTTGACCGATTTGGCCCCGGTATCTTCATCGATATCAAACACGATCAGGCGCAGTGTCACCTTCAGCGGCGCGGCATAGGTCATGTCGCGCTGCTGGCATTCCTCGACGTCGTATTTGGGCTTCTCCAACTCGTAGTTGACGAATTCCAGCACGGCGGTTTCGTTGAAATCCTTGATCGGGAAGACCGACTGGAAAACGCCTTTCAGCCCCTCGCCGTCCATCGGCTGGAGCTGGTCACCGGATTTCAGGAAAAGATCGTACGAGGATTTCTGAACCTCGATCAGGTTCGGCATCTCCAGAACTTCACGGATTTTGCCGTAATATTTGCGAAGACGTTTCTGGCCAAGAAAGCTTTGCGCCATGACAGGTGTCACCTTTCAGTTTCTCACCGGGTGTGCGCGCTGTCGGGCTACAGCGACACGCCCCTACGAGACGACAAAAGTTCCGATCAATTCCCGGCCTCCGTCCCACCGAAGGCCTCCCGATCTTTGGAACCTTGCCTGAGAAAACCCCCTGTCCCGGACCTGATCCGGGACCTTGCGGGGCCTTTCCAAGACAAGTTCGGCTGGGCCCGGAATTCTCCCGGACCCAGCCAGTTTTTTGTTCGGTCAGGACACTGAACGCGGATTCTCGTCGAAAATCCTGATCCACCCTCCCCTGCGGGATTGGGCGTGTCCCAGCCGGATTACTTGAGCTCGACTTCGGCGCCAGCTGCTTCCAGCTTGCCTTTGATCTCTTCGGCTTCGTCCTTGGAAACCTGCTCTTTGACAGCCTTGCCGCCAGCTTCGACCAGCTCTTTGGCTTCTTTCAGGCCCAGGCCGGTGATCGCGCGGACTTCCTTGATCACGTTGATCTTGGAGGCGCCTGCCGATTTCAGGATGACGTCGAATTCGGTCTGCTCTTCAGCAGACGCACCGCCGGCATCGCCTGCGGGACCGGCCATCATGACAGCGCCGCCAGCTGCGGGCTCGATGCCGTACTCGTCCTTCAGGATGGTTTTCAGTTCTTGTGCTTCGAGAAGCGTCAGACCAACGATCTCTTCTGCCAGTTTTTTCAGATCAGCCATTTTAGACTCTTTCCGTATCTAGATGTGTTCCAACGCCGGGATGTTCAACCCCACGCAGGTCTCATGGGTTGCCTCAAGCAGCCTCGGCCTTTTCTTCGATGGTCGAGAGAATGCTTGCGATATTCGAAGCAGGGGCGCCAATTGCACCGGCAATGTTCGAAGCAGGAGCGCCGATGCAGCCAACGATCGAAGCAATAAGCTCCTCACGCGACGGCATTTTCGACACGGCTTCAACACCAGCCCGGTCCAGAGCGTTTTCACCCATCGCACCGCCAAGGATCTCGAGTTTCGAGTTTGTCTTGGCGAAGTCCTCAACCACCTTGGCAGCAGCCACGGGGTCTTCGGAATAGGTAAGAACGGTCATGCCCGTCAGGAAATCTGCGATACTTGCGCAGGGCTTGCCTTCAAGGGCGATCTTGGCGAGCCTGTTCTTGGCGACACGTACAGATCCACCCGCTTCGCGTGCACGCGCGCGCAGATCCTGCATCTCGGCAACCGTGAGGCCTTCGTAGTGGGAGACCACAACGACGCCAGAGCTTTCGAAGATCTGGCCGAGTTCCTCGACCAATTTCTCTTTCTGGGCTCTATCCACAGTTTCACTCCAATTTTCGGAAGGCAGTGACCCTCCGGCTCGTTAAACCGGACCTTTCAAGGGTCCGGCATCGGGTCCGTACGGGTCGTTCCCAATCACGCCCGAGGCTAACCCCGGAGAGAGAATTGTTCGGTTCCCGTCTCAGGCAGGATTTATGACTTTCGTCACCCACCGTCTTGGACGAATCATCAGGCCACCCGATATAAAGCGGGCGGCCCGACGGACGGGGTGATAGCCAAAGCTTGAGGAGAAGGAAAGGCCTTGCTGCAAAAAACTTTCACCGACAGGTCAGATCACCATCACAACACTGCGAGCGCGCCTTCCGGTTCGTGTTCCTGGCCTTTGTGCTTCTTGGAGGATCCGCTTAGCCCGGTCTCAAACCTGAAGCGGCAAAATAACGCAAAAAGGCGGACCCGGGGGCCCGCCTTTCTGCAATCAAATTGGAGCCGTGTTACTCAGCGTTGGCCGAGTCCACTGCAACCGAAACGCCCGGACCCATCGTGGTGCTCAGCGAGACCTTCTTCATATAGGTGCCTTTGGCGCCTGCAGGGCGGGCCTTGGACACGGCGCTGACGAAGGCGCGGATGTTCTCGACCAGCTTGGCCTCATCGAACGATGCTTTGCCAACACCGGCATGCACAACGCCGCCCTTTTCAGCGCGGAACTGAACCTGACCGCCCTTGGCGTCCTGAACGGCCTGCGCCACATCCATCGTCACCGTGCCAACCTTGGGGTTCGGCATCAGGTTACGCGGACCCAGCACTTTCCCCAGACGACCGACGATCGGCATCATGTCAGGTGTCGCGATGCAGCGATCGAATTCGATCGTGCCGCCCTGAACGGTTTCCATCAGGTCTTCGGCGCCAACGATATCTGCACCGGCGGCCTGAGCTTCTTCGGCCTTGGCGCCGCGTGCAAAGACTGCAACGCGCATGGTCTTGCCGGTGCCGTTGGGCAGGCCGATCACGCCGCGGACCATCTGGTCAGCGTGGCGCGTGTCAACGCCCAGGTTCATCGCGATCTCGACGGTCTCGTCGAATTTCGCGTTGGCATTCGCCTTGATCAGCGAAACGGCCTCTTCGACAGAGACGTTCTCTTTGCCGGCAATGGCTTCGCGAGCGGCGCGGGTGCGTTTTCCAAGTTTCGCCATCTTACTTCACCTCGATGCCCATGGAGCGGGCGGAGCCCAGGATGATCTGCATAGCGCCTTCGATCGAGGTGGCGTTCAGATCTTTCATCTTCGCTTCGGCGATTTCTTTCACCTGGGCGACGGTCACGTGACCTGCAACTGCGCGACCGGGCGTGTTGGCGCCGGATTTCAGCTTGGCAGCCTTCTTGAGGTAATAAGACGCAGGCGGCGTCTTGATTTCCATCGTGAAGGACTTGTCCTGGTAATAGGTGATGATGGTCGGGCAAGGCGCGCCTTGCTCCATTTCCTGCGTCTTGGCGTTGAACGCCTTGCAGAATTCCATGATGTTGATCCCGCGCTGACCCAGTGCGGGGCCGACGGGCGGCGACGGGTTTGCCTGCCCGGCAGGGACTTGCAGCTTCAGGCTGCCTACGAGCTTCTTGGCCATGTGGCCTCTCCTTTATCAAGCGATGGGGCTTGCCCATCCTGCAATGGAACGAAAGTTCCGTTTTGCCGTGGTTGGGGTCGGTCGGCCATTGGCCGCCTCGCCTCCCACGTCTCGAACATCACACCTGCTTTGACACCTGCGTGAATTCCAGCTCGACCGGGGTTTCCCGGCCAAAAATAGATACGGAAACCTTGAGGCGCTGATTGTCCTCGTCGACTTCCTCGATCATGCCGTCGAAATCCTCGAACGGGCCGTCGTTGACCTTGACCTTTTCGCCGATCTCGAAATGGATCAGCGTGCGCGGGGCATCCTCGCCCTCTTGCACGCGGCCCAAGATGGCCTGAACCTCGGCATCGCGCATCGGCATCGGGCGGCCTTGCGGGCCCAGAAACCCGGTGACGCGGTTGATGGAGTTGATCAGGTGATACCCTTGATCCGACATCTCCATCCGCACGAGGACATAGCCCGGCATGAAGCGGCGTTCCGTCGTGACTTTCTTGCCGCGGCGAACCTCGATCACTTCTTCGGTCGGAACAAGAACCTCTTCGATCTGGTCCTGGAGCTCCTGCTCCTCAACCGCCGTCCGGATCTGTTCGGCGATCTTCTTCTCGAAGTTCGAGAGCACGCTCACCGAGTACCACCGTTTCGCCATCTGGTCACAAACCCTTGTTCTGCAC
Source organism: Primorskyibacter sedentarius (assembly GCF_004342065.1). Classification (GTDB taxonomy): domain Bacteria; phylum Pseudomonadota; class Alphaproteobacteria; order Rhodobacterales; family Rhodobacteraceae; genus Primorskyibacter; species Primorskyibacter sedentarius. The sequence goes on along the minus strand of NZ_SLZU01000034.1, from coordinate 6,936 downwards.
CGATCCGGGGACCGGGTGTTGTTCTGTTTACTGGCAGGCCGATCTCAACGGGACAGCCGCCGCTTTTCCGAAACAAAATCGGCGCGCAACACGAATCGCCGCACGCCTTTCGGATGATTGTTGTGCGCAATACCCGCGATGGGCGGCGAGTTCAAGCCTGCGGCAGGGCGATCCTGTTCGGAAAGCCCCGGTTAGCCGAACATTCCCAGCAGCATCTGAAGACCACCGCGGATAAGAATATCGACGATGGCAAAGAAGATAGCCGTCAGCGTCGCCATGATGAACACCATCACCGTTGTCAGCAACACCTCGCGGCGCGTGGGCCAAACCACCTTGGCCACTTCGGAGCGGACCTGCTGAATAAACTGGAGCGGGTTGGTCATAGCCATGGCTGTTCTTCTTTCATTGCGGACGAACGGCACATACTTGGCACGAACGGCGATTTCAAGGCCCGGTGATAGGCTGAGCGCTCGTGAATGGCAAAACGGTGCGGCGGCAAGGCTCGGCTTGTGCCCTCGGCCCTCCCCCCGTAAAACCATTCTGGTTGCGCGAGGCATGCAGCAGGCCGCGCCACATGCATCACAGGCCGAAGAAATTTGCACAGGTGCCGATTGACCCCACCCCTGCCTCAGATATCGGACAGACAAAACTTTTTCCGACATCCGGGAAGCAGCCTGTATGTGGATGGCTACCGGGTATCCCCTGCAAAAGCGCCGCCCGAAGGCCGCGTTGCCCTGATCGCGGCCCACCCCGTTGACGCCAGCGCCGCGCAGCTGATGGCGGCAATCGATGCGGGGCGCGAATTTTGCATCCACACGGGCCGTTCCCCGGATGCCGGACCGGATGGCGGGGCGTTTGTGCAATGCGAAACTTCGGGGTCGAGCGGTCAGCCCAAGCGCATACGTCGCAGCCATGCCTCCTGGATTCGCTCATTCGAGCTGGACCGTGGTCTGTGGAACACGGCGCAAGGCGATCACGTTGCTGTCTTCGGTCCGTTAAGCCATTCCCTGGCTCTATATGGTGCGGTGTGCGCGATGCATATCGGGGCCGATCTGTCGGTGATTGCCGCTCCCCGGCCGGATGTCAGGCTACGCCAGATGGATGCGGCGGCACCGACGCGTCTCTTCACCACGCCCACGCAGTTGCGCCAGCTTGCCACGGCGCTTGATGGGGTAACGCCCATATCCGCGCTGCGACACGTTCTTGTGGGCGGCGGTTTTCTTGACGGTGCCGCAAGGGAGTCCGCGCAAGCCCTGTTTCCAAACGCCGCGATCCACGGTTTTTACGGCGCAAGCGAGACAAGCTTCATCACGTTTTCGGACGCGGGCACGCCCCCCCTGTCCGTCGGTCGCCCATATCCCGGCGTCACCTTACGTATAAGGGACGGCAACGGAAATGATCTGCCAAGCGACGAGGTGGGCGAAATCTGGGTGCGCAGCCCTTTTCTGTTTGAGGGTTACGCTTTGGGCAACAGTAAAGAGACGCGCTGGCAGGACGGGTTTCTCACTGTCGGAGAGCTGGGCTGGCGGGACGCGGAAGGGTTTCTTTATCATGCGGGGCGGCGCAATCGCATGTTTACCGTCTCCGACCGCAATGTCTTTCCCGAAGCGATGGAACGTATTCTGCTGGATCAACCCGGCGTCGCGCATGCGGCTGTTCTGCCTGTGCCCGATCCGCGTCGCGGGTCGGTCCCGGTCTGTTTTCTGTCCGGACCCAGCAGCCTGCTGGATCCCGGGGCCATTCTGCGAGCGTGCCGTCAGAGGCTTGGCGCAGAGATCGCACCGCGTCGCGCAACGCTGCTGGAGGACTGGCCCACGCTACCCAGCGGCAAGACCGACCTCGCCGCGCTGGAGCGTCTGTTGCAGGGGGCGTCATGACGCGCGCAGTGATCGTCGCCGCGCGCCGCAGTGCCGTCGCCCCAAGAGGAGGTGCGCTGTCCCATCTCGACCTGCACGCACTGGCCAAACCCGTCATTGCGGCCTGCCTGTCCGATATCGGCCAAACGCCCGAAGCTGTGGACGAATTGATCATGGGAAACGCGCTCGGCGCTGGCGGCAACCCGGCGCGGGTCGCGGCCCTTGCGGCGGGGCTGCCGATGCGTGTCGCCGGGCTTAGCATCGACCGGCAGTGCTGCTCTGGCCTTGATGCGATCCGGCTGGCACAGGCCATGATCCTGTCCGGTCAGGCCGAAACCATCATCGCAGGTGGCGCGGAGAGCTATTCTCGCCGCCCGGTCCGACTGACTGCCGCAAGGGCGGGCATCCCGCCGCGGGAATATGACCAGCCGCCCTTTACGCCTTGGCCGGATCGCGACCCTGACATGGCTGAAGCTGCCGATGCGCTGGCCCGCCACCTGTCCATATCACGCGCGGCACAGGATGGCTGGACCGTTGCGAGCCATGCCAAAGCGCTCGCCGCGCGAGCAGAGCTTGCCACTGAAATTGTCGGGACCGAGGCCGACAGCTACACGCGAAAGATGACGGAAAGGCTTTGCGCGCGGGCCCCTGTTATCGTGGGCAGCATCAGCCGGGCAAATACCGCCGCCGCCGCCGATGCGGCCGCCTTCTGCGTCATCACTTCCGAGACACGTGCGCGCCATCTGGGCCTGCCATATGTCGCCATACTGGGCGGCGCAGTCGCGGGCGGGGATCCCATGCTCCCCGGCCTTGCCCCTGTTGCCGCGATCAAGGACAGCCTGAACTTGCTGGGGCTGGCACCATCGCAGCTGAGCGCATCGGAAATCATGGAAGCCTTCGCCGTGCAGGCCATCGCATGTGTCGAACAGGCCGGGCTTGATCCCGCGACCGTCAACCGCAAGGGCGGCGCGCTGGCGCGGGGCCACTCGATCGGCGCATCCGGCGCGATTCTGGCCGTGAGGCTCTTTCACGATCTGCGCGCCGATGGCGGGCTGGGTCTGGCGGCAATTGCGGCCGCTGGCGGAATCGGGACCGCTTTGGTTCTGGGCGCCGGGGACTGACCCCGACGCCGTTGTCTCAGGCCCGCGAAAGGACGCTTGCGGGTCGCGCGCGTGCCAAAGCAGAGGTGACGAAACCGGCGAGGGCCGCCTTGATCAGGTCACCCGGGATGAAGGGTGTTGCCAGCATTGCAGCCTCGCCCAGCGATTTGTCCAGCGTCACGGCCATGCCAACGATCCCGAAAGCATAAAGAACCACGATGCCCCCGACAAAGGCCCCGAGGATGGCCGCCGGAAGAAGCGGCAGCCCCTTGGCACGCTCCACAATCAGACCGGTGACAAACGCAGCGACAGGCCAGCCGACAAGGAACCCGACGGTTGGCGAGACGAACAAGCCCAACCCACCGCGCCCACCCGCAAGAAGCGGCAGCCCAAGTGCCACCAGCAGCAAGAACAGCAGCGTCGCGAGCGCGCCGCGGCGTGCACCCAGAACGGTCCCGCACAGCATCACGCCAAGGCTTTGCGCCGTGATGGGCACACCAAAACCCAGCGATATTTTCGGGATCAGCCCCAGCACGGCGATCAACGCGGCGAACAGGGCGATAAGGACGGTATTGCGTTCCAAGAGATGTTCCTTTGGTAGAAAACCCGTTTCAGGGGTCACTATCGAAGCCGCCCCGGGCGCGCAAGGCTTCGGCCACCTGCTCTGCGTCGTCTATCGCGGTGACGGTGATCGGCATGACAAGCCGCCAGCCGGGACGTCGCGCACTTCTCGCGCGCCACGAATCGACCAGGGTTCCCGCCTTGCCGAAAAGGACAGGCGTGAACCGCACGACAAGCGCCATCGCATAGCCGATCGGGGCGGTGCGGATGCCCAGCTTTTCAAGCGGCGACAAAATCCACAGCACAAGCTCCACCAGATCATCCAGCCGGGTGGTCATGGTCACGAGGTTGGCAAGCCCGACAGCGGCGACCAGACGCAACGCCACGGCCAGACCTGTCAGCGGGTCGCCCGCCACGACATGCCAGACCAGCACGATCGCCACGAAGAACCAGAGCGGGCGGAGGAACCGGACCCCCTCAACCAGAAACTGCCATCCGCCGACAAGATAAGCCAGCGCGACCCCCGCAACCGCCAGACTTAGCAGGGCCGGGCTATCGATCAGGTAGAGCGCGAACACGCCCACCGAAACCGCCGCCAGCTTGGCCGAGGCCCGCCAGCGGTGATAGATCGTCTCAGTCGAGGATGTCAGGGCCAGCATCCTGCGCCTCCGCCATTGCTGCCTCGTATCGCATAAGGACAGGTTCCGCCGGGCCGTTTTCCATCACGGCGCCCTTCTCCATCCAGATCACCCTGTCATATGCCGACAATGCGGCCGGATCATGGGTGATTTGCAGCACCGAAGGCGCCACCTGCGCAAGATAGCGGTGCATCTGGCGCATGGTCGGGATGTCCAGCCCGGTAAAGGGTTCGTCCAGAATGATCAGCGCAGGCTCCATCGCCAGCACGGCCATCAGACAAACCAGATGTCTTTGTCCCTGAGACAGCGTGGCGACGGCGCGTCCCTGCCAGTGGCTCTTGCCGAACCGCGCCAGCATCTGCTGCGCGCCCTCTTCCGCCACCTGCTTGGTTTGGCCGATCTGACGCAGCCCGAAGGCCAGTTCTTCGTCAACCGTCGGAAAGATGATCTGATGATCGGGGTTCTGGAAAAGGATTCCAACGGTCCGGATGGCTGCACGGCGGTCGCGCGCGACATCAACGCCGTTTATCAGAACCCTGCCGCTATCTGGCCGGATCAACCCGGCAAGGAGCCGCGCAAGCGTGGTCTTTCCCGAACCATTGCGCCCGACGAGGCCGATTCTGGCATCGCTCACCTCCAGCGAGGTGTCATGGATCAGCACACGACCATCGCGGCTGAAGGAAACCCCCTCCAGAGTGATGCGGGCCGCCGGGACGGTTGTCGATGCTGTCTGGGCAATCTGCATTGCGCGGCGCCTGAGCTTGGATCGGGTCGCGCTTTCCTAGTCGCAAGCGCGTGCGACTGCAATGTGGGCCCGGCAGCAAACCCGGCGCAGGGCAACATTCAGAGATCTGGTCTGAAAAATGGCAGGGGCAGAGGGGCTCGAACCCACGACCTACGGTTTTGGAGACCGTCGCTCTACCAACTGAGCTATACCCCTAAGGCCGAGATGGGGCGTATTCCAAGCCAAGGGCGAAATCAAGTGGTCTTGCCCACAAATCTGCATCTGTCGGCCTCTTCTGCGTCACGCCGGGGTCGCGCAGGGTCACGCGGCCGCGCTTTGCTGAAACAAAGCCCATGTAATTTTACATACACAAGATCGTGCGCAACAGCGACACAGCCCCGATTGTTACACCCTCTTAACGTGTATTTCCGTCGCGGGATCAGCCAAAAAACCAAGCATGTTTGACGCGCACATATACTGTGCAGAACTGCACGCATGACCGCGATAAACGCCCGTTTTTCAAGAACAAATCGCTGTGAACAGCTGCGACTGTTTCGTGATTTCACTTTGGCGGCCCACACCCCCAATTACAGCTCATCGCCAACGAAGACTGGCGAAACACATTCCCGGGCTGATTGAGCCCACACACTTAAGAAAGGACACGTCATGAACCGTTTCATCGCTATCGCCGCCGTCGCAGCAGCAACTCTGGCAGGTGCCGCAAACGCCGCAACCAGCACCGACCTTCACGAGATCAAATCCTACGCTCCCTCCGTAGACGTCTCGACACTCGACGATGCAACCGTCAACGCAGCCGTTCAGGCCATCCACGGCTCCGGCTCCGAGAGCGAAAAGACATCGACCGTTCGCGCAATCCTGCTGAACGCAAACTGATCAACCTGAATTCCGAACATAGAAAAGGACACGTCATGAACCGTTTCATCGCTATCGCCGCCGTCGCAGCAGCAACTCTGGCAGGTGCCGCAAACGCCGCAACCAGCACCGACCTTCACGAGATCAAATCCTACGCTCCCTCCGTAGACGTCTCGACACTCGACGATGCAACCGTCAACGCAGCCGTTCAGGCCATCCACGGCTCCGGCTCC
>NZ_SLZU01000034.1:0-943 GCF_004342065.1 Primorskyibacter sedentarius | reverse complement strand
TCACGAGATCAAATCCTACGCTCCCTCCGTAGACGTCTCGACACTCGACGATGCAACCGTCAACGCAGCCGTTCAGGCCATCCACGGCTCCGGCTCCGAGAGCGAAAAGACATCGACCGTTCGCGCAATCCTGCTGAACGCAAACTAAGGGCACGGCCTTTGCCGCACCCGATTGGACGCCGCAGCCATCCAAGCGCGGCGTCCATCTCACAAGCTCGTGACCCATTCGTGACCCCGCCAGCGGAACGCTTCGGCGGGGTTTCGCATTCTCTCCCCAGCGGCGCCGATGAGGTGCCTCGTCGCACCGACACGCGGCAAATTAACATTATTAAGGAGAGACTTATGAAACGTCTGATGCTTGCAACCGCCCTGACCGCAGCTACCATTTCCGGGGCAGCTTTTGCCAATGAAGCACAAGAAGTCGAGATTGAAACCTTCGCGCCGAATGTCAGCTACGAGTTGCTGAGCGAAGATGCCCGCCTGCAGATTTCCAACATCATTGCCGGTGGCGACTCCTACAGTGAGAAACAGTCGAAAGTCACTGCCGTTGCCCTGAATGAAGGCGCCCTGATCGAGAATGACACCACGGTTTACGTTCCCGCAGATGCAGGCGAGACCACCTTCGCCAGCGACCTGAAAGATTACGAGCCGTCGGTCGATGCCAGCGAACTGGACAAGCAAACCAAGCTGCGCCTGAGCGCCGTCATGTATGGCAGCGGCACGCATAGCGAGAAGGCCAGCCAGGTGAAGGCGATCCTTCTGAACTCGTAAGACTTCCAGAGCTGGCGTGACCGTCAGCCTGCCTGAAACGCAACAGGGCCGCCTGATAAGGGCGGCCCTGCTTGTTTGTCGAACCCTGCGGGGAGGGGTTGGCTCCCCGCGCAGTCAGTTTTCTTACTCGATGATCTTCGAGACGACGCCGGAACCAACGGTGCGGCCGCCT
>NZ_SLZU01000033.1 GCF_004342065.1 Primorskyibacter sedentarius | reverse complement strand
GCGGAACTCGGCCGTGTAGCTCGGGGTATGTTTCTTGTTTGTCATGAGGCTCACCTTTTGAGAGTTTTACTCTCCGGTAAACCCGGGGCGGTTCACTTTTTGCCGAAAGTCAGCGGGCAGCGATAATCCTTGGAAAACCCGTATTGTCCGCTGATGATGAGACGGTTGGTCACGTCAACGACATCATTATTTCCGAAGACGGTGTTCTCATGGGTTACATCATCAATGTCGGTGGTTTTATTGGTATCGACACAACACAAGTCTACGTTCCTATCGATCAAACACGCCTTCGTATCGACGGGTCCTCGGTCGAGATGTTCCTCGACTTATCCGCTGCAGAGCTAAGCATCGTCACAGAGAGCCGCTAAACAAGCGTCGATCAAAGGCTTCAATACAGTTCCCGACTTATCGCGCGCCCACCGGCATGGATGAAACGTCCTTGCCGGTCGGACAGCTACCACCGTGCGGGTGCAGGCTCTCCGTGAGGTGCACCGCCTCGCCTTCTGGAACCATCTTTCCAGCACGCCATGTGCCCCGCCAATAGAGCCTGCTCGCCATGAGTGCGGTTGCGACCATTCCGACAGGGAACGACAGCCACAGCGCGTTTGCACCAATTACGGGTTCCAGCCCGTAAGCGAACCCAAGCCGAACAGGGAACATTGCGATGATCATGATGATAAGCGGGCCGATGACATAACCGTTTGCGCGCATGGTCCCAAACAAGACCATCGCAACGCCAAAGAACAGATAGCCCCATGTCGCCAGTAATTGGATATGACGGCCAATTGGGATAGCGGCGCTTCCACTGTCCAAAAACAGGCCAAGGGCCACTTTATCAAACAAGGTCAGCAGAACAATCATTACCCCTGTGAGACAGACATTGTAGATAAGGCCCCACTTTGTGACCGCACCGACACGATCCCATTTACCAGCACCGATGTTCTGAGCGGCCATGGCACTTGCGGCCGAACTCAGCGCCATTGCTGGCATCTGGATATACGTCCAAAGCTGCTGCGTCGCGCCGTAGGCAGCAGTGGTTTGAACGCCTTCACGATTGATCAACGACAACATCGTCAGTGCGGCGGATGCGACAACAATCATTTGCAATCCCATCGGCAGCCCTTTGGTAACCATCGATGTCAGAATTTTGCGGCTTGGCAATAAGTAGTGTAACTCTGCCCGTCGCAATACTAGAGGAGACCCGCGCCAATACATCGTTATGAGCATACCGCCGAGCGCGACCGAGTTTGCAATGACAGTCGAAAGTGCTGAGCCAAAGATACCAAGCTGCGGTAACGGACCCAAACCAAGGATTAACGCCGGATTTAACCCTAGATCGATCATCACCGACAGGCCCATGAACCACAGCGGCGTCACTGAGTCCCCTGCCCCGCGCAGGGCCATCATCAGAAGTGTGAAGGTCAACGTCGCTGGCATAGCCACAAAAATTACTCTTAGGTAAGTAAGGGCAAGTTCTTCTGCACCAGCCGGTGTTTCCAGAAGGTTCAGGATCATTGGCGCGGCGAACCAACCAAAGACTGCAATCAAAATACCGAACGGGATAATGCTGCCCATCGCCGTGCCAAACACCCGTTTGGCAAGATCGCCATCATGCCGCCCGACGGCCTGTCCGATAAGAATTGTAGCGGCCATCCCAAACCCGAACACGAACGACACCAGTAAGAACATCACGATATTGCCGTTTGTCGTTGCCGCCAGCGCATCCGCCCCCAAGAACCGCCCGACCCAGATCGCGTTGATAGAACCGTTCAGGGATTGCAACACAGAAGAGCCAAGCGTGGGCAATGCGAACAATATCATCGTAAGCGGGATAGCACCCTGTGTGAGGTCGCGTTGGCCCGCTTTGTTTTGTGTCGTATCACTCATCGTTTTCTCTATTTCTGGTGCATATTTCGCGCGTCTTTTTTCACGCTGAACAGGTGACGGATCTCAGGATCGTTGGACGTCATACCTTGGCCTCGTCCATTTGATCGGATGTATGTTGAGACGGCTGGTGCAGAACGATGTTCTGATAGGCGAAAGGTATTTCTACGCCTTCCTCGTCAAATCTCTTCTTGATGATCTCGAACAAGTCATACTTCACACCCACTGATGTTGCTGCGTCCCGGCACCAACCCATCAACCAAAGGTCGACACTGGATGTATTCAGGGCCACCACAGGACAGCCAGTAACTTCTTGAACGTCCGGATGCTGCTTAGCCAATTCCGTTACTATTGAACGCGCGTTTTCGATATCCGCGCCATACCCAATCGAGAAAGGAACCACGGCAAGGATGCGCGGGTTTTCTTTAGTGTGGTTGATCATAACTGCGTTGGCGACGGTCGAATTCGACAGCACGAGACGGCGGTTGTCGAACGTCTGCAGCACCGTATATCCAAGCGACACTGACTCAACGGTTCCGGTTTCGACTCCACCAGGAACGTTGATCTCTAGCCGATCTCCAAGTTGAAATGGCTTATACAAGACAAGGCTCAACCCAGCGACAAGATTGGCAAGGGTTGACTGGGCTGCAAGTCCGATGACCACGGACGCAATTGAGACACTGGCCAGTAATGCAGTCGCCAGTTTGTCGAGGGCGGGCACGGTGTGAGCGTACAACATTGCTACAAACACCCATAGGAAAACTTGCGAGAAGCGTGCTAGATAGCCGGCCCCCAGGCGATCAATTCGTTTATCTGTGTCCCGCGCAATTAACATGCGCATGCTACGGCGAAGGACTGCAGAAAGTAGCAAACCGAACAGAAAGAAGCCGATAAGAAGGACGAATGCGCCGACAAAGCTGTTAGTGTTTATCCACGCGTAAGACGATTTAAGAAATGTCTCTATGTTCGCCATCAAGCACCTCTTTTCTGCTCGTTCTTTGTTCAAAGTACCCGGCCTCGCGTTTGTTGCGGCGGCCCATAAGGTGGTTAGGATTATTGCTTTCAAATACGATCTGCACCCGCAGGCCGGGTGTGGCATCAGACAGGATCACATTAGCGTTGTGCAGCTTGGCAATACTGGTCACGAGGCTTAGCCCAAGCCCGCTGCCGGGTGTCGTCCGACTTTGATCACGTCGATACAACCGGCGCAGGACAAGATCGTGTTCCGATGCCGGAATCCCGGTCCCATTGTCAGTGACTGCCAAGGTTACCCGGCGATTGACTTGGCTCACCGAAGCAACGATATCCGAGCCTTTGGGAGTGTGCCTGATCGCATTTTCAATCAGGTTGGCTAGAACTTGCCCAAGCAACGTCCGGTCTCCATCGACCATGACCGTTTCGCCCATACCGACAAAGCTCAGCGTGCGACCACTGTCGGCGGCCGAAAATTCGTAAAGCTCGCAGAAGTCTCCCGCCAAGGCATCTAAGTCGAGTGGTGCGAACTGTGCCCTGGCGGAGCCGGATTCGATCTGGGCGATCTGTAGCAGCGACACAAAGACCAACGCCATATCATCTAACTCCAACCTCGCTTTTTCAATCAGATCAGTCGCTTCGGATGACAATTCCGTTTGGTGTTTTAAGTCATTCAAATGGACACCGACCCTCTGCAGTGGCGTCTTGAGATCATGGGCGATATCTGAGGAAACCTGTTTGATCGTTGCAACAGATGCTTCTTGAGCTTGGGCCAATAGGTCCACCTTTCCACCGATCCCTGCCAAGTCTGCTGACCAGTTTGAACGGGGCATAACCCGCGCATTCAGATCACCTTTCGTCATCAGATCAAGTGCAGCACCTATCTCGCTAACCTGTCGTGCGCTCCGGCTGGCGAAATATAATGCGCCTGAAAACCCAAGAATAATCGTTGGAAAAAGGCTCAGCGCGAAAATGCGCCAATATGCATCACGCAAAGCTTCGACATCTTGTCGATTACGCGCAATCGTCAATTGCCCGCCCCATAGCGTGTCAGTTAGCGTAAGATAGGTCCCTTGGATCTGCGCGTTGCCGTCTTCGAGGGAAATCAACCGATACCCGTCTTCATCACGCGCAAGGATCGAGTTACCGAAACTGCGGCCATCCCCGCTAATAAAACTCAGGACAAGCCGCTGTGGATCAGTGACGCTTGCTTCTGCTTCGACCAAAGCGGCAAGCGCGGCAGCACTGGGCGCTGCGCGAAAACCCGTCATGTCCTGTCGCAGATCATTCTGCATGGATTGGTCGATGGACCGAACGGCCATGACGTAGGTAGCCCCAAAACTGAGGAGCGAGATCGCAGCAAAGAGCGCCACCAAGAGAAGCGCCAACCGAAACGGCATTGAGCGAAGCAGGACAGGCAATTGATGCGTCATGCGTCGATCCGATATCCGGCACCGCGCACTGTTTTGATCAGTTTGGTTGTGAAGGGTTTATCTACTTTTGTACGGAGTCGACTGATATGCGTTTCGACCAGATTTGTTTTCGGATCAAAACTGATGTCCCAAACAGACTCCAACAGCATTGTGCGGGTCTGAATGCGGCCTTTGCGCCGGACCAAGTGTTCCAAAAGTGCAAATTCACGTGGCAAAAGGTCGATGTTCCGGCCGGCACGGTTAACCTTGCGGGTTAGCAAATCCATATGCAAATCGCCGACATCCAAGGATGTCTCGTGCACGACCACTTGTGGTCTGCGTGCAAGTGCCGCGACACGTGCCGACAGTTCGCCGAAAACAAAAGGTTTTGTCAGATAATCATCTCCCCCAGCATTGAGGCCATCAATTCGGTCCTCGACACTTCCCAAAGATGTCAGAAAAAGCACGGGCGTTTGATTGCCCGCGCCGCGCAGGGTCTTAACCAAAGTCATGCCGTCAACGTCGGGTATCATGCGGTCCACAATCAGTACGTCGTAGGTGTTCGACGTCGCAAGCAAAAGGGCGTCACGACCAGATACAACAAGGTCAACGGTCTGGCCTTCTTCACGCAGGCCCCGCGCGATGTAGGATCCAGTCGCTTCATCATCTTCGACAACCAGAAGTTTCATATTTGATCAAACACTCTGACGCGGGGGAGCGGTTCAATTGATAATTTTGAAAATTCGCAGGGCATCACAACATCTCTCATGCACGACAAGACCGCCTGCCGAAGGTGAATTTAAAATTCTGCGTTTTGCATCCTGCTGTCCGCAACCTTACAAATCTGCAAGGTTCCGGATGCCATTTCTGAGGTGTGAACTTTCTAATCACGCACGTGTTAACAACATTGAATAATTTTATAGTGCGACTGGGCGTTGTCGCAATGTTAGCGGCCTACCTCCGATGCATCAAAACTTGCATCAGGAAAAGCAAATGAACACTATTAAAAAAATTATCGGCACCGCCGCCGTAACTGCCATTACAATCCCGTCTCTCGCGCTAGCGGCCCCCGCTGGAGGATACGGCGATCTCGTGGAAACTGTGTCACCCAGTGTCGTATTCATTGAAGTTACAGGCGCAGGTGGATCGCGTGTTGGCCCCGCAAGCAAAGAGAGCAGCCCCAACGGTCTCGGTTCTGGATTCATCATTTCCGCAGACGGCGACATCGTAACCAACCATCATGTCGTTAATGGCGCAGCAAGCGTTGTTGTCAAACTGGCCGATGGCCGCAGTTTCGACGCTGAAGTGGTCGGTAGCGATCCAATGACAGACATCGCTTTGTTGAAGATCTTGTCTGACGAAGACTTGCCAGTTGTGGCGTTCGGAGCGTCCGAAGAAATGCGCGCTGGTGACGAGGTATTCGCGGTTGGGAACCCGTTTGGTTTGGGCAACACTGTGACCTCGGGCATCATCTCGGCAATGTCACGCAATATCAATTCGGGCCCCTACGATGACTTCATCCAGACGGATGCAGCGATCAACCGTGGCAACTCGGGCGGGCCCTTATTCAACGACCACGGCGAAGTGATCGGTGTGAATACCATGATTTATAGCCCGGACGGTGGATCTGTTGGTATCGGTTTTGCCGTCCCTTCCGATTTGGCTCAAACAATCGTAACGGATCTGGAAGATGATGGAACGATCAGCCGCGGATGGCTCGGCGTTCAGATCAAACCAATGTCGCAGGAAATCGCTGATGTTTTGGGCTACGATGCGCCCAAAGGGGCCATGATCGAAATGGTCACTGCCGATAGTCCTGCCGCGACCGCAGGCCTTCAAATAGGCGACATCATCTTGTCGTTCGCAGGCACCGAAATCAACGAAATGCGCGATCTGACGCGCGCTGTGGCAAACACCTCCCCTGATGAAACAGCAGAGGTCGTCGTCCTTCACAAAGGCAGCGAAGTCACGATGGACGTACAGATCGGCTTGCTGCAGCCAAGCGAAGCCTAAACACAAACCAGGGTTGGCGCGTGAGTTGAAAACTCACGCGCTGGTCGATTCAGCGGCTACCAGTTTGGCTCAGCGCGAGTAGCACCAATCCGGTGGACAGCAGGTTCATTCCAAACAATAGGCCAATTGCCCATACTGCCGTGCTAGGCCAACCGCTCACAATCATTACCGCCAGAACAAGCGTGACAATCCCACTCAACAGCGGCCAAATCCAAAGCGCATTTGCATCTCGCCATTGCAACGCCATCAATATGTTCAACGCGCCTTCGACGACCAAAGCCGCGACCAAGATCATCGTCAGTGTTGCAGCGCCCGCGATTGGTTGGACTGCCAGCAAAACGCCAAGGATCAGCGCAATCGCCGAGGTCGCGATGCCCATTGCTGCCACCCTGCCACTGCCGAACTGTCGCCAGAAAAACAGCCCGGCAATGCCTGACATGATGAAAAACGCAGCTATTAGCCTCTCAACTGCGATTGTCGCCACGGCTGGCCAGATGATACTGACGATGCCTAGCGCCAAGAAAAGCCATGCAAGTGGCCTGACGTTTGAAACCAGTTCCTGTGAATTCGTTGTTTCAGTTTGCATAGTTTTGATCTCCTTTTCGAAACGGGATGTACGGATTTCTGTCAACCAGCCATTGCCTGACAGAGCCCTCCAATTTGCTGACGTGGCGACCATGCGCCTCAAGATCGGCGACGTCGGCGTCGACTTTCGACTTGAGGAATTTGTACCGCGCCTCTAGCTCACCGCTGGTCAGGTTATGGCCATCATGCCATGCGTTCTTCTGTTTTAGTTCAATTCGTGCCTTCAGAATGTCGGCGTTCAATGCATCAAGTCGGGCATGTAAGTCGTTCGGTTGTGTCATCAAATCGCTCGGTTTGTTGGTTTTGATAGCAGCGCTCGATAAATCCAGACCTTGTCGGGGACGTTTCCTCCGCTTGACTTATTTGTAAGGCCAGAGTTTTGCGCCTTCTCGCTTTACCGGAAAATTATTATAGGAGAGTTTAGAGTCTCAAAAACGAGGTTTATCCTCAGATGCTTACGTTAAATATTCTTGTCTCTAGCGGCAGATCCCACTGATTAAGTGCGGATCACTAAGTTCCTTCGTTGGCCAGATCTGGAAGATGATGGCAAAGCGTCGGTAACGGTCATGCTCTGATTCAACCATCACCCTGAACCGCGCCGGGTTTGCCGGAGGCTCCAACTCCTGAGTAGGATGGAGCATCATGAGCAAGACGACGAACAAATATTCCCCCGAAGTGCGCGAGCGTGCCGTTCGCTTGGTTTTGGACAATCCCGGGCAGCATGAGAGCCGCTGGTCGGCGATCCTGTCGATTTCTGCGAAGATCGGTTGCGCGCCGCAGACGCTGAACGAGTGGGTCAAGACGGCCGAGGTGGATCGCGGTGATTGCGGCGACATCACGACTGAGATGGCCGAAAAGCTGAAGGCTTTGGAGCGTGAGAACCGCGAACTAAAGCAAGCCAACGAGATCCTGCGGAAGGCTTCGGTGTATTTTGCTCAGGCGGAGCTCGACCGCCGGTCTAGGACATGATCGCCTTCATTGAAGAACATCGTGACGCCATCGGGGTCGAGCCGATCTGCAAGCGCCTGCCGATTGCCCCGTCCACATTCTACGATCACATGGCCAAGCGGGCGAACCCCGATCTGATGTCGGATCGGGCGAAGCGGGATATGGCCTTGAAGCCCGAGATCGAACGCGTCTGGAAGCAGAACTACAAGGTCTATGGGGTGCGCAAGGTCTGGCACCAGATGCGCCATGAAGGCTTTGATGTCGCTCGCTGCACGGTGGCACGGCTGATGAAGGACATTGGGATCGAAGGCATCATTCGTGGCAAGAAACACAGAACGACCATTCCGGACAAGTCTCGGCCATGCCCGCTGGATAAGGTGAACCGTCAGTTCAAGGCCCCGGTGCCGGACATGCTGTGGGTCAGCGATTTCACCTATGTCGCCACCTGGCAGGGCTTCGTTCACGTAGCCTTCGTCATCGATGCTTTTGCGCGACGCATTGTCGGATGGCGAGTCAGTCGAACGGCCCATGCCGGGTTTGTTCTCGACGCCCTCGAACAGGCCGTTCATCAGCGACAACCTGGATCAGTCCTGGTCCATCATTCGGATCGCGGATCGCAAGGCGGATTCAACCGGTCGTCGCAACACTTTCGATCATACCGGCCAAAGACATGGCCTCGCCGACTGACACCAAGCCCGCACAAAGTGCGATTGAGATCGATATCGCAGGCGGTCATCAACTGAGGGTTGTCGGCAGCTATGATCCCGAGGCGTTGGCCCGGCTGATCCGTGGCCTTTCTACATGATCCCTGTTCCCGCGAACACACGTGTCTGGCTGACTGCCGGTGTGACCGACATGCGGCGCGGGTTCACGACGCTGGCGGCGCAGGCCGAACAAACGCTGAAGCAGGATCCATTCACCGGGCACCTGTTCGTCTTTCGTGGTCGTCGCGGCGATCTCATCAAAATCATCTGGTGGGACGGACAAGGCGCATGCCTGCTCAGCAAGCGACTTGAGAAGGGTCGGTTTGTCTGGCTAGCGGCCAAAGACGGCAAGGTCGCCCTGACAGCAGCCCAGTTGGCGATGCTTTTGGAAGGAATCGACTGGCGGTTGCCACAGCGCAGCTGGACACCGCTCAAGGCGGGATAAATGCGCGTTTGGGATTCCCGCCCAGCCGTTGTTCCGCTAATGTTCCACCATGCTGGACGTCGACAAAACTCTGCCGAAAGACCCTGATGAACTGAGACAGTTCACAGCACTTTTGTTGGCTGAGTTGAAGTCGCAGGCTGTCCTAATCGAGAAGCTGCGGCATCAGCTGGCCGGTCACCGCAATCACCGGTTCGGCTCATCATCTGAGAGCATAGAGCAGCTTCAGTTGGCCCTGGAGACAAGCGAGATTGCTGTTGCAAAGATGACGGCAAAGCTGCGTCTTCCCGACGAAGAACCAAAAGACAAACCCAAGCGCCGCCCCACCCGGATCACTTCCCGCGCATGGAGGTCGAACTGACCACAGGCGACAACGATTGCCCCCAATGCGGTGGCGGACTGCGCCGCCTGGGCGAGGATGTGACCGAAGAACTGGAATATGTTCCGGGTCGGTTCATCGTGAACCGCATCGTGCGTCCACGCTTTGCGTGCTCGGGCTGTGAGGCCTTCACGCAGGCAGTGCTACCATCACGCCCGATCGAACGCGGCCGTCCCGGCCCGGGTCTGTTGGCGCATGTGTTGGTCAACAAATACGCCGACCACCTGCCGCTCTATCGTCAATGCGGCATCTTCGAGCGCGACGGGATCGACATTGACCGTTCAACGCTGGCCGACTGGGTTGGCAAATCCACGGCGTTGTTGGAACCACTGGCGGATGCCATTGGGCGGCATGTTCTGGCCGGGCAAGCCATCTTTGCCGACGACACGCCAGTCAAGATGCTGGCCCCAGGGACCGGCAAGACAGCGACAGCACGCCTTTGGGCCTACGGGCGCGACGAACACCCCTGGGGCAGTGATGTCCCACCCGCCAGTTGGTATCAGTTCTCGCCGGATCGCAAAGGACAGCATCCGAAGGATCATCTGGCCAAATACCAAGGTTGGATGCATGCGGACGGTTATGCTGACCTCAAAGACCTCTACCAGTCCGGCGATATCCGCGAGGTTGCCTGCATGGCCCATGTCAGGCGCAAGTTCGTCGACATCCACCGCGCCCAAGGTTCTGCCATCGCAGACGAGGCCATCAAGCGCATCGCGCAGCTCTACGCTGTCGAGAAAGAGGCGCGTGGATCACCGCCAAAAAGACGCGCAGCGCTCCGGCAGCACTCCGACAGGAAAAGGCAAAGCCAATCTTCGATGACCTCGAAGCCTGGCTGCATACCCAACTGCCCAGTATCTCAGGTAAGTCGCCCCTGGCAGGCGCTATCCGCTATGCCCTGACCCGCATGACGCGGCTGCATCCCTACCTCGACCACGGCATTCTGGAACTCGACAACAACACCGCAGAACGCGCGATGCGGTCTATCGCAATCGGGCGCAAAAACTACCTGTTCGTCGGATCACAGACCGGCGGTCGCGCCGCCGCCATTGCGTACACCCTGATTGAAACAGCCAAGCTGAACGGCGTCGACCCACAAGCATGGCTCGCAGATACGCTCGCCCGCATCCCAGATCACAAAATCAACCGCGTCGATGATCTGCTGCCGTGGAAAGCGACACCATAGCGAGGGCGGTCAGACCGGACGCTTACGGCCCAACATGGCCATCGGCGGGATCACACCCGCTATGAAACTGAAGACAGCCGCGTGAATTCTGCGGCTGAGCCCCATTAAAAATGAGGGGATTACCATCGCATTTCACGCATCTCCCGTTCCAGCGCTTCAACCGACGCCATGATCTCTGGCTCTTGCTTTGACAGTGCCATCTTTTTCCTCAATCATCGCTTTGCGTCCGGAACTATGGCCACGAAGGTGCCCCAGTTCACACTCAGAATTCAGATCTTATCCACGCTTTCGCAATCAATTATCAGCTGACGGTTCCAACGCCGCCAAAACTGCTTCTGGCTTAATTGGAAGATGACGCATACGCACGCCGACCGCATTGAAAATTGCATTCGCAATCGCTGGTCCCATGGGCGTTACACCCGGTTCGCCCATGCCTGTTGGCGCCTCAGTGCTGTCCACAAATTCAATGTTCAAGTCCGGCGTGTCGATCATCCGTAGTGGCGTATAGGTGTTAAGGTTACGGTCGCGCACATTGCTGTTTTCGATCTCTGTACCTTCATAGAGAGCCATGGAAATCCCCCACAAACAGGCACCTTCGCCTTGTGCCATCGCGCCACCGGGATCGACGACTGTTCCACAATCAATGACAAGCCAAACCTTTTGCACGTCAACCTCGCCGGTTTCCCGATCTACATGAAGTTGAACGGCAGTGGCGGTCCATGTGGGCATATCGCGTTCTTGCCCGAATGTGGTGGCAAACCCGATCCCCGTGTCATCCGGTAGATCGGCGTTTTTATAGTCCGATAGTTCTGCGACACGTTTCAGCACATTTGCCTGTCGCGAGGCACCGCCAACAGCGTTTGGCACGGAACCGGCGTTGCGTCCTTCGGCAATGAGATGGTCCAATCTGAAAGTAACCGGATCAACACCCAACTTGTTTGCCGCTTCATCCATAAAACTCTCGAGTGCAAAGTTGGTCCAACCCGGTCCAACGGATCGAAGCCAACCCGGGCGGAATGTCTTGTTCGCCAGATCATTGGAAAGCGCACGTACCTTTTGCGCACCAACTGTATACCAGTGATCTGCGCCGGAAATGGCGAAAGGATCGTAAGGTTCGCCATTCGTACCCTTCGGCATAAATGCTGGGATCATCACCTGCGTTGGCCAACCCGCGGCAGCGGATTGTTCCATGCCGATAACTTTCTTGTCGGCATCAAATGCCATGCGGAGTTTCTGAACACTGGGCGAGCGTGGGCTATCAAATTTTGCATCGTCTTCGCGGAACAAAACCAACTTGACCGGCTTTCCACCAAGCGCTTTTGATGCAAGTGCCGCCGGAACAGTGTAGTCACCATTCAAGCGACGGCCGAAGCCGCCTCCCAGCAAATAGGTGCGCATAACGACTTGACCAGCGTCAACGTTCAATGCCTTTTGAAGCCATGGTAGGCAAAGCGATTGCCACTGGTTCCCCGTGTCAATCACCCAGACGCCGTCCTCGTTTTGAAACGCAGTCGCATTCACGGGTTCCAGCTGAAAATGCAACACGGTCGCAGTTGTATACTCTGCCTCCAACATGTCCGCAGCGCTTGCAAAGACCGGCGCGGTGTCCGTGTTGCCAGTATCCAGAATAGAACCCGCAGTTTCGTCAGCGATCAAGGCACGGCTGCGTTGCTGAATATCCGCTTCCGACACCGTGGCCGTCTCTCCCACGTTCCATTCGACTACGATTTTTTCTGATGCCCATTTCGCCGCCATCAAAGTGGTGCCGATCACAACCACCCATCCAGGAACGGTTCCCGATGGATCTTCCAGTTGCAGGGTTTGCTGATAGCCATTCACGCTTTGCGCTTCGCTGTCATCAATAGAAACGACACTCGACCCTATCCGTGTTGGCGGCAACAGTGGCACACCGTAAACCATGCCATCTACTTTGGCATCCAATCCATAGATGGCCTCACCGTTGGTCTTGGTGGCAATATCAAGCGCCTTCACATCCTTGCCAACCAAGTTAAGTTCAGAATGCGGTTTGAGAGGGAGGGCCTTTAACTCGTCTGCGGTGAAAGTACGCGACAACCCTTCTGATACCAATTCGCCATAGGTAATCGTGTTTCCACCACCAGTCACGGTGCCGTTACTGGCAGTGCAATCTGCGGCGTCGATGCCCCACTTCGTTGCAGCTGCATCAATGAATGCGACCCGCCCCGCAGCACCGGCCTGACGGTAAATCGACCAGCTTTGCCAAACCGACCAACTCCCGCCAGTAACCATTGTGCCCCATTTCGCGGCTGTATCCACCAGAGTGATGTGGACGTTCTCCCACGCCACGTCGAGCTCATCGGCGAGAATACGAGCGATTGCCGTACCGACATGCTGGCCCATCTCGGCGCGGATAATATTGACGTTGACCTGCCCCTCAGTGTCGACCCAGTACCAGATGGTTGGCTCAAATGTATCGCCAACGGCCGTTATCGGAACACCGTCAGCTGCGGCAGGGTTCATTGCCGCGTTCGATGTTTTTGGAAAACCAAAGGCGACCCCTGCTGACGTCATCGAAATCAGAAATCCACGGCGCGTTAGGTTGGATGCGGGCACAGACTGTGAAAATTTACCCTTAACCATCGGTAGATACCCCTTTTTTTCCATCTGCGGCTTGGCGAATCGCGCTTCGGATGCGGACGTATGTCATGCAACGACAAAGGTTGCCTGTCATCACGGCATCAATGTCATCGTCGCTCGGGTCGGGAATATCCTTAAGCAAGGCCGCGGCTTGCATGATTTGCCCCGACTGGCAGTACCCGCATTGGGGCACTTGCAGATCGCGCCAGGCTTCTTGGACGGGGTGGTTACTATTGGGATCGAGACCTTCAATGGTTGTGATTTCAGCGCCATCGACGGCCGACAGCGGCGTGATACAGGAGCGCGTTGCCCGACCACCCACATGGACGGTGCAAGCGCCACACATCCCAATGCCACATCCAAATTTGGTACCAGTCAGGCCAATGTCATCGCGGATCGCCCAAAGCAGTGGCGTATCAGGATCGATATCAAGGCTTACGTCGCGCCCGTTGATTTTCAGATTAATCATCTCATGTTTCCTTTCACGCTTACTCGGATGCCGTGGCTTCGGCACGAATGGTCGAAACCTTCTGCGACAGCTCTGGCCAAGCAGCTTCGTCAGTCCTTGAGGCCCGAAGATAAGCCGCGATTGCTGCAACTTCCTCATCGCTCATTGCAGTCCGAAAGCTTGGCATAACGACACCGGGTATCCCCTCAGGGCTCGTGACGCCGTTCAAAATGACGTGGATCAGATTGTCAGGCTCGCTAAATCGCGTCGCTGAGTTGATACCGAGATCCGGGCGCCCAAGAACAATCTGTTCTACATTATAGTGACACGCGGCACAGGTGGTCGCATACAGCCGCTCGCCTAGTTCCATCCGGTAGGATTTATCAGGCTGACCCTCGGCAAGACTTGCGTTCACTATTTCAGCAACCTCTGCATCACTGTCATGTGCGCCATCCTGATCGGCCAAATAGACTCCGATTGCATTCAAGTCATCTTCAGACAGCTCACGCAGCCCCGCATGGACAACGGGCGACATCGGGCCAGCGGCGATACCGTGCAACTGGGCCGAGCCTGTTTCGATAAATTCAGCAAACGCCGCCGCAGTCCAAGGAACAGGGGACGGGTTTGCGGCGGTCAAAGCAGGTGCAATCCATTGCTCGACTTCGGCCCCTCCAAAACGGTCATCCTCCCGTTCAGCGCCTAGGGCATTGCGTGGCGTATGACAGGCGCCACAGTGGGTCACGCCCTCAACCAAATATGCGCCGCGGTTCCAAGCATCAGACTCCGACGCGTCGGCCTGATAAACGCCAGAGTCCACAAAGAGCAATTTCCAGCCTGCTTGTAGAAAACGCAGGTTGAGCGGGAACGGCAGCCCGTTCTCTTTTTGCACCGATGGCACAGGGTCAACGTCAGTCATGATGAAGGCATAGATCGCGTCGACGTCTTCATCGGTCATCTTTGTAAAGTGATTATAAGGGAATGCTGGGAACAAATGCTGGCCTTCGCGGTCCACGCCTTCGTGCATCGCGCGCTGGAACGCCACTTGTGACCATGCACCGATCCCTGTCTCAACGTCTGGAGTGATGTTGGTCGAATAAATCGTCCCGAACCCGGTCGCCATGGGGAGGTTCCCCGCAAAGGGCGCACCGCCCTCGGCGGTGTGACACGTCGAACAATATCCAGCCGCCGCAAGGATCCTACCCTTTTCAACAGTTTCAGGATCAAAGCCCTGCGGGTTGTCTTGTGTGATGGGATCAATCGCGGGCTCGTGTGCGTATATCAGAAAGCCAATGAACCCGATGACGCCGAATACCACTGATCCTAAGAGTATTGATCGAAACATTTGCATGGGTCCTTTTTGCTTTCTTTTAGCCGACAAACAGTCTGCGCTGCGGTAGCAGCGTCGGCGCGCGATTGTTTAGGCGGTCATCTTGGCGTCAGCAGACGGCAGGCGGGCATAGGTCCAGCCCATCACCGCACCAAAAACAAGGTGCAGAACCAAGGTCATCACCGGGGCCATGATCCCGAAGTTCAGACCGAAAAAGCCCGCGCCAGCCATAGGCATCACCGCCAGCATCATCGCAAGCCAGGCCGCGACACCAAAAACCAAACCCTTCTTTATTTCGCTATCGCCCGGAACGTGGTCATTCAGAACGGCAAAGGCGCCGCCCCATGCGATCGTTCCGATTGTGAAATGCACAATCCAGCCAACAGCGATAGGGGCACCAACCATTCCGGCCAGCATTTTGATGATATCAAGATTGGGCATCACGCCCATTGCGGATTTCATGGCCATGAGAATGGAAAGTGCGACAGTCCCAGCGAAACCGGCAATCATGCCTTTTACGATATTGTTCAATTGAACTCTCTTTCAGTTATTGTTTGGTTTTTGTTCATCAAAAGGGTCACGATGACATCCTTTTTCTTGTTTCCGTTTAAAGGCTTCATGGGAGTTGATCGAAGCCGTCCTAGTCATTTGTTTATTGACCTCAGAACGTGCGCCGACTTTTCGTTTAACTTACAAATTTGTAAACAATGGGCCTGTTTGCGCCGACGCGACAGCTTCGACTACATTCGCATCCCGAGATTGCCGATGATCCAGATCGTCCCGCCGGCCATCATGATCAGTAACAGACTGGAGAACAGGATCAGTTGCAGATCCTCCCGTTTCTGGCGCGACAGATCGATATGTAAAAAGTACCGGAGCTGCACCACAAGCTGCGCAAGGGCGCAAACCCCCAATGCGCCGAGGGTCATAGCGGGGCCAAGGTCGCCCCAGATGACCAGTGCGAACGGTATCAGCGTCAACACAAGTGCAAATCCAAACCCGATAAGATACCCACGAGCTTCGTCGCGATAAGTTGGTTCACTCATGATGACAGCGCCCCCAGATAAACAATGGTAAATATCCCGATCCAGATCAGGTCCAGGAAGTGCCAGAATAGGCCAAGTCGCAAAATCCGTGTTTTGATCACGGGAGCCAGCCCGAAGATGCGCATCTGGATCATCATGATGGAAATCCACAAACATCCAACAAAAACGTGCAGACCATGTAGCGGCACCAGCCCCCAGAAGGACGACCAGAAACCGCTGCGGGACGGCACAGCACCCGCTTCAACCATGTTTGAGAAATCAAGCAGTTCGAGCGTCAGAAAGCCAAGGCCGAGCGCCAACGTTATGCAAAGCCATAGTGTAATTGGACCACTGCCCCGTTCGAACCGCATGGCAAGCGACGCCATGCCGAACGTCACACTACTGACAAGCAGAACCATCGTTTGGGCATAAACGTTTGTCAGGTCGTAAGCATCTTTTGGCCCCGGACCGCCCGCCAGCCCCGTCGGGTTGGCCATAGTGACATAAGTTGCAAACATCAGGCCAAAGATGATCAAATCGCTCATCAAAAAAACCCAGAAACCGAATGTGACTCGTTCCGCGTCGTAATGGGCTTGGCCGTGATGCGGGCCAAGATTCATACCCGGGTGAAGGATCGGATGCTTCATGCTGGCTCTCCATCAGATGGTGCCGTTTCAAGACCGGCCAATCCATGGTTCGTGCTTTTGGTCTCAGCTTCACGTGTGACGGCTTTCGTCGCACGTACTTGAGCAAGCCATGCGCGGTGTTCTTCGGCAACCTCGGCGGCCGGAATTGTGCGCGTGGTAGACAAATTGAACGTGCGTGCGATGATCGCCACCACGATGACGACGGCACTCACTAACGCGAGCCACCAGATGTAAAACACCAAGGCAAAGCCCAATAGTGTTCCAAAGACGCAGATGATCATGCCGATCGGTGTATTCTCGGGCACTTCGATATCCTCATAGGCGTCTGGCTCTTGATAGGCACGCCCCTTGGCCTTGGCATCCGCAAAATCGTCACGGTCTTCAACTGTGGGGGGGACAGCAAAATTATAGTGTGGGGGTGGTGAAGACGTTGACCATTCTAATGTGCGACCATTCCACGGATCACCTACCGGCACCGCCAAATTTTCCCTATCGCGGATGCTGACGCGAAGCTGGATGAACAGAGACACGAGTGCCGCGAAAATAAGCCCTGCGCCAAACAAGGCGACCATCATCCATGGCTCAAAGGCGGGGTTGGTATAGCTGACCGAACGTCGCGGCATCCCCATGAACCCCAGAACGTAGAGCGGGAAGAATGTGAATGAGAAACCGAAAATCCAAAACAGTGCGATCGCGCGCCCCCACCCTTCATGCAGACGGAAACCGAATGCCTTTGGGAACCAGTAGAAATAGCCTGACATCAACCCAAAAACGACTCCCGGAATGATGACATTGTGGAAATGAGCCACGAGGAACAATGTATTGTGAACCTGGTAGGATATCGTCGGATTGGCCAACATCACGCCTGTCAGTCCGCCGACTGTGAACAGGTAGAAAAATCCGATTGCATAGATCATCGGCACAGACATCCGAATGCGGCCTCGGTACATCGTCGCCATCCAATCGTAGATTTTGACGCCGGTTGGCACGGCGATGCACATTGAAGCGATGCCAAAGGCGATATTCACATTTGCGCTTTGCCCCATCGTAAAGAAGTGATGCAGCCAAACCGAAAAGCTCAACACGGCAATCGCCATCGTAGCGAAGACCAGCGAATTGTAACCGAACAAGCGCTTGCCCGAAAACGTCGCGATGGTTTCGGAAAACACACCATATGCCGGGATCACCAACAGATAGACTTCGGGATGGCCAAATAACCAGAACAGGTTGACGTAGTTCATCATATTGCCACCAAGATCATTTGTGAAAAAATGAAAATCAAGATATCGGTCAGCGGCCTGCATCAACGCGGCAACGGTCAGTGGCGGCAAAGCAAAAATCATGATGATGGACGTGCAGAGCATCGTCCAGGTGAACAGTGGCATTCGGAACAACGTCATTCCCGGCGCACGTTCTTTATAGATAGTGACGGCGAAGTTAATTCCCGACATCGTGGTCCCGATACCGGCAAGAATGATGGTCCATATCCAATAGTCGGGACCCGGACCGGGTTGGAAATCCAGCCCTGTATAGGGTGGGTAAGCAGCCCAGCTTCCGGTGGAAAACTGCGCTATAACAAGGCTGATCATTATCAGGGCTGCCCCCGTCGCCGTCAGACCCAGTGAAATCTGGTTCATCACCGGAAATGACATGTCCCGCGCGCCGATTTGCAGCGGCATAACATAATTAGCAATCCCCGCAATTAACGGCATCGCCACAAAGAAGATCATGATCGTTCCGTGGGTAGTAAAGAGTTCGCCAAAGTGGTCGGGCGCCAAGAAGCCACCATCCAACCCAAACGCTTGCTGGGTTCGCATCACCACGCCTTCAATCACACCGCGAGCCAACATCACCAAAGCCAGCACGATATACATGATGCCAATGCGTTTGTGATCGGTACTGGTCAGCCAGTCGAACCACAGGGTTTTCCACGCGCCTAACCACGTGATAAAAATGACGGCACCGATTGCACCGAAGATAGCAACTGACGCAGCACCTGCGCCGACCAATTCACTCGCGGTCGGGTTTTCGATTGCGGGCAATATAGGCAGCGAAGAAACGCCAAGGCGACCAATAAGCCAGTGAATGGTGTCGTCAGGATTCATTGGTTTGCTCCTTGCGCAGATGGTGGCACATAGCCCACGGCACCGGGTTGTTGGGCGGGAGGAATGTCAGTACCTTCGTTGTAGCGACCCAGCACGGTTTCAAACAAAGAAGGCTCTACCTGATTGAAGTAGATCACCCCTTCCGGCATCTGCGATGAGCCAAGCGTTTCATGTGCCTGGGCACCGGTCGACCCAACAGCCAAACGGCCATAGGTCGTTGCATCCAGCGTCACGCCGCTCGCTTTCACAGTCGTTACCCAAACTGCGAAATCCTCTGTAGACATTGAGATGGTCTGAAAATTCTGATCGACAAAACCATCCCCGTTATACTGGGTATTTTCACCCACAAAGGTGCCTGTTTCGTCAGCCAAAACATGCAGTTTCGTGCGCATACCCGGCATCGCATAAATTTGCCCTGCCAGCGAAGATATGAGAATGGATTGCATGACGGTATCAGTGGTGATGTCCATCGCGACGGATGCGTTTACAGGAATGACAAGTTCGTTCACCGTCGCGATCCCAAGGTCGGGGTAGATGAACAGCCACTTCCAATCCAACCCGACGACCTGCACGTTAACAGGTGCCTCAGTCGACGCTATGGGTTTGTAAGGATCAAGCGCATGCGTGCTTTTCCAAAGCATGCTAGACAAAATGATGATAATCACAAAGGGAACGCCCCACATTACCATGTCTAACCAACCTGAGAATTCCCAATCCGGTGTGTAACGCGCCTTGGCGTTGCGAAAGCGATACCGCCATAAAATCAAAGGAACGAAGACAAAAACTGGTACAATTGCGATCATCGTCCAGGCAATCACCTCGAACATATGGGTGCGCTGTGCAGCGGCGATCGGTCCGGCGGGGTCTAGAAAACTGTTGCGTTCCTCATTGCAGGCCGACAGCACAAGGACGCCACACAGCAGCCAAGCGTGCTTAAGCAAATTAGGTCTAAACCGCCAAGAACTGAATGGTGTCATATTGCCGTCTTTCATTGCAAGCGTCTCTAATGGCGTAGTTAATTAATCACCTGCAAGTTTACGCCAAACCGACCGTTACTTTACAAATGTGCAAGGTTGGCGATGTGCGAATTGGATGGAGTCGTCAAACCGCGACACCAATAGGTTCGCTCTGAACCCAACAATTCGTTCGCCAGCACGTTTGTTCACCACGCATACGTCGGCGGCGCGCTATCTCGTAGAACAAAACCTAATGCCTGCTCGACAGTTAATCGGTGGGTCCAAGGTAGATAGTGGTCACCATCCTGAATCAATATTACGCGCGGCGCAGCAGATCCATTCAGCTGCGCTGCGAGCATGTCCGCATTTGATCCAACTACCAACGTGTCCAGAAGCCCCTGCATGACAGTCACTCGCGATTTTATCGCACTAAGCTTCGGCAAAAGGTCGGCGAGATCTGACTTGAAAGGCAACAGTTCAATATTAGACGCATTGAGGGCGCGTGGCAGCAATCGCGCCACAATGGATGTTGCAGCGACTCTTTGCAGCGGATTCACATATTCAAGCTGGGGATCAATCGGGCATCCAACAAGCAAAAGCCCCGCCACCAGATCAGGATGATCCGCCGCAAGCTGCAATGCGACGGACCCGCCGTAAGAATATCCGACTATAATACAACGCGGCGTCAAAAGAGGCGCGATCGCATCTGCCTGCGCGGCGATTGTCGGACATGGCGCACTGGGCTGGCTCTCGCCATAGCCTGCACGATCAACGGCAATCCGATATTGATCCGCTGGGCAGTTTTCCAGATATGGCCGCCATTCCTCGGCACGGCCGGGGCTACCGTGGATAAACAAAATCTGCTGTGCGGACGGTTCCCCAGCCGAGAGCGTGCTAAGGCTGAGCCCGTTTTCATCCAAGGGTAGCGATTTTCGCGTAACATTTGGCGCGCCAGACTCTGCCGGACACAATCCCCAGCCAGTAAGGGTCTTCATTTGTTCGCGCAGGTGGCGCAATGGGCGACGAAATACTTCAAAGCGCCCGGTCGGCCGCAAGGCTCCGTCCGAAGCCACCGAAATCGTCGTAGGTGGCAGGCTATATGGCGGTAGCTGAGCAAGGTGTTCGTGTTTCATCCGCATGCTTCATGCCTAGATGGATTCGAAATCGAACTATCAAACTTGACAATTTTGCCGTTGGTTTTGATCACTCGCCTGACGCCATATGTTTTTTCATGCCCTTCGCGCCGCGCGACACCAGCAAGCTGACCTCATAGAGCACGCGGGCCGCGTCAAACCTGCCAGAGCTGGCAAGAAATTCCGGCGACCACTCTGGATCGAATTTCTGTTTGAAACTGCGCAGCCCTTCGAAGTGATAAAATTTCTCTCCATGTTCATACAGAAAACTGCCCAGCCTGTGCCATGTCGGGGCCAAGCGGCGGCTTTCAAAACCGGACAATGGTGCTGCCCCAAGTGAGAACCAGGTAAACCCTTGCGCCTTTCCCCATAGCATCATTTCTGCAAACAATGCATCCATGGCAACATTTAGACCACTCGGATCATAACGCATCAAATCAAGTGACAGTTCTGATTTATCACCTGCCTGCATCAAGTTCGCGAATGCGACAATCCGACCCGTATCGACATTGCGCAATACTGCAATGTCAAAATTCGATATGTAGTCAGGATGAAACCATCCTAGCGAAAACCCTTTCTCTTCGCTGTTCTTCATGTTCAACCATACATCGGAAACCTCATGTAGATTCTCCATCACGGGCGCGAGGTCTGCGGCCTTGATCACCGCGAACTCGTAACCGTCGCGGGCCATCCGCGAGCGCGCATGGCGCCAGTCTTTGCGTCGCGATCCTTCAAGATTAAAGGTCCGTAAGTCGACGCGCGCAACCTCTCCGATCTTGAGAATCTGAAGCCCCAAATCAAGGTATGTTGTCAGGTACTTGTCGGAAACTGAATAAAACGCGCAACGGCGCCCCATTTTGTCGGCCAGTTCCCGCAACTGCCAGATTGCTGCGACACCTGCGTCCTTGTCACCGACCGGATCACCTTTGCTGACCAGGGTGGAACCGGTGTCGGCATACGCAAGATAGGCGCGTTCATCCGTGGTAACGATAAATCGTTTGTCACCGCTCAACGAAATGCCGGCCTCGGCAGATGTTGAATTCGCGGTCAAGCGTCGCACCACGTCGGAAATTGGTTCGCGCTTTAAACGGGTGGATTGTTTTGACAATAGCGCGTTCAGCATCAACGCAGCGAGCGCGACTGCGATCGCAATGGTGGCGCGCAAAAACCGTGACGCATCGCCGTCCCACGCAATCTGCCACCACAGGGCATCTGAATATTGAACATTTCTATAGGCAAAAAACCCGATCCAACTGATAACAGCGACCAACAGTGACACGCTGAGAACCCATTTCAAATTTAGCTTGAGCCCACCAGCAACGTTGGCGCGGTAAAACGCTTTGCGAAATATCCAAAGGAGGCCAATCGAAAGAACCATCGCCAGCGCTTCTTCCCAGTCGAACCCTTTCAACAGCGAAAACCCGAACCCGACACCAAGCAGCACCATAGCCAAGAGCCATGCCCGAAACATGCGGCGGTAGAGGCCCCGTGCAACGATCATAAGCAACACACCACTGACACTCGCCAAAAGGTGCGTGGTCTCAATTAACGGTAGAGGTAAAAACTCACGTAAAAACCCAAGTCGCTCAGGGTCGGCCGGTAAATTCCCTGAAATTAGCAAGATCGCCCCCGCCAACATCACAAGCGCGGCTGACACGATCGGCACCACCGAAGTGATCGCGTTGAAGACAGCCGTAGACGCGGACGACGCGCTTTTCCTGTTCGCCACAATCCATGCGACGGCAAGTCCTATCAAGGCCACTAGGAACGGCAATACAGTGTAAATCACACGATACATCACCAGCGCTGCGAGCGCGTCAGGGCGGCCCGCCCCACCAAGTCCTGCGATGATTGTGGCCTCGAAGACGCCCAGTCCGCCGGGTGAATGGCTAACAATTCCCAACCCGGCAGCAGCCACAAAGATCACGAAAAAGAAGACAGCATTTTGCGAAAGATCAGATGGCATCAGCACATAAAGCGTCATCGCAGACGCGGCCAAATCGGCTATTGAAATTGCAGATATTTTTAATCCATCACTTGCGATTGGCAGGTCCATCTTGACCGCACCAAACCCGATGGACCGGCGGGTCTTGGCCGTCCAAAAGAAGTAAGCGGTAATCGCGCCGATGATGACAAAACCTGCTGCTGTTTCCAAACTCGCTGATATCGAAAGCACCTCGCTTAGCCCTTTGGGGTGGACGATCATCAAGCTGCCAAGCAAGATCAGCAATCCCACAAAGAACGCGACCCATGACATCGCGATCAGCCGTGCGACAGCGCCAATATCCACGCCAAAAGCAGAATAGATGCGATAGCGGACGGCTCCGCCAGTTAGCCAAGACAAGCCGAGCAAATTAGAAACTGCTACGCTGCTAAAGCCGGTCATTAGCGGGATGCCTCGCGGTAGCTTTACGTCAGTGACGCTGGGAATGAGGATCACATCATAAAGCGAAAGCGCCAGATAACTGATGCACATTGCCCCAAAAGACAGCGCCAAAACATGCAAAGGATAGGCGCCAACGTCGGCGTTTACCTCTGCCAGACTTGTGTCGTGGGACAATCGGCTTAGCACCAATAGCGCGATGACCGTAATCAACAGGGGAACCACCACGCGCCAAGCCGGATGCGATAGAAAGCGTCGAACAGGGTGATCTTCAGCTTGGGCGTTTGTTATGGGTTGCACAGTTGCCATCCTTTGAGTTGTCCAAGTTCAACCTGTTCAGTCATTGCGGAGGTGATTTGGTCCAGTTGACCAATATACAAACCGCATTGGTCGTATCCTCGTCTGACTGTCCAACCAGCTGAAACATCGACACAGCTTCTGCAGGTCTGCGACCAGCCATAGCTGACGTGCAGCGACTGCCCGGTGTGCATTGCTTGAGAATACGGCACACATCCACGTCACCCTGACCACGTCCTGAACGGTTGTGAATTCCGTTTCCTGGGTCTCGCCCACCCTGAAAGACAAGTATCGCTGATTCTTGGGAAATTGACATGTTTGGCAGCTCGCAATTTTGTGTGTGCAACGGCGAAGTTCGTTGAACTATTTGTGCGAACTCCACTAGTCAGAATGCTTGAATGAAATTTACATCTTTGTATAAATCCACGCTTTCCGCGCACCCTGCGTTCAGATCATTCGCCACGTGTTGCAATCGAATGTCCCGACGATAAAGTGCTGACAAAGTGCGGAGTGCAAAATGACAATTTACCCCGGCTCTGTTGCACAAATCAGCTGAAGGCCGGATGGCCCCTTTCCCCGGACGGACTCATCCCACGGCTTCCGTGATGGGTATGCCGAGCGCGGTGAAGCCGTTCAGCACGGCGACACGGATCTGGAACTCGGCGACTTGACAGTCTAAGTCCCGGGCAGCCAAGCGCTGGCCCAGCAGCTTCACACAATGCATTTTGGTCTCGACGCGGCTTCGGCGGTGGTATCCGCTCCATCGTCTCCAGATCGTCCGACCGAAGCGTTTCGACGCGCGCAGCGCCTCATTCCGTGCGATTGCTCCGGCAGTGTCGGGCTTCCAAGGCCTTGCGTTTTTCCGGGGCGGTATGACCGCAGCCGCGCCGCGCTTGGCGATGGCGTCATGGCACTTTCGGGTGTCGAATGCGCCATCGGCGGTGACACTGGCGATCTCCTGGCCGGGCGGGATCTGGTCAAGTAGCTCGGGCAGTATGGGCGCATCGCCGATGTCGTTGGTGGTGAACTCAGCCGCCCTGATTTCCAGCGTTTTCTCATCAATTCCGATGTGGACCTTGCGCCAGACCCGGCGTTTTGAGCCGCCGTGTTTGCGTGTGTTCCACTCGCCTTCACCCTCCACCTTGATACCAGTGCTGTCGATAAGCAGGTGCAGCGGGCCCCTTGATCCACGGTTGTCAATGAGCGTTCAAAACTGACCCGGTTTCAGCGTTTGATTTTGACCCGTCGTTCAGAGGGCAAAGCCCCCAGGCGGGCCGCCCTCATATA
>NZ_SLZU01000032.1 GCF_004342065.1 Primorskyibacter sedentarius | reverse complement strand
GGAACTCGGCCGTGTAGCTCGGGGTATGTTTCTTGTTTGTCATGAGGCTCACCTTTTAAGAGTTTTACTCTCCGGTAAACCCGGGGCGGTTCACTAGCGCCTGATCCCGCGCTCCGGTCAAGTTTCCGTCGTCGTCGTGGATTACCGCGGGAGAGTCTGCCAAAGCATAGCACGCCCCGCAAGGTACGGCTCACGACGCTTCAGAAGAGACCGGCTGCCTTCGGCGCACCAGAACAACTGCCATTTGCCCAAGAACTGTCAACAAGGCCAACCACATTGCCGCCAGTGGCAGAAGAACCTGCCAATGAGCATGCTTCAATACAACGCTTGACCCAAGCAGCAGTCCGGAACTCCAGCAGTACATCGAAATGATTGCGATCTGAGAGATGATAAGCAGGCGCGCAGTCGGAAGCGCGATCATAGCGCTGCCCACACTGGCGCGCAGTACTGGTATGACGACGCGACTGATTGCCAGCGAGTTGACCACCAACAGAGACATGACGCCGATCTTGAGCCATAATTTTGGTGAAAACGAGCTGATGTCAAATGCCGTGCGCACATAGATCAACGCAATCCCGGTCACCCAAAGTCCGCAAAAAGCGGCAAATATCCAGAGGTGAAGGCGTTCAAGACTGCGGATATCAGCGAAGTTGATCGGGTCGCCCAACGTTCTGAACGTCCGAAAATCGAAATAGACCCCGGTCCCCATACCTGCCGCAAAACAGACCAAATGCGTTGCCCGCAACACATCGATAAGTGCTTGATCGTAATCCATTGGCTGCTTTACAAAAAATATACTGGTACAGGTACTCTCGCGGCAAACAGATAGCGGAAACAATGCTGTCTGGTAAAGTCTTTAAGCCAATGACCTTACGTTTTACGAAAACCCTAAAGAGGAGCGCGGGGGGCTGTCACAGGCTGCGATCCAGGGGCCGATGATCCAGCCGCTTCACTACGGCTGGCGCATTCGATGGCCTGATACAGCATTTCGGCCCATTGTCCGAGCATCTCAACGATCTCCGCGCCAACCAGTCTTCTCGGTCTCAAAGATGCGGATCTTCGTACGCAGCCCCTCGGCCCAAGCGCACGGGTGTTTGTCAGCATTTAGGCGCGGACGTCACGCCGTAGCGGTCTGAAGTGAGCCCGCAAAATTGGACAACGTGCTGGGATGTATCCAAGACCGACGACGGGAGGCACAAGTGACGACGGGACGCAGAATGTGGGCGATCAGCCGTGGCGAATTTGACGATCCAGCGCCGGACCGTCGCGTACGAGACGTCCACGCCACGTGCCAGCATCCTCAGCTCAAGCTCACCCTGAATCCGCCAGACATCGTCTACCAAGCGATCCACCGGCGTTGATTTCCGCAAGGGATGCACAGGCTAGGCAGCCTGATCGGCTCAGTGTCACTCGCCGTAGCCGCGTGTCAAAACTCGGTCGACATGCAGAAGTGCGCGTTCCAGGGATTTTCGCCAGAAGATCCAGTCGTGGCCACCTTCGCTGACGCGAAAACGGTGACGTATACCGGCGTTTCGAAGGGTAATGTGCAGGTCCGCCGTTCCTTCAAAAAACGGATCATCTGCACCGATGTCAAAATAAAAACGCGGCACGCGGGCAAATCGGGCCGGGTCTGTCCCCGATACCAACGTGTCAGCCAGTAGTGATCGCCAAGCCTCGTTCAAACGCTCCTGTCCGCTCAGATCCGCGCCCAGGACGCCTGCGTAGCGACTCTGATAGGCTTCAGCAGAAAGGCCAAGAACCTGCTGTTCCGTCCGAAAGGCAGAGCTGATCGCCGCGACTCCGGCAAACGCATCGGGCGTGCGCAACTGGTAAACGATGCCGGCAAGCGCCCCCATCGAGATACCGAGAATGGCGCGTGCGTCGCCGCTTCCTATCGCTCGATGGCGCGCTTCGACTGCTGGAATGAAATCCGTGTAGAACATTCTCTCCCACTGAACCGCTCCATTGTGGTCGTTAAGAAAATAGGTTGCGACCTCATTGGCTTGATCACGGCGGCCGTCGGGCGCAATGGCGATAAGCGGGCGGATCTTCCCCTCCTGGATCAGGCGGTCCAGCATCTGATCGATACCGCCAAGAGTGAACCAGTCGCGTGGCTGGCCCGTTCCACCGCCGTGTAGAAGGTATAGGACAGGGTAGCTGCGATCATCCTTGTCATAGCCGGGCGGCCGATAGATTGCGTAATGGACCGGGCGCCCCAGGGTTTCGCTGGCTACAGCATTGTCAAAACGCACATCAGCGGTAGCCGGAGTGCCGAGCAAGCCGATCACGGACGACAGGAAAACCACAGCACTGAGGAAGACGCGGTTGATCTTGAGATCCCCCATCTGCATGACAAACATGATACCCGGCGCAGGATTTCCGCTCGTTACCCAAGCGCGGTATCTTTGAAAGCATGATTTCGCAAAGACTTTCGATTGGCAAGGCTACCGGCATGCATCCCTTCGGGGGCTATGATGCTGCGACCGAGCCCCGTCGGCATCGATGTGCCAGAATGGGTTCGCAATGAGCCACAAATCGGGGCGGTTACAGTATAATAGCCGGGAAGAACCAGCGCTGCGCTAGAGTTCTCTCAAGAGCTCAATTCCCCGTTTGAGGGGTATTGCCCGGATGTCTTTGGCCACTGGGACATCGCGCTCTCCGGCGTAGATCAGCAGCTTCCGGCTGGCTTTGACGTCTTCTGCGCCGGTGTGGAAACCACGAGAAACCTTCGGCGCAGTCGTGCGCTTGATCTCGACGGCCCAGATGTCGCCACCGGGCAAACGCAGAACCAGATCAAGCTCGGCTCCGGCAGAGGTGCGATAGAAGAAGGGTTCGGTGCCGGCGGGCGCCGCGGCAAGAAGGGTCTCGATGCAGAACCCCTCCCAACTGCCGCCGACGACGGGGTGCCCGAGCAAGCTTTCGGTCGTACCAAGACCCAAAAGGGCGTGCACGATCCCGCTGTCGCGCACATAGACCTTTGGCGATTTCACCAGGCGTTTGCCGACATTCTCATGCCAAGGCTGCAACCGCCGGACCAGCATGAGATCGACAAGCAGGTCGAGGTAGCGTCCAATCGTTTGCCCCGATACTCCGAGCCCTTCAGCAAGGGCCGCAGCATTCAGCAGGCCACCTTGCACATGCGCCAACATGGTCCAAAAGCGCCGCAAGGTTGCGGCCGGAATACGTGGCCCGAGGGCAGGGATGTCACGCTCCAGATAGGTGCGCAGGAAATCCAGACGCCAGTCCATGCTGGCCTGATCGCTGGCAGCCAGGAAACTGTCAGGAAACCCGCCTCGCAACCAGAGTGCATTCAACTGGTCAGCCCCCACTTCGGTAAGTTGCAAAGGGGGCATTTCGATATACCGGACACGCCCGGCGAGGGATTCAGCCGATTGTTGCAGGAGAGCATTGGAAGCTGACAATTGGCGCTGACGTCAGCCAGGGCATCGCGCCGCCGCAGCCCATTACGGTTGATGAAGATTATTTCACTCACCAAACACCGATCATCGGCGCGGGGTTTGCTGTGTGACTTGGGAAAGAAGGGCTTGAGGCGCGCAATCTCCGCATCAGTCAGCCAGAAACGATGAGACATATTCACCGCTTGTCTTTGAACTGCGAAACAAGCCTCCAAACAGAAATCAACGCATCCCAACCCTATGCACCGGATGTCAGTAGATGGATGCTCCGATTAATCTGCATTGCCGTACTGCATTGCCAGACTGTGCTTGGCAGAACAGTGATCGTGCCCGTAGGATAAAAACGTTCGGGGTAGGGGGACGATCACCTGTCATCGGGTTTGTGCAACATAGCTATCCAGATGGTAGTTGATCTGGGCTGACTGGAGAAAAAGTGTTTGCGTTTGTTTTACAGAGTTTGACATCGCTGTTGCTTGCAGCTGTCTTTGTTTATGGCGTTTTTACCTCGAAATGGTTGAGAAAACGGGAACGATTGCAGCAGCTTTTGCTGGGAATCATCTTCGGGGTGATGGTGATTTCGCTGGGCATGAATTCCATCTCTTACAAATTGATTCCGACCCAATTTGACGCGAAGGCGGGGCCTCTGATTTTTGCGGGATACCTTGGCGGTCCGATCGGGGGGCTTATCGCCGGGCTTTGCGGGGCGCTTTACCGGGTGTCTTTCGGCGGCCCCGCGACCGACATTGGCGTTTTCATGAACTTCGGCACGGCCGCGCTTGGCGTTGCGGCATTCTATATCCGACCTTCAAAGAAGTGGCCGAGCGTCGACACTTCGGCGATTGCATTTCTTATTCCGGCATTTGCCTTGCTGCACCTTGTGCCGTTCTGGTACCTTGGCAAAATCAGCGATGCGCTTGATGGCTTTGCCGAACCTGCACAGATTGTCACGGCCTTTTTCTTTATTGGTACGCTGTCCATCCTGGTGACGTGGCAGATCCTGGTTTACGCCTTGCACTTTGCGGATTCCGTGAACCGGGCCGATGAACTGGCAAACAAGCTCGATTTTGCAATGCAGGCCTCTGGTCTGGGCATGTTTGATCACCAAAGAGGTGACGACGGCCCCTATTTCGATGATGCGATGATGTCGATCTACGGGCTGGACAGGGCGCCGGGGATGGTGCCGATAGCGGACTGGAAGGCGCTGATCCATCCCGATGACCTTCCCCGCATACAGGCAAGCATGCAGCGAACCTGGGCAGGGAACAACGATCTGCAACAGATGGATTTCCGCGCTTTCAGGCCAGATGGGACGCTCCGCTATATTCACGCATCCTGGACGATTGAGAGAGACAGCGACGGCACGGTAAATCGTGTCACTGGCATGCATGCCGACCTGACCGATATTCGCCTGGCTGAACAACAACACAAAACCTCGGCTGAACGGCTTGCTTTGATTGCCGAAAAGCTGCCGGGCGCGATCATCGAAACAGACTTCACCGACATGGATAAACCCACGCTTCTGTATGTCAGTCCCAGATGCCTTGAAATATGGGGATATACCGACGAGGAGTTGCTGGCAGATGTCTCGCTGCTGCCAAAATCACATGACGCCGAAGATCTCGACGCCTTCGTTCAGGCGCTTGAAAACGGCCTCAGGACCGGAGAGGACGTTCATTATCGTTACCGGATCACGGCCCGTGACGGAAAAAGCAAATGGCTCGATTTTCATGGCAGCCCCACCAATGACAATGGCCGTACGCTTCTCAAGGCAATCGTCCTTGATGCGACGCGGGAAGTGGAGGCACAGAATCAGGTTGAGAAAGAGCGCGAAATCTCCAGGCGGGCACAGAGGAATGAAAGTATCGGCCAGCTGACGGGCGGCGTGGCGCATGATTTCAACAACCTGCTCGCCGTGATCATGGGCAATCTGGAATTGCTTCGGATGGATGACGATCCGGCAAGTCAGCATGAGCTGATCGACGCCGCCATAACGGCCACCTTGCGGGGCGCTGACCTGACCAAGAACATGCTGGCCTTTGCCCGCAAGGCCCCGCTCAAACCTGTCGTACTCGACCTCAACGACGTGGTGCGGGAGGCAAAGAACTGGATCGTGCGCACGTTGCCGGAAAGCGTTCAGGTTGAAACCTCGCTGCTTGCCGGTTTGTGGCCCGTAGAAGCGGATCGCGCCTCGCTTGAAAGTGCGTTGCTTAACCTCACACTGAACGCACGCGATGCGATGCACGGGCAGGGCAGCCTGACCATCGAGACGGCGAATGTGCGGATTGACCAAGCCTATATCGACTCGCGAAACGAAGAACTTGCCCCGGGACGCTATGTCATGCTTGCCGTCAGCGATGACGGGGACGGCATCCCGGATGATGTGATCGACTCTATCTTCGAGCCGTTCTTCACGACAAAGCCGCCCGGGTTGGGCTCCGGTCTTGGGCTGTCGATGACAGTCGGTTTCATGCGTCAATCCGGCGGCACTATCCAGATCTATACCGAGGTCGGCCAGGG
The DNA here is from genome assembly GCF_004342065.1 of Primorskyibacter sedentarius. Taxonomy (GTDB): domain Bacteria; phylum Pseudomonadota; class Alphaproteobacteria; order Rhodobacterales; family Rhodobacteraceae; genus Primorskyibacter; species Primorskyibacter sedentarius. The sequence goes on along the minus strand of NZ_SLZU01000032.1, from coordinate 23,230 downwards.
CACGACGTTCAAACTCTATTTTCCCGCCGCGACCGTGCCACTCGAACAACAGCACGCCCCGGCGATTACCGTGGAGCAATCAGGCGACAGAAAGACGAAACTGCTTCTCGCGGAAGACGAAGACGCTGTGCGGACGACGCTGGTCAAGATCCTTGAGCGGGCAAATTACCAGGTAACCGCAACCTCGTCCGGGGACGCGGCTTATGACATTTTCAAGGCGGACCCCACCTATGATCTTTTGCTGACAGATATCGTCATGCCGGGGGAGCTGCAGGGAACGGGCCTTGCCAAGGCTTTGCGGGAACGTTGGCCCGATTTGCCGGTCATCTTCATGTCCGGCTATGCAAGCGAGGCAACCGTCCATGGGAACGGACTGCGACCCGAAGATATACGCTTGATGAAACCCGTGCAGCGTGCTGACCTTCTGGCCGCCCTGGAACAGGGGCTTTCCGGGTCCTGACTCGGCATCGGGTTGGCCAGTTGGATGCAGTGCCGCCAACTGTCCGATGATCACCCAGCTGCTGGTCTGCCCCCCTGAAGCCCAGAGGGGGCCGTTCGCAGTTTCTATCCGTTTGGACATGCCCAAACCTTCAACCGGGTGGCGACCTACTCCTCTGCTTCTTTGTGCAGCGGATTTACATCGGATACATGGAATGTAAGATCGAGAGATACAACCTGTACGGCATCAACCTTTGGCGGTATATCTGGACGCCGGTGATCTGGTTGCAAGTAACGAGGGCGGGGACGAATGGCGCGAATTTCCGAGTTTGAACAGTCAGGAACGGACAATATCGAGGTGGCAATCACGGCCACGGAATGGTCGCTTCTGTCAAGCGGGCTTGCCTTTCGGATCACCACATTCGACCAGAACGGCAATGAAGCGATCGACACGATCAATGGCGGGACGCTTTCATTCTTTCTGCCGACCGACCCCAATGACTGGGTCTTCGAGGTGGACACGGGCGAGTATGTCTATGTTCAGGCTGTTCCTGGCGGAAGCTTTTCAGACAACAACCACAACGTGTCTTATCAGGGCTTCACACTAAGCTCGATCAACGCGACTGGCTTTGACACGGTTTATGACGCCTACATGGTCGGTGGGTTCGGATCGGCCTTCGATAACAGCTTTGCCAGCGCCGTAAACTCATCAACCATTATCCCACCGGGCACCGTTTTTACTAATATCAGCCAGCAGACCGTGACACCGGGTGGCGGCAATAACGATGCGACCCTGAAATGGGATGCGCCGGATATCGATACGCCGGTCGTTACCCGCGGTTCCGATCTGGGCAATACCGGGACGGCGCCTCCGCCGCCGTGCTTCGTGACCGGCACATTGATCACCTGCGAGGATGGCGAACGTCTGGTCGAGACGTTGAAGGTGGGCGACCGTGTCCTGACCGAAAAGCGCGGGTTCCAGACAATCAGGTGGATCGGTCGGCGGCGCTTTTCAGGGCTGGATATCCTGGCTGACGACAGGCGGCGCCCGATCCGCATTGGGGCAGGGGCACTGGGCAACGGTCTTCCCCGTCAGGATCTGCTGGTATCACGGCAACATCGTATGGTGGTGGCATCCGACGCGGCCAAGGGGCTGACCGGCGCGCGCAGGGTCCTGATTGCGGCCCGGCACATGACAAAGTTGAAGCGTGTCTCGCTTGTATGTCCGGCGCGGGGCGTCACCTATCACCATATCCTCTTTGATCATCACGAAGTGGTTTTTGCGAACGGGGCCGCGACGGAAAGCCTCTATCTTTCAGCCACGGCAGAAAGCGCGAAACTCCTGCAAGGGGATGACCTGTTGCGGATCGAGGAGCTTGGCCTGTTGGACGAGGCCGTGCCGCCGGCCCTGCCGATCCCGGCAAATCGCGATCAAAACGAGATCGTGAGGCAGCTTGCCCGGCCGATGCCGGTGGTCGCTGATGCCGATATGCAGCGCATGGCAGAGGCTGTCTGAAACCCTCAGGCGCGGGGCATGCGTGGCGTAATGTCGCGAAACAGAGGTGGAACCGGGGTCGACATGCAATGAAGGCCTTGCGCAACTCTGCCGGTGCGATCATGCAATAGCTTGTGAGTAGTGAAAATCATCCTGCGGCCGTGACTTTGCCAAGCCTCGGCTGGGCCTCGTTCTTTGAAGAGCAACTTGGACCCGACGACAGCGGTCAGCTGCCCTTGCGCGTCGCCACCGTCCATCGGTCGCGGATGACGGGCCTGTCCACCATCGGCACGGTCAGGGTCGGCTTGCCCGCACATGTGAACACGGCGCAATTCGCCGTAGGCGACTGGGTTTTGGCCGATCCGCAGAGCCACCTGTTGATCCGGCGGCTTGAACGCCGTTCTTTGCTGGAACGCCAGACGGTCGGCGCACGCGTCCCACAATTGATTGCCGCCAATTTGGACACGGTGTTCATCGTCACGTCGTGCAACGATGACTTCAACCCGGCTCGGTTAGAGCGCTATCTGGCACTCGCGAATGAAGCTGGGACGAGAGCAGTGATCGTCTTGACCAAAGCCGATCAAACACCCGATCCGGCCCCCTTTCTGGAACAGGCGGCCGCCCTTCAACGCGGGCTGGAGGTCGTGTCTGTCAATGCCCGATCACCGGACGCTGTCGGGGTGCTGGCGCCGTGGAGCGGGGTCGGGCAGACTGTAGCACTGATCGGGTCATCCGGCGTTGGCAAGTCGACGCTGCTGAACACGCTTGCCCGTAAATCCGAAGATGCAAAGCAGGCCACGGGGGCGATCCGCGAGGATGATGCCAAAGGCCGGCACACAACCACGGCGCGGTCGCTGCACAAGATCGAAACCGGCGGTTGGATCATAGATACCCCCGGCATGCGCACACTGCATGTCAGCGACGTCTCGTCCGGGCTGGAGACGCTCTTTGCCGAGATCACCGAGCGCGCCCCAGACTGCCGCTTTCGCGATTGCACCCATATGCATGAACCCGGATGCGCTGTGCAGGCCGCGGTCGCCGCGGGTGAGCTGGACCTTGCCCGTCTGGACCGTTGGCGGAAACTGCACAACGAAAACCTGCAGAACACGCCTGTGGAGACGGGCGCGCGTGGGAACAGGAAATCGGGCCCTCGGGGCAAGTTCCGCTAACGCTTTGAGCCTGACACTTCGCGGTAGCGGCCGGTTTGGCGCAGCACTGCGCGTTGAGCGCCCGTCTGTCAGCCTGCGCTTTTCACGCTTTCTACGTCACTCAGCCTTGCAATATTCTACTTGGCATCCATATACCATCCAGACAGATGGAGTAGGGATGATGAGCAACGTTCGACAGCTGCGCGACAAGACGGCTGACAGTGAAAAGATCACGATCAACCTTGGCTATGTGGATCTGGGCCGGATCGACTTGCTGGTGCAGGAAGGGTTCTATTCCAATCGGAGCGATCTGATCCGGACGGCGATCCGGAACCAGCTTGAAAGCCATGTCGAGGTGGTCAGCAAATCGATCGAGCGTCACACGATGGAACTTGGCCTGCGCGATTACACGAAGGCCGATCTCGAAGCGCTGAAGGCTGCCGGGGAAGTGTTGCACGTCAAGGTCGTGGGGCTTGCGCGGATCGCGCCGGATGTCACGCCGGAACTGGCGCTCGAAACCATCGGATCTATCTCGGTGCTGGGGGCTTTGCAGGCCAGCGCGGACATCAAGAAAGCACTTGCAGACCGCATTAACTAAGGTGCGCACCCCATATCAAGGATACATGAAATGAGATTTTTCAAAGCTGGTGCCACGCACCGGGAGCCCCAAAACGCACGCTTTGCGGCTGCCAAAGATCTGGTCCAGCGTACATTGGCGCGGCACGGTCTTGCGCCGCAAACCGGGGCCACCGATGGCGCGGCCTCTCCGGCGACGTCTTCGATCAACGATCTCTTGTCGCAGTTTACGGGCTCAGCCGCGGCACCCGTTGCCCCTTCGGCAGAGCTTCCCGTTGGCGCGGCCTTTCTGGACGAGACATTCACCTGCGCGGCGGGCAGCCGAACCTTCCGCACCTACATCCCTGCTTCTGCCGTCAAGGGCGCGACCGGTGTCGTCGTCATGCTGCACGGCTGCACGCAAACGCCAGAGGATTTTGCCGCAGGCACCGGCATGAACCGGCTCGCCGAAGAGCGGCGCTTCATCGTGGTCTACCCCGCGCAGTCGCGGCGCAACAATACGCAGTCTTGCTGGAACTGGTTCAGCCGCGCAGACCAGCGCCGCGATCTGGGCGAGCCTGCGATCCTCGCCGGGATGGTGCAGCAGGTCTGCGCAACCCACGGCGTCGCGCAGGACCGAACATTCGTGGCGGGGCTGTCGGCGGGGGCGGCCATGGCCGTGATCCTGGGAGAGACCTACCCGGATGTCTTTGCGGGTGTCGGCGTGCATTCGGGCCTCGCTTACGGATCGGCGAAGGATGTCCCCTCTGCCTTTGCGGCCATGTCCGGGACGATGGCGGAGCCTGCGCAGAAACTGACGCAGATCCCGACAATCGTGTTCCACGGCACCTCGGACGCGACCGTTCACCCGTCCAACGGCGACGCGGTCGCGCGGCAGGTCAAGGACCTGGGACCGGGGCAGACGATTGAAATGGTAGAGCGCGGTGAAGCAGACGGACGCGCGTTTTCCGTTCTGCGCTGTTCGGCCGCAAATGGGGAGCCGACGCTTGAACACTGGACGGTCTCAGGGCTTGGTCACGCATGGTCCGGCGGTCATGCCGAGGGGTCTTACACAGATCCGAAAGGCCCGGATGCCAGCGCGGAAATGGTCCGTTTCTTCTTTGATCAACCCAGTAAGGGGCTTTGACAAGGGCAGAGGTGGTCGAATTTCCAGGACCACCTCTGACAGCCGCTTGTGGGAGGAGACAGAGCAGCGTGACCCGGTTTGCCATCCAGTCAGAAACCGGTCCTCCGCGTTGCAAGAACAGTGCCCCAGGCTGCGGCGCAGATGATCATGCAGGCGCCAAGAACGAAGCGTAACGAGATTGGTTCATTGAAGATCGTGTAGCCGACGGCAGCGGAAATCACCAACGAACCATAGCCCAGAACGGCCAGAAATGCGGCCTCGGCCCGTTTATGCGCTTGCAGGAAACAGAACTGCGCCGATTGTGCGAAAAGGCCGACCGCCAGCAAGGCGGGCCATTCTTTTGCGCTGACCTCTTGCCATGATGCCAGCGCGAAAGGCGAGATCAACACGGCAAGTCCGCCAGTGTAGAAGGTCATCAACACGATGGTCGGGGCAGATTTCAGGCGTCGGGTGACGATCACCGCGCCAGTCCCGGCGAGGATTGTCAGCACCAGGGCGGGCAGCCCCCAGTTGAGGCTTCCGGTTCCGCTCGGGTCGACTGCGATCAACACACCCACAAGCGCAACCATCCCGGCCAGCCATCGCCGTGGCGTGACGCGTTCAGACAGAAACAGCGCGGCCATCGCCATGAGGACAAGGGGTCGGGTGAAGTTCATTGCGGTGAACAGGGCAAATGGCAAGCGCGCAATGGCGAAGAAACTCGCCGTGAGGGTGACCGTGGACAGCATCACCCTCAGCATGTGCAGCGGCAGATCATCAGGCTTTGCAAAGGCCGCGCGTTCACGCCAAATCCACGGCAGCATCAATGTCAGGCCCGTCACGGCGCGAAGCAAGACGATCTGCGTTGGTGGGAAATCCAACCCCACGGCTTTCACGATGCTCAACGCCCAGATGTACAGGCACATATCCGCGATCAGCCAGAGCCCGCCCGCGAGATTGCGGGCAGGCTCCGGCGTGGCGCTATGCATCTCGCGGCGCGACGAGATTGGCGAAGAGCCGGAAAGCGCCCGGCGTCAGCTGTTCCATCTGGTGATGCAGGATAAGCGACGTGTGGACGTGTCGGCCCTTCCCGATCTCGGCCGATAGCAGCGCGCCCTCAAGCGGCGCTTCATCTGCGTCATGCATCGACAGAAGAGGGGTATATGCCGCGTCCCAATCCTTTGCGAAATACAGCCCGCGTTCCTTGTGCCATCCCGCCCAGTCGTCGGGACCGATCTGATTGGGGCGGTGCAGGATCTCGTGGTCGTTCAGAACCGTGACATCGGCATTCTGATCGGTCACTCGCCAGCGCAGCGACGGCTGCCCGATCTCAAGCCGCGCGGGCGGGGTTGTGTCCGGGTCCCAGGCGTCCCAGGGGCGGTGGTACAAGGTAACCAGCGTGCCGCCTTTGCGAACCCAATCGTGGATCCGCGGCATGGCCTGGGCCAGCCCTTCGCGGAAACGGATGGCGAATATCCCGATGACGATCGTGTTAAACCGGGCGAGGCGCGAGGGTGTCTCGAAATCGCGGTCGTCAAGCGGCGTCACGTCCAGCCCGATGGCCGCCAGCCAGTGATCGACACGGTCATTGCCGCCGCCGATATAGCCGATCCGCGCGCCGGGCAGCTTCACGTTGATCGCGCGCAGGGTGGTTTCTGCCGGGCGCGCCAAGGCGCGTGGCGCAACATGCGGATAGGCGATGCGGGTGATCGATTGCGCGGGCTGCCCGTCCAGCGTCAGCCGCAGGGTATAGGCGCCCTCTGGCAGCGCTTCCGGAAGGGTCACGTCGAACCCTTCATCGGTGCGCACTGACCGCCAGCCATCCGGCATGTCCAGCGCGGGTTCAGCGCCTTCGGGATGAATGTCCGAGACAGCGACCGACAGACGCCGCTTAGGCCCGGCAGTGTTCAGGACAGCCATGCTGGGCGTCAACGTGGCGGAGCGGGCGGGCAACACAACAGGCGGCAGCGACAAAGGAACACGGATACTGGAGGCCACGCCATGTGCTGTGATCAGCGCCTCAAGGCAGGGGGCGGCGGGAAGGCCGGGCAAGTAGGTGTCGGGATAAGGCGTGCTGGTTGCCGCATCTTCAGGCACGCGCAACTCACCGGCAACGGCGGCCCACCCGTCAGGCAGGCATGGCTCGACCTTCAGCGCTTCGACGTCGCCCTGACGTGTCTCGATCGAGACGCCCACACGACCGCCGGGACGAACGAAATCTGCGCCGGTAAATCCCAGAACCTCGGCACGTGCGGCGTGGTGGATGGCATGGGCAAGCTGCTCTTCCTTGCGGTTCAGTTTGTGGCCGAATGCCGCGCGTTCTGCGGGGGTCAGGGCGGCATCGCCCCGGCGCAGGGCCGCCAGCGCAGCGCTTAGTTGCGCCAGCATTTTCGCTGTATCGGGAAAGGCCGCGCGCGCCGCGTCACAGCCCATTTGCGCGGCTTCAAGATGGGGGCAGGGCTTCAAATCGGTCAGGCGCAGGGCAAGACCGCTTCCCAACTTGGTGTCCGGCCCGTTTACGCGCGTGTCCGCGAGGTGCAGGGGAAAGTGCCTTTCCCTGCCCGCGGCGACCCATTTGCCCATCGCCTGGGTGGCGTGACAGGCACGGGACTGCTGGCCAATGCGCTCAAAACTCCAGCCAGTGACAGGGTCCAGACCTTTGCCGGGAATAACGAGCGTGCCGAGCGGTGGGGGCAGGTCGTCATCATAGGCCTGCCCGGCGCCCGACCACGCCGGAAGGTAAAGTTTCTTCACCTGCCAGGGCGGCAGATCGCTGCCGGGAAAATCCGGATCGGCGGCCAGATCCATCACCTTATGCGCCGCCTCTGTCATGGCCCGGTGATGGCCGTGTTGCCCGGGCACGTCCAGAAAGGTGGGGCAGATGATGTCGGGACGTTCGCGTCGCAGGATATGCACGAACCGCGCCAGCGTCCGGTCGCGCCCCCAATAGCTAAGCGTTTCCGTGCCGGACTTGGAAAACCCGAAATCAAAGATGGTGTCTTCCGGGGTCTCTGACAGCCAATACATGCGCAGGCCCAGAATATCGCAGGCGGCTTCCATCTCGGATGTGCGCAGGACACCGAGCGCTGCCCCGGATTCGGTCCCGATATCGTTCTGCCCGCCTTCACCGCGTGTCGAGCAGGCATAGGAGATGTCGACCCCGTCGCGCCACGCCAATGCGGCCAGCATCGCCGAGGTTTCATCGTCCGGATGCGCGCCCGTGTTCATGAAGCTGACGACCGTCTGCAATGGTTGCAGCGCCCGCCACATGCGAACGATATGGGCAGAGCGGCTTTCGGCGGAAAGGCGGGCAGGTTGGGTGAGGGGCATGGAACCTCCGATGGGCTTGCGGTCAGTCGAGCGCTGCAAATTGCGGGCTGAAGGCACGGTTCAGGATCAGGGCAGCGGCGCCCAGCGTTGCGGTCAGGCGGCCGCATTCGCCCCGGGTCAGCCGGGGGTGCGCGCGTCCGGGGCGGTTGGACACGGAATTTTCGGGCAAGGCCATGCGCGCGATCAGCCGGTCAACAATGCCTTCGGGCAGGGCGCCGCCCAGAATGACGGTTTCCGGGTCAAAAAGGTTCTCGATCATGTGCACTGCTTGCGCGAGGGCGGGCGCGGCAATCGAGATCCATTCATCAAGCACTGCATCGTCCTGGGCGTTCAACGCCGCGAGCGTGTCGAAATCCGGCGCGTCGCGCCCATGCGCGGCGAGCCTGCGCTGCAAGGACAGTCGGCTGGCCACGTCTTCCAGCGCGGCCGTGCCGTCTTTTGTCTGCATACGCAGATGCCCGATTTCACCGGCGTTGCCGAACGCGCCGGCCACCCGTCGGCCCTGGCTGACAAGCCCGAGGCCAATCCCGGTGCCAAAGTAGAGATAAGCATAGTCATCAAGGCCCTGGGCCGCGCCTTTGACCCGCTCTGCCATTGCGGCGGCGTTGGCGTCGTTGTCCAGATCGATCGGCATGCCAAGCGCTTCGGCGAACAGCGCGCGCGCGTCCAGTTCATGCCAGCCGGGCAGATCAGCGGCGGTGCCGGACAGACCCGTCGTCCCGAAAGGGCCCGGCATGACAACTCCGGCGCCCAGAAGCCGAGAGACGGCCTCGGGCTGGGCCTGTTCCATTTCCAGCCGCAGCGCCTGCAATTCGCGGGAAACCGCTTCGGGGCGTGCATCGGTGAGCGCATGGCGCGTGGTCAGCACCGGGCGGCCCGTCAGGTCCAGAACAGCCGCCAGCAGCGCATTGGGGCGCACTTCGACCCCCAGCGCATAGGCACCTTTCGGGTTGATCGCATAAAGCGTGGCGGGCAGGCCGCGCCCGGTGCTGCGTCGGCCGGTTTCCCGGATAAGCCCTTCTTCGACCAGTTCGGCGATGATGTTCGACACGGCCTGAATGGTCAGGCCGCACGCTCGCGACAGCTCGGCGCGGCCCATCTCTCCGGTTGCGTGCACGCGACCAAGTACAAGCCGCCGGTTCAGGCTCTTGGCCCGCTCGGGGCTTGTGTTTTGCGGAGGCAGAATAGACAGCATGGGTCTCAAATAACTCAACGCAGTTGATTACTCAAGTGAATTGACTTATAACGGGCGTCGAGGCCAGCCATACTGGTCCTGAATTGCACGAAAAACATGGGTGCACTGGACGCCCGCCAACGGGAGATGAACCATGATTAAGTCCCTGAGAATGACCGTCCTCGCGGGTCTGGCCAGCTCTGCCGCCGTGTTCGCAACAGCCTCGAACGCCGTCGAGATCGAATATTGGCAGTATTTCTTTGATGCGCGCGTCACCGCGATGGAGCAGCTGATCGAGAATTTCGAGGCGGCAAATCCCGACATTACCGTCAAGATGACCACCTTTCCCTATGCCGATTACCGCACGAAGGTTGCGGCCGCCATTCCCGCAGGTGAGGGGCCGGATGTCGTGCAGCTTTTCTACGGTTGGCTGACCGATTACATCGACGCAGAGCTGATCCAGCCGCTGCCCGAGGCAGAGTTCCCCGCAGCGGATATTGACGCATCCTTCTTCCCGATGGTTCAGGCCATGAAGGTGGATGGCCAGTATTACGCCCTGCCGACTGCCGTTCGCTCGCTGGCGCTGTTTTACAACGAACGCCTGTTCGAAGAGGCCGGGATTGACGGCCCGCCCGCGACGCTGGACGAACTGGTCGAGGACGCCAAGAAGCTGACCAAGAAGGACGGCGCTGGAAACATCACGCAGGTCGGCCTGACCACGGGGATGACGGCGCAGGACCATCACTGGTTCCGCGAGGTCCTGATCCGTCAGTTCGGGGGCGAGCCTTACAAAGACAATTACCGGACGGTGAACTACAACACCGAGGCAGGGCTAAAGGCGCTGCAATATTACGCCGATCTGGAAAAGACGCATGAGGTCACGTCGTCCGGGTTCATGGATGAACCCCAGGCTGCATTCAAGGCGGGGCGCGCGGGGATGCATATTGACGGCTCGTTCCGCATCGGGTCTCTGGCGGATATCCGGGGTCTGAAATGGGGCGTGGCCGAGCTGCCGGTCGGGCCGGATGGCACGGCGTCGAACTATTCCAGCTACTGGGTCAACGCGATCACCACGAAATCCGAGGGTGAGGCCCGCGATGCGGCGGTCAAGTTCATGCAATACGTCACCTCTGACGAGGCGATGCAGGTCTGGCTCGAAGTGGTGGGAGAGCTGCCTGCCAAACCGTCGGTCGGCATGACAGACGAAAACGCCAATGATCCGCTTTTCGGCCCCTTCATTCGCGGGTTGGAGAACGCGCATACCACGATCTTTGCCAATGAAAGCGCACAGCGTCAGGTGTTGGTGGACATGGTGGCGCGCACCGACATTCAGGGCATGCCGCTGGAAGAGAGCCTGGCGCAGGCCGCCGAGGACGAACAGAAAATCCTCGACGAATACTACGCCGACTAAAGCGCCGAAACCGCCCCGCCGCGCCAATATGCGTCGGGGCGCAGGTCGTGCCTGCCACCATGCCTTTCGGGCCATGGTGCGGGCGGACGACACTCAGGCGACACTCAACGGAGCCAAGGGATGACCTTCTACCGTAACCTCACGATCCGGCAAAAACAGATCGCCTGGGCCTGGGCATTTCTGGCTGTCCCAGTGCTGTTCTATGGCATCATCCGGTTCTACCCGACCGGAAATGCCATCCTGATCAGCTTCCAGGACTGGAACTTGCTGGGCGACCGAACGTGGTCGGGGCTGGAGAATTATCGCAAACTCGTCGCTGACCCGGTCTTCTGGAAAGTCTTCAAGAATACCTTTCTATACCTGATCCTGGGGACGCCGATCAGCTTGGTTCTAAGTTTCATCATTGCCTACCAGCTGGACAAAGTGCGGTTCATGCACAGCACCCTTCGGATGCTGTATTTCCTGCCATTCATGACCAGCGCCGTGGCGATGGCGTGGGTGTGGCGCTGGTTCTATCAGCCGGTGCCGACGGGCCTTTTCAACAACCTGCTGGCCCAGCTTGGCATTCCGCAGATCGCGTTCCTGAACTCCACCACCAACGCGCTGCCTTCGGTTCTGGCGCCAGCGGTCTGGGCAGGCCTCGGGTTCCAGATCATCATCTTCATGGCCGGGCTGCGCGCGATCCCCGTAAGCTACTATGAGGCCGCACGGATCGATGGGGTGGGCTGGTGGACCCAGCTGACGCAGATCACCATTCCTTTGCTTCGGCCGACCATCGTGTTCATCGTCGTGTTCAGCTCCATCGGGTTCCTGCGGATTTTCGACCACGTCTACAACATGACGACGAACAATCCGGGCGGGCCGCTCAACGCGACCAAACCACTGGTCCTGATGATTTACGGCACGGCCTTCAACGATTTTGACATGGGCTATGCGGCCGCGCAAACCGTGGTGCTGTTCGTGATCCTGCTGATTGTCAGCCTGCTTCAGCTGCGCCTGCTAAGGAGCGAGTGACATGACCGCCGCCCCAGACCTGCCCGATCAGGCCCGACCGACCTCTGATGCGCTGTTCAGGGCCAGCCCGTCGCGGCGTCCGCGCAACATGGGTCAGACCATCCGCTGGCTGCTGTTGTTCGCAGGCGGGATCGCGATGGTCATGCCCATTGCCTACATGATCTCGACATCGCTGAAATGGCCCCACGAAGTCTACAACGTGAACCTCATCCCCGAGGAACCCATGATCGAGAATTACACCTATGTTCTGGAGGATGGGCGCTTTTACCTGTGGTTCTGGAACTCGCTGTTCATTGCGACGATCACCACAGTGGCAAACCTCTTTTTTGACAGCCTTGTGGGCTACACCCTGTGCAAATTCCGCTTTCCGGGCCGGAAACTGGTGTTCATCGCGATCCTGTCAACACTGATGATCCCGACCGAGATGCTGGTGATCCCGTGGTACCTGATGAGCCAGAGTTTCGGTTGGCTGGACAGCTATTGGGGGATCATGTTTCCGGGGCTTATGACGGCCTTTGGCACCTTCCTGATGAAGCAGTTTTTCGAAAGCGTGCCCGACGATTTCATCGAGGCTGCACGCATTGACGGGCTCAATGAGCTTCAGATCTGGTGGACAGTGGCGATGCCGTTGGTGAAACCCGCATTGGCGGCGCTGGCGATCTTTGTCTTTCTTGGCAACTGGACGGCCTTCCTGTGGCCACTGATTGTCACGAATTCAACCGATATGTACACGCTGCCCGTGGGTCTATCGAGCTTTGGGGACGAGGCCGATGTCGCATGGGAGCTCATCATGACGGGGGCGGCGATCTCGACCATCCCGACGCTGATCGTCTTTCTCATCTTCCAGCGGTTCATCATTCGTGGGGTTGTCATGGCGGGGCTCAAAGGATGACGGACACTTCGAAATTTCCCGATCCCGTCTACCGAGACACGGTGCTGGCACCGCTGTTCGAAGGGGTGAAGACGCATTTCGCCGGGCATATGGATGCGATCAACCGCGCGCATCTGGTGATGCTGCTGGAAACCGGGATCCTGTCGCCAGAGGACGGCGCGCGGATTGCCGATGCGCTGCGCGCGATTGCCGATGACACGGATATCGCCGCGCTCACCTATACGGGCGAGCACGAGGATTACTTCTTTCTCGTCGAGGCAGAGCTGCGGGACCGATTGGGCGATCTTGGCGGCGCGTTGCACACGGCACGTTCGCGCAATGACATGGACCACACGCTCTTCAAGATGGAGCTGCGCCGCCGTGCCGAGGGGTTGCAGAACCAGTTGCTGACCCTTGCAGAGGCTGTCGCCGCCAAGGCACGCGCCGAGGCCGAGACATTGATCGTGGCCTACACCCATGGCCAGCCTGCCCAACCCACCACGTTCGGCCATTATCTATGCGCCGCGCTGGAGGTGATCCTGCGCGATGCCGCGCGGCTTGATGCCGCCATAGACGGGTTGGAGCATTGCCCGATGGGGGCTGCCGCGATCACCACGTCGGGCTTTCCCATCGACCGCGCGCGCATGGCCGATCTGTTAGGGTTCGACGGGCCGCTGGTCAACAGCTATGGCTGTATTGCCAGCGTCGATTACGTCACCGGGCTTTATTCCGCGGTGAAGCTGGTCTTTGTCCATCTGGGCCGGGTAATACAGGATATGGCCTTCTGGTCCAGTTTCGAGGTCGGGCAGCTTTACGTGCCCAACAGCCTTGTCCAGATCAGCTCGATCATGCCGCAAAAGCGCAACCCCGTGCCGATAGAGCATATGCGCCATCTGGCCAGCGTGACTGCGGGGCGCTGCGATATGGTGGTCAACACCATGCACAACACACCCTTTACCGACATGAACGACAGCGAAGGTGAAGTGCAGCAGGCCGGTTATGCCGCCTTTGGCAGCGGTGGCCGGGTGCTGGAGCTGCTGGCCACGTTCCTGTCATCCTGCTCGATCCGCGCGGACCGTGTTGCCGCGAACATGGATGCCGCCTGTGTCACAATCACCGAACTGGCCGATACGCTGGTGCGCGACGAGGGGCTGAGCTTTCGACAGGCCCACGAAATCGCCGCCGCCACGGCGCGTGCGGTCATCGCCCGGCATGCGCCCCTGCGCGAGGGATTTTCCGCCTTCCGCGAGGCCTTCGCCGATCTGGCCGGGCACGCGCCGGATCTGGAAGAGGCGGGCTTTCGTATCGCTGTGGCGCCCGAAACCTTCGTCGCCCGACGCAACAGAACCGGCGGACCCGCACCTGCCGCGCTGCAATCCGCGCTGGCGGATTACACCGAAACGCTCGCGGGTCTGCGCGCCGCCGCCCAATCACGCACGACGCGCCGACGCGAGGCCACGACGCGGCTCGACGACGCATTCGCCGCCCTGACGGAGACCTGAGCATGGCCCAACTCGCATTGAGAAACCTGGTAAAGCGCTACGGTTCGACCGAAGTTCTGCACGGGATCAACCTCGAGGTCGCCGACGGAGAGTTCGTCGTTTTCGTCGGACCGTCAGGCTGTGGCAAGTCCACGACGCTGCGGATGATCGCAGGGCTCGAAGAGGTCAGCGATGGCGTCATCGAGATTGGCGGGCGCGAGGTGAACCACCTGGAACCCAAGGAACGCGACATTGCGATGGTGTTTCAGAACTACGCCATTTACCCGCATATGAGCGTCCGGAAAAACATCGCCTTCGGGCTGCGCTCCTCCAAGATGTCCAAACCCGACAAGGCAAGGCGCATCGAAGAGGTGGCAGGCATCCTGAGTATGACGGAGCTGTTGGAACGCAAGCCCAGCCAGCTTTCAGGGGGGCAACGTCAGCGCGTCGCGATCGGCCGGGCAATGGTGCGCGATCCCTCCGTCTTTCTGTTTGACGAGCCGCTGTCAAACCTTGATGCCCAGCTTCGCACCCAGATGCGTCTGGAGATTAAGAAACTGCATCAACGCGTTGGCAACACGATTGTTTTCGTGACACATGACCAGGTCGAAGCGATGACAATGGCGGACCGTATCGTCATCATGAAAGATGGCCGGATCCAGCAGGTGGGCACGCCGGACGAGGTCTACCACCGGCCGCAGAACACCTTTGTCGCCCGGTTCATCGGCGCGCCTTCGATGAATATGCTTGATGCGGAAATGAGCGACGGGCGGGTGATCATGCCGCAGGGGCAGGCGATCCAGCTTGGTGGCTTGACCACGGCACAGCCCGGCCGGATCACGCTGGGGGTCAGGCCCGACGATCTTGTTCCCGTCGAGTCCGATATGCTGATACAGGGCAAGGTCACGGTACGCGAACCACTTGGGTCGGAAACCCTGATCTATGTCGACACGCCGGGTGGCGAGATCGTGGTGAAGGCCGATGGCCGCAAGCCGCCCGCGGTTGGCGAGGTTGTGCGACTTGGTGCCGACCCAGCCAATCTGCATGTCTTCGACCGCGAAACGGGGATGGTGCTGAGGTGACACCCAACATGCCCGCAAGACCGGACAGACGGGGCCGGGTGCTTTGTGTCGGTCGGCTGTATTGCGATCTCGTCTTTACCGGGGTGCCACGGCTGCCGACCCTGGGGACCGAGGTCTTTGCAGACGGCCTGAACCTGCATGCTGGTGGCGGTGCCTTCATCACGGCGGTAACTCTGGCTGCGCTTGGTCGTGATGCCGCGCTCGCTGCGTTGGTCCCGGCGGAACCATTCGGCAATGCCGTGCTGGCCGAGATTGAACGCGCGAATGTGGATCGCATGCTGTGCAAACCCGCTGCTGCGGGTGCCCCGCCGCAGGTAACCGTGGCGATGGCCTCGGGCGGGGACCGGGCGTTCCTGACGCATAATAGCGGCGCCGCCTTGCCCGCGCTTGATGCCGGGTCGCTGCGTGCCTCTGGCGCAGGTCATTTGCATATCGGCGAAATGCGCACGCTCAAAGAGGTTCCCAGCCTGATCGAAGACGCCCGCAGCGCAGGGATGACGATCTCACTTGATTGCGGGTGGGATGACAATGTGGACCGCAGCGTTTCGGATCTGATCGCGGCGGTCGATGTGTTTCTTCCCAATCAGGAAGAGGCCCGGCGGCTCGACAGGCTTGGGATCGGGACCGATGTCGCGCCGTTGACGGTGGTAAAGCGCGGCGCGGATGGCGCACTGGCAATCCGTGGCACGCAACGAGCGGAGGTGTCCGGCATCCGCGTTAACGTCGTCGACTCCACGGGTGCGGGGGACGCGTTCAATGCGGGGTTTCTGGACCGCTGGCTTGACGGTGCGCCGCTTGATGCCTGCCTTGCCGAGGGCAATGCCTGCGGGGCTGCTGCGGTTCAGGCCACGGGGGGCACCGGCGGCCTGTCCACATTGCGGCCGCGAAAGCGAAGCGATGTTCCCATTGAATCCTGACCGAGGCGCCGTCCTGCCACGACGCGCGAAAAGAAAGACCTGAGATGACCAAGGTTACCATGATGCGCCGCGAGATCGACGAGATCCCGGTTGCCGCGGCCCGCCTTTACAAAGACGACGCACAGGCGGAGTTTGCGCAAGTTGCCGCGAGGATCATTGCCCGCGACCCGGCTGTCGTCCTGACCATCGCGCGCGGCTCGTCTGATCATGCGGCCACCTGCCTGAAATACGCCACCGAAATCCTGATGGGAATCCCGGTCGCCTCGCTTGGGCCCTCCGTGGCGTCCATCTATGGCGGTGCGCTTCATTTGCAACAGGGTGTCACTATCGCCATCAGCCAATCGGGGCGGAGCCTTGATCTGGTTTCCGCGACAGAGGCCTGCGCTGCGGGGGGCGCAGAGGCGGTCGTGTTGACCAACAACCCCGACAGTCCGCTTGGTTTGTCCTCCAGATCCACAGTCGATCTGCGCGCAGGTCCGGAAAAGGCTGTCGCGGCCACGAAAAGTTTCGTGAACTCCGTCCTTGCCGGGCTGTGGCTTCTGGCGCATTGGCGCAACGACGCGAATTTGAAAGACGCCTTGCGGGCGATGCCAGAGCGGTTCGAGGCTGCAAAATCCGTCGAATGGAACGCGCTTTCGGCAGATTTGGCGAGGATTGACCGCCTGTTCGTGCTTGGGCGCGGTCCCGGCCTTGGGGTCGCAGGCGAGGTCGCGCTCAAGGCGATGGAGCTTTGCAAAATTCAGGCCTCCGGTTATTCGGCCGCCGAGGTTTTGCATGGGCCCGCACGCGTTCTGACGGCTGGTTTCCCTGTTCTGGCTCTAGGTGGGCACGCGGAGCCGGGTCTAAGTCAGGCACTGGAAAAACTCGCATCCCAGGGTGCCTATCTCATCGCGGAACCGGGAATTGCCAGCCCGGCAGAGGAGACGCCGGTTGCGCGCCTTCTTGACCGGCTCGTGCAGCTCGTCCCGATCTACTACGCGCTCGAAGCTGCGGCGCGTGCGCGTGGGTCTGATCCTGACAGGCCGGAATTCCTCAGCAAGGAAACCGTGACCATGTAGGGCTCTCTCGGGCATCTTTGGCTGGGAGGACGTGCCTAACAGCCGCTGTTATGTCAGCCGCCTTGGGCACTGGCCTCTTGCGGGTCGGGTTCGTGCAGCAGTTCCGACAGCCGCGCGGCGGACTGTTTAAGCCGGTCGACATGGTCGATGGCGTCGCCAATCGACAGCCGCAATTCGGGGGCGTGAAAGGACAGAGTCGACACCAGCCGACCGTTGCTGTCCAGAATCGGGACGGCAACGGCAACCATGTCTGCCATGAATTCCTTGTCGTCAGTGGCATAACCGCGTTCGCGGATCGCAACGGCCTCTTCGATCAGCGCTTCGGGATCGGTGATCGTCTTGTCGGTCAGCGGGTCCAGCTTTGCGGTAAGGGCGTAGTTGCGCAGATGGCGTCGGTCTAGGCTGCTGAGATACATCTTGCCGCCCGCGGTGCAGTAAAACGGCACGCGCGTACCAACCGACAGCTGAATGCGCAGCGGCCACTTGGTTTCCACACGGTCGAGATAGACCATCGCATCGCGGTCAGGGATCGAGATATTGCTCGTCTCGCCGATCTCTTCGGCCAGTTGGGCAAGGATTGCGATACGGGCCGTCCGGATGCGCAGCGATGACAGGATGCCGGTAGACATCTTGCGCACGCGCTGACCGGGGGAATACCCCCGGCCGTCAATCTCGCGCTGGATGAAGCCTTCCGTCTCCAGCGTTGTGAACAGGCGGTGGATTGTGGGCTTAGGCAGGCCGAGCTTCTGGTTGACCTCGGTTGGTGTTACCGGAACGCCGGCCTCTGCCATCGCTTCGAGAACCAACAGCAAGCGAAGGTTGGTTGGGATCGCGCTTTCCTTGCCATCATCACCTGCCATGTCAGTTCCTCGTTACCTTACCAATTCTGCAATTTATCCTTTCGGAATGAGAATTGTCGAGAGAGCGGGTACCATCGCCACGATAAGCCACACTGTCACCAGTGCCAGCAGGTAGAACATCGCGTATCGCAGCAGGCGGAAATAGGGCACGCCCGTCACGCCCGAGGCCACATAAAGGTTCAGCCCGTAGGGCGGGGTGATGAACCCGATGGAGGCACCGACAAGGAAGATCACGCCGAACTGCACCGGCTCCACCCCGACGGAATGGGCGATGGGGGCAAGGATCGGTGCGAGGATGATCGTGACCGGCAGGCTTTCCAGCACCATGCCCGCGACAAAGACGATCGCCATGGAGGTGAACAGCACCGCGTAATAGCCGCCCATGCCACGCACGAAATCGCCGATAATCTCTTGTGCGCCCAGAACCGAGAGGATCTGTTGCATCACCACCGACACCGCAATCAGCGGCGCGAGGATCCCGGTGATCTGCGCAGAGCGCATGGTGATCGAGGGCAGCTCCAGCGGGCCGAAACCCTTGACGACCAGGTATTCAGAGATCTTGCGCTCGCGGAAATCGCGGTCTTCGGAAGGGCGGCCCATCATCGCGTAGAGAGGCAGGCTGAGAAAGCCCACGATGATGCAGAACCCCACCGTGACCCCGGCCGCCTCTGTCGGAGAGAACTTGCCCGTATAGATGCCCCAAAGCACCAGTCCGATGGCAAAGAACCCCAGCCATGCGCCGATTGCGGTTTTGACGATGCGGCCCAGCTCCAGCCGGATCAGGTGGCCCCAGCCGTTGACCGTGCAGATGATGAAGGCGACCAGCATCATGGCGGCCACCATCATCGCGCCCGGAATGATCCCGGCCACGAACAGTTCCGAGATCGGCAGGTTCAGCAGGAAGCCGTAGACAATGAAGATGATCGACGGCGGGATGATGATCCCTACGGTGCCGCCCGCGGCGGCAGTGGCGGCAGAGAAGCGTTCGTCATAACCGCCCTTGACCATCTCGGGGTGCAGCATCGACCCGATTGTCGCGGTGGTGGCAGAGTTTGACCCGGAAATCGCGGCAAAAAGCCCGCAAGCGCCAAGCGACGCCATGGCAAGGCCGCCGCGCAGCCAGCCCAGAAGGGAATAGGCGAAATCCGAAAGCCGCCGGGCGATGCCCGACTGGTTGATCAGATCACCCGTCAGGATGAAAAGCGGCATCGCCAGCAGGGCGAAGCCGTCGGTGAACACGTCGGCAAGCGCCGCACCGGTATTGATCAGCGGCATGCCGAGCACGAAGCTCATGCCGATGACCCAGTAGCCGATCACGAGAAAGACCGGCACGCCAAGCATGAACAGGAAGGTCACGCAAAGCGAGATTGCAATGGTCCAGGATCCGTCAGTCATTCTCTTTCCCTCAATCCGCGCCGATGGCCATGGGGGCGATCATCTCGCCGCCACCGCGCAGGTTTTTCAGATCCTCCAGCCAGTTCTCCATCGCGCGCGCCGCGATCAGCAGAAAGCTGAGCGGTACGCTGACGAGAAACCACCACTGAAGGACGTTGTCGGTACCCAGCAGGATCTGGAAATTCGCGGCAGAGTTGGCGGCGACCTGCGTGGAGGTCACGATGACGATCCAGGAAAAGCCGATCCAAAGGACCGCATCAAGCGTGAGACACAGAAATTGCAGCCCGCGTGGCATGTTCACGCGAAACTCCGCAAAGGCCAGATGGGACCGCAGCTTTACATTATAGGCACAGCCCGCCCAGGTCATGATCAGGAACAGGAAGGGCGGCAGGGTTGTCGACCACGGGGCCTGCATGTTGAGGACGAACCGCCGGAACACCTCTACGAAAATAATCGCGCCAATGAGCAGGTAGGTGGAGACCATCACGGTGGATTCAAGCTTGCGTTCGATCCAGGGTATGTAGCGATAGAGCAGCAGGAAGAATGCGCCGCCCAACAGCGTGGCGATCCCGCCCAGAACCCAAGCGGCATTTGTTTTCAGGGATTCGCTGATCATCCAGGCGTCATTGGACAGGACAGCGCGGATGATTTCGACGATGTCGCTTGTAATAGTTGGCATTCCGTCTTCTCCTCGGGACAGGTCAGTGCGTGGCAGGTGTGAAGGGTGACGCAGATCTCCCGGCGCCGGATCGTTGCCCGGCACCGGGATGCAACGTGGTCAGCCTTTCCACCAGCGGCGAGGTTCGACATTTTCGGGCTTCATATCGGGGGGAACCTGACGCGCGACGCGGTGCAATTCGGTATAGGTGTCCAGGCCGCCGGCCCATTTGTTCAACCGCTCACGCCATTGCTCCCAAGGCTCCGGGTTGTGCTCTGGCGCGCACATTTCCTCGGCCATCCTGATCTGGTCATCGGCAAGGAAGGCAGGTCGTACGCCGTGTTCGTCGAACAGCGTGCCCGGCAGAACGGGATCCGAAAAACCGACAGTCTTGATCAGCGCGGCCTCGTTCGCCGCCTGAACATGAACCTGTGCAAGATAGGCCGATTCCATCACTGCGTCCTGCAAATGGCCATCGAGGCTGTCAAAGACCTTTGCAGACATGGAAGTATGTTCGGTCCCGCAGAAGAACCGCAGGTCCACCGATTGCGTCACGACGGGCGACATGTTGGCGTAGCCCACCGCGGAGGCCCATGTCTCGGCGCCGTCGATCAGGCCAGTCTTCAGCCCGTCGAGCGTTTCCTCCCAGGCCACCGGCACCGGATTGAGGTTGAGAAGCTGCATCGCGATCCGGCCCAGCTGCGTGCCGGTGACGCGGTTCTTGGTGCCAAAAAGCTCTTCGAGCTTTGTCACGGTCGGGCGGTCGGCAAAAGACGCGCCCATCTGAAGACCGCGCAATTCGCAATGGCTGAAGAGAAATTTCAACCCGTGACGCTTTTCCAGCGGGTCGCGCAGGATGGCGTTGGATTCCGGGCTGTAGAGGAAATGATACTGCGAGGCCCGGCCCGGAAAGACATAGGCATAGTCGAGCACGTTGAGATAGGGCGCGCCACCGGCCGAGTTCTGGGTTGAGGCGGCATAGATGTCGACGATGCCGTTCTGGGTCTTTTCCACGCAGGACAGCTGACCACAGATCTGGTTGTCACCGATGAATTCCACGCGGATTTCACCGTCGGTGCGCTCTTCGAGGTCGCGGGCGAATTCCAGACAGCCGGCACGCTCGATCATCAGGTTGCGCGCGTTAAAGCCCGACGCACCGAATTTCAGCGTGTGCCTGGCCTCTTTCTTGAAGCGCTTTTCATAGGTCGATTCGGCCGCTGCCGCGAGGTTTGGCAGCGTCACCAGCCCGCCCAGCCCGCCAAGACCAAGAACGGTGGATGACAGCCCGTAACGCCCGGCAACCTTGAAGAAATCTCTGCGGGAAACGCCCTGCAGCTTGTCTGATATTTTCATGAACTTCTCCTCCTACGTTCATAAAATTGCATTAATGAGACTTGCAGTATCATTTTTAATCACATATGGATGGTGACGCAAGGAAAACTTGCAAGGCAGATTTCAGGGCTTTGGGAGGACCCGCTCGATGCAGACAAAGCAGGCCGATTACATCGTCGTAGGGGGAGGTTCTGCCGGGTGTGTGCTGGCGAATCGCCTCAGCAAGGACCCGGCGAATCGGGTTGTGTTGCTGGAGGCAGGGCCGCGTGACTGGAACCCGTGGATCCATGTGCCGGTCGGCTATTTCAAGACGATGCACAACCCGAGCGTCGACTGGTGCTACCGCACCGAGGCTGACAAGGGACTCAATGGGCGGTCCATCGATTGGCCGCGCGGCAAGGTGCTTGGCGGGTCTTCTTCGCTGAACGGATTGCTCTATGTGCGGGGTCAGAAGGAAGATTATGACCGCTGGCGGCAGATGGGCAACGAGGGCTGGGGTTGGGACGATGTTCTGCCGCTGTTCAAACGCTCTGAAAGGCAAGAACGCGGCGCAGATGAATTCCACGGCACGGATGGCGAGCTGTCAGTGTCGAACATGCGCCTGCAACGGCCCATCTGCGATGCCTGGGTCGCCGCGGCGCAGGCGGCAGGCTATCCGTTCAACCCCGATTACAACGGGGCCACGCAGGAAGGTGTGGGGTATTTCCAGCTGACCACGCGCAACGGCCGCCGGTGCAGTTCGGCCGTGGCCTTTCTCAACCCCGCTCGCAGACGCAAAAACCTTGAGATCATCACCAAGGCGCAGGTCAGCCGCGTGATCGTAAAGGACGGCCGCGCCACAGGCGTCAGCTATATTGATGCAGGCGGCAAACCCCAATCGGTCACCTGCACGCGAGAGGTCATCCTGTCCTCGGGCGCCATCGGCTCGCCGCATATCCTGATGCTGTCAGGCATCGGCGAGGCCGAGCAGCTTCGCGACAATGGCATCGAGGTCATTCGCGATCTGCCCGCCGTGGGAAAGAACATGCAGGATCACCTGCAGGCGCGGCTGGTCTTCAAATGCAACGAACCCACGCTGAACGACGAGGTGCGCTCGCTCTTCAATCAGGCTCGGATCGCCGCGAAATACGCGTTGTTCCGCGCAGGTCCGATGACGATGGCCGCAAGCTTGGCTGTCGGGTTCATGAAAACCGGCCCGCATGTCGACACACCGGACATCCAGTTCCATGTGCAGCCATGGTCCGCCGACAGTCCCGGCGAGGGCGTGCATCCGTTTTCGGCCTTCACCATGTCGGTCTGCCAGTTGCGACCCGAAAGCCGGGGCGAGATCACCCTGACCGGCAATGACCCGCGCAACTACCCCAGGATACACCCCAACTACCTCGCGACAGAGCTTGACTGCCGTACCATCGTGGAGGGCGTGAAGATTGCCCGCCGCATCGCGCGGGAACAGCCGCTGGACTCCAAGATCGCCGAAGAATTCCGACCGACCAGAGATCTCGATCTGGACGACTACGACGGCACGCTCGACTGGGCGCGCAGCCATTCGTCCTCGATCTATCACCCCACCGGCACGTGCAAGATGGGGCAGGGACCGGGCACGGTCGTTGACGCCCGCCTTCGCGTGCACGGCATTCGGGGCCTGCGGGTCGCGGATTGTTCGATCATGCCCGAGATCGTCAGCGGAAATACCAATGCTCCGGCCATCATGATCGGAGAAAAGGCCAGCGACATTATCCTCGAGGATCGCGCCTGAGCCGGATTACGAGCCAGAATAGACACTTACACCCAGGAGGGACGACGATGAAGATGACGACGGAAGAGGCGTTTGTTAAGGTGCTTCAGTTGCATGGGATTGAGCATGCGTTTGGGATTATCGGGTCAG
>NZ_SLZU01000031.1 GCF_004342065.1 Primorskyibacter sedentarius | reverse complement strand
TACGGCTGGGGATCAATTTTCCTGAGATCCCATTGTGTGATGGCGACACCGGGATTTGGAAGCGTGTCGCCGGTTCGTCTTCGCCTGAACAACACACGGGAGCCACCGAATGACGCCCCGACTCACCATAATGTTTATTATCGGAGGTCTGTTTGCGACCGCCGCGCCCGCTCAAAATGAATGGGGCGAGATTGGCGGCGGCTGGACCAGCCTGGCCCCGAAAGCGGCTACACAGCGGGCCGCCCAAGCGCCTGCAAAAGCCTCGCCAGAAGCCCAAACGCTTCCAGCGTCTCTTACCCTCGCCACCAAAGGCAATGCCGACAATCGGGCGCTGACACGCGCGGTTGCGTCTCGCTATGCCCGGCATCCTTATGTGAAACGCGCAGGTATCGATCCCCGCGAGTTCATCATCTTCTTCGAAGAGATGATCAAGATGGAGAGCAACTTCAATCACCGTGCCTTGAGTAGTGCCGGAGCCATTGGCCTTGCACAGCTCATGCCGGGAACAGCGAAGTTGCTTGGCGTCGATCCGCACAACCGGACGGACAATCTCGACGGTGGCGCGCGGTATCTGATCGCGCAGATCAACGAGTTCAAAACGCTCTCTCTGGCGGTGGCGGCGTACAACGCCGGCCCCGGTGCTGTGCGCAGCTACGGCGGTGTCCCCCCTTTTCGCGAAACCGAACGGCATGTTGCCAAGGTCATGTCCAACTATGAGCGCCGCTGGCGGCTCGTTTCTTCAAAGGAGTGAACAACGTGAATTCCAAAATCTACCGGACAGGTGCGGTTGCCGCTGCGGCCATCTTTCTGATCATCCATGGGCAAGAGGTCATGGCGCAGGATATCGATTTCGACAAGGCCACGGATACCGGCAACCAGATCATCGGTTTCCTGCGTGGTCCGCTGGCGACGATCATCTTCGTCCTCGCCTTCGCGGTTACCGGCTTCTTGGCCGCCATGAACCGGATCAGTTGGGTTTGGGTTGGCGGTGTCATTCTCGGCGCGGTGCTGGTGTTCGGCGGCCCCGCTTTTGTCGATAGCCTTCGGTCGATCCTCGAATAATGGAAGAAACGGTCGTCATAAGAGGACTGACACGGCAAGCCAAGATGGCTGGCTTGCCGCTCCCCTACTTCATGGCGGCGGTTGCGCTGACCGTGCTGCCCTTCATGATTACGAAGTCGCTGCTTTGGCTGCTGACATTCGGCATCTGGTATTTCGGCGCACGGTCCGTCACCGCCGTCAATCCGAACGGGCACCGCATCGTCACCACACGGTTGCGGCACTTGCCCCAGAGCTTCGGGCGTAAGCCGGTTCGCTTCCAACGCTCAAGCAAGGGTCGTGTCACTGATGTATGAGCTATATCGCAAAATGCCTTACGGCATCGAATTTGACGATACCACGATCATCCTGCGTGACGGGTCGGTCTGCGCTGCGTTCGAGGTCGGCGGGATCGACGCCGACACGTCGGACTCTGCGGATGTTCTCGATCTGCGCACACGCGTGTCGCAAATCCTGAATGGGTTGGACGAAGGTTTCAGCTTCTTCATCCATCGGTTTCGGCGCGATGTGCAGATCAGCGGCTTTGGAAAGCCGCAACAGGCATTTGCAAAAGCGGTTGATGATGCGTGGTTCAATGGCTTGAACGCG
The DNA here is from genome assembly GCF_004342065.1 of Primorskyibacter sedentarius. GTDB lineage: Bacteria > Pseudomonadota > Alphaproteobacteria > Rhodobacterales > Rhodobacteraceae > Primorskyibacter > Primorskyibacter sedentarius. Next base: position 30,169 of record NZ_SLZU01000031.1, on the reverse strand, counting down.
AGCGGCCCAAAGGAAGCCGTGATCATCCTGACCGTTGTGCGAGCGAATAACAATTCGGTGCGTGTCCCGCTTCTCGGCAAGGCACTTAAACGGGTCGGGCGGAAATCTCTCGCTGAACTCGCTGCTTCCCTTCAGGAAATGACGTCTGTTTTCTCCGACGCGCTGAGCGTGACACTGAGGCCGCTTTCAATCGCGGACGGGTCGTTCGGGTCGGCCATGGCAGTCCTGAACCTGCAACCCTACCAAGCCCTGCGCCGCGGCCTCATGACATTGGTGGCGCAGGATGTAAGCGACGTGTCGCTGGAATTTGGCGCGGATGGCGTGATCGATATCAACAATGGCGAAGCTGTGGGCGCTGTTATCAGCGTCAAGGAAAACCCTACCTCCACGATGCCCGGTGCCATTGATGCTCTCGGCGCGTTGGATGATGTGGTCGTGGTCCAGAGCTACGCCCCCATTCACCGCGACGACATTGTTGAACAGGCGCGCACCCGCATCTTGCAGATGCAGGCCAGCGGCGACCTGGCCCAACGGGTCGAAAACCAGTTGGTCGAGACTGTTGATCGTATCGAGTCTGGCGAACTCGGTGTTGGCGAGTATTGCCTGACGGTACTTGTGCGAGCGGATACCAGACAAGAGCTGGATGGCCGCATTACTGACGTGATGAGCATGTGCCAGCGCGCCGGGTTCCGTATGTTGCGCGACCGCGCTGCGACGGCGACGGAACTGCTGTCATGTCACCCCGGCAACGGTCACATGACCGCGCGGTCAACCTTTGTCACTTCGGAGACCTTTGCCGATCTGGCGAGCCTGCACGGTTCTGACATTGGGGCAGATGTAGGCGAAGTGCCGTGGCGCGAACCAATCACTGTATTGGAAACGGAGCGCGGGACGCCCTATCGCTTCAACCTGCATCCGCGTGGTGCGCCCGACGCCGAACCGACGAATGGTCACACGCTCGTCCTGGGTCCGTCCAATGGGGGCAAAACCACAACGACCCTGTTTCTGGCTGCGCAAGCCCTTCGTCACGGCGGCAGGGTGATTGCGCTCGACAAGGACCGCGCGATGGAAATGCCGATCCGCGCGATGGGTGGCACCTATGCGGCAGTGAAGGTGGGTGAACCTACCGGGCTGAACCCGCTGTTGACGGAAACCGGGCCTCGCGGTGAGGCATGGCTTTTGAGTTGGTTGTCAGCCCTGCTGGAAGCGACCGGCAAGCCGCTGACGCCTCTTCAAAGCCAAGCCCTGAAAGGGGCAATCCGGCAGAACGCTTCAGCCCCCGACCGCCTCAAGACATTCTCGCAGTTTATCTCGCTGGTTGGCGATGCTGACGACCACAAGGATCTGGCTCTGCGGGTGCGCGAATGGGGGCCTGACGGGCGCTATTCGTGGGTCTTTGGAGACAGTGACGATGTGCTGGTCAACTTTGCGGCGCATGACGTGACCGCACTGGATCTGACAGAAGTGCTTGGGGCCGGAACCGAACGCACGGCCATCCTGGCCTATCTGTTCCGGGCCCTGGAAATGGTCATGGAAGAAAAGCGCCCCATGGTGCTTATCGTGGATGAGGCATGGCAGGTTCTCGATGATCCCTATTTTGCCGAGGAAATGAAAAAATGGCTGGTCACGGCGCGCAAGATGAATGTCGTGGTCGTGATGCTGACGCAGTTTCCCTCGCAAATCGAACAGTCGGCGGCGAAGTCGATCCTCGAAGGTCTGCCGAACCAGGTGATCTTTCCGAACCATCGCGCGGAGCCTGCACATTATGACGGCATGGCAATGACCGATGGTGAGCTTTCGTTCATCCTCGGAAAACAGTCTCAAGGGCGCAAAGCCCTGCACCGGACGGAGACCGGATCGACCATCCTCGATGTGGATCTAAGCCGCCTTGGTCCTTTGTTGACCGTTCTGGGCGGCGGGTCTTCCGGCCTTGCAAAATTTGGTGACGATTATCGAAACCGGTCCGGTTTCTGGCGCGGAGAGGACGCTGCGCCAGCGGCGAACAAGATACTTGAAAGGACAGCACATGGCTAAGGCAGTATTGCTTCTGATGGCTTTGGCAGGCCTGGCCGCTTGCGGTGATTACGATGGCCGGAAAACCAACTGCTGGTCCGGCGCGGCGCTTTCCTTTGCTGAAGCCGCGCCCGGTCCGGTGGACTGCTCCAACTGGATCGAGATCAGCGGATAAGATGAGCAATCCCCTGCCCCTCTCGATCTTTGCGCTGTCGGCCTCAATGGCCCTGGCGCAAGGCGTCCCGGAAGTGGATGTGACTGCTATCGAGCGGCTGAAATCGCTGATTTCAGGCGCGCAGGCAGAGCGTGCAGAGGTTGTTCAGACCAATGAAGAGCTCACACGGCAAATCGGCTCGCGGTCGGATCAGATCGTGGCGCTGCGAGACACGATCAATCTGCTGCGCGGCTCTACCGGCATGACGGCCGACCTTGAAGGTCTGGATGGGTTGGTTGCTGGCGCGGTCTATTCGATTGACGACAACAACCCGTATGCCGCGCGTCTCTTTGGGGATACCCGCGAGACGATCGAGTTGATGATTGCCGAAACGGCAGTGAAACATGGCAGCGATCCTGCGCTGGCCGCGATCGGCGTCAATCCGGTGGAGTTCCGGAGCTGGTTTCAGGCGTTGGTCAAGCAGGAAAGCCGGTTTCAGATTGGCGCCCGGTCTCCCAAGGCGGCGTTCGGATTGACCCAGATCATCCCCGGCACCGCGAAAGACCTCGGGATCTATCCGGCCTATTACGAAGATCCCCGCCTGCAACTGGATGGCGGCGCGCGGTATCTGCTGCAACAGGTGAAACGGTTCAAAAGCATGCCTCTCGCATTGGCGGCCTATAATGCCGGACCGGGTGCCGTGCTGAAACATGGCGGCATCCCGCCCTACCGGGAAACGCAGGATTATGTTGTCCGGATCACCGGCTACTATAATATCTACGCGGCCCAGATGAGCGGCGCAGACCAGGTAGGCACGTTGGCGCTGGAAGATATTGCGCTTGCGGAAATGTCGAACATATCCGACGCGGCCATATCCTATGCGGGACATAGCCAGGAAATCCTCATTCAATCGTTGTCGCGGCTGAAGGAGATCTTGACGAGGATTCCGGCGTCAGCTTCCTCCAAGGAAGCCATGAACCTCAACAGCTACGCCAAGGCAGAAGTTGCCCGCATGGCGGTGGTCCTGACGCGCCTTTTGGCGGCAAAGCGCAAGGCGGAGTGGGCGCAATACGGCTCGCTCTATGCGGCCTACGCGCGCGATCAAGAATTTTTTGAAGGGCTGATACAATGAAAACGCTTCTCGCAACGACTGCTGTGGTCCTCGCTGTGGCCGGTGGCCTGGCCTCGGCGCAAGGCGTGCCCACAATCGACGTGTCGTCCATTGCCCAACTGAGGCAAATGTTGACGGAAGCACAGTTGCAGCTTGATGAAGCGATCAAGCAAAATCTCAAGCTGGATGAGCAAACGCTCAAGCTGCTCGAACAGATCAAGCTGATGGAAGATCAGATTGCGGCCCTGCGCGACGGCTTCGACGAAGCCAAGATGCTCATGGACGGCGATTGGGCCGCGAAACTGATGCCGGAAATTCCGGACCTTCGCGGGTCTGTCCAAGAGGCCCTGCGCGGCCAGTGGGACGCCATCGGAACCGACGGGAAGATCGGTGACACATCGACCAGTTCGATTGTCGAGAACATCTTCACGAGTGCAGGCACGACAACAGACCAAATGACGGACCTTGCCAACAGTACGGACCCGAACGCGGCGCGGATCGGCGCGCAGGGCAACACGGGCGCGATGATGGGTGTTGCGGCGGAAGCCTCGCAGGTTGCCGCCAGCGAAAGCCTTCAACGCTTGACCGACTTGACCGGGGCGATACCGGACACCGATGGTATGAAGGCCGCGATTGACCTGAACACGCGCATGACGGCTGAAATGGGCATTGCGCTGGCTAATATCTGGCAGCTCGAAGCGGCCCAGACGATCGGGCTTGGCCAAGCTGGCGTCATGACGGCGGCCACGCTTGCCGAAGAACAAAAATATCTCGACCTCATGTCCACGGACACTGCCGATTAGAAAGGATCAGACCATGAAACATCTTCTTCTGACTTGCGCGACCATCACGGCGCTGGCGTCTCCGGCGTGGGCGCAGAGCGGTCACTCGGAAATCCGCGATGGCGAACGTCACCTGATCCCAAAGGACAGAAGCCGCCAGAATGAATATGCCAATCTGATCCAGGACCGGGCCATCGAAATGGGCTTCTTCAGTTGGCCGGTTCCCACAGAAAAGGCAGCGGCAGATCAGGTCAACCGCCCGCGCCAGGTATCTGATTGCCGGGGCCATGATCCGGAGTACCGGCCAGCACATGATTACTCTGCGAAAGAGGATTGGCGCGTCCGAAACATAGGTCAGTCTAAAGCGTTCATCTATGAATGGATGGCCTACGGCAATGCCATTGCAGCACAGGATTGCACCTGTGACACCCTGACTGCGGATTGGGATGAAGCGGTTTCGAGCTTCGGAGCTTTGGTCGAGGGGGTCGAAAACTTCAAGCTCTACACGGCCGTCCCGATCCGGATGCGCGATGCGATCAAGCGTGATTACAACCAGATGTGCGATATCCGCATGTTGCTCGATCTGGGGTAAAGCGAATGGCAATCGTTTACGAGATTATGGGGTTTATCGACACTGCTGTAAGTGGCGCGGCCGAAGGCACGTTTGTCGCCGTCGCGTCCAATTTTGGTGGCGTGATTACTGTTGTCGCGACGATTGCATTTGCCATGTTCGGGCTTGCCGTTGGCCTCGGAGTGTTCTCGGTGCGCACGGGCGACCTGGCGCAACTGGTTCTTCGGATCATTCTTATCTTCACCTTCGGCCTGTCATGGGCCAATTTTGAGGTCATCTACGACGCCCTGACAAATACCGGCGACGCTCTTGTTACTGCCTTGTTCTCGGTTGCTGACGGAAGTGGAGCGACGTCATCCGTTGATTTGGCGGAAGGTTTTGCGGACCAAGCGCAAGAAACGGCAGCGTCGGTAATCAGAGCTGAAAGCGCTATCGCGCGCGGGTTTCTGGGCGCGATCATGTATCTTCTTCTGGCGATGCTTCAGGCGGCGTATATTCTGGTCGCAGGGTTTGCCAAGATTATGATCGGCATTCTGATCGGCCTTGCGCCCTTCGCCATTGCCGCGACCTGCCTCAATCGGACGCAGTTTCTCTTTGAAGCGTGGGTCTCATCGCTGATCGGCTACTTCATGTATCCTGTGGCCGCCGCTGGCGTCATGGGGTTCATCGCAGCGGTTGCTACACAGGCGTTCGGAGCAAGATCGGACACTACATTGATCGGGATCACCGGCGTCGTGGTGATCATCATCGTTGGTATCTATGCGCTTCTGACGATCCCGCAAATTGCGTCCAACATCACCGGCCAGCTCAACCTTGGCGGCATAGCGCCCCAAGCCCTCAGCATCGTGGGTCGCCCGATGCTGAAAGCCGGTGAAATCACCCAAGGCGCGGGCAAGCAAGTCTTGAGCGGCGCGACCACTGGCGGCGAAACGGCACAACGCGCAGCGCAGGTTCGCCGGTTCGGTTCGGCCATGGACATGAAGCTGGCAAACGCCGGGGCGCGTCTTTCGAATAACGCAGCCGGACGGTTCGTCCAGCGAAGGCGCGACGTGCAATTCGCGCGAGAGTCTAACGAGCGCCTTCGGGCGAAGTCTAAAAAGTAACCGCAAATCCGACTGCAAAGATTGGAGACCAGCATGACACGCCTCACTGCTGAACAGAGAAGGATTCTCAAACCGACGCTTGCCAAGGTTGAAGAGCGTGAACGTGCCGTAGTGGAAAAAGCTGTCGCTGCCGCGAGCGAAGCGGGCGGAAGCTACTTCATAGCAGAGACGATCCAGGGGCTTCGCCAGCGCGAAAAGCGGGCATGGGCGGTGGCCGTGATCGGACTTGTTGCGGGTTTGGCAGGTGTTGGCGTCGGCGCTTACGGCTTGGCGAAGAATGAGACCCAAGCCTACCTTGCCATCGTGGACCGCGACACCGGCATCGCGGAGCGCGCCGTGACCGTTGAGCGCGCCTCCGTCGATCAACAGCGGGCCGTCGTGGAAAGCCTGATCTATGGCTACGTCCGCGACCGTGAAACCTATGATGTGGACGACAATGAATACCGCATCCTGTCGGTGTTCAAACGCTCGGCCGCAGACGTGCGCCGGGCGCTTGAACAGAAGTGGACGCCGGGGCACAGCGGCTATCCGCCGGAATTGTACGGCGTTGATGGCAGGGTCGAAGTGGCGATCAACAACGTGGTGATGATTGACGAAGACACTGCCCAGGTGCGCTTTTCCAAGACCTTGCGACGTCCGAACTCTCCCATGCAAACAGGCGATTTCGTCGCCACCGTCACTTACGTGTTCAACCCCTCGACAGTCGATAACAACCTCCTGCTTTGGCAGAACCCGTTCGGGTTTCAGGTTGTGGGCTACCGTGTTGCATCGGAAGGAATGACCGAATGAGAAATCTTCTTTACGCCGCACTTCTGGCAAGTCTGGCCTCGCCTGCCCTGTCCGAAGCAACCCCAAAACCGATGCGCGTGGATGCGCGGAGCGCCACGGCAGTGTATCAGGAAGGCCAGGTCTACAAGATCAACACCCGGCTCAAACGCGTGACCCTGATTACGCTGGCACCGGGCGAACGGTTCCTTGATTTCAAAGCGGGCGACACGGAAAGCTTCATGTTCGCGGGAACGGATGGCGGCAACGCAATCCTGGTAAAGCCTGTGATCGCGGGGGCCGTGACCAATGGCGTGATCGTGACCAACCGGCGTTTCTACCTGGTCGAGCTGCATGAAAGCGCCAATCGCCGCCCGCACTATGCTGTCAGCTTCTCAGCGCCGTCAGGTAGCGGTGGCGGCACGTCCAAAACCAGCGTCCCTGCTGGGCAGCCGAAAACCTACTCCATCACGGTACAGTCCAGGGGTGCGGAAATTGCCCCAACTCGGGTCTGGGATGATGGACGGCGGACCTACTTTCAGTTTGGGGCCGATGCCCCGACGCCCAATATCTACCGCGCCGATGCAAGCGGTCGGGAATACATCGTCAACTCCAGAACCGATGGCACCAAATCGACGGTCGGGCGGCGGTCGGACCGGTGGGTCATTCGGTATGGCGATCAGTTTATCTGCGTCCAAAGCGGAGACGTGCAAAATGGCTGACAAGATGGAAAACCGCGCGGCCCGCTTGCAAGGCCGACGCAAGGCCCCGAATGCGGGCGTCCTGGCCGGGGTCGCTCTGGTCACTGGTCTCGCTGCTGGGGGAGCTGGCGTCACTTACTGGAAAAATCTGGACCAAGGCCGCACCGGTCCGGTGTTGGACACATCAGATTCCCGTGAGTTTCCGCGCGATGCGAATGACGGTTTGACGCCGGTGATCGCGCCTGAATTTACACCGACCGAGCAAGGGCCAAGTGAAGCCGAACGGGCGCTTCGGGCGCGGGTGGCCGAACTCGAACGGATCCTGGAAGAGGCCCGGAACCAAACACCGTCAGCACCAGTGGTCGACACAGAACGCCTTGAACTGCTACAGGCGCAACTCGATGCGCTGTCGAGTGACATGGAAAGCCGGGAAGCGGAAATGTCGAGAGTGACCAGTGAACGGGACGCGCTTCGGCGTGACGTTCTACGTCATAAAACCGAGCTTGAAGGGTTGGAAATGCGGCTGCGACAGGCGGACGACGCTTCGCTTGAAGAGCAACGGCTGGCTGAAGAGCAGGAACAGCGGCGCAAGGAGCTCGAACGTCGTCGGGCCGAAGCGCAGGCTGTTTCAGAGGCCCAAATCAACAGTCCAATTGACGGTCTGTCCGGTGGATCCTCGGGTGGCGATGAACGCGAATACGGGGGCGACGAAGCGTTCGTTCGTAGCGGGTCCGAAACCATCCAGCCAACGCAATCGCGGGTGATCGGTGCGCCGTCAAACACGGTCATGCAAGGCACAGTGATTGAGGCCACACTGACGACCGGCATCAATTCCGAACTCTCCGGCACGATAAGCAGCGTCGTTTCGCATGACATCTGGTCGTTCGATATGCACCAGGTCCTGATCCCGCGTGGGTCGCGAATGTTCGGACGCTATTCCAACGGGGTGGCCCTTGGGCAACGCCGCGTGCTGGTCGCATGGGACAGGCTTGTGACGCCAGATGGGCAGGTGGTCGATCTGGATGCTTATGGGTCGGATCGTCTTGGGCGATCGGGTCTGACGGGCAAGGTCAATACCCGCTTCGCCCAACGGTTTGGTGCGGCGGCCCTGGTCTCGATCTTCGGCGCGCTGCCTGCGATTGCGTCGGCTGGTAGCGATGATGATGAAACCCAAGTGGTCATAGGAAATCTCGGAGAGGACGCCGAGGACAACGCGAGCGCGGTTGTAGAAGAATATCTGAAGCTGGCGCCTATCATCACCGTGGAACATGGCGACGTGATCATGGTGATGGTGACGAACGATCTGGAGCTGTTCTGATGGCGGGGTATCTTTCCGAGTATCTCGCCGCATTCGATCCTCTTCTTGAGGATCAAACTGCGATCGAAATTGCTGTGAATGGTGACGGCCATTGCTTTGTCGAGCGGCAGGGAATGGCCCGGATGGTCCGTGTCGAAGAACACGACATAGACCCTACGGCGGCGGCGGATATTGCGGGCATGGCCGCAAATGACAGCAATACGAAGCTGACGGCGAGCGCGCCTTTGTTGTCCACGGCGATAGAGCATAATGGATTGATGCTGCGGGTTCAGGCGGTGATTGCCCCCGCTTCGGCCAGCGGAACGGTCCTGTCGTTCCGCGTGTTCCGTCCCGGCCACACTGGCGAGCCAAAGACCTTCGGCTTCCTGCGCAGCGACGTGATGCTCTCTCAAGATGAAGAACGTATCGATCACCTGCGTAGGCTACAAAGCCTCGCGGGCAGCGGCAGTGTTGACGACTTTCTCAAAGAGGTCCTGCGGCTGGAACTGAATGTCCTTATCTCGGGCGGAACCTCGACAGGCAAAACCGAACTCGGTCGGCGGATGCTCTGGCTGATCGAAGATCACGAGCGCCTGGTGACGATCGAGGATTCGTCGGAACTGCGCCCATGCCAGCCGAATGTCGTCAGTCTGATTGCGGAGCGGTCCGAGGATAGCCCGCGGTCTGCGGAGAAACTATTGCAAGCGACCCTGCGTCTACGCCCGGACCGGATCATTGTAGGCGAGCTGCGGGGATCGGAAGCGGCAACGTTCATTGAAGCGATCAACACCGGCCACGGCGGGTCGTTCACCACCCTGCACTCCCAGACAGCGCGCAAGTCAATGGACCGATTGGCGCTCATGGTGATGGGAACGGGAACACAGCTTCGATACGCGGAAGTCATACGGTATCTTCGAGCGACCATCGACATTGTGATACAGGCCGGCCGGATCGGAAACGAGCGGGGAATTGTCGAAGTTTACATGCCGCCGCTCGATGGGGCGCGGCACTGAAGATGCTCCTCGGTCCAGATGCCACCGGGTATTCGGCGAATACGGTCTCACGGCTGAAAGCGCAATGGGCGGAGGAATACGACAACTGGCGCAAGACAGATCTGGGTCGCGACGAATGGGTCTACATATGGGTGGTGGACCTGTCGCGGGATTGTGCCGGTCCTTTGACCAAATTTCGTGTCGCAAAGGAGAACACAGTTAGGATCAAGACGGACGGAGGAAAATCGCCATGAAATTCTTCGATGAACGAGCGGGTGGTTCGATCACCCAGTCTCCCCCTTGCACATTTTGGACGTGTCGAGTTCTGACTGACCAATGAACTTGGAACCTTCTTTGTGGCTTACCTTTTTTCAATCTTGGTTTTTCTACCTTTTGGCCATAGCCGCTTCGAGCGAGGGTGCCTTCGTAGTCGCCTTCGTATAAGTAATAGAGTTGTTAGGCCTGTACGGGCGGGAATTGTGAGATGTGTAGGGGACGCCCGCGACGTCGCGTATAATGCGGACGAACCAGCCGTGGAACCTCGCGCAAGGGCACGGTCGATGCGCGAAGCAGCAATGTCACCAATTCACAGCCGTGCAAATCTTCTGATTATCGCAAACCTGTGGTGGCTTTTGTAAGCGAACAAACCGAACCCAGCCCTGTGATACATGATCAAATAAATCAGACAGTTGCGTTTCGAAATGCGTTCAAGACCCTCATCCGGAGACCACGCGAGATATGTTTCTTGTCGTCCGACAGACGCCGGGCACCATCTTGGTGTTCAAATCGTGCAAGGACCATCTGCTGACTGGCAGAGATGCATTGCACGCAGCAAGGATCTTGCCGTCGGCGCCCAAAATCGGAGCCGCGACCGAGTACTCCCCGTCACTGAGCAGTTGATCCGCGATCACGAAACCGTCCTTTCGAATCTGCCTCAGCCAGTCCATTAATTCGTCCAGGTCGGTGACGGTCTGCTTCGTGTAGGCTACGCGGTCGCAGGACTCGAGAATCCTGCGCGCAACCTCTTCGGGTTCGTAGGCCAACAGTACCAAGCCGGGCCCAGTGGCATAGATCGGAAAACGCCAGCCGACCCCGACATTGATCGTGACCACGTGGCGACCGGGGATACGGGCGATGCAGACCAGTTCCTTGCCGTCCCGTTCACCTATGTTCACCGTTTCACCGGTTTCTTCATGAAAGCGCAACAGTTCTGCCATGCCGGCTTCGAGCACATTGTGCCCGGAGGAGAAGTTCCGGGTCAGGCTTAGCATTTTGGGGGAGATCTGATACCGCTTGCTTGCTTCGTCCTTGCGGATGTAGCCCAACGCATGAAGGGTAAAGACCGCGCGTTGCGCGGCGCTTTTGCCGATATTGGCGCGCTCGTCGATTTCGTTCAGGCTGAGCCAGGTCTTGCCGCCATCGAAGCATTCAAGGATCTTTATCCCCTTCGCCAAGGACGACACGAAGAGAGAATTGGCCGACAGGTCGGGAGCGGATTCAGCAGACGCGGTAACGGGATCATCGTGCTTGGCCAACGGGCTCTCCTCGAAATCGTATTGCGATACACAATCTTTTTTTTCAGCGTTCTCGCGAAAATGCAAGGGTTAAGGTTCGTTAGGCTACAAACTGGGTTGACGGAATGTCGCACACCGATATCATCGATCGAATAACAATACCATCAACCGCGACTTGAAGTACCGGAACCAGCAAGGGAACTCTGCCATGACACCGCGACTCACGATCCGACTGACAACGCTGCCGAAGGTGGCGGCCTTGGCCGCTCTGACCGCAACGACAGCCATAGCCGGACCTGACGACAATTCGATCAACCTTGTCTGGGAGCGCGAGCAGACAACGCTCGACGTGTATTACTTCACCGATCACACCGGGCTGACAGTAATCAAGAACGTTTATGACACCCTGGTGGACCGCGACCCGGAAACCGGTGAATACCTTCCGCTGCTGGCGATAGAATGGGACTGGGAGAGCGAAACAAGTCTGGTCATGAAGCTGCGCGAGGGCGTGAAGTTCCACAATGGCGAGGATTTCAACGCCGATGACGTGGTCTATACACTGAACTACGTGACCGACCCCGCCAACAAAATCTTGCTGTTGCAGATGATCAACTGGATCGAGGGCGCAGAAAAGATCGATGACTTCACAGTTCGTGTCAACCTGAAAGAGCCGTTCCCCGCCGCACTGGAATACCTGTCGCTGGGCGTGCCGATCTATCCGAACGAATATTACGCCGAAGTGGGCACCGAAGGCATGGGTATGAACCCTGTCGGCACCGGTCCTTACAAAATCGCCTCATTCGAGCCAGGTCGTGAATATGTTCTGGAGAAATTCGACGGCTACTTCGAAGGAGGCCCCAAGGCCCCGGCGGAGGTTCAAACCGTCCGCGTGAAGACTCAAAAAGACACCAACCTGCAGATTGGGCAGTTGATGACGGGTGAGGCCGACTTCCTTTGGCGCCTGTCGCCGGATCAGGCGGATCAATTGGAAATGATGGGAAAGCACCGAATTGAACGGACGCCGACCATGCGCATTTCGTTTTTGGCGTTCAACGTGCATGACGCCAACAGCCCGTTTTCGAACACGAAGGTCCGTCAGGCTGTTTCACATGCTATCAACCGCGACTCCATAGCCACCAACTTGGTCGGCGGTGGATCGAAAAAACTGGAAACCGTCTGCGCCACTCAACAAGTGGCCTGCCCAACGCCGAACGTGATCTATGACTACAACCCCGAAAAGGCGCGGGCTCTGCTGGCAGAGGCGGGATACACCGACGGCTTCAGCACCAGCGTGGCGGGTACGTCTTTTCGGTCAATCACAGAGGCGGTGATTGGCGATCTGCAGCAGGTCGGCATTCGGGCCAATCTGGACAGCTATGTCTGGGCTGCGTTTCGTGAGAAGTGGGTGAATGACAACTTAGAGTTCTTTCATTCCGGCACCGGCTTTTGGGGGCTTGGCGACGCCTCGATCGCGTTTGGGACCTATTTCAACGACATGCCGCAAGATTTGTCCAACGACCCAAAGGTCAACGCTTTGCTGACCGAAGCGACGCTGTCCTATGATCTGGAAGAGCGGACCGCTCTTTATGCGCAGGCACAGGACGTGATACTTGAGAACGCCTATTGGGTGCCCTTGGTTAACCATGTCGTGAACTTTGCCTTTGCGCCGGGCCTGCAGTTCCAACCGCAAATGGATGAAATCAACCGCTTCTACGAAGCGCGGTGGGAGTGATTTGCCTGCTCTGATCCATCTCCGGGGCGGGATTAAATCTCGCCTCCACAGATTTACACGCTGCATGGAGGGCAAATATGCTCCGCTACACCGCCCAAAGGTTACTTGTAGCCTTTGCCGTGGCCATTTCTGTTTCGGTCATTTCTTTCGCGATCTTGCGCATGTCGACAGACCTTGCGCAGGCGCTGGCCGGGGAGGCCGCCAATCAGGAACAGGTCGAACAAATCCGCATCGCCTATGGCTTGGATCGTCCGCTGCCGTTGCAATACCTTGATTGGCTTGCGGATCTGTTCAGGGGTGATCTGGGCCAGTCCTACTATTTCCGCTCACCGGTGGCCGAACTGATCGGGGACAGGCTGCCGCTGACCTTCAGCCTTGCGATCTCGTCGCTGTTTCTGGCGCTGGTTATCGCGGTTCCCTTGGGGATCATTGCCGCGCTGAAACAAAACACCTGGATTGACCGCGCATGTCTGACGCTCGCCGTGGTGGGGCAAGCGATGCCAAGCTTCTGGTTTGCGCTGATGCTGATCTTTTTCTTTGCCGTACAGTTGCAATGGGTTCCGCTGTCAGGTGGAGCGACATGGCAGGGGCTCATCCTGCCCGTGGTTGTGCTGGCCTACTATGCGATGCCAGCGATCATGCGCCTGACGCGGGCCGGAATGGTTGATGTGCTTGCCTCGGATTATATCCGAACCGCACGCGCCAAGGGACTGTCTTCGACCTCGATCCTGTTGAAACACGCTTTGCGCAATGCAGTCATGCCGGTCATCGCGCTGGCAGCGGTACAGTTCGGGTTCCTTCTGGGCGGCTCGACCATCGTCGAGACGGTCTTTGCGCTTGATGGCATCGGATATCTCAGTTGGGAATCGATCCAGCGGGCCGATTTCCCTGTCGTGCAGTCTATCGTGCTGCTGTTTTCACTGATCTTCGTTGTCCTGACCCTTTTGACGGATTTGCTGAATGCCTGGATCGACCCGAGGGTGCGCGGATGACCGATATATCGACTGAAACCCCGATCGAAGACGATTTTGTGCGCCCCTCCCGACTGCGGCAATGGTTGTCGCATGGTGGCTTGGTGATTGGCGGAACCATCCTGTTTATCACCATCTTCATGGCCATCTTCGCCGCCTATCTGGCCCCGGGCGATCCCTATCTGCAAGGTCTGGGAGACCGGCTGCAACCACCTATCTGGCACGACAGAGGCAGTTGGGATCACCCGCTGGGCACCGACCAACTGGGACGGGATTACCTGTCGCGCCTGATCTACGGCAGCCGGATTTCGCTGCTGATCGGCATCGGAACCGTCGCGATTGCCGGACTGATCGGGACGACGCTGGGTTTGGTGGCCGGATTCATGGGGGGGCGGGTCGATATGGTGATCTCTTTCCTGATCACCGTTCGTCTGGCTATGCCGCTGGTGCTGGTGGCATTGGCTGTTGTCGGGCTGGTCGGCAACTCACTGTTCATCGTGATCGCCGTCCTCGGGTTGCTGCTATGGGATCGCTTTGCCGTCGTCGCCCGGACCGCCGCCGCGCAGGTGCGCAACCTGGACTATGTGGCCGCCGCGCGCGCGCTGGGGTGTTCAACCCCACGAATCATCCTGCAAGAGGTGCTGCCCAATGTAATGGGATCGATCCTTGTGGTCGTGACGCTGGAGATGGCGCATGCGATCCTGCTGGAGGCGGCGCTATCCTTTCTGGGGCTGGGTGTCCAGCCGCCCTTGCCGTCGTGGGGTCTGATGATCGCCGAGGGTCGGGACTTTATCTTTTTTACCCCGTGGGTCATCGCCATTCCCGGCGTTGCGTTGTTTGTGCTGGTTCTCGGGATCAATCTGGTTGGGGATGGGCTACGCGATGTCTCTTCTCCGGGAGGCCGGTCGTGACAAAACTTCTGGATATCAAAAATTTGCGTGTGGAAATCCCTATCCAAGGCGGAGCCGTCCACGCGGTGCGCGGTGTCGATCTAAGCATCGACCGCGGAGAGACGCTGTGCATCGTCGGAGAATCGGGCAGTGGCAAGTCCATGTCTTCTCTGGCGGTCATGAACCTGCTGCCAAAGGGTGCGCACCGCAGCGCCGACCGGATGAGCTTTCTGGGGACAGATCTGCTGCGACTGTCGCATCGGGGGATGGCGCGGATTCGGGGGGACCGGATCGGCATGATCTTCCAGGAACCGATGACAAGCCTCAACCCGGCCTACACCATCGGCAACCAGTTGCAGGAGGTCTATCGCAGGCATCGCCGCGCCGGGCGGGCCGCCGCACGCGACCGCGCCATTGAATTGCTTGAACTTGTAGGAATTCCCAATGCGCCTTTGCGCCTGCGGCAGTATCCCCATCAGCTATCCGGGGGTCTGCGCCAGCGTGTCATGATAGCCATGTCTTTGATGTGCGAACCTGACATTTTGATCGCGGATGAACCGACAAGCGCGTTGGACGTGACGGTTCAGGTGCAAATCCTGCATCTGCTCAAGGACTTGCAGACGAAACTGGGGATTGCGGTGATCCTGATCACCCATGATCTGGGCGTCGTGGCCCGCACTGCGGACAGGGTGGCCGTAGTTTATGCCGGCCAGATCCTGGAAACGGGCACCGCGCGTCAGGTGTTTGGCACGCCCCGCCATCCCTATACTGCGCGGCTGCTGGATAGCATGCCCATCCCCGGCATGATGCGCCTTCGCAGAAAGCTGCAGGCCATACCGGGCACCGTGCCCAGCCTGACAAACGACTTTCAGGGATGCGCATTCGCCGCCAGATGTGATCGCGCTCGGCCAGAGTGCCGGACGACCGAGGTGCCGTTGGTCCGCGAGGACGGACATGGCTTTGCCTGCCTTCACCCTGAAACCGAAGCACGATTCGCCCAGAAAGCAGGTGTGTGACATGACCGCAATTCTTGAGGCCAAGGGCATCAGCCGGACCTACACACTGTCCGGCGGGATGATGAAGAAATCCAGCAAGTTGCAGGCGGTGCGCGATGTCTCTTTGTATGTGAACCGGGGAGAGACCTGTGGCATCGTCGGGGAGTCCGGTTGTGGGAAGTCCACCGTTGCAAGGATCCTTTTGGGACTGGAACAGCCTGACGCCGGACAGATCACGCTGGACGGGCAAGCGATTGCGTCGATCCCGCGCGCAGAGTTGAGCCGCCGTGTGCAGCCGGTGTTTCAGGATCCGTATTCGACGCTGAATCCGCGCCGTTCCATTCTAGAAACCGTGATCCATCCGCTGAATGTCCACAAGGTGGGCGATGCGCCATCACGGGACAGGCGCGCGCGCAAGTTGTTGGATCAGGTCGGGCTGCCGAAACGCTCTTTTCACGCCTTCCCGAACCAGTTGTCAGGGGGGCAGCGGCAGCGCGTGGCCATCGCGCGCGCACTGGCCTTGGACCCGGACATCTTGGTCTGCGACGAACCGACCAGCGCGCTGGATGTGTCGATACAAGCGCAGATCCTCAACCTGATACAGGACCTACAGCGCGATCTTGGCGTGGCGATGGTTTTCATAAGCCACAACCTTGGTGTGATCGAACACGTCGCAGATCGGGTTGCGGTCATGTACCTTGGGAGGGTTGTCGAGACTGGGGAAACCCGCAAGTTGATGCAACGGCCGGAACACCCTTACACGCGTGCGCTGTTGGAATCCGTGTTGACGCCTGACCCTGAATTAGGCCTGCCCGACCTTGACCTTGGGCGCAGCTTTCCGGATCCCACGAACATCCCCTCAGGGTGCAGCTTTCACCCCAGATGCGCGTTCCGCACGTCAGTCTGTGAAGACAGTGCGCCAGAGCCACGCCAAATCCACGGCGCAAGCGTAGAGTGTCACTTAGCCGGAAACCTCGGCGAAAACCGACTGGCAACTGTCGATTGAAGCCTGCGCGGTGGCGCGCTGCCTGACAGAAACAAGCCCTCGATCCCCAGCGGATCGAGGGCTTGTTTTGGTCAGATCTTCATGCGGTCCCGCCATTCCAACGCTGTGATGATGGCGGGCATGAACCAAGGATTTCCAGAGTAGAATGCCTGTGGTTTGAAATCGCGATGAAAGGTTGTGTCGAATTCGCGGCCCAGCAATTTCAATGCGGTCTGATGGCCAAGGTAAGACATCATCGCTACACCGCTGCCGCAGCATCCACCAATATAGTGGATACCGTCTTTTTCCGTAAAATGTGGCGTATGGTCAAAGCTGAAAGCGATGAAACCACCCCAAGTGTGGGTGATCTTTGCATTGGCAAGTTCGGGGAACAGTCCGGTCATGCGGTTGTGCAGGCTTGCGCCGCTCTTGCGGAAATCATTGACCTGCGATGCGCCGGAACGACCTCCGAACAGGATGCGCCTGCCGTCGGGCGAGCGTCTGAAGTAATTGTGCAGTTTGCAGGTATCCCCGACCTGATAGTCATTGGGCAGGATCTTGTCCAACAGCGCCGGGTCCAGTTCTTCGGTGGCGATGATCTGGCTTTGGATCGGCACCAGACGGCGCCGGAACCAGCCGAATTCTTTCCCGGTGTAACCATTGGTGGCGACAATCACCCTATCCGCCTGGATACGTGTGGTGCCCGTGGTGACGGTAAATCCGCCCGCAGCGCGGGTGATGTCCGTCACGCGGGTATGGCCGTGGATCGCTGCACCGGCGGCTCGGGCAGCGTTCAGCAGGCACTGATGATACAGGCCGGGGTGCAGGTGGCCGTCTTCGGGGTGGAACCGCCCGCCATGATAGGCTTGCGTGCCCACGTAGGCCTGTTGGTCCGCCGGGGACACCACAGTGGCCTCACTGCCCAGATGGGTCTTGCGGGCGTCCAGATCGCGGCTCAACCCGTCAATGTCCTTGGCCTTGTGCGCGCCATAGAACCGCCCGCAGCGTGACAGGTCACAGTCAAAGCCTCGCTCGGTCACGAGATCGATCACATACTCCCGCGATGCGATGGCGGATGCGTACTGCGCGATGGCCCGCTCCGTACCGATCCGGTCCAGGAGCGACGCAAAGGAATGCCGCAGCGTTGCCCCGATTGCGCCGCCATTTCGGGTGCTGGCGCCTTTCCCCAATTCTTCGGCTTCGAGGATCACAACATCAACCCCGGCCTCTGCCAGCGCCAGGCCGGCGTTCAGACCTGTATAGCCAGATCCCACGATTACGACGTCGGCACGCGCGGGCAGCGTCTCCGGGGCAGGGCGCACATTAGGTCGAGGGGCGGCCTCCCACCAATAGGGTTCAAGTTTGACGTCGTTGGTGAATATGGACATGAATGACCTCGCTGTATGTATTGAAATACAATATTCAGTATTGCAAAAAGATTTTCAAGAAGGTTATGCTTTGAGTTAGCGGATTGGCTTTCGGCCAAATATCGCTATACGATTGCATCATCCAGATTCGAACGAGGCTCCAAATGATCAAACACGCCATGTCAGAGTACAAGGAGCGGGTCAGCGCGATCCGTGGTGGAAAAAAGACCCGACCGACCGATCCGAACGCAAGGCGCGCGCAGTTCGAAGCCTATGCGGACATGTTCAAGGAGCCCTACCCGGAGAGCCTTGAGGTGCGGAACTGGTTTGTCGCCGCGCCGGGCCGAGAAATTCCGATCCGCATCTACCGTCAAAAGTCCGAAGGACCGCAGCCCACGATCCTCTACTTTCACGGTGGCGGCTACATGTCGGGATCGCTGTACACTCATGACACCGTGGTGGCGAATATTGCCGAAGGGACCGGGGCACAGGTGATCGCCGTCCACTACCGCCGGACGCCGGAAAACCCCTACCCCGCCGCAGTCGATGATGGCTTCTTCATGCTGAACTGGATGATCGTCAATGCCGAGATGTTCGGCATTGACACGGACAATCTGGCCCTGGCCGGGGACAGTGCGGGCGGCGGCCTGACGGCGGCGTTGTCGCTGATGGCGCGTGATCGCAATGGCCCCAAGCTGAAGATGCAGATTCTGCTCTATCCAGGGCCGATGAACACAGACATGGAGACCGACAGCTACGTGCGGATCAACCATGACCCGCAGTTCAACAAGAACGATCTTGAGTTCTACATGCGCGCCTACTTGTCGGGAAACATGGACAGCAAAGACCCCTATGCCGTCCCACTCCAAGCAACGAACTACGGGGATCTACCCCCCGCCTTCGTTCACATCGCCGAGCTGGACCCGCTGTATGACGAGGGCGTTCTGTGGTGCGAACGGATCAACGCCGCAGGCGGACAGGCGGAACTGCGTATCGCCGAAAACCTTGAACACAGCTTTCTGCGGGCAGTCACGATTTCCCCCGAAGCTAAGGTAGAGGCCGGTGTTCTGTACGCCGCGATCCGCAAGGGAATGTCGCTGGACTGACGTCCGCTTGTTGCTTGCATTCTCCAGGGGGCCGACACGCGGCCCCCGACATTTTTTTGGACAGGAAAGACCTGAATGGAACGATTTGTACAAACCAATGTGCTGAGCAAGGTTGTCCGGCGCAACGATCACGTCTGGGTGTCGGGACTGACCGCCAACGACAAGACCGGCGACGTTGGCGCACAGACGTCCGACATCCTGCAACAGTTTGATGAGTATCTGGCAATCGCCGGAACGGACCGAAACCGCCTGATCCGGGTCAACGTCTGGCTGGCGGATATCCGGGACTTTCCGGCAATGAACGCCGCGTGGGAAGCGTGGGTGCCTAAGGACAATTTGCCTGCGAGGGCAACGGTCGAAGCCAAGTTGGGCGGACAAAACAGTCTGGTTGAGATGATGGCGGAAGCTTTCGTTTAGCGGCACCACCAAGACCACTGATGCAGCGGTTCAGCGCACCGGGGTGTATTCGCCGGAACCACTGCATGGTTCTGATGCTATAATGGCCCCCCCCCGGCAGCGTCGATGTGCCGAGGTGGGTTAGCACAATCCAATCGGGAGGCGGTCATGTCGGAGATGACTACGGTCGGGCTGGTTATGGCGAAGTATGCGTTCCAACTCCACGGCGCCGACGGCAAGTAAAGGGGTGTACTGTGATCCGGAGCGCGACGCGCACCGGTTTCCGACAGTGCACCTCTTGCTTGGACGTGGGCAAGTAGACTGAAAAAACCTCCCGGATCTACCGAGAGGATGGCCGACAGCGCAAACAGCTGGAAAAATCCAGCTTCCGGCGGTCCAAGGAAGGGGAGCAGCGTGGGCGGCATCCGAAAGTCAGTGAGTTGTGACGAGCAGGCGGTTTCGCGTCCGTTAGAGCAATGTTGGGGTGCCCGCTCAAGCGACGAACACATATGCGTTTCGTTCCGGTTTTCGTTCCGACTGGAGTTTCAAGCTCAAAGGGTGGAATCTTAAGCCTTTGAAATTAATGGCGACCCCGGCAGGATTCGAACCTGCAACCTGCCCCTTAGGAGGGATGCGTTCATAGCGCTATTCCTTTTGTGATTTCTGTTGTTTGGGTGTTTGTACAGCGTCATCCTGTACGTGGTTTGTACGAAAACGAGCCCTGATGTCGGCCTCATCGGTCTCTGCGTGGGCATAGATCCGCATAGGCAAATTGGGGTCAGACCACCGGCCCGCTTTAGCTGCCGTGACTGGATCGACGCCTTGCCGGACGACTAGCTCAGTGAAGAAGCCGTGCCGTCCAGCTGGATGCGCGGATAAGTACGGAATGCCCGCGCGCCTACAAATCGTCTTCCAGCGCGTGTTGTAACCGGTAGAGCTGCCATAACCAAAAACACGTGCCTTCATCAGTTTGCCGGTCTTTCGGTTCTTCGGCCGCTTCGGCGGCAGCGCAAGAAGCTCGTCCATCATCTGAGGCGAAACAGTGATCCAACTTTCCGGATGGCCCTTCTGCGCTTTCGCTCGGACTTTGTTCTCGTGCGGCCTTAGGTCATCAGGCTCCAATGATACGGCCTGATCAATTCGCGCTGCCGTCTCGAACATGAAACGAACCAACGCGGCGTTGTACGGATCGGCGGCACGGCAAAAGGCTTCGATCCATTCCTTATCAGCTGGCGTGCGCTCTACGCGGCTAAGCTTCCCTCGCCGCTTATCCTGAGCGATCCGCTCGAACTTGTCGTAGGGTTTCACGCGGATCAGAGGCGTTCCCTCGAGCTCGTGCGCGTTGTTGATCACCGCACTCGCGGGCGTAACGATTTCGCGCCACCAAGTATCGGTCGACGCTTTGGGTTTCAGTTTTGGCCCAAGGCTCTTCAATAGCGCGCCAGAAATCGCCCCGAGCGACAGGTCGCCAATTGCTTCGACAATCGGGATCAACTGCTTCGCTGCCTTAGGCGACGCGTTGTAGAGCATGATTGCATCGGAGAACGTCTTGCTCGGTTCGTCGCCCACGACATAGCGACGGATCTGACGTTCGGTCTCATGGTTTACCCAGTCCCGTGCGCCCTCTTCTGTAGATGCCTTAGTGCTTCTCCGGTATGGGCCGGCGATTGGCCTGCCGTTGTATTCAATCCACCCCTTGGCCCAGTAGACACGGCCCCTCTTGTAAATTTGGAGCGGCATGACTGGCCTCCTTCAAAAATCGTATCAATCTGCGCGGGCGTGATGAGCATGGTCCGCCCAAGGCGATAGAATGCGCCCGTCTCGTTGGCGCGTTCGCGCAAGGTGCGCTCTGAAATATCGATCCCCATCCCGGCCATAACTTCGACCCACTGAGCGGGCGTCTTCCCAAGCCCCAGGATCTGAGAGCTTTCTGAATAGTTGGTCTCTGCCATTTCAGTCGTCCTTGTCCGCTTAAGTTGAATCGGCGACACGCATGGAATCGCTTGTTCTGCACCTTCTGACGTGGTCAGATGTGATTAAGCGTAAATGTTCGTCATTTTTTGCAAAGTTCGCGAATTTCGGCGAAGTAGTCAATTGGAAAATTCAGATGCCACAGAAACCTGCTGATCTTTTTGCTGCAATGGGTGCTCGTCTCACCATTGCTCGCAATGAAATCGGCTTCTCACAAGCGGCCATGGCGGAAGCTATCGGTGTTTCACCTCGCGCGTATCATAGCTACGAAAAGGGCCAACGCGGCATGCCTGTAGAAGCCCTGGTCGCGATGGGTGAGCGGTTCGAGGTGGACGTGCCCTGGCTGCTACTCGGCACCAAATCCATTCGGGCTGGGCATGATTTCGAAGCCCTCAAACACATTGAAAGCTCGCTGGATAAGCACCTCACCGATGAGGGCATAAAAATCAAAAGCGAAAAGCGCGGGGCCATAGTCGCCCGCTGGTATCAATCGCATGTCGAAGGTCGTGAAGTGACGGATGATGACGTGCACACATGGATCGAGTTGGTAAGGGAGTAGTCTGGTGAACAAGGCAAGCAAACGCTGGAATATGTTGCGACATTCGGTCTTGGAGCGCACCCGCCGTGAGGTGATCGAACCCTTTGGCCCGCTTTACCTGATCTTTCTGGGAACCAGCGTGTTCTACCTGATTGGTTTGGGCAGACTATCATTGGCACAACAGACTGCTGAATACTCAGTTTTGGCCACCGTCATGATTTTTGCAATTGCTGCGGCTGGCTTGGCACTTCCATTTTTGACAGGTGCGGTGCTGACCCTACGCGCGGCCGATCGAAAACTGGAACGTCTCCAACGCGGGTGAACCGATGGCTTTCGGCATCTTCATCCACCGCAGCGACTCGATCTACGACGACATTCCCTCGGAGCGGTATCAGTTTCCCAAGCAATACCTCTCTCGCGCCCAACAGTGCGAAGGGGATTGGATCGTCTACCTGGAGCCAAGCAAAGTCAAAGAAACCAAAGGATACTTCGCTATCGCTAAGGTCCAGGAGATCATTCCGGATCCTAGGAAACCGGACATGTTCTTGGCGGTGATTGAGCCGGGAACGTATCTTGATTTCGGCGACCCAGTTTCATTCCGGGACGAGAATTCAATCATCGAAAGAGGATTACTGAACGATCAAGGCAAGATATCCGGACGCGCACAAGCCGCAGTAAGAACCCTTTCAGCTGAAGACTTTGCCCGAATAGTCGAACGTGGTCTTGGACGAGATGAGGACATCCTGCCCCGCGTGGGCGAGACGATGCAGTCGCCAGGGTTTCAGGACGCGCAAACACCTTTCCAGCACATGCCCGCACGGGAACGCGTCAACCAGCTGACCAATCGCGCGGTTCGCGATCGTAATTTCAGAAAGAACGTCCTGCGCGCCTACGGCGAGCGCTGCGCCATCACTGGTTTGCGTCTGATCAATGGCGGTGGCCGTGCCGAAGTGGAAGCCGCTCATATCAGACCTGTAGAGCATGACGGCCCCGACATCGTCAGCAACGGGCTCGCCCTGTCCGGAACGGCGCATTGGATGTTTGATCGCGGCCTCGTTGGGTTGGCTGACGACCTGACAATTCTGGTTTCCCGTCAGAGCAACGACATCGAAGCCGTGACGTCCATGATCAACACGTCCGGCAAGATCTTGGTGCCGGATCGCCTCGCCAACCGGCCAAGGACTGAGTTTGTAACCTGGCACAGAGAGAATTGTTTTAAGCAGTAATGGCCTATCTATTTTTAGACGACAGCAAGCACCATAGATCCGGATTTTCACTTGCCGCATTCGCCATTTGCGATGTGGATCCCACAGAAGAAATGGGCGTGCTCTTTCGCGAGTATGGCTTCGATCCGGGCACGTTCGAGTTCAAGTCTTCAGCGACCATGAAAGATGACAATGATCTTCAAGCGCTGCGTGATAGCTTGAAACACTTTATCGCACGCAACTGCAAAATGGCCCTATGCGTCGTAGATAGTGCAGAAGACACTAGGAAATTAGGCCCAGCTTCGTTGACGCTTTTGCGTAGCGCACTGAAGCATCCCTTGCTCGAGGGGCGGCAGCATGAGGTCTTCTTTGATGAAGGCCTCTTCAAACACAAAAGTGCGGCCGAGGCTTTAGTTGCAGGCGATCCGGAGCTCGCAGGCTGCATCTTTCACTTTGAACAGGATTCCAAGGCGGTGATGGGTATCCAACTTGCGGACATTATGGCCCATACGTGCAGCATTATGCTGTTGGAAGCACTCGGTGACATTTCCAAAAAGGTGATCGTTAACGCCCCTGGGGACAGTGTATATGATGGTCTCGAGGTCGAGCTCGGCTTCGAGATGTGGGCCGGGATCCGCTACGCATTTCTCAGCCAAAACAAGCCGAACCCAAAACACGATTTCGACCTAGCAAACGTCGACGTTTATCCTTGGGGACTATTCATTGATGAGAGCGTCAACGAGCGGGTCGCACCAGTTGTGATGGAGCGTTTTGGAGAAAACTACTTGGGTTGTATTCATTGACGACCCTGAAGGCAAAATCTGGCAGACTGGCAAAGCTTCTGGCGAAAGAAAACTATATTTGGTGGACTATGATCGACCTGAACACCAGCGACTACAACAAAAAGATCCATTCAAATTAGTGGCGAGTTTTGAAAATGAGCGTAGACAGGACCGAGGTTGAGAGATTTCTCAAAAATTGGGCAAACACCAAATCAAAACCCCATTTTGCGGTGCTAATCGAAGGTCGGTGGGGCTGCGGAAAAACCCACTTCGTTACAAAGCTTCTGGAAGATGATGCTTTTACTGACCGCAAACCCATATACCTTTCGGTCTTTGGCATTACTGACATCCAATCTCTTGAGACCAGTCTCTTCTATGCCAGTGCCAGCACGGTCACCAAGACGTTGCACAAAGGGGTTGGGCTTGCGGGGTCAATATTCAGCGGGGCGCTTACGCTGGGTACAGGCGGCATCTTGGGAGGAACCGCGAACCTCAACAAGGTGGTGGATGCGGCTACTTCACAACTCGAACAATCGGCCAAGAACATGGACGGGGCATTGTTGGTTCTTGATGACTTGGAGCGCTGCCAAATCCCAATGTCAGAGCTATTGGGCGTCGTTAACCGATTTGTAGAGCATGGTGATACACGTGTGATTCTATGTGCGAATACCGACGATTTGCTTGACGACCATTTTATTGCTTTCAAAGAGAAGGTGGTTGGGCATTCCTTCTTGTTGGAAAGTGATCCCGAAAGCGCGTTGGCCTCATTCGTGGCGGAGATTACACAGTCCGAAGTCAGTGAGCTTTTGTTGCATTACACGAACGATATCCTCGAACTCTACGATAGATCGGGATACCACAACCTTAGGGCCTTACGGCAGTTCGTTTGGCAGTTGGCTTCAATTCTTGAGAAAATGAAAGTGGAGTATCTTCAGAACGACAAGTTGGTTCAAAACCTTATCATCCAATTCTTCATTTTTTTTATCGAATTCAAGCTCGACCTTTCGGAAGAAACCTCAACTCTGACGCCCCAAGACTTGTTGGGCAGGTATGACAAAGGCAAGGACGAGGTTCGCCATGTCTATGAGTTCTCATTCGACAAAGACAAAGAACCCACCCCGAAACAGCGGGTCTTTAAGAAATATGAACAACACAATGGCATAAGGGCAGTCATAACTGTCCAGCAATGGATTTCGATCCTCAACTCTGGCGTTGTTGATGCGTTGCGATTGAATGCCGAACTAGCCCAGTCAGACGAGGTGGCGGGCGTAGCTTCTTGGCCGTCCTGGAGGAGGTTGTGGCACCTCTATAGCTGGGATTTCTCGGATGATTCAGAGCGCGAATTCTGGTCCGATGTCGAAGACATGCAATCGCAACTGAAAGACGGCTGCTACATCGAAGTTGGAGAGTTCCTTCATGTCGTTGGCGTATCCCTAATGCTGGCGGATCACGAACTGATTGATCAAACAGTTCCCGATACGATTGCAGCGATGAAGACATACATTGATGAAAAGTTTGTCCCCCAGCTAACGGATGAGCGTTGTCGAGGTGTCAGTGAAAGGTTTGGCCGTCACTTAGATTCATATGACGGCCTTGGTTTCATGAGGCGTGAGGATGATGAATTTAAGGAGGTCGTGGAACATCTGGTCAAGAAAATGGATGCGTGGCACCAAAATTGGCTGGGTGAGGATGCAGGCAAACAACTCTTGAAATTCCTTACTGAGGATTGGATACGTTTCTTTGGAAACCTTACCGTAATCAATCACGCACCTGAGCAGCGCTATTTGAATGTGCCGATACTGGCAACCATTGACGCGGCGACCTTTGTCGATGTCTGGTTCAGTCTATCGCGCCACGACGAACGGCTCGTCGTTGGAAGCATTAAGGACCGCTACGAATACCGATCAGAACTTTTGGATTCTGAGGGGCTCTGGTGGAGGGAAGTCCAAGTTGAACTGAAAAATCGGGTTGCAAGATCAAAGAGCAAGCCGAGGAATGTCCAAATCAACAACCTGATCGACCACATCAACTCCACAATCATCGAGAAGTGGGAACTACGGCAGTTTGAAGAGTTCACAAACGGAAACTCAACTGACCTTAGCTGGATGACGCGCAAGCGGGTCAATAGCCAATGAGATTTCACGCAAACGGTCCAATCGTCCCTGATGTCTTACTGGAACGCAGTGATGCGGGCCGAGTTGTTTTCCTCTGCGGCGCTGGTGTTTCATTGCCGTCTGGTATGCCGAGCTTCATCGGCCTAACTCAACATGTTATCGACTTCTTTGATCCACCGGAGGAGTCCGAAATCATGCGGGCGTTCCAACCCTGGATTGATGATCCGACTGGCACAAACATGCCACTGGACCAAATCTTCAACCTGCTTCACCTGGAATACGGGCGCGATGAGGTGAATGCTCTCGTCACGGAACGCCTTCAGGCTTCGGCAGGAATTGGTTCAATTGGCCATCACCACAGCTTGGTCAAACGCATCTCAACCAGTCCGAACGGCGTACCACAGATCATCACCACGAATTTTGATCTGCTATTCGAAATGGATGGTGATCTGGCAACATTTTCACCTCCCGCTTTTCCTGATCTGGCGTTTGGGCGTTCGGTGGAAGGTATTACCTACCTCCATGGACGGCTTGCGAACACCGACGCTGACCAGCACCCGTATGTCCTAAGCAGTGCTGATTTCGGACGGGCATACCTGTCGGAAGCTTGGGCTACAAATTTCATCCGAAATCTACTGGAACATTACACGGTGGTGCTGGTCGGCTATCAAGCTGAAGATCCACCGATCAAATATCTGCTCCAAGGTTTGAACCATGACGGGCAGTTTGATCGCACGCGAATCTATGCTTTTGACAAAGGCACACCTGAAGATATTGAAGCCAAGTGGCGTGATCGTGGTGTAACGGCAATTGCTTACACCGATCATCCTGACCTTTGGCAAACTATGGAGGCATGGGCAGATCGTGCAGACGATCCAAGGGAATGGCGACGGGCGGTAATTGCGACAACAGAGCAGGACCCAAAGTCACTTTTACCATACCAGCGCGGTCAAGTTGCGCATGTGGTGCGCTCCGTACCTGGTGCCAAGTTGCTGGCTGATGCTGAACACCCAACTCACCCAGAATGGGTATGTGTATTCAGCGGCTTCATTCGCTCGGCGAAGCGGGTCAGCGGGTATGGTGATGATGCTCAGGTCTTTGAGCCAAGTGTTGCCTACGGATTGGACGATGACCTTCAGAACCTAACTGATGAAGACTATCGTCGTGGAACCTTCAACGATGATCTGTTGTCGTGGCGACATGGCGATGAAAACCCAACTGATGCACATCGACTTGGTGGCAGAACACCAGACGGCCACACCAGTACCCCACCACGTCTGTGGCATCTGTTACGATGGATCGGAGATCATCTATCCAGCCCTGTTATTGCTTGGTGGGCAGTTAAGCAGAATGGTCTGCATCCACGTCTGTTGAACCACATCGAATGGCGTTTGGGTCAGAACAATGAACTCGATGACAAAGCTCGGCACATCTGGAGCTTGATCATTGATCACCACAAAGACCCTCGGACCCGCGAATGGGGTGGCGACTGGTTTGACCTAAAGAGACGGGTTGCGAAAGAAGGTTGGTCTCCAAGTGTTCTGCGTGAGTTTGGTCGTATTGCAGCCCCTAAGTTGGATATCAAAACACCCTACAGCATAGCAGGTGCACGTCCTCCTACGGTGGACTGGACAGACATAGAACTTGGTCATTTGGGCCAATTCGAAGTGAAGTTCCTCGAACGTCACAAGGACGATTTGACCATACCTGACGAAGTACTGCCTCAGGTGTTTGGCTTGCTCGAAGACGCGATGATGTCCGCGTCAGGGATGCTATCAGATATTGGTACGACCTACTTTGTCACGCCAACCTGTTACCCTGATCGTGAGGTCGATGGGGAGGATCGGCACAACGAAGCCGCGGACGCAATGAAGTTCTTCGTTGACTTGTTTGAACGACTGATTCAGGCGAGACCCGATGTGGCACTCGGACATGTCCTAACGTGGCCAATTGAGGATAAATTCTTCTTCAAGAAACTGGTCCTCTTCGCTCTGTCCAAGGAAGACTTGTTTGCACCTGAAGAGGTTGGTCAACGTGTCCTTGCCCTAAGCCAAGATACTTTTTGGGACACAGATGTGGCACGGGAACTGGTCTTTCTGCTGGTTGACAGGTGGTCGGCATTTCCAGAACCGCTTCGTCACCAACTGGGTGAACGGCTTCTCAACGGACCAGACCAAGAAAGCTACTGGTCTGATGATGTGTATCCGAGCAGGCGTAACGAGTTTATCGCAAGATATGCACGTTACTTGGAAATGCAGGGATGCGAGCTTCTGGCTGATCAAAGCAAGCGTCTTGCTGCGATCATCGACAATATCGAGGACTGGAGCGACGGATGGGCGACCTCTACGGTAACGGAACGCGGGTCTCACTTCGGCTTTGTCGGTACGGATGAGACTCCCGATGCAGTTGTTGACCTTGCCGTGGATGAGATCATTCCTCGTGCAAAGGAGGACCTGCAACGCGACTTTGGGAGCTTCACGGAGAAACGTCCCTTCACAGGACTGGTGAAAGCAAACCCGCGCAAAGCTCTGTCTGCGTTGTCGGTCGCAGCCAGGACGAAAGACTACCCACAGGTGTTCTGGTCAGCCATGATCAATGAGCTTCCTGATGACATCGCACCTAGGCTCCGAAGAGTGTTTCTGCACCGTCTTGGCCGCCTTCCTCATACTGTGATCGTGGAGTTGAGACACACTGTCTGTCGGTGGCTGGAACAGAACATCACAAAGCTAATCGAGTTCGATGACGAACTTGCTTGGGCCGTGTTTGATCATGTTGTGGACGGCGTTGTCGGGGGTGGAGACAACGCGACCGAAAGCGGGATTGGAGAAGTAAGCCGCGGCGGTGAGGTCATCCCCCAATCGCGTCGCACATACCAACACGCCATTAACGGGCCTTTGGGAATGTGTGCAGAGGCTTTGTTCCATGCCGTACCTGGTGAAAAGCAGGAACAAAATTCGCTTATCCCAGACCACATCAAAACTCGAATTGAACGCTTGTTTGCTTCGCCAGGAGAGGGTTCCGACCACGCTGTTTCTATCACCTTCAGAAAGCTGAACTGGTTGATGTACGTTGATCCAGAGTGGGTCGAACATCGCCTCGTTCCAATGTTAGCGTTCGACCATCCCGCCGCCGAACCTGCTTGGAACGGATTCTTGTGCAGCAGTCGGGTTCCGTGGTCACCTCTTGCAGTCCTAGTTAAGCCATTTCTGCTGCAAGCTGTGCCATGGGTTGAAAACCAGATCTGGGATCGCGATCTGGCAAAGGTCATCACCCAATGGTTGGGGTGGATGTACATCTTCAAGCGTGATGAAGACGACGGGCTGACAAAGCAAGAAATGCGACGCGTGTTGCGAGAGATGTCCGATGACACACGCAATCAGTTTATTTGGTGGTTGGGACAAGTCGGCCAAGGGAACGACGACGGTTGGGAGACTCTAGTAGCGCCCTTCTTGGATGAAGTATGGCCACGAGAACGCATCTATCGCACTGCGTCGTCAGTCGACTCGTGGATTAGTATGCTTGACGATACTGGACCCAGTTTTCCAGTGGTGTACGCCTCAGCGAAGCGTTTCTTGGTCCCAGTCGAATCTGACCATCATCCGTTCTACCGTTTTACCAGAGAGGTCGGTGAAGACGAACCAATCACAGCGCAGTTCCCAGCGGAAACACTCGATCTACTAGACACTGTAACACCACAGGTCCTGAGCCGAATTCCCTACGAGTTACCGAAAATTCTGGCATTAGTGAGTGAAACATCGCCAGATCTAAGGGCGGATCATCGCTACCTGAGACTAATTGATTTGGTTGAAGGGATCTAGGCGAGACCAATACCTCAACGTCCGCTCTTTGGGATTGCATAGGGTGCATTCTCACTGAAAAAAACGTCCGAAACGATGCTAGTTATTCTTTCCCCACCACAAACTCTTGCCCTAAATGTATCTGCTTCGCGTTCAAATCTAGCTCACGGATGATGTATTGACCCGCACTGCCGGTGATATGGCGACGATATGTTTGGCCATACTGTCAACGGCGGAGCAAAACCCGGCCAGTGTGGCGGAGCAAAAGTCGGCCACATGGGCGAGCGCCTTGGAGCGTGAGGCCATCATGTAGCCAG
>NZ_SLZU01000030.1 GCF_004342065.1 Primorskyibacter sedentarius | reverse complement strand
AAGCAGAGGAGGCCTTCTATGCAAACTTGAACGCGGTCGAAAAAGTAGCCTAATCATTGAACCAGAAACTCTCCGGTAAACCCGGGGCGGTTCACTTTTCCTGTTCGAAATCATATTTCGTGTCAAACCGACTTCCACCGTAGATGCCTGTTTAAATTACGGCCGCTCCCCGATTTACAATCCCTTTGTCATTACGGTTTAGGCAAGTGCCTCTATTTGGCGTTGGGTAAAGACCCTCAAATAGGTCATGAGTTCCGACGATTTTTTTATCGGTATCCCCGCGTCGCCCGACAACAGGCCCTGCAACAACGCACAGTAGAGTTCAGTACAGAATTGCTGATCCTCGTCTGTGGCGAAATAACGCCAGAAACGGCGGGAAAGACCCTGGGTCGTTTTCATCGTTGAAAGGATAAATTCGTTTTTCGAAGCCTCGGCCAGCGCAGTATGAATTTGGCGCAATATGTCCATGAATCCCGTCCGGTCATTGTTGGGAAGCGGTTCCAATTGGGCGAGGATTTGCGCGAAGCGCTCCATGTCAGCGCCGTTGTGACGCTGCACGGCCTTCTGGATGCTCAGCCGCTCGATCGGTTCGCGAAGTTCTAACAGCTTGAGCATCGTCATGGCGTTGAGTTCAGGAATGAGAATGCCCGCGCGGCCCAGCCGGACGAGGTTCTCACTGGAAAGCCGGACCAGCGCTTCGCGCACCGGGGTCCGCCCCAAGTCCAGCATCTCCATCAGATCCGCTTCGGCGACGATGCTGCCCGGTTCAATATCACAGTTGACGATCGCCGCCTCCAGCATTTCGGCTGCGGTTTCTGCCTTGGTCTTGCGGGAAGAAGTACTGGTTTGCGTCACGCCGTTACTCTTGTTGCCTCAACCAGCTGCCTGTTCAAGGTCAGGCCAAGCCCCGGTGTGTCTGGAACACAGAGTGTACCATCACTGTTGACCGGAGCCAACCCGGCCGCAAGTTCACGGCGCAGACGCGATGGGCTTGTTGAATACTCAATCAGGCCGCCCTGTGGCAAAGACGAAAGGAAATGCAGATTGGCCGCAATCGTAATGTCGGTGTTGTAGCCATGTGGCACGATTTGGCGCCCTGTCGGGGCCAGCATAGCGACCAGTCGCCTTGCCTCGGTAATGCCGCCAAACATGGTCAGGTCGGGCTGCGCGATGTCAAAAGCGCCTGCGGCAAGATAGGGAGCGAACTCCCGGCATGTGGTCATCCCTAGGTCACCAACTCCGACCGGGATCATGGTTGCAGCCTTCAACCTGACGTGATCCTCTAGATTACCAAGCGGAAACGGCGCCTCGATCCAGGCAAAATCAAGTTCCTCAAGAAGCGGCAGAAGCGGGGCGAAATCCTCGAACCGTTGAAATTCTTGCGCGACATCGACCATAAGACGGCGTTCAGGCCCAACAACTGCGCGCAGATGTGTCAGTTTGCGCTGCACCAGCTGCGTGTCCCGCCAACTGGCGTCGGAACAGATCTTCAGGTTCTGGAACCCGCCGGCGAGCAATGGCGCGACCTGATCCGTGATCTTTTCACAGCTGGTTTCAAGAGGGTAAATTGTGGCGTAGACTGGCAACCGGTCATGATATCTGCCGCCAAGAACCGCATGCAGCGGTTTGGATTGTGTGCGTGCAAACAGGTCCCAAAGGGCAATATCAAGCGCACTGATCGCATGGATCACAACGCCATGGCGCCCGAACCACTGCGAGCGCTCATACATCTCCTGTGTCAGCCGACTTGGATCGTCTAAACTTTGCCCAACCAAAATTCCCGCTAGCCCGCATGCAAGCGAATTATAGTCCGGCATTTCGATAATCGCCTTGATCACACTGGGCGGTGCGTCACTTTCTCCGATCCCGATTTCACCATTATCACCATGGAGCAGCACGAGGGCATTCTGGTAGCTGCCCTCGAATTGATGGTCACCCGCCCGCGCGTCGCGCAGGCATATCACTTCAACCTTTTCGATTTTTACCATCATGTACCCTAGAAAGTTTTGCGCGCATAGACGAAGGGCTCGATCACATCCCAGTCCATTTCGACGCCGAGGCCCGGCAGGCCGCTGGGTTGAACAAAGCCGTCTTCATCTGGGCGGATCACCTGCTTGGCACCGAACTCGTATTTCTCAAATGGCGCGGCCTGTTCAAAGAAATCGCAATTCTCATTGGCCAGCATTAGGTGCAGGTTTGCGGCCTGCGTCAGGGTGTAACCCCAACTCTGAACCTCGCATTTCATCCCATGGGCACGGGTGATCGCCATGCCCTCGTTGCCGCCGGTGAAGCCGCCGATGCCGGTTACATCGAAACGGCTGCGGTCCCAGGAGCGCATCTGCAGAGCCAGCTGGATCAGCCGCAGGTCGGGAACCGAATTGCCGCCGCAGATCACGTCGGTATCGAGCGCATTCGACAGGGCCTGATAGCCCGACAGGTCGCTGTCGGGGATCGGGGCCTCGAAGAACTCCCAGCCCGAGGCATCGAGCACGCGACCCATCCGAAGTGCCTGATTCAGCGAGTAATTGGCGTCGGCGTCGAGAATCCAGCCGATGCCCTGACCAGTGAATTCCTCACGCAGGCGCTGAACCAGCCGCATGTCATCATGAAATCGGCAATATGGATGCACTTTGATCGCCCGGTAACCGCGGTCAATCATCCGTCGGCAATAGGCAACATAGGCGTCGTCGTCGGGCAGGAGGGGGCTCGAGGCATAGGCCATGATCCGGTCACGCACCGCCCCCAGCATCTGGTAGATTGGCAGGCCAAGCGTCTTGCCCTTTCCATCATGCAAGGCAATGTCGAAGAGCGAGGTTGCCAGGTGGTTCAGCGGCACATACCGCGACCGCATCATGTTGTAGATCTGCGGAATGTCGAGGATGTTGCGGCCCAGCACGAAGGGCGCCATCAGGGAGGCTGCCGAGAACACCGTCATGTCGAACTCGTGTTCGGTGTAGACGGTCATGCCTGAGAGCGCCTCGACGCCGTTTGACAGGCGCAGGCGGGTGATTACCATTGCCTCGTACATCTCGCCGAGATGTGAGGACCAAGTGATCCGTTCGCCGTCGGGACCGACGGCCATCAATTCGATTTCTTCGACCAGTGCTGCAGACATGTTGCTTATCCGAAAAGGGGAAGGTTTGGGAACGGTGGCACGCCGTGCCACCGCCGGTATCAGGAACTCAGACTTCGTCCTGTTTCAGGAACCTCACGGTGGTGATCATCATGAAGACCATGATCAGGATGATCGGTAAGCCGACAAGGACCACCGCCGTTTGCATCGTCTTCAATCCGCCAAGAAAGAGCAAAGACATTGGCAGCAGCGCGATAGCTCCGCACCAGAAAAGACGGTTACTGCGAGCTGGTTCCTGGCCTTCGTCCAGTTCCTTTGTAGATGCGCAGGCCATGACGTAGGCAGCAGAGTCAAAAGTCGTGGCCAGCATGATGATGCCCGATACCGCGACGGCGAGCAGGACAAGGCCGCTGGCGGGCAGGGTCTTGAACATCTCAATGATTGCGGGAGCGACGCCTTGACCGTTGACCAGATCGACCATCGGCAGGCTGCCATTGATCTGTTGGTCGATCCCATAGCCACCCAGCACGACATAAAACAGGACGCAGCCCGCCGTGCCGAATGTCAGCAGCCCAATGATCACTTCACGGATTTTCCG
This sequence comes from Primorskyibacter sedentarius, assembly GCF_004342065.1. GTDB lineage: Bacteria > Pseudomonadota > Alphaproteobacteria > Rhodobacterales > Rhodobacteraceae > Primorskyibacter > Primorskyibacter sedentarius. Next base: position 30,498 of record NZ_SLZU01000030.1, on the reverse strand, counting down.
ACCCATCGAGATGCGCGTCACAAAGAGACCCATGAAAGGCGCGTAAGCCACCCACCATGCCCAGTAGAATACCGTCCAAGCCTGAGGAAAGCCGGAACGGCCTACAGAGTCGGTCCAGAGGCTCATGGTTACGTAATTGGTGAGCGTGTAGGCGATGGAGTCCATGCCAAGCGCAACGATAAAGCCGGTCGGGCCTGCAAAAAGCACATAGATGATGATTGCCAGCGTCAAAATCGACCCTGCGTAAGACAGCCGCTTGATCCCGTCATCCAGACCCAGGCCGCTGGAGATCGAGAAGATCGCGGTGCAGCAAAGAATGATTGCGACGTCGAGGTAAAGGTTCGGTTCGATCCCAAACACGCTGGCCAGCGCGCCGCCGATCATGGGGGTGCCAAGCCCTAGAGAGGTCGCCGCAGCACCGAGGATTCCAAAGATGAACATGTAGTCGATCACCTGACCGACGGGTCCATCAACGATATCGCCAAGCGCACCTCGACAGGCTTCGCTGACCTTGTAGATGTGGCGCTTGCGGACATAATAGATATAGGACATTGCCACGGAGGGGATGCAATATAGCGCCCAGGCGGTCGGCCCCCAGTGGAAAATGCCATACGCCTGGCCCACGGTGAACATCTGCGGTGTTCCGGCTTCGAGCCCGAAAGGTGTCCATGAATAATGATAGGCCCATTCCGTTCCCGCCCAAAGCATCAGCCCTGAGGCGATCCCGGCAAGGAACACCATTGCACCCCATGCAGACCAAGTGAACTCAGGCGCGGTGTCGACATCCCCGAGCTTGATGGCGCCAAAGCGTGAGGCAGCAAGCCAGATGACAAAGATCAGCGCACCGAAGCCGACTCCCAGAAAGGCGAAATCGAAACTGTTGGTCATCCACTTGAACGTCGCGTCCAGCGTCGCCTTGCCCTGTTCCGGGAACGCAATCAGTAAAAAGGCCGAAACCACGATGATCGCGATGCTGATCAGTTGCATCCGGCGGTCCGTCACTGGCCTGTTAGGCACAGGATTATTGGCGCTGTGCAGCGCATCCTCTACGGTTGTCACGTTTGTCTCCTCCACGTGTGCCGATTACTCGGCGGCTTTCATGAGATTTGAAATTTCGACCCCATCAATGGCCTGAAAAGCCATCCCCTCCCGGATCGACATGTTCGCGGCGAGCGCTGCGGCCCGGCCGTATTCGAAGCATTGCGCGGTCACCCGGCAGCTCGCCAAAGCCTCATGTTCGGCGCTCAGGCAGCGGCCGGCGACGATCACGTTGCGACCCTCTTTGGGAACCAGCGTCGCAAAGGGCACGTCGTAGTAATCGTCCACCAGCCATTCGGTCTTGGGCTTGGCACCATAGTGCAGCTCAATCGGCCAGCTCGATTTCGCGATCGAGTCGGTTGCCTTGCGGGTGTTGACCACGTCGTCGTTCATCAGCCGCTTCACTCCTTCGATCGAGCGGGTCTGCCGCACGCCAACCTCCTGAGCGTAGTCGATGAAATAGGCGTCCTCACAGCCGGGGATCTCTTCCTTGAGGAAGTCGAAGAAGGCCCGCGCCTGGTAGATCGAGAACTGCTCGGCCTCGGAATGATCAACCGGGTCGGTCACGTCGAGGTCGCGCCCATCGAAGCCGGTGATCTTGGTGCCGTTGACAAGAATTTCGCCGGGATTCACGGTTGGGAACAGCCAGACCTTCTTGCGCAGCAGTTCGTCGCGGCGCTCGAGCTTTTCCACCACCTTGGGGGGCGAGATCGTGTTTTCGCCCCAGTACCCGAGGTATCTCTCGCGGTCCACGTTGCCGATCTTGAACATCATGGAGGGGTTCTGGATGACGCCGTTGTTGCCCTTGGTCGTGCCCAGACCCATGCGAAAGACCGCGTCGCCATCGCCGCTGGCATCGATCACCCGCTTGGCAGCGACGCGGGTGAAGCCCGATCGCGTGTGCAGCACAAGGCCGGTCAGCGCGTCGTCCTCGGTGACCACGTCGACCATTTCGGTGTGATAGAGAAGCTGCACGCCAGCGCCACGCAGCAGGTCGGTCGAGACCTTCTTGTATTTGGCGCAATCGTGGGTCGTGACCCAGGTCTTGCCGTATATCTGCGGTGCGGTCAGCCCGCCTTCAGCGTCCAGCGCCGCGCGGAAACGCTCCGCAAAGCCGAAGATGATCTGCTGCGGCTGCGCGACAAACGGATCGGCAACAGTCATATAGAGCCCGCAGATCGTGCCTGACATGCCCGACACTGCCGCGCCGCCGCAAAAACCCAGCCGTTCGATCAGAAGCGTCGTATGGCCAGCCTCCGCCGCGGTGGTCGCCGCTGCGATGCCCGCAGGCCCGCCGCCAAGCACAACCACGTCAAACGCACCAAACTCCGGGATATCCCAGTAGCGCTCCGAACCTTGGCTTGGTTGATAGTGTGGCATGGCGCTCTCCTTGATATGCTAGAAATATATTTAAAATATATCGATTGAGAAAGGGGGCAGGAAAGCGACTATTTGGGCCGTGTTTGCGACGTTCGCGGCGCGACTAGGTTCAAGCGGACGATCCCGAGCACTGTCACCACTAACCTCGGTGCATGAAGTGAGAAGGGTTGATTCCGCCGCCGCATTGCAATGAGAGAGACCATCCTGCTGCGGCATCTCGAGCGCCGATTGCGCTTGCCGCACGAAATCACATTGACCGGGATGGGCTCTCTGCCGCCTTGCGGCACCGCGGCGTCGTGACCACCGGCCTGGGCAGTTGCCGTCGTCGTCGCAGGTGACCGCAGGCAGCCCGAAGCGGACCCACGCCTTGTAACCCTCCCGCCGACGGAGCAAATGCAGGTCGGGCGGAAATCCGACTTTCGCTGCATTTTGCGTGAACGTCTGCGATGTTCGGCAAGTTTCCAATGCGAGTACGCAAGATCCGGTCAGGAACGAGGTAAACGCTGACGCCATTCCATCCATACACCTCGTATCGGCTGCGCAATGTCGACGCGGGTTTGATCACTCGGGCAATCAATTTCTTGTTGATTGGGGCACCACGCCTGGCTGCCACTCCGCCACAAAGCGCACGAAGAGAAGGGTCAGGCTCTCGCGGCGCGAGGTATCCGGCCAGACCGCAAAAAAGCCCACCGGAATCAGCTGCCAGTCCGGTAGCAGGCGCACCAGCTTGCCCTCGGCCTCACCCCGGGCGGCAAGGTGTTCGGGCAGGACTGCCGCGCCAAGGTTCTGACAGGTGAAGTGATACAGTGCGTCGATGCTGTCGACTTCCAGCCGGGCCTGACCCAGAACCTTGATCGTCTCGCCTCCCGACCCGTACAGCGTGGTATATTCCGAACGGTGCTTATAGCGCAGCCAATCCCAGTCCTCCATCTCTGACGGATGAGACGGGCGCGGTCGGGTGGCGGCATAGCCCGTCCCGGCCACCAGCGCTCGCTCGCTCTCGCCCAACTTGCGCGACATCATGGAACTGTCGTCCAGCCACCCGGCGCGGATATTCACATCATACCCATCCTCCAGGAGATCCGTGCGCCCGTCGGTGAAGCATAGCGAAATGGCGACCTGCGGGTGGCGGCGCACAAATTCCGCGATGGCGGTGGCCAGCGCCGAGGAAGACATGAAGGCAGGCATGGACACACGCAACGCGCCCACCGGTTCCAGCGACAGGGCGTTCAACTCGTTCAACCCGCTTTCGGCGCTGCGCAGCATCTCTGCGGCGCGGGCATAGAACATGCGCCCCTCATTGGTCAGGGCGATCTTGCGCGTGGTGCGGTACAGCAGGGTCACGCCAAGGAAACCCTCAAGGTCCGAAACCGTCTCGCTGACGCGGGACGGCGCAAGGCCGATGGCCTTGGCCGCGGCCCGGAACGACCCTTCGTCGACGACCCGCGCAAAGATCGCCATGTGGCGCAGATGCTCGATCATTGTTCCGCCTGCCCGAATTATGACTTCTGAAAACAAGGAATACCCGGATCAATCCGGTAGGGATAGATGTTCCTTGCAACACGACGGAGCATCGACATGAACGCGAGCACATTCTTCAAGACGGAAAACGCCGAACGCTACCTGGGCACGCTGTGCAAGCACTTCGGTCATAAGGTTCCGGTCTCTTTCGAGTCCGGCTCCGGCCACATCGAGCTGCCCTTCGGACAGTGCGACCTGCGCGCCGACACCGCGGGCCTGGGCCTGACCGCCAGCGCCGCCGACGCGCCCGCTCTCGATAAGACGATCCAGGTGATCACCAACCACCTCGAACGGTTCGCATTTCGCGAAAACCCGGACCTGAACTGGAGCCGGACCGAACCCACCGGGGCCTGACGCCGGCCCCAACCCTTTCCCACCCCAGGACATGCCCGAACACGCCCCACCCCGGAGCGCGAACAGAGAGGGCAGGTCCAAACACCCCGAGGAGACAACAATGAAACCAACGCAACTCTTTGCCTCGGCGGCGATCTTAGCCACCCTGCCGCTCACGGCGCTTGCCAACAACGCCCAGAACAAGGCCTTCGCTCTCGAAGCGCTGGAAAAGACGCTGCTGGCGGGCGATGTCGAAGCCGTCGACCAGTATTTTGCCGAGGACATCATCCAGCACAATGAGATGTTCGCCAACGGCATCGAGGCGCAGAAAGGCGTCGTCGGCTTTCTCGGCGGCAGCGGCACCTTCAAGGCGGACTACGTGAGGGTCATAGCGGATGATGATATCGTGGCCGTGCACGCCCGCTACGAGGGCTTTGGCGAAACAGCGTTGATCGCCTTTGACGTCTTCCGCGTCGAGGACGGCAAGATCGCCGAGCACTGGGACAACCTGATCCCCGAGGCCGCCCCCAACCCCTCGGGCCGCACCCAGATCGACGGCGTGACCGCGATCACCGACCTGGACAAGACCGAAGCAAACAAGGCCAAGGTCGAAGAGTTCATCACCCGCGCCCTGATAGACCACGAACAAGTGGACTTTACCCAGTACATCAACCCGACGAACTACGCACAGCACAACCCGATGGTGGCCGACGGGCTGGACGGCTTTGGAGCCTTCATGGCCGAGATGGCCAAGCAGGGCACCACCATGGACTACACCGAGGTCCATCAGGTGATCGGCGAAGGCAACTTCGTGCTGACCCTGTCCGAGGGCGCCCTTGGCGGTGAACCGACCGCCTTCTACGACCTCTTCCGCGTTGAGGACGGCCTGATCGTCGAGCACTGGGACGTCATTGCGCCCATGCCCGGCCCGGACGCCCCGCATAACGAAGCCGGAAAATTCTGACCACCCTGCCCCTCAAGGAGCATGACATGAACCGCAGAACCCTTTTGAAGACCTCGATTGGCGCGACGCTCGCCACCATTCTCGCACAACATGCAGGAGCACAGACAATGGACGACCAGACACAAGCCAGCTTTGACACCGTCATGGCCTTCATGGGCGCGATGGGATCGGGCGACATGGAAAAGATGAGCGCGCTGATGGCCGATGACATGGTCTGGCACAACGAAGGCGACGAAAGTCTGCCGTGGATCGGCGGCGCGACCGGTAAGGAGAATGTCTTCAAATTCCTCGGCGTGTTTTCGGAGAATCTGCAGACAACAATGTGGGAAAACACCGACGCCTTCGCCTCGGGCGACACGGTCGCCGTCTTTGGCAAGATGAACGGCATGATCCCCCATTCCGGCAAGGAAATCGGCGAATTCACCTTTGCCCTGCGGGCCAAGGTCCGCGATGGCCAAGTGGTGCTGTGGCACTGGTTCGAGGACAGCTTTGCCGTCAGCCAGGCCTATCACGGCTGATATGCGTAACTTTGGCAAAGCCGCCGGCTCTGGCGGCTTTGCCCATCGCTTCGGATAGAGGACAAACCATGACGACCTATGCAGTTACCGCCGTATCGGGCCAGCTTGGCCACGAGATCGCCCGCAAACTGATTGCCTTGCCGGGCGGCGACCCCGTCATCGGGCTGGCCCGAACGCCCGGCAGGGTCACCGACCTGAGCATCGAGCTGCGCCCAGGCGATTATGACCGGCCCGAACAGCTGCAAGCCTCGCTGGCCGGGGTCGACGCTCTGCTGATCGTCTCGGGCATGGCCCCGCCCGAGGACCGCATCCAGCAGCACCGCAACGTGATCGACGCCGCCCGCGCCGCCGGTGTCCAGAAGCTGGTCTATACCAGCATCATCGGTCCCGAAGAAGGCACGCGCTTTTCACCGGTGGTGCAAAGCAACCGGCGGACAGAGGCGGACATTCGCGCCAGCGGGCTGGACTGGGCCATCGGGCGCAACGGCATCTATATCGAGCCGGATATCGAATACATCGACAACTACGAGGCTCGCGGTGAGATCGCCAACAGCGCCGGAACCGGCAAATGCGGCTACACCACGCGGTCGGAACTTGCCCATGCCTATGCCGCTCTGCTGACGCGCGACGATCTGAACGGCGGGACCTATGACTTGAACGGCACGCCGATCACGCAAGGAAGACTGGCAGGCTACCTGAACAGCACTTTCGGCACCGACCTGACCTACCGCGAGATGACCTCCGAAGATTTCGTCGCCGACCGCAGCACCGAGCTGGGCGATTTCATCGGCCCGATCATCGGCGGCATCTACGAGGGCATCCGCCAAGGGGCCTATGACCGGCCGGGTGACTTTGCAAAGGTCACCGGTCGCCCGCACCAATCCTGGGAAGATTATTTTCTCTCGCTCCGCGCCTGAGCGCGACGGACCTCCTGCGCTGCAGCGTATCAGCACCAACCCATCTATGGGGTCGCCGACGCGACCACTCCAAGAAAGGCAACAGACATGCTGTCACGACTCTCTCCCTACTGGCTCTGGGCGCTGATGACGCTGCCGGGCCTCGGCATCCTCGCAAGCATCCTGGGCGCGGCTGACGCCGAGGCCGCCGCTGCCGCCATCCACGAGGCCCTGCACCCGACCGGCGAGTTCGGCGCGCGCTTTATGATCATCGCCATGCTGGCCTCGCCGCTGGCATTGGTCTTCAAGGGCTGGCGCGGGCCGCGCTGGCTCAAGAAGAACCGCCGCTACTTCGGTGTCGCGGCATTCTTTTACGCGTTGGCGCACACAGTGCTGTATTTGGTCGACCTTGGCACCGTGCAAAAGGTCGTGGCCGACCTGCCGAAACTCTACATCTGGACCGGCTGGTTCGCCTTCCTAATCTTCGTGCCGCTGGCCGTGACCTCTTCGGACTACTTTGTTCGAAAGATGGGCCGCAACTGGAAGACGCTGCAGCGCACGACCTATGCGGCCGCCGTCCTGACCCTGCTGCACTGGGCGGCGCTGCACGACTGGGGTGGGCTTGGCCCGGCGCTTGTCCACTTCGTGCCGCTCGGCCTGTTGGAAGCCTACCGCATCTGGTACTGGTACCTGCGCCCGCGCCCGCAGGTGGCGCGAACTGCCGACATTCGCTGCACCATGCATTAACTCGAAAGATCCGGAAGAAACGAACATTGATATCTGGAGGCCATTAGTCTGGTCATAGTCCCGGGTGCGGCCTTCTCGACCTGATCAACGATTGTAGCGGTTCGCCAGATCAACTCCCTTGCCTTGAACCACCCTTCCAAAATGCAACTTGGCCCTCAAGTAGTGGAAATTCTGGAATGTGGGCGCCCACTTCGACGGCCAGCCCGGTAAGGCCATTGATAGTCGTAATGACCTTAGGCTCGAGATTCCGCCATTTAACCAGCGGAGCTCGGTTGTCTGGCGCGCCCTCAACCGGCGTTATCACTACGAATGTCCACGTGCCTAGCCAGTTCGTTCCCACTTTGTGAACGCTCTTTTTGCAGGTCACTTCCATCGTACTCGATGATGCCAAGGCCTCTTTGGCGCTATTGACATGATAGACTGGCAGCAACATCTTCTCTTCCATAGGCGCCCCCGCTTGGAAACTTTGCAAACGGCTTAGCAGCCATTTTGCGTTCGCGCTACCGTTGCTGCGCGCGTGAGCACCTAAAACACTGAATTCATTCGTCTCCAACAAATTCCAAGTACAAGACACGCCCTCCTACAAACCCATCCGGGACACACCAGTCCACCCTGAAGTCGTCACTTGGGATCCGCCACCTACGGGCTACAAGCACTTCTGAAGTGCCATCTAATATCCAAACCAAAGCATCCAGAATGTCTCCATCTGCATGAGCCCCGTCAGCTGCGAAAGCGGTTTGATCGAGGGTCTTCATCTTGTCTGCTGAACTGTGATCCACAGCTATGTCCTTTCTACCAGAATTGGTGAAATTTTGATCTCTCCCGGATGTGAGAGCCGCACAACGTGTAGTTGTACTTTTTGATTCAATACATGCACGGTATGATACGAAATGAGACGAAACAAAACGAAACGGATGCCTGTAGGTCGTTGGAAAAGAACGGTAAATTTTTTCTTCCTCCCCCGCGCGGAGACTACGATTTCAAAGAGCTGTTCCTGCGAATGGCAGCAGCTGGCGTAGGTCGGCCAGTGGACAAGCACGGCATCCCTCAAAGCCCATGGACGCCTGAACTTCTTGCAGAAGCGATCTCTGAAGTTGCGGCCAGCCAAGATGGCATTGATCTGAGAACTGTGCAGCTTTGGTTTCAGAAGAACGACAAAGGGATCAGCAGGGACAACATTCGTCGGTTGGCAAGAGTGTTTGGGTGTGGCGATCCGCAAGAGATCAGTGAATGGCAGGCCAAGCTGACCTTTGCTCAGGCGAGTCTGGTGGCTGAAAGGCGGAAAACGCGCAACGAAACGTCACCGAGAGATGCAGATGAAAACGCAGCCGACCCCGGCTTATCGATCGGTTTGGTACTCAGGCAAGAACGTACAGCCAACGGGCGAGGCAGGCTCGGCTTGGCTCAATTGTCCGAAGACATCTTCGAAGGTCCAAGATCCGTCGATTTGCCAGTAGTCGTTTTTACCGGTGCGGTTGCTCTTGCGTTGATCTCGTTTACCCTGGGGCTACACAATATTCATTACACAGTGCCGGATGGTTCTGCGAAGCAAGTCGGTTTTCTGTGGGCGCCAAACTGGACACTCACCTTCTTGCTGGCCCTGCCACTATACTTGGGATTTCTGGTTGAGGGCTTGAGGACGTGGACGCAAGAATGGCGCCCCAGGCTACTGCTTGAGAACGAGGCAGTGGGTTCGATCGAGGGCTGGGATGCAAAGATTGCCGCCGCTACTTATTCCTATTGGTCAGTTTTGATTGTCACAATCATCATCGCATCCGGCTATAATTGGATTGTGTCGTATTTGATCCCCCTAATGACTGGGGACATGGGCACTCTTCCAGTCGATTGGGGCAGAATCGCCATCGTCGATCCGGATGCCATCTCGGTGCAAGGTGCCGCAACTTTTTCTGGGATCGTGTTTCTGTATAACGCCGTTTGTGCATATCTTTTTTTCACCGGCCTCGTGATCATTCATATCGTCGTACGCGACTATCTTGATATAGCGGCATACCGAGGGTCATCGTGGCTAAAGCAACACGGGACGGGGGTCGAAAGGGTATGCTCTTTTCTTGTCACGTTCGTATTCCGGTGCACGGCGTTGGGCCTGATGATCACCGTCTTCATGAAGATGGAATCCGTGTTCTTGGTTGCAGACAGTCCTAATATACTTAGTTGGTTGAGCGCGGACTTTCGTGCAATCTCTGACGATTATATTGCTCAGGCTCGCAAGTACGACGCACAGCAAAGCGCGCCGGGGCTGTACTACAGTTTCTTTTGCCTGCTTGCTATCTCCGGGGTGTATTTCAGTGCGTCAATTAGAGCTCGCTCCGCGCTAACGCGGGCCAACCCAAGCGGGCGGCTTTTTCCAAGTTGGGCCGCGATGGATGTGACGATGGTCCTGCTGACAGTTTCTTGTCTGCTGCTCGGCGAGATCCCGGGCTTCTCACTGCTCTCGATTATCTCGACGGTCTGTGCGCTCTACTTGGTGCTAAAGCCCCCATTGGGCCATGTCCGTGATGGCGAATAGGAGGAATAAATTGGCCTATACAAGTGCTGTGCCCGACGCGCCATTTCACGCCGCTGTAGCTGAAGCTCCACGCAACGGCAAAGCGCATTGGATTTACGCAGAGGACGGAACCCGCCTTCGTGTTGCACAGTGGCCTGGTAGCGACCCGTCGAAAGGCACCGTGTTTGTGTTTCAGGGGCGCACGGAGAACATTGAGAAGTACGGCCGTGCTGTCTGCAGCCTAAATTCGCTTGGCTACTCCGCGTTTGCGATTGATTGGCGTGGACAAGGTTTGTCAGACAGGCTGACCGAAGATCGTATGACCGGTCATGTAAACCGATATGGCGACTATCAAAAAGACGTCACCGCCATGCTTCAGGCAGGTGAAACGCTCGATCTTCCCAAACCTTGGTTCCTCATAGCGCATTCGTTGGGTGCCTGCATCGGCTTACGTGCGATCATCGAGATGAACCCATTTGAGGCTTGCGCTTTCACTGCGCCGTTGTGGGACATAAACCTGTCGGCCTTCCAGCGTCGCGCCGCGTGGCCGGTATCATGGATGGCACAGACATTCGGCAAAGGACACGCTTACGCACCGGGCACGCGCGGCGAAGCCTATGTTCTCACGACACCGTTCGAAGAGAACAGGCTGACGCATGATCCCGACACGTACCAGTATTACATGAACATCTCGAAATCTCTGCCCGATCAGGTCGTCGGAGGCCCGAGTATGGGGTGGCTCTTTCAAACACTCAAAGAAACTAGAAGGTTGTCCAAGCTGCCTTCTCCCGATCTGCGCTGCATCACGTTTTGTGGTGCCCAAGATGAAATCGTCGCTATTCCGGCCATTCGTGATCGCATGGCGCGGTGGCCTGGTGGGAAACTGGAAATGGTTCCAGGCAGTAGGCACGATGTTCTGTACGAGATTCCGGAGATCCGGCAGCATGTGATGCGCGCCACAAACGACCTGTTTGCGAGCACCGGAGCCACTTCCAACGCCTGATGGGCCGCACTTTCCATCACAAGTCACAAAGACCAACGCGTATTGAAGATCTGGTTGTTGCCTACTCTGGTCAAAAGATGGTAATGACGCGATAACCATCTTTTGATCGAGTCCCGTCGCCCCCAAACAAGATGGTTGATGGAGTTCTACATGCGCTTTTTCAAAAAGCTCCAACCCATTGCGGCTGCTACCTGTACGCTTGTCGCTGCCGCCTCCGTCGATCTCTTCGTCACCCCGAAGCTGACGGAGGCGCAATCTTACCCCATCGACTGCGCCATCCTGCTTTGCCTCGCCGGTGGCTGGCCCAGCTCGCCCGAATGTGCTGCGGCCCGCGCCACATTCATCCGCCGGATCACACCCTTTCCGATCGAGCCGCCATTGCAGATATGGCGCTGTCCCATGGGCGCGTCGTTCGAGGTAGATCCCTCTACCCTCACGCCCGACCGCATCTACGATACTCTCATGGACGAAAGCGCGCCGCGGCAATCCTTTCCTGCGCCTGCGCCAGAGGATTTCACACTCAACCCTCAACCCGCCGTCTACCGCGAAAGGGACACCCTGCCCTTTTCGGAAGACACCATGGTTCACCCCGTTCAATCTGCCGACATTGACGTGTCCGGCCCCGCGTTCGACTTCATCCGCTCAATCCGGGTGAGCCAGGTGCGCGTCGTCCAGTGGGGCGAGGAATGCCACACTCACCAAGACATACGCATCGGGACCTATGACAGCCAGGGCCGGTTTTCGTGGCGCGATTCCGGAGTAGTTCCGGCCGCCTTTGAAGGAAGATCCCGTCAGTGCCCCCGGAACCTGCGGGGGGTGCTTGTCGAATGGCGCGATTATCAGGGCACCTACGACAAGGAGCAGGTCAACTACTAGCCCCGGTGCGCTGGTTCATGTCTGGCCCAAAAACTGCGACGGCATCACCGGGAGCGATGCAGTTTTCTAAAGGATCATCACAGAGAAAGAGGAACGGAGCCGTTACCACCGAGAAAACGAAAACCCCCGCGAGGCGGGAACCTGCGGGGGGGTTATAGCCGAGGGATTGCACTCCCGGGATCGACCAAACTACTTCAGGTCTTGTTGTAACCTCTCCCCACATGACGAGCAAGAAAAACCGCATCTGTGCGAACAGGATATTTTTGCCCGTCGCCGTCTCGCTTTAGCAAGCGAGGACAGGACCAGTGACCACATCAACCCTCCCCCGGAGCGGGGACTTCATGCGCCTCTTTGCGCGGACCCCGATGACAGGCGCGGCGCTGCGCATCGCCAACACCCTGGCTGGCTATATCAGCTATGACGGTGTGTTTCGCGGTGCGCCGAAAGGCTTCGCCGCTTTCACCATGAAAGAATTGCAGGCCATGACGGATCTCAGCGACCGCACGATCCGGGCCGCCCTGGACGAGCTGTCCCACCTCTTCGGGCTGACCATCCAGCGCCGCCATCATGCCCGCCATCTGTTCGCCTTCACCAAGATCTATGACCCCCACCAAGACGTGCCAGAAGCCGAGGATTCCGTGGCCTCGGAACAGGCCGTGATCCCTGCGAAAACCCGCGTAACCGGCACTCCAGTGCCGCCTTCTCTCTATAGGAGAACAAATAGGAATAATGATACGCTTTCGACAATTCAGATTTCAGAAGGGGCTGGCTCGGTTTACCAGACGCCGTTCGCAACCGTGATCGAGACGGCGAAGAAAGGCACCGAAGCCGAAAGCATGGACACGCAGTTCTTGTGGACGGGTTTCCACATGCTCAACACCCGAAACAGCCATGCTTACGCGCCACTCTCCTGGCTGATCGCCTTTGTTCGCAAGGCGAAACCGAAGTTTCAGACGGCAGAGAAACCGCACCGAAAACCGGAGGCCCCTGCCCCGGCCTGTACCGATCCGGTGATCCTCATGGCGCGGCCCGCGCCCTACGCCAACAAGGATTTCCACGAGCAAGATCTGCGAAGAGCAATCGGCAATGACGCCTATGACGGGCGCGTTTCTGAGATCCGAAAGACCTATGGCGCAAGCCAGTTTGCCGCGAAGCTGGCCGTCCACGGGCAGGCGGTCAAAGACGGGACAATCAGGCCGTGAAGCCTTTTCCCGTCATCGTCTCGACGATCGCCGCCTTCGGCCCAGGCGTCGCCACCGCCGAATGGTGCGATCCGCCGATAGTGCCCGAGCTGACCACGCCGGAGCTGGCGCAGGAATACCGCGAAGAGTTCAAAGACGAGTTCGATCAGTATTTTCGCGATGCTTCCCGATACACCGCCTGCCTTGATGCCGAACGAACGCGCATCTTTGAGGAAATGCAGATCACCGCTCAGAGATACAACCGCTTCTTGAAGGATAGCGCCACGTGGGACCCTTTACAGTGACGCGTTCGCAGCAAGTCGGGATGGTTCCCACTGGCATGTGCTTGAGGCGCACCGACCCTGACCCGTGCCCGCTTTGTGCGCGTGCCGATAAATTCGGCACGGGTAGTAACGCAAACCTGGAACGACCAAGGCTGCCCTGTTCATTGAATACCGGGACGCTGGTCATTAGGTCTGCTCTGCTGCGCGGCGACATTTCATCGAGTTGGAGCAGGATAGTGAAAAAGTGGATTCTGACGGCCGCGACCCTCGTTATTCTTGGTGTTGCCGGTGCCGCTGGCTACACCGTCTACAAGATCTACTATAGCCACCCAGGGCGGTTCTCGTCAGAGCTGAGCATAGAGGGTTTGAAGCGTACCGTCGCAGGCAACACGCTGACATCTTTTGAAAACCCATCGGCGCGCATCACTTTTCCACCAGAGTACGCATATCTAGGTGCCCACCGGTTTATTCTCTATGGCACTGTCGAAGCGGAACAGTACATGTTTGCGTCGTCGCACCCGGATGGCTCGACGCGATCCCTCATCAATGTTCAATTTGAAGCAATACTGCCTGAAATTGAGGGGGCTTACGACTATTCTGCAGCGCCCCGAGCGATACGCATCGGCCCTTTGGAATTCCATGTGGATGCCGATCCGGCCCGTCGACATTGGCTGGTTCCCAACGGTTTGCCGGGGACGGATGCAGAACGCCATTACACCTTTGTGGATGAACGAGGCTTTCCTGTGCCCAAGGACTATATCTGGTCGCGATTAGCCTATGTGCCAGAGGACGCCCCCCGCCATGAGATGTTGATCCTGCAAATAGAGGATTTGGCACCAACGGGATTAACAGCTCCAGCGTTGCGCCTGGGCGGCGCGAATGCCAGAGATTGGCAAGATCTTCTGGACGCCCATCTGCTAAAGCTCGAACAGGGAATCAAGATTGAGGCGCTGCAGTAGGTCAGGTAGTCCATAGGCATCGTTTCTGCGGTGTGGCCCGTCAGAGGAGACATTCGCTGCGCACGCCGAATTCAAGCCACGTCGAATTCACACGGACAACGAACGAAGCCGACTTTCGGACACCACTTGCCAGTGTTAGCCTTTGCAGGGAACGGCCACGCGCCAAAGACTTTGACGCGGTGGGGAACTGCAAGAAATTGGGGGCATTGGTGACTGAAATCGTCGAGACTTGTCTTATGGATCGGCCAACCACAGATGATCCAAGAGGACTGCTCTTGTGGGCGGATCGATGGGCGGTGCCTCTTTCGCATGATCCGGAAACGATCCTGGAGCTCGTCGACACGCTGTCGAAAGTTGACACTGCGGGCTTCGATGACTGTCTTATCCTTTTATCGCGCATCTTGGACGAGGCGCGAATGAACCAAGAAAATGAGGAGCCAGGGGCGAGCGACTTTTTTCAGGCCCTTGCGGCAGGCCTGGCACAACGGACTGAGTCAGAAAAACTTGACGCCGAGATCTGCTTCGGGCTTTGCCAGGCTTACCTCCGCGCCGGTCTCACACCCCCTGACCAACTGCGTACGGCACCCGACGCCTTTGAAGCGCTTCCGGGAGACGAGACGCCCAAGCTTCCGGATGTCGCGGGTCTGGCGGAAGGGCTTGTCCCGGACGGGGCCACGCCTTTTCAGACCTATGCCGGGCTTCGAGAAGTTGTGGGCGCCATGTCGGCTCAGGTGACAACCGCATTTTTGACGCAGACGATCGGGCAAGGTGATCCACGCATGGTTGCTGTCGGGCGGTACTTTCTGCTCGATCCTGTTGCGGAGATGCGCGATGCAGCTATCGCCGGGTTCGGACTACTTGCGCAAAGCGCAAATGTGGATGCTGCCCTGCTGTCCGACCTCATCCTGATCCGCAACTGGCTGCCAGACGGAAATGCGCTCGACACTCTGATTACAGCTGCGCTTCGGCGTGAGCCGTCAGGTGGAACTGTCCCGCGACCTTGGCAGCTCCATCGAGTGATGACGTCGCTTCCCGACGGCACCGGCTCGCAAAGCGTTTTGGGCGTCTGTAGCCGCGGAAGCACGCGCGCGGTGGCCGCGGCAATGATCAAGGAAGGGCACGGGATAAAAGACGCTTACGTCATTCCTTGCTCCAGCAGAGGCGATCAGAAATCCATTGTTGAACAAATTGAACAAGCGATGACGATGCATGACGTGTCGCCTTCCTACCTCGCCCCCGCTTTTGGTTTCGCCCTCGGCGACGGGCTGGCCCGCGGCGCGGTAACGACACCGGGCTTTCTGGACGTCGCGCCGATGTTCGGCATTGGCGATGTGACGCCACAAACCGGGGGGCATGCAGCAATTCTCGCGACGGTTGATCCGCAGGCAGAGCTTGCGGCTCTGTCCGACAATCACCGCAGTCGGCTCATCGGCAAGAGCCGGGACTGGTTCTCAGAGCATGACATCTCCAGCAGTTGGTTCGACTCTGAAGCCTCTTTGATGGCAGCGCTTGAAAAGGCGTCAACCGCCGCCGGCGCAAAGAAGATCGTCGCGAGGCATGTCGAGGAGAGGCGTGATCGCTGGGCAAAAATCTTTGCCCGATCAGCGCTGATTCTGCGCCACGATCACAAGGCGCCACCTGATGCGTGGATGAGTTTCGCCGCTGTCGCCCAGGCGCTGGAGGCTGGACGAGAGATCAAGAAAATACCGGTCTTGAACGACATCCTCGGGCAAACGCTGGAGGTTGTAGAAGCGCGCAAGATGGAAGATCTCGACGATGAATTGGAATGGGACGACGAAGAACGCGAGCCGCCTGTAATAGAGGCCGAGCGACAGGGCGAGTTGGCCAAGCTGCTCAAAGGCAGCCCACTCAAACCGGATCAGATTGATGGCTACCTGACCGCCGTGCTGATTGCCCCGGAATTTGCATCACCAAATGAATGGCTGATGCCGCTCATGGGGGGGATCGAAGTGAAAGGCCACGGTTCCATTCAACGTATC
This sequence comes from Primorskyibacter sedentarius, assembly GCF_004342065.1. Lineage (GTDB taxonomy): Bacteria > Pseudomonadota > Alphaproteobacteria > Rhodobacterales > Rhodobacteraceae > Primorskyibacter > Primorskyibacter sedentarius. The sequence continues at coordinate 14,292 of NZ_SLZU01000030.1, read as the reverse complement.
CTCGACATCCTCATGCTGCGCTACGGCGCCCTTAACGAGGCTGCGCTCCTCGGCGAGATCGGCGGGGGTCTCCGAGACCTACCCCCGAAGCAATTTCAGGCCTGGACCGAGGGCTTCGCGCAGGCGGTTGATGGCATCAAGGGCGCCTGGCCGAAACGAGTCCTGAGCCGAGATGACAAACAGGTCCTCAATCTGATCCGAAGCGCCTCCAGTGAAGATCTGACAACAACTTTGAAGCCGCTCCTGCCCAGCTGGCTGCAGATGACTGCCGAAAAATGGCGGTCAGATTTGTGAGCGCGAGTCGTTTTGCCAAGTCACACCCATAGATTAATAGAAGAACGAGCCGGATTCCTCGAAGCCCTTAGTTCGCGGACTAACCTGCCTTTAGCCAGGCATTTGGCTCGCCTATCCTGGTTTGAGGTCATTGATGTTGATCGTATTTGATGGGGCACATCCAACATCGACATTACCTTGCCTTACTGGCATCAGCACAAACTCAGGCGTGGAACAGCAAAGGACGTCTCATGGGGCCCCCCCGTTACATCGTACTCTTTGGCGCCTGTCTGACGCAGTTTACGGTCATAGGTATGCTGTTTTCCTTTGGCTTGTTCTTGCCATCTTTTGAGGCTGAACTTGGCTGGTCGCGCACCTTTCTGTCCACTTGCTCGGCACTAGCGTTCTTTATGATGGGCGTTCTTGCAATGCTTGGCGGGCGGCTGAGCGACGCTCTGGGGCCACGCATCGTACTGGCCTGTACTGGCACGCTTTATGGTCTCGGCTTTATTCTGATGAGCCAGATCACCTCGCAATTGCAGTTACTGGTGATCTTTGGCACGCTTATAGGTCTCGGGCTGAGCAGCCATGACGTGGTTACTCTGTCGACGGTTGCCCGATGGTTCCCACGACGGCGCGGCATTATGAGCGGGGTGGTGAAGGTTGGCACTGCGGTCGGTCAGATCGCCTTGCCCCCAGTTGCTGCGCTGCTGATCGTTGCATATGGCTGGCGCGAAGCGTTGTTGATGCTGGGCATCACTGCGTCAGTCCTGCTGCTGATCGCTGCGCTGTCTATGCAGCGCCCTCCGGCACCGGCGGCTGGCACCTCAAATATCATCTCTGGCGCCAGCTTTGCTGAAGCGCGCCGGGGGCCGGGGGCTCGGGTGTTCTGGACGCTTTGCGCCACGCAGTTCCTGTTCTTTCCTGCGCTGATGTCGGTACCGCTTCATCTGGCGGTGCATGGTATGGATCTGGGCATGACCCAGACACTAGCGGCGACAATGCTGTCGGTCATCGGCGCGGCCAGCATCGCCGGGCGCCTGATCATGGGAGGACTGGTCGACCGGCTCGGCGGCAAGATGGCCTATACGATTTGCCTACTGGTGCTGCTTACAAGCCTAGCTGCACTTACCCTGACCACCGCGCATGTTGGGCTGTTCATCGTGGTGGCGATCTATGGCTTTGGCCACGGGGCACTGTTCGTCGTGGTCTCGCCTACAGTGGCCGAATATTTCGGCATGCGCGCGCATGGTGCAATCTTTGGCACGGTGCTGTTTTTCGGCACATTGGGAGGCTCGGTAGGCCCAATTCTGACCGGCTGGGTGTTCGACGGCTTTGGCAGCTATACCCCCGCCTTTATGACACTAGCCCTATCAGCCGCCATCGCCCTTGTGCTGGTACGCACGCTGCCAAGGCCCGAGGTCGCGGTGCTAAACACCTTGGCGTCTCAGTCACGGCCGGGCGAATAAGCCCGTGCGCGCGGGTCTCCAAGCGGCCCGTTGCTGCCACTGACCAAGCCCTCCCAATGCTACGGCGCAGTCGGTCGACCGGACATTAGCGCATCGCGCAGCATTTTTCAGGTTGAAACGTCGGTCAGCGGACGAAACGGGTTCACCCGGCTCGCCCGCCTCTGCACACCTACAACTGGAACAGACCCAAGGCATTCACCACATCGCGCTTTGTCGCCTCGGTGCGCTCTCTCGCGCGCTCCGTACCTTCTTTGATCACCTCAAGGATGTACCCTCGGTCTTGGGAGAGCCGTGCTCTGCGCGCGCGAATTGGGGTAATAAGGTCCTGAAGGATAGCTTCCAGACGTGCCTTGATCTTGCCATCGCCCAGCCCGCCGCGCTGATAATGCGCCTTGAGCTCGGCAAGCTCGTCCTGGGCTGGATCGAAGGCATCAAGATAGGTGAAGACCACATTCCCCTCAACATGTCCCGGGTCTTCGACACGCAGGTGGTTGGGATCGGTGAACATCGCTTTCACAGCGGCGCGGATATCTTCGGGCGAGGCGGACAGCGCAATGGCGTTGCCACCGGATTTCGACATCTTGGCCTTGCCATCGATGCCGGGCAATCTGCCCGCCCTGGGGATGATCGCCCGCGCTTCAGGCAGCACAGGTCTGCCTGCTGTTGCGTTGACCCGTCGGACGATCTCGTTCGTTTGTTCGATGAGCGGGGCCTGATCCTCGCCGACCGGCACGACCGTCGCCTTGAAAGCCGTAATGTCCGCCGCCTGTGCCGCCGGATAACAGAGAAAGCCGGCAGGAATATCGCGCCCGAACCCGCGCGCGCGGATTTCGTCCTTGATCGTCGGGTTCCGTTCCAGCCGCGCAACCGTGACGAAGTTCAGGTAGAGCATCGACAACTCGGCGAGCGCCGGGAGATGCGATTGCAGGCAGATCGTCGTGCGCATGGGATCAATGCCCACCGCCAGATAATCGAGCGCGACCTCGATCACGCTGCGCCGCACTTTCTGCGGATCATGGGCGTTGTCGGTCAGGGCCTGTGTATCCGCCAGCAGCAGGAATTGTTCATGGCTGTCTTGATAGCGCAGCCGGTTAGCAAGTGAGCCTGCATAGTGCCCGATGTGAAGCGGCCCTGTCGTGCGGTCGCCGGTCAGAATGGTTGGTTTGTTCATTTTGCGCCTTCTCGTGAAATGAGAGGCCGCGCATCGGGGGAGCTTGGAAAACAAAAGGCCGCCCATGCGGCGGCCTCGGAATACGTTTGGTCATCCGGCCACCCTGTCAGGAGGCCAGCCACCAAGTCATTGCGATGAGTGTCGTGTTTTCCATGGGACGTTGCCTATCGTCGGCGGGATCCCTCGTCAATCAAATGGTGGAAAATGGCTCGGGGCTGCCTTCGGATGCAGCGCAGCCTTCGCTGGATCTTGATAGTGGCGGCGACACGGACGGCCCAAGGACTAAGCCGCTCGCTCCGTCTCGGTCATGCTGCAGTGCGGCCCGTCATTACCGACCTTCGCCGCAACCGCAAAGTCGGATGTAAGGCGAATAAACACAGCGCGGACAAAGAAGACATTGGGCTGTGCATGTGGCATTACAGCTTACGCTGTTGGAGGAAGATCCATCATCTTAGGTTAAATGATATATTTTACAAGATTAACATTACAAACTCAAATTCCAAACAGGAGAAACTGATATGCCGCTCATTTTAGGACCTTCAAATCAAAGTCTGAACCCTAAAAAACTTTACGAGAAAGCTTTCTTGGAAGCAACTGAGCTTTATGTGTTAAGTGCTTACTTAACGGCATGGGATTACCCGGCGGCGTTAAACCCAAGGTGCAGTAAATTTCGCCTGATCGTAGGAACTGACTTTGGGATTACGCGCAAACAAGCACTCAAAAACGCATTGATGTGGCTTCCAAACGATCAAAAATGCAATTTTTTAGCCGCAGATTTGATTTCCGGCTTTCATCCGAAGGCGGCTTTTTGGAAAGATCAAACAGGTGATTGCTATTGTGTAATTGGCTCCTCCAATCAAACAAATGCGGCATTCACCACAAACTATGAAGTTAATATTTCTTCGGAAATTGGACTTGATGAATTTGATGCGACATGCGAGTGGATTAAAAATATTGAAAAAAACTGCTCGCAGGTGAATGAATATTGGATTGATCAGTACAAAGAAGGTACCCCACCGCCCCCAAAAAAACCAAAGAAAGATGGCAGTAAGAAGGGCTTGCAGGCCTGTGATATCCAAGTTCCAACCAATTTTCATAGGAACCTTCTTCGCCGCAATGAGCAAATGAAAGCCTATATGGAAACTAGAGACACATTTATGTCTTTGGTTGAAAAGTGCGCGACTGGACAGTTATCAAATGCAATTTTTTATCAAGAGTTTACTGCTTTATGGGGGGGAAATCACTTAATTTCATTTCAAAGCGATGTATGGAAAATTACTGGTAAAAAATCTAACCTATCAGAGATTTGCCATAGCTTGATCAAGGTGCGAGACAGCAAAACGTCCAGTCTAGACGACCTTGTTAGGGTCGAGTTAGACAGACTGGAAAAGTTGAAAAATCCGACTAGGAAGTCGTTGTTCACTGAATTTCTTTGTAAGGAATTTCCAGATCAATATCCTGTCTGGAACAAACCCATAGAAGGTTATCTCAAATTTAATAATCTTGAGTTTCCTCGCGGGTCCAGCTTCGGATCAAAGTATATTCATATGGCGCGAGAAATGCGAAAAATCGTGAAACGTGAGGGCTCACCTGTAAAAGATCTTACTGAACTTGACCTATTGATTGGCCTTCAGCAGGGTTGGAGCTGAAGCGTCGCGATACGATAGAAATAGTCAGCTTCATACTACAAGAGACTTTATCTTACTGCGAAGCTGATATTTGCCGGGTCTTCCTGTGATACCACTTTGGGCTCCCTGCCGACCTTGCCAATGCGGTTAAGCGCTGCGATGCAGCTTCACCAAACCAGTGCTTCATGCATTGCGCAGCTTTTTCGAAAGGTGAATTTATCCAGTGCGGGACGGAGCGCCCTTTCGCTGCGGTTGCGCCAATTGTTGCTCGCGGGTTCACAGTTAGAACATGCCGTTTTCATTCGCACTGTGATCCGTCAGGACTTGCAGCACATCCCAGTGCTCGACGATTTTTCCATCATCATCCAAACGAAAAATGTCGATACCTGCATATTCCAATCCCTCTGGCCATATTTGGTGGCAGTGCAGAATGACGTGCTGTCCATCTGCGAATGCGCGTTTCACCTCGACCCGCTTGCCGGGGTATTCTTCGGCCATCTTCTCGAAATAGGTGATGAACGCATCCTTGCCGTCGCCAACATGTGGGTTGTGCTGAATGTAGTCCGCGCCTGCATAGGTCGCGATCGCTTCGGCGGGGCGGCAGTCGTTGAACATCATCTCATAGAACGCGATGACGTTGGCCTTGTCGGTCTCAGGTGTTCGTTTCATGACATTTCCTTGGTGGTTATCAGGCACCCTCATTCGTATGAAAGAGGGTGCCTAAAGTTTGGAATTTGCCGCTGTCGTGTGGCATCTCGGCGGGGATTTCAGAAATCGTATCCCAATGTTCGACGATCTTGCCATCATCCAAACGGAACAGATCAATGAATGCGGCTGGTGTTTCGTCAAAGGTGTCCTAAGAGGCCGCGAACATAAAATTGACCTCAGTGACAATAATATGGGTTTCAGCATAAGCCATCGCCTGCCCTGCTTCTGCCATTGCTGCCGCTGCCAAAGCGGACCCAAGCGCTCGGGACGTCCAACAGAACCGCAGACAAGGTGGTTTTCGGGTGTGTTGACCGGTGAATGATCCGCTCCGACCTTCGAGAGCCAAGATGTCGTGTTTGAAAACGGACAACGCGACCCCGAAATCCCGCGTTACAGACGAGCTGCGAGAGCCTTCCGGTCGTCTTTTGCGGTCAGGATCTGTGAGAGAGGCCGGTTAAGGATCTCTGCCTCGGCTTGCGAGAGCCCGTTCAACAGCTTTCCAAGCCCTGCGGTGCGTCGCATCAGACGTTCGCGAATTTCGTTTGGGATCTCGCTGTCCTCGCTTGGCGTAAGTCCGAGCGTCAGGTTAAGGTCCGAGGCCAGTTCAAAGGCCGTCGTCGTCGTCAGATCCCGGGTCAGTGCCACCCGATTGTCTTCGCTCCGCATCAGATAACCCGCGACATGCAAAGCCTCAAAAATCTCGTCGCGGGCTTCGATAGGCGCGGCTTCAACGAGATCGTCTTCGTTCAGCGTGCCGCCGTCCTGGGACTGCTCGTACAGGCGCGCCAGAAGTGCCGCGGCAATGACGAGCCTGTCGGACGGGTGCAGGATTTCGGTGGGAATATTGGTTTTGGCAATCAGCCAATCGGGGATGGACGCCGCCACCACCGCCCCGAAAATGATCACCATCCACGACGCATAGACCCAGACGAGAAACACCGGCACAACCGCCACCGCGCCGTAAATTGTCTGATAGCTGGACCCGGAGGTCAGGAAGGCGTTAAAGCCCCACGACAGCATTTCAAAGGCAATCGCCGCAATGGTTGCCCCGATCACACCGTGCCAGATCCGGACACGGCGCGCCGGCACAAGGACGAAAAGCGCCGTGAATCCGATGATGCTGATGGCAAGGCCCACAAGCTTGCTGAACAGCCATGTCTCGGACAGGCGTGTGGCGTTGGCTGGGCTCACGAAACCGGGCAGGTCCGCCTGATTGAGATAGACCACCAAATCCGATGTGAGCACAAAACTCGCGCCGATCAGCAGCGGGCCCAGCGTCAGGATGGCCCAGAAGATCAGAAAGCGCACGAAAATGGGGCGCGGTCGCTCGACGTGCCAGATCTGGTTGAGCGTGGCCTCGATCGTGCCGAGCAGGAAAACCGCCGTCACCGCGAGCGCGAGAATACCAATAGACGTTAGGTTGCTGGCGTTGCCGGTGAAATCCGTCAGATAATCCGCGATGGCCGCCCCGGCTTCGGGCACAACCGTCTGAAAGAACAGCGCCTGCATCCGATCCTTGACGACATTGAAGGCAGGAAAACTGGACAAAATGGCAAAGGCGATCACCAAGAGCGGGACAAGTGCCAGCAGCGATGAATAGGTCAGCGCGGCCGCAGAGGCACTCAAGCGTTCGGACAGAAACCTTCGCACTGCAAACGACGTGAACTGCCCGACATTCCGCGGAATGGCGGTGCGATGGCTCCTTCGCCAAGCGGCGATTTTTTCCTTAATGAAATAGACCATTTGGCAGGCACTCTATTGTGCAATGGCACCAATGGGAATGCCATTACCGAGTTCTGTGAGCAGTCATTGAAAAGGCCGTAAGTCCAGCCCTATCCGCCAAAACCGGTGCGCCCGCCGCCTGTCCTGCCGAACCCGCCACGAGAGGCTGCCGTTGCGCGGGTCATCGGTGTTTTGCCAACGGTCGAAGCCGGGCGAACAAATTGCGAAGTGCTCAGCTTGGCCGCGCCGCGATTGGTCGAAAACGTACTGGAGCGCGCGGCATTGGTGAACTTGCCATCCGAAGTTTTGTAAAGCGGCTGCGCGCCAGCCATCCCTGTCCGTCCGCCCAGCATGTTGCCGATAAGATAGCCCGCCAGGAGCGGCATGAAGATGCTGCCCGACCCGCCTTGCGTCGCCGCCGCTTCCGAACCGCAGGCGCCTTCACCGTGCTGTTCTTCGCAGACCTGAAGGCTGTCATAGCGGGGTGCGGCTTCGACATGCAGGGTTTCGGCCTCTGCAAAGGCGGTCTCGCATTGTTGGGCCGTGATCGCCCCCCGCAGCGCCGCCTCGTCCTTGCAGCTTTGCAGGTCGGGAAAGGCGGCGGCATCGACATTTTCCTCTTCGCAGCCAGCAAGGGTAAAGGCAGCGGCCCCGAGGATCGCGATGGCAACCCGTTTTGAGCGTTTGGTCATGACAATCGTGCTTTCTGCTGAGAGGGCTGTATGTCGTGCGGTTCACACAGTAATATAGTGCGGTTTGAACCGGGATAAATCCTGAGTGATGCGGGATCGGTCTTCGCGAATGCCGATGCCCGCGCAAGCCTGCCCGATAACCCATGCACCAACCACCGGACGAAAGCCATCGAACTGGGGCAGTGGTGCATATGTCTGAAGAATGAAGGGGTGTTCGGAATACTCGGTATTTGTTGACGTCTCGATGAGTGCGCCGGATTTGTGGATCGAGACGGAAGCCCCTTCCCGCGACAGGATCGGCTTGCGCACATGACCGGTTTCAAGCTGTGCTTCGGCGCGCTCAATCGCTTTTGCGGTTTCCTTTGGAACGGTGTCGCGGCCCGACATGGCGTCGGTCACGTCCTCTTCAAAAAATGCGGGCAACAGGTTCGCATGGCCTTCGAACATCTGCCACAGCACCGGCAAGAGCCCCTTGTTCGACAAGAGCGCTTTCCAGGCTGGTTCCACTAACAGACAGCCCGATCCAGCGATGTGCTCGGCATAGTCGTCGCGCAACAGGTCTTCCCAGGGGTAGAGCTTGAACAGCACCGCGATCCGGCGGTCCTGATCGTCGAGGAACTGGCCATCGTCGCTCAGGGCGATCTTGTCGAGATCGCAGTAGTGCGCGCCCAAACCCGCCTCGCGGGCCGCCCAACCCATGGCCTCGACCGTGCCGTAATCCTCGGGATTGCCGGCGACGGCGGTGAAATGCAGGTCGCTTCCGCTTTCGAACACCTCGCCAAACCGCGCGACAAGCGCCTCGTGAATGCCGTTGAACTGGTCCGTGCCCTCTGGCAGCACCCCTGCCTCGAGCTGATCCTCCAGCCATCGCCACTGAAACGCAGCACTTTCATAAAGCGACGTCGGTGTATCGGCGTTGTATTCCAATAGCTTGGCAGGGCTCTGGCCATCGTAAGCGAAATCGAACCGCCCGTAAATTTCAGGATCACTGCTGCGCCAGCTTTCGGCAACAAGATCGCGATGCGCCTCAGGGATCGCCAAGCGATCCATCAGGTGCTCGCTCGTGACGATATGGGCGACGGCCTCCCGGCACATGGCGTGAAGCGCAGTTGCGGGGTCTTCCAGATCGGTTTCAATCTGGTCCAGCGTAAAGGCGTAGGCAGAGGATTCGTCCCAGTAGGGTTCGCCATGCATATCGGCAAAGGTGAACCCGACCTCCTTGGCATGCTCGCGCCAATGCGGCCGCTCGGGCAATGTGATTTTCTGCATCTGGCCGCTCCTCCCGGATCTCGGGCTTCGTGTAGTTGGTTTTGCATGCGGCAACCAGTGACAGTTTCGGTCGCGCATCCCGCTGCATCCGGTAGAATGGGCTCTCTGCGTCCCTTGAATGCGCCGCTGCATCTGGCGATTGACCCGGCGCTGCTCCGGCAGAGACGGCCCACAACGGACATCGCAAATGCCGTCAGGCGCTGCAATGCAGCTTCACCAGACCGGACCTTCGCTGCGCCCGCAAAATTCTCAGCATGCCGAATTCACACAGCGCGGACTTTGCTTCCGTTCGCTTTCCCGAACCGAAGTTCTGCTTCACTCGAATTCAGACGCAATCCAATCAACGATCCGCTTGATGCGCGTCTGGCTCAGATGGTCCTTTGACCATGAGATATAGAGCTCATCATCAGAAGGGTCGGGATCGACCCAAATCTCCACCAGTTTCTTTGACCGAAGATCATTTTCCACCATGTACGTCGGCGCGATGGCAATGCCGTGACCACCGATAGCTGCATCGAGAGCCAAGGCAGATCGGTCAAAGTTGAGCAGCTTGTGTGTGTCGCCATACCCGGTTTCCTGGATCAGCTTTTCCCACCGTCGGTGTGCATCCTGAAGGAGTGGCAGCGTCAGCAACGTCTCCAACCCCATTGGCCAATCCGGTCGCGGAAAATCAGGACTGCATACGGCAACAAGGCGGATATCGGCCAAGCGGCGCGATCCGTGGGCTGCATTCGTGTCGCGCGCTTTGCCCGGCCAGATCGCGATTTCATTTCGGCCCAGACTGCGCGCAAGAATCTGCTCATGGACCTGTGTGGTGAGGGATACGTTCGGGAACTTGGCCGCGAAAGCGTCCATCCGGGGCATCAGCCACTTCGTTGCGGTGGAAGAACCAAGGTGTAGCGTGACACGATCACCGTCCTTGCAAATGCCCACCAACGCGGTGTCAAGCGTCGCGAGGGCGTCTTGCATGGCTGCATGGCATCGCTCACCTTCCGCCGTGAGCGAGACACCGCGTGCGCCACGCACGAGAAGAACCACCCCCAGCTCGATTTCGAGCTGCTTGATCCGCTGGGAGACTGCGCCACGCGATAGATTTAGCTCCTCAGCCGCACGTTGCAGGTTCCCGTGGGATGCGACGACAGAGAACACCCGGAGCGCGTTCAGGTTTACGTTCTTCATTTGATGCCTCAAAGGCGATAGTTTTTCTAAACGCTGATGGAATTATCTCGCTTTGTCAATTTGGTGCAGTCGGTCGATAAAACCGGGGAAGTAAAACTCAGCAAAAACCAAGAGAGACCAAGCCATGACTCAGACTATCCGTCCAGCGACACCCGACGACATGCCGCGCCTGGTTGAGCTCCTCATGCTGGATGCGCAGGAACGTCGTGCAGAGGATGCGATCCTTTGGAAGATGGCAGATGACGCGCCCGCGCAGATTGAAAAGGCGCTGACTTTTGCTCTGACGGCAGAACAACAACCCTTTCAACAGTTTTGGCGTGTCGCGGAGGATGGGGGTCAGATCAGGGGTGTCATCCATGCGATGATGCTGCCGATCCCCCCAATCTATGCAGGCCCGTTCGGCGAGCCGGGACTGATCCTGCCCGACTCTTTTGTTGCAGCCGATGCACCGAGCGGCACTGTTGACGACCTGTTGGCCGCAGCCGAGGACGCCCTTCACGAAGCCGGTGCCCGGATCAAGCTGGCATCCTACGTCGTAGGTGAAATCTGGCGAACCGCGTTCGAGGCAAGCGGGTATGAACCTCTCACGCTTTATCTGTCACGTAGTGACCTTGGCGATCAGGGAATGCCCGCGGGTGTTCGACAAGCGACGGAAGAAGATGTGCCAGGTATCGTTGCACGCAGCGCCGAGAACCGGCAGGTTCTTTTCGAAATCGACCCGTTCTGGGAAATTCATCCCGAGGCTGATCCACGTTTTTCTGCATGGATGACGCGGAGCCTGACGCTTCGGGATCGGGACATGATGGTTCTGGGAGAGGCCGAGGATTTGAGGGGCTACATCATCGCACAGCCCGCCTCACGGCTGCACTTTCCCCCTGCCCACGACATCATAGGGACAGGTGTGATTGATGACTACTACCACCATGAGCTGGCCAAACCGACGGCGCTTGACCGAGGCAGTGAGGCTTCCAATGCACTGTTGCGCGCGGCCGAGACGGCGTTTGCCAACCGTGGTATGGGAGCCGCCTTTGTCGTCTGCCCGGCGGGATGGGCGTCCAAGATCGAGTTGCTTGAATCCGCTGGCTACGAGACTGCAATGATCTGGTCTATCAAGCGGTAGCAATCCGCAAAGCAGCCTTTGGGGTGTTGTGCAGCAACCGGTAAAGTGGGCTCTCTTTCGGCTTTCGCTGCGCGGTTCAGGAGTGGCAGCTTCGGGAAGCACAACCGTTCGCTGCGCAATGCTCGAACTGGCAGGACGCGGACAAAGCTGCCGTTTATTCTTTAAACCTAAATGACCGCTTTCAAGAACTATCAATGTTTGCGTTTGTGGTGTGACATGAAAATCATCCGATGCCAGCCGTCGCCAACAAGTAGAGACACCCGCCGAGAAACGATGTGATTTGTTTCAATGTTCCCCAGAAAGGGGAAAGCTTATGCGGCGGTTCGTTGTGCCATAACACTCGGATCTTAAATTCTTTCCATGTAGCATTTTCTTTATTTGCGGTTCTTTTCCAAGCCCTAAACTTTGGCCAAACAAAAGCTACGGAGACAAGGTAATGCCAAATCGGAAATACTATCAGTACCGAAAATGAAAGCGGGATCGAACCCATATTTGTCATCTCCAAAGACAAGTGCGCGGTTTATCGGACAGTGGCTGCATGGCAGAAAGTGGTCAAGATGGGCTCTCTGCCGCCTTGCGGCACCACGGCGTCGTGACCACCGGCCTGGGCAGTTGCCGTCGTCGTCGCAGGTGACCGCAGGCAGCCCGAAGTTGACATTCATGCCAGGCGCAGCATCCGCTCTGCTGCAGTCGCACAATCAAGCGGGCTGATCCCCGAAAGCTGACGCTCGGAGCGCCTTTGGGTCAATCGGATATGCCGCAGGGCGCTCGTCCGACAGCGATGCGCAGAAAGCGCCCTTTGCAGAATCTTGCAGAGCACGCCTGGTTGTCGCGCCAAGGCCGGTAGAACGTCGCGGCGCAGCTTAGGCATTGCAGCCGTTCGTGGTTCGCGCAGCATTTTTGAAGGTCGAACAACGGCACAGCGGACGAAGCGGACATTTAATATTGCTTCGGCAAGGTCTGCTCTCCTTAGGGTTACCTCAATTTCCAGCCATATGACGCAGCGATATCACGACATTCATGGTGCCTTTGGCGAACGCCTTCGTGTTTCCCACCATGAGTGCATTTCCTTGAATGCAGGCATTAGCCCGACGCCGTCTTCGGTGGCGCTGTATTCAACTTTTGGGGGCACCTCGGCATAAACCACTCTTTTGACTAGACCATCGCGTTCCAGATCCCGTAGTTGCTTTGTCAGCATCGTCTGTGTGATTTCAGGGATCCCTTTCCGAAGCTCCCCAAACCTCTTTGTCCCATCAAAGATGAGTATCTGCAGTATTGAAAGCTTCCATTTCCCACCGATCATCGCGAAGACAAGTGGTGCGGGGCAAAGGTTCGAACTGGTATCGACTTTCAATTGAAGCTCCAATAGTATTGTTTTGATACTTAAGTACCAAAATACTGCCTACTTTTCAAATCAAATGTATTGAGTATGGTAAGATCGAACCACCTCAATGGAGCTTACCTTGATCGAACTGTCAAAAAACTATGAAGAAACTATCCAAGTGCCTGCATCTCAGGAGGCCTGTTTCCAAGCTGTCGCGACACAGATGGACAAGTGGTGGACCCGGTCCACCGAAGGGAGCCTCAACGGGGTTGGTGACAAAGTGACCGCGCGGTTCCCGCCCGAGTATGGGTTTTGGACGTTTGAGGCCACATCTTTCGAATGTCCCAACGGCATCGAGATGATATGCACCGACGCGCACCACAAAGTCGAAGGCCAACCGAAGGAGATCGATCAAGAGTGGCTGGGAACAAAGATCATTTGGGAATTCAAAACGGTTGGAGACAAGACCGAGATCAATATGACACATGATGGACTAACGCCGACGCTGAATTGTTGGGGTATTTGCCTTGATGGCTGGAACCACTTCTTCAAAAACAGTCTGAAGTCGTTCTTGTGTGGTGAAGAGCCAAGCCCACATGTCTCAACTTAGCAGACATTCATCCAACGCGCAGCATCGGTCAAAGAGGGCTCTCCCTCGTCTTTCGCTGCGCGGGTCAGGAGTGGCAGCTTCGGGAAGCGCAACCGTTCGCTGCGCAATGCTCGAACTGGCAGGACGCGGGACGAAGCGTGAATTCGCTGCAGCTGCGCCAAGGGCTGCTTACGGAATTCGGGACGCTCCAAAAACGGTCGTTATCGTCATGGCCAAAAACGTATGAGTTGTGGCCGCGGCTATTTGCTAGGCAGCTTCCCGGCGATCTCTTTTATAGCGTCCGCAAACTTGCCGTAAGGATGATCCGGCATGGAGCCGATATCAGTGCCCTGCATGGAGGCGACGGCCTTTACGAGTTCGAGCTTGTTCTCATCGTCGAAGCACAGCTCGATCATGTCAGCGCGGTTGTCTAGGTCTTCCGACAGCTTCACTCGATATCGAACTAGCGAAAAGAGCAATTGGATAACGAAGACTGCGAGCAACACCGCTCCAATGCGCAGGATGGCACTTGTCAGGAAATCGAAGATGTTGCTCTCCGGGAACTCGATCCTGGAGTTCTCTAGATTGGCCTGGTTGAAGCTGACACTGAATGTCTGGTCTTCAACAACGAAGAAAAAGGCAGCATAGCCAGCAATCGCTAGCGTGATAGCAAGTAGCAGGTATGCCTGGACTTGGAACATGCGCGCCCGTCTGCGCATTCGGTCGGCAATTCGCTTATGGATCGGGATCGTGTCTTCTGTCACATGCATACCTTTAGGCGCAACTCTGCGGTCAAGTTATCTCAAAGGTTAGCGCCCGCATAGCAGTCAGCGTATGTGGGCCATCTGTGCCACAAACCCTTGGCCAATCTCGGTTTGATTTTGTCACGTTTTTGGCCGCATCGCGAGAAGCGGACATTCTTGCGCAGTACAGCATCGGTTGGAATCGGGCTCTTTGCCGCCTTTCGGTCCTGCAACGTCGTGACCACCGGCCTGGGCAGTTGCCGTCGTCGTCGCAGGTGACCGCAGGCAGCCCGAAGTTGACATTCATGCCAGGCGCAGCATCCGCTCTGCTGCAGTCGCACAATCAAGCGGGCTGATCCCCGAAAGCTGACGCTCGGAGCGCCTTTGGGTCAATCGGATATGCCG
>NZ_SLZU01000029.1 GCF_004342065.1 Primorskyibacter sedentarius | reverse complement strand
GCGGAACTCGGCCGTGTAGCTCGGGGTATGTTTCTTGTTTGTCATGAGGCTCACCTTTTGAGAGTTTTACTCTCCGGTAAACCCGGGGCGGTTCAGATAGCTTGTGCTTCCATCAGTCATCAGGCGCGTCGTCGCAGGGTCGATCCACTCCAGGAGAATCGGCTCAAGTGTCGCCCTTTTGTCATCGGGAACGACCCGTGCGCGTGCCTGACCGTCTCGTGAGGCCGCCACGAAGATCATCGGCTTTCCGGTGCCCTTACCCCTTGGATTGTAGGCTCCCGATAGGGATTTCGGGGCGCCGCCGACATAGGCCTCATCCACCTCGACGATGTCCTCCAGCGTCAGCAGTTCGCCGTTCCGGTCGTCCATCATTTCCCTGATGGCGTGCCCCATCTTCCAGGCGGTCTTCTGGTTCACCCCGAGGAGCCGTGCCATCACGACCGACGAGATACCCTTGCTCGATGTGAGCACCAGGAAAATGGCACAGATCCAGATACGCAGGTCGAGCTTTGTGCCGTGCATCGGGGTGCGCGTGGTGACTGTGAACTGGAGACGACAGTCTCGGCACTGGTAGAGCCCAGGTCTGCTGGTCCGGCCGCGCAGCGCCGAAGAGTCCACCGACCCACAGTGCGGACAATGCCTGCCGGTCGATCATATGATACCCTCCAGGAAGCGTCGCCCGTGCATCTCGCTCGGCATCCGCTTCCAGATGTCCGGGATCGACTTCAGTTCAGTGATCATCAGGGCTCTCCGCTCGTTCCGCCAACCGAGCAATGTTGGCCCGGCGGGTGTTCAGCAAAGAACAAATCTGGAAAATTGCGTAAAATGTGGCCGGATGGCGGAAAAGATAAGCCAAGTCAGCGCCTTGCGCGCTTTGCTGCTTTTTTTCGTGGATAAGCGGGAAAGGAAATGTCGTGCCAAAGACGCAGCAGACTTCCCATTGTCTGACGTCAGCACCTATGGGTCCAAGCACGGCAGTTTATTCAGAAAGTGGATTTGTCTCACCGTAGGCTTTGAGGAGTGGAAGACGAGAAACACAACGGTAGGCTCGCGCCCGCAGAAAACTAAGCGACATACCGATGGTGGCCCTCTGATTTATTTGGTCGGTTTCAATCTACACTTAGTGTCAACGCGGGATCGGCCCTGACTTTAAACACTTCCCGATTCTCCTCAAAGGTGCACCTCATGATGACCTGATCCCGCAACCGGGTGCGGGGCGCAAACAGCCATTCGTTTCGAGTGCATTGTCGGGCCGCAATGGGCCGTAGCTGCGACAGAACAGATTGCCCTGAGGCGAATGGTCGACCCGGAGAACACCAGACAAAGGCCACTTGTTGAACTTGGTTACGCGGTGCGTGCCCATGGCGAAGGCGATACCCAGTTCGGTTATCCGACGTCGTTTGAGATAGCTCTTCACAGATACGCGCGGACATCCTAACCAGACCAGATCAGCATGCATTTGCTTCAATGCGCGCCGCTCTTTGCGAGACTTGCGTGTCTGGATCAAAAGCCACGCTGACAACCGATCCGCATATGGGGCCAGCTTGCTTGGACGCTTGGGCGTCTTGAACTTCGGCTCTACCGCGCCTTCGCGCAGATACTTCTTGATGGTGTTACGAGACAGTCCCGTCCGCCGAGCTATCTCTCTGATTGGCATTTTGTCACGCAATGCCCAGCGTCTGATAACACTCAAAAATTCCATGTCGATCACTCCAAATCCCCCCAACCAAAACCGTTGGGGCATCGTGTTCACATTGGTCAATTCTCAGTGACAATTTACGGGGCTACCGGGTCAGTTCTCAGTGACATTCGACAATGTTTGCAAGCATTCACGCGTAGCCGAAGTGAAACACTGCGCACAGGCGCTCGAGTATTCGAAAAAGCTTTTTCAGCCATAGGTCCAGGCTATTTGCTTGGAATCCACGATCCGTATTTCTTCTGCGGCATATAATGCTCAACAGGAGAGTCCGAAATGAAATCCCCCACCACACTGATCAAAGGCGGCCTGCTGGTGGCCAGCCTTCTGGCCTTCACGCCGCTTGCCGCCTTGGCTGACGACGTGTCGATCCGCCTTGGCCACGTCCTGCCGGAAAGCCACAGCTGGCACAACGCCGCCACTGGTTTCGCAGAAGAGGTCAACAGCCGCACCGAAGGCCGCGTCGCAATCGAGGTTTTCCCCTCCGGGCAGCTTGGCAGCGAAAAGGAGGTGATCGAGGGCCTGCAATTCGGGTCTGTACAGGCCGGTCTGATCGGTTCCGGGTCGTTTCAAGGTATTGAGCCGCGCATGGGCATCATCGAAATGCCCTATGCATGGAGCGCACGCGATCAGGCCTTTGCCGCGCTTGATGGCGATCTGGGTGTCGCGCTGGCCGATATGCTCGACGGCAAGGGTATCAAGGTTCTGGGCTGGTGGGAAAACGGTTTCCGCAACATCACCAACAATGTCCACCCTGTTG
The DNA here is from genome assembly GCF_004342065.1 of Primorskyibacter sedentarius. GTDB lineage: Bacteria > Pseudomonadota > Alphaproteobacteria > Rhodobacterales > Rhodobacteraceae > Primorskyibacter > Primorskyibacter sedentarius. The sequence goes on along the minus strand of NZ_SLZU01000029.1, from coordinate 33,466 downwards.
AAAAGCCAGAAGATCTCGCTGGTTTGAAAATCCGCGTCACGCCCGACAAAGTGCGTCTTGCGACGTTCGAAGGTCTGGGTGCAGAACCGGCACCTTTGTCTTTCGGCGAGCTATACTCCGCGTTGCAACAAGGTTTGTTCGATGCGCAGGAGAACCCGCTCGCAATCATCTATTCTGCGTCGTTCTTCGAAGTGCAGAAATACGTCTCGCTGTCCGAGCACATCTGGGGCGCGGCCACGCTGACCATGTCGAAATCCGTCTGGGACAAGATTTTGCCCGAAGATCAGGCCATTGTCATAGAAGCCGCCACATCCTGGGGCCTGAAACAGCGCGGCATGGTTGCCGCCGCCAATGACGAGCTGATCGCCCAGCTGGAAGCAAAAGGCATGCAGTTCAACCAGGTCGACAAAGCCGCCTTTATCGCAGCGGTCGAGCCGATCTGGGAAAGCCAGAAGGATGTCTATGGCGAAGAGCTTCTGACCATCCTGAACCAGTACCGCAAATGACCCTGCGACCTGAAATAACAGAAGTTGCATCGGTAGAACCGGTGCAACTTTACGACTTCACGCAAAAGGTGCTGTTTTCCCCGGCTCAACGCGGCGAGGGCTTTATCAAGCTCTCCGTGACCACGGGTAAAAAGGGCGCGAAATCCACCGCCCACAGCCATCCCCGCGACGAAGTGACCCTGACGCTCAAGGGCGAGGCGATCCTGCGGGCCGGGGGCGAGAAATACCACATGACCGAGGGCACCGCTGTGCGTTTGCCCCCCGGCCTGGATCACACGGTCGAGGTGATTTCCGACGAATGGGTGGTGGTTGCGGCCTATTGCGACGAATGCACGCTTTGCCGTGGCCCGGAAGGATTTTTGAAGCCATGACACTCGGGAGCGGGTCGCTGCGCGCGGCCAATTTTATCGACCGCGCTGCGCGCCGGGTCGGCGCGGCGCTGGTGGCCGGGTTTGCGGCGATGGTCGTCTATGTCGTCATCTCGCGTTACCTGTTCTCCTCAACACCCCGCTGGGCCGAAGAATTGCCCCGCATGGCGCTGGTCTGGCTGACCTTTGTGGGCGCGATTTCGGGATTTGTGCGTGGCACGCATTTCCGCGCCGGGTTGCTTGACCTGGTGGCGATGCCCGCGCCGCTGCGCCGGGGTTTTGCCGTTCTGGCATGGCTCGCAAGTTTTGTTTTCCTTGCGGTATTCATCTGGACTGGCTGGAAGCTGACCCAGATCACATGGTCGCACCAGACCACAGCGCTCTCGCTGCCCGTGGGGCTCTTTTACCTTTCCCTCCCCGTTTGCTGCGGATTTGCGCTGCTGGGCCTGATCCTGAAAGGGGACCGCGCATGAGCCTCGCGCTTGCTTTGCTTCTTGTCGTCTTCGTCGTGCTGGTGCTGCTGGATGCGCCAATCGCCGTGGCGCTTGGGCTGTCGTCAATGTTCTATTTGCTGATCGCCGATGCCGCGCCGATGATGGTGGTGGCGCAGCGCGCCGTAGCGGGCATCAACAGCTTTACACTGCTGGCAATTCCGCTGTTCCTGCTGGCGGGTCTGCTGATGGTCCACGGCGGGCTTGCACCCCGGATCATCGCGCTGTGTTCGGCATTGATCGGGCGGCGCACCGGCGGGTTGGCGATGGTGATGATCATCGCCTGCATGATGTTCGGTTCGCTTTCGGGCTCCGGCGTGGCCGACGTGGTGGCCATCGGCACAATGATGCTGCCGGCGATGAAAGATCAGGGCTATGCCCCCGGCTTTTCGGCCTCTGCCTTGGGCTGTGCTGGCTCGCTTGGTACTGTCATTCCACCGTCAATCGTGCTGATTGTCTACGGCACCGCCACCAACAGTTCGATCGGCCAGCTTTTCATCGCTGCGATCCTGCCCGGTATCCTGCTCGGCCTTGGCCTTATGCTTGTTGCCTGGTGGATTTCCCGCCGCAACGGCTGGCAAGGTGGGGAGCTATTCTCCTGGGAAGAACTCGGCCGCGCCGCCAAAGGGTCGATCCTTGCCATGCTGGCGCCGATCATCATCGTGGGTGGCATTCGCCTTGGCGTCTTCACCCCGACCGAAGCCGCCGGGATCGGCGTCGCCTATGCGTTGTTCATCGGGGTGTTTGTCTATCGCGCGCTGTCGCTGTCCACTTTGATGCGGCTCCTGCGTGAGACCACCGAGATGACCGGCGTAATCCTCCTTGTCATCGCTTCAGCCTCGGTCTTTGGTTGGATCCTTGCGGCCGAACAAGTGCCGCAGATGGCGGTCAACGGTATCACACAAGCAACTGAAAGTGGGACCGTGGCGCTGTTGATGATGATGGCGGTCCTGCTGATCCTTGGCACCTTTATGGAAAGCATTGCGATCATCCTGATCCTTGCGCCGGTGTTCCTGCCGATCCTTGGGCACTACGGCATTGATCCGGTCTATTTCGGCATCCTGCTGACAATCAACCTCGCCATTGGCGCCAATACACCACCGCTTGGTATTGACCTGATGGCCGCCTGCCGGGTTGGTGAAATCCCACTCAGCGCGTCGTTCAAATACTTGATCCCCTTCCTTGGCGTGATGGTCGGCGTCCTGCTGCTTCTCGTTCTCTTCCCCGCTCTGATAACCGATCTCCCCGGCATCCTGTTTTGATCTCGGCCTCGAAAGAAAGAAGGTTTCCCATGTCGATAACCCCTGATACCCGTGTCGATCTTGACCGTTTCTGGTCCACCATCGAAGCCTCTGGTGAGATCGGCAAAGGCCGCCCCGGCGGGCTGTCGCGCCTGACGCTTGGCGATGCCGACCGTGAAATGCGCGATCTGTTCCGGTCGTGGTGCGAAGCGGCCGGATTGAGCGTCGAAATGGATGCCGCCGGCAATATCTTTGGTCGCCGCGACGGCAGCGACAACGACCTGCCGCCGATCCTGATAGGCAGTCACCTTGACACCCAGATCAACGGCGGAAGGTTCGATGGGGTTGCCGGCGTTCTGGCCGGACTGGAAGTGATCCGCAGCCTGAACGATGCGGGCCATGTCACGAAACGCCCCATCGTGGTGGTCGATTGGACCAACGAGGAAGGGGCGCGGTTCTCTCCCCCGATGGTCGCCTCCGGCTGTTTCGTTGGCAAATATGACATCGACTGGGTGCATGACCTGATCGGCGATGATGGCGCGCGCTTCGGTGATGAGTTGGAGCGGATTGGCTACAACGGCGAACGTGCCTGCAAGGCCGGCGAAATCGACGCCTATTTTGAACTGCACATCGAACAAGGACCGATCCTTGACGCCGAAAATAGGCAGGTTGGCATCGTCACCGGCGGCTATCCGGTGCGCGGGATGCGGGCGTCGTTCAAGGGCCAGACTTCGCACACCGGGCCAACTCCGATGGACCTGCGCAAGAACGCGCTGGCGGCGGGCGCGCGCTGGCTGACCGCCGTTGATGACATCGGCTGGGATTTCGCGGTGCATGACGGCAAGGCCACAGCCGCGCGGCTGACCGCTTGGCCCAACAAGCCGGGGATCCTGTCCGACACTGCCGAAGCCGTCTGTGACGTGCGCCACCCCGACCCGATCACCACCCGCGCAATGGCGGAAAAGATGCGCCGGGCGCTATTTGAATCCGCCGCGCGTTGTGGTTGTGAGGCAGAGATTGAGGATGAATGGGAATGGGGCGGCGACATCTTTGACCACGAGATGATCGACGGCATCCGTGACGAGGCGATCCGCATGGAGTTTAACTGGCGTGATATTGAAAGCCAGGCGGGCCACGACGCCTATTTCCTTGCCACCCATTGCCCCACCGCGATGATCTTTGCGCCTTGCGAAAACGGCATTACGCACAACAACGAAGAAAACTGCACACCAGAGGATTTCGTCGCCGGGTTAAATATTCTTTTGCATGCCGTCGTCAAACGGGCCGACCGATGAGCACATTGATCGGACATGAAGCGCTTGAAGCTGCGCTGGACTGGCCCGATCTGATCGGTCATTTGCGCGACTGGTATCGCAGCAACACGGTGCAGGCACCGGACCGGCAGGTGCTGAGCATCAGCCAGCCCGATGGCAGCGAAGCATCGCTTCTGATCATGCCCGCTTGGGTTCCCGGTGGAAGCATTGGCGTCAAGGTGGTGACTTTTTTTCCTGATAACGCCGCCAAGGGCCGCCCGACAATCAATGCGGGCTACCTGCTGTTTGATGGCGAGACCGGGCAGATGCAGGCGGCGCTGGATGGGGATACACTGACCGCGCGGCGCACGGCGGCGGCGTCGGCACTGGCGGCGGATGTCCTCGCACGCAAGGATGCCCGTCATTTATTGATCGTCGGCACGGGGCAACTTTCTCTCGCCGTAGCGGCGGCGCATTGTGCTGTGCGGTCCTACACCTCGGTTTCAATCTGGGGGCGCTCCGGCGAAAAGGCAGCGGCTATTGCCACAGCTCTCCGGGAACAGGGCCTGCCCGCTCGGACAGTAGACGACCTTGAAACAGCGTGCCGCGCAGCGGATGTGATCAGCACGGTCACGGCCTCAACAAGGCCCATCATCCATGGTGACTGGCTTAAATCCGGCAGCCACCTTGATCTGATCGGCGCATTTAAGGGCGACATGCGCGAAAGCGACGATCAGGCGATCATGCAGGCCGAGGTTTTCGTCGATCTGCGGGCAGGGGCGTCGCTTGCGGGCGATCTTTCCCAACCGCTGGCGGCGGGGCAGATCACGCCAGAGCACATCCGCGCGGATCTGGCCGAATTGTGTCAGGGGACGCATCCCGGCCGCAGCGATGACAGTGCCCGAACCCTTTTCAAATCCGCCGGCATGGCGCTTCAGGATCTGGCAGCAGCCAATATGGCGCGCGCTCACACCATATCGGGGTAAATTGCCAGAAGCTCCTGCGCGATATCAACGAACTTCTGCTCCGAGGGAGATAGTTTTTCTCTCGGGGCGTGAACCAGATAGACATCGGCACCGATCGTTTCATCCGTGATCTTGATCGGCCACAGGTCGCCGCGCTTGATGTCGTCCTGCGCGGTCATCAAGGGCAGGATACCAATTCCCATCCCGGCCACGATCATTCTTCGAACCTCTTCGATGTTGGTACTCAAGCCATTGATGCGGTTGCCGATTCTCGTGCCTTCGCGCAATACCGACATCGGCTCCAACCCCATTCCTTCGGTGGCGCAGGCAAAGCTGATGAAGGGCTCGCGCTGAAGATCGCGGAGCGCGACGCTTTCCTGCCCGAACAGTGGATGCTCGGCACCGCAGAATACGCAAAACTCCTCGCGAAACAGCCGTATCGAGGGCAGGTTCACCATTGGCTTGGCCAGCAGGCAAAATCCGATCGTGCCACGACCCTGCTGGATCGAACGCACGATGGCTTGGCTGTTCTGGACCTCGCTTTGAAAGGCCACAGAAGGATATCGCTGATGGTACAGCCGCAGCAACTCGTCCAGCATGGGAGACACCAGATTGCTGATGATCTGATACCGGACCTGCCCGCGCTCCTCCTCTTCGGCGTCACGGACTAAGAGATTGATCCGTCCAGCGCTGTGAAAGATGTCACGGCATTCTTGGAATATTTTGTCGCCACGCGTTGTCAGTTCGAAGTGGCGGCTGTCGCGAAAGACCAACTGGCAACCGAGCTGTGCTTCGAGCTTTTGCAACGCATTGCTGACCGAGGGCTGACTCAGGCCGAGCCGTTTGGCGGCCTTTGTGATGCTCTCCTCCTTCGCAATCATGTAAAACATGCGCAGCAAGTTCCAATTTAGGTCGGGTTGCGGCAGAGCGTTCATGCTGTTGATCGTTTTCTTGTTTGATTAGATTAAGAATGCCCTATTTTTCATCGTCGAGCATATAGTCAATGCTAATACCTGTAATTGATAATGGCTATGCCACGCATCTGTGCGCATTGCACAGGTTCGGTTAAACTTGCCACTCATTTAATCGGGAAACGAAAACCATGAGCATCACACGCTTGCACCCAGGCCCACGCATGAGCCAAGCCGTCATTCACAACAACACCGTCTACCTCGCCGGTCAGGTGGGCACCGCCGGTGCCGATGTCGCGACCCAGACCCAAGATTGTCTGGATGCCATCGACCGCCTACTGACAGAGGCAGGTAGCAATAAATCCATGCTGTTACAGGTTATCATATGGCTGGCCGACATGGCCGATTTTCAAGAAATGAACGCGGTCTACGATGCGTGGATCGATCCTGACAATCCGGCAGCGCGTGCTTGTGGCGAGGCCAAGTTGGCGACGCGGGACTACAAGGTGGAATTCATCGTTACCGCGGCGATCTGAGCGCCGCTTTCGACCCGGAGGTTATGCTTTCCATAACCTCCGGCTATTTGACCCTGCCGCTGTCCTGCCGCCATCCTTTCCTACAAATCAGGCGACAGGACAGGGCATGACATCTCAATTCGACCTTTCGGACATCGAAACAGCAACGCTGGGGCATTTTCTTGAATCGGGCTTCATGTCGCCTGCGCTGCAGGGCCTGTTGCCTGGTCGAACTGTCTTTGGCCCCGCCCTGACCGTGCGTATGCTCGGCGACGATGGCGCGATGCTGACAGAGGCACTGTCCGCCGCAAAACCCGGACAGGTCATCGTCATCGACCGTTGCGGCGATCTTCGCCATGCCTGTTGGGGCGCGGTCACGACCGCGGCCGCCAAGGCACGTGGCGTGGTGGGTGCGGTAATCGACGGCTTTGTCACCGACCGATCCGCCATAGAACAAGAAGAGTTTCCAGTCTGGTGCCGTGGCCGGTCACCGATCACCACCAAGCCGCGCGGGCTTGGCGGCGACTTCAATGTGACCGTGGGGTGTGGTGGTGTCTCCGTCCGGCCCGGCGATATCATTCTGGCCGACGAAAACGGGGTTGCCGTGCTGGACAAAGATCAGGCCGCAACCCATGCCGCGCGCGCCCGCAAAATGCAGGAGGACGAGCTAACAATCCTCGAACGACTGCGTGCTGGCGAGACACTGGCCGAAATAACGCGGAGTGCAAAACAACCCGCTTAGAACCGGAAAACCGGCGTAACACATCTTCCCTTCACTCAACCGACAGAGAGATCCATGACACAGACATTCTCCATAAAAGGCCTCACTTCATTGGCCGTCCTTGCTGCCAGCACTGCGCTGACACTGGGCACACCCGCACTTGCCGACAAGGCGTCCAACACGCTCAACGTCGCTTTCGCCGCCGAGCCAGAGCCGCTCGATACCTACAAGATCGCCGGTCGTCAGGGCCTGATCCTCGCGCGGCACATCTATGACGGGTTGCTCTATAAGAACCTCGACACCGGCGAGATCGTGCCGGCGCTGGCGGAATCCTGGGAATTCACTGGCCCGCTGACGATGGAATTCACCCTCCGCCAGGGTGTAAAGTTCCACAACGGTGCCGACTTTACCGCCGATGACGTGGTTGAAACGCTCAACACCGTCATCACCCCTGAGTACGGCACCCGTTATTCGATATCCGTAGACTGGATCGACAGCGTCGAGAAGCTGGACGATTACAAAGTCCGCATCAACATGTCCAAGCCCTTTGCCGGTGCCGTCGAGATGCTGGCTGATGCACTACCGATCTATCCGCACGCCTTCTTTGCAGAAAACGGGTCCGCCGGTATGGCTGCCACCCCCATCGGAACCGGCCCCTACAAACTGGTTAGCCAGGAACCGGGCATCCGTTACGAGATGGAGCGCTTTGAGGGTCACTACGAAGGCAGCCCCAAATCCGGCGCCACCATCGACAAGATCTCCGTTCGCACCATACCCGAGATGAACACACAATACGCCGAGCTGATGTCCGGTTCGCTGGACTGGATCTGGCGTATTCCTCCGGATCAGGCTTCGCGTCTTGAAGGCCGGGTGCAGATCATAAGCGCGCCGATCATGCGCATCGGCTATGTCGGTTTCGCCCCCGAGGCGATGGCCGGTGACACGCCGATTGCCGACAAACGTGTGCGTCAGGCGCTTATCCACGCCACAAACCGCGGCGCGATTGTCGACGCTTTCGCAGGCGGTGCCTCTGAGGTTCTCAACACCCCGTGCAACCCGGCGCAATTTGGCTGTGAACAGGATGTCACGGCCTATGAATACGACACCGAAAAAGCCAAAGCTTTGCTGGCCGAGGCTGGGTACGCGGACGGCTTCAAGATGGAAATGGTCTTCGCCGCAATGCCGCGCCCGACTGCCGAGGCCGTGGCCGCCGATCTCGCCAATGTCGGCGTGACGCTGGAGCTGAACGAGCAGCAGTATTCTTCGGGTATCGGCAAGTGGCGCGCCAAGGAGCTTCCGGCGTTCTTCTCAAACTGGGGCAGCTACGGCATCGGTGACACCGCATTCATCCTGTCGAATTTCTTTGGCGGCGGCGCGGATGACCTTGTGCAAGACGCCGAACTGGCAACTTGGCTGACCGAGGCAGACACGGCATCAGACCGCGACGTGCGCTCCGAGAACTACTCCATGGCCGTCAAGAAGATTGCCGAGGAAGCTTATTGGATGCCGATGTACAACTTCAACGTCAATTATGGCCTGTCCAATGACCTGAACTTCACCCCGCACCCGGATGAGTTCGCCCGTTGGTGGGGCGCCAGCTGGAGGTAAGCTGACCCTGTCAACGTAACGGGCCGGACGGTCCTCTCCCTGCTGTCCGGCCCCCACAACGGAAAGACCTATGCTCTCTTTCATCTCTAAACGTCTGCTCGTGGCGCTCTTGGTCTGTCTGACCGTGTCCGCGCTGAGCTTTGGTCTGATGTTCGTGTCGGGCGACCCTGCGATTGCCATCGCGGGCTCTGGTGGCCGCGCCGAGGATGCCGAAGCGATCCGCGTGGCCTATGGCTTTGACCGACCTTTGGTTGTTCAATACCTGGACTGGATCGGCAGCGCTTTGACCGGAAATCTGGGGCAGAGCATCTATTTCAATGTGCCGGTGACAGAGATCATCGGCAACCGAGCCGGCGTCACGCTGACGCTCGGCTTCATCTCATTCCTCGTCGCTTTGGTGATCGCCGTGCCCTTGGGGGTCGCAGCGGCGCTAAGGCCGAACGGCTGGATCGACCGCCTTGCGCTGGTGATCGCCGTGTCTGGGCAGGCAATCCCGAGCTTCTGGTTGGGTTTGATGGCCATCGTGGTCTTCGGAGTCTGGTATGGCTGGGTCCCTATTTCGGGCGCGGACACATGGCAGGGCTACATCCTGCCCGTGATCGTGCTGAGCTATTACGCCATCCCCGAACTCATGCGCATCACGCGCTCGGGCATGATCGACGTGCTGGCCACGGACTATGTCCGGGCGGCCAAGGCCAAGGGGCTGCCGATGCATCTGGTGATTTCACGCCATGCTTTGCGGAATGCGGTGCTGCCGTTGGTGTCGTTGTCAGCGGTGCAATTGGGGCAGCTTCTATCCGGCTCCATCGTGATCGAGAGCGTCTTCGCACTGAACGGGCTGGGGCGACTGGCTTGGGAATCTCTTCTGCGCAGTGACCTGCCGGTGGTGCAGGCGATCATTCTGATCCTTTCGCTGCTTTACGTGGTCTTGACCACGTTGGCCGATATTCTGAACGCGGTGCTGGATCCGCGCCTGAGGGGGGGCTCCTGATGTCCGACGTCAACATCGAAACCGTCCGCCCGTCTGTATGGCGTAAGATGCGGGGCAATACAGGCGCGCTGATCGGCGGCACACTTTTGGCAGTTATCATCCTAATCGCTTTGCTTGCGCCGCTGATCGCGCCACATGACCCGATTGCGCAGGACTTGACCCGCCGACTGCTGCCACCTTTCTGGCATGATCGTTCGGTGCCGGAACACCTTCTTGGAACCGATCACCTCGGACGCGATTACCTGTCTCGCATGATCTATGGGGCACGTGTGTCGCTCGGTGTCGGGCTGGGGGTGATCCTTGTCTCTGGCACTATCGGTATCACGCTCGGTCTGATTGCGGGGTATTTCGGCGGCTGGATCGACTTGGTTATCAGCTTCGCCATCACAACGCGGCTTTCATTGCCCATCGTGCTGGTCGCACTGGCGGCGGTGGCGCTGGGCGGCGCTTCGCTGACCACGCTGATCACGGTTTTGGGGCTGCTTCTGTGGGACCGGTTCGCCGTCGTGACCCGCGCTGCCGCACAGAGCCTGCGGCATCAGGAATTCATTGAAGGCCTGCGCGCCATCGGCGCCAGCCGCACTCGCATCCTATTCCTCGAAATCCTGCCCAATATGCGCGCTACGATCCTTGTCGTCGTCTCGCTGGAGGTTGCAAACGTGATCCTGCTGGAGGCGGCATTGTCTTTTCTCGGGCTGGGAGTGCGCCCGCCAACGCCAAGCTGGGGGCTGATGATCTCCGAGGGCCGCGACAATATTCTCTTTGATCCATGGCTGATCGCACTGCCCGGATCGGCGCTCTGCCTGCTGGTACTGGCGGTGAACCTGTTCGGCGACGGCATGCGCGATATTACGGGGCCGGCACGAAAATGACCGAAATGATGCTTGATATTCGCAACTTGAAGGTGTCGATCCCCACCGACCGAGGCCTGTTGAACGCTGTTCGGGGTGTCGATCTGCAGATCGCCAAGGGAGAGACACTCTGCCTTGTCGGCGAGTCGGGCTGTGGTAAATCGCTGACGGCGACTTCGATCATGGGGCTGCTGCCGCGCTACGCCAAGGTCACAAGTGACCGGTTCGAAATGGTGGGGCAGGACCTGACTACCAAAACCGATGCCAAGCTGGCAAAGTTGCGTGGCCGCGATGTGGCGATGATTTTTCAGGACCCGACCAGCGCCCTGAACCCGACGCTGACCATCGGGCGGCAACTGACCGAAGGCGTCATGCGTCACGAAAAGCTGAGCCGGAGCGAGGCCGAGGCCCGCGCCATCGAAATGCTCGACCGTGTGGGCATCGCCAATCCGGCAGCGCGGTTGACGCAATATCCACACGGATTTTCTGGTGGGCAACGTCAGCGCATTATGATCGCCTCGGCACTCATGGGGCGGCCCAAGCTCTTGATCGCGGACGAGCCGACAACTGCGCTGGACGTCACCATTCAGTCCCAAATCCTGACGCTTCTGGGCGAGCTACAGGCCGACCTCGGCCTCTCCTTGCTGCTGATCACCCATGATTTGGGCGTGGTGGCAGCCATCGCGAACGATGTTGCGGTGATGTACGCCGGACGCATCGCCGAACGCGCGCCCGTTGCCGGTCTGTTTGCTGCGCCACGCCACCCCTATACCAAGGGGCTGCTCGCTGCGATTCCGGTCCCGGGCGTCACTCCGCGCGGCAGCGAATTGCCCGCCATTCCGGGGCGCGTGCCCGGGCTAATAGGCGCTTTGCGCGGCTGCGCCTTTCGCGACCGCTGCGCCATTGCTGGAGCAGAGTGCGCTCACGATCCGGTGCCACGCATAAGCGCCGCACAGGGGCAGTTTATTGAATGTGTCAAGGCAGGGGAGGTGACAGCATGATCCCGATGATCCGCTTGACCGATATTCGCAAAACCTACCGCCTGCGCCGTGGCATGTTCGCTCCGACCGAAGAATTGGTCGCCGTGAACGACCTGTCGCTTGAGGTGGCCAAAGGGAAAACGCTTGGCCTTGTAGGTGAATCCGGTTGCGGCAAGAGCACTGCGGTCAGCATCATGCTGGGCTTGCTAAAACCCGATCGCGGTGAGATCGAGATCGCGGGCCAGAAGATCGGCACAATGCCCGTGGCAGACCGCGTGCGTTTGATCCAGCCCGTGTTTCAGAATCCCAATGCCTCGCTTAATCCGGTCAAACGAATCCAGACTCTGGTCGGTCAGCCGTTGCAATTGTATGGGGGTACGAATGTCGATGCAGAGGTCAAACGGATGCTTGATCTGGTGGGGCTGCCCGCGCGGTTAGCCGATGCCTATCCCGGCGAGCTCTCCGGCGGGCAAAGGCAGCGGGTCGCCATCGCGCGGGCGCTTATCCTCGGACCACGCGTTTTGATCTGTGACGAGCCAACCTCGGCGCTTGATGTCTCGGTGCAGGCTCAGATCATTAACCTTTTGCTATCGCTCAAGAAAGAGCTTGGCCTTACCATGGTTTTTGTGAGCCATAACCTTGCTGTGGTCGAGCATCTGGCTGACCATGTGGCAGTCATGTATCTCGGGCAGAAGATCGAGGAAGCCGCGACCGATGCGCTCTTCGCGGATGCCTGCCACCCCTATACCCGCGTCCTTCTCGCGGCGACATTGCTGCCGGACCCACAAGCGGGTCTGCCCGAACAAAAGTTGGGCGCAGCGGCTGCGGACCCCTTTGCGGCGCATCGGGGCTGCCTCTTTGCTCCACGCTGTCCGGCTATGAGACAAAGCTGTGTCGAAGACCCGCAAGAGCTTCGGACGTTACGCGAAAGCCTGGTCAGATGCGAAAGGGCAGTGTGAGCTTTGGCTATTTCCGGGGCCGTCGGCCGTGGCACACCAGCCGAAGATCATCGCGCCTCTCGTCCCAATGGGCATGGCCATAAATCCAAACACCGAGTTGTTGCGAACGAGCTTGGAGCGCGATTGTGCGTATAGATCAGCACGGGCCGCAGCATGACCTTTGGTCAATTTAAAGTATCACTCGGTTTGACAGGGCAGGCGGCAAACCTGGCGCAAACCTTTAAGTGCGGCCTCGGTGCGCAGTTAAATTAAGTTATTGAATTAAAGCGATTTCAGATTTATCATCACCCTCCGCGACGCGCAAACTTATGCGCTTCCCTACACATCGAATGATTATTGCTGCTGTGGGGGTGGTAGAAGATCTTCATGCATTCAAAGGGAATAGCAGTTTTGCCCTGGTCCGGCTTCCTGACCTTCATCCCTGTTCGGATGCTGCAAGATGCACGAATGGTTGGTCTCGTGAAGCTACGCTGCGGCGTCGACACGATTGGTGAAGGTCGGCAATGGGCCGGTCCCCCCCCTCCACGATGTTTTGGGGCCGACTTAGCATGTGGCGCTATCGGCGCACCCCTGCTGTTGGAAGAGAGCGGGCTCTCCACGCCCTCGTCGAGCTGTTGAAGCGGCATTTGCTATCGCGGTGTAATAAATATGCGCAGGCACGCTGCGTCAGCGCGCTTTTTGAATCTTCAGCTTATCCTGCTTGGCTCTACTCTTGGTCGACTCCTCTGAGCGCGTGAGGGCTTTGGCAATCGACTTCAAGCTCATTCCCTTTGTTGCCAATAAACGCAATTTCTGAATTTCTTCAGTCGTCCAAGCCTGGCGGTGACGTTCATAGTGTTCTGTCATTGGGTTTTACCTTTTCATCGTGCTTACATTAGGATCGGGAGCGACGTGCGCTGGGGTCTATAGGTCTCGAGACACTTTGCTTTTGGTATGTAAGTGCCATGCGCTTCAATTTCAGTAGAGTTGAACGCAAGGAGGAAAACCTCAATCAAAGTACTGCACCAGTTGTCGTGCCGATCGAAATATCTCAATCAACAGATCGATCACGTCGTCGTCTAACAAAAGAGTGTCCGGGATGTCTTTGCGGCACCCCAACCCGACCATCATGAGATAAGGAACCGCTGGACTCGCTATGTCAAAACCATCGGGCAACGCCGCCAACGCCTTTCGTGTGATAATGCCATCTGCAAATGCCTCCTTGAACTCCGTATCGTTCACGACTTCGGCAAAACCCTGCGGGTCATCGACCAGACGTGCGCGTAGCTTTGCAAGCGCTGCTTTGGTGGGGTGAAAAATTCCAGCCCCTGCGTGACAGTTTCCTGGCTCGATGTGCAGGTAATATCCAACATCTTCGGCGGGATCTCCGGCATTGGCGAACACATCTACATCCGTCCGGTATAGGCCGGGCACGACACGATCGCGTGCCTCCTGAAAGAACTTGGAGTAGCTTTTCTTGGGTTTGATCCGGGCCTCTGCCACGAGTGGATCAAAACGATCCGCATAATCGTGGAGCGTCGTCGCGATGCCTGTAAAATTCCGCATGGCGTCATCACGTTCGACGCGATGGGCGTCCATCCAAGCTTTGCGATTGTTCGTTGCAAGATCGGCAAGGAAGGTAAGTGTTTCTGGATCTACCATGGGCTCGGCTCCTATTTTGCAGCCGCTCAACGATGGGGGGTGCATTACTCTTGTATCCTCGCCGCAACAAAATACCCATGCGCTTGGCGCCAACTGCTTTATATTTTAGCCCGCCGACTGTTCTGTCTAAAACACCCCTTTTCCTCCAATGGGCCGGAACAGCCTAACACATCCCCGTTGAACGACACTTTTTCAATTCTTGATTGGCGAATGACACATGGGGAGAGCGGAAATCCAAGATTTCAAGTTGGTTCTTAGAGTGGTTGAATTTTCAATAAAGTAAGCCCGTTTTGCGTCATGTCGCATCATGGACGAACAGCCGCTTTGGTCGTTCACCGCTTGATTGACCACACCATAGCAGTCTCGTCACCGGCAGATTCCAGCACCTCGACCTTGGATCGCCATCCAGCGGGCCAGACGACAAAGGCTGCGCCCATATGCTAACTTTACCAGTTGTATCGAGAGTTCATCTTCTATTCCCTTATCCGTCAGAAAGAGCGAGCCCAAACAAGGTCCTCGTTCTCCATGACGGTGGCAAGTGCACTGAAATCGCTTGGCATCATGCCAAGTTCGCGCCCGATAGGGCGCCACTCGGCCGCGATGATCCGCGCCATTGCCCCGACCATTTCGCGCGCCTCACTTTCAGAAAGTTCGAAATAGGGCGCGGCGTCGAGCGCGGCCCGGATCGAACACTCTGCCCCGTGGATCTCAGAGATCGGCGTCTGCAACCAGCCGCCCGGGTGAAGCTCGGGATTGATGTCGAAGGCTGGCGAGAGCACCCAACCGCGGACCGCGCGCAGAAATCCGTGGTTCCGCAGGTGATCATCTGTATTGCGCAGCAGGATGGTGAAGACCAATCGACGATACAGCTCGTGGATCTGCGGCAAGGCATCGGCGCAATGCGTGCGCATCGCCATAGCGATCTCCCCGTAGGAACCTACATGATCCAGCCCGCCGCCCAGGAACGTCTGCGCCGAGATGTATAGGGCACGCGTCCGGTATGGTCCGCACCCAGCCTGTCGAAGCGACGCACACGGATCATGGGGAAATGTGGCGCATCGTTGATCACGTGCGCTTCCGCCGCGGTGATCCCGCAGAGCCGCGCCAAACGCAAGGCCATGACTTCGGCTCGGGCCATGGCGTAGGTATCAACCTGCTTCGGCAGCTTGATGATCCAGAGCGCGTTCTCGTCGTCGATGGGGTTCACTATAGGGCGCGCTCCGCCCAGCGATCACACCGCATGGGTCAGGATATCGCCTCCCCCGAGCTCCGCGCGCAGCGCCGTGTAGCTCTCCGGATCGGCCTCGAAGGCCCGTGCCGCCATGATCACATTGTCCATCCGGTGCAGCCGTGGCGCGTCCCAGTTCTCGGCCCCGGTCTCTGGAGCGGCTAAGGCCACGCCATCGCGACCCACCCGGTCGAAATAGCGTAACGCGCCTACCCGCAGGTCGTCATCGGTGCTTACGAGGCAACCGATACCGGCTTCAGATCAAGAACCTGACTGACAAGCGCGAGGGAAGCGCTTCGGCCACTTTGCAAGACTTCGAGGCGGCCGGTGAGATCGACGATCCGCATCAGTTGTTTTGGAGTAAGCGCGACGCCAAGGTAGATCGCTCCATTGCCGATAGCCCACGTGGGATCTATGACGGACTCGGATTTAGGACATAGGTTCCAGGCATGGCAGAACGGCCGCGCGCCCAGTTTGATGTCCCAACCGTAACCTTCACAGTATGGATACCCATGACGAAGGCTCAGTTCCCAAGCGTTTCGAAAGCACTGGCCGCCGGGCATTTTATTTATGTGTTGCGGCAGGTCCCTGCCCTCCCAGCGCCTACCGTTCCTGTCCAGAAACTCTGCGAGAGGCAATGCTCCGAAGGTACCGGCCAAAGTTTGGTCTCATCCGGTCGGGCGAAAAATAAAAATCGACAAACTGGCAGTTTTCAGTTCTGCTGGGTGTGGGCTTGACCGTTGCCCCTCCAGGTGTGAGCGGTCTCTTCTTGTTTATCTCGGCGCACCGAGGTGCATACGAGTGAAGTGGAGTTTTTGGGCTGGGGATGGTCGGTTCCGGGGCTTGAGCGCTTCCAACCCAAGGGGATGGAGGCAATTGGTCCTACGCAATGGCATTGCACGTTGGAACGATTGCTTGAAGATGCATGGGCATCGCTCGAACATCTACCGGTAAGCGTACGATGATTTTCTGAGGAGGATATCGCCGAGGTTGGTGTCTCGCCGGACTTAGACCCCATGCCGAACGAGACCTCAGGATGCACGCCTCCTCTTGTGCTTGTTCAGATCCAGAACATCGCCGCCTGTTGTTTCTGCTGACGATCCAGAGCTGTGATCATCATTGGTCGCACCATCGTGGGCAAAGATTGTTTCATAGCGGTCGCGAATATCCCGAAGGCGCTTTTTGTTGCGCCACTGCTCGCGTTGCCGCTCGGTTTTCAGGACATCCTGGTATCTATCAAAAAGAAGTTCGGATTTTTCATGGCGGGTCGTGAAGGTGTTCTCGAACAGGTCAGGCGGCGTTTCCAGACGGTCCAATGTTTCCAGAATCTGCCTCGTCATTTCGGTACTGAGGGATTTACGTTGCGCACTGCTGAGCCTGCGCTGAACATCACGCGCGGTGACAGAGCCAGACCCATCACCGCGAAGCCTCGAGCGGATTTCGGCGACGCGTTGTACGTGGTCTTTTTCAGCATTCCCGTACTCCCGCATCATGATGAACGCGCTTTCCATATGGAACTCGGCATATTTCGTGGCAATCTCCGCTGTTTCCACACCGATCGGGCGTTTTGATAGCCCGAGCAGAAAGTGGAGGATGACCAGGTAGCTCAGGATTGAGTATCCGATCCGGCGTACAAACGAAGCAGGCACCGCGCCATCCCCCCACCTGTCACGCAAATTGCGCCACCATCCTTCAAGATAGGGCAGCACATCATCCTCAAGGAAATAGCTGTCAAGTGCGCCCTCTTGCGCACACAAAGCTTCCCAGTCGCGTCTCAGCTTTGCCTGCACGGCCGGTATGTGGTCGCCCCGGAAATACAGGAAATGATCGAACATATCGGTGTCTTGGCGGGCAGGGGCGATGACATAATTGAAACGCTGGCAGAAACCATCAAGCATGCTTGCGGCGTCGACATTCAATTTCCATGTCTCTCGGACGCTCATCCCCATGAAAATAAAGTGGGGATCATCGATCGTGAGCTTGTCCTTTTCACCTTTCAGTCGATTACTGATGGGCTTGTTGGAATAGGCATCAAGGATCCAGGGTTTGATCCTCTCGAACTGCTTGGACTTCAGCAAATTTTGAAAAAACTGTCCGACCTCGTCCTGGCACCAGAATGCCCCGTTTTCGTCAGCGAGATCCAGGATCCACTGTGCGTCCGACCCTGGTGCTGGCAACTTGCGGACCGTGACTGCTCCATGGGGCGGGATGAGGATATTTTCGACGGTATCCAAGGCCAGGGTTTTCGAACTCCCCGATGCTGCCAATGAAATTGTCCACAGGATCGGGCGCTTGGCTTTGTGCCCTGAGATGTTCAACGTTGCGCCGCGCTGGGTGAGAAAGGACGACGCCAGAGACATGAGCTGAAACAGGGGCAGGGCGTAGCTTACATCGGACGCATCAAAGAACTTCAAGACACGTTCAATGAAAGAGCCGCGAGGTACCAGCCGCGCTATGTCGAGCGCATCTTGCCGCTCCTTTTGAATCAGCATGGCGATAAGGTTGTCTTTCTCGACCTGGTTCAATGGGCGACGCTTCCCATTTTCGGTCACCGTAATGTTCGAGAAGCAGATGTCCCGCTTCTTGAGCGACTTGTTTTGTTTAGTTTTGGTCATGCCTGCACTCCGGGCTGATTTCGGTGGTGCAGGGGAGGTGTGAGCGTCATGGTATTTTGTGCATCGGGTTTGATAGTGCCGAATTTCTTCGAACCGGCGGCTCTCACCGACAGCCGACATTCTCTGTAAGCTAATGTAGAAATTAGAAAATATGGAATTTTTCGAGCCGACATCCAGCCGACAAAAATATCGCGACGAGCGATCCGCATCGTCGCTTTGCCGTATTCCGGTCAGTCAATGGCGGCACAAGCTCTGGAGGCGCACCACATTCGCTTCACGAAATGCTCGACCGGTTGGCAGTCCTGGCCCGGAAATGTGCTGATGAGAATTCTCCCAATGGTGACAGTTGCACAAGTCGCGAACGATAGCTCAGACTGGCGTGGCGCGTCCGAGCACAAGAGGCGGATCGTTGATTACCTGCAAAAGACATGCCGCGAGGCGCAACTGCCAGAGCCGGAACAGATGGCAGAGCACCTCGCCCTGTTGAGGGAAGGCGCAATTGCCACGGCGCATGTCCGGAACATGCCCGAGGCCGCCATACTGGCACGGGACATGGCTCGCAATGTGATCAATGCTGCACGGCTAAGCACCGTCGAGGGCACGTAGTCGCCACCAACGAGGCCTGATTTAACAGCGTATCGCGTAAATAGGGTTGGTCCGAAACACGAATGCCTTCGCCTGGAATATCGCCGAAATCGGCACGCAGGAGCTAAATTGCGGCTTTTTGCTCGCATTGCATGATCTCAGTCGCGTCACAGTGTGGCTACACGAGTACCTGGGGTGACACTAAACGTGAAGATCCATGGGACGAATTGGGGTTCAGCGATTCAACCTTCGTTCAGTGGTCAAGTGTAGATCTTCGTTTGATCAAAGTACTCTTAAAAATGACGTGCCGAACCTGGGCGTCATCTTTTCCGATTCGAGTGAAGATACGCTCCCAAGCAGCGTCGGCGATGGCGTCGACTGGTTGTGCCACAGTGGTGATCGGGACGCGCCGGGCGGTCATCCAAAGAGAATCGTGGAACCCGGTAAGCATGATGCCCTTTGGTGGCTCGATTCCCCGTGCAGCGAAGGTCGACAAGGCTGCCAGCGTCATGACATTTGTCAGCCCAATGACCGCTTCAGTTTCAGGATGGGCGTCCAGCCATTCCGACAATTTCCCAGCGGCCTTTTCTGCATCGGGGCCTGCGATCAGGGTGTTGACGATGACGTTGCCCGCTTCGCGCGCGCAGTCCTCGACGCCTCGAATACGTTCTTTCTGAGTGAAAATCTTGTCGCTGGTTGCCACCACGAGGATGGACCGGGCGTCAAGATCGACGAGATGTTGGCCCACATCCCGACCGGAAGCGTAATCGTCAGTAGTGACAGTGTCATACTTTGAAAATGCAGGGTTGACTCGGTCGACTGCGACCACCGGCACTTCTGGGTGCTGCTTGGCCAGCATATCGGGAATTGCGTCGATACAGGGAACAAGGATCAATCCGCTGGGGCGCCAGCCCATAAGCGCCCGCAAACGGTCCTGTTCAGTTTTCAGGTCGTCGCGCGAGCAGGACACGATCACCTGATATCCCGCATCCTCAGCCCGGGATTCGATCAGTGAAATAAAGCGGTTGAGGAAGAGATCCTCGAGGTTGGGCACCAGAACCGCAATGATCTTTGTGCGGCGCGTGCGTAACTGCGCCGCCACCCGGTCCATCGTGTAGCCAAGCTTTTCTGCAGCCCGGCGCACCTTCTGCGCAGAAGCCTCGTGCACGGGTTTCTTGCCGGAAAAGACATGCGACACGGTTGCCGTGGATACGCCTGCTTCCCGCGCGACATCTTTGATCGACGGTCTTTTTTTCACCTCTTCAGGTTCCAAGTTGACGCCTCCTCACTAACTTAAACAGTTATACTATTTGGTAGGAAACGGGAAGTCTACGCAAAACATGCGTAGCTGTTTTCTTCTCGAACAGAAAAAGTGGTAGTGTAATTAATCTAATATATTCATTAGTTTAGACTAATTATATGGCGCAGGTTTTCGGGAGTGACTCAAAACCGCCGTTGACAGTTAAACGGTTTAGTTTCAATTTGCCGGAAAGCCCGACGAGTCGGGTTAGGAGGAAGTCGGTAAGGGGAGAGGCCGATGCGGCGAATAGCCAACGGAAACCTGGTGCTGGTAAGTGCCGCAGCCTGCGTCGTCTGGATCGCCGTTTGGGCGTGGATTACGCGAAGCGGCGGCCCAGTGTCATCCCTATTCCTGCCGTCGCCAGGCGACGTTGTCGAGCGGTTTGGGAGGATGTGGGTCAAGCCCTACATCGGCTCCACCTTGCTGGGTCATGTTTTCAGCTCCTTGTCCATCGTACTTGCCGGTTGGGCGCTTGGCGGAATCGTGGGTGTGCCTCTTGGGGTGGCGATGGCTTGGTGGCCGCGTGTGAAGTGGTTGGTCTTTCCGATCTTTCAGTTGATCCGTCCGGTGCCACCGCTGGCATGGATCCCGCTGACCCTCGTGTGGATGGGCATTGGTGAACCTGCCCGAATTTTTGTGGTCTTCATTGCCGCGCTCGTGCCGTGGCTGATGAACTCGATGCAGGCAGTCGGTTCGGTGGATCCACTGCTCATTGACGCGGGTCGGACGTTGGGGGCGAGCGATGGCAAGATCCTGACACGGATCGTGTGTCGTACGGCCTTGCCAACCCTGATAGCCGGGGCTCGGATCGCGCTGGGGAATGCTTGGACGACACTCGTCGCGGCAGAGTTGCTCGCCGCAACTGCGGGACTTGGTTACGTGGCGCTCAATGCTTCGAGGATGTTGGATACCGATGTGCTTGTCGTGGCGATGCTGCTGATCGGCCTGCTGGGCGTCCTGCTCTCACTTCTGATGAAACTGGCCACGCATGTTCTCGCACCGTGGTCGCTTTCGCAGCAGAAAGGATAAGACGCATGGCCGTCAATGCATCCCCCTCACCGATCTTGTCACGCCCACTTGCATATGGTGCGACGTCCCTTGGAATTCTGGCGTTGGCCTGGGTCCTGGCCACCAGCGTCCTGGGCTGGGTCGGCCCCGAAGTCCTGCCGTCGCCTCTCGCGGTGATCGCGCGCTTCGCCAACCTGATCGTGGAGCCTTTTGCCGGTGCGGCTCTCTTTGGTCATGTCTTGGCTTCGCTGGAGCGTTGGTCCTACGGAGTGTTTTTTGCCATTGTACTTGGCGTGCCGTTTGGCATCTTTTTTGCTTGGGTCCCGTGGTTCCGTGCTGTGGTGAACCCGGTCTTCGAAACCCTGCGTTATATCCCGCCATTTGCATGGGTTCCGATTGCGATCCTCTGGTTTGGCGCGTCTACCGCGACACAGGCGATGGTGGTGTTCATCGCGGCCTTTCCAGCTTGCGTCATCAATGCGCAGCTGGGTGTTCAGCATGTGGACAATATCTTGGTGCAAGCTGCCCGCGTCTTTGGCGCTGATCAGCTAAATACGCTGCGCCGGGTCGTGGTCCCAGTGGCCACGCCCAGCATTTTTACCGGAATCCGAATTGCTATCAGCAACGGTTGGATGGCGCTGGTCGGCGCTGAGCTGGTGGTCGGAAAGACTGGCCTCGGCTTCCTGATCGCGCAGGGGCAACAGAATGACTCTGTCTCCACCATCTTTGTTGGGATCATCGCCATTGGTGTGCTGGGTGTCCTGATCGACCTTTGCGTGCAGCGGCTCGAACGTCGCCTGATGCCGTGGCAGCTCCCATGACTGCCCTCCGATCTTTGCCACAGGCCGATCCACGAATTATAAGGAATACCCCCATGCTCGAACCCTCAGCCACCCCGAAGCTGGAACTGCGCAACATCACCAAGTGGTATGGGCCCGAAGGCACCGGTGTGCTGGCGGTCGATGATTGCTCGGTCTCGGTTCAAAAAGGCGAATTCGTTTGTGTTGTCGGTCCATCGGGCTGTGGCAAGTCCACCCTGATGACGGTGGGCGCGGGGCTGGAAGAGGCGACGCATGGCGAAATCCTGATCGATGGCAAACCTGCCGGGAAGCCCGGCCCCCGGCGCAGCGTCGTGTTCCAGAAATTTGCACTGTTTCCGTCCGAGACCGTTGCCCAGAACATCAAATTTGGCCTTCAGATGACAAATGTGCCGCGCGACGAACAGGAGCGCCGGGTGCAACAACAGCTTGAGATCATGGGGCTGACCCAGTTCCGCGACAGCTATCCCAGCCAGTTGTCCGGCGGGATGCAGCAGCGGGTTGCGATTGCCCGGGCGCTGGCGATGCAGCCCGAGATCCTTTTGATGGACGAACCCTTCGGTGCGCTGGATGCCCAGACCCGGACGATCCTTCAGGAAGAGGTTCAGAGGCTCAGCCACCAGATGCATTACACCGTCCTCTTCATCACCCATTCGGTGGAAGAGGCTGTTTACCTAAGCGACCGGGTGATCGTCATGTCGCGCCGTCCGGGCCGTATCAAGAAAGAGATCCAGCTGCCACGCGATGTCGCATGGAAGCGGGGCGATATCGAGCAAGCCGCGGAACATCCCGAATTCATTGAGGCAAGGCGCGAGATCTGGGCGCTCGTGCGTGAAGAGATCATGGCGGCCTGACGGGCATAGTCGCCATCGAAACGACCCAACCGGAGGAGAACGACCATGACACTAACTCTAATCAAACGCCTCGCTGCAGGTGCGGCCCTGGTGGCCCTTGCTGCCGGCGGCGCGTTGGCAGACACCAAGGTGCATCTGAACAGCCAGCCGAACGAGGCCGGATACCCTATGTGGCTGGCCGATCACCTTGGCTATTTCGGCGACAACGGGCTGGAGGTGGAAACCACCTATTTTCCCAATGGCGGCACGGCGCTCGCTTCGGGGGTGTCGGGTGATTGGCAGGCAGGCTGGACAGGCGGGCCCCCGGCGATCTCGGGTTGGGACAAGTTCAAGCTGATTTCCTTTGGCACGATGCAAAAGGAAAGCCGCAACATCAAGCTGATTATGCGCAAGGACGCGATGGAGGGCATGACCCCCGGCGAGGCGCTGGCCAAGGTGCGTATCGGCACGGTACCCAATTCGACTTGGAGCCAGGTTCTGTTTGCCTGCGCCGATCATTTCGGCGTGGCGCATGGCGATCTTGAAATCGTGCCGCTTGATCCACCGGTAACCCGCCAGTCGCTTCGTAATGGCGAGGTCGGAGCAGGCACAACAGCCGCCAGCGCGGATTTCGACATCGTAAATGACAAGGACACGTTCGAAGTGGTGTGCGACGGGGAAGTGGCGGGTACCTCGGTCATTGCGCCCTGGATCATCACGAATAGATTCTGGACCGATGACCCCGAGGCCGCGGCAAAGTTCGTCGACGCCGCGTATCGTGCAAACGAATACATCCGCGCCAATCCGGACAAGGCGGTTGATTTGGCGCTTCAGTATTACGAAGACACGGGCATCGAGGGCGACAAGGAAACTGCCGCCTATGCTTTCAGTCTGAGGGATTTTCAAACTCTCGACGAAGCCATTGCCGACATGGAATCGGGCGCCACGATCGACGCGCTGATTGCGGGAGCCGAGGTTCTGGTCGCGGCGGGCGCCTATGACGAGGTGCCTGACCTCAAATCCATGCAGCCTGTGGCATTAGACGTGCTGATGGCCGCGAAAGCACTGCGAAAATAAGAGCGAAGCTCCAAAAGAAGGACATCAAGAATGAGTATCACGAGCGATACGGTGAATGAGGTTTTCAAGGGCCAGATCGGCCGGACATACAAGGATTCGATCCCCTGGTGGCCGGAGGTGAAGGTTGCAAAGGAAGACAGTCCGAATATCCTCGTGGTCCTTTTTGACGATCTGGGATTTGGCAGTCTGGGATGTTACGGCGGCGACGCCGAAACCCCGAATATTGACCGTCTGGCCCGGGGCGGGCTTCAGTACAACAATTTCCACACGACGGCTCTATGTTCACCCACGCGTGCTTCCCTTTTGACGGGGCGGGATCACCACGCTGTCGGTATGTCGATCATCGCTAATGCTGACAGCGGCTTCCCCAGCAAACGTGGCGCGATCCGGCACAATGCCGGGACGCTGGCAGACATGCTGGCACCTGAGGGATACAATTCCTACGCGGTGGGCAAATGGCACCTTGCTCCTGCTGATCAGCTGTCGGCGGTGGGCCCCTTTGATCACTGGCCGCTGGGGCGGGGGTTCAATAAGTTCTACGGCTTCCTTGAGGCGCTGACCGATCAGTTCCGCCCGTCGCTTGTGCGCGACAATCAACATGTCGAACCGCCCCGCACCCCCGAGGAAGGCTACACGCTGAATGAGGATCTCGCCGACAATGCCTGCAAGTTCCTCACGGATCACGTGTCGCTGGCGCCTAACAAGCCGTTCTTCATGTATTACGCGCTTGGCGCTATGCATTCGCCGCATCAGGCGCCGCAGGAATATCTCGACAAATACAAGGGCCGGTTCGACGAAGGCTGGGACGTGGCGCGTGAGCGACGGCTCAAGCGTCAGATCGAGATGGGCGTTGTTCCTGAAGGCACGAAACTGGTTCCTCGCAACGAGGGTGTGGAACCCTGGAACACCCTGTCCGACGACCAGAAGCGCGTCTATTGCAAGTTCGAAGAGGCTTACGCCGCCTTCCTCGACCATTCCGACAAGGAGTTGGGCCGCGTTTTCGACCATCTTGAAAAGCTGGGCAAGCTGGATAACACGATTATCTTCCTAATGTCCGACAACGGGGCCAGCCAGGAAGGCCAGATCCACGGATCGACCAGCACCACCTTCTACGAAAACATGGATGCGGAGAGCTTTGACTATAACCTCGAACGGATCGACCAGATCGGCACCATGTATGCCAAGAACAATTATCCCATTGGCTGGGCGCAGGTCGAAAACACGCCGCTGCGGCGCTACAAGCAAAACACCCATGCAGGCG
Organism: Primorskyibacter sedentarius; assembly: GCF_004342065.1. Taxonomy (GTDB): domain Bacteria; phylum Pseudomonadota; class Alphaproteobacteria; order Rhodobacterales; family Rhodobacteraceae; genus Primorskyibacter; species Primorskyibacter sedentarius. The sequence continues at coordinate 8,740 of NZ_SLZU01000029.1, read as the reverse complement.
GCGTGCAGGATCCGTTGATCGTGCATTGGCCCAAAGGGCTGAAGGACACCGGCGTCCGGAGCCAGTTTCATCACGTCATGGATATCGTGCCGACCGTTCTCGAAGTCATCGACGTCGAAGCACCATCCCAGATCAAGGGCATTCCACAGATGAATATTCATGGCACGAGCATGAAATATTCGTTTGACGATGCCGATGCTCCGACCCGCAAAAACGCGCAGATCTTCGAGATGTTCGGCCACCGTGCGATCTGGCATGACGGCTGGAAAGCGGTTGCCTATCACAAGCGCTATTCCGATTACGAGGACGACCAGTGGGAGCTTTACCACGTGGCCGAGGATTTCTCGGAGAGCACCGATCTTGCGCAAAAGGAGCCTGAGCGCCTGCGCAAACTGGTCGAGCTTTGGTGGGCAGAGGCCGGACGCTACGACGTATTGCCTTTGGATGATCGGGGCTTTGCTGAACGCCGGGCCATGTCACGTCCGCGTCAAGAATCGCCGCGCATCCAGCAGGAGTTTGTCTTCTATCCGGGTATGACAAATGTTCCCGGCGGTGCGGCGCCATTCACCATGGACCGCTCTTATGAATTGGCCGCACGGGTGCGCGTGCCCGAAGGAGGGCAAGGCGTCGTTGCTGCCTGTGGCGGTCTTTGCGGCGGTTACACGCTCTACGTCAAAGATGGCCGCGTCATCCACGAATACAACTATTATCAAAACATGCACCGGGTCGAAGGCGACCTGCCGACGGGCGGTGACTGGATCGACATCCTTTACAAGTTTGACAAGACCGGCATTCGCCGGGGGGAAGGGCGCCTGTTCATCAACGGGCAGGAAGTGGCCAAGACAGCGCTGCCCGAAACCTATCGATACTTTATGGATTGGGAGGGCTTCAGTCTTGGCCGCGACGCGAGTTCGCCCGTGAGCCCGGTCTATGAAGGCAAGCAGGGGTTTGCATTTACAGGCGAGATCGACCGCGTCCGTATCACCTTGGGCGAAGATATCGCCGGGCCTAACGATTACGAGTCCCAAGACTGATTTCTACAGACCCGTGCCGCGCGGTTCTCGCGCGGCAGAGGGGTTGCCACCGCACCGGCAGCTGCCGGTCAGGCCACTTTCGTGCGCCTTCGATGCTTGACCACTGACGTTTCTGACATGAGGCACCAATGGCACATAAACTAAACGGCAAAACCATCGCCATTACGGGCGCAGCCTCCGGCATCGGACTGGAATGCGCGCGGGCCTGCCTGGAATCCGGGGCGCGCGTGGCGCTTGTAGACCGGGCATTGGACCGGCTGACCTCGCTGTGTTCAGAACTGGGCGATGACGCCGTGCCAATCGTCACCGACCTGCTGGATCCCGCGAGCGTCGATCAGATGATGCCGCAGATCCTCAACCGACTGGGTTACCTGGACGTCTTTCACGCGAATGCCGGGGGCTATGTCGGCGGTGACGTTTCAGAGGGCAATCCGAATGAATGGGACCGGGTTCTGAACCTCAACATCAACGCGGCCTTTCGCACCGTCCGGGCCGTCCTGCCGCATATGAAAGAGCGTCAGACCGGCGACATAATCATGACCAGCTCTATTGCCGGTGTGGTTCCGGTAATGTGGGAGCCGATCTACACCGCATCAAAACACGCGGTGCAGGCCTTTACCCACACGGTCCGGCGCCAGATGGCCCCGCACGGAATCCGTGTTGGTGCGGTTTTGCCCGGCCCGGTGGTGACGGCGCTTCTGGACGATTGGCCCAAGGCCAAGATGGACGAGGCCTTGGCGAATGGCAGCCTGATGCAGCCGAAAGAAGTGGCCGATTGCGTGCATTTCATGCTGACGCGACCGCGAAATGTCACGATCCGCGATCTCGTGATCCTGCCCAACAGTGTCGAATTGTGAGTCGGTAGTGGCAAAGGCTCTCCATAAGCAAGCTGTCTTTCTCGGTGTCGATGTCGGCACTGGGAGCGCGCGGGCGGGGCTGTTCGGGCCCGATGGCCGGATTCTGGGCGCCGGCAAACACCAAATCCGGATCTGGCGTGAAGGCGCTATGGCCGAGCAATCCTCGGACGATATTTGGGACGCGGTCTGCGAGGCCGTTCGGGCGGCCTTGGCAGAGGCCGATGTGCCCACCAGGAATGTAGTTGGTATCGGCTTTGACGCGACGTGCTCTTTGGTTGCTTTGTCCGGCGAGGGTGATCCGGTCAGTGTTAGCCCAACGGGCGGTCCCGCTCGCAACATAATCGTCTGGATGGATCAGCGTGCCGTGTCGGAGGCTGCGCGTATCAATGCGATAGGGCATCGGGTGCTTGACTATGTCGGGGGTCGCATTTCGCCTGAGATGCAAACACCGAAATTGCTCTGGCTGAAAGAAAACCTGCCCGCAAACTATGCCGTGACTGGTCAATTCATGGACCTCGCCGATTACCTGACATGGCGGGCCACCGGCGATCTGACCCGATCAAGTTGCACGCTGACCTGCAAATGGACTTATCTCGCGCATGAGCGCACCTTCGATGCCAGTTATTTCGAGGAGATTGGGCTCGGTGATCTTTGCGCCGATGATTTCGCCCGGATCGGGGACAGGGTGGTCCCTCCGGGGAGCGCAGTCGGAAGCGGTCTGACAGAGGACGCGGCCATGGCCCTGGGGCTGGTGCCCGGAATTCCTGTGGCCGCCGGTTTGATCGATGCCCACGCAGGTGGAGTTGGGACGGTCGGGGCAAAAGGTGCGGCGGCTGAGGCACGCATGGCTTATGTCTTCGGCACATCGGCCTGCACGATGACATCGTCGTCCCACAAATCAACCGTTCCCGGTGTCTGGGGGCCGTATTACGGGGCAATGCTGCCCGATCTTTGGCTGATCGAGGGAGGTCAATCCGCAGCAGGCGAAGCAATCGCGCATCTGGTTCGGATGCACCCCCATTACCCCGTCGCCAAAGCTACCGCGCAGGAGAAGGGGCTTTCGGTTACTGACTACTTGCTTGCTGAAGCAGAAAGCCTGATTGACCGCCCCGAAGATGCAGGGCGCCTCGCAGGGCAGGTGATGGTTGTTCCCGACTTCCTCGGCAATCGTGCGCCATTGTCGGACCCGTCTGCACGCGCCATCATTGCAGGGCTTGATCTTAGCTGTGACCTGGCATCGCATATCTCGCTCTACATCGCCGGGCTGACCGGCATCGGATATGGGGTTCGCCAAATCCTCGAGGCGCAAGCCGCCTGCGGCGTGGTGCCGGAAACGGTCGTCGTTAGCGGTGGCGCGGGGGCAAGTGACCTCGTGAAGCAGGTGCTGGCCGACGCGGCAGGTATTCCGATGGCTAAACCGAGGTCGGCAGAGCCGGTGCTTTTGGGCAGCGCGATGCTCGGCGCGGTTGCGTCCGGGTATTTCGACACGCTCGCGACGGCAATGGCTGAAATGTCCAGTCTGGAAAAGGTGTTCGTCCCAGCGTGCGGTGATATCCGCGCGTTGCACGAGCGTCGCTACCGCCGTTTCGCCGCGTTGCAGGAAGCCGGACGAGAACAGCAAGGCGGTACCTCATGAGCAAGGATATTCTGATTGGTCTGGATGCGGGTACCTCAGTGATCAAGGCCGTGGCTTTTGATTTGAACGGTCGACAACTGGGTGTGGCGGGTGTCCGCAATCGGTACCGAAGCACGCCGGAGGGGGCTGCTGTCCAGGACATGGCGCAAACTTGGCAGCTTGCTGCCCAGATGCTGTACCAGTTGTCCGAAACGATCCCGGATCTGGCCAGCCGGGCGCTCGCTATGGGCGTCACGGGCCAGGGGGACGGAACCTGGTTGATCGATGCCGATGGCAAACCGGTGGGTGATGCCATGCTGTGGCTGGATTCGCGCGCTGTCCATGAAGCAAACGACATCACCCGATCCGACAGGCATGACACCATCTATCGCGCAACCGCAACAGGCGTGAACCTTTGTCAGATGCGGGCACAATTGCCTTGGCTGAGGAAGTCCGCTCCTGAAAAGATTGGTGCCGCGGCGCATGCTTTGCATTGCAAGGAATGGTTGTACTACTGTCTGACCGGCGAAGCCGTTGCCGATGTGAGCGAAGCGGTTTTGAACTTCGGTGACATACAAACGCGTACCTACAGCGACGATGTGATCGCTGCGCTCGATCTTGATGGGTTGCGGAGCATGCTGCCACCAATCGTCGATGGTAGCAGGGCCGCACATAAGCTCAGCAATTGCGCGGCTTCAGAGACTGGCTTGCCCGAGGGTTTGCCGATTTGCCTTGGATACATGGATATCGCGACCTCGGGGATTGCCTCGGGTCTCTGCGACCCGAAAAAACGGCCGGGGCTGTCGATCCTTGGATCGACCGGTGTGCATACACGCTTTGCTGCCGATCTCGACGAGATCGTGTTGAACCCGGACAAGACCGGATACACCGTGGCGCTGGCCCAAGGCGCCTTTGCGCAAGTTCAGACAAATATGGCGGCAGCGATCAACATAGACTGGATCGCAGGGATTGCCCGTGACGTTCTGTCAACGGCAGGACAGGCGCGGGCCCAATCCGATATTCTTGCCGGCTTTGACGAATTAGTGGCCAATGCGCGTCCGGGGGCTGCAACCTATCACCCTTATATCGCGACGACCGGCGAGCGCGGACCGTTTTCCGAGCCCTTGGCCCGCGCAAGTCTTACTGGGTTGGACCGCAATATTGGCTGGGCAGAGTTGGTGCGCGGCGTTTACGAAGGCTTGGCCATGGCTGCGCGCGATTGTTACGCGGCCATGGGTGAGATTCCAGCTGAAATCCGGGTTGCGGGCGGGGCGGCTCGGTCACCCCAACTGGTACAAATTCTGGCCTCGGCCCTGAACAGGCCGGTCCGAGCAGTTGCGCAAGAGGAAACCGGCGCGGCGGGTGCGGCCATGATTGCCGCAGTGCAATCGGGGGTCTTTCTTTCGCTGGACGAAGCGAACGACACTTGGGTCACGCCACATCTGTGCGATGCCATCCCGCCCGATGAAGATCTGACCGAACTCTACGACAGAATGTTTCCGGCCTTTCAGGTTGGACGAAAGGCCTTGCAACCAATTTGGCATTGTCAGGCGAAGTCAAAGGAAGAACTCTCATGACGACGGAAATTGCGATCATCGGTGACAGGTTCATGTTGTCGAAGACCTTCGAGGAGCACATCCTCGCTGTGTGCGGCGACAAGGTTTCTGTACGCCGGATGGACTATGAATGGCCCGATGCGCCCCTTGAACAAGGATATGGTGGCTCGCGCATCGAAGGCATTCAGGAATTCCAAGGAGATCCCGAAGAGGTTGTTGCCCACATCGGTGCTGCAAAAATTGCGGTACTGCATCACGCGCCGCTATCCGCGAAAATGATGGAGGTACTGCCCGATCTGAAGCTGGTGGCTGTCAGTCGTGGAGGGCCAATCAACATTGACATGAATGCCGCGCGGGCGAGGGGCATCACTGTGGTAAACACGCCCGGCCGAAATGCCAGCGCAGTGGCGGAGTTTACCATTGGCGGCATCATTGCCGAGTTGCGGAATCTTGCTCGTGGCCACGAGGCTCTGCGTGCTGGCGAGTATCGAACCGATCTCTACCGCGCGGACGTCACGGGGGATGAGCTGTGCGATATGACAGTGGGGGTTATCGGGTATGGCCAGATCGGCAAACGCGTGGTGTCTTTACTGCGCGCCTTCGGATGCCGGATCAAGGTGTCGGACCCCTACGTGCAATTGACTGCCGAAGATCTGCATGCCGGTGTCGAGATGGTGTCATTCGAGAGGCTTCTGAGCGAGGCCGACATCGTGTCGCTGCATCCTCGTGTGACCGAGGAAACAAAGGGCATGATGAACGCCGACGCCTTTGCGGCGATGAAACCGGGCAGCACACTGATCAACACTGCGCGCGGCCCGTTGGTAGATTACGACGCGCTGATTGCGGCGTTACAAAGCGGGCACCTTCGCGGAGCGATGCTCGAGACTTTTCCAATTGAACCCGTCCCCGAAGATTCACCGCTCTTGACCCTGCCAAACGTCACCCTGACTCCCCACATCGCGGGGGCTTCACTCCGTACTGTGCGGGTCGCTGCAAGCAAGGCGGCTGATGAAGTGCGCCGCTGGCTTGACGGCGAACCTCCCCTGAACCCCTGCTGAGAAAGACCCATGAAAGATATTGAAACCACCCTCCGCCAATCACTGATCGATGCCTGCCAAAGCCTTGCGAAATTGGGGCTGACACAGGGGACATCGGGCAACGTGTCCGTCCGCTGCGGCGAGAATATGCTGATATCGCCTTCGGCTACGCCCTACGAAGACCTGACGCCGGAGATGATTGTTGAGATGCCGCTGGACCGCAATGATGGCACATGGGCCGGCCCGCTGAAGCCGTCGACGGAATGGCGTTTTCATCTCGATATGTTGCAGTCGCGTCCTGATATTAATGCGGTCGTCCACGGTCACCCGACCTATTGCACCGCGTTGGCCATTGCCCGCAAAACAATTCCACGCTGCCATTACATGATCGCCGCCTTCGGGGGGGATGATGTGCGCTGCGCTGGCTACGCACGTTTCGGGTCCGAAGAACTCTCCACGCTGGTCAAGGAAGCGATGACGGATCGGACGGCCTGCTTGATGGCCAATCACGGCGCGCTGGCGCTGGGGGAGAATTTGCGCAAGGCGCTTTGGCGCGCGGTTGAACTGGAGGCAATTGCCCAACAATATTACCTGTCACTGGCCATCGGCGGCCCGGTTCTTCTGAGCGAACAGGACATCGCCGAAACGCATGACGCCTTTGGGGGCTATGGGCTACAGGAACAAGAGTAACTTTGGCTCGCAGCTTACCCGGCGGTGGATTTTCGAGGTCTGCGGTCAGGGTTTTCGAGAACATTCGAGACGGGACTTCTTGACATGACCGAAACGCGAAAGGTCGATCTATTCGTGATCGGCGGCGGTATCAATGGCGTGGGTATCGCCCGGGATGCGGCGGGGAGGGGACTGAGCGTCGCGCTTTGCGAAAAGGATGATCTGGCCGAAGGCACTTCCTCGCGATCGGGCAAGTTGGTGCATGGGGGCCTGCGGTATCTTGAGTATTTCGAGTTTTCGTTGGTCCGAAAGGCCTTGATTGAACGCGAAGTTCTATTGCGCAATGCGCCCCATATCATCTGGCCCATGCGCTTCGTCCTGCCACATTCTAAACAGGATCGTCCGGCATGGCTCGTGCGGGTGGGGCTGTTTCTCTATGATCATCTGGGCGGTCGAGAACGGCTGCCCGGCACCCGCACGCTGGACATGCGCAGGGCGCCCGAAGGTCATGCGATCCGGCAAGAGTATCGCAAGGGCTTCGAGTATTCCGACTGCTGGGTTGATGATGCGCGGCTTGTGGTTCTGAACGCTTTGGATGCCGCCGAGCGCGGTGCGACCATCCTGACCCGGACCCCCTGTATCCAGGCGCGGCGCGAGAACGGGAAATGGTGCGTTATCACCCGGAACACTGTCACCGGCGAGGTTCGGGAATTCGAGGCTCGCGTTCTTGTCAACGCGGCAGGGCCGTGGGTCAGTGACGTAATATCAAATGTCGCCGACTCAGATAGCCCGCGCAACGTCCGATTGGTCAAGGGCAGCCATATCATCGTGCCCAAGTTCTGGTTGGGGGAACATGCCTACCTGATACAGAACCACGATAAGCGCGTTATTTTCGTCAACCCCTATGAGGATGACAAGGCCCTGATCGGCACCACGGACATTGCCTACGAAGGTCCGGCCGATCAAGTTCAAGCAGACGAAACCGAGATCACCTATCTGATTGACGCGGTAAACCGGTATTTCAAGGAACAGCTTTCGCGCAATGACGTCCTGGCGGCCTATTCCGGGGTGCGGGCGCTTTTTGACGATGGGAAAGGCAATCCATCTGCGGTGACGCGGGACTATGTCCTTGATCTGGATGAGACGGAAGGCGTGCCGCTGCTCAACATCTTTGGTGGCAAGATCACGACATTCCGCGAATTGGCGACAAGGGCGCTTCACCGTCTGGAAAAAACGTTTCCAGACTTTAAGGCCAGTTGGACGGCCAACGCCCCTTTACCCGGCGGAGATATGGAGGCCGCAGATTTCGAGATGTTCGTCAATCAGGTCAAGGGCGACTTCCCTTGGCTTCCGCGTCCGCTGCTGCTCCACTATGCACGGCTCTATGGTACCCGGATGCGGCGCCTGATCGGCGCGGCAAAATCGGTAGATGACCTGGGTCGGCATTTCGGGGGCGCCCTTTATGAGGCCGAAGCAAATTACCTTCGCCGACACGAGTGGGCACAGACGGCACAGGATGTGTTATGGAGGCGTACAAAGCACCAACTCTCTATGACGGGAGCAGAGCAAACTGAGTTTGCGCGGTGGTTTGAAGGTCAGTAGAAGTGCGATTTTAACCCAACTGGCGTCCGGTGCCAGAGTTTTGGGTCAAAGAGCGGCGTTAGCAATGTAAGGTTCTGGCTCATGTGATTGGGTTGATCCGGCACTCGAATGCCTTCGCCCGCCATGTCGCCGATTTCGGCACACAGGAGCTACATCGCGGCTATGCACTCGCTTTGCATGATGTCAGTCGCGCGACAGTTTGGCTAAACGAGCACCTGGAGTGACACTAAAAGTGACAGATTCATGTTGCACATCCGATCAGATCTGACCCATCACCCAATCACGAAACAACTGCACCCGGGGCAAGTCTATCTTGTCCCAAGGCGTCACGAGATAGTAGCCACCAGGGCTGACGACCCGCACGGGAAAA
>NZ_SLZU01000028.1 GCF_004342065.1 Primorskyibacter sedentarius | reverse complement strand
AGCTCGTTAGCGCGAGTAATATAACCCCGACGAGCGGTACGCAGGATCGCCAAGCTTGCCGCTATCTTGCGGATCGACGAGGGCTTTACTGAACCTCGATCCTTCTTCAACGGGCTTCCTTGGTGACAGCAGGGCGGAAGGTAGCCTGTTAGAGATTACCAACAGCATCTGGTCAAAAAGGGTGTGCGAATACCCCGTAATCGGTGGACGCTTCATCCCTGATTACGCAGTCCAGGGGCCCAGTTTTCGGCGTGCCCTTTTTCTTGTTGATTACCTGTTATTGGTGTCATAAGTTGTTTTTGACTTGAGGCGCCGCTAAAGGTCCAAGACCAACAAATCGCAAAACATGGACGGGGCGGCAGGGCGCTGCACCGAACACCCGACTCTTGTTTTCTTCTTGCGTGATAAACGGAGCAGCTATGAAACCGACCATCCCCTCTCTGCCGATCTCAAAAATTGCCAATGAGTTAGATGAGAAGAGCTGGCTGGAAGTTAGATGCATGAGTTCGGCCTGTAGGTCCGGATCAGTCATCAAAGGGGAGTGGATTTTGTATCTCGCGACAACCAGCGAAGACGACGGCGTTTACAAAACTCCGGTCGTTATCTCTCGAACCCACGAAACCAAGACAATCAGGACTGTTCCCGGACTTGCCTCCCTGGCAATACGGCTGGGGATCAATTTTCCTGAGATCCCATTGTGTGATGGCGACACCGGGATTTGGAAGCGTGTCGCCGGTTCGTCTTCGCCTGAACAACACTCGGGAGCCACCGAATGGCGCCACAACTCACCATAATGTTTATTATCGGAGGTCTGTTTGCAGCCTCTTCTGCGGCGGCTGACTCCTTCGTCATCAACTTCAATACGGGTGGTTCCAAGCCGCGCAACCTGGTTGCCTTCACCTCCCCTGAAGAACCTCAGCCCGATGAGCAGAAGGCATCGCTGGCCGCACCTGCGCCAATGCCAGCCCGCGCCCACGCCAAGCCCGAAGTCGTAGAAATGATCCGGCGCGTCGGGCAGCGGTATGCGTCGCACCCCGCGCTTCGCGAAGCGGGAATAAGCGGGCTCGACTGGCTGCTGCTGTTTCAGGCCAATATCGAGATTGAGTCCGCCTACAGGACCAACGCGCGCTCCCATGTGGGTGCGATCGGTCTGGGCCAGCTGATGCCTGCGACGGCAAAGGATCTCGGTGTGAACCCGCGTGACCCCGAACAGAACCTCGATGGGTCCGCGCGGTATCTTCTGTCGATGCTCAATCAATTCGGAACACCAGCTCTGGCGCTCGCGGCCTACAACGCAGGGCCGGATGCGGTGTCGCGGCATGGTGGCATACCGCCCTATCGCGAAACCCAAGGCCACGTCCGAAAGGTTCTCGGCGTCTGGTCCAGACTTCGCAGCTAAAACCGAGAGGAAAACCATATGGAACAAAACAAGATCAAACTTGCCAGCATCTGCCTTTTGGCATGTGTATTGGCGGCCCCTGCCTATGCGCAGGCCATCGATACATCGGGGCTGAACAATTTCTTCGTCTCCGTGATCAACGCGCTGACGGGTCTGACGGGTCGTCTGTTCATGACCATCGTGGCGGTGGGCGCGCTGATCGCCGGGGCGGTCAACGTCCTCGATTGGGGGCGCGTCATTGGCATTCTGGTCATCATCGTCCTGATCGGCGGCATCCCCACAATCGTCGACTCCATCTGGCTCGGAACAACCGTGTCCGCAACCGCCAGCCCGTAAACGGGCACCTTTGGAAATGAACGGAGCTTTCGGATGAGATCGGAAGGTCGCAACACGCTCTACCTTGCGCTGACCAAATCCCCACGGCTGCTTGGCCTGCCCTATGGCTACGGCATTCTTCTGCTCGTGGTCTGCGTCCTTCCCCTCATCTGGTTTTCGAGCCTCTGGACGCTTGGCTGGTGTGCCCTTTGGTACATCGGCCTGCGCGTCGCCTCGCAGCAGGACGACAAGGCGATTGAAGCCTTCCTGAAAGGCACGGCGGCTGTGCCGCCCACGCAAAGCAAACGAATTTTCGGAGGCGACAGCTATGGCCCTTAATCTTTCGCCTTCCCTGCTCAGCTTCGTGGCAAGTGACAAGCTGGTGCCTGCGGGCATGATGCACCTGCCTTATGTATCGTTGATCAGTGACACCACGATCCGGCTGCGCGACAACGGCATCCTGCAATGCCTGCGCGTCGAAGGGCTGGACTCTCTGACGACCAGGACAAACGAGCTTGAAGTGGTGCGCGATGCCATCGCCTCGGTGATCGGTCAGATCCCCGCCGGGTTTGCCATCTATGTCCACAAGATCAGCCGCGCTCTGGCGGCGAATGATCTTGTGGCCCCCATCATGAGCGGCGGCATGGCCGAAGAGATCGACCGGCGCTGGCGCGACCACCTGACCAGGCGCGGCCTGCGCGACCGCAGCCTGACCATTTCCGTAATGAAGCACCCCACAGCGTCCAGCATTCGCCGGGCGGTGGGAGAACTGTCGAGAAAGAACAAGTCGGATACGCGGGCAAAAGACGCGAGGTCCATCGAGCAGGTCTCGGAAATCATACGCTTCTTCCGTGCAGCCCTTGGCGATATGTCAACACGGGTTCTCAGCGAACAATCCGGCGAGCTGCTGGGTTTTCTCAACTCGATCCAGACCGGCGTCGAGACGCCAATCCGCCACCCCAGAAACCTCTCGGTGCTGGCCGATGTGGTCTTCAACGAGCGGGTGACGTTTGAAGCCGATCACTTCAAGCTCTTCGATGGCGTCCACGGCACGCGCTACGGCGATTTGCGCGCGATCAAGGATTACAGCCCGGAAACCTGGGTGACGATGTTCGATGAGTTCGCGCTGCCCTGCGATTATGTCATTTCGCAGAGTTTTTCGCCTCTTTCCAAGAACAAGGCGGCCGACCTTGTATCGCGCCAACGCAAGATCATGCGATCGACAGATGACGCGCGGGTCTCGCTGGCCGAACAGGCCGCACGGCTGGAAGAGGATGTTCTGACCGGCTCCCAAGGGCTTGGCGAACATCACGCAACAGTTTCACTGATCTCTCCAAGCCTACAGAAACTCAAGGAAACCCTGTCCCTGATGGACGGGGTTGCGGCAGGCGCGGGCGTCAAGCTCATACGCGACAGCTGGCTGCTCAAGGCGCATTACTTTTCGCAATGGCCGGGCAATGGCTGGATGCGGGCGCGCACGGCCGTCACGACCAACACCAACATGGCCGACTTTTGCTCGCTGCACCGCTCCAACCTCGGCGCGGGCAGAGGTGACGTTCCATGGGCCTCGCCCGTCGCCCTCTTCCCCACTGTCGATGGATCTCTGCGCCAGTTCAACTTCCATGAGAACGGCTCACCAAGCGGCGCACCCACAGCGGGCCACTCGATCATCATCGGCAAGACAGGCACCGGCAAATCGCTTCTGGCCGGGTTTCTCATGGCGCAGCTGGCCCGCGTGGACGCGCGGATTTTCGTCTTCGATTACCGGCGCGGTCTGGAAATGGCCACGCGCGGCCTTCGCGGAACATACTCGACAATCCTTGCAGGCGAGCCAACCGGGCTCAATCCGCTCTCGGTCGAGGTGGACGAAGAAGGCGTCGGATGGCTGGCCGACTGGCTGTCGCGGATCATCAATCCGAACGGCACCATGACCCCTACTCAGAACCGGCGGATCATCGAAGTGTGCCAGGCCAATGCGGACGCGCCTGCCGGGCTGAGAAACTGGACCGACTTTGCCAAGCAGTTCAACATGACCGACGACGACGGGGCGCTCTCGATGCTGGTGCAGGAATGGCAGCACGGCGGGCGGTATGGCTGGGTCTTCGGGTCTGGCCGTCCGGACAGCTTTTCCCTGAACGGCAATATTGTCGGCTTCGATCTGACGCAAATCATGGATGCCGATAGCGAACGCGAGCGCATGGCGGTGCTGAGCTACATTTTCCGCCGCGTCGAACGCCAGCTGCGCGACGGACGCCGGACGGTCGTTCTGATTGATGAAGCCTGGAAGGCCGTGGACAACCCCTACTTTGCCGCGCGCATCAAAGGCTGGCTTGTCAGTCTGCGCAAGCAAAACTGCGTTGTTGTCATGATGGCGCAAAACCCAAGGCAACTGTCCGACAGCAAGGTCGGCTCGGATATTTTCTCCAGCTTTTCCACGCAAGTTCTGCTGCCGAACCCGCAGGCCAATGCCGACGATTTTGCCGATCTGCGGCTGACCGACAAAGAGCTGTCCTTCTGCATGAACAAGTCGCTGACCAGATCGTGCCTCGTCAGGGATCAGATCACCTCGACCGTCTGCGACATAGACCTCTCGTCCCTTGGCAACCTGCTGCACGTGCTTGGCGGCGGTCTGGCCGGTCGAGACGTTGTTGGCGAGGATTTCCGCATTAATCCAAGATTTTGGGAGAAAGCACTATGAAGATGAAAGCCGTTTTTCTGACCGCAGGGTTGCTCCTGGTGTCCGCCTGTGTCGGTCCCCCGCAAGAAGCGCGCTGCAAGTGCTTCACCAAAGACGGGAAGCTGACCGGGAATTGCGACTTCGAACGCCTGCCGCCCGAACAACCCACCTTCAAATTTGCAGGGCCTGGGACCGCTCCCCAGCTTTGCGGGTCTTCTTCGGCATTCGTCGCAGGCCAGCCTGCCGCGCGGACCCCGGCCTTGGTCGAATTGGGGGAAGATGGCGCGCTCAAGGTGACGGAGGCGCTGTCGCGCGCCCTCAAGTCAGACGGCACCCTCAAAGCTGGCGGGGGATGACCGGTCATGATGCGCAATGCCCTCATTGTCGTCTGTTCGGCCCTTGCCCTGCAAGCGCAGGCGCAGGGCGTGCCGGTCGTGGACACGCGGGCGGTGCAACTGGAAGCGTCGAAGCTCGCGAGCCGCGTTGAGGATATTGCGCTTCAGGAAAACAAGCTGGTCGGTCGCGACCGCATTCGCCAATACGAGGAACAGCAACTTCGGACGATAGACGAGATTTTGGCCGCCTTCGAGGGCGTGTCCAGCTATGACGGCACGTTCATGGTGGGTGACAGCGTGAACGGCGTGGCCCCGCTGGAGGATGTTTACGGCCCCCTCGCAAACCCCGCAGGGCATCACCTGTTCGGTGACGCCAGAGAAACCATCGAGCAAATAATCATAAGGGGTGCGGCAGACACCTACCATCTGGCCGGAGTGGGGGCCGCTGGCCTGTCGCGCGTCCAGTGGCGGTGTCTGCTGCAAGCCCTCATCAAACAGGAAAGCGCGTTTCAGATCGGGGCGCGATCGCCAGCGGCCGCCTTTGGCCTCACGCAGATCATTCCGTCAACGGCGCAGTATCTCGGCGTCTATCCCGGTTACTATGAAGACCCCTATCTGCAAGTCACCGGCGGGGCGCGCTACCTGGCGCAGCAGTTGCAAAGGTTCGGGGGCAACATCATCCATGCCCTTGCGGCCTATAACGCAGGTCCGGGTGCCGTCACCAAATATGGCGGCGTTCCTCCCTACTCCGAGACGCAAGGCTATGTGGCCCGCATTCCCCGGTTCTATAACGAGTATCTGGCGAAGGTCGGCGGCGCGGATGCCTTGGGCACGATCGACCCGGCCTATTACGCTCTGGCCGAGTATTCCTATGTCGGCAACAGCTCGATCTATTACGGCCAGTATCAGATCGCCACAGCGCGCGAGGCGCTGCTGCGTGTCCGCGCCCTGATCACCCGGATCAGCGGCACCAGCGACCCCAAGGACGCCTATGACCTGAACACCATGATGAAGGCCGAAGCGACGCTGATCGCGTCTGCCCTGCTCAAGCTGCGCGCCGCCAGGACGATCCCGCTCTCTGCCGATCAACAGGCGCGCATGGCCGAGATGCGTCTCGCGGAAGCGTTCATGGCCGATATGACCCCGGCCCGCATTTCCATCCCATCCACGACCATCCCATCAGGAGGTTAGAATGTTGGCAAAGTTCAAGATTGCCGCTGCGGTTTCCATCTCAATCCTGGCATCGCCTGCCTCTGCTCAAGGCGTGCCGACCTTCGACAGCCAGTCGATCCTCAAGGAGATCGCGCAGCTGGACCAGATGTTGCAGGATTTCGGCATCCAGAACGAGCAGCTGGCCGAATTGCAAAACCAGCTTCAGGTTCTGCAAGACCAGTATGACAGGCTGCAAGAAATTCAGGCGGCGCTGCAAGATCCGACCTCGCTGATGAGTTTCGTCATGGGCGACGGGCTTGACGGTGTGATCGAGACGGATTTCGACACGTCGTTTCTGGACGTCATTCAATCGGTGCAATCGGGCGACTACACCGGCATCGCATCAACCATCCGCGACGCCGTGAGAGCGGATGTAGAGGACGCCTATACCCGCGCGGGCACATCGGCGACAGAAGTGGAAGCCCTGTCCACATCGACCAATCCGATTGCGCAGCGCAACGCGCAAGTCACAGCCTCGGGCGCGGTCACATCTGCTGCGGCACAGGTGGCCCACGCAGAGGCCGGACAGATTGTCGAGCGCGTGCGCGCCCTCGTGGACGACACCTCCAACATGACCGACCTGAAAGACAGCGTCGATCACAACACCCGCGTCACCGCCGAGATGGCAATCGCCCTCGCCGCGCTGATGCAGCTCACATCCGTCCAGACCATGAATGTTGGCGTGGCGGGCGTGGCAGACGCCGCCACGCTGGCCGATGTGCAGGGCTTCATGAGTGATTTCACGGTCCCCACCATCTCGATCCCCAAGAATTGAGGCAGCGTTTGTTATGGATAGTCACGAAACGGTAGAAGACGAGTTGATCTTTGGCGCTCTGCGCCGGGAGCGGCAGTGGAAGATCGCAGCCGCCAGCATGGCGCTCATGGCGGCCTGCTCGATGGCCGTCGCCGGGGCCGTGACGCTTTACCATCAACCAAGCCCCCCTGTCCTCGTGCCCTATGATCCGGCAACCGGCGTGGCAATCCCGAACGCCTCGGTCAAAGCCGTCACGCTCACCGAAAAGCGCGCGGTCGTTGAAGCCGCGATCTATCGCTATGTGAAGGACCGCGAGACCTACAACCAGATCGACAATGACGTCCGGATCAACAGGGCGTTGAAACAATCCTCAAACCGCGCGCTGGCAAGCCTGAACAGATCCTGGGACAGCCGGGGGGACGCCTACATCCCCGCCAGATACGGGGACCGCGCAGAGATCGAGGTGAACATCCTCTCGATCAGCCAGATCACCAATGATCGCGCGCAGGTCCGCCTGGTCAAACGCCTCATCAATCAAAGCGGCATGTCCGAAGGCGCGTTCACGGTCGTTCTCGGATATGCGTTCCGGCCAGAACAGGAAAAGTCGCTCGAAGATCTTTGGGACAACCCGTTCGGCTTCACCGTGACCGACTACAACATCACCGCAGACAAGAGGGATTTCTGATGGTTCGCTTCGCAACAGCTCTTCTTGCAATCCTTGTCTTCGCGGATACCGCCCTTGCTGAATCGACGCCGCGCGCCAGCAGTCTAGACCGGCGTGTCAGGATGGCCCGATACGTGGATGGGCAGGTCTTCAATATCATCGTGAGCCTGACCCGCGCCACGACCGTAGAGTTCGAGGCCGGCGAACAGATCGTGTCGATCGTCGCGGGCGACACGGACAGTTTCAAATTCGAAGGCATCCCCGGCGGTCGCGTCTTTGCAATCAAGCCAACCGCACAGGGAGAAGAGACCAACCTGACGGTCTATACCAATCAGCGCAGCTACTATTTCCACCTCGCCGAAGGCCGCGCGCCTTTCTACGTTCTGCGCTTTGACTATCCCCGTCGCCAGCAAGACGCCTCGCGCCGCACGAAAGCCGGGCGCTGGAATGACAGCTACGGCGTGTCGGCCCGCCGCGAGATCACGCCGATGACCGTGTGGGACAACGGCACCTACACGTATTTCAGGTTTTCGCCCTCCGCCCCGATCCCGGCAATTTTCAAAGTCACGGGCAATACCGAGCGATCCGTCAATTCGGTGCGCCTGAAAGGCAACGTGATGCGCGTGTCTGGCACGTCCCGGCAATGGGCGCTGCGCCTCGGTGAACAGGAAGTTTGCATTGTGGAGATGACCAATGGCTGATGAACAAAACGAAAACCTCCGCGAAAGACTGAACTCCATTGGCGGGCAGGCCAACAAGGCGCGCAATCGCGGCAAGGCGGGCAAGCTGGTGCTGGCCGCAGCAGCCGCGGCGGCGCTGGTCGGCGGCGGCTTCTACATCTCGACATTGTTGCCCGATGAGGCGCGGGAGACGACAATCCCGGTGGGCAGCGTGGACGAGTTTCCCGATGATGATGCGGGGTTTGGCAATGTTGTCGTCCCGGTCGCGCAGCCCGTCCCTGCGCGCTCGCAGTCCGACAACAGGTCCGATGAACTGCTCAGATCCTTGCAGGAGCAGATCGAGAAGCTGAACGCCGAACAGGCGGCGAAGCTGGAGCAAAGCCAGCAAGAGAGAGAGGCCGAAATCGAGGCGCTGCGCGCCACCATGGAAGCGGATCTGGGCAGTCTGCGCGAAGTCTATGAGACGGCACAGAAAGACGCGCAGGACCGCGAGGCGAAACTGCTCGAAGACCTGCGCAATGCCGCCACAGAGGCGGAACGCCGCGAGCTGCAATTCCAGTCAGACATGCAGCAAAAACTGGAGTTGGAACGCCAACGGGCCCAGCTGCGCATTGACGAGTTGACCGCAGAGTTGAACCGCGCAAATTCCACCCCCCCTGCCCCGGCAACAGATCCCGACGAGCTGCTGCGGTTTCAACAGGAAAAGGAGCGCAGGGAACAGCTCGAAGCGGCCCGCGCCCGGGCGGAAGAACAGCGCCTGCGGCGCATCAATTCCTCAATGATCGCGTTTTCCGGGCAAGGGTCGGAGGCGGGATCGGGCGAGGCCAGCGGCTATGAGCTTTCGGCCGACGAAGCGTTTGTGCAAAGGCAGATCAAGGCGGTTCCGGTCTCTACGTCTCAGCGCATTGCCCGCCCCGATATTACGATCATTCAGGGCACCATCATTCAGGCGGCGCTGGAAACCGCGATCGACAGCAGCCTGCCGGGCGTGGTGCGGGCCGTTGTCTCGGAAGACGTTCACAGCTTTGACGGCTCGAACATCCTGGTGCCCAGAGGCTCGAAGATCTTCGGTGACTACCGCTCCACACTCAGCCTGAACCAAAGCCGTGTGCTGATCGTCTGGACCCGCATCGTCACCCCGGAAGGCCGCTCGGCGCAGATTGCGTCTTATGGCGCGGACGCTCTGGGGCGATCGGGATCGACCGGCCATGTGGACAAACATTTCATGACCCGCTTCGGATCGGCCGCCGCGATCTCGCTCATCGGTGCGATACCGGGCGCCGTGGCCGCGCAATCTGACAATGAAACGACCAGCGACATGCTCGAACAGGTGTCAGATGATCTCGCGAGCAACAGTGAAAGCGCAATCGAGGAATATCTGACCATCCCGCCGACCGTCTACATTCATCAGGGATCGCAGGTTTCCGTCTTTCTTGATCGGGATCTGCAACTCCCATGAGCAGCTATCTCTCACAAGCCATGTCCTGCCTGCGCCCCCTTCTGACCGACGATCTGGTCGAGATTGTGATCAACCAGGATCTCGGTGTCTGGGTCGAGCGACGTGGCGACGTCAACATGGCGCGGGCCGAGGGGCTTGGCTTGACGCCTGCGGACCTGAAGCAACTTGTGACGCAGATTGCCAATGAGGCCAGCATTCGGTTTTCCGAACAGAAACCTGTCTTCTCGGTATCCCTCGATTTCGAGCAATGGCGGATACGGGCGCAGGTGGTGGCAGCACCCGCGTTGGAAACCGGCTATGCCGTGGCGCTGCGCTTCTTCAGCCCGCAGGCAGAGATCATCAAGCCCACGTTTCTGCATGGCAAGCCCATCAGCTCCGATGCGCAGCGCGCCGAAAGAAACCGGGAGATGAAACAGCTGGCGGAGTCCAATTCTCTGGATGCGGCCCTGCGGTTCTGTGTGGAGCACAAGCTGAACCTGATCGTGTCGGGTGGCACGTCTTCGGGCAAGACAATGGTGGCGCGGCACCTCCAGGCAATGATCTCGGACGCGGAACGCATCATCACCATCGAGGACGCCCCGGACCTGCTGCCACAACAGCCCAACAAGGTCATGCTGGTCTCGCTGGAAAACGATGACTACCGCAGTTCTGAAAAGCTGCTGCAAGCCTGTCTCAGAATGCGGCCCGACCGGATCATCCTGAGCGAAGTGCGCAACCGGGACGCCTATACCTTCCTCAAGGCGATCAACACCGGGCATGGCGGCTCGATCACGACGCTGCACGCTGACACGGCTCGGCTGGCGGTGTCGCGCCTGGCGCAAGCCGCGCTCGAAGCCACCCCCGGCATGACCTATTCCGAAATGGTGTCATACATCGGGCAGTCGATTGATGTTATCGTTCATACCGCTAAAGTTGCAGGGCAACGCGGTATCATAGAGTTTTTCTTGCCTGGACAGGAGATCAGCGAATGAAACAGGCACTTCTGACAATCATCATCTGCCTTGCGGGCACCGCACAGGCGACAGAGCTGACGCCAATGGAGCTGGAAAAGCTGCGTACGGAGTACGTAGATCCGGCGCAGCGCAAGTTCTGCAAGTCGCAAGAGCACCGACCAGGCTGGCTGGCCGTGCAGCGGGGCGATGAGCATTGGAAGTCGCAAGTCGGCATGGCGCTCTATGACATGGAGAGGGCCGAAAAGATCGCAGCGGCTGAGGTATGTACCTGCGATGATCTCTTCCCGCCCTATGAGCCCATCAGGGAAGAGTTCCTGGAAATCACGGAGCCCGTTACATCAGGCGCGATTGGAATGGATATGGTCTCAGACTACCGACGGCGCGCAGCCGACGCGTTCACCCCGGCCATTCGTCAAAAATGCATCCACCTGAGATCGCAGGAGTGATGGGCGATGGTTGAAACCTATTATGACGCGGTGGTCAGCTTTTTGGACGCGGTGGGCCAAAGCCAGTTCGGGGCAGTCTCCGCCGCCCTTGGTCTGTTCGGGCAGTTGATGGCAACCTTTCTGGCAATCCTGGTCTTCATGAACGCCGCAATGCAAGTCCAGCCTGTCCTCTGGTCAGACGCCATTCGCATGGGCGTCAAGCTGATCCTGATCGCCCTCTTCTTTCAAAACTGGACGCAATTCAACTCCGTGGCCAACACGGTTTTTTCCTTTCTCGAAACGGTGGGTGGCGCCTTGATTGCCTCCGTCAATGGCGCATCACCAGCCTTGGATGGAGGGATCGCAGCGGACGGTTATGGCAGTTTTGCGGCCGAGTTTGACGTCTTTACGGAGTCTCTTGGCAGGTTTTCCGGGAATGCGGCCAGCAACCTCGGCGTTGTTGGCGGCCCCGTGTTCAACGCCCTCTTCCTGTTTCTCATGGGTCTGTTCTCCGCCGTGGCAACGGCGCTGCTGATCGCTTCGCGCGTCGCCCTGACAATACTCATCGGCATCGCCCCGATGATGATCCTTCTGTCGATGTTTGACTTCACCAAGTCGCACTTCGAACGCTGGTTGTCCGCGATATTCGCCTTTGCCCTGTTTCCCGTCGTGATCTCCGGTGTTTTTGCGACGATCATCGGTCTGATCAAATCAGCGCTAGATTCCCTCGGAGATCCGGCTGGCATTTCCTCGCTGGGGGAGCTGGTGCCGGTCATCATGGCGGTCCTGCTGTGCACTGTATTGCTCACTGTGACACCCATGTTGGTTGCCGCAATCACCGGGAATTTCTATATCAAGGACAAGGTTTCCGAGAATGTGGGTGCGTATGCTCAGCGTTCTGCTGTCGGTGGGATGGCGAGCGGGGCTCGTGCTGTAAAACAGACGGTCGTGAACCCCGTCCAGACGGCGCAGCAAAGCAAAGCCGCCATGGCGGCCCACGCAGCCAGGATCAACACAATCGCAACCCGATTTAAGGGAGGGAGATAATGATGGACTGGTATGAAGAATATGAGCGCGATCGTGAATTCGAGGCTAAAGACAATTGGAAACTGATGATAGCCGCGGCCCCTGTCGTAACCGTTTTCGTCTTTGCCGTGTACGTCTTCAACGTCGTCAAGGCCGCGCTGTTCTAGGCTGTCTTGGTCAGTCTCGTGACGGATCGTCGCTGGGGCTGGCCGGTCAGGCTGCGCGCCTGCCCGATCCCGGCCGTAACCAGATCATAGGAGGCTCCGATGCCGCGCTATAAAAAGACCCCCGATCCGCGCCATGATCTGCCGACGCGTCGCCTGGCCGAAAACCGGAAAGTCACCACGCCCGAAGGCCACAACGTCCACCTGTCCATCGGCTATGATCCCGATGAGCCTGAAAGGCCACGCGAAGTCTTCTACTCGGCAGGGTTCAAATCCGGCTCCCAGCTCGAATTTCAAATCCAGGACGCCTGCGTCATGATTTCCCTGTTGCTCCAACACGGCCTGCGTCCCGAGGACGTCGCCAAGTCCCTCTCACGGGTCGAGCAACCCGATGGCACAATGGCCTACGCCAGCATCGTCGGCCTGATCGCCGACGAGCTGACGCGGTGAATAGTGACGGGATGTGTGGCTAAGGGCAAAATACGCGCGCTGCGCCGCAGTGGATGATCGCACCATAGTGCGGTCAGATCGGACGCTTACGCGATACCGAAGTTTCGAGCAGAAGCTTGCCTCTATGACATCGAGAACGCTCGCATGTAAACCGTCTTCGCATAAGATGGTCACCGTAGGGCGCTCACAAACCAGCAGTCACCCGAGACCCACGTGTTTGAAGGTTAGCTATCAGTTTCCAACACAAAAATGGCGGCATGAGACCATCAGGTTTCGCCCACTACCTGTCCAATGCCAGTTCCTTCGTAATTCAAGGCGCCCGCGCTCAACTTTCGTGTTCGATCGTCGGCGCTATCCCGGATATGTCCAGTTCATCCGCGAAATGACATCGCGCGCTGGCTTCGCCAATCTTGCGCACCGGCGGCAGCGTTGACCGGCAAATGTCGCGCGCATGGGCGCAGCGGGGGTGGAACGGGCAGCCAGCGGGCGGAAAGATCGGGTTCGGCACCTCGCCTTCTAGCACGATCACCTCGCGGTTGCGCCGTTTCGGGTCGGGCAGCGGCACGGCAGATAGCAGGGCAACGGTATAGGGGTGCCTGGGGTTGCGAAACACTTCGTCGGTCGGGCCTTCCTCGACCACCTGGCCTAGGTACATCACGATCACACGGTCCGAGATATGACGCACCACTGACAGGTCATGCGCAATGAAAAGATAGGCCAGCCCGAGTTTGTCCTGCAGATCCTTGAGCAGGTTCACCACCTGCGCCTGAACCGAAACATCGAGCGCTGAGACTGCTTCGTCACAGACAATCACCTCGGGCTCGAGCGCCAGTGCCCGGGCGATGCCGATCCGTTGACGCTGCCCGCCCGAGAACTGATGCGGATAGCGGTCGGCGTCCGAGGGGTTCAGCCCGACAAGTGACAGCAGTTCCGCCACACGCGCCTCGCGCTTCTCTGGCGGTACGATCTCGGGAAAGACCTGCCACGGTTCGGACAGGATGCGGCGCACGGTAAAGCGCGGGTCGAGCGAACTGTAAGGGTCCTGGAACACCACCTGAATATGGCGGCGCAGCTTCTGCATCTCGGCCTTGGGCAGATCGAGAATGTTCTGCCCGTGATAGCGCACTTCCCCACCGGTCGGCTCATTGAGGCGCAGAACGGTGCGGGCGAGGCTCGACTTGCCGCAGCCAGATTCGCCAACAAGGCCCACGGTTTCGCCGCGACACAGCGTAAAGCTTACATCACGCACCGCAGCCAAAGTGCGCAGCTTGCCGCCAAAAAGGCCGGGTTTGCCAAGCACGTAGTCTTTGCGAATGTCACGTACCTCGAACACCGGGGTGTCAGACATGGGGGATCTCCTCGGCTAGGTGACAAGCGGCGGCACGATTTTTACCGACGGGCCGCAGGTTCGGGCGTTCGATGCCGCAGCGTTCGACGCGCATTTCACAGCGCGGGTGGAAGGCACAGCCCTTGGGCATCCGTCCGGCGGCTGGGGGCGTGCCGCCGATCGCGTGCAATTTGCCACTTGCGCCGTCGATCCGCGGCATCGACCGGATCAACCCGCGAGTATAGGGATGCGATGGGACCTCGAAGAGGGCCGACACTGGCGCGCTTTCTACCAGCCGCCCGGCATACATGACCATCGCCCGATCCACGGTTTCGGCAACCAGCCCAAGATCATGGGTTATAAGTACCAGCGCCATACCATCCTCGCGCTGCAACTCGGCCAGTAGCGTCATGATCTGGCGTTGCACGGTTACATCCAGCGCTGTCGTAGGCTCATCCGCGATCAGGATCTGCGGGTTCAGCGCCAGCGCCGTGGCGATCATGACCCGCTGGCACATGCCGCCGGAAAACTCATGTGGGTAATTGCCGATCCGCGTCTTGGCCGAGGGGATCTTGACCCGGTCCATTAGCTCGATGGCCTTACGCTCGGCATCAGCATGGCTACATTTGCGACGCAGCCGATAGACCTCGGCGATCTGGGTGCCTACGGTCAGGCTGGGGTTCAACGCGCTCATCGCGTCTTGAAAGATCATCGCAATCTTTTCGCCGCGAAGCTGTCGCCGATCGCGTTCCGGCATGGTCAGCACGTCGCGTCTATCGAACATCACCTGGCCCGAGACATGTCCCGGGGGCGTCTTGATTAGCCCCATTATAGCTTCTAGGCCGACGCTCTTGCCAGAGCCGCTTTCGCCGATAATGCCCAGCGTTTCGCCCGGCGAGAGAGTCCAGCTGACCCCGCCGACGGCCCGGACAAGCCCGTGGGGCGTGTCAAAGGTCACCCGCAGATCTCGGACGTCGAGCAGCGGGGCTGGAGCCGCACCTTGTGTTTCGGATTGTTGCATGGCACGCATCTTGGCCTCCTGCTCACTCATCGTCTTCGATTGGCTGGTTCTTGCGGCGCGGCGGGGTCAGCCAGCGCCAGCGTTGTACCGGGTCGGTGATCGCCCTCGCCCAGGCAGCGACGAGGTTCAGCGCCAGAGCGGTCAAGAAGATCGCAGCCCCCGGCATGACCACCAGCCACCAAGCGGAACTGATGTATTCCCGTCCCCGTGCGATCATCAGACCCCAAGAGGATTGCGGCGCCTGCACTCCGAAGCCGAGGAATGAGAGCGACGCTTCTGACAGGATCAGCACCGCGATTTCCAGCGTGAAGAGCACGATCAGCGGCGAGACCATATTAGGCAGCAGGTGCGTCAGGATGATCCGAGTATCGCTGGCGCCGATGGCGCGAGCCGCCGTGATATAGGTGTGCTGCTGGTGGTTGAGCGTCAACGACCGCGCCATGCGGGCAAAGACCATCCAGTGCAGCAACGTGAAGATGAGGATCAGGTTGCCAAAGCCCGGTCCGATCACGAACAGGATGAACAGCGCGATCAAGAGAGAGGGCAGCGCCATCATGCCGTCCACGGCGCGCATCAGAAGGTCTTCCAGCAGGCCGCGATAGAAACCGGCGAGAACCCCCAGTGTGATGCCGACTGCGCCGGAGCAGAGTGCGCCCAAAAGGCCTATAGACATCGACACGCGGGCGCCATGCATAAGCCGCGAAAATAGGTCGCGCCCAAGCTCATCGGTGCCCAGTAGGTGAAACCCGCCATCCCGCGCCGTGCCGAAGGGGGCTATAAAACGCGCGCCCAAGTTAGCCCGGTTGGGATCATAGGGTGCAAGGAAATCGGCCCCGGCAGCGGCGATCAGCAGCAGTGTAAGGAAGATCGCCGCGATAAAGGCCACCCGGTCGCGCATCAGCGCGCTGAGATAGGCCCGTCCGGTGATCGAAGCGGCACGGTCGTGCTCTTCCACCTGCGGAACCGTGTTAGTCTGAACGGCGCTCATGCCCGCCCCCCCCGGTTGTCCATCTGGATGCGCGGGTTCAGCACCGTATAGGCGAAGTCCACCGCGAGGTTCACGAAGATTACCAGCGCCGCCACCACGCAGATGCCCGCCTGCACCATCGGCAGGTCGCGCCGCCCCAGTGAGTCGATCAGCAAGAGGCCAACGCCGGGCCATGCAAACACCGTCTCGACCAGCATCGCCCCGGTGAGAAGCTGCGACAACTCATCCCCGGTGATGGTCACGATTGGGATCGAGGCGTTTTTGAGCGCATGTACAAAGACCACGCGCCACTCCGGCACGCCCTTGGCGCGCGCGGCGGAAATATAGGGCTTTGACAACTCGTCCAGCATGGCGCTGCGCACCACTTGGGAAATCCGCCCTAAGGGCCGCGCAGCCAGTGTCAGAGCGGGCAGTATTAGATGTTGCCAGGTGCCGAAGCCGCCGGTGGGCAGAATGCCCATGTGCACGCTGAAAATGATGATCAGGATCAGGCCCAGCCAGAACTGCACCAGCGAGACCGAGGCCAGAGAGATCACATTGACCAGGTTGTCGATCCACGACCGTGGATGCATCGCCGCGAGGCAGCCCAGCACCACGGCGAGCGAAAAGGCAAAGACCAGAGATGTCCCCGCCAACATAAAGGTCGCGGGCAAGCGGCTCAGCACGATGGGCAGCACCGGTGTGCCCTCGGAACGCAGGGCATCCGAAGGCATCATCGAAAAGCCATAGCGGAAGCTGACCCCGAAATCGCCCTGCGTCAGGTCGCTCAGGAAAACCAGGTATTGCTGCCAGATCGGCTGGTTAAGTCCGAGATTTTCGCGCAACTGGTCAAGCGCGGTTTCGCTGGCGCTGGTTCCCAGCATAATGAGCGCCGGGTCGCCGATGATACGACCGACGACGAACACGAAGGAGATCAAGAAAAACAGCAATATAAATGATTGTATGAAACGTCTGAGCAGGTATGGCATCGGGCAAAACCTTGGCTGAAGTCAGTATGGCGCGAACCGCAAGAGGCGATCCGCGCAGGACGTGTCCGGCTTATTGCTTTGGCGTCACATTCACCGCGAGGAACCGGTGGTCCACCCCGAAAGTGTAGTTGTACTGGTCGCCGACCAGATATCCCTTGTCGAGTAGCGCCAACGGGATGATCGGGTATTGCCCGTAGAGAAAGCCCACAAGCTCCTTCAGCGCGGCATCGCGCTCGTCGCCCGACAGGGTCAGCGCGGTGGCGAGTTTGGCATCGAATTCCGGGTTGCAATGGACCGACGACCGCGAAGCACCCGAGGGATCGTCGATGTTGGGGCAGGCGTAGTTGCCCAGCATGTTGGTGCCGAACTCGCCGGAGGCATTCTGCTTCACATGCACCTGCATCATTGCACGGGGCGCTTCTTCAACGTAGCCCTTGATGCGGACCCGCGGGTTGAAGACGTCAGGAAGCTGTACGTTGATCTCAGTCTTGATGCCGACCTGATCGAGGAAGAAGCCGATCACCTCGGTTACCGAACCGACGCGCGGCGTGCTGCTGCGTCCGACGACTTCCACAACCAGCCCATCGACGTCAACGCCATCGGCGCGGGCCTCTTCCACAAGCTGGCGAGCGAAATCGGGGTTGTACTCGTATTGCGACAGGTTCTCGTTGAAGCCCAGCATGTCGGGCGTGCCCAACTGGCCCTGCGGAACAGAGGCGAGACCAATAAGATCTGCGATACCTTCATAGTCCAGCGCGTGAAAGATCGCCTTGCGCACCCGTATGTCCTGCAACGCGGGATGGGCGTGCAGAGATTGATCCAGCCGCCCGTAAAGATAGGCATCCGAAGGGCCGGTGACGCAGGAATAGCCGTCATTGTCCTCGGCTGCGACACAGTCCTCGGGCGATGGGTTGGTGGCCAGATGCGCCTCGCCGGTGCGAACCATAGCGTTGCGGGCCGACCCTTCTGGGCGGAAGACAAAGCGCAGGGTTTCGAACTGCGGCGTGGCTTCACCGTAGGCGTCCTCGGCGTTCAGGCCCCACCAGTCGAGGTTGGCGTTGGCGGTCCAGTATTGCCCGCGCACCCATTCGTCAAAGACATACGGCCCTGTGCCGATGGGATGACTGAAATGCTCCGCCGGGCGCTCTTCAATCTGTTTGGCCGAGGAGATGCCGGTGAGAGTCAATCGGAACTCCAGCATCGGGTCCGGCTCGGTCGAGGTAACTTCGATCTCAAGCGGGCCAGTTGCCTTGGCGCTCATCACGCCGGGACCGGCGTATTCCTGAATAGTGAAGGAACTTTCGGGGTTCCAGACAAAGCTGACGGCGGCCGCGACGGCTTCGGCGGTCATGTCGGTGCTGTCGTGAAACTTGACGCCTTCACGCAGGGTGACGCGGACAGTTTTGTCATCCACACGCTCCCACGAGGTGGCCAGGACCGGGATGTATTCGCCGGTTGCCGGGTCGGTCGCGATCAGGGGTTCCAGCACGTTACGCAGGCCGGGCGCGTTGATTTCCTTGTAGGCGCCTTGGGCCGCGAGATCCTGCGGCTCCTGATGAACCGCAATCACGAACTCCCCTGCGGGGGCAGCCAGCGCGGGCCCCGCGACAACTGCCGCCTGCGCCACGATCAAGGCAAGTACCGATAATTTATGTCCCATGTAAGTCCTCCTCCCGAAGTTTCCGGCAAGCGCCGGCTTGATTGACCCAAGATTACGAGTGAACGAATATTTTTGCAAGGGCTTGCAAAAATAATCTGATTGAGTATTGTCCAATGTACCAACAAAACAGCATTTTTTGGGACGAACTCCCGCCCCAAATGCAAGGCTTTGCAAGGAGAAGTGAATATGAGCGATGGATTGATTGTCGCGATCTGTGGGGATTCCGGGGCTGGAAAATCGACCACGACCGGCCTTTTGCGCGAAGAGGGGTTCGCCCCCTATTCTCTTTCCGCCTTTCTGCGGGACGAAGCTGAAGCTGCCATCGACACTCCCACCCGCGAGCAGGTGCAGTTGCACGGCAAGAACCAGCAACTCAAGCACGGCAACCACTATTATGCAGATGTCCTTATTCAGAAAACCGATCTGATGGAGCAGCGCAAGGCTGTCATAGACGGTTTGCGCAACCTCGATGAACTCAACCATCTACGCAAGACCGCGCAAGAAAAGGGCTTGAAGCTGGTTCTTCTCGCACTCGTGCTCGACACCGAGAGCCGCTTTCAGCGGGTTCGAGGGCGGGCTCGGGCTGGAGACCCGGCCGAGTTGGAGCGCTTTCGCAAGGATGACATGCGTTCGAACGGTGCCGACGGAAATTTCCAGAACAATGCAGAGCTGATCGCCTCGGCGGATGTGCGAATCGAGAACAATGGCGATCTCGACACGCTACGCAGCAACCTACGGGCCGCCTTGGAACAGGCTGGTGCGATGGACGAAAGGCAGGACAGCGTATGACCGTCGCGATGGCAGACACACTTGAAGCGCGGTGCCGCACCGCCTGTGAGATCGTCCGCGAGGCCGGGGCACTTGCCCTCGCTGCCTTTCGCGACCGCGACAGCCTGTCGGTGCAGACCAAGGGCACCCAGGACTGGGTGACCAACGTCGATCTGGAGGTCGAAGCGCTTATTCGGGAGAGATTGCGCCGCGTCTATCCAAGAGATGTGATCGTGGGTGAGGAAACCGCCCACGATCCTTCCAGCGGCAATACCGCCTGGGTTATCGACCCGGTCGACGGCACCACTTGTTTCATGTTGGGTCTGCCGCAATGGTGCGTCGTGCTGACCTATACGGTGGATGCAGAGCCAGTGGTCTCCGCCATCTTCGCGCCGGTCATGGACGAGCTGTACCATGCCACTAAGGACGGTGGTGCCTTTCTGAATGAGACGCCGATCCGCGTGGCCGATGCCACAACCATCGGCGCAGGGCTGATTTCAGTTGGTGCGAACGAACATGGCGAGCCGCACAAATCCGGGACTTTCATCGGCAATCTCGTGGCCGATGGCGGCATGTATATCCGCGTCGGCGCCTGTGCTTTGGGCCTGTGCTACGTAGCGGCGGGGCGGCTTCTAGCGGCTTATGAACCAAAGGTGTCGCCTTGGGACGATCTGGCCGGCATGCTGCTGGTGCGCGAGGCCGGAGGGAAGACCAACGCCTTTGCCCCGACCCTGGCTTCGGCCAACAAACGGCCGGTCCTTGCTGGAGCGCCGGGGATCTGGAACGCGGTGTCGCCCCTTTACTAGGCCGGAACCGTTTGCGCCGACTGTGAAATGCATAATATGGTCGTGGATCATGGAAGAAACTACTGACACAGCCTCAGAACGGAACGCCAATCGCGTCACGGCGCAGGATGTCGCGCGCGTGGCGGGCGTATCGCTGTCAGCTGTCTCGCGCGTGTTCACCCCCGGCGCCAGCGTTTCGGCCAAGATGCGCGTGCGAGTGATGGATGCCGCAGACAAGCTGGGCTATCAGCCCAACGTGCTGGCCCGCAGCCTGATGACCCAGAGGACCAACCTCGTCGGTGTGATCCTCGCCAACTTCAAGAACCCGGTCTATCTGACCGTACTCGACCATTTCACCCGGGCGTTACAGGCACGCGGATTTCGGACCCTGCTGCTGAATGTCTCTGACGGGCAGGACCTGGAAGAGATGGCCCGGCTTGTCCTGCAATACAGCGTTGACGGGCTTGTCGTCTCGGCGGGCGCAATCTCGCCGCATATCACCGAACAATGTTACAAGCGGCGCATCCCGCTGGTTGCCTTTGCCCGCCGCCCGCGGCGCGCCAATCTACATGTGGTCTGTGCCGACAGTGTCGCCGGGGGGAGGTTGGCTGGGGCACGGCTTCTGCAATCGAGGCACCGGCGTTTCGGCCTGCTGGCCGGTCCGGCCAACGCCTCGACTGCCATCGAACGGGGCAAGGGCTTTTACGCGGAAATCGAGGAAGCCGGGCACTCGGTCATCGCGATGACTCACGCCCGCGAATACTCCTACAGCGCCGGCGTCGACAGCGCGCGCGAATTGCTCGGCCGATCGGACAGGCCCGATGCGATCTTTTGCGCCAACGATTTGCTCGCCATGGCGCTGATGGATGTGGCCCGGTACGAATTCGGTCTGACCCTGCCAGACGAGTTGTCGATCATCGGTTTCGATGACGTTGATTTGGCAGCGGCGGCCTCTTACCAATTGTCGACGATCCGCCAGCCTCTGGAGGCCATGGTAAAAGAGACGGTGGATATTCTCAGCCACCGGATCAATACTTGGTCGGAGGGCTGGGAAACCCGGCAACTTGCTTGTGTCGCTGTCGACCGCTCATCCATCGCTCTCGCTCCTTCGGACTAGGCGCACGGACACCCCCACACTCGAAACAATAACGCGCGTGGCGCGTAACGGTGCCACACATGGAAACACTCGGATTATTTCTACTCGCGTCACTGGTCGTCGGAGCATCCAAGGGTGGGCTGGCCTCGGCCGGCGCGCTGGCGGTACCGATCCTTTCGATCTGGATGGATCCACTGATGGCGGCGGGGGTACTACTGCCGATCTTTATCGTCAGCGACGTGTTGGGCGTCTGGCTCTATCGCAAGGAGTTCTCGCGCAAGAACGTGCTGCTGCTGATTCCTGCCGGTCTGGCCGGTGTTATTCTGGCGACATTTTTGGCGCCTTATATTTCGTCGACCTATGCGGAACTGGCAACCGGTCTTATCGGGCTGTTCTATTGCGGGCATACCCTGCACAAGAAGCTGCGCGACCAGGATTTGGTGATGCCGTTCGATCCGATCAAAGGCGTTTTCTGGGGCGTAATCACAGGGATCACCAGCTTTATTTCCCATACTGGCGCGC
This sequence comes from Primorskyibacter sedentarius, assembly GCF_004342065.1. GTDB lineage: Bacteria > Pseudomonadota > Alphaproteobacteria > Rhodobacterales > Rhodobacteraceae > Primorskyibacter > Primorskyibacter sedentarius. Next base: position 19,009 of record NZ_SLZU01000028.1, on the reverse strand, counting down.
CCCCATTCCAGAGTTTTGTTCAGCCGCAGAAACTGCCAAGCCTGCAATACGCCGGGACCAACACGCTGGTATTTGCAGCGATTAACCTGTTCAAGTTGCCCGCATATTCGGCCGTCGGCCTGTTTGCCAAAATTCACGTCCCGACGCTACTGGCGATGGCAATGGTTGCATCGGTGGGCGCGGTTCTGGGCCGACGGTTGGTGCAGTGGTTGCCCCAGCAGGTCTTTGCCTTGATAATCCAGCTCTTGTTGTTCGTCGTGTCTACCTACCTCGTCGTCAAGGCGCTTGGCCATCTGATCGGTTAGGGGGCAACGATCCAGGAACTGAGTGCGGAGAAAACCGGGATTCCTTGCAGCCAACTGCTCACACACGCCGTCTATCGTTTTGGCACCCGCGCAACCCGGATGAGACATAAAATATGGCAGAATGACGGTCTCATCGAAATGGCAGTGACGTTCAATAAGGTGGCACTTCGTATCGGCATTTCCCGCTCGGCAGTGTCCCGCACAGTTACCGAGGATTCCCGAGCGCCGAGCGCAAAGATGTCGTGCTACTCGGACCGCAGCATATCAAAGAGGGCTGGCTACTGCTGACACAACAGAAGAACAGCAGCCGCAAACCGGTAACGTTCTCAAGCCCTGTTCTGCCTGAACTGCGTACAGTGCTGGACGCGACGCCAACGGGCAACCTTGCATTCCTTGTTACAGCGTTTGGTAAACCGTCACTTCCAATGGTTTTGACAACTGGTTTCGCAAACAGTGCGATGCGGTTGGTCTAATACACTGTTCCGCTCATGGCCTTCGCAAGGCCGGTGCCGCCGTCGCTGCCGAGAACGGCGCGACCGAACGACATCTGATGGCGATCTTCGGCTGGAGCTCGACGAAAGTAGCCTCGCATTACACCCGTGCAGCACGCCAAAAAATGCTGGCCGGTGCAGGTATGGAACACCTCTCCAGAGACCAGAAGTATAACAAAATAAGGGCCCACTTTTCTTGACACCGGACAACGGTGGGACAAAACGCCAATGAAACCCATTGGTTTTGCTTGAATAAGCCGTTGTAGTTGTGCCCGGGGGCGGAATGCAACGCTGTCAACGAGTTCCAGCCCGTTAACGCCCTGCCCTTCGCCCAACACCGCAGGATCTTCAGGCGTATAGCCTACGGGGCCAAGCTTAATACGCTTGTAGCCAGCTTCGGCGCATTCTTTGAACAAGTACTGCCAGTTAGGGTGAGTTAATCGTTCACGTATTCCACGCCCCAGGAACAGGGCGCATTGCCTATTCTGATTGTCATGTCCCGTCTCCTCCGTATGTCAAAATTTGTTGATGTCGATCCAGGTCCCGGCGTCGGCCGAGGCCAGCGTAGCGGCGATCACCCGGTTGACCTCGTGCCCGTCGTGGAAAGTGGGCCAGAGCGGTTTGCCCGCTGCGATCGCTTCCAGAAAGTCCTTGGCCTCGATGATGATCTGATCCTGATAGCCGGTGCCGTGGCCCGGCCCCTGACAGAAGGGCGCATAGTCGGGATGCGCGGGGCCGGTCAGGATCTTGGTGAACCCGCGCGTCGCCTCGGGGCCTTCCATCCGGTAGAGCCAAAGCGCGTTCTGATCTTCCTGATCAAAGCGGATCGCACCTTTCGTGCCGGAGATTTCATAGGCATAGCCCATCTTCCGGCCCGTCGAGACGCGGCTGAAATACATTTGCCCCATGGCACCGTTTTCGAACCGGCACATCATCTGCGCGTGGTCGTCATTGGTGACCTCGCCACCGGGGCGGGTGTGATGCACCGTCTCATGCGTGCCGATCAGGCACGTGATCGGCCCCATCAGCGCCAGCGCACCGTTGATCATGTGCGGCGCCAGATCGCCCATCGTGCCATTCGCCATGCCGGTGGTGCGCCATGACGCGGGCGCCTGCGGATCGGCATAGAAATCCTCGGTATGTTCGCCGCGGAACCATGTGATATCCCCGATCTCGCCATCGGCGATCAGCTTGCGGGCGAACTGGCTGGCGGGGGTACGAATGTAGTTGAAACCCACCATGTTGACCACGCCCGCAGCTTGGGCCGCGGCCACCATCGCTGCACTGTCCTCAAGCGATGCGCCCAGCGGTTTTTCACAGAAGACAGGCTTGCCCAGTTTGAAGGCCGCCTCCGCAATTTCGCGATGGGTTTCCTGCGGCGTGGCGATCACCACGGCCTCGACCTGTGGGTCGTTCACCAACACCTGCCAATCATCGGTTGCCCGCGAAAAGCCATAGGCGGCGCGGTAGCGTTCGGCACTTTCAGGCGTGGTGGCGCAGACCATTTCCAGCCGCGGTTTCAACGCCGTGTCAAAGATGGCCCCTACCGAGGACATGGCCACCGCATGCGCTTTGCCCATGTAGCCCCCGCCCAGAATACCTATTCCGATTTCAGCCATTTCACCGCATCCCTTTTTTTCAATTTACTTTTTGCAACCGGTTGCAATATAGCTATCGTGCCTCCAGACATCTCGCAAGCGACCTTTCGTCAGCGATTAGGATTTCAGAGGTAGCGCTTTTCAGGTTTGGCCGCCCAGATTGCCCGCTTGCCCTTGTCTCTGCCGAAACCAGATCATAGGAGGCTCCGGTGCCGCGCTATAAAAGACCCCCGATCCGCGCCATGATCTGCCGACACGCCGCCTGGCCGAAAACCGGAAAGTCACCACGCCCGAAGGTCACAACGTCCACCTGTCCATCGGCTATGATCCCGATGAGCCTGACAGGCCACGCGAAGTCTTCTACTCGGCAGGGTTCAAATCCGGCTCCCAGCTCGAATTTCAAATCCAGGACGCCCGCGTCGTGATTTCCCTGTTGCTCCAACATGGCCTGCGTCCCAAAGACGTCGCCAAGTCCCTCTCACGCGTCGAGCAACCCGATGGCACAATGGCCTACGCCAGCATCGTCGGCCTGATCGCCGAAGAGCTGACGCGGTAAGTAGCGGGAAATGTGTGGCTAAGGGCGAAGTGCACACGCTGCACCGCAGTGGATGATCGCACGAGCGCGATGCGGGAACAGCCCAAAGCGGGAGTGATCAGCGCAACCGCAGCACCTCAAACTTTCCGAAAAGAGGGCGGGAACCGGACTGTCTCTGCAGTTGCGATACGACCGGGCGTTTACAGCTGAAGCTGACATTCAGATGACGCTGAGTTCATTTCTGTCATTGTTGCGAGACGACTCCGAGAACTTGTCTACCGAGATGTTGTATCGAAGCGATTGCCTGCTTCTTCGATATTGCTCTTTTCCCGAATTACTTTTTCCGTCGTGCCAGTTCCCGATAGAGCGCTGGTGGAGACACACCAATCTGGTCGGCAACCCTGATCCATGCACCTTTCTCAGGCTCTCCATGAACGTCCAGCCAGGCATCCAGCCGGTCAGAGACGCGACGCAGGCGCAGTATCTCGATGCGCGCGCGCTGCGCTTGTACCTCGCGGGCATGGGTTTCGATGAGGCTCAGGGCCGCGCCGGGTTGATCGTGCAAAGCTGACAAGAAATTCGCTCGGGGCATAATCGCGACCTGGGCAGGCGCGCGGATAACCGCATCACAATGATATTCTTGGGCGAACAGAGATGCTTCTGCCAGTGCATTGCCTGCCGTCGCGACATGTAGAGTCAACACAGTTCCATCTTCCAGCGGCCGTTCCAGCGCTACAGCGCCAGATTTAACAAGGTACATGAACGTGATGCTATCTCCCCGCCGAAACAGAACCATCCCTTGTTCAACGGCACGGAGCGGCGCGTCATCGAATATGTGCTGCCAGTCGTACATGATAGATATCATACTTCCTTTTAGCAGGATCAGGTAGAGTTCAGCCAAATTTGAATGGGGTTTCGACATGCGACTGAAGATCATCCTTGCCGGTACCGCTGTCGTCGCCGGTTCAGCCATAGCACTGGCGCAGACGATACACGCCGATCATGGCGGTGGAATGGATCACGCAGCCCACGGTCAGGATCGCCCGGCTGAGAGCGCGCTGCTGACGGAGCCGGGGCAAGGGGCCTTCGCGGCTCTCTCCGAGGTTGTCCGCGTGCTGGAAGCTGATCCAAACACCAACTGGTCAAGGGTCGATCTGGCAGGCCTGCGAGCGCATCTTGTCGACATGGATCGGTTGATCTCGGATACGGTCGTGACGGAGACGGAATTGCCGAATGGTCTTTCTGTGTCAGCCACGGGTGATGTTGAAACGACTGCCACGCTTCGGCGCATGGTTCCGGCTCACGCCGCGCAACTGGCAAAGGACGATCGCTGGAGAGTGGAAGCCCTGGAGATTGAAGGCGGGATGGAATTGCGCGTCACCAGTGAAGATCCCGCAGTGATTGCACGGATCAAGGGCTTTGGGTTCTTTGGATTGATGGCGAGCCAGGATCATCATCGCGAACATCACCTGATGATGGCGCGCGGGGAAGATGCGCACGCGCATTGAGGTCCGCGACGGGCTATGACTTTGCGGCAACTTGCAGAATCCATATACCCCGCATAGGTTTTGAGCATGAGGTTGTTCCAGCTCCTTCTTGTCGTCTTGATGACGCTGACCGCCTGCGCTTCTGCGGCGATGGACGCGGGCCATGCGGCCATCATGGAGCATAGCCACGCCGCGGTGATTGAAACGGCAGACGATCATCCAGTTTGCTGTTCTGAAAGCACCGAGGGCAGTCTGACCTGTCATCTCATTCCTGTCCTTCTTCCAGCGACTGACCTTCAATGGCCGACCCCTGCTGCCTGCGAGGAAGTCTTGTTTGGCCAAGGCCTTCTGCTGACCGGCATCGAGCTTTCCGGACCTCTCGAGCCGCCGCGCGCGGTGTGATGCTTTCCGCGTCCTTCGGGGCGCGGCCTTGGAAAATGAAATCACACCTGAATGGGCCTCGCCCGTGCGCCCACCCGTCGAAAGATATCCTCATGAAACCGTTCAAGACACTTTTCACCCTCGTTCCTGTCGCTGCCCTCGCGCTTGGTATCGCCACGCTTGGTGCTGCCGGTATGGCCCTGGCAGACAGCCATGGCACCGCGGTAGATCACGGCACCATGCATGTCACCAAGAGCCCGACCTGCGGCTGCTGCGGCGCTTGGGTCGCCCTGGCCCGCCAAGAGGGCTACGACATCGAGGTCACGGACACGCGTGATATCACCAGCGTGAAGCTGAAGAACAACATCCCCGGCACGATGTGGGCCTGCCATACCGCGATGATCGACGGCTATGTGGTCGAAGGCCATGTGCCGTTCGCAGCGCTGGCCAAGCTGCTCGCAGAACGCCCGGAGATTACCGGCATCTCGGTGCCCGGGATGCCAGACGGCTCGCCCGGTATGGGGAACGACCCGACCGCGCGATACGACGTGGTGGCTTTCGGCGGCGATGCCGGTGAAGGCGAGGTCTTCCATAAGGCCGGGCAATGAAGCGGGTCTTGGCACTCGGCCTCGGGGCAGCGGTTCTGGTTGGAGCAGTGGTCCTCGCCTTCGGGCGGGGAACGTCTGCCCCGGAAGGAGCCTTCCTCAAACCTTCGGACCCGCAGGTGGTGGCAACTGGGCAGGCAGTTTATGCTGACAACTGCGCCTCCTGCCACGGCGCGGAGCTTGAAGGTCAGCCCAACTGGCGGTCGCCCGGTGTTGACGGGCGGCTCCCGGCACCGCCCCACGATAAAACCGGACACACGTGGCATCACGGCGGCGATACGCTGTTCCGACTGACCAAATACGGAACCGGCGCTCTGATCGGCGATCCTGACTACGAATCCAACATGCCGATCTATGAGAACGTCCTCACGGATGACGAGATTATTGCCGTTCTCAGTTACATCAAATCGACCTGGCCGCGGGAGATCCGCGACAGGCATGACGAAATGGAGAACAGGCAATGAAGTGTATCACTCTGGCACTCGCGGCCACGCTGGTATCAGTGACGGCCGCGCTGGCGCACTCGAAGGCCGAAGACACGACTCCGGCCGATGGGACGACCGTGGAAACCGTTGCGGTCATCGAATTGCGATTTGATGACCCGATGCGTGTCACCGCGATTAAAGTCACCGGGCCGGACGGGGACCTGGACATCACCCGCGAAACCGGCCTCAATCCCGTGACGGCGTTTCGCGCATTACCTCCCGATGTTATCCCCGCCGGGGCCTACACAGTCGACTGGCGCGGGCTGTCAGCGGACGGCCACCCGATGCAGGGCACCTTCGGCTTCACGGTCGAGGACTGAGAGGTGGAGGGGCTGGCCCCGATAGACGCCTGGGCGCTTCTGGCAATCCTGGCAAAAGCCGCCGGATATGCGGCAGCGCTCGTCGCCATGGGCGGCCCGCTCTTTGTCGCGGCCTTTCGGTCCGGGCCCGACGACGTGTTGCGCCTCGCCCGGAGACTCTCCGTGGTCGCTGCTGCCATTGGCCTCGCGGTTCTCGCCCTGCGTTTCGGTGTTCGCTCCGCTCGCATCTCGGGGATGGGGCTGGCGGGTGCTGTCGATCCCATGATGCTGAGCCTCGTCTGGGACAGCCCGCTCGGCACGGCGGCGCTCTGGCGGGGGGTGGGCGAGCTGCTGATCGTTGCCGTTCTGATCGAGGGCACACTCGGGCTGGCGGTGAGCCTTCTGGGTGCGCTGGTGGTGGCGGGCTCATTCACCCTGATCGGTCATTCCCTGGGCGATCCGCGTTGGCTTCTTGCCGGGCTGGTAGGTGCGCATCTGCTGGCTGCGGCTTTCTGGGTCGGGGCGCTGGCTCCGTTGCATCGCGCGGCGGGCCGGACTGTCGGGGCAAACCTGTTGCACCGCTTCGGCACAATCGCCAGCTGGACGGTGCCTGTCCTCATTGTCGTCGGACTGACTTTCGCATGGCTGATGATCGGTTCGCCGGGCGGGCTGTTCGGGGCGGCCTACGGCTGGACGCTTATCGCCAAGCTCGTCTTAGTCACTGGCCTTCTTGGCCTTGCCGCAAGGAACAGGCTCCGTCTCGTGCCCGCATTGGCCTCTGGCGATCCTTCGGGCTCTGACAGACTGCGTCGCTCGATCCGTAAGGAAATTTTCGCCGTCACCCTTATTCTTCTTGTGACGGCTACGCTGACTTTGGTCACCACGCCTCCGGTGAACCTGTGATTGGAAACCCCCTCATGACATCACGCTCCCGAAGAACATTCCTGACCGGCGCTGCCGCTCTTGGTGGAACGGCGCTCGTTCCTCGCATTGCAATTGCGCAGTCGGCCATGCCGGTATTGCGGGCCGCACCCGCCATGGCGCAGCTTGCCCCGGCCGGATACCCGGCGACACCGGTCTGGTCCTATGCGACGGACGGGGCGGGCGTGATCCCCGGCCCGGAAATCCGCCTGCGCGCAGGTGAACGCGTCCGGCGTCAGTTGGTCAACGACCTGCCGCAACCGACTGCGGTTCACTGGCACGGCATCCGTATCCAAAATGCAATGGACGGGGCGGCGCCGCTGACCCAGGCCCCTGTACTGCCGGGTGGAAGTTTCGACTATGACTTTGTGGCGCGGGATCCCGGCACCTACTGGTATCACTCCCATAATCGCGGCTGGGAACAGGTCGCGCGCGGCTTGGCAGGCCCTTTGATTGTCGAGGACCGAGAGCCGTGGCTGGGTGAGCCGGGGGCCGCGAGCCGGGAACTGACGCTGGTTCTCGATGACTGGCTCCTCGACGCAAATGCGGAACTGATCGAGGACCGTTGGGATGATCTCCATGCGGCGGCCCATGGCGGACGCATTGGCAACACCGTTACTGTCAACGGTATGGCCTATCCCGATCTGGACGTTCGACCAGGCGAGCGGGTGCGGCTGCGCCTGATCAACACCGCGACGGCGCGGATCATGCCGCTGGCCCTGCCGGGCCTCTCGCCTCGTCTGATCGCATTGGACGGCCACCCGGTTATTCCACGCGAAGTCGAAATGATCATTCTGGGACCTGCACAGCGCGCGGATGTGGTCGTTGATATGCCGCTGGAACTTGAAGCGCAAACCGCCCTGCTGATCGATCCTGGCAACGGAGAGCGGGTAAGTATTGCGTCCTTCGCAGCAACGGGGCAACGGACCGAACCCTCTGAAGAGACTGTGTTGCCCCTGCCTGCCTGGGGCACGCTACCTGCTCCTGACCTGGCGACCTCGCAAAGAGAAACCCTGGTGATGGAGGGCGGCGCGATGCGGGGCATGAGCGAGGCCATCTATCGTGGCGAAACCATGGATTTCCGTGGACTGGCGTCGAATGGCATGGTCTGGGCCTTCAATGGCGTTGCGCACGGGATGGACGCGCCGATGTTCCGCGCCGAACGTGGCCGAACGGTGCATCTGGAAATGACCAATCGCTCTATGTTCCCGCATGCCATCCATCTTCACGGCCATCATTTCGAGGTTCTGGCACGCAGCGGGACACTGAACACGCCGGGTGATGTCAGGGATACCGTTCTGATCGGCGCGGACGAAACCCTGGAGATCGCCTTTGTCGCGGACAACCCTGGTAAGTGGATGCTGCATTGCCACATGCTCTCTCACCAGGCGTCCGGCATGATGGGCTGGTTCGAGGTGGGTTGACCTGCTGCGGTGCGGTTCCTTTCTTGGCGGGATAGGCATCGCGTCTTTCTACGCGGTATTCTCGACCCAATCGGGCGAGATGTTGGAAATCATCGTTCATACTGGCCTTGCGGTGGGTTTCGTGGCCTTGGCGATCATCGGTGGACGCATCTCGTCATACTTGGCCCGCTGTTTCTCGGGGTCGCCGCTTCCGATTGCGTCCCCGACACAGTGCTTGGCATGCTTTTCCAGAACGAGATCCTCGACGCCCAGCACGGCTGACCGGATCGCGGACGTCTGCGCCAAGATATCCATACAGTAGCGGTCACGCTCGACCGTCTTGGCAACACCGCGGACCTGCCCATCGGGCAGTAACAGGCGGTCCAAAGGCATTTCGGTGTTGGCCTTCGCGCGGCGTCGCTCCCTTTTCTGGAACCAACTTCCATTAAACCCGTTATTCGCCATATGGGTATATTGAGGAGACAGACAGTGGCTCGTCTTGGCGATCCGACAATGACTTCAAGCTCTGCGCATCACGATAGCGATGAAGGAAAAGGCAGCGGATACGGTCGTTTTTTTGCGATGATCGGCACCTCCACAGTCGTGATGTACGGTCTGATGTATCTCAATACCTACGCCCTCGATCACATCTTTTTCTCGCAGACGCGGATGTGGATGGCCCTCTACATGGGCGGTATGATGGCAATCATCATGCTCGCCTTCATGCTTGGAATGTATTCCAACCGAAAAACCAATGTCGCGATTTTTGCAGGCGCGGCCATCGCCTTTGCTGCCGGAATTTACTTCGTCCGGTCGCAGGAAACGGTAGGCGATGTGGCTTGGATGAAAGCGATGATCCCGCACCATTCCATCGCGATCATGACCAGCGAAAGGGCGAACATATCCGACCCGCGTGTGCGTGAACTGGCCGATGCGATCATTGAGGCGCAGCGCAGCGAGATCGGGGAAATGAAGCAATATATCTTGGAAATTGAAGCCAGCGGAGACGCAGCCCCAGGCACTCCCCGAAACAAACCCTGAGGCGAAGGGACCCCCGATGCCGAAAGACAATGCTGCCCAACACGACAGGTGCGGGACGTAAACAACGCCCGCACGTGTACTACCCAGGCATGAGAAAGTCGGCTTAGTCCCTCAATCTGTGAATTCACTATTCACCTGATTTCGCGATTGCAGCGAATGGCAGGTTCGACGCGCCGCACCTCAGCATTTCACCCCGTCGCGAATGGTAGGAAGCGCCGAGAGTGCTGGATCACCGCCAAATCCCTGTTGTCCCCTCTGTCCGCGAGGCTGGCCTTCCAATGAAGCTATTTTTTCTTCCGAGGCATTGATCCCGCTTAGCAGGCGTGACAGCCTCACCCGGCTGGGAGACCAATCCATGACGACAGAGAGTAAACACCTCAACGCCGCGATCTTTGCTGGATGCGTTATCGCCTTTCTGAGCTTTGGCTTTTCGGCGACATTCGGCATCTTCATGGCGCCAATGTCTGCCGATCTGGGCTGGGGTCGAGAGGTCTTCTCGCTCTCCGTCGCCGTGCAACTCCTCACCTGGGGCATTTCTCAACCGATCGCAGGGGCTGTAGCCGACCGCTATGGCACAGCACGAGTTCTGGCCGCGGGCGCCGTTCTGGCTGGGATAGGTTTTCTTCTCAGAGGCATCGTTACCGACCCGACGCTTTTCATTCTCACCGGCATCTTCACAGGAGCGGGCACAGGCGCCGCATCCTTTCCCATCGTGATCGGGGCACTCGGCAAGATCGTCTCGGCAGAGCGCCGGAGCTTCATCATGGGGCTTGGCACGGCTGCCGCGTCACTTGGCATGTTCGTCTCGGCGCCCGCCGCGACGGCGATGATCGGAGGGTTTGGCTGGCAACCGTCGATCCTGCTGATCGGCGCGAGCTTCGCGCTGATCCTGCCCTGTCTCGTCTTCATTGCCCGCGTGTCCAAACCGACAGCCTCAGGATCCTCTGCGAAAGACTTCGGCACCGCACTTTCGACGGCCTTCTCCGACCGAAGCTATCTTTGCCTCTTCTTCGGGTTCTTCGTCTGCGGCTTCCATGTCGCCTTCATCCAGACGCACCTGCCCGCCTATGTAATCGACCTCGGCCTCGCCGCGTGGATCGGCGGTTGGTCGCTGGCATTGATCGGGCTCTTCAACATCGTGGGCTCATTCTTCGCCGGTTGGGCCGGTCAGGCCCTCTCAAAAAGGTGGGTGTTGACCGGGATTTATACGGGTCGCGCGATTGTCATTGCAATCTTCATCCTGCTGCCAATTTCCGAAAGTTCTGTTCTCGTCTTTTCCGCTATTATGGGGCTCCTCTGGCTCGCCACTGTGCCGCTCACCATCGGGCTTGTCGCACAGACACAGGGGCTGAAGTTTCTATCAACGCTTGCGGGCCTGGTCTTCCTAAGCCATCAGACCGGAAGCTTCCTCGGCGCCTGGCTTGGCGGGCGCATCTACGACCTCAATCAGGACTACACGCCTATGTGGTGGGCGGCGGTCGTTCTTGGACTGCTGGCAGCACTCATCCACATCCCTATCCGCGAGGAACCCGGGCCACTCGCCCGCGCCGAAACAGACGCCCGCTGAAGTCACTTCACTGCAACAGCAACTTCTTTGCGACGCGCTGCCCTGCGCCCATTATTTTTCCGATATAAGGTCCAAAGAGGCCATGGCGCAAAGGTCACCAAAGTCCGCGTTGTGTGAGTTCGAACACCCTCATTTTTTGCACTTGCAGCGAACGGCCGGTTCGACGGGCCGCACCGCAGCATCAGGCAGCTCTGGTGGACGGCGGCTCCGGGCCGGTTCTTCACTTTTCCTTGCTTTCACCATTCTTTCGCGCGTCAAACTTTTCCCAAACATGCATGCGGCCTTTTTGTCGGGCGTCGGCAAGCCAAAGCTTCTTGCGGATGCCTGCAACCTCAAGATTGCTATATTTACCACCTGAGAACTTTGGCCAGTCGATAGCGAGTCCTAGCTTAACCAATTCTTCGGATAGATCACGACCATCGGGTAGGAAGCACTTTGCAACTGTGCGGCCATATTCGTCTTCATCAGTGATTTCGGCGCGTATATTTTGGCCCTTACACAGGCGCACCATGGCCCACTTGGCCTTCTTGCCGTAGGGGTGATCGAGTTCCGGGGCGTCTATACCGTAAAGACGCACTTGGGTCTTTTGGATCGTAATTGTATCACCATCTGTAACGTAAGCTGGCCCTTCTAGCACGCGCGGCAGCGTAACTGTGTGAGCGGTTGCTGCATCAAATGCCTCGCCCCTTGCCGACGCGCCAAATTGTGGCGTTTTGGGTGGGGCGGAAGGCGCGGTGATGCTGCGTCCTGCCTTGTAGGCAAGCGTTTCGCTAACCGGCTTCTTGTATGGTTTGGCTTTTGGCCGATAAGCGGGCCTAAACAGCGCTCTCAAAATAGATTTTAACATTTGAGAACAGTACTCGACAAAGCCTGTTGTATTCAATGCCGCGAGATGCGCGAATGACCACTTCTGAAACGCTGCGACGAAGCGCCGTGTCAATCGGCGAAAGTCTCCTTTGGGCCGTTCCCGTCCCGGAGGAAGACTATGGTTCGCAAATTTGCAGGGTCGGCTTCCTGCGCGTTCTCGCACGTCTGACCTCCGGGTGTGCGGGGTGAACGGAAAGGTTAATCTGGCCGCGCCTGAAAGGTGCGGCCAGATTACGTTTGATCAATGATCCATGGGATTAACGCTCGTTGAGCGTCACACAGATTTCCCCTGAAGGTCGTCGTCGTCGGGCTGTGTTTCTTGAACCGCATCGTCGTCGGGTTCTGCTTCTTGATCCACGTCGTCGCCCGGCTGGGTTTCTTGATCCACGTCGTCGTCGGCTTCTGTTTCGTGATTTTCCAAGTTCGGCAACGCAAACTGAAACTGGCCGGGTTGGACCTTTGGCTTCAGGGCGGCTCTGGTCTGGCTCACAGGGTGTGGCTCAACCTTCTCACCAGCCTGAATAACGTCCCTCAGATTCTCGACCTGTTTCTCCGCCGCCGCTGCCGCTTCCTTCAACAGCTGCACATACTTGTCCAGGTTTGCGCGCTGCTGGTCGGCGTCGGGGGCCTCTTCTTCGGCGGGTTTCTCAACCCTGTAAGCCGGTCGGCCAGCTTCCAGATCATCGAGGCGGTCAGCGGTTGCATCCCGCTCGGGGTAAGGTCCGGACTGGTCCATGTAGAGCTTGTTGAGATACGGGTCGTCGTAATAGACGATGGCCCTGGATTTCACCGGCATGTCACCGTCGATGACAAGCACAACATCATCCTTGCTCATCCGCCGCGCTTCGTCCTGGGTCAGCAAGGGGACTTCTTCGGTCCGCTCGGTCATGGTCGTGCGCTGGAAAAAGCCCACCTGCCGGGATTTCTGCACCCGTCGCTTCGTTGTCATCCCGCACGCGTCTGACAGGTTCTCGATGGTCAGTTCCTCCGAGGGCGTCATGTACGACTTGATCCCTGCCCCGCCCTCAAGGCTGAGCCGTTCGTTGCGGCCATAGATTTCATCGAGCTTCGGAATGGTCTGCGTGATGATCGCCAGCCGCCCGCCATAAGAGCGCAGCGTGGTGATCGAGTCGGCCACGATCGGCATTTTCCCGAGCTTGTGAAACTCGTCCATGATGATCATGACCGGCCATGGCTCTGTCTCCGGGTCGGGTTCATGATGCTCCAGCGTGGCAATCAGATCCGAGAAGAACAGGCGGATGAGGCCCGCCAGGGGTTCTATGTCCTGGGCTCTGATCGTCAGGTAGATGGAATGCGGCTCCTTGCGCAGCGCGTCGAAGTCGAAATCGCTGGTGTTTGTCATCCGGTCGAAATGCGCGTTCTTCCACGGATCGAGGCCGGAATTGTTGAGCAAGGAGATGAAACTGGACAGGGTCTTTTCGTTCATCTTGCTCAGCGACGTCCAGATGAGCTGCACCGCCTTGTGTTTGGCTTCAAGCGCGTAGAGCGCATATTGCGGACCAAACTCATTCCCGCCGCCATTCACGATCCGGTAGATCTCTCCCATCGTGGGCGTGCCACGCTGAAAGGCCAGCATTCCGGCCGCGATGAAGGCGGTGATCCCGCCGCGCAGCAGGCTTTGGTTGGCGGGGTTTTCGGTTTGCAGAAACAGGTTCGCCATCTTGTCCAGCTCGAACATCCGCTGGTCTTCGTTGGGCATCTCGTAAATCCGCAAGAGCGGGTTGTAGCGATGCGACCTGACCTTGAAGTTCGTCGGCGCAAAGCGGAACACCTTGTCGCCCATTGCCACGCGGCGCCGCGCGGTCTTCTCGAAATTCTCGCCCTTCACATCGAGCGTCACCGTCGAGCCTTTGAAGGTCAGAAGATTGGGGATCACGAACCCCCTGCCCTTCCCCCGGCCGGTGGGGGCGACGATCATGCAATGCGGATACTGCTTCGAACAGATGAAGGGCGCGTTCGAGGTCTTGCCTGCGGTCTTCGCCAGAAGGAACCCGCTCCCCGGCTTCTCCAGCATCTTGCTCCGCCGCAGCTCGGCCTTGCTCTGCCAATGCGTGACGCCGAAGGTTGACAGAGACTCGCTCACCACTGCCAGCGCAAGCCCCAGCCCCGCGATGACCCCGCCGCCCAGAATGACGAAAGACATATCGGCCGCGGCCGGGAAGTTGGCGCGCAGCCACCAGAAGTGCTGAACGAAGAAGAGATGGTCGACGCCCCGGTCGAACACCCAGGCCAGATAGACACCCACCATGAGGTAGGCCAGCGACAGGCCCACAAGAGAAAAGAGAAGGTATCCCATAAACAGCCGTTTCATGACACCTTCCTCCTATTCGTGGACGTAGTCGTCTTCTTCACGTCCCCGGAACCGGTCCTCGACAACCCGCACGCGCGCCTCATGCAGCACCCGTTCATTGATCGGGTTTCCGCGCCGGATCTCATCATCAAGGACTTCCAGGGCCAGGTAGTTCTGCTCGGTCGGATCGTCCGTCACCTCTGCCAATGCCTCGATGCGTCCCGCCTTGATCTCTTCGATCTGCAAGTCGCTCAGCTGACCCCGAACGCAAGCCGCGAGGGCGGCGCGTTCCTCGACCGATCCGATCTCCATGCCGCGGCTGCGGCGCAGCAAGGCATCTTCCAGCTGCTGAAGTCGTCTTACGGCCGCACGGTCGGCAGGGGCCTCCTGCTTGAGTTCAAGATCTGTTTCCTCCAGCGTTTCTTCGCGATCTGCGACGATGTAGCGCCGCTGATCTTCGCGAACATAGCTGCCAGGCGGGATCACACTGTCTGTGGAAACGTCCCAGGCGCGGGACGCAAGCTCTGCATGAAACGACGATCTGGCCGCGTAAGCCTCAAAGGCAGAGCTGGCCTGTGCGACCTGCTCCCGCCCATAATCGCGGATAACGGGATCATCCGAAGACCCGTAGTTGAAGTCGGTTTCGGCAAACCGCCGCTCCAGCACTTCAAAGTCGCGGCGTTCCTCGGGGGCAAGCTCAGCAAGCGCGGGATAGGTGTCGATCCGCCGGGTAACGGCGTCTTCAATCTCGAAACTGCGTTCGGAAATATACGCCTTGGAGTGACCTTGCGCCCTCAGGCGGGCCACCTCGGCTGTAATCCCGTCCAAAATCGCTTCCGAGCGCGCCTTCTCTACAATGTCTGCGGAATTCCATTCCTCACGGGTTTGGGCGGCGATCCCTTCGATGCCCGCCTGCGCGCGCAAAGCGTCCGCCTCCGCACGTGCATCCGTCTCTACGCGGAACCGATCATTTACCTCTTCGAGAACTGCGTCCTCGGGCGTCTCATGCAAGACATTGGCCTCTTCCAGAGCCTGTCGAAGCACGTGATATTTCTCCGAGAGAGTGGCAACCGCCTGTTCCCGCTGGGCGTCGTCATAGAGATCGAGATTGCGCGCCGCCGCAAATTTTTGAACGTCACTGCTGGTCCACGCCCTTTCCAGATACTCGCGCTCGGCACCGACCTCGATCCGCGCCAGAACCTCGTCTGGGTTGATCCCGGTCCCGTCCAGGATCTCACCCACCTGCTGACGCAGCTGCGGTGTAGACAATCCTTCGGCATCCTTGAGCAGACCCGCATGGTAGGGGCTGACCTCACCGGGGGCCACGCGCAGCAATTGCGAGGCAGCACTGCCCGGGTTGACGACAGACAGCTCTGCCATGATCTCGATCACCCTTTGCTGATACCCCGGCCTCAGAGCCGGATCAGCCTCGTTGATCTCTACCTGCAAGTCATTGAGCGTTTCATCGAGGGCGTGCAACCTTGCATCCAGCACCTCGGCTTCGGACAGAACAATATTCGTGTCTTCAGCGGCCATGGCCTTTCCTCCGAGAATGGTTTCACCGTTTCGGAGCAATGTCTCGGCGCGCTGCAACGCCCGGGAAATCGTCGGCAGGTGATCTTGTGCAGCAAGGACCGACAGTGCTCCGACGATATCGGCCCGCTCTTCAATCTGTCCCAAGGCAAATGCGAGATCCGGACCCGTCCGGACCCGCTCCCGAGGCTCCCGCCCCTCTACCTTGGCGTCGTAAATCTCTCTGGTCGTTGGCGCGCGGTGCACCAGACCTTTGTCAAACCGGCTCTCGGAGGCCATGTGGACGCCAAGCGCCTCGCCATGCGCAACCATCGCCTCGCGAAACCCCTGATAGGACATGTCCGTGCCCTGGCGGAGTGTCAGCAACCGGTTGTCGCTGCCCCGCCTGTTGACGATCACATGAACATGCGGATGGTCGCGGTCCGTGTGCAGCCCCGCGACGTAATCATATCTGACCTTGCCGGACTGAAACTTCTCTTCGCAGACCGCCTTGGAAATCGCGGCGACGTCATAGGGGCTGGTGCCGATCGGGTAGCTCAGCAACAGGTGGCTGGTATAGCCGGTAGAGGCCGTGCCCCACCAATCCACCGACCACTGCCGCGTCACCCGGTTCATGTCGGTGTCGGAGAGCGTGTCCTGACCCTCATACCGGCCTTGGGAATCCAGCACCCGCTCGGCCTTGGAAAACACGTAGTCCAGCTGGCCCTTGAGCCCTTTGCGGTCGACGCAACCGCCTTTCTTGATCAGCTTGAACACGGCGGACGGCCGCCCCGTGGTGGCCCGCACCAGGTTGCGCGACCTCGATCCAGCCCCGCGCCCATTCCGGTTGTTGTAACGATACGATCCGCGCGCAGGCCGGTCGACCAGCCGCCCCATAATGGCATCTACGGGCGAGATCTCATAGCGCATCGCAGCCCTCCGCAATCATCCGGCTCAGCACGTCTGACCGCTTCTGGCTGCGGCCCAACAAGGCGACAAGCGCCCGGCGCACCTCGATCACCTCGTCATGCAGCGCGTAGATCTGCGCCAGTTCCTTGGCCGAAGGCTCAGCACGCCCCAGCCTCTTCATCGACGCGCTCATGTTGCGGGCAACCTGGTTAAGATTGCCCCCTGCCCGGTCAAACGATGCCTTCACCGCCGACAGCTCGGTCGAAACACCCTCATCAAGTTCTGGAAAAGACAGAGCCGCACGGATCACCGCACGCAGAAACTCCGACCGATTGCGAAACTTCAGACGCCGCGCCGCCTCCTCCATCTCCAGAAGCTCCTTCTCCGAGATGCGCACACTCACCGAAGGCCCTGCCCGGCTCTCATCGGTCAACGCGATCCGCCGCCGCTCCAACCGGCTGACGGTCGAGCGATGGACGCCAAAATCGCGGGCAATGTCGGCCTGGCTGGCACCTTGCCGCAGCAGCCGGAAAATCTGGTCTCTTTGTTGAGCTTTCAGCTTCTTCATCGGTGCGTCACCGGCCTGGCACATGTTGTTGCGTATGCAATGCACATATCCTGCAATTGAAAGAATACGCCGTTGAGCGCCGCAAATCAACCTTGGGTTGACTCGGCGCGAGAGTATTCTTTCTCGGTCGGAAACCGACCGAACGACCGCCAAAGCGGTCGCCCAAACAAAGACAGTCGCGGCCAAAGGCCGCGCCAATTTGCTTGGGAAGGGTTGAAGGAGGTGGTGCGTTGGATGGAGAGGTTGGGTGGCGGGAAGACGGCTGGGGCAGCTGCCGCAGCGCAGAGCAAATGGTCAGCGCGCGACTGCTGCAGAGGTCGGTGGATCACAACTGGCATGGTCGCTGCTGCATGGCATCACAGGTCATTGCCTGGCAGGTCACCAATCACTAGCTGCTAAACCACTCGTCAACAGATCACTGGTCACAAGCTGACGTCGCCGCGAGAGACAGACCCAAACTCCGGAACGAGCGACGAGATCACCCCCGGACACCCTCTGTCGGGCAGCCTCAGGCCTGACCCGCCCCGCCCTCCTCCTGCGTCTCAAACCTCTTGATCTCGAGCGCCATCTTGAATTTGTTCCCTTTATGTTCTATTTTGTTGGGTGACCCAGAAAGGGAGTTACCGGATGGAAAACACCAGCTATGTCCTGCCCGCCACGCCAAAGCAGATCGCCTATGCGCGCGCGCTCGCATCGCGCAACCGGACCCATCTGCCGTGGGACGCCCAACAGGATCGCCGGTCCCTCAGTGCCTGGATCGAGGCCCAGGCAAAACTGAAACCTGTCACGCAAGACAGCCGCCCGACCTCAAAGCAGGTCGCCTTTGCCGAAAAGCTTGCCCGGATCAAGCGTCGGGCAGTCCCGGACGAGTGCTTCCGCGACAAGGGTCTGATGTCGAAGTGGATCGACGGGAACAAGTGACAGGAAAATGTTCGTCGCCGATCAGCTCCAGCGTAGGGCAAACCGGGTTACTGGGAAACTTAAGCTTCCCCTGGGTCAGCTGAAAAACGATGCACATTCGCCCAAATCTATGCTGCACCGCAGCGAAACTTGGCTGCCGCCATTGTGCAGTCGCAGCAAGATCCCTATCTTCAACTACAGAGATTGGTTCTTCCTCCTCCCTGAGCCAATCCAAAGTATCAGGCGGCATCCACCTCCTCCCGGATGCCGCCTTTTTTCTGCTCAATGCAGGAATGCTGTAGTTATCCACAATTCAGAAAACTTGAGCCAACGCCGGTCTTAGCAGAGAATAGCATCGTCATTTTTTTTCGTGAGGCGGACACTGCGAGCGACCGATCCTCAATTGCCAGCGTAGCAATGCCGACGTCATCCAGATGGGCTATGTAATGCAAATGCCAGGAGGCGCGCTGCCGGTTCACCGATTGGGCGCGCACCGAATTTGAGCATCACGCTTAGAGAAACGTATCCCGGGCAAGTATTGTCGGAGGTGCTTGACCGCTTGTAGTGGCGGCATCGGCTCGACAAGCGTTGCCTGTGGGGGTTGCGAATGGCACCATGCTGTCGACCGACACTCACTTGGGAAAGGTCAGCTCATGCGCATCTATCTTTCGTCAACCTTCCGCGATCTGCAACCCTACCGCCGTTCCGCCGAGGTCGCCCTGCGTCGCCTAGGCTGCCTCGTCCTGCAGATGGAATATTACGGCGCCGAGAGCCGCACACCACTTGCCAGAGTGCGAGAGGACATCCGCAACTGCGACGCCTTT
>NZ_SLZU01000027.1 GCF_004342065.1 Primorskyibacter sedentarius | reverse complement strand
CCGCGCTATTCTGCGCGGATGCTAACGTGGCAGGTGGGTCAATTTTACTCGCTCATAACCCACCCAAGTGGGTCAACTTCGCATGCCGATTCACACCTTATGTGAAATGTTCCGCCCAACACCGTACCGACCGCATTCAGTTCAGAAAGTCCTGAACAACAGAGGGCTTCTTTGCAATTAAGGCCAACAATACCTGCGCTGGCCCAGTTGGGATGCGTCGGCCATGCTCCCAGTTCAGCAGAGTGCCTTTGGCCACACCAATGCTGCGAGCAAATTCAGCCTGGGATAGGCCCGTTTTTGCGCGGATCTCAGCGACATTGATTTCTGGCACGGAAACCTCATGCACACGGGCTCCCGCCCCCTGCCCTTTCGAGAAAGACTTTGCTTCTTCCAGGCCCTGCTTGATGCTTTCAAATGCACTCATTGCTTTTCACTCCACATGCTGACGATCTCTTTGCTTAGCTCAACAGCCGCCGCTTGCTCTTTCGAAGACAAGTTGGCCTTTTCATTCTTTGCAAACACAGTGACGAGGAAGATCGGCATGTGACGGCCGCCGAACACGTAGATCGTTCGGAAGCCGCCGCTTTTGCCGCCTCCCTCGCGTGGGATACGCACCTTCCTCAATCCACCCCCAAGGGATGTTCCCGCTTCCGGGTTCTCCGCAATCCAGATGACAGCCGCTTCGCGTTCGCTGTCCGACATGATAGCTTTGGACCGCCTTTGGAACTCGGGCAACTCAACGACTGTCTGCAACTTGGTCATAAAGCTAACTATATGCCATTGACGCATATGTCAACGGCATACTACCCTGTTGACGCGGTCATGTCTTGCTTTCTCGATAAGCTGCCAACGTCTAGACCGAGACATCGTCGAGCCGCCTGCCCTCTTCGTCACGGAGTTCGTTTAGCTCTTCCCGCAACTCAGCCGAAACGTAGACACGCCAGTATGTCATGACCTCGTTCAGAGACGGACGGCCCCTTCTCTGTTGCTGAACTGAACTGGCGCGACGACACCAATTGATCGATCAAACCCGTGAGCCTTCCCAGCAGCTGCTACAGTCGCTGTATCAACTGTAGGCCGAGGCTTCTTTGGCTTGCTCTTCAACCCAGATCCAATTTTGGGAGCCGAGTGCGGATCCAAGTCGCCATCATCAAGGTTCAGGAATTTTCTGAACCTTATTGTGCCTCCAGTATATCTGCTAGCTATTTGCCTAGGTTCATTGCTTTTTCTACGGGTGAAGTGAGAGTGTTGCGGCCCCTGCCATGATCCTCGATCACGGCACCGCGCCCTGGTCTGCGGCCAGCATGGCTGGCCTTCGACCCGCACCCTTCGGCCCCTCCTCCCTGATCCAATAGCCCGCGCCCCGTCTCATCCGAGCCAGGGCGCGCAGTTTGTCTCATGGTCGGCTGCGGCCTTGTGAGCGGCCCATTCGGGTGACCGTCGCATGGGGCGCGGGGGTTTCGTCGCAAGCTCCGAACGCCCCGATCCTTTGTGGCACGGGCTAAAGCCCGCGCGTCTGGGGACCGCCGGTCCCCCACCGCAACCCTGAAAACCTGCACCCAAAGGGGTTTCCCCGACCTTCCTGCGCCTGGGGCTTCGTGCAGGCCGGGTGATCCCCCTCCCCTTTGGCTTTGATTTCAGCATTGCAGCGGTTCCCCCCCTGCCCTCGCCGGGTGGCAGGCTTTCAGGAGAGGGGCGTGCGCAGCACTTCCTCGCCAGAAACCCCGCCCCGATTTTCGGCAAAGACCGGAACGGGCGGCACCACGAAGGAGCGTCACACATGGCCAAGGCACGTTTTGATATCAAGCAGCACGTCACGGATACAATCATCGCGCAGATCGAGGCAGGTACACCGCCCTGGCGCAAGCCGTGGACCGGCAGCGCATCCGGCGCATGTTTTCCGCTGCGCCACAATGGCGAGCCCTACAAGGGAATCAACATCCTGATGCTTTGGGCAACCGGCATGACACGCGGCTTCAATTCCGCCCGCTGGATGACCTTCAAGCAAGCAGTCGACCTCGGCAGCTGCGTCCGGAAGGGCGAGACGTCCACGAAGTCGGTTTTCTACGGCACCTTTGAAAAGGAAGTCGAAGGCAGCAACGGCGAGACCGAAACCCGCGCGAGCCGGTTTGCGAAATATAACAACGTCTTCAATGCTGATCAAATCGGCGGTTTGCCGGAGGACTACTATGTCCGCCCCGAGCCGCCCCGCGATCTTGGCACCAAAGCTGACGCAGAGCTTGACGCTTTCTTTGCAGCGACCGGCGCGGAAATCACCACCAGCGAAGATCCGAGAGCATTCTATGATCCGGTGAAAGATCTGATCCACATGCCGCCCATCGGCACGTTCTACGACGCGGCCGGGTTCTACGGCACACTTGCCCATGAATGCGGGCACTACTTTCTGGCAGAGCGGCGGATTGGAGCGCAGAAGAAATTCAGCACCAAGGCAGAGTATGCGGCAGGCGAACTTGAGGCCGAAATCTTTTCCTCATTCGTTGCCATTCACCTCGGGTTTGAACCCCACTTCGACCAGACCGCCTCATACGTCGAGAGCTGGCTCAAATGCCTGAAGGCGGACAAGAACGCCATTTTTGCCGCAGCAGCGCAGGCGCAAAAAGCCTTTGACCATGTTCTCGATCTGACGGGTCGCAGCAAGTCCCAACCAGACGAACAAGAGGCCGCATAAGCGGCCCCTGCCCGTCGATCAAATCGGCGGGCAGGCCCACACCCCATTCCATCAACCGGAGGCAAGAACATGATCCCTGTTCGTCGTATCCAGTTTGAAACGCTGTGCGCGGTCTATGGCGAGGCATTGGCGCGAATGATCTGGCATCCTGCGCCCCCGGGCTGGTTGTAAGCTGATCGTGTCCAGTTGACACTGCATGGATCGAGCTGCCCAAAAAAAAATTTGCCCCCAAGTCTAGCCTGACCTCCGACCTCTAAATCACCATCGAACCCGAGGGCCCTTAGGCACCGTGTCTCCGGTCGGTCCCCGCAAGGCGAGCTTGTCAAGTTCTGGGGCATACGGAAAAGCAGAGCATCCGCGATCAAACCTCAATTCTGACCTGGGCAAGGCCGCAAATTGAGCCGGTCCGTCAACTCCTGGGGCCCAAGAAACGAGGTGCGATAAAGGCAATGTTCATCTGCCTCGCACTGTCCAGCCGATCCAAACCCCAATCTTGAACGCGTTCAAGATTGGGGTTTTAGGAGCCCCTGAGCCTCAAAATAAGCGCCTGAAATCGATAGGCGCGTGGTATCTTTATCTTTTGCCCAAAACCGTGCTACCATTGAGGCAGAATCGAGTCGAACTCGGACCCAACCGAAGTCAGGGCTTAGAAATGAGCGGTAGTTTAGAACAGTTTTTGACGGATCTGTCACGCGGGCTTGAGCGCACGATGGTGTCGGTGAACAAGGAACTCACCTTGCGTCAGCGCATCAAGCGCACTTGGTCCATGCGCCAGTGCGCAAGGTTTCTTAATGTAAGTATTCAGTATCTCACCAAGTTCGCCAATTCTAGCGATGACTTTCCTGCCGGCGAATATGTCGGAAGAGAGCGCGTTTTTACGCTGTCCGAATTGATGCAAATGAGGGCCCTTCTGGCGGCCTCAGCAAAGCGCCCCTACGATTACCTTGCTTGGCGGAAGCCTGACGCGCCTTTGCCTGTCATATCGTTTGCAAGCCAGAAAGGCGGGACAGCAAAAAGCCTGAGCGCCGCCCATTTCGCACAGTATCTCAGCTTGCACTACGGCATGCGCGTTGGTGTCATGGATGCTGATCCGCAAAGTACAATAACCCTTTACTTCGTTGGGGGGGAAGGTCTTCCCCAAATGCCCGACGAGAACACTGCCTCCATGGTGGATTTTGCTGGACTCTTTCAGTCGGAAGCCGCGCCATACACAGACCACGATGCGCAAACGCTCGACAGCTTCTTTCTCAAGACCTCCTGGCCAGGCCTTCGCCTGCTGCCTGCTCACGGCGAAACGTCCGAGGGTGAGATTCAGATTGCGCGACTTGTCCGCGAAGCCCCCGCAGGAAAAAGCTTCTACCGCTACCTGCGGGATGCCATCGACCGCTGGAAGGCGGGCCACCCACCGAAGACGCTACCGAACGAGTTGGTAGTCGACGGGAAGGTCGATCAGCAGCGACTCGACACCGCACTAACCGAGACCCTCGATGTAATCATCATCGACTATCAACCCGCGCTCACACTGTTCCAGTTGAATAACGTGATTGCCTCGACTTCGCTGGTCATACCGCAGACCATGAAGGGGTTCGACATTGCCACGTTGTCGACCTTTGTAACTGGCCTGCTGGGGATGCTTCAGCATATCCTTGCTCATGAAAGGATCGAAATCGGAACTGGTGCCAACATGCTTCTGCCGACGATTGTCCAACGGTCCAATGCGCAGGACCTTAAGCACATCGGAAACCTTCTAGAGCATTGCCCCACGGAGATTCTTCCGGTGTTTTATCTGCGCTCCGACGCGATCTCGAACGCGTCGGACGTCTATCAGTCCGTATACGAATACGAGCCGGACACGCCGGGAAAGCGCAAGGGGATCAACCGGTTCATCACCAATGCCGATGCAGTGAACGACGCCATAATAGCGCGACTCTGGCCAGGACTCGAACGTGGCTATGCCGACACATGGATGGATGAATTCTATGAAGATGACGGCGAGGGCAAAGCATGAAACGTAGCATTCCAAGGTCGCTGGTTAGCAAGGCTACCAATCTCGATGCATCCAAGGAACGTGCGAGCGGTGCGGAAGATAGGGCAGAGTCGAGTGATGCAATTTCAGCTCCTTTCAAAGGGGCCGGCAGCGCCTGGAAATCAGGAGCGCTTGCTCAGTCGCAGGCTGCTGTGGAGCGAAGCAGAGCCGAGCTTTGTTCGGATATCCTAAACGGTCGCCACGAGATACGTCTGTCGCCGGATCAAATCTCCGATCCTATGGGGACCGACCGCCGACAAGACTGGAAGTCACAGGAAGCATTCAAGTCGCTGGTAAACAGCATTGCCTCGAACGGGCAGGATACACCCATTCTGGTTTGGCCGGAGGATCCGGATTGGCGGCCGGATCCATTGGACCCGTCGAATGTTGCTGGCGTTCCGTTCGTTATGTTGACAGGACGCCGCCGACTGGCTGCCGCGTCAGAGCTCGGTTTGCCACTTCGTGCAATCCTTGCGCCGCCTGACGCGAGAAACGCTGAGCACAGCAAGTTCGAGATGTTGTTTCTGCGTTTTCGCGAGAATGAAGAGCGCGAAAACCTTAGCCCATTTGAGCGACTGGTTTCGATTGGCGAAATGTATGAGACGTTGGCTTCTGGCGAAGAAAAGCTGACAGCTGTGGCCTTCGCCAAGAAAATCGGTGTGCATGAGAGCATAGTCTCACGAGCGCGGTCCGTCTTCGCTGCGCAAGATCAAATCTTGAACACGTTCAAGAACGCCTACGACATGAGCTTTCGTGATTTACAGGGGGCCTTGGCTAGCTTGGAGAGGACGAACAAAACCAAGCCAAAACCAAAGAAAAAGCCCCCGAAAATCACTGTAAAGCGCAAGGTGGGCAACAGAAACCTTTCGGTCACTTCCGTTGATGGGAACTTGTCAATCAAGGTTGCAGGAGTGCCGATTAACCAAGAGCGTCTCGAAAAGCTTGGAGACTTAGTTGCAAGCTATTTGAACGTCGAAGATCCGGAGAAGGAAACCGACTGAGGATACAGTTGGTGAGATGTCCTCCAGAAAAATGAGGCAAGGAGCAGTAAGGAACGACAAGTGAACTAACGGCAAAAGAAAAGCCCCCAAGCGGTGTGGCCTGAGAGCTGATCTAAATGGTTTGGTCGCCTTAAAGATAAGTCTCACGGGAATCACTGTCAACGACGAACGCTTCTGAGCGAACGGCTTTCTTTTGCCTCCTAAAAAATTGGAGGTTGAGCAGGCATGAAACATACAGGTTGGCGTAAGCCGACGCCGGGTCTTGGGGTTGCAGAGCAGCTTGCCCAAGCCGGCGAACGGGTAGGTGTACCCAAATCAAGGGCATTCGTGGCGGTCAAACGCGTGGGTGCGAATATTGGTCTTAAGGCGAGTGACATGATGCTCCTCGACACGCTCGGGGCGTTTACACAAGTGCAGGATTGGGAGGAGGGGCGCCGTCCGATCGTTTGGGCGTCTAATGCCTATCTAATGGAACAGACTGGCTTCTCGCTTTCCGCGCTCAAGCGCCATGCACGGCGCCTGGCGGAGATCGGTGTGCTTGCGTTCAAGGACAGCCCCAACGGCAAGCGATGGGGCCGCAGGGACGCGGATGGCGTCATCGTCGAGGCCTACGGCTTCGATCTGTCGCCGCTATCAGCGCGTGTTGATGAATTCGAAGCGATGTACGCCCATCTGCAAGCCGAGCGGGAGCTCTGCCAGCGCCTGAAGCGCCAGATCACAGTGGTGCGCAGGATGATCCGCGCCCGGATCGAGGCCGCTGTCAGCGGCGCATTGAGAGGCCCTTGGAGCCAGCTCACGAGCATGTTCGAGAGCCTCCTGGCGCGCCTCCCGCGTCGGAACACGGCTTCTGAGGGGTTGGCGCAGCTGCTGGGTTTCTTCAAGGAGCTACAGGAACGTGTCGACGTCGCATACCTCAAGGCCACCGGCGCTTCAGAGGTTGTGGATAACACACGTGAAACTCGTGGAGATGCGTCCAAGAAACCTAAAGAACTGGACCCCAAGGAGTTCACAAATGGGCCTCACATACTAATTACAAAACAACTTGAATCTGTAACTAGTAATTCCTCTGAAAATGAGGAAGCGGCCGTCGTGGTTCCAGACATGTCACAGGCAGGGCAGGGTGATAGCGATCTCGAGAAGTGGGTTGCAGAGGTCCGCAATAAGCGGTCCGCAGTGGACTTGCCAACAATCATGCAAGCCTGTCCAGAATTTGCCTCCTGGGCGCGTAATATGGGGGGCTTTTTGAACGATTGGGGTGATCTCCACCGCGTGGCGGGGCAACTTCGCCCGATGATCAACATCTCCGAGCACGCCTGGAACGTCGCTCAGGACCGGTTGGGCAAACAGGTGGCCACTGCCGCGCTGGCGCTGGTGTTCGAAAAGCATTCTGCGGGCGAAGTAACGTCACCGGGTGGATATCTGCGAGGCATGGTCGAAAAGGCCGGGGCAGGGGAGTTGCATCTGGAGCGCAGTTTCTTTGGGCGTCTCAGAGGGATGGCAGCGTAAGTGTTGCTCGAAAATGGCCATTGGCATATATTGCCAACAAAGGAGAAACGCCCCATGGTTACACGCAACGTTGTTCTGACCGAAACCCAGGATCAGCTGGTTCAAGCACTTGTCGCATCTGGACGGTATCAGAACGTCAGTGAGGCGATGCGTGCGGGCCTCCGACTGCTGGAGCAGGAGGAAGGACAGCTCTACGCAATCAGGCAGGGGCTGCTCGAAGGCTTGGCGCAGGCCAAGGCGGGTAACCTTGCTGAAGGCAGCGGGCAAGATGCGATCCGACGCGCCTTTCGCCAGGCACGCACCTCTTCATGAGCCGATCCTTTCGGCTGACACGCCGTGCCGAAGCCAGCCTGATCGAAATCGCCAGGTGGACGATCGAGAATTTTGGGCTCGAACAGGCAGAACGCTACGAGACCGAATTGGTAGGACGCTGTCAGGCGATCTTGGATGGGCAGGCCCATAGCCGGAGCTGTGCGGCTCTCGTGGACAATGACGAAGACCTGCGATTTGTCAGGGCAGGGGAGCATTTTTTGGTGTTTTTGGATCACCCCAACGAGGTGATCATCATCGACATCCTGCACTCTCGCAGCGATCTTCCACGTCATGTCGCCGCCTTGGCGGCGTTGAGGGACGATGGCTCCTGATCCGCACTGCGGCCACGGATCTCTGGTAAGCCTCTCCAGCAGGCTGCGGCTTGAAAACAGTGCAAGGTGCTCGTTCTCCGACAACTCTGAGCGGATCCTCGCGTCGAGGGGCGGTCTTTGCGCTCTAGGATCGGGCTCGGCTGCGCAAAGTTCCAGACAAGGCCAGTCAAGCGCTGGTCGGATGTTGCGACCGACGAGGCACGGGCGTTGCCACGCAGGTGCAGCCAATTCGGCAATGTAGAGGCCGATCAGTTACGACGTCGGGGGCAGGGGGTCCGTACCTTTCCTGCGGCACCGATGTGCAAAAATGCGCCCAGTCCTTTGCACAGGCCTTCAGCGTGTTATCCGAGGCCGCCGGCGGGCATCGTGCCGAGCAATGGCTCCAACATCACACCAAAGGCAGGCTCCTTGTAAGGCAAGAGGGTAGGACGGTGGCAACTGGCTCATCTTGTGTTCGATCTACTTCAGGCATATACTCCTTGAGTATGCGTATATGTTAGGAAGTGTATATGGGCCGGGTAAAAGTGAATCTGACGCTGGATGGCGATGTAGCCGAAGCCGCTCGCGCGCTTGGCCTCAATATGTCGCGCTTGGCCGAGGCGGCGATTGCCGAGGCAGCCAAGATCGAGCGCAATCGGTTGTGGCGCGCCGAGAACAAAGCGGCAATTGCAACCTATGCCGAGGAGGTTGCCAATGATGGGTTGCCGCTCACCCGGTTTAGAAGCTTCTAGGCGTCCCCTGACATGGCGCAGTTTGATCTTTATCGCCTGAAGGGTGGGCAGCTTGTTGTCGACCTGCAAACCGATCTGATCGGGATCGATGCGTCTCGCATCGTAGCGCCACTGCGCGAAGCCGGGCGCTACACAGCATTCCCAGGTCTTACGCCCACAGTGGAAGTGGCGGGCTCGAGGTGGATCGTGCGTGTTCAGGAACTCGCCGCTGTTCCTGGTGCTGAGCTGAGCGACCATGTTGGCTCTCTGGCCGAGCATCGTGACGCATTAAAGCGGGCAATGGATATCCTGATCGACGGAGTGTAGGACATCTACGCCGGCAGCGACCGTCGGCAGAGTGATTGCATCGCATTGCACCTTGCTCAGCATAGCCTCGTTGAGGCTATCAGAGTGCGCTAACGTCGATCTGCCGGCTTTCGACTCCGTAATTTTCCTAAAAACAGCCAATTACGAAGTTGTCCTGCTGTCCCTTCCTTGCATGCCCGATAATGCAAACTTATTGGACATATATGGGCGCAAAAGAGCGGGGCGGTTTGCATATCATATAGTGGTGAAAAGCGCCGTGGCAGGATAGTCTTGTGGCATGACCTGTCAGCCAGTCGCATTCTCTGACGACCTGACCAAACTACCGCAGCTGCCGTCCTGGGTCACCCTTGGACGTGTGGAAACCCCTGAAGATGTGGCGTTTTTGTCAGCCGCAGCACTCAATCATCTGCATCATGTGCTGAGTGACGAGAGCGTGCCCCAGACTTTGCTACGCGCGCGTCTGGCCCTGCGCGCTGCGGAGGTTTGTGTAATACACGACGGACGCGTTGAACGTGCTGGGGATCTGCGCGATGCCGTCACATTTTTGCAGCCCGGCGATAGCCCTGGGCCAGCGGGCGAAAACTATCTCTCCTGGAGGCGGGCGGTAGAGCGACCGGTCTCGGTAAAGGCGTTGCGTCGGGCACTGCCCAAGGTCGAGAGGGAGCAGATCGGCATTTGGTTGAATGCGGGGCAGGGAGCGCCGGTCTCTCGGGCCGCAGCAGTGTTGCAAACCGTGATCGAGGAGCGTCCGCGTGATCCCGCCACTGCCCTGCTACTGGCCGACGCGGCTTTGGCGCAGGCGCTTGGGCGGACACATGTGCTGCCGCTTTCGGCGCTTGGTCTCAAGCGTGCCGATCTGGGAAAGTCAGTTGAGAAGCTTCGGTTGGCCTGGCATCAAGCGATTGCCGCAGCGGTTGTGGAAGCGACAAGGCAGGCCACTGATCTGACACGGCGCGTAAATCGCTTGCAAGTGGTGGCACCGAAGCTGAGAGCAAAGGGTTCGGACGAGGCGGTTTCGAAGTTTCTGTACTGTGATGCGGTCGCGCCGACAGCGCTGACCTCGCTGCGTTCTAATCGCGCGGCGCGGCGGTTCTGCGACCGGCTGGTGGACCTCGGCGCTGTGCGCGAGTTGACCGGGCGGGACACCTTCCGGCTCTACGGGATCTGCGCGATGGCAAAGGATCATACAGACGAGGGGCTTGATCGGGAGCTTGAAGACCTGCCCGCCGACCTGCGCTGGCGCGAATGGATGCGCCGGATTGAGGCCGTGCTGTTTGCGAGCGCATCGCCGGTACCGCGTGAGGATTTGGCACGCGTGGTGGGGCAGGGGGCCTTGGTTGATCTGCTCATTGAAGACCTCGTCACCGATCTGGAGGTGCGGTCCTTCGAAGTCGCAAAGGTTGCCGGTGGATGGATGCTGCGGACAAAGTCGGCTTATGCATCGTCGATCCGGGCATCCGCGGATGTCGGCGACCAGGACCTCGATCTGCGCGAACACGATATCGCCGTGCTGGCCTCCATCGCCTATCACCCGGGAGGGTCTCAAGGACGGCAAGGAGATCAGCCGCGACTTGATCGGACGGTTGGATGCGCGCGGGCTGATCGGGACCGGGCCGCGGGCTCCGCGACGTGGTGCGCCTTACACTTATGTCACCACGGATCAGTTCCTCATGATTTTCGGCCTAGAGTCGCTGCAGGAACTGCCGGAAAGGGGACGGCTGGAAGACGCGGGTGTGGTCAGTTCGGTGTAAGGAACTTACGACAACAGCTCGGTGCGGCCTATTCACACGGCTTTAATCAATTTCGAATATTTCGATTGTTTCGATTGTTTCGATTGTTGCGATTGTTGCGAGTAGAAGCTATCCTATATCTAACTCAAGTCGTGAGAACTGGAGAGACAAGATGCCCGCCCTCAGAAAAGAGGCGTTTTTTGATCGCTTGCCCGATGAGGTGGAGATCAAGAACGCTGAACAACTCAGAACAATTGTCGCTTCCCAGATCAGGGAAGGCGAGCCCACTACGCTGTCGCTTGCCCTTAAAAGCGGCGAAGTCCAAACCGTAACCCTTGCACCAGCTCTCACGGCATCTTTGCTAGAGGTGTTACGCCTCGTGTCGAGCGGTCGCGGGTTTCGGATGATCCCTGTCGAGGCGGAACTGACGACGCAACAGGCAGCAGACTTGCTCAACGTTTCGCGCCCGTTCCTTGTGAAGCTTCTTGAAGAAAAAGAAATTCCGTTCACAAAGACGGGACGACACCGCCGCGTCCGCGCGAATGATCTGTTTGCATATAAAGAAAAGCGCGACGCCGCCAGATCGGATGCGTTGAGCGACCTTGCTGTGAGGGATGCAGAGGATGGCCTTATATGAGCCGATATGCGGATCGGTTCACGGCCCTACTCGATGCCTGCGTCTTGGGCGGCGCGCTGCGCCGGAACATGTTGCTCAGCCTAGCCGAGGCCGGTTTGTTCCGGCCCCGGTGGAGCAGTCGCGTTCTAGACGAGACTCAGAAAGCCATCTCCCTGATCACGAAGGGCGATACGGACGGTGCGCGTCAAAGGTCTGCCATCGAGGCAGCATTCCCCGAAGCACTGGTGACGGGTTATGAGCTTTTCGAGGAGAAACTTGCTCTACCGGATCCCGACGATAATCATGTTCTCGCCGCTGCCATCGCAACTTCAGCGTCTGTGATCGTGACGGACAATCTAGCTGACTTTCCGGCAGAAATTCTGGCCCTGCATGCCATTCAGGCCATTTCTGCGGACGACTTCATCGCGGATACAATTGAGTTGGATCCCTCGGAGGCCATTTTGGCCCTCCGCCGCATGCGCGAACGGTTCAAGAATCCAGCACTCGATGTCGCGGCCTTGATACACAAATCCGAAGCACAGGGCCTTCTGCAGGTCGCGACCTTCATGGATGAGTACCAATCGTTCCTGTGATGGTTCAGAAACTAGCCAAAAACATAAACAAAGACGTGTAAGGCCAGTCCCGGGATCAAACACCTTATGTGTCTCATCCCTGCGATAGATCCGCCGTCACCGCTCCCGGCCAGGACCGGCGACGGGGTGGGATACAGCGCTAAACACCTTGTGGCATGACCACGTTTTCTAGCAGGCTGATCCGGCCTCTCTTCACCGTCTCGAACAGTTGACGGCGGCCCATTTTGCGGGACCGCGAAGCATAAGGAAGAGAGAGTGACATGATA
The DNA here is from genome assembly GCF_004342065.1 of Primorskyibacter sedentarius. Lineage (GTDB taxonomy): Bacteria > Pseudomonadota > Alphaproteobacteria > Rhodobacterales > Rhodobacteraceae > Primorskyibacter > Primorskyibacter sedentarius. The sequence goes on along the minus strand of NZ_SLZU01000027.1, from coordinate 29,907 downwards.
GCTGAGACAACCATCATTGGAATAGACGTATCGCGCGACTGGCTGGACGGGTTCTGCCTTCCGGGCCAGATGCGGTTCCGGCATAGTAACATAGCGGACGGCCATATTGCGTTGGTCGCGATGATCCAGCAGCTATCGGGCCCTTTTAAAGTGGGATTTGAGGCTACGGGTGGCCATGAATGGGTGGTCTGGACGAAACTTGCCGCCGAAGGAATTGTCGCTGTCCAGTTGCCTCCGGCACAGATCAAGGCTTTCGCACTTTCCCGGGGCACGCGGGCAAAAACTGACCGGATCGACGCGGAACTCATCGCCCGGTTCATGGCATTCAGACCGGAGGTCGGGCGAGAACTGCCAGATGAGAATCTACGTATTCTCAGAACCTTGACGACGCGAAGGGGGCAAATCGTCGATATGCGCAAGCGGCTCAGAGCCCAAGTGGGAGCTCGCAAGAAGCAGGGTGTTTCTGCCGACGTCGAGACCTTGGACGACGATCTGGAAGACGTGCTCCAAACCCAGATCGAGACTCTCGAACGGCGGATCGAAACCATCATCGCGCAGGTGGAGCCTTTTTCCACAAAGGCGAACCTACTGCGATCAATCCCGGGAATTGGTCCTGTCTCTGCGGCGATGTTGATCGCCGAATTGCCTGAACTCGGCCGGATGACGTCAGGCGAAGCCGCTGCCATGACTGGCCTGGCGCCGGTCCCGCATGACAGCGGGGCAATGCGAGGCAGAAGAACGATTGCTGCGACATGTGCTGTTTCAGGCTGCGCTCGCCGCAACTTGTCATAATCCAGTTCTCAAACCGGTCGCAAAACGCCTCAAAGAGCGCGGAAAACCACATAAACTCGTCATTATCGCAATCGCACGAAGGCTGGTCACAATCGCCAACGCGATCATCAAAACCGGCACACCTTGGCAGCTTCAGCCTAACCGATAGACACAGTTGCTAGTTGGCCCGCGCATGACCGTGCTTCCTTCTCGGAAATTGCTTACACTCTCGGCGTCCACGCCGTTGCCATGGCGGAGCTCGACAGGTCGCAGGTCGACACGGGCATCGGCCGCGAGGAAGACCGATCAGCAAGGGCCATGCCGAAACAGCGCGCTGGCGGGAAGGCCAATTTGCATAGAAGGGGCTGGATGAACCGCTCTGCCTTGGCGTTGCTGTTCTAGGGGTACTGGACGGGTGAAGATGTGAGGAATGCGCAGCTAGCGCAGGGCCTTGCGGAACCGGTGTGAGCGGTAGGCGCTGCTGGTTCCCGGCGGTGGTTTGCTTGAACACCGGAAGGGGGCAGTCGAGCGATTACGGTGGAATTGCATCCAGATGCCCGGGAAATGGCTCTTGGCCCGCCAGCGACAGCCTGGGCACAAGCCAGAGCGCGCCGTCGTTGTTGGCCGCGGTGCTGCGCCCGGGGCCTCCGCCGTCGGTGACCATTAGACCGCCTTTTGCAAACAGGCAATTGGTCGGAACCTTGCCAAGGGCAATGCGGCCTGCATGGTCTCCGTCGCGGGTGATGACCTCGACGGTGCCGCTACCGCAACCGGTGATTAGGAAATGCCCTCGGGCAGAGATCTTCAGGCCGTCCGGCGTGCAGTTTTCCGGCAGAGTGCAGAGCGTGCTGATGGTCCCGCCGCTCATGCGCTGGACCTTGCGGGTGTAGGATTCCACCCAGACCAAATCGCCGTTGTCTTCCACCACGATGCCGTTGGGGTAACAGGGCGGAAGCTGGGCCAGCAAGACCCCTGTGCCATCGGGCTTCAGCGCGCAGATAAAGCCGGGATTGTCGCGGGCCACGGGGTCAAAGGCGCCGCCCGGATCGGTGAAATAGAGCCAGCCATTTGGACCAAAGGCCAGATCGTTGGGGGCCCGCAACTGGTGTGAACCCACTCGGTCCGCCACCACTTCGACCCGTCCATCCGGCTGAACAACCTGGATGGACGGGGGACGCATCTGCTCGGCCCGCCAAGGGCCGATCACGCCGCCGTTTTGGGTCAGGTAGACCTCGCCATTCGCCCCGGCCAAGGCAGCATTGGGGCCGCCGCCGACCTGGGCAAACGGGCGGACTCGGCCATCGGGGTCAAGAACCGAGATCCGGCTGCGGTAGGTCTCGACAAAGGCGATGCGCCCATCCGCCAGAAGGGTGGGGCCCTCAGGCCAGGCCAACTCGCTGGCCAGCCTGATCGGCGTGGCATAGGAAAACGGTGCCATAGTGTCCTTCTCCGGGGTCATCGGAATTCTGCCATGTGGTCGCGTGTTTTAAAGTTTGAGGCGACGAGCCATTCGAGGAGGGTGTCTTTGAGCCGGGTCTTTTCGGCGTCGTGGACGGGGTCGTTCCAGAGGTTGTGCCTCTCGTCGGGGTCAGCTTCCAGGTCGAACAGCTGGCCCTCGTCGCAGCCCAGCAGATGGACCAGTTTCCAGCGTGTCTCGCGCACCATGGTTATGAAGTCCGCGCCAGTCATCACCATGTCGCCGGCCTGTTCGCAGAAGACCTGCTGGCGTGGCGTATAGGCCTGTTCGGTCAGTGCGGGCAGCAGGCTTTGCGCCTCCATGTCGGCAGGCGATGCCACCCCGGCCAGGTCGAGGATCGTCGGGCCGAGGTCGAAGAGCTGCACCAGATCGTCGATGCTGCGCCCACCGCAGAACCGTTGCGGCGCCCAGACAATGAGCGGCACCCGCGTCACCACGTCATACATCGACCATTTTTGCGACAACCCGTGATCGCCCAGGCAATCGCCGTGATCGGAGGTGAAGATCACCACGGTGTCGTCCATGTAGCCGTTGCGTTCCAGCGCCTGCATGATCTCGCCCACCGAGGTGTCGATCATCTCGACATTGGCATAGTAATAGGCCCGCATGCGGCGTTCGTCCTCGGGCGTGCGGTCGGGGTTCCACAGGATGGAATCGTGATCGACCTGCGCATCATGCTGACGCTTTTCCTCGAGGTAGGAGGGCTGCCCGGCGCGGTCTTCGTCCGAGTCGACCGGCATCGGAATATTGTCCTTCGCCATGTATTTTTCGGCCAGCTCGGGCGTCGGATCATAGGGCGGATGCGGCCCGGGAAAGCCGATTTGCATGAACAGGGGCGACGCGTTTGGCTTGGTCTCAAGCCAGAACTTCGCAAAGTTCCCCACGAAGGTGTCGGAATGCAGCGCCGCGGGCAGCTTCCATTCGAAGGCGCCCAGCCTCTGGCCGTAATCGTCGCGCTTGCGGTAATGTTCGCGCTGCTGCTTGATCAGGCCATGCGCGGCCAGCGCCTTGTCCCATTCATCCAGGTAATGCCGGCCCTGCAGGTAACGGTCCTTGTTTTCCACGTTGAAGCGTTCGTCGAACCCGGCCTCGGCGAGGAAGGGATTGGTGTGCATCTTGCCGACATTGACGCAGGTGTAACCCGAGGCGCGTAGGTCGCTGACCCAGGTTTTCGACCAATCCTGTTCGTTCTCCATAACCCCTGTGACATGCGGATAATACCCGGTGAAAAGGCTGGCGCGGCTGGGCACGCAGCTGGGCGCGGTGATGTGACACTGCGAGAAGGACACCCCCTCCTGCGCCAGCCGGTCGAGATTGGGCGTGTCCATATGCGCATGGCCGTGGGCGCGGATCGTGTCAAAGCGCTGCTGGTCGGTGATGATCAGAAGGATGTTGGGGCGTTTGGGGGCCGTCGATTCGGTCGCGCTGGTCATGAAGGGGCCTGACTTGGGAGGGATATTCCGGCTTAGTTTAATTGGATGGACCAAAATGTCAAGTATCGTGGATTGGAAGGGGCAGATCGCCGCGTCTGCGACTAACTGGACCAACCAGAGCGGCTGGAAAAATATCTATAAATTACTGGTTATTGATCTCCATTCCGGACGTCAGGCGCCTTGTGGGCCGGTGTGTCTGGATATTTTGGGTGGACCAAAATGAAAATTATGACTATGTCTGGCTCAACCAATTCAGATAGGAACCCTCCATATGACCCAAACCGGTGCCCGGATCCTTGCCGACGTGATCGAGAAACAGGAGGCGCTGGACAGTGTCTTCTTCGTGGACGCCGTGCTGCGTCATACCCTGCTGGAGCTTGAGGATCGCGGCATCGCCCGTATCCTTGCCCACAGCGAAAAGGCCGCGGCCTACATGGCCGATGGCTATGCCCGCGCCACCGGCAAGCTGGGGGTCTGCATGGCTCAGGCGGTGGGCGCGGCGAACTTGGCTGCGGGCCTGCAGGACGGATACCTCGACCGAGTGCGGATGCTGGCCATGACTGGGCGCAAACCGGACAGTCACCAACACCGCAACGCCTATCAGGAGGTGCCGCATGGCCCGCTTTACGGCCCGGTCACCAAGTTCACAGGCGAAGTGCGCGACGTGAACGAGCTGCCGCGGATGTTGGGCCATGCGCTGCGCGCCGGGCGGACCGGCACGCCGCGGCCGGTGCACCTGGACCTAGACGGGCTGAAGGGCGACATGGTAGAAGAGGTGCCATTCACCGGCGATCCGGCGCTTTTGGGCTTTCCGGCCTCGGGGCAATCCGCGCCAGCACTGCCCGACCGCGCCATGCTGGACCAGGCGGCCGCGCTGCTGGCCGGGGCCGCCCGCCCCATGCTGGTCTGCGGGGTCAGCAGCCTGTACGACAAGGCCGGTCCCGGCGTCATGGCTCTGGCCGAGAGGCTGGGCCTTCCGGTGGCCACATCCGTGGGCGGCCGCTCGGTGATCCCCACGTCGCATCCCAATCATTTCGGCGTTGTCGGCACCTATTCGGCACCTTATGCCAACGCCCTGCTGGCCCAGTCCGACCTGGTGATCTATGTCGGCTGTCACATGGGTGACCAGATCAGCACCAACTGGACCATCCCGACCCCCGGCACGAAGATCATCCAGATCGACACCGATCCGGCAGAGCTGGGGCGCGGCTATCCCAATGTGCTGGGGCTGGCGGGGGATCTGAACCGGACGCTGCTGGCGCTGGCCGAGACCTACGTCGAGACGCCCGGCAATGGCTGGCTGGCGCGCTGCATCTCGGCGGCGCGTGAATGGCTGGCCAGTTCGCTGGGCGAGTTCGACGGACAGGAAGACCTGATCCCCGCGCCGCTGCTGGCGCATGAGCTGGGCAAGGCCCTGCCCGAGAACGGGATCGTCGTGGCGGACACCGGCTTCTCGGCCACCTGGACGGCGCAATACACCGCCTTTGACAAGCCGGGTCAGACCTACCTGCGGGCGGCCGGATCGCTGGGCTGGGCCTTTCCCGCGGCACTGGGCGCGCAGCAGGGCGCCAAAAACCGCCCCGTCGTCTGCTTCACCGGCGATGGCGCCTTCTATTACCACATCGGCGAGCTTGAGACGATGCGCCGCTGGAACATCCCGGCGGTGATCGTGGTCAACAACAACTCGGCGCTGGGGCAGGGGCTGCGCTCGGTCAAGAAGCTCTATGAACGCCGCGATGGAAACCTGGGCGATCTGGTTGAATTCCAGAAGACCAACTTTGCCGACCTCGCCCAGGTCTTCGGCATCCGCAGCTTCCGGGTCGAGCGCGCCGCCGACATCCGCCCGACGCTGGAAAAGGCGATCGCCCTGCGCGAGCCGGTGGTTGTTGATGTGGTCACTGACCCTGACAGCAACCCCGAACCGGCCTGGAGCCTGTGATCATGGCGGGATATGAAAAGGTCGCCGTGATCGGCGCCGGGCTGATGGGCCATGCGATTGCCCTGGTACATGCGATGGCGGGCTGCGAGGTGACGCTCTGCGATCTGTCGCAGGAGCGGCTGGACTGGGCCCGGGCGCGGCTGGAGGACCTGGCGCAGTCCGGCAATACCGGCGTGGCCGAGGCACCGCAGGCGCTGGCGCGGATCGGCTATGCCGTGGACCTCGGCAGCGCGGTCGCCGGGGCCGACCTAGTGGTCGAGGCGATTGTCGAGGATGCCGAGGCCAAGCGCGCGCTGTTCGACCAGCTTGCGGGGCTGGTGCGCGCCGATGCGGTCATCGCCAGCAATACCTCCTTCCTGGATATCTTTCCGCTGGTGCCCCAGGCCCTGTCGTCCCGCACCCTGATCGTGCATTGGTACACTCCGCCCTACCTGATCGACCTGGTCGACGTGGTGCCCGCGCCCGAGGCCGACTCAGGGCTTGCCGCGCGCATGGTGGAATTCCTGCGCGCGATCGGCAAGAAGCCGGTGTTGCTGCGCAGGTTCGTGCCGGGCTATATCGCCAACAATGTGCAGATGGCCATAGAGGCCGAGATCTTTCGCCTGCTGGACGCAGGCGTCGCCGAGGTCGGGGACATCGACGATGCCATCCGCTTCGGGCTGGCGCAGCGGCTCTGCCTGATGGGACAGTTCCGCAAGATCGACTATACCGGGCTTCAGGTGGTGCGCGACATCCATGCCGCCGGGCTCTACACGCCGCCGGTGCAGCCAACCGGCACCAGCCGGCTCGACAGCCTGTTGGCCGAGGGGGCCAGTGGTCTGCTGGCCGGGCGCGGCTTTTACGACTATGACGGCACGCCCGCCGATTACCTCGACCGGCGCGACCGCAACCTGCTGCGGCTGCGGGCCGCGCTGGAGGGGCTGGATGACGGGCTCTGACGCCACGCCCTGGCCGCTGGCGGTGTTTGACTGGGGCACCTCGAACCTGCGCACCTATGCGGTCGATGCCGGCGGGGCCATCCTCGGGCGGATCTCGGGGCGGGGCGTGAAGCAGACCGACCGCGAGGCCTTTCCCCGCGTCTATCAGCACGCGATGGACCGGTTGCAGGCCAGGTTCGGCTGCCGGCAGGCCCTTCTGGTGGGCATGGTCGGCAGCAACCTGGGCTGGCAGGAGGTGGCGATGAGCCCCGCCCCCCAGACTCGCGCCTCGGTGCAGGCCGGGCTGGTGGCGCTGTCCGGCACGGCGGCGCATATCGTGCCGGGGGTGAGCGCGCCCTCGCTTGGCGGTTTCCCTGAGATGATGCGCGGCGAAGAGGTGCAGGTGTTCGGCGGGCTGGCCCTGTCCGGACAGGAAGAGGCGCTGCTCTGCCTGCCCGGCACCCACAGCAAGTGGGTGAACTGCCGCGGCGGCGCGATCCAGCGGATTTCGACCGCGATGACAGGTGAGCTCTTTGACCTGCTCTGCCATGCCAGCGTGCTGAAGGGCCATGTGACCAGCGAATTGGGCGGCACCGGGCTGGCCGGTTTCGACGAAGGCGTGACGGTGGCGCGATCGGGACTGGGCGCGGTGCTGCTGGCCTTCTCCACCCGGCCGCGCGCGCTCTTTTCGGGCCGGGCCGATGCGGTCGACGGGCGCGGCTATCTCTCGGGCGTGTTGATCGGATCCGAGATCCAGGCGATGCAACAGGCCACCGGCACGCGGGCGCTGCTGATCGTCGGCGAGCCGGAGCTGGCAGGCCTTTACGCCCGGGCGGCGGGGGCGCTTGGCGTGACCGCACAGGTGATCGACGGCGCCGCCGCCATTGCCGCGGGCGCGGCCGAGATCCACCATGCCCGGCTGTCGGCCGGCCTGCGCCTCAATAGCTGAGAAAGCGCGAGATCATCCAGTCGATATGGCGCTGCATCGCGGTGCGCGCCGCCTGAGGCCGCCGGGCGACGATGGCGTCGGTCACTTCCTGGTTGTTGGCCAGCACCGCAATCCTGTTCTGCCGCGACCGCGTGCTGCCATACCAATTCTCCCACAACGGGCCGCTCTTCTGCTCCCACAGGTATTCCAGAAGCTCGACGAACAGGCTGTTTTCCGAGCCCTGGGCGATGCTCAGGTGGAACTGCTTCGTGGCATCGTGGAACTCTGGCGTGTCATCGGGCGGCACCTCGGCATTGGCCGTATTGGCATCGACAATCGCGTCGATCTCCCGCCGTGATCCGTTCAGCGCCACCAGGAAACAGGCCTCGCCCTCGATCAACCGGCGCATCTGAAGCACCTCGTGCGGGCCCGGCGTCGCCTCGATGGATTGCAGAATACTGGCGGATTTCCGGGCCACCGGAAGCACATAGGCCCCGGAGCGGTCCTTGATCCGGATGATCTCGCCCGCCTCCAGCACCATCAGCGCCTCGCGGATCGTGGTCCGGCTGACCTCGAACTGCGCCGCCAGGTCACGTTCCGCCGGAAGCCGGCTCATCGGTTTCAATTCACCGGACCGGATCATCTTTTCCAGCTCACCGGCTATGCGTTGATAGACCTTCTGACTCATCCAGACACTCCGAAGAAATTTGCACAACAATAGACGCTGGCTGGGCCAAATGCCAGAATCTGACGGACAAATGGACCAAACCCCGACAAATTTTTATTTTGGTCTATCCAATTTAAAGGCAGATGTGCATATTGGATGGACCAAAAGACGCGAATCGAAAATCTGGGTGACCTACCCGTCCAATCGCGGACCTGGGTGTTTCAAGGGAGGAATGCAAAATGAAACTCACCGCTTTCAAGTCCGCCACGATAGGCGCCATGACCATCATGGCGGGTCCTTGTGTGGCGCAAGAGGCCATGATCGAAGTGAACTACGGGTATCTGCCCGTGCCGACAATGCCGCTGTTTGCCGCCGAGGCGCACGGGTTGTTCGACGACTTCGGCGTGGATGTGAACCTGATCAAGTTCACGTCCGGGCCCGCGCAATTCCAATCCTTGCAGGCGGGCAGCATCGACCTGGCACAGGGGGCGCTGGCGGCCTTTTACATGGCATCGACCCGCGGCCTGGAGGCGAAGTGGGTCTACAACATCGGTGACGCCAGCGCGATTTCCGGCCTGGTCCTGTCTGAGGGCAACTCACTTGAGTCCTACGCAGACCTTGCGGGGCAATCGATCACTGCGCCTCCGGGGTCCATCCTTCACCTGTTCCATGTCTCACAGGCGATGGATGCCGAGGTGGACTTCGATCAGGTCGACTTCGTGCCGCTGCCGCCGCCGCAGGCCGTGTCCGCCATTCAGAACGGCAATGTGGATGCGGCATGGCTGTGGGAACCACTTCTTTCCATTGCCGAGGCAAACGGCGCGGTCCAGGTGCGCAACGCGTCGGAGATCGGCCTGCATGATGTCTTCGGGCTTGCCACAGGCGCAGACTGGGTGGAGAGCGAGGAAGGCCGCGATGCCGTGGCGCGGGTATCCCGGGCACTGACTGCGGGGATCGAAGCCTATGAGCAAGACCCGGGCCCGACACTTTCCAAGATCGAAGAGATGACGGGAATCAAGCCGGAACTGGCACAAAGCATCATCGCCAGAACCAATTGGGCGACGGTGACGGACCAGGTTGCGGAATCCAATGTCTTTTCTTTGACTGGCCCAGAAGGAAGCGGCGCGATCATCGACTGGGTCGATGACAGGGCCCTGGCGGCAGGATTGATCAACTCGTCCGGGGCTGGCGCCGACTTTCTGGACCCCCGTTCGGCGACAATGGCCGCACAATGACCGAGGTGCTTGTATCGAAGGGGCTGGAGAAGTGCTTCTCCAGTCCGGGGCGCGCGACGGGACAGCGGATCAAGGCGGTGACCGATTTCAACCTAGTGATCGAGGCAGAAGAGATCATCTGCATCGTCGGACCCAGTGGGTGCGGGAAATCCACGTTCCTGGACATGGTGGCGGGGTTCACTGAGCCGACATCGGGCCTGTTGGAGATCATGGGTGAGGAGATCCACAGACCGTCGCCCGACCGGGGCGTGGTGTTCCAGCAACCCGTCCTGTTCCCCTGGCTGAGCGTGTATGACAACGTGGTGCTTGGCCCGAAGTCGCGCGGCGTCAAGCCCGGGGATTATCGGCCTGAGGCGGACAGGGTGCTGAAAAGCGTCGGGCTGGAAAAGTTTCGCGACCATTATCCCTATCAGCTTTCCGGCGGCATGAAGCAACGCGCCCAGATTGCCCGCGTCCTGGTGGCCGGGCCGAAACTGATCCTGATGGATGAGCCTTTCGGGGCCCTGGACGCCCAGATGCGGATCAACATGCATGAACTGCTGATTTCGGTCTGGCAGGAATACAAGCCCACCATCCTGTTTATCACCCATGACGTGGAAGAGGCGCTTTTCTTGGCGAATCGGGTGATTGTCATGTCGCAGCACCCGGGCACGATTGCCCGGATTTACGACATCCCCTTCGAACGTCCCAGGACATATGCCATCACTGCGGACCCCAGGTTCGCCGAGGCGCGCGCTGAAATTGTCGAACTTCTGCGCGCGAAACCGGAGGCAAGAACATGACAACACCCTATCGCTGGTATTCGATGGCATCCGGCGCCGCGTTGCTGGCTCTCTGGTCGGTCCTGACACTGAGCGGGTTGGTGGATGAACGCAGCCTTCCAAGTCCGGTGACATTGGCGCAGACTTTCGCAGACCTTCTTGCACGTGGCTATTCCGGCAGTCCCCTTTGGAGCCACGTCGGCATTTCCATCTTCCGGGCGCTTGCAGGGTTTTCTCTGGCCATCCTGATCGGCGTCCCTCTCGGTCTCTTGATTGGGCGGCACAAGGTGCTCGAAGCGGTCTTCGCGCCGATCATCGGCTTTTTTCGACCGATCCCTCCGATCGCCTTCATCACCTTGTTCGTGTTCTACTTCGGCATTGGAGAGGGGCCGAAGATCGGGCTGATCTTCATGGCCTGTCTTTGGTACGTCGTGCTGAACAGTGCGGAAGGCGTGCGCAACATTCCCGACCTGATCATCAGGGCGGGCGAAAATATCGGTCTGACGCGGTCGCAATTGTTCTTAAAGGTGGTTCTGCCCGCGGCCCTTCCCGCAATCATGACCGCCATCCGCGCGGCTTCGTCCATCAGTTGGACCTTGGTAGTCGCATCCGAGTTGATCGGTGCACAGGCGGGTTTGGGCTTCATGATCCTCGATTCAGCGCAATACTTCAATTTGCCGGTCACCTATGTCGGGATCATCATCATTGGGCTGATCGGACTTGTCTGGGAGTTGGCAATTTCCGCGGTCCAAAGGCGCGTGTTGCACTGGCAAGGCAAATAGAACCAGGGTCAACCTTGGCCTGCCTGGGCTGGCTGGACCAGATTTCAGCCAGCCAACCCCACGTAATGACCCTTGGACCGGTCTCTCCCGGCAAAACAGTACCATTGTTGACCGTGAGCAACCTTCGTTGGCCGATCAAGAGTCATTTTGGACTGGTCAGGTGCAAAACTTTCGATTATTGGTTGGTCCAATTGGCGGGACGCAACCCGGCGGCATCATCAAACGGGAGGACTTTATGACATTAATCCAGGCAATGGTGCGGGGAATTGCCGCGGCTTCGGTCGCCGCGACCCTTGGCACGGTCACGCTTGTCGCAAGCGCGACACCGGCGGCGGCAGAATTTCCGACCAAGCCGATCCAGGTCTATGTCGGCTATCGCCCAGGCGGGCGCACCGATACCGTGGCGCGCAAGATCTCGACCTATATCAATGAGAACAACCTGCTGCCACAGCCGCTGGTCATCGTGAACGTGCCCGGCGCGGCCTCGGCCAATGCGGCGCGCGAAGTCTTGAGCGCAGAGCCCGATGGCCACACCATCATGATGTGGTCGCACAGCATCCTGGTCTCCAACGCCCTTGGCGTGAACGAGCTCCACCCCGAGGACTTCACCTCGCTGGGCTTCACCGGCGGCGGCAGCCCGGTCTGGACCGTGCGCGACGACGCCCCCTACCAGACGCTGGAAGAGCTGATCGGCGCCCTGCGCGCCGAGCCGCAAAGCCTGACCGAGGCGGTGGGCATCGGCACCGTGCCGCATATCGTGGGTCTCATGCTGGCCGGGAAGGCCGGGTTCGAGACCCGCCTGATCGGCGCACCGGGTGGCGCCGACCGCCTGGCGCGGCTGTTGGGCGGCAATGCCGATATCGCGTTGTTTTCCGGGTCGGAATACCTCAGCTACAAGCCCAACGGCATCCGCGCGCTGACCTACTTCGGCGCGAACCGGCTGCCTGCGATTGGGGATGTGCCCACCGCCAAGGAACTTGGGTATGACGTGGTCTGGGCCAACCCGCTCTACTGGCTGGCGCCCGACAACCTCGATGCGGAAGCGGAAGAGATGATCACCACTGCGCTGCAGACCGCCGTGGAAAGCGACGAAATGCAGGCCTGGTTCGCCGAGAACACGCTTGAGCCCTATTGGACCGATGGCGCGGCCGCGCTGGCCAGCTCGCTCGACGTCCTGGCGCGGCTGAAGGTCGTGGCGGAAGAGGCCGGGCTAGGCAACTGAGCCCGCGCCATTCCATCCCTCGCCCGCGTGCCCACCGCGCGGGCGAGACCAATTCCAAGGGGGGAGACCATGGAAACATCTGCTGCAAACCCGAAGATCGAACTGGCGCTGGCGCTGGCGCTGATCGGCTTTTCCGGGGTGATCTTCGTCGGCGCCGCCGGCCTGCCCGAACCTCGGTTCGAACCATTGGGATCGGCCGCCGTGCCGCGCATGCTGGCCGGGTTGATGGCCTGTCTCTCGGCCATCTGGGTGATCCGCCTGCTACCCGCCCTGCGGAAGGCCCACCCCGCGCCCGCCGCGCCCCTTGACCCAGAGGCACCCAAGCCCCACCCCGGGCTGGCCGTTGCGGTGCTGCTCGCGGTCTTTGCCTTTGTCGCGGTGATGGATTTCGGGCTGGCCAGCTTCAAGGTCGCGGGGATCGGCTTCGTTATCCTCTGCGGCTTCCTGCTGACCCACCGGGACCTGCGCAAGCTGCCCTGGATCGTCGGCTACGCGGTCGTCCTGGTCCTGGCCTGCGACTTTGCCTTCACGCGCTTCTTCTACATCAACCTGCCCTAAGCAGGAGGGACCGACATGCCATTCTTCGATGCGCTCTTCTACCTGTTGACGCCGCTGCCCTTTGTGCTGGTCTTCCTTGGCGTGGCTCTGGGGATCGTCGTGGGCTCGATCCCCGGGCTGACCACGACGATGCTGATCACCCTGACCCTGCCGCTGACCTTCTTCATGGACAGCGTGAACGCCATCATGCTGCTGGTCGGCATGTATGTCGGCGGGGTGTCAGGCAGCCAGATCTCGGCCACGCTGTTGCGGATGCCGGGCACGCCCTCGTCGATCATGACCACCTTCGACGGCTATCCCATGACGCAACAGGGCAGGGCGGCCCGCGCCCTGGGCCTGGGCATCACCGCCTCCTTCGTCGGCGGCATGATCTCCTTTCTCGTGCTGGCGCTGTTGGCGCCGCCGTTTTCGCGGCTGGCCATCACCTTCGGCCCCTGGGAATATTTCACCATGGTGCTGATGGCGCTGGTCATGCTGTCCAGTCTCAGCCAGGGATCGCTGCTCAAAGGGCTGATCGCCGCATGCCTGGGCATGCTGATCCACATGCCGGGGATCGATCCGTCGTCGGGTATGCCGCGGCTGACTTTTGGCGTTGATGCCTTCGAGGGCGGTCTGAGCCTCCTGCCGGTTCTGATCGGCGCCTTTGCCATCAGCCAGATCATCAAGGACATCATTAACATCGACGTCCGGCCACCCAAGGCCGACCTGGCCGAAGGCAGGATGCTGCTGTCGCTGGGCGACTGCCGCCGACACAGCGGCAATTTCCTGCGCTCCAGCCTGATCGGCACCTGGATCGGCATCCTGCCGGGGATCGGATCGAACATCGCCTCAATGCTCAGCTATTCCGCCGCCCGCAGCGCCTCGAAAGAGCCTGAGAAGTTCGGCACCGGGCATGAGCCGGGGGTTGTCGCCGCCGAGACAGCTAACAACGCGGCGGTGGGCGGGGCGCTGATCCCGTTGATCACCCTGGGCATTCCCGGCTCGGTGGTCGATGCCATCCTGATCGGCGCGCTGATCATTCACAACCTGGAACCCGGCCCGCTTCTGTTCATAAACGCTCCCGAGGTGGCCTATGGCGTGATCGCCGCCTACCTGGTGGGCAACCTGATCATGTTCGTGATCATGATGCTGGCGGTGCGCCATATCGCCAAGGTGCTCTATGTTCCGCGCGCCTTCTTGCTAACCTCGATCCTCGTGTTCTGCGTCATCGGCATCTTTGCCGTAGGCAATAGCTTCTTCGACGTCTGGGTGATGCTGGCGCTGGGGCTGCTGGGCTTCGTGATGGAGCGGGCAAAGATGCCGCTGGGCCCCTTCGTGATCGGCTTTGTCCTAGCCCCCATCGCTGAGGAACACCTGCGCTCCGGCCTGATGTCCACCGGCGGCAGCCTTGAGCCGCTCTTCACCCGGCCCTTCGCCGCCAGCTTCCTGGCCATCTCCATCGCTTCGCTCTGCTGGCCCGCCATCAGCACCTGGCTGCGCAAGCGGCGGGCCGGGGGCAAGGTGGCCCAGGGATGACACAATTCCAACAAAATCCACGCCCCAACATCCTCTGGTTCTGTGCTGACCAGATGCGGCATGATACAATCTCTGCCTTGGGCAACGCCGAAATCAGGACGCCCAACATCGACCGGCTGGCGGCGCGCGGCATGAGTTTCGACAATTGCTATGTCCAGAACCAGATCTGCACCCCCAGTCGTGCCAGCTTTCTCACCGGACGCTATCCGGCGGCCCATCGAGTCTATCGCAACGGCAATGCCTATTTCCCCGAGACTGAACGGCTGGTCACCAAGACTCTGGCCGATGCGGGCTATGATTGCGGGCTGATCGGCAAGCTGCACCTGTCCACCGCCACCCGGCTCGAGGCGCGGCCCGACGATGGCTATCGCATGTTCGACTGGTGTCAGAATCCCGGCTGGGAGAAGGTGCAGGGAAGTAACGGCTATTGGCACTGGCTGCGTGATAAGGGGCTACGCCCGGAGGACATGTTTCCCGGCAAGCCGCCGTATCTTTCGATCGGTGTCCCGGCCGAACTGCACCAGGCGGCCTGGATCGCCGACCGTGCCATCAACTTTGTCGAGGAGGCCCGCGACGGCCCTTGGATGCTGAGCCTCAACCCCTTTGACCCGCATCCACCCTTCAACCCGCCGCCCGAGGCGATGGCGCGCTTCCGTGATGGCGGCGGGTTGACGCCGCCCCTGTTCCGCGACAGCGACATTGCCCATCAGGCGCGGTTTGCAGATGTGCGGAGCCAGAAGCGTCGCGCCGTCAATCCGATGCTCAGCGCTGTCGCCCGCGCCGCACATGTCATCCCCGAGGGTGACGAACGCGGCGCCAGACCGCCCGAAGAGTTCGACGGCATGGCGGTCAAGGCTGCCTATTACGCGATGATAGAGAACCTGGATCATCAGTTCGGGCGCATTCTCGACCACCTGGAATCCAGTGGCCAGATCGACAATACGGTGATCATCTTCACCAGCGACCATGGAGAGATGCTGGGTGATCACGGTTTGCTCTACAAAGGCTGCCGCTTTTTCGAAGGGCTGGTACATGTGCCGCTGATCATCGCCGGGCCGGGTGTGCCTCGAGGGCAGCGGTCGCAGGCGATGGTCGAAAGCATCGATATTGCGCCCACGCTGCTAAACCTCGCCGGGATCGACATCTCCGACACCATTCAGGGCCAAAGCCTGACCGGCACGGTCTTTGCCGGCGCGGCGGCGCACAAAGACACGGTGGTGACGGATTTCAACGACTCGCTGGGCTCAAGCGAGGTGACCCAAGACACCCGCGCCTCGATGACCTGTGACGGGCGATACAAGCTGGTGGTCTATCATTCGCATCCCGGGCTGGGCGAGTTGTTCGACCTGCGCGAAGACCCCGGGGAATTTCATTGCCTGTGGCGTGATCCGGGGTATGCCGGGCTCAAGTCCGATCTGATCGCGCGGCACCTCGACCGGATGATGGGCACGCTCGACGCCGGGCCGCCACGGGTGGCCCCGGCCTGATATGGCGCAGCTCGACTTCTACATCACCATGCGGTCGCCCTATTCCTACCTGGCGGCGGACCGCGTGGTCGCGCTGGCGGATCGAGCAGGCGTGAAGTTGCACCTGCGACCCGTCTATCCGATTGCCCTGCGCGACCCGGGGTTTTTCGAAAACGGCGACCCGGCCAAGCTGACCTACCTGCGGCGCGATGCGGAACGGGTGGCGGCGATGGAGGGCATTGCCTTTGGCTGGCCCGTCCCGGACCCGGTGCTGCAGGACCTGGACACCGGAAAGGTGGCCCCCGACCAACCGCATATCCGCCACCTCAGCCACCTTGTCGCGGCGGCCTGCCTGACGGGGCGGGGTGTGGCGGTGTACCTGGCGCTGTCCCGCCTCCTGTTTAATGGCGGACCAAGTTGGACCGCGCCGGGCAGAATCGATACCGCGCTGGCGACCCGCGGCCTTGATCCGACGGGTTTTCGCAGCCAAGCCACGGCGCTTGCCCCCGACTGCGAAGCGCTGTTGCAGGCCAATGCCCGGGCGCTGCGGGCGGCAGGTCATTGGGGCACACCAAGTCTTGGCTATGGCGGTGAGATTTTCTTTGGCCAGGACCGGATCGACATGTGCGCATGGTTCATGGTGCGCAGGCAGGTCTAGGCTGAGTCTCGGCGGATGATTTCGAAACCCAGATCCGTGACCTGGTTGGTATAGGTGCCGGATTGCAGCAGTTCAGCCAATGCATCCGCGGTCAAATCGCCAATGCGCCGCTCGGGCACCACAACGCGGCTCAGCCGTGGAGATACGTAGTCCGCGAAATAGGGGTTACCGAAGGCAAGAACGCTGACATCCCGAGGCACTTGCTTGCCCTGTGCCACAAGCTCGGAGACGCAGATCAAGGCGAGAACATCGCCGTTCGCATAAATGCCGTCGATCTCGGGGCTGCGCTCAAGCAGGCCCCGAATGGCCTGGCTCATCTCTTCCGGGGTATCGTGCAAGGCCACATAACGCGTGTCGCAATCGTGCAGGCCGGCATCGGAAATCGCCTTGCGGAACCCGGCAATCCGCCGCGCCGAGCGGGGCCGGCGCGGCGCGTAAAACAATGCGAGGTTGCGCCGACCCGACCCGATCAGGCATTCCGCTGCGCCATACCCCAGCCGGAAATTGGAGAACCCGATCATCGTCTGAATGGGCGCTCCGTCGACTTCCCATATCTGGATCACCGACACGCCGGAGGCTGCAATCAGGGCGCGCGTATTATCCGACTGGTCATTGCCGCTCAGGATCAGGACCGACGCCCGACGCCCGAGCATCTGGCGGATCAGATCGCTTTCCTTGTCCGCGTCATAGCCGGTGACGCCAAGGATAATTTCTTGCCCGTTGTTCAGCGCGACTTCGCTGACCTTCTCGATCACGTGGCCAAAGCCCGAATCGACCGCAGGGACGATCATGGCGATCAGCCCGCTTTGATTTGTACGCAACGTCCGGGCGGAAATATCCGGCACATAGCCGATGGTCCGCGCGGCCATCTTGACCCGATCAACCGTTTTTTCCGACACTTGGTCGGGCCTGTTTAGAGCCCGCCAAGCCGTGGCCCGGGACACCTGGGCCGCTTTGGCCACGTCCTCTATCTTCAGCATGCCTTGTTTCAAAACGACGTCATTTCAATTGCTTGCCTCACATTTTCAAGGCCTCTCCCGAAGGCAAGAACTGCCATTTTCAGTCTTCTGAAGTGTCTTGTTCAGAAAGCAGAAGGTCAAGGGCTGGTTTTTTCTTGAGATTGGTTGGTCCAAAATGATTGACCTACCAAGAATGATCATCGATGATCATAGCACATTCAGATCAATTGGGGATCAGCTTCAGTGTTTTCGGAATTCATTTCAGGCGCGCTTCTGGTCTTTGAATGGCCAGCCTTCGGATACTTGCTTTTGGGGATCCTCGTCGGCCTGTGGCTGGGGGCAGTGCCGGGACTTGGCGGAGGCCTGGGCATCGTGCTGGCCCTGCCGTTCACCTATGGGATGGAGCCGGCACAGGCCATTGCACTGCTGCTGGGCATCTACGCGGTCACCGCCACCTCGGATACCATCCCCTCGGTCATGTTGGGCATCCCCGGCACCGCGTCGTCGCAGGCGACCGTGCTTGACGGCCATCCGCTGGCCCGGTCGGGCAAGGCTGCGCGGGCTTTTGGTGCGGCCTTTACGGTTTCGGCTTTTGGCGGCATCTTCGGCGCGTTGATGTTGGCAGTTTCGCTGCCGCTGGCCCTGCCAATCATCCTGAAATTCAACAATCCCGAACTGTTCATGCTGGCGGTCGCGGGGTTGGTCATGGTTTCATCGCTCAGCGGGGCGTCGCTGGTGAAAGGGCTGATCGGCGCCTGTCTCGGGCTGTTGCTGTCGACGGTCGGCTATGCCGATGACGCCTCGATCCCGCGGTATTGGCTGGGCACGCCCTATCTGTTGGACAGCCTGCCGCTGATCCCGGTGGTGCTGGGATTGTTCGCCGTGCCCGAGCTCATGGACCTGGCGCTGCGCGACAGTTCGATCTCCAGGGTCGACAACCGCGACGGTGGCTCGGGCGAGATGATGGCCGGGGTGCGCGCGGCCCTTCGCGAATGGTGGCTGGTGCTGCGGTGTTCTGCAATCGGGGTCTATATCGGCATGATCCCGGGGCTGGGCGGCGCTGTCGTGGACTGGATTGCCTATGGCCACGCCTTTCAGTCCAGCAAGGACAACAGCCGCTTCGGCAAGGGTGACATTCGCGGTGTGATTGCGCCCGAGGCGGCAAATAACGCGGTGCGCGGCGGGGCGCTCATCCCGACCGTGGCCTTTGGCATCCCCGGATCGGCGATGAACGCCCTGTTGCTGTCAGCGCTGCTGATCCAGGGCTTGCAGCCCGGGCGCGCCATGCTGACCACCAATCTGGACATCACCTTTTCCATGGTCTGGACGATTGCCATCGCCAATGTGCTGGCGGCTGGGGTGTTGATGGTCTGGAGCGGCTATATCGCCCGGCTTGCTTTTCTTCCGTCGCATTGGATCGTGCCCGGAGTGATGCTGTTTGTCCTGATGGGGGCCTGGTCAGCCAATTTCCACACCGGTGACTGGGTGTCGCTGCTGGCGTTCTCGGCCATCGGCTTCGTGATGAAGCGCGGCGGTTGGGCCCGACCGCCGGTGATCCTGGCGTTCATCCTTGGCGGGTTGATGGAAAACTCGTTTCTTCTGAGCTGGAAAATCCATCAGGGGGTTGGCTGGCTGACGCGTCCGATCGTCGTGGTTCTTGGGATCGTGGTGGTGCTGACCATCGCATTCGCCATCCGCACCGCGCGCAAGAAGGCGACCACGTCAACGGGCAACGCGAGCCTGAGCGATGCCGACGACGAAGAGGACATGACCCTGTCTCTGCTGACGGCGGTGTTGCTGGCGGTTGTCTTCGCCGGGGCCTGCCTGGCCGCTTTGGCCTGGCCGACGTTTGTACGGGCCTTTCCGCTGATCGCCGCGGTGCCGGGTCTGGGGCTCGTGCTGGTCCTGCTGTCCGGACAGAGCCGTCGCTTGGCACGTGTGCCCGGGGCGGTGAAAGTGGCCCTGCAAGCGACGATTGCCGACACCACCAACCGCAAGGCGGCGATGTTCTTCGGCTACTTGCTGGCGCTGTTCGCGGCGGCGCTGTTCATCGGCCAGAAACTGGCGATCCCGGCTTTTGTGGCGATCTACCTGCTGCGGTGGGGGCGTTTTCGCGGGGCAGCGGTCGCGGGATATGCCTGCGTTTGCTGGGCGATCCTCGTGCTTTTTTACGACCGCCTTGTCCATATTCTCTGGATCCGGCCGGTTTTGGCCCAGCCAATTGACGGGCTCGTGCCCGATTGGCTGCCCCTTTGGCTGATCCATTGACACCAACCCGAAACACCAAGGAGGAGACCAATATGTCCATCAAACAAAAGGCGCAGTTCTTGGCCGTTGCCCTGGCCCTGGCGGGGGCGGCAACCGTCGCGCAGGCTCAGGATTTCGCGGGCAAGATCATCACCATCATCAACTCCAACCCGCCGGGCAGCGGTGGCGACCTGCACGGGCGGATTTTCGCGAAGTACTTTGGCCGCCACTTGCCCGGCACGCCCGAGGTGATCGTGATCAACAAGACCGGCGGCAGCGGGGCCGCGGCGATGAATTTCGTCTATGAGACCGGCACGAAGGACGGCACTACCCTGTGCTATTGCGGGTTTGATGCCGCGGCCGTCATCGCCGAGGCACCGGGCATTCGCTATGTGCCGGAGAACATGGACATCATCGGCAGCGCGGTGACAAACCTCGTCTTTGCTGCCCGCAAGGACAGGGTACCCGACCCCGCCAGCCTCACAGACGACAGCGCCTTGCTGATAGGCGGACGCGGCGCGGGCAGCGCGATGGGCACGATGGGGAACCTCGGGTTGCGGGTTTTGGATGCCAACTATCGCTACATTCCGGGGTATGGCGGATTTTCCAAAATTTCCGCTTCCATGCTTGCGGATGAGGTGCATGCCGGCCATGCAGGCCTGTCCGGATTCCTGCGGTTCTTTGGCTGGGATCACGAAGACATCGGCGCGGTGTACTACCACCCGGTCTTTGACGCCCAGGGAGCGGAACTGCCCCGGGACAGTGCCAGCCTGCCGGAAACCCTGCCCAGCATTTCCGAGTTGCACCAGTCCCTGCATGGGGTCGCGCCTTCGGGCCAGTGGTGGGATGCCTATGTCTGGTATCGCTCCAAGATCATGTCGGCAACGATCGCGCTAACCACCCCCCCGGGGCTGGAACCGGGGCTAGTGGACGTGCTGCAAGACGCCTTTCAAAAGACGACCTCAGACCCCGAATACCTGGCGGAATACCGCGAAACGATTTCCGAGCCACCGACCTTCAACTCGACGGAAATGTCCGAAAGCCTGTTCTCCGGGTTCCGTGACATGCCCGCGGGCGTGGCCGAGGCGTTGCAGGAAATCGTGAGCGAATAGAACCGGACCGCACGTCCCGGGCCGCGCTGATTGCGGCCCGGCCAGACCTTTTCAAACAGGAAACCAAACATGTCTCTTTCCGACACCCGATGGCGTGGCGTCTATGTCATTGTCACCACGCCCTTTAATGATGACCTGAATCTCGATCTGCACGGATTGCGAAACGTGGTCCGATTCAACCTGAACTGCGGGGTGCATGGGCTGGTTGCGCCCGCGAACGCCAGCGAAGTCGCCTACCTGTCCGACGAAGAGCGCAAACTGGTGGTCCAGATCATCACCGATGAGGCCGGGGGCCGGGTTCCCGTCATCGCGGGCGTGTCCAGCAGTTGCGCCAAGCTGGCGGTGGCCCATGCCAGGGTCGCCGAAGGCGCGGGCGCGGATGGCATCCTTGCCATGCCGCCGACCTTTCAAAGAGCGACCCAGCACGAGATTGTCGACTATTTTCGCCAGATCGCTGCGGCGACCCGTTTGCCGATCATGCTTCAGAATTATGCCGGGGCCGGCGGCACGTCCTTGTCCCCCGCGGCGATCCTGTCGCTGGTCGAAGCGATCCCGCAAATCGAATACGTGAAGGAAGAGACGCCCTTCTCCAATACCTACATCTCGGAAATCCTGGCCCTTGCGGGGGACCGGATCAAGGGGGTGATGGGCGGGATTGCCGGCATCAATCTGTTCGAGGAACATGCCCGGGGCGCCTGTGGCACGATGCCGGCCTGTGAATCGCCGGACATTCACGTGGCCCTGTGGGCGGCACTGGAACGGCAGGATGCCGAAGCCGCGCGTGAGATCTTCGAAGCCCTGCTGCCGCTTTTGTCTTTCGAGGCGCACTACGGCATTGCCACCTACAAATCCGTTCTGGCCCGACGCGGGGTCATCGCCGCGTCCGGATTTCGCCAGACCGGAGCGCAGCCCTTGGATGCGGTCGCCTCGGCCCGGCTTGACACCATCCTGAACAGGTTGGCGCCGCTGATGCACAAGGATTACCGCCCGGCCCGCGAAGCAGCCCTGACATGAGGACACCGCGATGACCGCCACGGAACACAGCCGCATCCGGGATCATGTGACCCATGTCTGCCAGGTCTCGGCCAAGACGGCCTGGCTTTTCCTGGAAATCCGCATGGACAACGGGATGACCGGGACAGGAGAGCTGTCGCATTTCGGGATCGAAAGCGGCGTCTTGCAATACCTGTCCGGGGCCATGCCATCCCTTGTCGGCCTGACCCTGTCCGAGGCGATGACGCATCTGGCGCAGCGGCGCAAGCGGATGCGCGATGCCATGTCGAGCCACGTTAACAGTGGCGTCGAACAGGCCTTGGTGGATGCCCGGGCCAAGGGCCTGGGTCTGCCCGCGACGGAACTGCTTGGTGGACGACAGCGTGATCGGGTCATGATGTACGCCAATATCAACCGCGGCACGTCGGACCGCACGCCCAACGGCTGGGCCGCGCGTGCCCAGGCAGCCGTGGCGGCGCAATACGCCGGGATCAAGATCGCGCCGTTTGACGGCGTGAATGCCGCCGATCCCCTGTCCGGCAGCAGCCGCGCGAGGATCGATCATGGGCTGGCCTGCATCGCGGCGGTGCGGGATGCGATCGGGCCGGATGTTTATTTGAACGTCGATCTGCATGGGCGCTTCAACCGGTGGACGGCACTTGACCTGATCCGCGAGATGGCGACCTGGGACGTTCATTGGATCGAAGCCCCGATCCACGAAGGGCTGGGCGCGCTGGACGATTGCCGCGCGATCCGGCAGGCGGCGAATGCCGCAGGCATCCGTGTGGCGGGTGCCGAGGAAATTCCGAGCCTGGCCGATGTGGCCGCCTTCATCCGGGCCGGGGCGTTGGACGTCTTCATGCCGGACCTTCGCTCCTGCGGCGGGGTGTTCGAAGCCTGCGACATCGCCAACCTGGTGACGCAGTCAGACTTGGAGTTTTCCGTTCACAACCCCGCCGGACCGGTGCTGGATGCAATCTCGCTCTGCGTGGCCGCCAGCGCGACCGCGACCACCATGATCGAACGGCAATTCGACGAAAGCCCGGCCTATGGCACCGCTTTGACCACACCGCCGGAAACGCCCGTGGATGGCGCGATTTCGATTGGTGCCGCGGCGGGGTGGGGGATCGCGCTGAACCATCACGTTCTGGACCCGTCAGGGGGGGTCCGGTTCGCCGGGGTGGATCATTTTGGGTTGTCCGGTTCCGGGCCGTTCAGTTGACGGGCGGACGCGACAACTCCCCCAATCGCCCTGTTGAGCGGATAGGCACAAGCGGTCAATCTTGTGCCAGCGAGGTTTGGCCGACCGGGGGCGATTTCTTGCTGACTGCACGCGCGTCCGGTGTTTCGGCGTGGATCCGCTGCTGCTAAACTCTGGGCCAAGAACAAGAGTGCGGCAAGAATCGCGCGACAATCGAGCAGGAGCATTCCCACCGTGTCATCACGATACGCGCAGGATCGGCGTGCCAAAGCGCCGGTCACCGTAAAGCCGTTTCAGATCAGGGGCCATGTCGATCTAACAGTTCTTGGAGGACTTCAGGTCGACCAAGCTGGGGTGTTGTCACGTTAACGGGCCTGAGGTTGCTGGTGCATTGATCTGGGCGTAGGCGGTGTCGATGCAGGCATTGAAAATCAGCTACAAGCGCCACCGGTTTTCACCTCAGCCATTGCTCATGTTGTCTGGCTCTACGCCCGGTTCAACTTGAGCCTGCGCGAGGTCGAGGAGTTGATGCTGGAACGTGGCGTGGACGTTTCGTATGAAACGATCCGGCGCTGGACCGTCAAGTTCGGCCCGCTGATCGCTCACGTTCTACGGCGACGGCAGCCGCGCCCCGGCGATGTCTGGCATCTGGACGAAGTCGTCGTGAAGATCGCGAGCCAGTCATACTGGCTCTGGCGCGCCGTCGACCAAAACGGCCTTGTTCTTGAAGAAATCCTTCAACCGAGGCGAGACAAACGCGCCGCAAAGCGGCTTTTGATCAAGCTGATGAAACGTTGGAGCTTCGTGCCCAAAAGGATCATTACGGACAAATTGCGATCCTATGGTGCCGCAAAACGCGAGGTCGCGCCCAGCCTTGATCATTGGTCCCACAAGGGGCTCAATAACCGTGCAGAAAACAGCCATCTCCCCTTCCGAAAACGAGAGCGGGTGATGCAGGGTTTCCGATCGCCGAGTAGTTTACAACGCTTCGTCTCGATGCAATCTGCAATCCGTAATTCCTTCTCTGTACCAGCCCGCGGGCGTTCCGCCCTCACCATCCGCTACCATCGGCTAGAAGCATTCGAGGCGTGGAAATCTGCGGCAAACGTTGCTTAATCAACGATCGGCATGCCAACTTGCAAGCTCGGCGAGTTAACGTGACACCACCCAACAGACTCCTGTCACTTGTTCCCGTCGATCCATTTCGACATCAGGCCCTTGTCGCGGAAGCACTCGTCCGGGACTGCCCGTCGCTTGATCCGGGCAAGCTTTTCGGCAAAGGCGACCTGCTTTGATGTCGGGCGGCTGTCTTGCGTGACAGGTTTCAGTTTTGCCTGGGCCTCGATCCAGGCACTGAGGGACCGGCGATCCTGTTGGACTTCCCAGGGCAGATGGGTCCGGTTGCGCGATGCGAGCGCGCGCGCATAGGCGATCTGCCTTGGCGTGGCGGGCAGGGCATAGCTGGTGTTTTCCATCCGGTAACTCCCTTTCTGGGTCGTTAATTAAATAGAACATAAAGGGAACAAATTCAAGATGGCGCTCGAGATCATGAGGTCTGAGACGCAGGAGGAGGGCGGGGCGCGTCAGGCCCGAGGCTGCCCGACAGAGGGTGTCCGGGGGTGATTGTTGTCGCTCATGCCGGAGCTGAAGTGTGTCTCTTGCGGAGGCGGCAGCCTGTTGGGCTGCAGGGCCTATTGAAGGGCGCGTGCTGGATGGGCCGCTCGCCGCCCCGGCGACAGCTTCCACACGCTGTGTCGCACCGTCTTTGCATTGCGCCGCAGCCAGTTGCCTGTGGGGTCAAAGCAGGGTTTTAAATTGAACAATGTCTCGCAACATTGTATGTAGGGGTAGCAGGATATGTAGTTTGTGATACAAATTCGCGTTGGAGCCTGATGGCACGTAAATCGTTCGCCTCGAAACACAAGAAAGACGCCTCCAACATGCTGTTGGAAGGGGCATCAGCCAAAGCCGTTGCGGCCAAGTTTGGCGTCCACATCTCGACGATCTACGCTCTGCGAAAGGATATGGGCCATGGCCACACGAAAGCGGACCGGGCGTCCCACGTGGTCCATATTCGCCTGTCGGAGGAAGAATTTCAGGCCCTGAACGCTTTCGTAACAGACGCGGGCTTGCCGTCGCGGACTGCGGCGTTGAGGTCGCTGATCCGCGGGGCCACTGGTTTTCTGGAACTGCGGCGTGAAGACTATCTCGATCTTTCCGAAGCCCGGGCGGAGCTGAAGGCGCAGGGGCGCAACCTGAACCAGATCGCTTTCGCTCTGAACAAGGCCGCATTGAAGGGCGGAGCGCGGCTCACAGAGCAGGACAAAGGCTTTCTTGCAGATCTGAAACGCTCCTACGCGGCGCTCGATGCGCGGCTGTCGTCGGCGTTTCGGGAAGTCCGCCAGAAGGGCAGGGCGGCCCTTCATACCGGCGATCGCACATGACGGCGTCCAGCTTCCTTGATGAAATTCTGATCCGGGCCAATCGCGGCATGGGCCAGACGGCGGTTGGTGGCGGCGCAAAGCCGCGCGCTGAGCGGGTCTGGAAAAGTCTCACATCGACGGGCAGTGCCTTCGTGAAGCGTATTCCCGGCGCGGGCGTGCAGCACACCAAGCAGCTTGCGGGGCAGCTCGCCTACGTCAATGGCAAGGCCAAGGGGACGTTCGGCTTTGCGACGGGTATTCATGCCGAAGGCGACGTCTTCGAGCAGGCCGATCTTGACCAGCTCATGAGCGCCTGGTCGCAGGATTGGAAAGGGCGCCCCCGCAACGGCCACACGAGCCACATGGTCTTGTCGTTTCCCGACGATGTGTCCCAGGACGCCGCTTTCATGGTCGCGCAGCAATGGTGTGCGGAAATGTTCGAGGAGGAGGTGCATGTTGCTGATGCTTGGGAGTATGTCGCAGCGCTCCACACCGATACTGCAAACCCCCATGTCCATATCATCCTGAACAATCGGGGGCTTGGCGGCACATGGTTTTCCATATCGTCCGAAGGGTTCTTCACCCCGCAGATGATGCGCGACCGCATGACGGATATTGCGGACGAGTACGGCCTCCGGCTCGAAAGCCTGAGCCGTGCCGACCGCGGGCTTTATGGCAAGCCCATCACCAGCGAAGAGCTGCACGCAAAGCGCGAGGGGCGCACCCTTTCGACGGAGGCTGTGGAGGCTGACATCACCGCCGATTGGCGCAGAGACGACATGCGGCGCACGGCCGAGCTTTACGCCACCCTGGCGGATTTTGCCCTGACCATCGGCGCTCCGATGATTGCGAACCGTGCGTATATTTCATCAGCCGCCTTGCTCGCGGGCGAGGACATCCCGAAAGGACCGATGATGGAAATTGAACTGGATATCAATGCCGACCGTCAGGACATCCGCAGGTCGCTGATCGGTTGGGCAGAGCAGAACCGAGAGCAGATCGAGGCGTTGTCCGACGGGGAACGCGCGCAGATCATGGGGACGATCGACGCGGCCCTGAACATCATCGAAACGGATGTGACGCCCGATCTGACCGAAGACACGATCTGGCCCGGCTTCAAGGCCACGCCGTCGTCCTATCTCATTGCGAATGTCGGCGCCTTGGAAGCGCGCGCGGCGCTTTATGTCGATGAGGATGACACCGATCTGTTGCGTGAATTCGTGAATGAAAACGTGCTCGATACCTATCTGGTCACTGGCGAGGTGCCGTCCAGATTTGCCGCCGTGATGCCCGCCGTGGCCGAGGCTTACGAAGAGATGCACAGCCACCGGCTTGAGGAAATCCCCAAGGAGATGAAATCCTACGTCAGGCAGGCCGCCGCTCTGGGGATTGATCCGTTGCAAATGCAGGAACGGCTTATCAACGCCGTTGATGATCCGATTGAGAATGCCAGGATGGAACGCGAGGACATTGCGAAGATCGTGGCTGCGCGCGGCGTGACGGTTTTCGACGGCAGAACGAGAGCGGTCGCGTATGAGGGTCTAGAGGCCGAACGCCGCAAGACGCTCCAAGAAGTCGAAAACGGCGTGCGCGCAGAGTTCGATGATGCTGGCTTTGGCGTCTACACGACATTTGAGCCGCTGGTTGTTGCGCGCCACTCCGAGCCGCGCGATCCGACCGGAGTGGCCAAAGCTGCCCTTGATCTTCATGAGCGGCGCGAACGCGGAGACTTTGACGTCACCGACAGCGCACGGGCCGACGCGCTGCTGAGAGACACGGTGGACCGCTCCGATGCGTTCTTCCGCGGCGCCGAGCTCAGCGACGAACAGCAGGCCCAGATTGACGCAATGCGGAGTGCTATTCAGGAACGGCGCGATCTGGAGGACGCGACGATCAAAGCTGGCATCGACGCCGAGGTGCGCCGTCTGCGGGCCAAGGGCTACAGCCACGCCTATATCTCCGAACGCAGCACGGAGATTGAGGGTGACGTTGTAGCGGGGCTCGGGCGAGCAGATGCGGCGCCGAACGATGCGAGCGCGTATGTTGCTGCCTATCGTCAGGCCGAACGCGACTACCGGGAATTGCAGCTCGAACTTGGCAATGTCGAAGAAAGGATCATCGCAAACAGCAAGGTCTATGATCGCGACGGTGTTGCGCGGGTTCTCCAGGATATCGCAAGCACAGCCGCCACCACGGGGCGCGCCGATCTGGCCGACAGCGTAGTCGGCCGACATGTGTTGACCGCCTTTGTCGCCCTGGAGGGCAGGGGGGCCATGCAGGAGATCGCCTCCGGCAATGTGGATTCCCTTTCCGAATATATCGACACCCCCGCCAACCAGCGGCTTGCGGCGAAGGAGCTGCTCAAGAACGCGAAGTCAGTCGATGTCGGGCTGTCGCTTGATGAGATCGAGGCGGGCCTTGAGGCGGTCGATCCCAATTATTCGCGGGGCAGGGGATATTCGATATGAGACTGTTTATCGCAAGCCTGCTGGCTGTCCTGTGCGGCCTGGTTGCCGGATCCGTCCTTGCCAGTGTCTATCTGACAGTTGCCTTGCGGCGAGACATTCTGACAACCGATCTCCTGCTGCATTACCAGACGATGAAGGATGGGCTTTGGAGCGCGCAGCCTTACCTGACGGGGCATTTCATCGTGGCGGGATGCGTTGCTTTGTTTCTGGTCGTCGGTGTCGCGACGGTCATCTGGGACAGGTTGGTCAGCTACGGACAGCGGCGCTTTCAATCCTTGTCCAGCCTGCGCCGCAACAAGATGGTTCAGCCGGTTGGTTACGGCTTTGTCCTGGGCGAGCAGATCCCTCCGCCCGCGCAGCGTCCTGACCGTCCGATCAAGGTCAAGGCGTCAAGCAACCACCTGACAGATGCCTTGCCGTTCCGTGTTCGCAAGCTGCGCTATATTGCAGCCAGTTACAGTTCGGTCAGCAACGTGCTGATGGTTGCCCCCACCCGATCCGGAAAAGGTGTCGGCTTCGTCATTCCCAACGCCCTGACCTTTCCCGGCTCGATGGTCGTGCTGGATGTGAAAGGCGAGCTTTGGGATGAGACCGCACGGGCCCGCGAACAGATGGGTGACAAGGTTTTCCGCTTCGCGCCGCTTGATTTCAAGAACCCGACCCATCAATACAACCCGCTGGCCCGGCTTTCAGACATTGAAGACATGGAGGAATTGTGGACGGGCCTTGAGCGGATCGCGCAACTGTTTCTCCAGTCAGACGGCAATCAGGACTGGCTCGAAGGCTCAATCCTGTTGTTCGTCGCCGCAGGCATCCTTGCTGTTCAGCGCGGCAATCCGACGATGGGCGAGATTTATCGCATCATCTTCGGAACAGGGCAGGGGCCCGATCTGGGCAAGTCCTCAGCCGACTTGCTTCACGCCGCAGCCAAGGAGTGCCAATACCCGCCAGCAGCCCGCGAGTTGAGCACCAAGGCATCGCTCGATCCGAAGATCCAGCAAAGCTATATTTCCATCCTGAGCGTTGCCGGCCTGGCGCAATGGGCCAACCCCAAGGTCGAGCGCGTGACACGTCGCAACGATTTTGATTTCACGCAGATGCGCCGCGAACCGACTTCGGTCTATCTGATGATCCTGTCCGAAGATATGCAGCGGCTCAATTCGCTCGTTCGGCTCTTCTTTGCGGACCTCATTTCTTTTCTTCGGTCGTCCAAACCCGGCGAGGATGAACCCCTGCCGATCTTCATGCTCCTGGACGAGTTCGATCAGCTTGGCCGGATGCCTCTGGTCGTTCAGGCCATGAAGCAGACAGCGGGCCATGGCGGCCGGTTTGCAATCGTCACGCAATCCATTCCCGGTTTGATTACCGTACCGTACAGCCCGGAGGAAATTCAGGCTATCGAAAGCGCCTGTCAGGTGAAGCTCTACATCGCGGCCAGCGAAGATCGCACCGCGAGCGAGTTGGAAACGGCTCTGGGCACGCGCACCGGATCGACACGGACACGAACGGAAGACATGCGGGCCGTTGGTTTTGGCGCAGGCAGTCTGACGCGGAGTACAGAGCATCGCCCGCTTTTGTCCAAGCAGGAAATCCGTGACATGGACCCCGACAAGATCATTATCCTGCCGGAACGTCAGGACCCGATCCTGGCTGACCGGATCAAGTATTACGAGTCGCGCGAAATCCTGAAAATTCACAAAGCCCAGGACGGTTACGATTACCCCTACCCGAAGGTCGATCAGGCAGCGACGTCCATGACCATGACGGACGTTCGGAAGGCGGCAAGGGATGCAAAGGCCGAAGAAGACGTCACTACCCAGGCAGCGATTGACGATATGGCAGCAAGCCGCAGTGCCAGGACCGCAGACCCGCTACACCGACGGGCCAAGCAAGCTGTCAAACGGGAGAGTGGTGGCAAGATGAGTCCCGAAGGCCACGCAGCTTTGCTAGAAACCGTAGCCGACGCCCAGGACCAGCTGAAGAAGAAGCACGGGCCGGAGGCCGCTTAGGCAGACGCTATCGGTGGTGTGTAGGGGAGTGTGAAACTCTGGGGCGAGGCAGCTGCCAATGCGTCGGCAAGTGTGAACGGCGGAGCAATACTCGGCCACGGTAGCGGCGGCGCAGTGCGGTCGCGGGCGGCGTAAAAGTCGTCCACTTTTGCCCTTTCCGAGAGGG
>NZ_SLZU01000026.1 GCF_004342065.1 Primorskyibacter sedentarius | reverse complement strand
AGCAAACGCGCAAAGCCTGATCAGAAAGGCGCTCGCGGTCAGTTCAGCGCACTACTTTCTGCGACCGCAACACGTTGTTTTTCCACAGAATGGGCGGGAAGCGGTCTTTCGTTGCTCGTGCGAGCCAGTTACGCAAGGATATTGAAAACCGACATTCAAGCGACCTGGAAGCAGAATACTGCCTTACTGCTCTGCAAATCGACTTCGAGCTGCAACAACACTTTGCGCGCTGGAGTGTCGCGTGATATTTCAATGACTAAATTTGGATCCATAAACGGTCCGTGTAATAAGGCGTATGATCGACATGCATATTGAAGAGATAAAAATTGAAAATTTTCGGCTCCTTCAGGATTGCTTCTTGGATATGAGTGAAAAGACAACGATCCTTGTAGGGAAAAACAATACAGGGAAAACATCCTTTGCTTCCCTTCTGGAGCGGTTTTTGGAAAAGCCCGATAATTTTACATACACTGACTTTCCCATATCGATAAGGGAGAAATTGCTCGGTATTGATGAAGAGACAAATGTCGAGGAACTCGCGATCAGGCTGGTTCTGCGTATAGCTTACGACGAGACTGATGACCTTGCGATACTCTCCGAGTTCATGTTGGATCTTGATTCGACGCGACGACATACCAACATCCTTTTCGAATGCTGCATAGACAAAACGAAACTCCTTCGTGTTCTCCCGAGCGACCCGAAAGAGCGAAAGAAGTTCATTGAAAACAACCTCGGCGGAAAGTTTCTGAAAATCAAAGTTTATGCATTTGATGATTTCGGGCACGCCGATCAAACGCCATACTACCTGGCGCACCGCGATCAACTGGAAGAGAAAGAACGATCCGAAATACGGGCGCTATTGAATTTTCAGGTCATTCACGCGCGAAGAAATGTTGCGAGTTCCGAAGATGCCGGACGTGGCGCGAAGCCCCTGTCGGCGATATCTACAAAATTCTTTCGAAAGCGTGACATCGAGGCTGACGCTGATGATAATGATGCTGCGACCGGTGGGGCAGGCGGTGAAAGCATTGAAAAGCTCAGATCAATGCTTGCCAGTATCGATGATCAGCTTGGAGAGCAGTATACGCAGGTTTTTGGGGGATTTTTGAAAAGCTCACGCGACTTTTTGGAGTTGGGTGATTTGAAGGTCGTGTCGAATATTCAATCGCAATCACTCATCGAAACATCATCACAGGTTATATACGGTGAAACCGGTAACTTTCTTCCTGAGCACTATAGCGGACTCGGATACCTGAACATCCTCTACCTTCTGTTGCAAATTGAGTTGTGTCGTGACGACTTTACCAGACGAAACGCGCCTCTTAACCTCTTGCTTATCGAAGAACCCGAAGCGCACACGCATCCGCAGATGCAGTATGTCTTCGCGGACAAAATCCAAGGATTGATTTCGCAAGTTCCAAATTTGCAAGCTTTGCTGACAACCCATTCGTCCCACATCGTTTCAAAATCGAAATTTGAGGACGTCAGGTATCTTTCAAGGCCGTCCCCGGCGGAACCTGTCACGATCAAGAATTTCCACACTGATCTGAGCGCCAAGTACGAAGAGCTTGGAGCGGACGGAGCAGCGCTTTTTCAGTTCCTCAAGCAATACCTCACAATCAACTCTGCTGAGCTATTCTTTGCGAGCAAAGCGATCTTCATTGAGGGAACCACGGAACGCATCCTGCTTCCCCTATTCATTGAGTTGCATGACAAGGAAAATGTCGATGAAACCACGGAGAACGGGCTGTCTTCGCAGAACATATCCGTTCTTGAAGTCGGCGCTAACGCGCGTGCGTTTGCTCCGTTCCTTGAATTCATCGGCGTTCGCACATTGGTCATCACCGATATCGACACAACCAAAGCGGTTATCAGCGAGAAGATGGGAAAGACCAGCTATCTCGCATGGCCTGTTGCAGAGTCGAGCCACACCTCAAATGAAACCCTGAAGCACTTTCTCTCAGCGCCTGATCCTACGGAAGAGAAGGACTTCTCGGACTGGCACAAGCGGCTTGTAGATGGAGCTGCCTCCTCGGGCGAAGGGCAGATTGAGCTTGCCTACCAGCATGCAGAGGACGGTTACCACGCAAGGAGTTTTGAAGACGCTTTCATTTCGATCAACCTGGATAAAGTCAAGGCCCGAAAGGATACGTTGGCCGGTTTGAAAAACCGAGACAAGCTGGAGAAATTCAGCGGTAATGACTTTTATTCTCTCACAGCTGATATACTCGGAAAGAAGTCCGATTTTGCCGGATCGGTTTTATATCTGGCGCTTGTAGAGGGCGAAAGCTGGCGTGTGCCAAAGTATATAATGGATGGTTTGAAATGGATTCACAAAAATTGAAGCCGGTAGATCGGATCTCGGAGCTTGTTTCCGGTAGCGAGAACTTCGTTCTTCAAGGAGGAGCCGGAAGCGGAAAGACAGAGAGCCTGAAAAGAGTCGTCCAACAGGTTCTGAGCGTCAATCCAAGCCTTCGTATTGCGTGTATCACTCATACGAACAAGGCAGCAGACGAAATTTCCGATCGTGTAGCGGACAATATAAAGGTTTCGACAATTCACTCGTTCTTGGGTGAGACAATTTCGCCATTCAAGAAGAACATCCAACAGGTTTTTCCAAAGCTCTTCGAATTACCTGAGTTTGTTGCTCTTGGGGATGACCACTATAACGGCGATGAAAAGGTGAGGAAGAAGGAGGAACACGACCGGTTCAAGAAGGCGCACGGCAGGATCGAAAGCCGTCGCAGGACGGTACTCGGTGAAGATACGGCGAAAGTTACCGGAAAGCGGGAATACGACAAGGAACCCGACACATACATTGAGGAGCTCAATGGGTTGATCGGCGAGGTCAACGAGGCAATCCGCGACAAGCTGGCGGCGAGACAACCGAACGAGTTTTTTTACAACGATACTGCCTATGATAATTTCAACGATCCGTCATACGGCCATGATGGCCTAATCGCGTTGGCCTGCCACATATTTGAAAGCTTCCCTACGCTGGGCAGGATCGTATCAGATCGGTACGACTGTATCTTTATCGATGAGTATCAGGACACAAGTGCAGATGTCGTTCGCGTCCTTCTACGCTGTTTGCCGGGAGACGCCAAGACCAGCATAGGACTGTTCGGCGACTCCGAACAGGCCATCTATTCAGACGGCATAGGAAGCGCTCAGCCACATATCGATGCCAAAGAGCTTATTCTTGTCGAGAAGGAGGACAATTATCGCTGCTCTCCCCAGGTTATAGATTTTAGCAATAAATTTCGGACGGACGGTCTAAAGCAGGGTGTAGCATTGAAATCGCTTGATGACGGAACCCTTGAACCCCTTGAGAGCCGCCAGGGCAGCGTGAAGCTGGTGTACGCCTTGGCTCCTGAGGAGATTGATACGGGAGATAAGGCAGCAAACCAGAAGGAAAATGCGGCATTATTCAGAAATGCGCTTGATGCATTGGTTGAGAAAGCTGCCTCCGTATATCCGGGTTACGTTCAGTTGAAACTAACGAATAAGTCCATTGCGAACGACGTCGGATTTGGAAGGCTATATCAGTTCTTTGACGATCGATACTCCGAACCACGGGATCGCATGCGCAAGACGCTTGACAGGTTGCAGTTTGGCGAACTGATTGACTTGCTTGCTCTATACAGAAGTGTGCCGGGCGACAGGCGCTCATATAACCGTTTGATCGCGAAATTACGCAAACGTGGTTATTCTATTACGTCAGTGGCAGACAAGGCCAGGCTCGATAAAATGCTGTACTCGGCCGGGTCGAAGGATCGCGCCGCATATGAGGCCATAGAGCATGCCGCCGAATGTGGCCTAATACGAGTTTCAGACAGCCACAAGGCATTTGTTGATCGGCGCAATGAGCTTTTGGCAAAGCTTGCAGATGACCCTATCTTTGCCGAGTTTGAAGAACTTCACCGGAGCGGCCACCGTACCAAACTCCAAATGTCAAAAGAGGTGGCCGCCACTAATATGAAGCACATCAGCGTTGAGGTTCTGGAGCAAGAGTACGACGACAGATTAAATGATTTGAAGCAGAAGAATTTTCTTAATTCATTGTTTTCCGCAGAACTCCCGCTGCGCGAGATAATGTCCTTCTACGAGTATGAGGACGGCGAAGGAGAGTTTTCCACGATGCACAAAACGAAAGGAACTGGCATCGAGAATGTTCTTCTCGTTATCGATGAATATGGCTGGACGAGTGAGTATGATTTCGCAAGCTGCTTTATGAAATGCACTCCGGAGACAAAGCGGGAAATCGCATCTAAGAAGCTTATCTATGTTGCGTGCTCACGGACAAAGAAGAATCTCGTATGTGTTCGCCTGATGAAAAGTCAGGATGAGGCTGATCAGTTTGCGTCCTTCTTTCCTGATACTATAAAATTTTAGTGGTTCATCAGAAATCACCTCTACAGTTATTGGTTGGCATACAGACGTTATAGGATCGTGCGTTCAACATCATCGGAGATTGGACTTCGAGGCTATTTTATTCGTAATTGCGGCGAATGGCCGGTCTGGCGTCTCGCAGGGGCAAAGTCTATGATGACGACGAATGTCCGAAATGGGCCGTCATCGGTTGTGGTCTCCCAGGGCGGATTGCGGAAGTTCGCTGCGTACGCAAACTAAATTGTACAACTTGAAAAAGGAGACGTTCAGTGCGGCGGTCCAGTTTCTCGATGTACCAAAGCCGTGAGTCGAATTCTGTCCGCTTCAATTGGAATTTGCCTGAAGGTAAACGGTGCGAATAGGGTTTCGAACACAGGGTGATCAACCGACAGAAACGCGTTAAGGGCCGAAAAAACAGTCGTAGTAGAGGCGGCTTGGCTGTTTTTCTACGTCAGACTCGCCACGGCAAGTCAGGCGTCCGCCAAAGGTTTCAGCTTTCTCTACGCTATAGAAACTTAATTTAGCACGTCAGCCCATTCGGGGTGTTTACGAAACTGAGAAGCGGCGAACGGGCATAGGGGCACGATCTTTTTCCCTTGTGCTCGCATGTCAGTGACAATGTGTTCGATCAGCACCTCTCCGTACCCGAGGCCACGCAGGGCGTCGTCCACTTCGGTGTGGTCGATGATGATGATCTTCTCGCCAGCTTTGGAGAACGTCGACACGGCCTCGCCGTCCTTGGTGCGGATGGTATAGCGCCCGCTTGTCCCGCCGTCTTCAAAATCTACTTGCATGAGGAACTCATTCAAATTCTGGTCTGAGGTTTATCGGTTCAGATGACTCCAGACCGCACTCATCACAACCGACCCTTCGCCCACCGATGACGCCACGCGTTTGACCGAGCCGGACCGCACGTCGCCCACTGCAAAGATGCCGTGGGTCGATGTTTCGAATGGCGACCGCCCCCCGTTTTCGGTACCCGTCAAAACGAAGCCCTTGTCGTCCAGCGCGGCATGCCCGGCCAGCCAATCTGTGTTTGGCGCAGCCCCCGCCATGATGAAAACCGCGCGGCTTTCATAGCGATGATGCGTGCCGTCGGCTTTGTTAGTTACAGTCACGGCGGATAGCCTGTCTTCGCCATGCAGATCGGCAATTTCGGTTTGGTAGTGGATTGTGATCCCTGGGTCGGCCTCAAGACGGGAGGACAGATAGTCCGACATAGACGCAGCAAGGCTTCCAGAGCGCACCAGCAGATGCACGTGCGCCGCCGCGCGGCTCAGGTACATGGCCGCTTGCCCCGCCGAATTGCCGCCTCCTACAACGATGGCTTCGGAGTTTCGACAGAACCGAGATTCCATCTCGGTGGCCGCATAATAAACACCGACCCCCTCGAATTCTTCCAGCCGCGGGATTGGCAGCTTGCGATACTGAACACCGGTTGCCACGACGATCGAGCGCGCGCACAGTTTCCGTCCGTTCGAACAAGTCGCATAGAAGCGGTCGTCGCGACAGGCCAATGCCTCGATCCGCAATGGCATGGCAAAGCGGGTGCCGAATTTCATCGCTTGAACCTCGCCGCGCCAGACAAGGTCTACACCAGAGATGCCCGTGGGAAACCCCATGTAGTTTTCGATCCGGCTGGACGTTCCCGCTTGCCCACCGATTGCGATATCTTCGGCCACGATGGCGGAAAGCCCTTCGGCACCGGCGTAAACCCCCGCGGCCACGCCCGCTGGCCCACCCCCGACGATCAAAACATCAACCACTTCGTCGTTCGCGATGATCAGTTCAAGCCCCAACGTCCGGGCGAGCTTTTCCGGCGTCGGATCGTCAATCACCTCACCGCCGAATATCACCGCAGGGCCACAGCCTTGCAAATCGCAGCTTGTACGTTCCGCGTCGGCTTCGGCACTCTCCAGATCAATCAGCTGTGCCGCGATCCGGTTGCGCTGTGCAAAGATGGCGACCTTCTGAATGCTCTTGTCGACATCCGCGCCAATCAACTTTAGCTCGGTTTGCCCAAGCTCGACATTCCCGCGGCGTCTGGCGGCAAATACAGTCAGAATTATATCGCTCATCTCTGGGATGCGGGACATCAGCTTGGTCAGGTCGGTGTTCTTGACAACGATTACCGTGGAGTCTTTGCACGCTCGCATTTGGATCATTGACACTGCACCGGACAGCGTCCCGATTTCACCGGTAAATTGCGATGGTCCCATCGTGGCCGCGATCGTGCGATCCTGCGTAATCGGATGCACGACTTCTATCTCCCCGCTTTCAATATAAAGCAGTTCCTCCAACGGATCACCGGGTCGAATGATCGTGTCGCCTGCGTCATAAGTCCGTATCTTTCCAACCTCGCGCAGGGCTTCGACGTGGTCCGCTTGCAAGGGCGTCCGTTGCATCTGGCTAAGATCGTTGGCAAAGCTTTCCATGCTCGGCGTCCTTTTTCGCTGTACGTTCGTTGGGTCTCTTGGCGCGTCGCGGATGCTTCGGCGAGGATAGCCGCAGGATGCACGGACGCTCAAGGCATCTTCCGTCTTCCGCACACGCAGCGGGCTCATCTTACCCCGTGAAATGGGAGCCACCTGACGATTGAGAGGCCTCAATCGTCAGGCTGGTTGAGCAGACTTTGAGATGCGGCCACTTCTTGTCTCAATTGATACGCTCACCACAAGCACTATTGCCGCATAAACCGCGTAGACGAACGGGCTGTGTTTCTCGGCCCCCGACCATATTCACCGACGTCGGGAAACGGAAGTTCGCTGCAAGCACAAGCGCACTCCGGACCAGGCGGGGAAGCGGGCGAACATGTAACTTGCTGCATGCTTTCGAAATATACGATGGTGAGCGAAAACTCCGAACCCATTCATCCCCTGCCGATGCTGACGCAGATGCCAAAGGCTTTATATGGGCTCTGCTGCGCAACTGGCAGCGCAGGATGGTTCACAGCACCGGTCGGTCATACCAGTATGCTCGGCTGCAAGTGATAGGCGGCACGGAGGCACGTTGGATGGCATGCAGACTGACCGGATAGGTCAGCCACAGATTCTTGTCCAATTGTCGGCATAGTGTTTTAACCGATTGGCTTCCGGCTCTTGGAGGCTCGTCCGACATGCCGACACGCGCTGAATACTCGCAGGAGCCATGATCAGGAGCGCGGCTCCTTGGCTCGTGCCGGTTGCGCTGACCATCGGGGTCACTTCGCAGCCTGTCGATACCGAGAGCATCTGCAGATAAATGCGGTTTCTTGCAAAGGGCCCTTCGACAATGATTGTGCCGCGATGCCCGACAAGCTCGAGGCAGCGTTTGGTTACCAATGCGAGGTAGAGCGCGACCGCAACCCCTCGCGCTGCGCTTCCAATGCTGGGCTCCGGACCTACCCAACGGGAAAAGCACCCCCGATATGGTCCGGTTTCGGGCACCACCGCGGGGGTCAAGATTATGCCTTGATCAAGAACCTCGGCCAAGGCTGCCTCCGTCGCCTCCGGGTAGGAGCCGCCCGAAGCGAGATCGTGTTCGCGGCCGCCCATGAACCTTGCGGATGGGACTGCCGCACCCTGTGCGTTGACATTGATCAAGACGTCCCTGCCCGGATCGAGCGACACAGGATGCCCGCCAATGGACATTGCGATGGTCCATGTGCCGCTCGACACGACTGAAAACGGGGGCGCCTGTGTCAGGATGTGCGGCAGGAGCGAGGCGTTGCTGTCATGGATGCCGCAATGCACCGGTGTGCCCGGTGCAAGCCCGGTGCGTGTTGCGATTTCGGGAAGCACCGGTCCCAAAATATCGGCCGATCGCCGCGCCGACGCGATTTTATTCGCGATCCCCAGCCGGTCAACCAGCGTTGAGAACTGCCCGTCATGCGGATTCCAGAGATCGGTGTGACAACCCAGCGAGGTGACGTCCGTGGCGGCAACGCCGGTCAGGCGATGACCCCAGTATTGCGGGTAGGTCACGATGGTGTCGGTGCGCGCCCTGAGCCCTGGATCGGCCGAGAATTGCCAGTGCAGTTGCGCACCTAT
This sequence comes from Primorskyibacter sedentarius, assembly GCF_004342065.1. Lineage (GTDB taxonomy): Bacteria > Pseudomonadota > Alphaproteobacteria > Rhodobacterales > Rhodobacteraceae > Primorskyibacter > Primorskyibacter sedentarius. The sequence continues at coordinate 34,805 of NZ_SLZU01000026.1, read as the reverse complement.
GTTCAACCCGCCCGCAAGGCGCGGCGAGCCGGTCTCGTCGAATGGCGGCCGTAGCTCGTTGTAAGAGGCAGCCGTTTCGTCGGGGCCGTCGAACTCGTAGTCCAGTATGGGCGCGGCCAATTCGCCATTGGCATCAAGCAACGCCGCGCAGGCACCATGGGTGGTGATCGAAATTGCGTCAATGCCGTGTTCGGCATGAAAGCGGGCGAGCCCTTCCAGCAGGAAAACCCAATGCCCCTCGACGTCGAAATGCGGGTAAGGCGGACCTTCAAGCACCCTGTTGGGCCGGGTGATCACGGCAATTTCTGACAGGTCGGAAAGGTCGACAAGCGCCAGCTTGGCATTGGTCTTGCCGATGTCGATGACGGCAACATGTCTCATGGCATGTGAAACACGGTCTCAAGAGACACGGCCACTGGTTCGCTATTGGGCTGGGTTTCCATGATATCAGCCATATGCGCCCACCATTTTTGCATCACGGGATGCTTGGGCAAATCCTCCATCCCGTGATTTTCTGCCCGCCAAAGCACGCCGAACAACAGGCCTGTTTCGCGGTCGAGGTGGATCGAGTAATCAGACACCCCGGCCTTTTTCAGCAACGCGACCAATTCCGGCCATATCGCGTCATGCCGCTTGCGGTATTCCTCTTCACAGCCGGGGTGAAGCCGCATCCAAAATGCGTATTTCTCCATCACTGCGCCCGCCACATCTTCCAGAGGCGGGGCAATGCGATCACTCCGATCAGCAGCGCACCAATCACGATCGACATGACGATCCCCGGCACGTTGAGAAGCCCAAGCCCGAATGTCACCAGCCCCATCACGAATGCTGCGATCACCACACCCGGTATTGTGCCGGATCCGCCAAGGATGTTGACCCCGCCAAGAACCACCATTGTTACCACCTCCAGTTCCCAGCCTGTGGCGATGGAGGGGCGGGTCGAGCCCAGCCGAGAGGTCAGGCAGATGGCGGCAACGCCAGACATCAACCCGGTCAGCAAAAACAGGATGAACTTGACCCGCGCTACCCGAATGCCGGAAAACAGCGCCCCCGTGGGGTTGTTGCCGATGGCATATACAGCGCGGCCGAAGTTGGTCATGTGCAGGATCATGCCATAGATCACCGCGATTACGGCAAAGAGCACCAGTTCGAAAGTGATCACCCAGAAGACATAACCCTGTCCAAAGAAGGCGAAATCGGCCGGATAACCGCGGAACGCCTGATCGCCGAGCACGATGTAAGAAATACCGCGGAACAGGCTCATCGTGCCGATGGTCACCACGATGGAGGGCAGCCCGAGGCGCGTCACCAGCACTCCGTTGAAAGCGCCGCACAGGAGACCCGTACCCAGGCCAACGAGGATCAGGACCGGCGTCCCGGCGCCCATTTGCACCGCCGCGCCCATCGCCGTTGAGGCCAGCGCGATGATGGATGCAACCGAAAGGTCAATTTCGCCCGAAATGATCAGCAGCGCCATGGCAAAGGCGATCATCGCCTTTTCAGTGAAATTGAAGGTGGCGTCACTCAGATTCCAGGCATTCAGGAAGTATGGCGAGGCAAAGCTGTTCGCAACGAAGATGGCGATAGCCACGAGCAGCAGCAATGACTCCCAGCTTTTCAGGCGTTTCTGAAGCGGCGATTGCAGCCGGTCTGGGATGAAACGGGTTGTATCGGTCATGCCGCGTGCTCCGCTGATTTGAGGATGATCCGACCCTTGGTGCGCGAGGCCCGCGCATTGACCGCCACCGCGATGATGATTGCGCCGCCCGAGATGGCCAACTGCCAGAAGGGCGAGACATTGATCACCGGAAGGGCATTCTTGATGACGCCGAGGAACAACGCGCCCAGCAGCGCCCCACCGACCGAGCCGATGCCGCCGGCGATGGAGATGCCGCCGATCACGCAGGCGGCGACCACGTCCAGCTCGAACCCGCCCGCAATATCGACATAGGCCACCGCGTAGCGCGACACCCAGAGATATCCGGTCAACCCGGCCAGCGCGCCTGAGATTGTGAAGGCCCAGAATTGCGTGCGCCCCACCTCAATGCCGGTATAGGTCGCTGCATGCGGATTGCCGCCCACCGCATAAGCCGCCCGGCCCAGCGTGGTGCGCGACATGACGATCGTGAAGACGATTACGGCAAGGATCGCGGTCCAGCTCAGCATCGGCAAGCCCAGAAGCTCGAAGCGTGGGAAGGCCTTGAAGGCAGGGCTCATCTCGTGGCTGTTGACCCATTTGCCGTCGGAAATCAGAAAGATAATGCCGCGGAAGATGGTCATCGTGCCCAGCGTCACCACGATGGGCGGAATGTCGAGCTTCCACACCAGAATTCCGTTGAACATTCCCATCAGCGCGCCGAGCGTGATGGCGACCACCAGAATGAGCGCAACTGGCAGGCCGGGAAAGGCCAGGTTGAGCATCGACACCACCATGCCGGTCAGCGCCAGATTGGCGGCGACCGAGAGGTCAATGCACTTGGTCAGGATCACGATCATCTGGCCGATGGCCAGCAGGATCAGCGGCGATGTGTCATTGAACACATCCGCAAGGTTCGAAGGCGTCACGAAGCCCGGAAACCGGGTGGAGATCAGCGCCAAAAGGACCGCGATTGCGCCCAGCAACAGCGCTTCGCGCGAGGTTATCAATCGTTGCAGCATTGCGTCCTCATATCCCCGCCGCGTGGCGGACAAGCGTTTCGGGGGTCAATTCGTCGCCTGCCAGTTCGGCCACCATGCGACCTTCGCGCATCACGATGACGCGGTCCGACATGCCAAGAACTTCCGGGATCTCCGAGCTGACCATAATGACGGCCAGACCTTCGGCGGCCAGTTCGGCCATAAACTCGTGCACCGCGGCCTTGGAGCCGATGTCGATGCCTTTGGTCGGTTCGTCGAGGATGATGACCTTGGGCTGTGTCGCCAGCCATTTCGCAATCACCACTTTTTGCTGGTTGCCGCCAGAAAGATTGCCAACAGCGGTATCGAGCGACGCCGCGCGCAGGTCGAGCCGCTGGGTGTATTCCCGGGCAAGCCTGAACTCCTCTGCCAACCGAAGGAACCCTTTGTGCGAGGTCCGCCCAAGCGAAGGCAGGGTAACATTCTGAAAGATCGGTAGCGCAGTGATCGCACCTTGCTTGCCGCGGTCCTCGGGCACATAGACGATGCCCGCGTCCACCGCATCGGCGGGCGACCGGATAGCCTCTTCCACACCATCAATCGTCACGCGTCCGGCGGACGGTTTGGTGATGCCGAACAACGCCTGCATGAATTCTGACCGGCCCGCCCCGACAAGCCCGTAGAACCCGAGGATCTCGCCACGTTGCAGGCGGAAGCCGACATCCGCAAACTCGGTTGGGTGGTTCATACCCTCGACGCGCAGAACCTCGTCGCCGGGTATGTTGTTGCGTGTCGGGAAAATCTGGCTGACGTCGCGCCCGACCATCATCTTGACCAGATCGGACTCGGTCACATCGGCGATCTTGCCATCGGCAATGAACTGCCCGTCGCGGAACACCGTGAACCGGTCAGCGATGCGAAAGATCTCGTCAAACTTGTGACTGATGAAAAGGATCGCCTTGCCTTGCGACTTTAGCGTCTCGACAAGTTCGTAAAGCTCCTGGATCTCCTTGTGTGACAACGCTGCCGTGGGCTCGTCCATGATCACCACACGCGCGTCGATGGAGAGCGCCCGGGCAATTGCCACGAGGTGTTTGTTGGCAATTCCCAGATCGCGCAGTTTGTGCGCGGGGTCGATTTCTGCCCCTATGCCGCGAAGAATTTCTGTGGCTTTTGCCTCCATCGCAGCCCAATCGATCAGCCCGAACCGCCCACGCGGCTCATGGCCGAGAAAGATGTTCTCGGCCACCGAAAGCTCATCAAACAGAACCGTTTCCTGATGGATCGCGGTGATCCCGGCATCCGCAGCGTCTTGTGCCGTAGGAAAGCGTTTGGGCGCACCATCAACAAGGATTTCGCCACCATCGGGCTGATATATCCCGGTCAAGGTCTTGACCACGGTGGATTTGCCAGCGCCATTCTCGCCGATCAGCGCGGTAACCTGCCCAGGGTACAGCCGCAGCGACACGCCATCCAGCGCTTTGACGCCGGGAAAGGTCTTGGTGATCCCGTCAAGGGCCAGCACGGGTACATCCGTCGGCGCGTCTGTCTGGGTCTCGGCTTGCATCAGCATGCGAATGGCCCTTTTTAAGTTTCAAAAATGTGCTGAGAGATCCGGAGGCAAAGCCCCCGGATGGTCGTCTTGCAAAGGCAGGGTGCAATCAGAAGATCGACTTGAATTCGTCGATGTTCGAGCTGTCATAAACGAACGGGTCGGCCATGGCAGCGGAATTTGTCTCGTCCAGCGTGATCGTTCCCATGCGCCCGATGGAGATCTCAGCACCCGGCTCGGCAGTTGCCTCGCCTGCCGCAAGGGCATGCGCGATCATCGCCGCCGAATAGCCAAGGTCGATCGGGTTCCAGATAGCAAAGCTCTTGGAGGCACCGCTTTCAATGGCACCGGCCATTTCCGAGGGAAGCCCAAGGCCGGTCACGTTGACCTCGCCGATCTTGCCGGCGTCCTCTACAGCCTGCGCCGCAGCCACGATCCCCACACTCGTCGGTGCGATGATCGCATCGAGGTCAGGGTAGGATTGCATGAGGCCCTGCGCTTCGCGATAGGACTTGTCGGCCAGATCGTCGCCATAGACGGTCGAGACCACCTCGATGCCCGGGTAGTTGGCCATTACCTTGTTCATCTCCTCGATCCAGATGTTCTGGTTGGTCGAGGTGGTGGTGGCCGAGAGCAGCGCAACCTGGCCACCGTCGGGCAGATGGTCAGCTGCCAGCTTGATGATCATGTTGCCGATAAGCGGGTTGGACGAGGGGTTCAGGTGCATCTGGCGGCCTTCTTCGGCGACGCCACTGTCCCAGGAGATCACAGTGATACCGCGCTGCATCGCCTTCTTCAGTGTCGGCACAAGTGCGTCCGTGTCATTGGATGACACGGCAATAGCATCGACGCCCTGCGCGATCAGCGAGTTGATCACCTCGATTTGACCCTCGGCGGTGGTGTCTGTCGGGCCGGTGTAGATGATTTCGACATTGCCCAGCTCTGCGGCGGCCTCTTCCGCGCCTTTGTGTGCGGCTTCAAAAAAGCCGATGCCCAATGCCTTGACCACCAGCGCGATGCGCATGTTGTCCTGCGCCATGGCCGACGTGCCCATGAGTGAAGCTCCGAGGCTGAGGCCAAGTGCGAGTTTGGTGAAATTGCGACGTTTCATGATGGTTTCCTCCCAAAAACATGATTGTTGAGGCGGGTCTACGAGGCCGCTTCGTCCTCTTGCTGCGCCGCGCCCGATTGCGCGACGATCAGTTTGATGTCTGCGGCCTCCAGCATGGCGGCGGCCTTGTCGGTGATGCCCTCGTCGGTGATCACCGTGTCGATCCTTGCCAGCGGACAGAGCACCAGGCTGGAGCGATTGTCGAATTTCGTGCTGTCGACAAGGACCACCAATTCGTCGGCCTGACCGATCAGCTTTTGTTCCGCCTGAATAAGCAGAGGGTCCGCCTCCATCAGCCCGATCGGACCGAGCCCCTGGGCGCCCATGAACATGCGTTTGGCATAGAAATTCCGGGTCACGTCATTGTCGAACGGCGACAGGATTATGTTTTGTTCCCGGTAGATTGCACCGCCTGAGAGCATGATCGTGTTTTTCGAATGTTTGAGCAGATGCTCGGCGATCGGGAAGCTGTTGGTGAAAATCTGGCAGCGGCGCGATGCCAGCGGATGCACCATCTGGAATGTCGTGGTGCCGCCGTTAATGATGATCGAGTCGCCGTCTTCGCACAGATCAACAGCCGCCCGGGCAATCGCCTGCTTCTGGCGGCTCTGCATCGTCTGGTTGACAGAAAACGGTCGCCCGGCCAAGCCCACGAATTGCGGCGGGGTGATCGCTTCGGCGCCACCACGGACACGGCGCAGTTTTTTCTGCATATGAAGTGCTGCGATGTCGCGTCGGATCGTGGCTTCGGAAGCTTCGGTGAGGTTGCACAGGTCGGCTACCGTCACCATCGGGCGATCCTGAACGGCGGATAGAATGATCCTATGGCGTTCTGTCTCGTGCATTTCGTCCTCCCTTGATGGCTCACACTCGGCGAATCGCTGCCTTCTGTCAATCATAAATAATCACAATCAATCATTCTGCACCGCAGAATGACTATTAATGATCGAAAATGATTGACTTCCGTCATGCGGCAAAGCAGTGTCCGACCCAAGCCATCATGCAGGGCGCGCGGCGCCATATGGGAGGACACCATGCTGAAAACCGTTGAAACGCAGCTTCTTGAGAACCGTTGGAGCGAGGCCGAAGCAGCTGGAAAAAGCGAATCAGAACTGCTGCTTTATCGTTCCAATATTCTTGGTGCCGACAAGCGGGTGACCAACTATGGCGGCGGCAACACTTCGGCCAAGGTGGTGGAAATTGATCCGCTCACAGGCAAAGAGGTCGAGGTGCTTTGGGTCAAGGGGTCGGGCGGCGATATCGGTTCGATCACCATGGACGGTTTCGCCACGCTCTACATGGAGAAGCTCGAAGCGCTGAAGGGGCTTTATCGCGGTGTCGAATTCGAAGACGAGATGGTGGGTTACCTGCCGCATTGCACTTATAAGCTGAACCCGCGCGCTGCTTCGATCGACACGCCGCTGCATGCCTATGTCCCGCGCAAGCACGTCGATCACGTGCATGCCGATGCGATCATCGCCATTGCGGCCTCGAAGAATTCGAAGCAACTGACGAAAGAGATCTTCGGCGACAGCATCGGCTGGCTGCCGTGGAAAAAACCGGGTTACGAGTTGGGGCTTTGGCTGGGCAAGTTCTGTGAGGACAACCCCGAGGCCGATGGTGTCGTGCTGGAGAGCCACGGGCTCTTTACCTGGGGTGACAGTGCCAAAGCCTGCTATGACAAGACCATAGAGGTCATCAACACCGCCACCAAATGGCTGGCAGAAAAGACCGACGGCGTCGCCGCCTTTGGTGGCGCGAAACACCAGAGCCTTTCCGAAGCCGAACGCCGCGCCGTCGCCGCGCGGTTGATGCCCGCCATCCGCGGATTTGTCTCGGGCAATCAGCACATGGTCGGGCACTTCAACGACAGTGACGCGGTTCTGGAATTCGTCAATGCGCAGAATATGGAGCCGCTTGCGGCGCTTGGTACGTCGTGCCCGGACCATTTCCTGCGCACGAAAATCCGCCCCCTGGTGGTGAATTTTGACCCGGCACAGGGCAACCTCGACGAGGTACTGGAAGGCCTGCCGACACAGATCAACGCCTATCGCGAGGATTACGCCGCCTATTACGAACGCTGCAAGCATGACGACAGTCCGGCCCAGCGCGACCCGAACGCGGTGGTCTACCTGGTGCCGGGCGTGGGCATGATCACCTTCGCCAAAGACAAAGCCACAGCGCGGATCTCGGGAGAGTTCTACGTCAATGCGATCAACGTCATGCGCGGAGCCTCTTCGGTCAGTGAATATACTGGCCTGCCCGAACAGGAGGCATTCGACATCGAATACTGGCTGCTCGAAGAGGCCAAGCTGCAACGCATGCCCAAGCCGAAATCACTGGCCGGCCGCGTGGCGCTTGTCACAGGTGGCGCGGGCGGCATCGGCGCGGCCACGGCAGAGCGTTACCTGCGCGAAGGTGCCTGTGTCATGCTGGCCGACATCGATGCAGAGGCGCTGGAGGCAACCTCGAAGAATCTGGCCGGGCGCTATGGCCGCGATGTGGTGCGCACCGTCAACATGAACGTCACCGACGAAACGGCCGTGGCGCGGGCGTATGACGAGGTGGCAGTGGAATTCGGCGGGGTCGATATCCTGGTGTCCAACGCCGGCATCGCCTCGTCGGCCCCGATAGAGAAGACTTCGCTGGCGCTCTGGAACAAGAACATGGATATCCTGTCCACTGGTTATTTCCTCGTCAGCCGTGAAGCCTTCAAGCTAATGCGGGTGCAGAACATGGGCGGCGCGGTGGTCTTCGTCGCGTCCAAGAATGGGCTCGCCGCCAGCCCCAATGCAGCGGCCTATTGTACCGCCAAGGCGAGCGAAATTCACCTTGCCCGCTGTCTTGCGCTGGAAGGTGCCGAGGCCGGCATCCGGGTCAACGTGGTCAACCCCGACGCAGTGCTGCGCGGGTCCAAGATCTGGGAAGGTGACTGGCTGGAGCAGCGCGCGGGCACCTATGGCACCGACAAGGAGGGGCTGGAGGAAATGTACCGCCAGCGCTCCATGCTGAAACGCTCGGTCCTGCCCGAGGACATCGCCGAGGCCGCTTATTTTCTGGCTTCCGATCTTTCGGCGAAATCCACCGGCAACATCCTGAACGTGGATGCCGGCAACGTTCAGGCGTTCACGCGCTGAGCGCGAGCTGGGAGGAAAAAAATGAGTACCTATGACAGCGCCAAGGCGCAGTTTGCCGATTGGGGCATTGAAACCGACGCTGCAATCCATCGGCTGAAGGACATCCCGATCTCCATGCATTGCTGGCAAGGCGATGACGTAGTGGGTTTTGAGAAGAAGACCGGCAACTCAGGCGGCGGTATTCAGGCGACCGGAAATTACCCCGGCCGTGCCCGCACCCCGGACGAATTGCGCGCCGATCTGGAGTTCGCCTATTCGATGATCCCCGGCTCTCACCGGCTGAACCTTCATGCAATGTATCTTGATACCGACGAGACGCCGGACCGGGACGAAATCGAATACAAGCACTTCGAACCTTGGGTGGATTGGGCGAAGGCGCAGGGCATCGGGCTGGATTTCAATCCGACCTTCTTTGCCCATGAGAAGGCTGACGACAACCTGACTCTGTCTCATCCTGACAAGGGTATCCGGGACTTCTGGATCGAGCACGGGCAGCGCTCGCGCGAGGTCGCCGCCAAGATGGGAGAAGAGTTGGGCAGCGCCTGCGTCAACAACATCTGGGTGCCTGACGGCTACAAGGACGTTCCCGTCGACCGGATGGCAGCGCGGCGGCGGCTGGAGGCTTCGCTCGACGAGATGCTGGCGCCGAAGCAGGAAAAGACGCTGATGCGCGACGCGGTGGAAAGCAAGCTCTTCGGCATCGGAGTTGAGGCCTGCACTGTCGGTAGCCACGAATTCTACATGGGCTATGCGATCCGCAAGGGCACGCTTCTTTGTCTCGACATGGGTCATTTCCATCCGACAGAGAACGTCGCCGACAAGCTGTCATCCGTGGCTCTGTCGGTTGATGAGATCCTGCTGCACGTCAGCCGACCGATGCGTTGGGACAGTGATCACGTGATACTGTTGAATGATGATATTCAAGCGATGGCGAACGAACTGGTTACATCCGATCTGCTGGGGCGCACCCATATCGGGCTGGATTTTTTCGACGCCACGATCTCGCGCACTGCGGCTTGGGTGATCGGCACTCGCAACATGCAAAGGGTACTATTACGCGCGCTGCTCTTGCCGCTTGAGCGGCTTCGCAATGCCGAAGACGGGCTCGACTACACCACCCGATTCATGCTGACAGAAGAATTCAAGGACCTGCCCTTCGGCGCGGTCTGGGCAGAATTCTGTAAACGCGGGGATACGCCCACTGGGACGGCGCTGATCGCCGATCTCGAAGCCTATCAAACGTCGGTGTCGGAACGCTGATTCACAGCCTCCGCCCTGGGAAAAGAGGGGCGGCGGCGTTTTTCACGCCGGTAGCCTCGAAGATAAAATCGATGACCTGTTTCGCGAAGCGGCAATCAAGTGGACAAAAAGAACTTTGATTCTGCCAAAACCTTCTCGAAGCAGGAGAAGTGCCAGGGGCACTTCATCGTTCGTGGCCAATGCGGTCGAGAAGTTCGGTCAGTCGAGCAACATAGGGCGGGAATGTGTTGCCGTCTGCCGCTTCCAGATCGGCAATAGTCAGTCCTTCTGGAAGCTGGGCTTTGGCGCGGTCGAGAAGGTCGGCGGCCTTTTGCAGCTTGCCAAGTCCGGCGGAGGTCGCTGCGTGCCTGTACATTAGTTCGGTCATAAGCGGCGCCTTGCCATATGCTTCTTCCGCCAACGCATAATCCTCTGCATAAAAGGCTGCGGTCGCCAGCGCCGCATTGTACCACGGCGGAGGCAAGGAATTGAACTCGAAAGCACGTCTGGCCCAAGCGATAGCATCCGCGCCAACCGGCGCCCGCCGCGCGCCACCCCAAGCGGCCTGCGCAAGAATGTCAGGGTTATTGCGGCCAAGCGCGACCGCTTTGCGTAGGGCTGCCTCGGCGGCTGCATGGTCGCCCGCGCGGCCATGCAGGAACGTTGCCTGGATCAGAGTCTCGGGGTCGTTGGGTGACAGTTGAACCGCACGCTCTGTGGCTGCAATACGGCGCGTCAGGTGATCTTCAAACGCCTCTATGGTTTGCGCACCCTCCATTTGAAGCAGATGCACGACCGCCAGCGCTGTCCAGGCCCGTGAGCCTCCCCCTTTAAAGTGGTCCGCCCCTATAGTTAGGAAAGCGGAGGACCAGAGATGGCCATTAAGAGACCCAAGCCTGAAGAGATTGTTGTGAAGTTGCGGCAAGTTGAAGTTCTGATGGGGCAAGGTATGCCCCGGATTGATGCAATCAGACAGATCAGCGTGACTGAACAAACCTATTATCGCTGGAAGAAGAAGTACGGCGGAATGGGCACAGAACAGCTCAAGGAACTGAAGCGGCTACAGAAAGAGAACGAGCGCCTTCGCCGGGCAGTTTCTGACCTGACATTGGACAAGCTGATCCTAAAGGAGGCCGCATCGGGAAACTTCTGAGCCCCTCGCGTAGGCGGGCCTGCATCGATCATGTGCGCAGTCAGTTCAAGGTTTCTGAGCGACGGGTTTGTCGCGTGTTGGGCCAGCACCGATCCACACAACGTCGATTGCCACGTGGGCGTGCTGACGAAGAGCGCTTGGTCGCGGATATGATCGAATTGACGCGCCAGTATGGCCGATATGGCTACCGCCGGGTTGCGGCTTTGCTGAGGGACGCAGGCTGGCAGATCAACGACAAGCGGGTTGAACGCTTATGGCGACGCGAGGGGCTTAAAGTGCCGATGAAACAACCAAAGAAGGGACGGCTCTGGCTCAATGATGGGTCGTGCGTCCGTTTGCGACCTGAGTATCGCAACCATGTCTGGTCTTATGACTTTGTGCATCACCGAACCGAAGATGGCAGGGCGTTCAGGACGCTCAACATCTTGGATGAACACAGCCGAGAATGTTTGGCAATCCGGGTAAAACGCAAGCTGAACTCGACTGAGGTCATCGACGCTCTGACAGACCTGTTCATTCTGCGTGGTGTGCCAGCCTATATCAGGTCGGACAATGGCCCAGAGTTCATCGCTGAGGCCGTCAGGGATTGGATCAAAGCCGTTGGTGCCAAGACTGCATACATCGAGCCGGGGTCACCCTGGGAAAACGGTTATTGCGAAAGCTTCAACGGGCGGATGCGCGACGAGCTGCTGAACGGCGAGATCTTTTACTCGCTGCGTGAAGCCCAAATCATCATCGAACGATGGAGGAACCACTACAACACCAAGCGACCACACAGTGCATTGGGCTACCGCCCGCCAGCGCCTGAAACCATCGTCTTGATGGACCAAAGGCCAATCATGCACTAACTTTCAATGTGGACCACTCAATTGGGGCGGCTCAGGCGCAAACCGTCTATCGTGGTGTCGAACGGGTAAGATCCCGCTTCATTCTGACGATGGCCGCCAATAACCTGGCCCGATTGCCAAGATTGCTGGCAGCATGAAGCGCATGGTGGCTGCATGGGGCCGATAACCGCCGCCCTTGTTGACCAGCGAACACCGCATTCACCCCATCGGCAGAACAACGTGTTCAAGCGGCGACTAATTCGGCGGCCTGTTAGATGGGCGCCTCGTTGTAACGTTTCTGCCAACCGGTTTTCTTTCTTGGTGGGGGCCCCTCGATCATGCCTGAATCAATTCAAACTGACAATGATCCCCGCTGTTTGATCGTGCCAGACCGCCTCGAAATCCAGAGATCTGTCAAAGACCATCGCACTGCGTTCGAGCTTCCAATTCGCTGAGAGCGGCGGACGAGCCGGATAGATCGAAACGCGACATGATTTTGCCACCGAGCAAGACATCGACACTCGATCCGACGCGCAAGGCCGAGGTAATCGCGCGCATCTGACTGATCGGCCAAGGCTCGCCACCCAACATGAAATCCTGATAGCACCCTTGAGTGCCACAGGTCGCTGGCATCTGCAAAGGCCTGCCACCATCAACCCGGAAATAGATGACCGCGCCGTCGCCAACGAATTTCAAATCAGCTGGGCGAGTGTCCGGGGTAAGGGAAATGGCAATGCTGCCGCCGTTTCCGCATCCGATTTTCAGTCGGTGACCTTCGGCATTTTGTACGACGGCGCTGCCGTTATCGTCACCCGCCTTCGGTGGTCTCATCGCCCATTCGGCGAGAACCCCGGTCGCAGGCAGGCAGGAAATCAAAAGTGCGATCATAAGTCTGGTCATGGCAGCGTCTACTTTCAGTTCGACTTTCATTCGAGCACCACTTGTTCGGCGGCAATTTCCGCCCTCGTGTCGTCTGGAAGTGATGACATCATGACCCGATAAAGTTCGGGACCCCGTGGCATATCGCTTCCTCGATAGTCCAGAGTGTCGGGCGATCCACCGATCAACTCTCCCCCAAGTGAGAACACGCCATGGATCCCAGCCAACTTGTCTGAGGATTGCAGCAAAGCATCGGTGCCGTCGAAGTTCAGGCGACGCGGCAACCCGTCAATTGAGGAAAGCAGCAACACACCATCTCCGGATGGGGCCACGATCCCTGTCGATTGACCGATGATAGAGGCTGGAAGCCTCGCCAATTCACTTCCTGTCGCACGTTCAAAGACGACGAGGTCGAAATTGCCGTTCGGCATCGCAAAAACACGATCTTCATCATCCGTCGCCATGCGCCCCCAATGTGCGCCAAGGCCGGAGGGCTCCGATGGAAAGCGATGTACCTTAGTGGCGCCTTCTCGTCCGATCTTCCAAAGTTCTACCGGCGGCGGGTTGCCCTGTGCGACGTCACCAGCGATAAAATGCATCACACCGTCTCGTCCGCCATCAATAGGGCTGAGAAGCGTGAAATCGCCGAATGCCGCGCTCGCCACGCGTTGCCAGTCAGTAGTGTCCCAGAGATGTGCGACCGTCGGTGAAGCTCCCAGAGTCAAGAGTAGCGATCCATCACGCGAAAAAGCGGCTCCCCCGGTGTTGGGGAGCGTACCAGGCTCGTGCCCTGGCAGGCGGATGATCTCGGCACCCGATTCGGCATCGAACACCACGGCCACACCCTTGGGAGGGGCTATCTGAACAAGGAAGCGCCCGTCGGGCGAGAATGCAGGCGCCTGCACCCCCCATCCGCCGTCCGTCAAGGCTTCGATCGGAAGGAGTTCGGCCACCTTTTCTGCATTTCGCGGATCCCAAAGTACCAGGCCGCTTCGCGACTGGTCGCCGTCGTGTGAGGGAAACAGACCGACGCTCGCAAGACGGGTGCCAGTGCCATCAAATTCAAAGACGGACATGACGGGCAGGTCAAGTCGAACTGATCTGGAAATGGCTGCGCGAACAAGCACCTCGTAGGCATCGCCGAACCGCGCGAGATCATTATCGTCCGGCTCTTTTGGTAGACCCTTTAATGCGGCGACAATTGCCGCGGTGCGATCCCCTGTTCTCAGCGCCTCACGGGCCTCAGTAGCAAAATCTCGAGACTGGTAATCTGCCAGATCGTCTGCCGAAATTTCTGTTCCAATCAGAATTGCAAGGGCGCTGAGCAGAATGCGCATTGAAACCCTCCTTATAATGCAACTCTATCGAGCAACAAAAATTCCGTATCCGTCAAGGCTCTGATGATGTGACCGTCCTTTTTTGTGGATCATCGCAGACCCACCTTGGCACATTGATGCCGTCGGGGGGCGGTCACATCATCAAGGCCTCCGGGATTCACACAAACCCTGCTTCGCTCCATATTTGTTCGACTTCGACCATTTTGCGCTCAGTTCTTGCCGCCGTGTCAGAATTTTGTTGACTCAATGGAGAGACGCATGAATGCTGCATGTCAATACATATGTGCCGATATATAGAACAAACAAGGAGGGCATCATGAAGTCTCTTATCGCAATTGGCGCTACAGTCGCCGCACTGACGACGTTGTCGGCAACAACGGCATCCGCACAAAGCGCAACGGTCACCCAGATCATGGAGCGCGGGACCATGCTGTGTTCCGGCCACAACGGCAGCTATTTCGGCTTTGTCGAAGTGAATGACAAAAATGAGTGGAAGGGTCTGGATATTGACCTGTGCCGCGCCCTGACCACTGCTATCCTTGGCGATCCGGAGAAGGCACAGATTGTTCCGCTCAGTTGGGCGCAACGTTTCCCGGCGCTTCAATCGGGCGACGTCGACGTCATCATCAAGGCCACCGGTTGGACCATGGGCCGCGATACCGAACTGGGTCTTCAGTTCAGCCTTCCATATTTCTTTGGCGGCACCCAAATCATGGCGCATGGCGATCTGGGGATCACCGATGCGACCGGGCTTGAAGGTGGGACGGTCTGCGTCGAAGCCGGGACTACGATTGAACGCATCGTCGCAAACTATCTGCAGACGATTGGTGTCACGACCAACAATATTTCCTATGAAAGCGCCGCTGAGTTGCGTTCGGCCTATCTGGCGAACCGGTGCGACGCGTTTGCAGCATGGGGCCCGTTCCTGGCCGTCTTGCGCGCCACAGAAATCGACAATCCCGACGCGCATGTCATCCTGAACGATCAGCTGTCCAGCGAACCAATCGCCGCTGCAATGCGTCAGGGCGACGACGGGTTTGTCGACATGGTGAACTGGACAATCGCGTCTTTGCTGATTGCCGAAGAAGAGGGCATCACCTCGGCCAATGTCGACGAAATGGTCGCCAACCCACCCAATCCGCGGGTTGCACGCCTATTGGGTGTGGAGCCGGGCATGGGCGAGCGTCTGGGCATCCGCGATACCTGGGCGCGGGAAATGATTGCTGCGGTAGGTAACTTTGGCGAAATCTATGATCGCAATCTGGGCGAAGGCAGCCCTTACAAGCTGGAACGTGGTCTCAACAACCTGTGGAGCCATGGCGGCGTTCTCTACGCGCCCATCCTTGACTGACTCTGAACAGCCGGGCCGCTCCATTCGGGGCGGTCCCTTATCATTAGGTCCGGGAAAATGGACATGACGACGACCGAAGACCTGCGCGCCAGATCCAGGCGCCGCAAGCTGATCATCCAAACGCTTCTGTTGGCCGTGACGGTCATTGCAATCTTGGGCGCGGTGCGCAGTGCGCAGCAGAACCTGGCCGCACTTGGTATCACCAGCGGATTTGGCTTTCTGGATCGCGCAACCGGTTGGGATTACAGTTTTTCTCTCGTCGAACGGTCGATCGACGATCCATATTGGCGCACGCTCCTGGTTGGCTTCGGCAACACGCTTTTCGTCGGCTTCGTCAGCATATTTCTGTCGACTATCCTTGGATTGATCATCGGGACCGCACGTGATTCCGCGCATCCGGCGATCAATGCGGCTGCGACGGTCTATGTGCAGATTTTCCGAAACATTCCGCTGATCCTGCAGGCAGTTTTCCTGTATTCCGTCCTGATCCATTTTCCCGGTCCGCGTCAGGCAGTGACTATCGCGGATGCGGTGTTTGTGTCGAACCGGGGGTTGATGATGCCGGGGCTCAACCTGTCGCTTGGTGTTGCCTTGGGGCTATTGTTGACGCTGCTGGCGCTTGCTGTGGCGCTGATCCTGCGCAAGGTGCCGCTGTTACGGGGCTTCGGCATTTGGCTGGCGACGTCTGTGTTGCTTTGCGCGGTCACGGCTGTTGTTTTGCGTCCCGAAGGTGGAACCATCCTGTCGATCCCTGAACTCAAAGGCCTGCGCTTTGTGGGCGGAATTACCGTCCCTGTTGAACTGGTCGCCATGATCACGTCGATCACGCTGTACGGGAGCGCCTATATTGCCGAAGTCGTGCGCGGTGGCCTGAATCAGGTCCCGCGCGGGCTGACCGAAGCTGGACAGGCACTGGGCCTTAGCCCGGGCGCGATCTGGGGGCGGATCAAGGTGCCAATGGCGCTGCGCAGTATTGTGCCGCCACTTGGCAATCAGTGGATATTCATCATGAAAGCCACAACCATCGGTATCGCAATCGGGTATAGCGATCTGTTCTACATCGTTTCCAATTCGATCACCCAATCCGGGCAGACGCTGGAATTGATTTTCCTGCTGATGGCGGCCTTCCTTCTGGTCAATTTCTCAATCGCACTGTTCGTCAACTGGCTGAACGCGCGGCTGCAACTCAAGGCGCACTGAGATGAGAATGTCTTACGCTGACACCACGCAACGTCTTGGCCTTTGGGCGGCATCTTTCCGCAAGCGCGGGTTTGGGACACCCTTGGCCTCTGTCATCTCCATTCTTGTCTACGGCGGTCTGGCCTATTGCATATGGCTTGCTGTCGATTGGGCCATCCTCAGCGCAGTTTGGTCGGCCAAAGACGTGGCGCGTTGTGGTGACACATCGGGCGCATGCTGGTCCGTTATCGATGCGCGCCACCGCCTCATCCTGTTTGGCTTGTATCCTTATGAAGAACACTGGCGCTCGACGCTGGCTTGTGTTGCCATTATCGCGACCGTGATCCTGTCCTGTTTTCCGGCAGCGTGGAGCGCCTGGCGGCTGGCGGTTCTTTGGGTCGTCGGGTTCGCAACCTACTACCTGTTGATGGAGGGCAGTCTGCTGGGGCTGCGTCAGGTCACTACCGATGGGTGGGGTGGTTTGGCGCTGACATTGTTTTTGTTTTCAGCGGTTGTGCTTTTGGGCATGCCAATGGGCTTGGGGCTGGCCTTGATGCGGCGGTCGGAAATGCCGGTTGTCCGGTTGTTCGCGATGGTCCTGATCGATTTCATTCGATCCCTGCCGTTGCTTACCACGTTGTTCACAGCGGCCGTTGTGCTGCCGATCTTGCTGCCAAGTTGGCTGGAGGGGGACAAGATCTGGCGGGTCATCGTCGCCTTTGCGCTGTTCTTTGCCTGCTATCAGGCAGAGGTGTTTCGCGGCGCGTTCCAGGCCATTCCAAAAGGACAGTTCGAGGCAGGCAAGGCGTTGGGCTTAGGGTATTGGAGCATCATGTTCCGGCTGATCCTGCCGCAGGTGTTTCGGCACGCCTTGCCCAGCACGATCAACATGGTTGTGGTGACGTTCAAGGAAACCGCGATTGTCATCATCATCGGGTTCTTTGATGTTCTGGCCTCGGCCAAGGCGGCATTCGGTACCGGCGAGTGGTCGCCCCATTACCTCGAAGTCTACATCTTCGTGGCGGCAATCTACTGGGTGTTCATCTTTTCACTCGGCCAATACGGCGAGTATCTGAAAGGCCGGATGGCGATTGCCGAGCGTTAGGCCCGGCTGCATCGCCATCCGGTGGGACCCCCGGTAACAGGCATGGGAGGTCGCTGCGTCGTCGGCTCAGTCGATCACCACTTTGCCTTTTGGTGTGTCCAGTTCAAACGACAGCCCGGCAGGGCCTTCGCTGACCTGCGCCAGGTTATCCACCTGTAGCGCCACAAGAACGTCGCGCAGCGCTTCGGGGTCCGGATGGGACAGTCGAACGGCTGACAGGCGCACGCCCAAATCCTGCTGTCCGGTGCTGGGATGGGGGCCGGGCGACCATTCGATAAACGCGGGCAACAGGCCATTCATCGGCAGGCTGCCATCCTCGGGCACAGTCAGGCGCCATGACCGGTCGCCGCGCGTGAACAGGACCACTTCACCCAGATCGACGGGGCTGGCGGCTATCACCGCGTCCAGATCGTCGGTGCCGACTACCCAGCACAATGCTCGCGGGCGTTCCGCCAGCCGCGCCTGTGTGACGGGATCGTCCAGCGTGAACCAACGGTTCCGGCCAGGATCAGCGGGCGCGTCGGGGTCTGTCGCGATCAATTCCAGAAAGCTTTCATTGCCCGACTGCATGACACAGTTATGCGTGCTCATCGCAGCGTGCTTGCCACCACGCGGGACAGTCACGCCAAGGGTGGTTTCCATCGCGGCGACGGCCTGTTCGAGGCTGCCTGCGCCGATGGCAAAATGATCAATCTTATTGGGCATTCATGTCTCCGTTCAGCGGGTCAAGATAGGAAGAGCCGCGGCCAGATCGGCCTTCAGGCTGTCAAGGTCTTCGAGGCCGATGTTGAAACGAACCAACTGGCCGTCTTCGGTCCAGGGCGTCGCGGTCCTGACGGGTTTGACCGGCAAGACGAGGCTCTCATACCCGCCCCAACTGACGCCGATACCGAAGTGGTGCAGGGCGTCGACAAAGGCGCGGACACGGTCGTCGGGGCAGGGGTGAAAGATCACGCCGAACAATCCGGCCGCCCCGTTAAAATCGCGTGCCCAATTGGCGTGGCCGGGGCAGGTGTCAAATGCGGGGTGCAACACCTTCTTGACCTGCGGCTGGCCCGCGAGCCATGTCGCCATCTCTCGACCGGCCTTGTCAAAATGCTCCATCCGCATCTTCAAGGTCCGCAGCCCGCGCAGTGCAAGAAAGACTTCTTGTGATCCGGTCTTATCGCCAAAGGCAAAGGTGGTCTTTCGGATTTGCGCGCCTATGTCGCCACGGCTGGCAATCATCCCCATCATGCAATCGGAATGCCCGGTTAGGTATTTCGACATTGACGCCACAACCACATCCACCCCAAGCGTTAGCGGCTGACAAAAGATCGGCGTGGCCCATGTGCCATCCAGAACTGTCGCAATACCTGCGTCGCGCGCTGCTGTGCCAATGGCGCGAATGTCGGGCATCTCGAATGTGCCTGACCCGGGGGCCTCGAACATCACGGCACATGTTGTGTCGCGAAACAAATGTACAATTGCCGCGCCAAGCATCGGGTCGAAATACTCGATCTCTACACCCATCCGTGTCAGCACTCCGTCGCAAAACCCGCGCGTGTTGCCATAGACATGGTCCGCGACCAGCAGATGTTTGCCCGGCCCACAGACCGCCATCAAAGCCATCGTGATGGCGGCAACGCCCGACGAGGTCAGCGTAACGTCGTCAGCTTTTTCCAGCGTGGCAAGCATCTTCTCCAGCTCGAAACTCGCCGTGTTGCCATATCGCCCATAATACAGAGTGCCGGATTGATAGCGGCCATCGCGGGCCGCTTCAAAAGCGGCGAGCGTGTCGAAGACGACGGTTGTGCCCATTTCGACAGGCAGGTTGACCTGTCGCGGCTCTCGCCGGGCAGGGCGGCCAAGTTGGACCAGATCGTCGCTCATGGTTTTGGGTAATTGCGGCATGTTCATCTCGCAGTTTATTTTATTGAAGGCATGACAGCTGCGCATCTATGTGTCAATATATGGCATATCAGTATCATATATCGGCACAATCTGACTCGTGGGAGCCAAGCGGTGAAAAAGATTACAGCCAGCCATTGGGGCATAGGCATTGCAACAGTGCAGGACGGCAAGGTGACGAAGGTCCAGGGCCATCCCAATGATCCCGCGTCCTCACAGATCAACGCGAACATTGCCGACAGCCTGCATGGCGCTGCCAGGGTCTTGCGGCCTGCTATCCGGAAAAGTTGGCTGGAGGGTCGTGCGAACGCCGTGCCGCGGGGGCGCGACAGTTTTGTCGAAGTCAATTGGGACCACGCGCTCGACCTGGTTGCCAAAGAGCTGACCCGCGTCAGGCAAACGCACGGCAACAGGGCGATTTTTGCCGGATCTTATGGTTGGTCGAGTGCAGGCCGCTTTCACCACGCGCAGAGCCAGTTGAAACGGTTTTTGAATACGCAGGGCGGATTCGTACGTTCCGAAGGGAATTACAGCTACAACGCAGCACTTGGTCTGATGCCACACATCGTGGGGCCGTACCGGACCCATGTGGCGCAGGCGACCCGGTGGTCGGTGATTGCACAAAACACGGATCTGGTGGTGATGTTCGGCGGTATGGCCGAACGGAATACACAGGTCAGTGATGGTGGGGTGGCACGGCACCGTATGTCTGACAATTTGCAGGCTTGTGCAAACGCGGGCGTGAAGTTTGTGAATATTTCGCCGCTTCGCAGCGATGCTGCGGATGTGCTGGACGCTGAGTGGATGCCTGCAAGACCTGGCACCGACACTGCGCTGATGATGGGGCTTGCATATACGTTGTTCGCCGATGGGCTGCACGATCAGGCGTTTCTTGATCGGTACACGGTCGGGTTCGATCACGCCCGTGACTATCTATTGGGTGTGCAAGACGGGCAGGCGAAGGATGCTGACTGGGCGGCGGCGATTTGCGGCGTGGACGCCAACAAGATCCGCTCTCTCGCGCGCCAGATGGCGGAACAGCGCACGATGATCTCCGTCGCGGCCGGGGTGCAGCGCAGCGATTATGGCGAGCAGCCCCTCTGGATGGCGGTAACGCTGGCCGCCATGCTGGGCCAGATCGGTCTGCCCGGTGGTGGCTATGTCATCGGCTATGGTGTCAACGCCAACATCGGCAATATCGAACGGCCCTTCCGCTGGGGAACGATGTCGCAAGGCGCCAATCCGGTTGAGGATTTCATTCCGGTGGCGATGATCTCGGAAATGCTACTGAACCCTTGCGGTAGCTACCAGTATCAGGGCCAGAGCCGAACCTTCCCCGATACGCGAATGGTCTGGTGGGCGGGTGGAAATCCCTTTCACCACCATCAGGACCTGAACAAGCTGCACGCTGCGTTCCAGCGCCCCGAAACCGTGATCGTGAACGAGGTAAACTGGACGGCGACTGCGCGCCATGCCGATATCGTGCTGCCCGTGGCCATGGCGCAGGAACGCATGGATTTCGGGGCCGGCAAGTCCGACAATGCGCTGGTGCCGATGCCGCAACTGGTCGTGCCCGCAGGTGAGGCCCGGATCGAATACGACATTTACACCGGGCTGGCAGCGAGGCTGGGTAATGTTGAGCATTTCACAGATGGAAAATCCGCGGGTGACTGGCTTGAAGAGATCTGGGAGGTCACGCGCCAACGCGCTGCTGACGCGGAGGTCACCTTGCCTGAATGGCATAGCTTTATCGCGGGCGATGTGATTGACGTGCCGGACCCGAGCCCAAATCAGGTTTTCCTCGCAGAATTCCGAAGTGATCCAGAAGCACATTCGCTTCCAACGCCAAGTGGGCGGATAGAACTATATTCTGACGTGATAGCAGGCTTCAGGCTTGACGATTGCAAGGGCCACGCTGCGTGGTTCCCTCCCCGGGATGTTGCTGCGGGCAAACTGGCACACTATCCTCTCGCTCTGTTGTCCGGGCAGCCCAAGACCCGCCTTCACAGTCAGTTGGACAACGGGGCCTATAGCCTTAGCCACAAGATCAATGGGCGCGAGCCGGTGTTGATCAACCCGGGCGATGCCGCCGCGCGAGGTATTCAAAGCGGCGACGTGGTGGAGTTGTTCAATGATCGCGGCCGGTGTCTGGCCGGGGCCAGGGTCAGCGATGAGGTAAGCGCAGGCTGCTTGTTTTTGTGGACGGGCGCTTGGTACGACCCTGACTTTGATGCAGAGCAGGCCCGCGACCGACACGGCAACCCCAACGTCCTGACCCACGATCAACGAACGTCGTCCTTGACCCAAAGCCCCGCCGCGCATTCCGCGCTTGTTGAGATCCGAAAATACGACGGACCGGTTCCTACCATCACTGTGCACGCTCAACCGCGCTTTCAGTCCGCTGACGATCTGGATAAGGTGCCGGAAATGAGGGCGAAAAAGACATGACAACAGATACCCCCAAGGCGCCGCGCGTCGATTCCACCCTGTCAAAGGGGCTCGCTATTCTGGAAAACCTGGCCGGGTCCGCCAATGGCAAGGGTGTGACGGAACTATCCAACGAGCTGGGTCTGACCAAGTCCAACACGTTCCGGTTGCTGCAAACGCTCACCACCCTGGGGTATGTCAAACATCGCGACGACAAATCTTATGCTGCCACTCTCAAGACCTGGCAGATCGGACGCGCCTCTGTCGAAAGCTTGAACCTTCGCGAAATCGCTGCTGAAGAGTTGGCGCATCTGAGTGAGGAAACCGGCGAAACGGTCTATCTGGCCGTACGGGAAAACCTTTCGGTGATCTATATCGACAAGATCGACAGCCAAAAACCGATCCGCTCTTGGAATGCTGTCGGGGGCACCGCGCCGTTGCATTGTGTTGGAACGGGAAAGGCGCTTCTGGCTGCGGAGTATGACAAGCTGCGTGAACAGATTGCCGGATCCCTCACGCAGCATACCGACCGCACGATCACGGATCTTGCCGGTCTGGATGCTGATGTGGCCGAGACGCGCAGGCGTGGTTTTGCCTATGATACTGGCGAATTCCGCGAACGAATTCTAAGTTTCGGGGCCGCGATCCTCTTGCCCGGCGGCGAACCTGTTGGGGCGATCGGCATCTCCCTGCCTGACGTCAATCTGATCGACAATGGCGAGGAAAAGCTGGGCGGACTGGTATTCCACTCCGCCCAGAGCATCAGCCGAAAACTCGGAAACACCTGAGGTCAGACTTTCTTTTCGGGAAACTCGACTGGTCCGCCCTGTTTTTCCCATGTTGAGAAGCCCTCTTTCAGGTGGGCAGCGTCAAAGCCCATGTCCTGCAGGGTTGCCGTGGTGATGGCCGAGCGCCAGCCAGAGGCGCAATGGAAAACGTATTTCTTGCCTTCCTGCCCGAAGACCTCCTTGTAATAGGGGCTGTCGGGATCGACCCAGAATTCGATCATCCCGCGTGGCGCATGAAAGCTGCCCGGGATGTAACCGCCGCGCTGACGTTCGCGAATATCGCGAATATCGACCACCACCACATCCGGATCATCCAGCATCGCGATCAGATCGGCGGTATCGATTTCGGTGATCCGCGCCCGTGCGTTTTGGACCATTTGTGCAGACGAGATTTTGAGAGCCATCTTGAACCTTGTGTTGATATATAGAACAGTAATATCCTATATTGACACATGCGACGCCTTCATGCAACCTCGACTCAAGGTGCTTCGGCACGACCAATTCAACGGGGGCATCTGATCATGTCAGGACACGAAGCAATCTCACTTTGGGACGCATCAGCCCAGGAAGACGACTATGCAGCACCCATGCCAGATGGCGCGTCGGTAGATGTGGCGATTGTCGGAGGCGGCTTTACAGGCCTGTCCACCGCCTTGCATTGCGCTGAAAAGGGACTGTCTGCACATGTGGTCGAGGCAGAGCAGATTGGCTACGGCGGATCGGGGCGCAACTGTGGTCTGGTCAATGCCGCACTGTGGCTGCCGCCGCAGAAAGTGCGCGAGAAATTGGGGCCGGACTATGGGCCGCGCTTCATCACTAAATTCGGCAATGGTCCGAATTACGTGTTCTCGTTGATCGAGAAGCACCAGATCCGCTGCGAGGTGACCAAGACCGGCACAATTCACGCGGCCCATTCGCCCGCCGGGTTCCGTGATCTGCAAGGGCGGCATGCGGAATGGCAGCGCCTTGGCGAACCGGTTGACCTGTTGAACCGCAAAGAAATCTCCAGCATGATCGGCACCGATCACTTCCACGGCGGTCTTGTTGATCATCGCGCCGGGACGATTAACCCGATGGGCTATTGCCGTGGATTGGCGCGTGCGGCGCGCGGTGCTGGCGCCGAAATCAGCACTGGCGTGCGCGCCACCAAATTGCAGCGTGACGGCGAACTGTGGAAGGTTGAGACCGATCAGGGCACCATTTGCGCCAAGGCGGTGGTCCTTGGCACCAACGCCTATACCGACGATCTCTGGCCCGGCTTGTCACGGATTTTTACGCTGATCCACTATTTCCAACTCGCCACCAAATCGCTGGGGGGTGACGCGGCTCATATCCTGCCGGGCAAGCAGGGGCTTTGGGATACCGGCCAGATCATGTTCAATATCCGCCGCGATGCCTTTGACCGGCTGATTGTTGGATCGATGGGCAAGGTGGTCGGTAACAAGGATCACGGGTTGTCGCACCGCTGGGCGAAAAAGCAGATCGCGCGCATTTTCCCGTCGCTCGGCCCGGTGGAGTTCGAAGAAGCGTGGCATGGCAAGATCGCCATGACACCGGATCACCTGCCGCGCATTCATGAATTGGACACCAACCTGTTCACGCCCATAGGTTACAACGGGCGCGGTATTACCACCGGAACGATGTTCGGTGAAACCATGGCGGGGCTGCTGACCGGCATGGACCGCGCCGACCTGCCGCTGCCGATGACCAAGCTGACAACGGTGCCTTCTGCACCCTTCGTGTCGCGGATTTATCAGTCGGCTTTCACTGCAAATCAAATCCTCAAGAGCATCTGATCCATGAGAAATTCAATGATCCGAGTCGGCGTGGATATCGGCGGCACTTTCACGGACGTAGCGCTGGCGTATCCCGATGGCTTGTCGACCTGCAAGGTTCTGACAAATTACACTCAGCCTGAACAGGCCATTCTGGACGGGATCGCGATAGCTGCCGAACAGGCGGGGGTCCAGTTGGCCGCGATCGAACAGGTCATCCATGGCACAACCCTTGTGACCAACTCCCTGATCGAACGGCGAGGGGCCAAACTTGCTTTCATCACCACCGAAGGCTTCCGCGATGTCATCGAGATGCGCTCGGAAAACCGGTTCGAGCAATATGACCTGAACCTGACGCTTCCTGAACCAATGGTTGCGCGGGAAGATCGGTTCACTTTGAACGAACGCATGGGGCCGAAGGGCGAAGTTCTGCTGCCACTGGACCCGGCAGAAGTTTCGGCGATGGTCGAAACCATTCTGGAGGGCGGTTTCGAGGCCGTGGCGATTGGTCTGATGCATTCCTACGCCAACAACACCCACGAGCTACAGATGGCCGATGCCTTGCGCGCGGCCAAACCGGATTTACCGGTCTCCCTCTCCTCGGTGATCTCGCCGCAGATGCGGGAGCTGCCGCGGTTCAACACGGTGATCGCCAACGCTTATGTTCAGCCGCAAGTTGCCGATTACCTTGGCCGATTGGTGGCGCGTCTGCGCGATGCCGACGTGACCGCGCCGGTCTTTATGTTGCATTCGGGCGGCGGCCTGATTTCGGTGGAAACCGCCGCGGAACAGCCTGTGCGCCTGCTGGAATCCGGCCCTGCCGGCGGTGCCATCTTTGCCGCCGATTACGCCCGTGCGCATGGGTTGGACAAGGTCCTGTCCTTTGACATGGGTGGCACCACGGCCAAGATCTGCCTGATCGAAGACGGTGCGCCCAAAACCGCGAACACTTTCGAGGTCGCCCGGACCTATCGGTTCAAGAAGGGCTCTGGCATGACCGTGTCGACCCCGGTGGTCGAAATGGTCGAGATCGGGGCCGGCGGTGGTTCGATTGCCTCCATCGACACAATGGGTCGCATTCAGGTCGGGCCGCGCTCCGCGGCTTCGGAACCCGGTCCTGCCTGCTATGGCAAGGGCGGTACAGAGCCAACCGTGACGGATGCCAACCTGCTGCTTGGGCGGCTGGATCCCGACAACTTTGCCGGTGGGGCGATCCCGCTGGCGGTCGCGGCGTCCGAAGCGGCTGTGGCCACGCGTCTGGCAGACCCCCTTGGCATCAAGGCCGGTGAGGCTGGCTTTGGTGTGACCGAGATGGTTGACGAGAACATGGCCAATGCCGCCCGGGTCCACACGGTTGAGAATGGTCGCGACATTGAGCATTTCACGATGATCGGCTTTGGCGGCGGTGCACCTCTGCATGCATGTCGACTCTGCGAGAAGCTTGGCATCACCGAATTGCTGGTGCCACCGGGGGCGGGCGTCGGTTCGGCGATCGGCTTCCTTAAGGCACCGTTCAGCTATGAGGCGACGCAGGGCCTGTTCCAGCGCATCGACGGCTTTGATGCCGATGCAGTCAACACGACATTGAAAGCGCTGGAAGCCGAGGCTCGCAGCTTTGTCGACAAAGGCGCCAAAGGGGCGAAAACTACAACCAGGCTGACGGCTTTCATGCGCTATGCCGGGCAGGGTTGGGAAATCCCGGTACCGCTCGACTATGTCACATTCACGCGCGACGATGCCGCGGCGATCCAAAGCGCGTTCGAGGACGCCTATCGCATCTTGTTTGGCCGCATCATCGACGGGTTGGGGATTGAGATCACCAACTGGTCGCTGGTTGTCGCCTCGGTTATGCCCGACGCTGCCCCGGCGACCCGCTTTGACACCGGCACGACCGCACCAATCATGCGGACCCGGCAGTTTTACGACGCTGCCCTGCGCCGCATGGTGGATGCGCATGAGGTTGAGCGCAGCGCCTTGACCGCAGGTCAGGCCGTAGAAGGCCCGGCGGTGATCGTCGAATCCGAGACCACGACAATCGTCACCTCTGCATACCGCGCGATCGGGCAGGGTGATGGCAGTCTGCTTTTGCGCCGTAAGGAGCCCGTGTGATGACCCCCACCGATATCGACTACCAAATCATGTGGAACCGCCTCATTGCGGTTGTCGAAGAGCAGGCGACCACGTTGATCCGCACCGCCTTTTCCACCTCGGTCCGCGAAGCGGGCGATTTGTCGGCGGGCTTGTTTGACAGACAGGGCCGGATGATGGCGCAGGCCGTAACTGGTACGCCGGGGCATGTGAATGCCATGGCCGAAAGTGTAACCCATTTCGTCCGTGAAATTGGCGCGCAGAATATTTTCGAGGGCGATGTTTTCATTACCAACGACCCTTGGCTGGGCACTGGCCATCTGCACGACATCACGGTCGTTTCCCCGACCTTCCGAGACGGAAAACATATCGGCTTTTTTGCCTGCACGGCGCATGTCGTCGATATTGGCGGGCGCGGCTTTGGTCCGGATGCGAACGAGGTATATGAAGAGGGGCTTTTGATCCCGATTATGAAATTCGCCGAACGTGGCGTTGTCGGCCGCGATCTGATCCGGATGGTACGCGCCAATGTGCGCGAGCCTGATCAGGTGGTGGGCGATATGTATTCGCTGGCTGCCTGCAACGCAGCCGGGGACCGCCGTTTGCAGACGATGATGGGTGAATTCGGGATTGCTGATCTGGACGGGCTGTCCGATTTCGTGATTGAAACCAGCCGCAAAGCCACCCATGCCGCAATTGCTGCCGTCCCGGATGGCCGCTTTGCTCACCAGATGCAGGTCGATGGCTACGACGCGCCAGTACTGATGGTGGTGCAACTGGATGTGGTGGGGGACCGGATCAAGGCGGATTTCGCGGGCACCTCGGGGATGAGCCGATTTGGCGTCAACGTGCCCGAAGTCTACACCCGCGCCTATGCCTGCTATGGTTTGAAATGTGCCATTGCGCCGGAGGTGCCCAACAACACCGGATCGCTGGAGCCTTTTGAGATCACGGCACCCGAGGGCTGTATCCTTGCTGCGCGTCGGCCCGCACCGGTGTCCGTGCGCCACGTATTGGGCCATCTTGTGCCTGATGTTGTCCTGGGCGCGCTGCATCAGGCCCTGCCGGATACCGTGCCAGCCGAAGGGGCAAGCGCGCTGTGGAACATTCAGATATCGGCCCGGCCAAGTGATCCGGAAAGCGGTCTGCGCAATGCCGAAGTGCTGATGTTCAATTCTGGCGGCACTGGCGGACGTCCCGCACATGATGGCTTGTCGGCAACGGCATTCCCGTCCGGTGTGTCAACCATGAGCGTCGAGGCTACCGAGCATGTCGGGCCGATCACTGTGTGGCGCAAGGAACTGCGCGACGGATCTGGCGGGGCAGGGGCACATCGTGGCGGATTGGGCCAGATCATCGAGATAGAGCCACGCGATGGATATGATTTCTTTTTCAACGCCATGTTTGACCGGGTGGAAAACCCGGCATTGGGGCGCGACGGTGGTGGCGCCGGTGCTGCGGGCCGGGTCGAGTTGAGCGATGGCACCAAACTGCGCAGCAAGGGGCGACAAATGGTGAAAAACGGCCAACGTTTGCGGCTGAGCCTGCCGGGGGGCGGTGGTTATGGCGCACCCGCAGACCGCGATAGATCGTTGATCGAAAAAGACCTGCGCGCGGGCAAGATTACGGCCGAACAGGCCAAACAAGACTACGGATTCGAAGGATAAAAAGATGACGGATAAACCGATTGCACTGATCACCGGTGCGGCCCAGGGCATCGGATATGCCTGCGCCGAAGCTTTGGCTGAAGACGGCTATGCTGTCATTCTGGCGGATATCAACGCAGAGGGCGTCAAAGCCGCTGCAAAGCAACTGGGAGCCCTGGTCGGCTTTGCTTGCGATATGGGCGACACGGATCAGATCACAGCGATGTTCGACGCCATTGCCGCCGATCACGGCCCGCTGCATGCGCTGGTCAACAATGCCGGCGTGGCGATGCCGGGTGATTTTCTGACCTATGATCTGGAGGCGTTTCAGCGGGTGATCGACATCAACCTGACGGGCGTTTTCACGGCCACGCAAATGGCTGCGCGGGTCATGGTTGAAAATGGCATTCAAGGGGCCATCGTCAACATGTCATCTATCAACGCGCAGGTCGCGATCCCGGCGATCCCGGCTTATTGCGCCTCTAAGGGCGGGGTCATGCAGCTGACAAAGGTGGCGGCGCTGGCGCTGGCAAAGAACAACATCCGCGTGAATGCAGTAGGTCCCGGATCGATCGATACCGAGATGATGGCCGGCGTCAATGCGAACCCCGATGCGTTCAAGACCGCTATGTCGCGAACACCATTGGGCCGCGCAGGTAGCGCCCGTGAAATCGGTGATGTCGTCGCTTTCCTGTGCTCGAAAAAGGCCAGCTATATCACCGGCGAGACGATTTATGTCGATGGTGGCCGTCTTGGCCTGAACTACACCTGTTAGGAACCCCGGACATGTCGCGTTACGAAGAGACCTATCAGGCCTGGCAAAATGATCCCGAGGCGTTTTGGGCCAAGGCGGGCGAGCAGATCGACTGGTTCACGCCTGCCACCGCAGTTTTCAACCCAGAAAGCGGTGTCTATGGCCGCTGGTTTGATGGCGCGACATGCAACACCTGCTATAACTGCGTGGATCGCCATGTCGAGGCAGGGCACGGAAGCCGCACGGCGCTGATCTACGACAGCCCGGTTACGGGCAGTCAAGCCAGCTTTACCTATGCAGAAATGCAAAGACAGGTCGGCGCGCTGGCATCTGTCTTGCGCGGGCTGGGCGTCACGAAGGGCGACCGCGTGGTGATCTACATGCCGATGGTTGCCGAGGCCATCTTCGCCATGCTGGCCTGCGCGCGGTTGGGGGCGGTGCATTCCGTGGTGTTCGGTGGCTTCGCGGCGCAGGAACTTGCCACGCGGATCGACGATGCCGCGCCGCATGTGGTCATCTCGGCGTCCTGCGGGATCGAGCCGGGGCGGGTGATTTCGTACAAACCGCTGCTGGATGAGGCAATCAGCCTGTCGCAAAACAAGCCAGAGCATTGCGTGATCCTGCAACGTGAGACGCACACCTGCGCGCTGACGGAACCCCGCGATATCGACTATGCGTCTGCCGTTGGGGCCGCCATCGCTGCGGGCGAAAGCACCGAATGTGTGCCGGTGGCCGCGACCGACCCGCTTTATATCCTGTACACCTCCGGTACGACGGGCCAGCCCAAGGGCGTGGTGCGCGACAATGGCGGGCATATGGCCGCCCTCAAATGGACGATGGAACATCACTACGGTGTTGCCCCGGGGGAGGTGTTCTGGGCCGCTTCGGATGTCGGTTGGGTCGTCGGGCATTCCTACATCTGCTATGGCCCGCTGCTACACGGTGCCACCACGCTTGTGTACGAGGGCAAGCCCGTGGGCACGCCCGACGCCGGTGCGTTCTGGCGGGTTCTTCAGGATCACAAGGTTGCCGCGATGTTCGGCGCACCCACCGCCTTTCGCGCCATCAAGAAAGTTGACCCCACCGGCGCGCTGATCGCGGAGTATGACCTGAGCCATTTCCGCACGCTGTTTCTGGCGGGCGAAAGGTCGGACCCAGCGACCGTCGAATGGCTGCAAGACAAACTTGACCGTCCGGTCATTGACCACTGGTGGCAGACCGAACTGGGATGGCCGATGTCAGGAAATCCGGTCGGGCTGGGGGCATTTGAGGTCAAACCGGGCTCTCCGGGGAAGCCGATGCCAGGTTACGACATCCGTGTTCTGGACGACGAAGGCCACGCGGTGTCCCCCGGAACGCTGGGCAACATCGTGTGCAAACTGCCATTGCCGCCCTCGGGATTTCCGACGCTCTGGAACGCACCCGACCGGTTCATCTCTTCTTACATGACGGAGTATCCGGGGTTCTATGCCACGTCGGATGCCGGAATTATCGACGAGGACGGCTATGTTTTCATCATGGCGCGCACCGATGACATCATCAATGTCGCCGGGCACCGCCTGTCGACGGGTGCGATGGAAGAGGTCATCGCCCAGCATCCCGACATCGCCGAATGCGCGGTGGTGGGCAAGGCGGACCCGCTCAAGGGGCAGATGCCCTTGGGGCTTTTCGTAACCAACGATGGCGCGGACCGCGATGAGGTCGAACTGGAGCGCGAATTGGTGCAGCTGGTACGCGCCAAGATCGGCGCCGTGGCGGCGTTCAAACACGCCCTTGAGGTCAAACGCCTGCCCAAGACGCGATCGGGCAAGGTCCTGCGCGGAACTGTTCAGAAAATTGCGGATGGCGCGTCCTTCAAGATGCCTGCTGCCATCGATGACCCGGATATTCTTGACGAAATCACCGCTGCGCTGTCGGCCCGTAGTCTGATCGGAACCATGACATGATCGAGCGCCAACATACCACGGAGCGGATGAGCAAGATCGTCATCCACAATAGCACAATCTACCTATGTGGCCAGGTCGGCGCGGGGGATACCGTTACCGAACAAACCAAGGATTGCCTCAGCCGGATCGACGCGCTCTTGGCCGAGGCCGGTTCGGATCGCGGACATATCCTTCAAGCCATCATCTGGCTTTCGGATATGCGGAATTTTGCCGAGATGAACGCGGTTTGGGATGGCTGGGTGCCGGAAGGCCACGCGCCGGCTCGTGCGTGCGGCGAAGCAAAACTCGCCCGTGATGTACTGAAAGTTGAAATCATCATCACCGCTGCTTTGAAACCGGCGGAATGAAGGAGAACACCATGACCGCTGCTGTCGAGATGAAAAGCGTCAACAAGTTCTATGGAACCTTTCATGCGCTCAGGGACATTAATCTCGCTGTTGCGAGCGGCGAGAAGATCGTGCTTTGTGGACCATCCGGTTCAGGAAAGTCGACCCTGATCCGGACGATCAATCAGCTTGAGGAACATCAATCCGGTGAGATCCTGATCCACGGAAAGCCGATCAATGCAGACGCCCCGAATATCGAAGTGATGCGCCGCGAAGTCGGCATGTGCTTTCAGCATTTCAACCTGTTTCCACATCTGACAATCTTGGAAAACTGCACACTGGCCCCGATGCTGGCGCGCAAGGTTCCGCAAGCCGAGGCCGAAGCCACGGCGATGGGGTATCTCGAAAAGGTTCAGATCGCGAACCAGGCGCAAAAGTATCCCGGTCAGCTGTCCGGTGGGCAACAACAGCGCGTCGCGATCGCACGTGCGCTTTGCATGAAGCCCGAGATCCTTCTGTTCGATGAACCGACATCTGCGCTTGATCCGGAAATGATTGGCGAAGTGCTCGACGTCATGGTGACGCTTGCGCAAGAGGGCATGACAATGGTCTGTGTCACTCACGAAATGGGATTTGCCCGCAAAGTCGCAGATCGCGTGATCTTTATGGATGCGGGCGAGATCATCGAGGAAAGCGATCCTGAAGGGTTCTTTGGTAGCCCTCAGAATGCGCGTACTCGGGACTTTCTGGAAAAAGTGCTCACCCATTGATCGCAGTAGTTGGTGCCCCAAATCAACAAAGCCCAGTTGCGATTTGGCAGAAACCTTCCCCTGTCAATTACCCTAATCTGACCGGTTGGCGCTGACGACGGAGAAGGGACTGCCGGAAGTCGCGTTCCGGGTGAAGCTCCGCCGGGTCTCTTGAACCTGGTCCCGTCCTGTTGGCATTCAGCGCGACCGCCGCTCCGAACTCATACTCGGTGTCGTTGAACCCGCCAATTAATCGTCACACATGGACTCTATTGCTTTCGTCTACGTTCCGGCTGACTGCGCGGAGGGCGAAATCTGCCGTTTGCACATCGCGTTGCACGGCTGCAAGCAGAGGCGACAGGTTATCGGTGAGGACTATGCCCGGTTGACGGGCTACAACAGATGGGCGGAGGCAAACCAGATCGTCGTGCTCTACCGGCGTCGCCAGAATACTCCAGGATACCGTCAGGCAATCACATCTGCAGGCATGGGCTGCCAGGCAGCTCTTGATGCAGAGCGCTATCTCGCGGGCTTGTGATTCTACGCCTCTGCGCCGGGACGCGATGTCTCCGGCGCAGGCAAGAACTGCCCCTGCTCGAACGATCCCCATGAAGAATTGTGGTCCGACCTTTGGAGGTCGGCTGCTGCGGGGCTTCTTGTGAGATTCCCGGGCCTGTTGTTACTGCCCGTCTTGAGGTTCGCTCTTTCCCAGTCCGAAATCTATCCACCCGCGCTTCGGCACGCCAAGTCGCACGCCAAAGTGCCCGGCAACATTTTTCTTGGTGGGCCAGCCTCCGATAAGTCTGGCAATGCATCTGGCGCCAGAAATGCCATCCCGTTTCATTTGAGAAGAGACTCTGGCAGCTTGATCGCGAGGCAGGTATCCAACCGTCAGCCCTTTGATTTCGACGACAACGGCATTCCCGTCATATGGGTTGTCATATTCCCGCTGGAGAACTGCCTCCATCTCCATCTGATAGCCGTTTCGGTTGGGTCCTCCAGTGATATCCAGAAGCGCCACTTGGTAATTGATCTCGCCAACGGCTTTTATCGGGAACCTTCCTCTCTCCCACTGGACGCGAGCGGTGGGAGAGGCATATGTCCGCACGGGTTGTTTCACGGCATGATCCGCCCGCATGGATCCTCGATCTTCTGATTCAGCCGCAGCTTCTTCAGGGGCGCCAAAAAGCCAGGAAAGAAGTCCCATCAGACACCTCCAGTGCCTGGGGCACGTGACCCTTTGAACTTGCCGCAATACATCTGTCTGTCGTTCCTGGTATTCGAGCTTCCCGATGTCTCAGGAAAACATGATTTGCCAATAATGCACAGATCGTTTTCCTCAGCGGCCTTCGATTTCGACAGTTTCCACCAGAATAATGTCGCAGGCCCCAAGACCTGTGTCGGTTCGGACGAGGGATGTCAGCCATTCGTATCCGTCTTGCCGGGTGATGTTCACGAGAAACCCGGTCATGCGAACAACGTCCCCCTTTCCCACGCTGCTGAGCTTTTCCCTGAAGGGGCGTTGCCGGCATGATATGAATATTCGCGCTCGATCTCTCGACATCGCCTTGCTTCAGCGGTGTGCCTCTGGGAAAGGACCCGCGATAAAGTCGCTCTCCCTGGATTACCCTGAGATGTTTCACCCACTGGGGATCTGATGCCTTGCCCCAAGGGAGCTGCGTGTGAGCGTCTTCCAGGAGTCCTCTCCATGCGCTTCGTTCAGACCGATGGAATAACGAGCAGTGATGTCCTCAAACTCCGATAGGGTCAGGGCGTCCATTCCACATTGAATAGGGGTTGCCACGACGGCCGCGATCCGCCGAAAGGAAACCCGCTTATCCACCAAAGAAAGCAGTGGCATAAGCACCCATCCCTCTTGTTCTAAAAGTCGTTGATGCGGACGCTGCCGACTTTCGCGGAACCTGCACCACTGGCCGTTTTACAATGGCAATCGAGTTTACAGCACTCCTCCACATTGCCCATCAGAAATCGCGTAGGTTTCCAAAACATAGCGTCCTACCGCACCTCTTGAAACGATGCGTACCGCAATGAAGTTTGGGTCGTCGATACCCGTTTGTTGCTTTACATATGGAGCATAGTGATTGCAAAGCGCCAGTAAGAGGTGACCCAAGTTGTCATTGGCGAACAATCCGTTGGGAACTGGATCTGGTCGGATTCCCATCTCGATTCCCTCACCGTGAGAGGAGTGGGACAAGACACCGGTATCGACCAACTGCCATTGTACATCTTGTGCTGAGACGGGCAGCGCAGCTGACAACAAGACGCTTGTGAGTATCGTTTTATGCCTCATGGGGGAACCTTTTTGGTATTGGCTGCTTCTCCGTTGAAATTAACCTTGAAGCAAGGCATAGCGTCGGTCAACTTGGGCTCGGAGCAGACATTTTGCTTCACATCTCTGAAACGCTCATCTGCACCACAAGTGCATAGGGCTGGCATCAAGGCCAGCATAGCCCATACTCCTTCGAACGCCGCAATTGCTTTCCGACAGCACCCTGAAGCAAGACGCGCATCTGGTCGACCACCGGGATCGGCTTCCAGATCATTGTTGATTTTTCCCTTTCGACACCGGCCTTTGTCGTCCATTGCTTGACCACTTCCCGGACAGGGTCACGGTGGTTCCACCGCCAGATGATCTCGTCGAGGTATCGCTGAAGGTGTCTTCGTCCGAGGTTGTGGTAAATGCCGACCAAAGCGCGCTGCACCTGGGAGATTACCGCTTCGGCCGTGTTCACATGGGCCCCGGTTTCGGGGTTGGCATACTCTTTTTGGCTGTGGATCACGCGCTGGTGGTCGGCCATGGTCTTTCCCAGGCCGGGATTGAACCGCCCCGGGTTTACCGGAGAGTTTCTGGTTCAATGATTAGGCTACTTTTTCGACCGCGTTCAAGTTTGCATAGAAGGCCTCCTCTG
>NZ_SLZU01000025.1 GCF_004342065.1 Primorskyibacter sedentarius | reverse complement strand
CAGAACTGCGTGCATTGCAAGACCTGCGACATCAAGGATCCGGCGCAGAACATCACATGGACCACGCCGCAGGGCGGGGACGGACCAAACTATCCCAACATGTAGGGCCGACAGGCAAGCTGTGGCGAATTTCGCCGCAGTTTGCCGTCAGAATGCCCCGAGCATGACAATTTGATCAAATGTTTCAGGGGGCTTGGCGGCAATCTTTCGGTGGCTCATTGCGTCGCTACCGGGCAGGGGCTAGGCTTTGCGCAAACCCGTTGCAGGAAAGATGGAGGCAAGTTTGCCCAGATCGATAGCCAGAACACTCGGCGTAACGCTTTTGGCCGTGGGGCTATGGTTTCCGGCCGCGGTGTCGGCCAACGGACTGTCGGGCGCGTACCTGGCCGCACGGCAGGCCAGCTATGTCGGTGACTACGAAGCGGCTGCAAAGTACTACAATCAGGCGCTTTTTCATGATCCCGCCAACCCACAACTGTTGGAACGTGCTGTTCTGGCCAATATCTCCCTTGGGAACCTTGATCGCGCCGTAGAGCTTGGCCAGCGGTTGGTAAACACCGGGGAGCGTAGCCAGATCGCACAGATCGCGCTTATCGCGGGCGAGGCAAAGCGCGAAGCCTATACGGAGATACTCAGCCGTCTGCGCGACGATCTTGGCGTTGGCCCGCTGATTGACGGGTTGGCGGAGGCATGGGCCGAAATGGGCCGGGGTGACATGAGCGCGGCATTGGTCGCCTTTGACGAGATGTCCGAACAGCGCGGCCTTGAAGGGTTCGCTCTGTACCACAAGGCGTTGGCTCTGTCGTCGGTTGGCGATCACGAAAGCGCAGAGGCTATCTTTGACAGCGACAGTGTGGGCGCCATGCGGATGACGCGCCGCGCCGTGATCGCGCAGGTCGAGATTCTGTCGCAGCTGGAGCGCAATGACGACGCCCTTAAACTCATCGATACGGCCTTTGACAAGGGGATTGATCCCGGGATCGACCAGTTGCGCAAGCGGCTTGAACAGGGCGAGCAATTGCCATGGACAGCCGTCAGCGGTGCGCGCCAAGGCATCGCGGAGGTGTTCTATACTCTGGCGGCGGCGCTTTCCAACGAGGCGGATGACGACTACACGCTGCTGTATTCCCGCGTCGCCGAATACCTGCGGCCAGATCATGTGGACGCGATCCTTCTGTCGGCAGATATGCTGGAACGGCTGGAACAGCACGACCTTGCTGTTGCGACCTACAAGCGGGTGCCGCGCGACCATCCGGCCTATCACGCCGCAGAGCTTGGCCGCGCCGATGCGCTGCGGGCCGATGGCAAGGTCGATGCCGCCGTGGAAGTTCTGGAAAGCCTCGCTGAGACGCATGGCAATCTGGCGGTCGTCCAGTCGACGCTGGGGGACCTGATGCGCCAATTGGAGCGCTACGACGACGCGGTAAAGGCTTATGACCGCGCGCTCGCGCTGTTCGACACGCCCGAACCGACGCAGTGGTTCCTGTATTACGCCCGCGCCATCAGCCACGAACGGCAAGGCAACTGGCCACAGGCAGAGGCGGATTTCCGCGCCGCGCTGGCGCTGAACCCGGAACAGCCGCAGGTGCTGAATTACCTCGGCTATTCGCTGGTGGAAAAGAACGAGAAGCTCGACGAAGCGCTTGGCATGATCGAACGCGCCGTCGCTGCGCGCCCTGACAGCGGCTATATCGTCGACTCGCTTGGCTGGGTGCTCTATCGGCTTGGTCGCTACGAAGAGGCGGTCGGTCACATGGAGCGCGCGGCAGAGTTGATGGCGATTGATCCGGTGGTGAATGATCACTTGGGGGATGTCTACTGGTCCGTCGGGCGCAAGCTGGAAGCCGAGTTCATGTGGAAACGGGCGCTGAGCTTCGTCGATTCCGAAGTGGCCTCGGACGAGGTTGATCCCGAACGCATTCGCCGCAAACTGGAGGTTGGTCTGGATCGGTTGCTGGCCGAGGAAGGGGCGCCGCCGCTGAAGGTTGCCAATGACAACGGCGGCTGAGGCATTCGCCCCGGCCAAGATCAATCTGACGCTCCACGTGACCGGCAGGCGGTCTGACGGCTACCACCTTCTTGATTCGCTTGTCGTCTTCGCGGATGTCGGGGACCGGCTGATCCTGACCGCTGGTGCCAATCTGTCAGTCGCCGTCACGGGCCCCTTCGCCGACGGAGTGCCGACGGATGGGTGCAATCTGGTCTGGCGGGCAGCGGAAGCCGCAGGCTGGATGGGCCGGATCGAGCTTGAGAAAAACCTGCCACACGGCGCTGGCATTGGTGGCGGTTCTGCCGATGCGGCGGCCGTTTTGCGGGCGCTGCATGGCCCGAACCCCATGGGTGACATCGGCGCGGAACGGGCATTGGAACGGGCATTGGAACTGGGGGCGGACGTGCCGGTCTGTCTGTCGTCCTTGCCGCAGAGGATGCGGGGGATCGGCGAACAGCTTCGGCCCGTTCAGGACGTGCCCGGTCTCAACCTCGTGCTCGTTAATCCACATGTGCATGTGCCAACACCGGCAGTTTTCCGGGAGCTGATGCATCGCGAGAACCCGGCGATGCAACACTGTGAGGGATGGGACAGTGGGCCAGCCTTTCTTGACTGGCTGGGCCAGCAACGCAACGATCTGGAAATACCTGCCCGAAGCCTTGCGCCGGAGATCGGGGAGGCGTTGAGCGCCCTTGACGGCGCGATCCTGTCCCGCATGTCCGGCTCTGGCGCCACTTGTTTCGGCGTTTACGACACGATGGATGTTGCGCGGAATGCCGCACGGCGCATCGCCGCGAAGTATCCCGAGTGGTGGGTGCAGGCGACGCGGACGGTAGGCAGTGACGCCCGTCAGGTCAGCCGTGCCACCACGTAATCCGCAAGATCAATAAGCATGCTGCGCAGGTCGCTGTCGGGCAGAACCGAAAGCGCATCCTTGGCCTTGCCCGCCCAGGCATTGGCGTCCTGCCGGGTCGCTTCGAGTGTGCCGTGTTTTTTGAGCAGGGAAATGGCGTGGCTCAGGTCGCCTTCTTCCTGCTTGCCCTTCTCGATGGTGCGCGACCAGAAGGCACGTTCTTCGGCATCGGCGGCAGCAACGGCCTTGATGACCGGCAATGTCAGTTTGCGCTCGCGGAAATCGTCGCCGACATTCTTGCCGGTGGCCCCGCTATCCCCCTGATAATCCAGCAGATCATCCGCGATCTGGAAGGCAATGCCAAGCGCATCGCCGTAGTCGAAAAGCGCTTGCACCACGTCCTCGGACTGGCCCGCGATCACGCCGCCCACCTCGGTCGCGGCAGAAAAGAGCGCCGCCGTCTTGCCGCGTACGATCTTGAGATAGGTATCCTCGCGCGTGCGCAGATCCTGCGAAGCCGAGAGTTGCAGCACCTCGCCCTCGGCGATCGTCGCAGAGGCGTTGGCCAGAATGTCGAGCACGCGGATAGACCCGGTTTCGACCATCAACTGAAAGCTGCGTGCAAAGAGGTAATCGCCGACCAGCACGCTCGATTTGTTGTCCCAGAGCAGATTGGCGGTGGGCCGACCCCGGCGCTGGGTGCTTTCGTCGACCACATCGTCGTGCAGAAGGGTCGCGGTGTGAATGAACTCTACCGTGGCGGCAAGATGCACATGGTAGGGGCCGTCATAGCCGCACATACGCGCAGAGGCGAGCGTCAGCATCGGGCGCAGACGCTTGCCGCCGGCCTCAACCAGATGGGCCGTCACCTCCGGGATACGCGGTGCGTGCTCTGAGGTCATCCGCAGGCGGATCAGATCATTGACCGCAGCCATGTCATCGGCCAATGCGGTTGCAAGGCGGTCATGCGGCTTCACGGTTGCGTCGTCCAAACTCATCACACTCCCGTCACAAGGCTCGACATTGGCATCACCTTGTCCTTACATCCCCGATATGGAAGAGCTTTTGCGCACCACCGATATAACCGTCATCCCGCTGGCCCGCGTGCTCCTGTTGGACGAGGGTATAGACAGCTTTGAATTGGACGTAAACATGAGCGTTCTCGAAGGCAGCATTGGCATTTTGCCGCGTCGGCTGATGGTCCGGAGGGACGATCTTGCGGCGGCGCGGCAGTTGATGATGGATAACGGAGTGCCTCTTGACCGTTGAACTGTCACGGGATGCGTTTCTTGGCGGCAAGGTCCATCTTTACCAGCCGGTGGACGGATACCGCGCAGGCATTGACCCGGTCTTGCTGGCCGCAAGCATCGAGGCCACCGCCGGAGAATCCGTTCTGGAACTGGGCTGCGGTGCCGGACCGGTCCTGTGTTGTCTGGGGGCCCGTGTGCCCGGCCTCGCCCTCGTGGGGGTGGAAATCCAGCCGTTCTACGCGGATCTCGCGCGTCGGAATCTGGCCGAAAACGGAATGGATGGGCAGGTCCTGGCGGCTGACCTGAGCGCCCTTCCGAAGGAACTGCTGGCCCGCCAGTTTGACCATGTCGCTGCCAACCCTCCCTATTTTCGCACCGGGGCCCGGAGCGAGGCCGCCGACGAAGGGCGCGAGGTCGCTCTGGCGGCGCGGGTTCCGCTGTCGGAATGGGTGAACGCGGCGGCCCGTCGTTTGAAGCCGCGTGGTCAGGTCACATTCATCCAGCGGGTTGAACGGTTGCCCGAATTGCTGACCGCCATGCAGGCGCGGCTGGGATCGCTTCAGGTGCTGCCCCTCGCCCCTCGGCAGGGGCGGGAGCCCCGGCTGATTCTCGTTCGTGGACGCAAGGGAGGCAGGGCGGATTTCAGGCTGCACGCGCCGGTCTTGCTGCACCGGGGCGTGCAACACGAATCCGATGGTGATGACTACGCCCCCGCCATCGCAGAGGTGCTTCGCCACGGCGCCGCGCTGAATTTTCCGTCCTAGACGATCTGCTCACGCAGAATTTGAAGATTTGCGGGCCTTATGCTGCCGGTGCGGCGTGACAGATGCGTGTGAATATGCTGGACTGGTAGGGTTGATAACAAAAAGGAGGACGCGATGAGCTTGAGTTCGCATGTGCAGGAACTGAAGAAGAAACACCAAAACCTCTCCGACGCCGTTGAAGAGGCTCAACGAGCCCCCGGCATCAGCGACCTGCATATCGCTGAGATGAAAAAACAGAAACTTAAGCTGAAAGAAGAGATCGAGCGGCTGAGTGTCTGAATGGCCTGTCTTCGCAGACATTCTCAGGCGCTGCCCATTGGTGCAAGGGCAAACAAAAACACGCCATGATTGATGCGAAGACCCGGGGAAACACCCTGTTGCAAGCCAGAAGTCAGACAATCCACTCATCTTTTTAGAAAAGCGCCCCGGCCTGGAAAGGCAGGGGCGCAATGTATTTCAGGGGGTGGTCCGGTTCGAATCAGACGAAGAACTGCGCACCGTTCGCACTGATCGTGGAGCCGTTGATGAAGCCCGCATCGTCAGATGCGAGGAACACCACGCAGCGCGCGATTTCTTCGGGTTCGCCCAGACGGCCGGCCGGGATTTGGCCAATGATCGATTCGCGCACTTTTTCGGGCACTGCCATGACCATTTCGGTCGCGATATAGCCGGGGCAGATCGCATTTGCGGTGATGCCCGCGCGCGCACCTTCCTGCGCGAGGCTTTTCACGATCCCAAGATCGCCAGCCTTCGTCGCGGCATAGTTCACCTGGGCGAACTGGCCCTTCTGGCCGTTGATCGAGCTGATGACGATCACGCGCCCGAACTTGCGTTCGCGCATACCGGGCCAGATCGGGTGCACCGTGTTGAACACGCCGGTCAGGTTGGTATCGATGACCTGCTGCCATTGGTCCTTTGTCATCTTGTGGAAGGGTGCGTCCCGGGTGATCCCGGCATTGGCCACGACCACGTCGATTGGCCCAAGCTCTTCTTCGACCTTGGCAATTCCGGCAACGCTGGAGTCGTAATCCGCGACATTCCACTTATACGTTTTGATGCCGGTTTCCTCGGTAAACTTGGCGGCGGCTTCGTCGTTTCCGGCATAGGTCGCGGCGACCGTATAACCTTCGGCCTTCAATGCTTTCGAGATCGCTTCTCCGATGCCTCGGCTGCCGCCGGTGACGAGTGCTACTCTTGCCATGGTTTCCTCCAATGTGGCTAGGTATGGTAACTTTGCTACCTACTGATCGAGCGCCGCGCAACAATATTACGCAGCGATTTGTTGGTTAGGGTCAAGGAAATGCAGTCAAAAATGCTGCGTGACCAGAAAAAGGGGCGCCAGCGGCGCCCCTCATATGTCTTGTCGGCAGGGTCAGGGGCGTTCCACACACATGGCGACGCCCATACCGCCACCGATGCACAAGGTCGCCAGACCTTTTTTCGCATCGCGACGCTTCATTTCGAAAAGAAGCGTGTTAAGTACGCGCGCGCCGGAGGCACCAATCGGGTGACCGATGGCGATGGCACCGCCATTGACGTTCACGACAGCCGGATCCCAGCCCATCTCCTTGTTGACGGCGCAGGCCTGTGCGGCAAAGGCTTCGTTCGCTTCAACCAGATCAAGATCCTCGGGTTTCCACCCGGCCTTTTCCAATGCCTTGCGGCTTGCGTTGATCGGGCCTGCGCCCATGATCGATGGGTCAAGACCAGCGGTTGCATAGGAAACGATCCGTGCAAGCGGCGTGATGCCGCGCTTTTCGGCGTTTTCTGCCGTCATCAGCAAAGCCCCGGCGGCGCCGTCGTTCAGGCCAGAGGCGTTGGCCGCGGTGACCGTCCCGTCCTTGGTGAAGGCAGGGCGCAGTTTCTGCATCGCTTCCATCGTTGCGCCGTGGCGGATGTATTCATCCTTGTCGACGATGATGTCGCCCTTGCGGGTCTTGACGGTGAACGCGATCACTTCGTCGTCGAATTTGCCCGCCTTCTGGGCTGCTTCTGCCTTGTTCTGCGAGGCAACGGCGAATTCGTCCTGTTGCTGTCGGCTGATTTGCCATTTCTCGGCCACGTTCTCGGCAGTCTGGCCCATGTGGTAGCCGTTGAAAGCGTCCCAAAGGCCATCGCGGATCATCGTGTCGATATATTTGACATCGCCCATTTTATGGCCAGCGCGAAGATGCGCGGCGTGTGGGCTAAGTGTCATATTCTCCTGTCCGCCAGCGCAGACGATATCGGCATCGCCAAGCTGGATGTGCTGTGCGGCCAGTGCCACGGCGCGCAGGCCGGAACCGCAGACCTGGTTGATGCTCCATGCAGCCGATTCGATCGGAAGGCCTGCGTTGACATGCGCCTGACGGGCCGGGTTTTGTCCCTGCGCCGCGGTCAGGACCTGACCAAGGATCGTTTCGGACACTTCGGCAGCATCGATTCCTGCGCGCTCAACCAGCGCTTTCAGAACGGCCGAGCCCAGATCATGGGCGGGTGTGTTGGCGAAAGAGCCCCCGAAACTGCCGACTGCGGTCCGCGCCGCAGAAGCGATTACGACATTGGTCATAGATGTGATCTCCACCTTTGCTTGTTGCGATGGAGGTCGGCACCAAACCAGCAAGTTACGAGCCCCCACCCTACCGTAGCGTAACTACCGCAAGGTGAAGGGGGGAGCAACTGCGCTGGTCACGCCATGATGTCTCAGGCAGAGGCGCGCTCCACCGTTTCCTTTTCCCATGGTGGACAAACAGTCGGTGCGCCATAAAAATAGCCTTGCATGCAATTGACACCGAGGGTCTGGAGAAAGGCGGCATCCTCGGCCCGCTCCACCCGTTCTGCGACGGTGAACATGTCAAATTGCTGCGCCACAGCGAGCATCGCGCGGGTCAGCACCTGATTGTCGGGGTCGCGCGCGATACCGGTGATGAACTGGCCATCGATCTTCAGAATATCGAACTGGAAGTCCTTGAAATGACGGAAGGCAGTGTAGCCCGCGCCAAAATCATCAAGCGCGAACGAGATGCCCTTGCCTTGCAGATCCTGCATGAACCCAACCACGATTTCCGGCACCAGCATGGCGGAGCTTTCGGTGATTTCCAGGATCAGCCTTTCCCCGACGGTGGGGTTGCGGGCGAGACCGCGCTGCAATGTGCGCATCCATTTCTTGTAGCCGATGGACCTGGCAGACATGTTGATCGACAGGCGCAAAGCGGGCTGGCTTTCCAGCGCCCGAAGGCCTTTGTCCAGGGCAATGCAATCAAGCAGTCGGCCGGTTTCGGTCTCTTCGACGGCATGGATGAAATCCTTCGCGGGAATCACCCGACCGGTTTCATCCAGCACCCGGAT
Source organism: Primorskyibacter sedentarius (assembly GCF_004342065.1). Classification (GTDB taxonomy): domain Bacteria; phylum Pseudomonadota; class Alphaproteobacteria; order Rhodobacterales; family Rhodobacteraceae; genus Primorskyibacter; species Primorskyibacter sedentarius. Next base: position 37,487 of record NZ_SLZU01000025.1, on the reverse strand, counting down.
CAGCCCTTCGTAAAAGGCCGTTCGTCCGGGATTCGCCGCCTGGACGATGGGTTGATAGGCCAGAAGAACATGCCGGTGCCGGACGGCGGCCTCGACCATCTTGATGGTGTCTGCATCGCGCTTTTCAATGGCCAATGCCAGCGCGTTACGTGAGTTTTCTTGCAGTGCGGCTTTATGTTGAAGACCCATGTGCCCTCCATTCGGTTGAGAGCAGGTTGCAACTGAATGCCTTAAATTACGCTTAAATTTCATGTTTTGTTCTAATTTGATACACATTGCCGAACATGCCCGGAAAATAGGGCCGTTGACTCCTGCGTGTTGCAGCGTATAAGCGCGGCTTCATTGGTGTTGGTGGCCCTCGCAAGGGGATGCCTGTCAGTGCCGGAGCTACTCCGGTGCAGAGGACAACGCCCTTCATAGCTGCCGCATGGCAGCGCCCAAAGAAGGAGATCAGCCGTGACCAAACGCACGTCTGCCAAGTACAAACTCGACCGCCGGATGGGCGAAAACATCTGGGGTCGTCCGAAATCCCCGGTCAACCGTCGCGAATATGGCCCCGGCCAGCATGGTCAGCGCCGCAAAGGCAAAATGTCCGACTTCGGCCTGCAGCTGCGCGCAAAGCAGAAGCTGAAAGGCTACTACGGCGACCTGACCGAAAAGCAATTCCGCCGCATCTTCCGTGATGCAGAACGTCAGCGTGGCGACACCGGTGAGCTGCTCATCGGCCTGCTGGAGCGTCGTCTGGACGCCGTTGTGTACCGCGCCAAGTTCGTGCCGACCGTCTTTGCCGCACGTCAGTTCGTGAACCACGGCCATGTCACGGTGAACGGCAAGCGCGTCAACATCCCCTCCTATCGCGTGAAAGAGGGTGACGTCGTTGAGGTCCGCGAGAAGTCCAAGCAGATGGTTGCTGTTCTGGAAGCCTCGCAGCTGCCAGAGCGTGATGTGCCCGACTACCTTGAAGTCGATCATTCCAAGATGAGCGCGACATTCGTGCGCACTCCCGGCTTGGGCGATGTGCCCTATCCGGTCATGATGGAACCGAACCTGGTGATCGAATTCTACGCCCAGAACTAAATTCTGGCAGGATACGAAATTCCAGGGGGTCGCGCTTTTGCGCGGCCCCTTTTCATTTGCAACCCAGGTCGCCGCGCCGGATCGGTCTTGCCACTGGTCTCTGGGGAAAAGCCCGGCTAAAGAGGCGCGCAGCAGGAGGCTGGCCAATGACAAGGATGGAACCGCAACCCGGCATCATGGACATCGCCCTTTACGTCGGTGGGGCGAGCCAGATCGCAGGTGTCTCGGATGTCGTGAAGCTGTCGTCGAACGAAAACCCGTTCGGCCCGAGCCCCGCAGCCATTGCTGCGGTGGAACGAAGCGCACGGACCCTGCATCGCTATCCGTCCACCGATCATGCGAGCTTGCGCGCGGCGCTGGCAGAGGTGCACGGGCTCGACGCGGCGCGCATCATCTGCGGTGTGGGATCTGATGAAATCATCCACTTCCTGTGTCAGGCCTACGCGGGTCCGGGCGACGAGGTGCTCTACACGCAGCACGGGTTTGCCATGTACCGGATCAGCGCGATGGCGGCTGGGGCCACCCCGGTCGAGGTGGCCGAACGTGATCGCACCGTCCATGTTGACGCGATTCTGGCGGCCTGCACGGAACATACGCGGTTGGTATTCATCGCTAACCCGGCCAACCCGACCGGAACTTTCATCCAGCTGGGCGAGGTCGAACGGCTGGCCGAGGGCCTGCCCGAGCAGTGCCTGCTGGTGCTGGACGGAGCCTATGCCGAGTTCGAGGAGGGGTATGACGGTGGCGCTGCCCTGATCGAACATCGTGACAACGTGGTGATGACGCGCACATTTTCAAAGCTTTATGGTCTGGGCGGTCTGCGGGTCGGGTGGGGCTATGCCAGCCGGGATATCATCGATGTGCTGAACCGGGTGCGGGGGCCGTTCAACCTGTCCTCGACCGCGTTGGAGGCAGCGGAGGCCGCACTGGGCGATCATGCCTATGTCGAAAAGTGCCTGGCGGAGAACGCGAAAATGCGCAGTTGGTTGACAGAGGCGCTGCGCGGCTTGGGCATTGGTGTGGATGACAGCCACGCCAACTTCGTGCTTGCCAGGTTTTCCGACCCGGCCGAGGCGGATGCATGCGAAGCGCATCTGAAGACCCAAGGGCTGATCGTGCGGAAAGTGGCGGGCTACAAGCTGCCAGAAGCGTTGCGGATCACGGTGGGTGATGAAAGCGCCTGCCGCCGCGTGGTGCATGCAATCGGGCAGTTCAAGGCGGTGGCGGAATGAGTGTCATCTACAACAAGGTGGCGCTGATCGGGCTGGGTCTGATCGCGTCCTCGATTTTCTGGTCCAGCAAGCGCGGCGGCTTGGCGACAGAGGTTTCCGGGTACGCGCGCAGTCAGGCCACTCGCGATACCGCACGCCGGATCGGGCTGTGCGACACGGTCTGCGACAGCGCCATCGAGGCGGTGAAAGATGCCGATCTGGTGATGCTTTGCGTTCCGGTCGGGGCGATGGGGCAGGTGGCGCAAGAGATCTCGCCCTATCTGAAACCCGGCTGCACGGTAAGTGATGTGGGTTCGGTCAAGGCTGCAGTGGTCGACGCGGTGGCGCCGCATCTGCCCGGGGGTGTTCACTTCGTGCCCGGGCACCCTTTGGCGGGGACAGAGCATTCAGGCCCCGAATCGGGCTTTGCGACGCTGTTCGACAATCGCTGGTGTCTTCTGGTGCCTCCGGCAGGAGCCGATCCAGAGGCTGTGGCGAAACTTCGCCGGTACTGGGAAGGGTTGGGGTCCAATGTCGACGAGATGGATCCGGAGCATCACGATCTTGTCCTCGCAGTGACCAGCCATACACCGCACCTTATCGCCTACACGATGGTGGGCGTGGCGGATGACCTTGGCCGTGTAACCGACAGTGAGGTCATCAAGTATTCTGCCGCGGGCTTTCGGGATTTCACCCGTATCGCGGCCAGTGATCCGACCATGTGGCGCGACGTGTTTCTGAACAACAAGCAGGCCACGCTGGAGATCCTTGGCCGGTTCACGGAAGAGCTGTTTGCCCTGCAGCGCGCGATCCGGGTCGGTGACGGGGAAGAGCTCTTTGACTATTTCACTCGAACCCGGGCCATCCGGCGTGGTATCATCGAGGCCGGGCAGGATACGGCTGCCCCTGATTTCGGACGTACCAAGACGGGACAGTGATGCGGTTAGTGGTTGGATTGGGTCTGGTGCTGGCGGCGCAGATTGCGGTTGCAAAGGCCCCGGACGGCGTGATCCGGCCAGTTTCGCGTGGCGATGCGGTCGAAGCCGCGCAGACGAAAGAGGCATCCCGGCTGTCGTCGATCCGCCCGGTCATGCGCCCGATGAAGCCCAACCCCAACGCCGTTGCAGAAACGACCGATCTGGTTGCCTTTGGCGCCGATGGAACGATGGTCGTGCTTTCAACCTCCGGAATGAGACGGTCGCTGCGCCCGATGTTGCGCCCCCGTGCGGTGGTCGAACGTGTCATGGCAAAGCGGCAGGCGGCAAAGCGCGGTGCCGTATGCGGCGATCTTGACCTGCAGGGCGAGCGGATTGGCTATGTCCCGGGCCGGATCAACGCTTGCGGTATCAAGGATGCCGTCCGGCTCCGCTCTGTCGCGGGTGTGACGCTCAGCCAGCAGGCGATGATGGATTGCACCACCGCCAAAGCTCTCAAGACCTGGGTGGAGCGTGGCGTGAAGCCTGCCTTCGGGTCCCGCGGCGGGGGCGTGTCAGCGCTGCGCGTCGCCGCGCATTACGCCTGCCGCACACGCAACAATCAGCCCGGCGCGAAGGTCAGCGAACATGGAAAGGGGCGCGCCATTGATATTTCAGGCGTGCGCCTGAAGGACGGCACTCAGATTTCCGTGCTGCGGGGTTGGGGGTCGAAAAAGAACGGCAACGCGCTGCGCAAAATGCGCAAAGAGGCCTGCGGCCCGTTCGGGACCGTCTTGGGCCCCGGCTCAGACAAGTATCACAACGACCATTTCCACTTTGACACCGCGCGGTATCGTGGCGGGGCCTATTGCCGCTGACCCGGATGTCCTGCGAGGTCTGTGGTTAACCTTCAGCGTCAGTCTGAACGAGCGCTTTGACAATGGCCCTGGCACTGTCAGAGGACCAGTCGGCATCCCCCCGCAGCCGTGCGACTTCCTGGCCTTCAGGGTTCAGCAGAACGGTGATCGGCAGACCCAGCACTGCCATCTCGCGTGCCAGAGCCTGTTTGGGATCGCGGTGCAGCGGAAGGTTGGTCACCTCGATCTCGTCAAAGAATTTCTTCATCGCCGGGGGTGGGTTGCGCCCGGTGGCGATGGTGACGACCTCGAACATGTCGCCGCCGAATTCTTCCTGCAGCTCCGACAGCATGGGCATTTCCTTGCGGCACGGCGCGCACCACGTGGCCCAGAAATTCACCAGCACCCATTTTCCCTTGTAGTCGGCAAGGGTCACGGCCTCGCCATCGAACGTCTGAAAGGCGCTTTCCCCGGCGGGCGTGGCCTCTGCGAAGACCAGTTTTTTCATGTCACCGTCGCGCAGCGCTTCGATCACGGACATGTCGACCGCGTGCGCAGCGTTTGCACCCAGACCAAGGGCTAGATAAAGGAGAGCGGAACGGAACAGGCGCATTTTTCCTCCAGAGGGGCACGACATGGCAGACCAATCCTCGAACCAGATGTGGGGCGGCCGCTTTGCCGCCGGGCCGGACGCGATCATGGAGGCGATCAACGCCTCGATCGGGTTCGACAAGCGGATGGCGGCACAGGACATCGCCGGATCAAGGGCCCATGCCGCCATGCTTGGCGCCACGGGCATTCTGGAGCCTAGTGATGTCGAGGCCATTCGGGAAGGGCTGCTCACGGTCTTGTCAGAGATCGAGGGCGGTACATTCGCGTTTTCCACGGCGCTTGAAGACATCCACATGAATGTGGAGGCGCGCCTGAAAGAGATCATCGGCGAGCCTGCCGGGCGGCTGCACACCGGCCGGTCGCGCAACGATCAGGTAGCGACGGACTTCAAACTCTGGGTGCGCGACCAGCTGGACGCGGCAGAAGCCGGGCTGCTGGCGCTAATGAAGGCGCTGGTGGCACAGGCCGAAGCGGGCGCCGATTGGGTCATGCCGGGCTTCACCCATCTGCAGACCGCGCAACCGGTAACCTGGGGGCATCACATGATGGCCTATGTCGAGATGTTCGCGCGCGATCTGTCACGCGTTCGCGACGCCCGCGCCCGTATGAACGAAAGCCCCCTGGGGGCTGCGGCGCTGGCGGGCACCGGCTTTGCCATCGACCGGCACATGACGGCTGAGGCGCTGGGGTTCGACCGGCCAAGCGCCAATTCTCTGGATGCCGTCAGCGACCGCGATTTCGCGCTGGAGTTTCTTGGCGCGGCCAGCATCTGTGCCATGCACCTGTCGCGTTTTGCCGAAGAGCTGGTGATCTGGTCCTCTGCGCAGTTCCGCTTTGTGGTTCTGTCGGACAGGTTTTCGACCGGATCTTCGATCATGCCGCAGAAAAAGAACCCCGACGCTGCAGAGTTGATCCGCGCCAAGGTCGGACGAATTTTCGGCGCGCAGACGGCGCTGATGATGGTGATGAAGGGCCTGCCCTTGGCCTATTCCAAGGATATGCAAGAGGACAAGGAACAGGTCTTTGACGCCGCCGATAACTGGATGCTGGCGCTGGCCGCGATGGAGGGGATGGTCCGCGACATGACCGCTAATCGCGAAGCGCTGGAGGCCGCTGCCGGGGCCGGGTTCTCGACCGCGACCGATCTGGCCGACTGGCTGGTGCGCGAGCTGGGCCTGCCATTCCGCGATGCGCATCACGTGACAGGCAGCCTCGTGGCAAAGGCCGAGGCAAAGGGTTGCGATCTGCCGGACCTGTCATTGGCCGAGATGCAGAGCGTGCATGACGGGATCACCGAAGCCGTCTATGGTGTGCTGGGGGTGCATAATTCGGTGGCCTCGCGGATGAGCTATGGCGGCACGGCACCCGCGCGGGTGCGCGAACAGGTCGCCCGCTGGAAGGAGATCCTGGGATGAAGGTGGCTGCTGTACTGGCCCTGATCACGCTTGCAGGCTGTGGCGCGGATGGCGATCCGATCCGCCCGACGTTGAACACAACGATATCCGCAGGCTCTGGCGGTGTGCACACATCAACCTCTGTCGGTGTGAAAAGCGGCCCGGTCACCGTATCCGTCGGGCTTTGATCCGGGGGGGCTGATCGCGCCCCTGGCGCATGACCTCGTGGTGCCTTTGTCCAGCGCGTCGCAGATCTGAAATGCGCAGGCACGGTTGGGGGGCATCCTGCGCCCCCGCCCCGCGCCGCGCCTTCCCTTCAGGAATATCGGCCAAGAAGAGGCGAGGGGGGTGGTTTTGCCGCAGCTTGCGAGCTATGGCGACGGGCAGCAATTTCGGAGGCGTTTGGAATGGATCATTTTCTTTATCGTGACGGTGCGCTTTGCGCCGAGGATGTCGCCGTAGCAGAAATTGCAGCTGCGGTGGACACGCCGTTCTATCTGTATTCAACCGCGACGCTCTTGCGGCATTACCGGCTGTTTGACGAGGCGTTGGCGGGGATGCCGCATCTCGTTTGCTACGCGATGAAGGCCAATTCCAACCAGGCCATCCTGCGCACGCTTGCAGAGGCCGGGGCCGGGATGGATGTGGTGTCGGGCGGCGAATATGCCCGCGCCAAGGCGGCTGGCGTGCCGGGCGAGCGCATCGTCTTTTCCGGCGTCGGCAAGACCAAGGCAGAGATCCGCGCGGTGCTTGAGGGCGGTATCCGCCAGTTCAACGTCGAGAGCGAACCGGAGATGCAGGCGATCTCCGAAGTGGCATCTTCTATGGGTGTGATCGCGCCCGTCACCATCCGGGTGAATCCGGACGTGGATGCAAAAACCCATGCAAAGATCGCCACCGGCAAGTCGGAAAACAAGTTCGGCATCCCGATCGCCCGCGCACGGCAGGTCTATGCCGAAGCGGCGGCGTTGCCGGGGCTCAAGGTCGTTGGCATCGATGTCCATATCGGCAGCCAGCTGACCCAGCTGGAGCCGTTCGAGGCTGCCTATAAGAAGGTGGCCGATCTGACGCAGGCACTGCGCGCAGATGGGCACGAGATCACCCGCCTGGATCTGGGCGGCGGCTTGGGCATCCCCTATGCGCGGTCGAACGAAGCGCCGCCCCTACCGACCGATTACGGCGCCCTGATCAAGCGCACGGTGGGTCATCTGGGCTGCGAGGTCGAGATTGAGCCGGGGCGTCTGATCGCCGGGAATGCAGGCATTCTGGTCAGCCGGGTGATTTATGTGAAATCCGGCGAGGGGCGGGATTTCCTGATCCTTGATGCTGCGATGAACGACCTGATTCGCCCTGCGATGTACGATGCGCATCACGATATCGTCCCGGTGATCGAACCTGCAGCAGCGGTGGAGCATCAGCCCTATGACGTGGTGGGACCGGTCTGTGAAAGCGGGGATACGTTCGCCAAGGCGCGCCAGATGCCGCCGGTTGCCGCGGGGGACCTTCTGGCCTTCCGCTCTGCCGGAGCCTACGGCGCGGTGATGGCGAGCGAGTACAACACCCGGCCGATGATCCCCGAAGTGCTGGTGCATGGCGATCAATTCGCTGTCATTCGGGCGCGGCCAACCTTTGACGAAATCATAAATCGCGATACCATCCCTGCATGGCTGTGACGCATCCCGCCGCGCAGCCCTGATAAAGGAGCGCGCATGGCCGCGACCGACAGGCAGGCAAACGACGTCCTCCGTCAGATTCGACGGCCACTTCTGCTGACCCGCCTCGGTATGGTGGCCGAGGCTGCGGTGCGCGCCTTCTGGCCCCTCTGGTCGGTGCTTTTCGTTGCTGCGGCGCTGCTCATGCTGGGCATTCAGGACAATGTGGCGGTCGAATGGGTCTGGGGCGCCGGTCTGGTGCTTGGATTGGGCGCGCTGGCCGCCTTGGGCTATGGGGTTCGTCGCTTTCGTTGGCCTTCGCGCGTTGGCGCGATGGCGCGTATGGATGCTGCGTTGCCCGGACGGCCCATCCAGACGGCCATGGATCATCAGGCCATTGGCGCGGGCGATGCCGCCTCGCGGGCGGTCTGGGAAGCGCATCAGGCGCGTATGCGGACCCGACTGGAAAGCGCGACACCCGTGCGGCCCGACCTGCGCGCGGCCAAGGCGGATCCCTTTGCCTTGCGCTATGTCGCCTTGCTGGTGCTCAGCATCGGTTTGCTGTTCGGGTCTGTCTGGAAGATGGGGTCAGTCACGGCGATGACGCCCGGTGGCACTTCCCTTGCGGCCGGGCCGTCCTGGGAAGGGTGGGTGGAGCCCCCCAGCTATACCCGCCAGCCATCGCTCTACCTCAACGATATTTCTGCGGGCGAACTAAGCGTCCCGGCAGGCAGTCGCATCATGCTGCGCTTTTACGGCGAAGTCGGCGCGCTGCGCCTCTCTGAGACCGTTTCGGGCGTACCGCCAGAGCAGGACGCCCCTGCCGAGACGGCGCATGATCTGGTCGTGGCACAAAGCGGGCAACTGGTCGTGGATGGGCCGGGCGGGCGGCAATGGGACGTTGTGATGCGCGCCGATGCCCTGCCGACGGTTTCACTGAACGGTACGCCCGAAGCGTCAGCTCGCGGCGAGATTTCCTTGCCATTTGCAGCCACGGACGATCATGGCGTCGAACGCGGGCAGGCACGGATCGCGCTTGCGATGGACCAGATCGACCGGCGTCACGGTCTGAGCCTGGACCCCGAACCAAGAGACGCGGTTATCGTCGAGCTGCCAATGCCAATTTCCGGCGACCGGGCTGCGTTCGAGGAAATCCTGATCGAGGATTTCTCGCAGCACCCGTGGGCAAACCTGCCGGTGACCATTTCGCTGACCGTCGAAGACGCGGCCGGGCAAGCGAGCGAGACGGTGGTCGAGGACATTACTCTACTCGGGCGTCGTTTCTTTGACCCGCTGGCATCGGCGGTGATCGAGCAACGCCGCGACCTGCTGTGGAGCCGTGACAATGCGCGCCGCGTCGCGCAGATCATGCGTGCCGTGTCTTATCAGCCAGACGACCTGTTCCGATCCGCTGTCACCTATCTGAGATTCCGCACCATCTTGCGGCGGCTGGAGGCGTTCACGCGGTTCGACCAGCTTTCGACCCAAGAGCGCGACGAGATTGCCCAGGCGATGTGGGATCTGGCGGTTCTGATGGAGGATGGCGATCTGGGCGATGCGCTGGAACGGCTCCGCCGCGCGCAGGAACGCCTGTCCGAAGCGATGCGCAACGGTGCCTCGGACCAAGAGATCGCAGAGCTGATGCAAGAGCTCCGCGATGCCACCGATGACTATCTGCGCCAGCTCAGCCGTCAGGCGCAGGAACGGGGCGAGGAAGGCGACCAGCAGGCGCAGCAGCAGGGCGAACAGTTGCAGATGAGCCAGAATGATCTGCAGCGCATGATGGACCGGATTCAGGAACTGATGGAGCAAGGCCGCATGGCCGAGGCGCAGCAGGCGCTGGAAGAGCTTCAGCGGATGATGGAGAACATGCGCGTCACGCAAGGGCAGGGCGGACAGGGCCAGCAATCCCCGGGACAGCAGGCGATGGAAGGTCTGGCCGAAACGCTGCGCGAGCAGCAGGGGCTGTCGGATCAGGCATTTCAGGATCTTCAGGATCAGTTCAATCCCGGACAACCCGGACAACCCGGTCAACCGGGGCAGCCCGGACAGCAGGGACAGGACGGTCAGCAAGGTCAGCAAGGGCAGCAAGGGCAGGGACAGCAAGGCCAAGGCGGCCAGCCGGGCGAGGGTCAGGACCTTGGCCAGTCGCTGGCTGATCGGCAGGGTGCTTTGCGCAACGAGTTGGAGCGTCAGCGTGGCAACCTTCCCGGCGCCGGAACAGAGCCCGGAGAGGCCGCCCGTGAGGCGCTTGACCGTGCCGACCAAGCCATGGAAGGAGCGGAGCAGGCGCTGCGCGACGAGGATCTGGCCGAGGCGATAGACCGTCAGGCGGAAGCCATGGACGCGCTGCGCGATGGGTTGCGCAACCTCGGTGAGGCCATGGCGCAGGAGCAGCAGAACCAGGGCCAGCAGGGCGTGGCCGAGGGGCAGGAACCCGGCGAGCGCCGCGATCCGTTGGGTCGCAATGCAGGTACGAACGGTCAGATCGGCAGCGAAGACAGCATCTTGCAGGGCGAGGACGTGTACCGCCGCGCCCGCGAGCTTCTGGACGAAATCCGCCGCCGCACCGGCGACGGGGAGCGCCCGGATGCGGAGATTGAATATCTCGAACGGCTGCTCGAACGGTTCTGACGGCGCCAAGGGTCGCGCCGCCTCTGCGATAAATTCCCTGCTGTCGTATTCATCCGCGAAAATGTCGGATGTTCACTGCGCCGAGCGGCCGATTTTTCGTCTTATGCCGACTAGTCGTTCAAGGCAGGGAGTCGCCCGATGAAAACGCATGTCAAAGCTCTGGTCGTCGGCGGCGGCGCCGTTGGCACCTCGATCGCCTATCACCTGGCCCGCGCAGGCTGGAGTGACGTCATGCTGCTGGAGAGGGACGAACTGACCAGTGGGTCAACCTGGCATGCGGCGGGCCTGCTCCCCTATTTTAACATGTCCTTCGCAACGACCCATATCCACGACTACTCGATCAAATTCTACAAGACGCTTGAGGAAGAGACCGGATTGAATGCCGGCTTCTTCGTCGTCGGTAACCTGCGCATGGCGCAGACGCAGGAACGCATGGACGAATACATGCTGTATGCCGCCACCGCAGAGACGGTCGATGTGCCTTATGAATGGATGAGCCCGGCCCAGATCAAGGAACGCTGGCCGCTGGTGCGGACTGAGGATCTGAAAGGCGCGATCTACCATCCAACCGACGGCTATATTAACCCGGCGGATGTCACCATGGCGATGGCCAAGGGCGCCCGCCAGCGGGGCGTGGTGATCGAGCGCAAATGGCAGGTCGATGGCTACGAATGGGCGGGCGACCATTGGGATGTCACCGTCACCAAAATGGTCGAGCGGGGCGGCAACCTTGTGCCTTCGGAGGAAAAGGAGGTCATTCAGGCCGAGCATGTGGTAACCGCCACGGGCAACCATGCGCAGCGCACGGCGCGCCTGCTGGGGCTGAAAATTCCGGCGATCCCGGTCGAACATCAGTATATCGTGACAGAGCCGGACCCCGCCCTGGTCGAATGGCGCAAGACCAACGAACAGCACCCCGTTCTGCGCGATGCCGATGCCAAATGGTACGTGCGCGAAGAACGCGGTGGCTGGATTTTGGGGCCTTATGAGCGCAATGCGCCCGCGCGGTTCCTCTATGATGTGCCAGAGGCGTTCCGGGCGGACCTCTTCCCCCTCGATCTGGACCGGATCGAAGAGGAATACATGTCGATGATCCATCGCATCCCCTCGTCCGAAACGGTGGGGCTGAAGGACGATTATAACGGCCCGATCTGCTATACGCCCGATGGCAACCCGTTGCTGGGACCGGCGCCGGGGTTGCGCAACATGTGGCTGGCCGAAGGTTTCTCTTTCGGGATCACTGCAGCGGGCGGCGCGGGCAAGTATCTTGCTGATCTTATGGTCGAGGGAGAGGCGGAGATCGACATGGCCTCGCTCGACCCCAAGCGCTATGGCAGCTGGATGACGACAGAATATGCGGCACGCAAGAACGAAGAGGCCTATGAGCACGTCTATATTCTGCATCACCCGGATGAAGAGCGCCCCGCCTGTCGGCCGTTGCGCACCGCCCCGGCCTATGACCGGCAAAAAGCGTTGGGTGCGCAGTTCGGCTGCGTTAACGGATGGGAACGCCCGAACTATTACGGCCCCCTGGATGCGGATGAGAATTTCGACCATGACGCACGCAGCTTCCGTCGTGGCGGCTGGTGGCCCTACGCCGTTGAAGAGGCGAAGGCGATCCGCGAAGGCGTGGGCCTGATCGACGCGACGGCCTTTACCAAACATGTCGTCAAGGGGCCGGGCGCGACCGCTTTTCTGGATTGGTTCACCTGCAACAAGCTGCCGAAGGTCGGCAGGATCAACCTGACCTACGCGCTGACCAGCGCGGGCACCACGCGGACCGAATACACGATCGTACGACTGGCGGAGGACGAATATTACCTAGTCTCCGCTGGGGCGTGGACGGCTTATGATGCCGATTATCTGCGCAAAGCGGCCGAGGATAAGGCGCCGGAATTCGGCTATATCGAGATTCAGGACGTGACTTCGCAATGGGGTGTCTATGCCATTGCCGGGCCAAAAAGCCGTGACGTGCTGAACGAGCTGATCTGCGATGCGGAGCCAGAAACCGCGCTGTCCAACAAGCGGTTCCCGTGGCTGACAATGCGCAACATTGAGCTGAAGATGTGCCCGGTGCGTGCGATCCGCGTGGCCTATACCGGCGAGTTGGGCTGGGAATTGCACCACCCGATCGAAATGGGCCGTTACCTGTGGGACCAGTTGATGCAGGCCGACGAAAAGCACGGGGTGAAGCCGGTCGGCGCGCGGGCGCAGAATTGGTTGCGGCAGGAGAAGTCCTATCGTGCGTTTGGCACTGAACTCGGCCGCGATGCCACCCCGGTGGAGGCCGATCTGCCGCGTTTCATCGACCTGTCCAAGGATTTTCACGGTAAGGATGAGATGCAGGAGATCGGCGTTCGGTCCAAATGCGTCACGCTGTTGATCGATGGGCCTGAGGATTGCGATCCCTGGGGTCGCGAGGCGCTATATGATGGGGATGTGCGGGTCGGGCGGCTGACCTCGGGCGGCTACTCAGTGGCGTTTGGGAAATCCATCGGCATGGGCTACGTCCGCCCCGATCTGGCGGTGCCGGGTCAGAAGCTGAAAGTCAGAATGCTCGATCAGCTTTGGGATGCCGAGATCACGGAAGACAGCCCTTACGATCCGAAGAACGAAACGATCCGCAAGGACGGGTAAGGGCGGCAACTTGGTCCGGACAAAGTGACTAAAAGGAGACTTTCAGGCCTTGGCATCCTTGTAGCAAAAGCGCAGACGGCGGCGCCGCATCATCGGCGCCGCAGACTAAAGTCAGTCGGTCAGATCGTCATAGACTTCCAAGGTCTTGCCCGCATACATCAGGCCCGGGCCGCCGGCCATCTGGATCGCGGTGCCTGCAATCTCGGCGACTTCCTCGCGCGTGACGTCAAGGCGGATCAGGGCGGATACATGCGAATTGATACAAGGCTCGCACCGTAGCGCGATGGCCATGCCAAGCGATACCAGCTCTTTCTCCCGCTTGGTCAGGGCGCCGTCTTTGGACGCGGCCTGTTCCAGCGCAACAAATCCTGCAAACGTTTCGGGGATGGCCTTGCGCAAATTACGCAGTTGTTTTCGCTTGTGATCCAGATCGTCTTTGGCTGACATTTCGCTCTCCTTGCATGTCATTTGACGCCAGAAACCACGCTGCTGTCGGCGCGACCTTGATCCGGATCAGATGGCTGTGAAGAAAATGGGCCAGTTCCGCCCCCTCCGATCCCGGAGAGGGCGGCGTTGTTTAGGCCAGTAGCCGACGCGCGATGACCTGTGCCTGAATTTCGGCGGCACCCTCGAAGATATTCAGGATACGCGCGTCACAAAGGATGCGGCTGATCGTGTATTCAAGCGCAAACCCGTTGCCACCGTGAATCTGCAACCCGTTATCGGCAGCCGCCCAGGCAACCCGGGCCCCCAGCAGTTTCGCCATCCCGGCCTCAAGGTCGCACCGATGGCCGTGATCCTTTTCCCATGCCGAGAAATAGGTCAGCTGGCGCGCCACGGTCAGTTCCACCGTCATCATCGCCAGCTTGCCAGAGACGCGCGGGAAGTTGATCAGTGATTTGCCAAATTGCTTGCGGTCCTGCGCATAGCGCATCGACACGTCCAGCGCGGCCTGTGCCACACCGATGGCGCGAGCGGCGGTCTGGATCCGGGCCGATTCAAAGGTCTCCATCAACTGCTTGAAACCCTTGCCCTCTTCCCCGCCCAAAAGGTTTTCGCCTTTGACGTGGAAGTTGTCGAAGGCCAGCTCGTATTCCTTCATGCCGCGATAGCCCAGCACTTCGATCTCGCCACCGGTCATGCCCTCGGTCGGGAAGGGGGCCTCGTCCGTGCCGGGCGTTTTCTCTGCCAGGAACATCGACAGGCCACGGTGATCGGTCGTGTCAGGATCGGTGCGCGCCAGCAGCGTCATGACATGGGTGCGGGCGGCATGGGTGATCCATGTCTTGTTGCCGGTCACGCGGTAATCGTCGCCATCCTTCACCGCGCGGGTGCGCAATGCGCCAAGGTCAGACCCGGTATTGGGTTCGGTAAAGACGGCCGTGGGCAGGATCTCTCCGCTCGCGAGGCGGGGCAGCCATTGTTCCTTTTGCGCGTCAGTGCCGCCGCACAGGATCAGTTCTGCCGCGATCTCGGAGCGGGTGCCAAGCGAGCCGACACCGATATAGCCACGCGACAGCTCTTCAGACACAACAACCATGGATGCCTTGGAAAGACCCAGACCGCCGTGATCCTCGGGGATGGTCAGGCCGAAGACGCCCATCTCGGCCAATTCCTCGATGACGTCCATCGGGATCAATTCGTCCTTGAGGTGCCAGTCATGGGCATGCGGTTCGATCCGGTCAATCGCGTAGCGGCGGAACTGTTCGCGGATCATTTCCAGCTCGTCTTCGAGCCCGGACGCGCCAAAGATGATATTGGCAGATTGCTCTTCCATCAGCGCCACAAGCCGGGTGCGCGCCGCCTGGCTGTTTCCGCCTTGGGTCAGCTGTTCAATCTCGGGTGTTGCCAGCGGCGCGAGGTCATCCTGCGACAGCCCGATATCGCCGGGACGCGATATTTCGCCCTGGCTCATCGGGATGCCGCCCTTGATCTGATTGAGGTACTCCCCAAAGGCGATTTGATGGATCAGCTGCTCGATCTCGCCGAATTTGCCGTCGGCCTGAAGCGTCTCGGCCCATTTCTGCATCTGCCGCAGCGCCTCGGAATAGGTGGCAAGCCACGCAAGCCCATGGGTTGCGGTCTGGTTGGCCTCGACAAGCGCACCGGAGACACGGCTGCCCTCGGTAACCCGGTCACGCAGCGCGGCGCGCGCCGTCTCGAAAACCTTTGCGACCGGATCTATGGCCGCCCCGGTCAGGGTGAGAAGGTCGGGCAGCAAAATCGGTTGAGTCATCGTCAGGTCCTGTCCGTCATGGGCCATGAATCACATCCTTCTTTTTCTGCGGTACGGCATAATCCTTTCGCGGGCGCAGCGCAACAAAATACCGAAAAAGTGCTGCCTGTTGTTCAAAAATTGCGCGAAGGTTTGGGCCTGTAAACCGCGTGACAAAATGTTATCGGCAGGTATGGACATGATTTTCGACATTGTTTCCCCGCTTCAACTAGGTGGCGCCATCGCGGTGGCAATGCTGGCGGGGCTGATAAAGGGGCTTGTCGGCTTTGCAATGCCGATGATTCTCATATCGGGGATGAGCATGTTCGTATCCCCGGAAATCGCATTGGCAGGTTTGATTCTGCCGACACTGGTGACCAATGGCATTCAGGCATTGCGGCAGGGACCCCGCGCCGCGGTTCAGTCGGTCATGCGGTTCAGAATATTTCTTTGTTCGATGCTGGCAATGCTTCTGGTTTCGGCCCAACTGGTCCGGGTGCTGCCGGGGGAATGGTTGCTGATTTTCATCGGTGGGCCGATCAGCCTGTTCGCGATATCGCAGCTTGCCGGGTTTCCCCTGCGTTTGGCGCGCGGGCCATCAAAGCTCATTGAGGCCGGCGTGGGCGGGTTTGCAGGCTTTATCGGGGGCCTTTCTGGCGTCTGGGGGCCGCCGACCGTGGCTTATCTGACCGCGCTGGATACGGAAAAGCGGGAACATGTACGCGTCCAGGGGGTGATCTATGGTGTCGGGGCGGTCGCATTGTTTGCGGCGCATGTCGGCTCTGGCGTGTTGACGCCTCGGACCGCGTTGTTCTCGCTCATTCTTGTGCCACCGGCTGTGGCGGCGATGTCCCTGGGTGTCAAAGTGCACGACCGCATCGATCAGAAAGCCTTTCGCAAGGCGACATTGCTGGTGCTGCTCATCGCGGGGCTGAACCTTCTGCGCCGGGCGATTTTTGCCTGACACCGCGGGTCTGTAACAAGAAAAATAGCGCCACGAGTTGCCTCGGGCGCCATTCTGTTTCGAACTGTCGTCGTGATTAGCCGATGGCTGCAGCCTTCACGTCGTCGTCGATATAGGGCACGTATTGCGCGAAATTCTCGGCAAACATGTGCACCAGCTTTTCGGCCTGTTCGTCATAGGCCTCAGCGTCGGCCCAGGTCTGGCGTGGGTCGAGCAGAACCTGCGGGACGCCCGGAACCGAGACGGGAACCTCGAAGCCGAAATTCGGATCCTTGCGGAATTCCGCATCTGCAAGCGAGCCATCAAGTGCTGCGGAAAGCAATGCACGGGTGGCCTTGATCGGCATCCGGCTGCCCGTGCCGTAAGCACCGCCGGTCCAACCGGTATTGACCAGCCAGCAGGTCGCACCATGCTTTGCAATCTTGTCGCGCAGCAGGTTGCCATAGGCCTCTGGACGGCGCGGCATGAAGGGCGCACCGAAACAGGTCGAGAAGGTGGGTTCGGGTTCAGTCACCCCGCGTTCCGTTCCGGCAACCTTGGACGTGAAGCCCGAAAGGAAGTGGTACATCGCCTGCGCAGGCGTCAACCGTGCGATCGGCGGCAGAACCCCGAATGCATCGCAGGTCAGCATGATGACGTTCTTGGGGTGGCCCCCCATCGCGCTGGCGCTGGCGTTGGAAATATACTCCAGCGGGTAGGCGCAGCGCATGTTGGCGGTCAGGCTGTCATCCTCGAAATCCAGCTCGAACGTTTCGGGGTCGAAAACCATGTTTTCGATGACGGTGCCGAATTTGCGGGTCGTGGCGTAGATTTCCGGCTCTGCCTCGGCGCTGAGATTAATGGTCTTGGCATAGCAGCCACCCTCGAAGTTGAAGGTGCCGCGATCCGACCAGCCATGCTCGTCATCGCCGATCAGCACCCGGCTTGGATCAGCGGACAGCGTTGTTTTGCCGGTGCCGGACAGGCCAAAAAAGACCGCCGCATCAACAGGGTTTCCGGGGGCATGGTTGGCCGAGCAGTGCATCGGCATGATGCCTTTTTCCGGCAAGAGATAGTTCAGCAGCGTGAACACGGATTTCTTGTTCTCGCCCGCGTATTCAGTGCCGCCGATCAGGATAAGCTTGGCATCGAAATTCAGCGCAATGACCGTTTCGGACCGACAATTGTGGCGCTCCGGGTCGGCCTTGAAGCTGGGGCAGTTGATTATGGTGAAATCAGCGGTGAAATCATCCACCTCGTCACGCTCGGGACGACGCAGCATGTGGCGGTTGAACAGGGCATGCCATGCCAGTTCGGTGACCATGCGCACATCGATCGAATGCGCGGGATCAGCACCGCCCACCAGATCCTGAACGAAATACTCGCGGCCCTTCATGTGTTCCAGCATGTCGGCGTGCAGCGTCGCAAAGCCTTCCGGCGACATTTCCGCGTTGCTTTCCCACCAGATCTTGTCCGCGACATTGGGCGATTTGACGATATGTTTGTCCTTTGGGGACCGGCCGGTGAATTTCCCGGTGGTCACCAGAAAGGCGCCGCCATTTCCCAATGTACCTTCATCACGTTTAAGCGCGGCTTCAATCAGCGCCGGCTCCATAAGATTGTAATAGACATTTCCCAGCCCCTCGATCCCCTGATCTTCAAGGCGGAATTGCGGGTTTACCCGTCCAAATGTCATGTTTCCAAGCTCCTGTAGCCGCGCGTCAAGCGGCGATTTTCAGATTTCGCGTGCCGTCACTGGCGCGCTGCCCCCAAGCTTTCGTTCGGGAGTAGGTCGTCCTTATCATGCCGAATTGTGTCGTGAACAGGACGCAAACGCACAGTTAGCGCAATCAGGGGACGTTTAGCGCAATCATCTTGCGCGGCCGGTTTCTGATAGGAGTCGATTTAGCTCTTGGTAACGTCTTTTGACGACAAAAGGGAAACACCGGCGGTGATGATTCGCCATTCTGTACCGCGCTTGCGGGGTTGATGGGCGGAAAGCCCCCGGTGACGCAGCTATCGGCCAAGGCCAGGGGATCTTCAATGTCCAGAATCGCGCTTGTTGACGATGACAGAAATATCCTGACATCCGTGGCCATAACGCTTGAGGCGGAGGGCTTCGAGGTGGAAACCTACAGTGACGGGCAGGCTGCGCTGGACGGGTTCGGCGGGACGTTTCCTGACATGGCCGTGTTTGATATCAAGATGCCGCGCATGGACGGGATAGACCTGTTGCAGCGCGTGCGGCAGCTCAGCTCGATGCCGGTGATCTTTCTCACCTCCAAGGATGATGAGATCGACGAGGTGCTGGGCTTACGCATGGGCGCCGATGACTACGTGAAGAAACCGTTCAGCCAAAGGCTTCTGGTCGAGCGTATCCGCGCCCTTTTGCGTCGCAAGGAAGCGATGGAAAGCGGCGAGGTTGGCGATACCGAAGAGTCCAAGATCATTGTGCGTGGTGAACTGTCGATGGACCCGATGCGCCATTCCGTCAGCTGGAAGGGCAAAGATGTAACACTGACCGTGACGGAGTTCCTGTTGTTGCAGGCGCTTGCGCAACGCCCGGGTTTCGTGAAATCGCGGGATCAATTGATGGATGTGGCCTATGGCGATCAGGTTTACGTGGATGACCGCACCATCGACAGCCACATAAAACGGCTGCGCAAAAAGCTGCGAAACGCTGATTCCGAATTCTCTTCGATCGAGACGCTTTATGGGATCGGTTACCGGTACAACGAAGAGTAACCATGACGCTTGCAGAAGGCATATCGCCGCAAGGCCGCGGGGCAATCTCCCGGGAAGCCGTTGATGCCGACGAGGAAGAGCTGCGCGCGCCAAGCGGGCGTTTTTCTTTCAACTGGTCCCCGCTGACCCGCAAGATCATTCTGTACAATTTGATTGCATTGACGGTGCTCGTTGTCGGCGTCCTTAACCTCAATCACTCTGACGATGCCTTGGCGAAGTTGCATCGCCAGAATCTGGTCACCGAAGCGGAACTGATTGCGGCCGTTCTTGAGACGCGCCTTGCGCCTGTTGCCCGCTCCGGTCAGGAACAGGCGGATATCCTCAAAGCACGCGAAGCGCTGGACGACATGACCCTTGGCGGGAACAGCGTCTTTGTCTTCGACAGGGGTGCCCGACTTGTTGCTGAGCGAAAAGAATATGCAGACCCTCGCGGGGTGGAAGAAGGGCAGGGGACTACCCTTACCTACCTGTTGTCGAAACTCTCACAGCGACAGTCGGCATTTCTTGCGAATACAACCGCGCCAAGATCTGCACAGCTTTCGGCTGAAGCGGTCCTGCAAGACCTGCTCGGCCCCGGGCCGCTGCCCGAGGATATGGCCACGACCGGGGTCGTCACGGGCAGGCATGAGACCGGAGCCAGGTTCTTTGCGGTCGCGACTCCAGTTTATTTGGACGGACGTCTTATAGGAACGATTGGGCTGGTCAAAGAGGCGGGCGAGATCGAAGAGATCCTCCATGCCGCGCACGAACCCCTGCTGCAACTGGCCGTGATTGCTGCGCTCGTCTCGATCGGGTTGAGCCTGCTTCTTGCGTCCATGATCGCCACGCCTCTCTCGGAATTGGCGGAGGCTGCCGAGCTTGGCCGGGACCGAAATCGGCGCAGTTCGACGACCGGGCGCATCAGAATTCCCGACCTTACAGCGCGCAACGACGAGGTCGGTCGTTTGTCCGGGGCTTTGCGCGGAATGGTTTCTGCGCTTTATGATCGAATTGACAGCAACGAACAATTTGCCGCCGATGTAGCGCACGAGATCAAGAACCCTCTGGCTTCCCTCCGTTCGGCCGTCGGTACCCTGCGTATCGCGCGGAACGAAGGCCAGATGGAAAATCTTCTTGATGTCATAGAACACGATGTTCGCCGTCTTGACCGCCTGGTCAGCGACATCTCGAATGCGTCCCGGCTGGACAGCGAGTTGGTGAAAGAGGAAGAAGTTCAGTTCAACCTCCTCGAAACGCTTGCGAACATCTCGGAGTTTCTGGGGGCGGAGGCGGGGCGTAAGGGGATAGATCTGATCGTCGATTTCCCCAACTCGCCCATCCACGTCTACGGTATCGAGGCGCGTCTGGCACAGGTTTTCGTCAACCTGATCACCAATGCCATCAGCTTTTGCGAAGACGGTGACGCGATACGTCTGTGGGCACGTCAGCGCGAAAACCGGATCCTCGTTGTTGTCGAAGATACCGGGCCCGGAATCCCCGAGGAGGCTCTGACCAAGGTGTTCAAACGGTTCTACTCTGAACGGCCCGAGAGTGACTTTGGCAATAATTCCGGCCTCGGATTGGCAATTTCGAAACAGATCGTCGAGGCGCATGGCGGCGTCATATGGGCGGAAAATATCCGGCCGACCGAGGCGGATATAACCTCTGACCCGCTGGGGGCGCGTTTTGTTGTGGGGTTGCCGGTCTGACACATAGGTCCGGGCGCAAGGCTATGATCGTTGCCGCTTTGGCCCAACGTCATGCGAAAACACGAAACGATACCGGAAAACTGTTGCAGTGGCCGAAGGCGGTGCTGATTGTCGCAGCTGACTTTCCCAACCGTCTGGAGTTCTGGCAGGCCGTGATATGAGCACCGAAAGCACGATCCTGCACGCCACCACCGTTTCGGTGGAAGGCCGCGGCGCTGTCATCATTGGCCCTTCCGGTGCGGGGAAATCGGCCCTTGCGCTCGACATGATGAGCCGCGGAGCAAAGCTGGTCGCCGATGACCGGACAGAGATCTATGCGACCGGGCAGGATTCGGTGCTGATGGCGCGTGCGCCAACCGGGCTTCCTTCGCTGATCGAGGCGCGAGGCGTCGGGTTGTTGAATGCGCAACTCGTCGGACCGGTCGAGGTTCATCTGGTGGTTGATCTGGAGAAGGCCGAGACGCAGCGCCTGCCTGAATTCCGGTCGATAGATTTGCTCGGGCTTTCTGTTCCGCTACTTCACAGAGCCGAGACCACCTGTTTTGCAGCCTCTCTTAAACACTATCTCTTGTTCGGAAGGAGAGACTGACATGTCTGCCATGAACGAGAAAGCGCAGCGAGTGATATTCGTGACCGGCCCGTCAGGCGCCGGGCGGTCGACCGCGATCAACGCGCTAGAGGATATCGGGTTCGAGGCGATCGATAATCTGCCCCTCAGCCTGATTCCACGCCTGCTGGACGGCGAGGCGCCCCGCCCGATGGCGCTGGGAATTGATGCAAGGGGGCGCGACTTTTCCCCCGAAGGCCTTCTGGCAATGCAGGCGCAGCTGGCCGGGGATGATCGTATCACTTCAGAGCTGTTGTACCTCGATTGTCAGGCCGATGTCTTGCTGCGCCGTTTTTCAGAAACCCGGCGACGCCACCCCCTCTCCCCGGACGACGCCCCCGGTGAAGGGATTGCGCGCGAGATGGGGTTGCTTGCACCGGTGCGCAGCGCCGCTGACCTGCTGATTGAAACCAGCGACCTGACCCCACATGATTTGCGCGCCCAGTTGCAACGCTGGTTTGGTGCCGAAACCGGTCAGGGGTTGGCCGTTGCCCTGCATTCCTTCAGCTACAAGCGCGGGTTGCCCAACGGTGTCGACCTTGTTCTCGATTGCCGCTTTCTCAACAACCCGTATTGGCAGCAAGGGCTGCGCAAGCTCACGGGCCTGGACAGGGACGTCAGCGAATATGTGGCGCGCGATAGCCGCTATGAGGCGTTCATCGATAAGGTCACCGATCTGGTCGCATTTCTGCTGCCGGCCTCTGTAGATGAGGGCAAAGCGCACTTCTCGGTTGGTTTTGGATGTACCGGCGGACGGCACAGGTCTGTTGCCGTTACGGAATGCGTGGCGCGTGCCCTTGCGCAACAAGGCTGGCGGGTGTCAATTAGGCATCGCGAACTGGAACGTCTTGGCTTGGCCGCCGAAACGTCTCGCATCGTGCAGACAGGCGGAGAGACCCAGAGTTGATCGGTATCGTGATCGTGGCGCATGGAGGTCTGGCGAAAGAGTATCTTTCGGCAGTCGAACATGTGGTTGGGACACAGCAGGGCGTGCGAACGGTCGCCATCGAGGCTGACCATAACCGCAACGCCAAGCAGGCAGAGATCTGCCGGGCTGCCAATGATGTTGATCATGGCGATGGCGTGGTGATTGTCACCGACATGTTCGGTGGGTCGCCATCCAATCTGTCACTCATGGCTTGCCAGCCATCGAACCGACGGATTCTATATGGTGCCAATCTGCCGATGCTGATCAAGCTGGCGAAAAGCCGCCAGTTGCCGGTCACGGATGCAGTTCGCTCGGCGCTCGAGGCTGGCCGAAAGTATATTGACAGTCAGAATATTTCTCCGGACTAAGGCGCATCATGTCAAACTCTATCCGCCGCACGCTTCAGATCGTGAATGAAAAGGGGCTGCACGCCCGCGCCTCCGCAAAGTTGGTGGAAGTTGTCGAAGGTTTCGATGCTTCCGTCGAGGTCTGCAAAGACGGGATGAGTGCGTCCGGCGACAGCATCATGGGGCTTTTGATGTTGGCAGCCTCCAAGGGAACCACTATTGACGTCGAGATATCCGGCCCCGATGCCGGCGCTCTGGCAGATGCGGTAGAAGCGCTGGTGGCCGACCGGTTTGGCGAGGATATGTGAGATGCAACCTGGAAGGACATGCCGGTTTGGTTGACAGTACGCAGTCTCAGCGGGATTTGATGTCTGGCAAGACCCGCCAATTGCTTGGCCAGGGGGATGGCACCAATCTCGCTGACCAGCCCTATGACCGCCGCCGCCTGTCCTATGCCAACACGTTTGAAAATGCCTTTCAGGTCAAGACCATCCAGGCGATGGAGCTTTTGACCGGCAAGCTGCGCCTGCTGCGCCGCATACGCAAGTTCGAAGCGATGGGTGTTCCCGAAGGTCAGGGTTTTTGGCAGCAGGCGCTGGACGTCATGGGCATCGACCTGATGACCCCAGCTGAACAGATTGCCCGGATTCCGAAGGAAGGTCCGCTCGTCATCACCGCGAACCACCCGCACGGCTTGATCGATGGGATGATTCTGGCAGAGCTGATCGGCCGCGTCAGGACCGATTACAAGATCTTGACGCGTTCGCTGCTGACCGGTGTTGGCGAGATCGAGCAATTCATGATCCCCGTCCCCTTCGCCCACGAGGCGGATGCGCTTCAGCAGAACCTCGAAATGCGCAAGCGCGCCATGCAGCATCTTCAGAACGGGGGCGTGGTGGTGCTGTTCCCTTCTGGGGTCGTGGCGTCTTCGTCGACCATGTTCGGCGATGCCGTGGAGGCGGATTGGAACCCGTTCACGGCGAAGATGATTCAGCGGTCGAACGCGCGGGTCATGCCCATCTTCTTCCCCGGGGCCAATTCACGTTGGTACCAGATGGCCAATCGCGTTTCGGCGACAATGCGGCAGGGCTTGCTGCTGTACGAGGTCGTCCACGCGCTGGACAAGCCACAAGCCCCTGTCGTCGGTCAGGTGATCGAGCGGGATGCGATCCAGGAATGGTCGAGCAATCCGCGCGGTTTCGTGGCTTGGTTGCGCGAGCAAACGCTGGCCCTGCGCGACGGCTGACACCTTATAGCGCGACAGTGTAAATCAAGTGATCTGCGTCTGCGGGCATGTGAAACTCTGCGCCCTGCGCGTCGTAAAAGGCGATGGCCGCAGCATTTCCCCGATGCACTTCGAATGTTGCACGGCCCCAACCCATCCTGCGCAACTCGGTCAGGCAGGCGTGCCAAAGCGCAGTTCCAAACCCTTGCCGGTGGTAGGATGACAGCAGATAAAGCGCGGCGATTTCACCTTCGGCGACAGGGCGCATGTCCGGGTTTCGCTGCGGTAGCGTCGAGGCGAATCCGATGATCTGGCCGTCAGCTTCTGCGACGAAGGTTGCGGCCCCCGGAGCCTCCTGCGTCAGGATCCGCTCCCATCTCTCTCGGCGTCGCGCGACGGTGTAGCTGTCGATCACATCGTCGGCCAGCAGGCCGCGATAGGTTTCACTCCAGGCAGTGACATGGACGCGCGCAATCTCTTCCGCGTCATCCGGCACCGCGGCGCGTATCACCGCGTCGGGACAGGGGTTTCGCCGCGGTAATCGTAGAAACCGCGCTTGGTCTTGCGTCCCAGCCATCCTGCCTCGACATATTTTGTCAGCAGGGGGCAGGGCCGGTATTTCGTGTCCGCCAGCCCGTCATGCAGGACGTTCATGATGGCAAGACAGGTGTCGAGCCCGATGAAATCTGCCAGCTCCAGCGGCCCCATCGGATGGTTGGCGCCCAGCTTCATCGACTGGTCGATGGAGTTCACGTTTCCGACGCCTTCGTACAGCGTGTATACCGCTTCGTTGATCATCGGCATCAGGATCCGGTTGACGATGAAGGCCGGGAAATCCTCGGCAGAGGCGGCCGTCTTGCCGAGCCGCTCAACCACGCCCAGACAGGCATCGTAGGTTTCCGCATCCGTCGCGATGCCGCGGATCAACTCCACAAGCTGCATGAGTGGGACGGGGTTCATGAAATGAAACCCCATGAACTTTTCAGGACGGTCGGTGCGGCTCGCAAGGCGGGTGATCGAGATCGACGACGTGTTGGAGGTGAGGATCGTGTGCGGTTCCAGATGCGGCAACAGCGCGTCGAAAATCTTCTGCTTGATCTCTTCGCGTTCGGTCGCTGCTTCGATGACCAGATCGGTCTTGCCCAGATCGGTCAACGTCATCGTCGTCTTGATGCGCGCCATGGCGGCGGCTTTGTCCTCGGCCGAAATCTTTTCGCGGCTGACTTGCCGGTCAAGGTTCCGGTCGATCAGGGCGACGGCCTTGTCCAGTGCTTCTTGGCTGACATCATTCAGCAGCACGTCGTATCCGGCCAGTGCCAGAACATGCGCAATGCCGTTTCCCATCTGCCCCGCGCCCACAACTCCGATCCGCGTGATGTCCATGCTTGCCCGTCCTGGTGAAAATGTTGCGCCGCAACAATGGCGCGCCCGGCAGGGACGTGCAAGGGCAGGTCGCGAAACTTCTTCTCAAGTTTTTCCTTTAGCCGAATCGCAACGGAATCTGGCGATTCTGTGGCCGGGAAGAAATGTGAGGTGGGTGAGATGACCTATGAAAGAACAGGCCAGCGCGGGCTGGAGTATTACCCGTGCCGATATCCGAATTCGCGTATCCTTTTTCGCGGGCCGAAGCGGCGGTTACAGGGAGACTATATCGCCTTTCTCGGTGGAACCGAGATTTTCGGACAGTTCCTGCGGGAACCGGTTCCGGGACTTGTCGAACGCGCTTTGGGCAAGACTTGTGTCAATTTCGGGGTGCGCAATGCAGGGCTGGACGTTTACCTGAACGAGCCCACGGTGATGGAGGCGGCTGCGTCCTCCGCTGCGACCGTGATCCAGGTGATGGGCGCGCCCAACATGTCGAACCGTTTCTACACGGTTCATCCGCGGCGCAACGATCGGTTCTTGAAAGCCTCTCGCGCGCTTCAGGACCTCTATCACGAGGTGGATTTTACGGAGTTCAATTTCAACCGGCATTTGTTGCACAGTCTACAAAGCCTGTCCCCGGACAGGTTTGCGGCAATCACTGAGGAATTGAGCGCCGCCTGGATATCCCGGATGAAACACATGTCGATGGTGCTGCGTAACCCAAAGATTTTGCTGTGGTTTTCCGAACATGCGCCAGACGAAGACGATTTCGCCCTTCTTCAGGACCCGCTGTTCGTGAACCGCGCGATGATCGAGGCTCTTCGCCCGTATGTTGACGAGGTTGTGGAGGTGGTGGCCAGCTCTGCTGCGCTTGTACGTCGGACCGACGGGATGGTTCTGGGTGCAACGGATCGGCCTGCGGCAGAAGAATTACTGGGGCCGATAGCTCATCAGGAGGCGGCAAACGCGCTGACCCCGGTCTTGTCCCGCGTGCTGCGCTGATCAGAGCGACCCGGAACGACAAAGGCCCGCCAATGGCGGGCCTTCTAGAACGCTCGGCTGGAAGAGGCTTAGCCCAGTTTTTCGGTCAGTTCCGGGACAGCGTCGAAGAGGTCTGCAACGAGGCCGAAGTCGGCGACTTGGAAGATCGGGGCTTCTTCGTCCTTGTTGATGGCGACGATGACCTTGGAATCCTTCATGCCTGCCAGATGCTGGATCGCGCCCGAGATGCCGATTGCGATGTAGAGCTCTGGTGCCACGACCTTACCGGTCTGTCCGACCTGCCAGTCATTCGGCGCAAACCCGCTGTCGACCGCTGCGCGCGATGCGCCAACGGCGGCACCCAGCTTGTCTGCGAGCGCCTCAATCATCGCGAAGTTCTCTTCCGAGCCGACACCGCGCCCGCCGGAGACCACGACACCGGCCGAGGTGAGCTCCGGACGGTCGCTTGCAGCGACCTTGTCCTCGACCCATTCGGACAGGCCGGGGTTTTCGGTCGCCGAGATCGTCTCGACCGGGGCAGCAGCTTGTTCACCGGCTGCGTCGAAGGTCGACGTGCGGAACGAAATCACCTTCGTCGCGTCCGAAGATTTGACCGTCTGGATCGCGTTGCCCGCATAGATGGGGCGTTCGAAAGTTGCGCCATCAACGACACCCGACACATCGGTCAGCACCATGACATCCAGCAGGGCCGCAACGCGGGGCAGGATGTTTTTCGCATCCGTCGTTGCAGGTGCCACGATATGTTCATAATCGCCTGCAAGGCTGACGATCAGCGCGGCAGTCGCTTCCGCCAGACGGTGGCCAAGGCCCGCATCCTCGGCGCACAGCACCTTGGAAACACCGTCGATCTTGGCCGCTGCTTCTGCTGCGGCTGCGGCGGTTGCGCCGACACAAAGCGCGGTCACATCGCCAAGCGACTTGGCGGCTGCAACAGCCTTGGCGGTGGCGTCCAGCGCCAGTTCACCATCATTCACTTCGGCAAGGAGAAGAACAGCCATTACACAGCCCCCGCTTCTTTGAGTTTCGCGACAAGCTCGTCGACCGAGCCAACCTTGATGCCCGCAGCACGTTCCGCCGGTTCGGAAGTCTTGACGACTTCGAGACGCGGAGAAACATCGACGCCGTAATCAGCGGCGGTCTTCTCGTCCATCGGCTTTTTCTTGGCCTTCATGATGTTCGGCAGCGACGCGTAGCGCGGCTCGTTCAGGCGCAGGTCAACGGTGACAATCGCAGGCATCTTGACCTTGATCGTCTGAAGGCCACCATCGACTTCGCGTGTCACGGTTGCCGCGTCGCCTTCGATGTCCAGTTTCGAGGCGAAGGTTGCCTGCGACCAGCCCAGCAGCGCCGAGACCATCTGGCCGGTGGCGTTCATGTCATTGTCAATCGCCTGCTTGCCGCACAGCACGAGGCCGGGCTGTTCTTCTTCGACGATTTTCGCCAGGATCTTGGCAACGGCAAGCGGTTCGATATCGGTGTGCACGTCATCTGCGGCAACCACCAGAATGGCCCGGTCCGCGCCCATCGCCAGCGCGGTGCGCAGCGTTTCCTGGCTTTGCTTGACGCCGATGCTGACCGCGACGATCTCGTCTGCCTTGCCCGCTTCCTTGAGGCGGATCGCCTCTTCAACGGCAATCTCGTCGAACGGGTTCATCGACATCTTCACATTGGCAAGATCGACACCCGAACCGTCCGCTTTCACACGAACTTTCACGTTGTAGTCGATCACACGCTTGACCGGCACAAGGACCTTCATCGGCGTAACTCTCCTTTTGGTGACAAGCCGCTCGCGATGCGGCCTTTGAAGACTTCTTCGGGGTTGATAGCGGCTCTGCACGGGGGGAAACAGACCAAAATCGTCACGTTAGCGCCAACCTACGCCGCTTTTCGGTGGCTCCGACGGAACGTCACGCGCCGATTGGCGACAAATCTTTCTCAAAGCGTTCCACTCCGGGTCCGTGAGGGCAGGGCGAAAGACCGCGTTGTCGGGTGTGGCATCCCGCGCAGCGGCAATACGGTCCCCCATCTGCGGGTGACTCAGGAAATGGGCAACGATGCCTTCCGGCTCTCCATTTTCCTTCAGGAGACGTTCGAAGAAGCTGCCAATCGCCGACGGGGGCAACGCTGCTGCGAGAAGGGTTTCATGCGCGAAGCGGTCTGCCGCCTCTTCAGCATCGCGCGCATAGGTGGCGTCGATCAGGCGTTCAGCAAGGAACAGCACCAGCGCACCGCCCGCGAAATCCCCGAAGATCAGGCCCAGCACCCCTATGGAGCCAGCCGACCGCAGCGCATGCCGGGTTGGGTCACGACTGATGACATGCCCGATTTCATGGGCAAAGACAGCGGCGACCTCTTCGGGTGTCTCGGCGGCGTCGATCAGCCCGCGGAACAGCACGATATATCCGCCGGGCAGGGCGAAGGCATTGACCATGTCATGGTCCAGAACATGGACGGACAAGGGGCCGGGCAGGTCAAGCCCAGCCGTCAACCGCCTCTCAAGCTGGTCAAGCGCGGCCATCCCTTCGGCCGCGGTGCAGAAAGGCACAGGCTGTAGCCCGGTCTGGTCAAGCGCGCTGCGGATCTGCGTGAGTGTCACCTCGCCCAAAGCGTGTTCGCCCCCGGGCGGGATATGGTCAGCCAGCTGATTGGCAAGGCGCGGCACCAGAAGCAGGACGATGACAGCGACCGCACCCACGGCCGCGACCGCCCATGCGGCGATCCGGCCGGGGCGGCTCACCGGGGCGCGTCGCGTTCGGTGGGGCAGGCGCGGGGCAAGCGTGCGGTTGGGCAGAAACAGCCGCTGCACGGGGTCCCCGTCGAGCCGCAGCATCATGACATCGCGACCCGCCTGGTCCGGAACTTCACGGATCTTGTTAAGCGGCCAGCGATGTTCGGATTGGGCGAGAGCTATCACCAACTCCCGCGCCTCTTCGTCAAGGGTGAGTGTGGCGTTCTGGGGTACGGCCTTGTCACCGTCGAAAAACGCGGCCTCGCCGACAAAGGCGGCCGGTTCCGTTCCGACGCGGATCACCGTGCTCATATCGCAGCCCCAAGGTCCAGCGCCTCGGCGAACCCTTCCGCTTCGCTGAACTCGTCGCGGGCGCGCTGGCTGATACCCTTCAAGGCGTCTGCGCCGGTGATGGTCAGCGTTTCCGCGTAGTGACGCAGCAGGGGCATCGTGACGAAAGCGTGTCGCAACGCGCCCCAAAGAAGAAAGAGCGCGAAATAGCACAGCGCCGTCAGCGCGATCAGCACAGCTTCGGGCAGTGCGCTGATGGCACTGGCGGAAAAGGGAAGCTCCATTGAGCCGCCTGTTGAAGAGGTCTGGAGCGCCAGCAGTGGCAGGGTGAGGAGCGCGGCCGGGATGGCGACGACAATGATCGTCGTGATGTAGCCCACGATATAGATGCCGAAGACGCGAAGCGGGCTGGGATTGGCCCGCAGGCCCAGCCCGGCGGCGGATTTGTGATCCATCAGCATCTTCCAGCTGACCACGTTGTAATGCACGGCGGCGTAGATCCCAGCAGCACCCGCCAGGACAGCAATTCCGATGGCCGTACCGATATTGCCGGTGAAAAAGCACAGGGCAGCTATGGCGAGCATTGCCAGCACAGGCAGGACGGGCAGCGCCGCGCGGTATAGCATCGTCCAGCTTCCGCCCTGTTCGATCCGGGCAGTGCCGTACCAGCTCCGCTCGGCGCGATATTTCTCCAGCATGAAGGTCATCCGGGGCCACAGCAGCCCCAGCGAAATCAGCGTCACCGCCCAATGGACAAGCGCGCGACCGGCGTAACCCCATGCCCCCGGATCAACACCCAGCCGAATGCCACGCCAGCGGGTGCGTCCCAGCACGTAGCGCCTTGCGCGGTAGCTGGCATAGAACCACAGGGGGATGACGCCGATGAAGCTTGCAACATATGCCGCCGTGTTGCTTTGAAAAAGCGAGAAACTGGCGAACACCAGCAGCAGGTTCACGATGCCGACATAGAAGGCGAGGATGACAACGGCGATCAGAAATCCAAGCAGCTTTTCGAACGGATCGCCGAGATATTCCAGCGGATGCCCGCCGGGGCGGATCGCAGACCAGTACCACCGGCGCAGGCGGGTTTTCATCCAGAACCGATAAATTCCAAGGGTCAGGATCGTCAGAAAATCCATCTTGAGCGCGAGCCACAGAAGCCGACGGCGCGCGCCCACGAAGCTGATGGAAAGTTCGTCAGGTGAAGGTGTTGTCTCTGGGGAATCCGCGGGGGGCCATGCGGCCTGTTCCGGCCCGCTTTCCGATCCATTCGTCAAGGGTGGATTCGGTGCGGGTGCGTCCGGCCGGGTCGCGCCAGGAGAGGCCTTCTGCCAGGGTGAACGTGGTGGCATCTGACAATCCCCCGTCCTTGTACTTCTGCATCCGGACGCCTTTACCTCGACCCATCTCGGGCAGTTCATCCAGCGCAAAGACCAGAACCTTGCGGTTTTCGCCCACCACGGCAACGTGGTCGCCGCTCACCGGTTTGCAGATCTTCGCGCGCGTGTCCCCGCGCACGTTGAGGACCTGCTTGCCGGTCCGCGTCTGCGCGATCACGTCCGTTTCGGGAACAACGAACCCATCGCCTGCTGAGGACGCGATCAGCAGCTTGCCGTCGGGCCGGTGGATGAACAGATCGACGATCTCTGCTTCGTTGGGAAGGTCCACCATCAGGCGCAAAGGTTCGCCCATACCACGCCCGCCGGGCAGATTGGCGCCGGACAGGGTATAGAACCGCCCGTTTGTCCCGAAGACGAGCAGTCGGTCCGTCGTTTCCGCATGGAAGATGAAGCGCGGGCCGTCGCCATCCTTGAATTTCAGCTCCCGCGTCAGATCGATATGACCGGTCATGGCCCGGATCCACCCCATCTGAGAACATACGATGGTGATCGGTTCGCGCTCTATCATCGCCTCGATAGGCACATCCGGCGCGTCCGTAGCCTCGGCAAAGGTGGTCCGCCGGGCGCCGGCTTCGTAATTCTTGCCGAATGCCTTTTTCGTCTCTTTCAGCTGTTCGGAAATCTGCGCCCATTGCAGGCCGCCATCTTCCAGAAGATCCTCCAGCCCGGCGCGTTCCTCCATCAGGGCATCGCGTTCGCGGACCAGCTCCATCTCTTCGAGACGACGCAGGCTGCGCAGGCGCATGTTGAGGATCGCCTCGGCCTGAACTTCGGTCAGTCCCAGCCCCTCATCCGATGCAGCGGGGGGCGAGACATAATCGGTCTGATCGGTGGCACGCACAAAGGTCCGGCCCCAATCCTCGCGCATCAAGGCGCCCTTGGGGTCGTCATCATAGCGGATGATGTCAATTACGCGGTCGAGGTTCAGAAAGGCGACGATCAGGCCTTCAAGCACTTCCAGCCGGTGGTCGATCTTCTCCATCCGGTGCTGGCTGCGACGGATCAGGACCTCGCGCCGGAAGTCGAGGAAGGCGCGCAGCACCTCCTTCATGGAGCAGACCTTGGGCGTCAGCCCGTCGATCAATACGTTCATGTTCAGGCTGAAGCGCACTTCAAGATCGGAATTCCTGAACAGCATCCCCATCAAAACATCCGGATCGACATTCTTTGACCGCGGTTCCAGCACCATGCGAATATCATCGGCGGATTCGTCGCGCACATCGGCAAGGATCGGGATCTTCTTGGTCTGGATCAGCTCGGCGATACGTTCGACGAGTTTGGACTTTTGTACCTGATAGGGAATTTCGGTGACCACGACCTGCCATTGCCCGCGGCCCAGATCCTCGACATTCCAGCGACAGCGCAGACGGAAAGACCCGCGCCCCGTCCGATAGGCCTGAGCGATGTTTTCCTTTGGCTCGACCAGCACGCCGCCGGTGGGGAAATCCGGGCCGGGCACATATTGCAGCAAAGTGTCGTCGCGTGCGTCAGGTGTGCGGATGAGGTGCAGGCAGGCATCGACCAGTTCGGTGATGTTATGGGGCGGGATATTCGTCGCCATACCCACTGCAATGCCGGATGATCCGTTGGCCAGCAGAGTGGGGAAAGTGGCAGGCAGAACGACCGGTTCGGTCAGGGTGCCGTCATAATTATCCCGAAAATCGACGGCGTTTTCGTTCAGCCCGTCCAGCATCGCCTCGGAAACGACGGTCAGGCGCGCCTCTGTATATCGGCTCGCCGCCGGGTTGTCGCCGTCGATATTTCCGAAGTTGCCCTGGCCATCCACAAGCGGATAGCGGACAGCGAAATCCTGTGCCAGCCGCGCCATTGCATCGTAGATCGCAGCGTCGCCATGCGGGTGGTAATTCCCCATCACGTCGCCGGAGATCTTGGCGGATTTTCTGAAGCCTCCGGTGGAACTTAGCCGCAGCTCGCGCATTGCATACAGGATGCGTCGGTGAACAGGTTTCAACCCGTCACGCGCATCGGGCAGCGCACGATGCATAATCGTACTGAGAGCATAGGTCAGGTATCTTTCGCCGATAGCGCGGCGCAGGGGCTCTGACAGATCGCGAGGGTTCATGTTGTTGTTGTCTACACCGTCATCCATAGATGATGTGATACCTGCGAGCACAGACAGCGTAAAGCTACGCGGGGAAAAATTAGGTAATTTTACACATAGGAATATTCAGGGAATCGGTTATGAACTCCCTCACAGCGCTTTGGCACGCTGTATGTATGGTGAAACGGGTTCAAGGTGGGCGGTCCTATGGTACGATTGATGGTTCTTACGTTTGGGGTACTGGGCTGGAGCTTTTACGAGTTGAGCGGTGGTTCGGATTTTGTACCGGCGACAGCAAGCGCAGAGATGTCTGAGCGCGTCAACGATGTGACCCGCGCAGACACGTCTCCGGCGGACCTGTTGTCGGTCAAATCCGCCGCCGCGTCGGTTGCACCGGTGTCCAAGTTGCAGAAAACACAGCAGGTCGAAGGTGTGCAGCTTGCCTCCTTCTCTGTCGACAAACCCGCAGCCACGCCGGTTGCTCTGGTCGACAGCAAGCCGCGCAATGCGACGAAACTTGTTCGCTTGGGCGCGCCCGAAGCAGCAGCCGATGCGCAGGCTGCAAGCCCCGAGCTTTCGGATCGCGACGTCGAACTGCGCTTGGTGGATGGCAACCGGGTGAACATGCGCAACGGTCCGGGCACCACCTACAGCGTCCTTGGCAAATTGTCGCGCGGTGAAGCGGTTGAGATCCTTCAAGACAATGGCGATGGCTGGGTCAAGCTGCGCACGGTCGAAACCGGTCGCGTGGGCTGGATGGCCGATTTTCTTCTGGCTTCGGCCAATTGACGCCCATGCGGGGGCTTGATCGCCCCCGCCCGATTGCGCCAGCACGACGAATACACTAGCCCGTTTCACAGATTGTGCGGGAAAGTCATGTCCAGAAAATCCATTCTCATCACCGGCTGCTCGTCCGGGATCGGTTACGACGCGGCCTATGCCATGCGCGATGCGGGTTGGCTGGTTTTTGCCTCCTGCCGCCGGGAAGAGGATTGCGAACATCTGCGCAGCGAAGGCTTCATCTCGCCCCGGATCGACTACGCCGATCCCGAATCCATCGTAAACGGGCTGAGCGAAGTGCTCGAAGCGACCGAC
Source organism: Primorskyibacter sedentarius (assembly GCF_004342065.1). Classification (GTDB taxonomy): domain Bacteria; phylum Pseudomonadota; class Alphaproteobacteria; order Rhodobacterales; family Rhodobacteraceae; genus Primorskyibacter; species Primorskyibacter sedentarius. The sequence goes on along the minus strand of NZ_SLZU01000025.1, from coordinate 3,858 downwards.
GGCACGCTTGACGCGCTTTTCAACAACGGTGCGTTTGCCACGCCCGGCGCGGTCGAGGATCTTCCGCGCGGTGCGTTGCAGGAAATCTTTGAAACCAATGTCTTCGGCGTTCATGAGCTGACCACTCTGGCCTTGCAGATCATGCGGGCGCAGGGCCACGGGCGGATCGTCAACTGTTCATCGGTTCTGGGATTTGTCGCCGCACCCTGGCGCGGTGCCTACGTCGCCAGCAAATTCGCGCTTGAGGGTCTGACCGACACGTTGCGGATAGAAATGAGCGACACCGACATTAAGGTCATCCTGATCGCGCCCGGCCCGATCGGCACGTCTTTCCGCCAGAATTCCATCCCGCAATTTGAACGTTGGGTGGATTGGGAAAACTCTGCCCGCGCAGAGCAGTATCGCAACAGTCTCCTCAAACGTCTCTACGAAGATGCGGGTCCGACAAAGTTCGAACTACCACCCTCTTCGGTGTCCAGGGTGCTGCTGCGGGCCTTGAATGCACGGAACCCGCGCGCAAGATACCGGGTGACGGCCGTGACGCGCGCGATGGCAGTGCTGCGCCGCCTGCTGCCCACCCGCGCCATGGATGCGATCCTTTCACGCGGCTGAAACGCTCGATTAAGCGTTCGCTTTCGCGCTGTATTGGCCTACATCGGGCAGATACCTTGATACGGGGACAACATGACCAAGGACCCACTTTTCATTCTGATCGCCGTGGTAATGATCGCGGTGGTTGTGATTCTCATGACGGGGATCGGAGGTTTCGCCAAGGGCGGCGAATTCAACAAGAAATACGCCAACAAGATCATGCGATACCGGATCGCGGCGCAATTCGTGGCGGTGGTGCTGATCCTGCTTTTCGTCTGGCTGAAACCTTAAGGGCAAATTCATGGTCGTATTGAACAAGATTTACACCAGAACCGGTGACCAGGGTGAAACCGCTTTGGGAAACGGTGCGCGCGTGGCCAAGCATTCCATGCGGGTGACGGCGTATGGCACGGTAGACGAGCTGAACTCTGTCCTCGGGATCGCGCGGCTGAATGCTGACGAGGATCTCGATGCCTCGCTGCGTCGCATTCAGAACGATCTGTTCGATCTTGGGGCGGATCTGTGTCGGCCGGACATGGACAAGGATGCCGAGGCTGAATACCCGCCCCTCAGGATGGTCGATGCGCAGGTGGTGCGGCTTGAGGCCGAAATCGACGCGATGAATGCCGATCTTGCCCCGCTGCGCAGTTTCATCTTGCCGGGCGGCAGCGCGCTTTCCGCACATCTGCATATGTGCCGAACGGTGTCGCGCCGGGCAGAGCGGTTGGCAGTTGAGCTGACAACGGTGGAGCAGGTGAACCCGGCAGCCGTGAAATACCTCAATCGACTGTCCGACTGGTTCTTTGTCGCCGCGCGCCGCGCCAATGACAACGGCGCCCAGGACGTGTTGTGGGTTCCGGGTGCGAACCGCTGACAAGCGGCGGCGCGTCCAGTGGACGCGGCGGCCCCCGGAAGCGCCGTAAGGCGCCGGTCCGCAGGACGGGTGCGAACCGCTGACAAGCGGCGCCCGTACAGTCACAAAGGCTCGCACTCCAGCCACACCCCGCCTTCCGGCCGTAGCGTGAGGATCATCACGGGGTCGGGGTCGCGACCTTTGATCGCGGTGAAACGGAACCGCGAGAGCAACGTAGCGAGAATCAGCACGGCTTCCTGCAGGGCAAAGCTGGCACCAATGCAGATCCTCGGCCCGTCCCCGAATGGCAGATAAGCGTAGCGGTCGACTTTGCCACGCGCCCAGCGTTCAGGCCGAAACGCATCAGGGTCCACCCAAAGCTGGTGGTGCCGGTGCAGCGCGTATATCGGAACCATCACGGTGTCGCCCGGCCGAATTTCACGCCCGCAAAGTTCATCCGCTTCGCGCGCCGTCCGCGAAACCAACGCGGCCGGTGGGTAAAGCCGCAGCGCCTCGTCCACGATGCGCCGGATCAGACCGAGCTTTGGCAGGTCTTCGGCGTCGAACCGGCTGCGCGATCCCAGAACATTGCGCGCTTCTTGTCGCGCTTCGTCCTGCACGGCAGGGTCAAAGGCACACAGGTAAAGCGACCATGACAGGGCGAGCGCCGTCGTTTCGTGCCCGGCGACGATGAAGGTCAGAAGGTTGTCGCGCATCTCTGCCGTGTTCATCCTCCGCCCTGTTTCGGGGTCTTCGCCCGCAAGCAGGAGGTCCAGAAGGTCAGGCACGCCGTCCGACCGGCGCTTTGCGCGCGCTTCGATTGCGCGGTCGGCCAGCGATTTGGTCGCTTTCATCGCCTGCCCCGAAACCATCCGGCCGGGGCGCGGAATCCAGTCCGGCAGACCGAAGATATCGAAAAGCGAAACTTTGCCGGCTTCGACGATATATTGTTCGATCGCGTCATGTACGGCACTGCGGTCAATGCCCTGATCCTGCGAAAACGTCACCTCGGATATCACGTCGAAGGTTGTCGCCACCATCTCGTCATAAAGATTGACCGCGTGGCCAGTATGAGCTCCGATCCGTTCGACCGTGCGGATCGCGGCGTCTGACATCACCGGCGCGAGGTTTGACACGTTGCGATGCGAAAATGCCGGGGCCGTGGCCCTGCGCTGCCACCGCCAATGCGCGCCTTCGGCAATAAAAAGGGATTCGCCAATCGCGGGGCGCAGCATGTTCTTGGTCACATCGGATTTCGGGTAGTTATCCAGTTTTTCCAACAGCATGCGCTTTAGTGCACCGGGGTCCATCACCATGTGCCAGCGCTTGCCCGTCCGTCCGGAGACCATTGGCTGCCGCGTTGCGATATCCGGGATGATCGACAAAAGGTTGGTGCGAGCGGCGCGCAGGCTGGCGAGTACGCCCATGGGCTGCGTCACAAGCGGGACACGCACCGGGAGGGGCGAAGTCTCTTCCAAAGGGTGGGGCATCTGCGGCATCGATCACCTCTTTCCTGCGTCAGATATAGGTCATGGCGCGGATGCTGCAAACCGTCGCCGATTGCACGCATGGGTCGGTTCGGCTATCCCGGCTGGACGAATTTACGAACCAGAGGTGACCGAGATGTTTCGACCGCTGACCTTCATGCTTGTTGCCTGTCTCGGGCTGTCGGCCTGCGCGAATGCGACGCGCGACCTTGACGAAATGCCAGAAGCGATTGGCGATTTCAGCCTCGGCTTCGCGGCAGCTGTGGCGCCATCGCCGCAAAAGCTTCTGGTGTCGCGAGAGGCCACACCGGAAGAATGGGTGGCCGTGGTTGAAGAGGCCTACGTTCAACGCTTCGACAGATTCGAAGGCGGGAAACGCTACAATTTCGGTCTGAAGGTAGAGGCATATTCGCTGCCGCCCCCCATTGTGCCGGGAAAGTCCGCGGTCCAGATCGCCGTGACCGTCTGGGATGATGCGGCCGCAACAAAGCTGAACGAGGAGCCAAAGGCGATTGCCGTGATCAAGGTCTTTGAAACCCGTCTGGCCTCATCGCGCGAAGAATCGATGGAGGCGCTTGCGGCAGAAGCGGCGTTGGCGACCGAAACTTGGATGCGCGAGCAGCAGGCAGCGGAGGGATGGTTTGCCCCCGCGGCCCCTGTCATGGACGCATCGGGTGCCGAGATAACTTCCGAGCCCGCCAAAGCTGTGATGGAAAACACCGAAGCTGCCCTGTCGGGCAACTGACGCTTGATTTTCTCAGCCTGAGCAAATAAATGGCCCGCGATGCAACTCGGGTCGTCTGACCCCCCAATCAACGAGGCGCCTGAAGGTATGGCAAAGGAAAAGTTTGAGCGTTCTAAACCGCATTGCAACATTGGCACGATTGGCCATGTTGACCACGGCAAGACGACGCTGACGGCTGCGAT
>NZ_SLZU01000024.1 GCF_004342065.1 Primorskyibacter sedentarius | reverse complement strand
GGAACTCGGCCGTGTAGCTCGGGGTATGTTTCTTGTTTGTCATGAGGCTCACCTTTTAAGAGTTTTACTCTCCGGTAAACCCGGGGCGGTTCAGTGCGACCGGACAGAACAGCCCAAACGACCCGGGCATTTTTGTTAGCGAGCGCGACGGCCACAACATTGGAGTGCCGCCGATCGCGCATCCGCTCGATCCACAGGCTTCGCTTGTCTGTTTTGCCACCTGCCTTCCGTAGAACTGCGCGAGCGCCATGGATCAACAGGGTACGCAGGTATCGGTCTCCGCGTTTGCTGATCCCAAAGAGGCGGGATTTGCCGCCACTGGATCGCTGTTTGGGAACAAGTCCAAGCCAAGCCGCAAATTGCCGTCCGTTCTTGAAGCAAGTCCGGTCACCAACAGCGGCGACCAGCGCTGTAGCCGTTATCGGCCCGATCCCTTCAATCCTGCCAATGCGCTGGCACATCTCGTTAGAACGAAAGAGGTCTCGGATGCGTTTGGTGTAAGCTGCAATGCGATCATCCAGTTCACAGAGTTCTTCGCGAACGTCGCAGACCAGATCGACCATCATGTCACCCAGCTGAGCATATGTGCCATCGGCAATCTGCGACAATGCGCACCGGATCCTTGAGATGTCTCGGGCGACGACCAGACCATGCTCCGCCAACAGCCCCCGGATTTGGTTTACCAACCTGGTCCGATCCGACACCAGTCTCTGGCGGATGCGATGAACGGCCTGGATCTCAAGCTGGTCCGCAGACTTGACCGGTACGAAGCGCATCGACGGTCTGCTGATGGCTTCGCAAATCGCTTCGGCATCGTTTCGGTCGTTCTTGTTGGATTTGACATAGGGCGTCACGAACTGCGGTGAGATCAGGCGGACTTCGTGCCCAATATCTGTGAACACCTTCGCCCAGTAATGCGATCCGCTACAGGCCTCTATGCCAACTATGCAAGGCGGCAAATCAGCGAAGAACTGCGCCACGGCATCCCGCCGCAATGTCTTCCTTAGAACTGCTCTTTCCTGAGCGTCCACACCATGGACCTCAAAAATGTTCTTTGCCAAATCCAATCCGATCCGCACAATTTCCATGATACATCTCCTTGCTTTGCAAATGTCTTATCGTGGCCGCCCGAAGGCAGCGGGGTCCATACCATTGGCTCCCGCATAGCAAGGCTTAAATGAGACTGCGTGTACCTTTTCAGAAGCGGTCTTGTGTCCGGCCTGTTTGCGCGGTCATCACCGCTGGCCCTGATGGGATCCGCAGATCAGGTTCCTATCTGCTTCGCGGGCAATTGCGCCCGGGACTTTCGGCGGAGCGTCCTGATCATTGCGGCTGAATGGTACACCATCACATCGTCGGTCTTGCTATCTCGTGGGCGCGCGCCGACCTACGCCGCGTGCGGTTTGTAGGGCTCATCTCTGGTCAGCACGGCCCATATGATCCGCGCAGTCTTGTTTGCCATGGCGACGGTCGCAAGCCGGGCTGGCTTTCTTTGCAACAACTTCGTCAGCCATGGATCGGCGCGGTCTGGATGATTGGCGACCTGCCGCACTCGCGATGTCATTCCGACCACGATGAGCTGGCGCAGGTATCGGTCACCCATCTTGGTGATCTTGCCCAATCGTTCCTTGCCGCCGCTGGAGTGGTTGCGAGGGGTCAGCCCTAACTGACCTTCCCCCGCGGTTAGGGCCGGTTTGATCTGGAATCTTCCGGTTGGGTTTGAGTGCTGAGCGGCAGCGTGTAGACCGCAAGAGTCTCAAGCGCTGACGCGGTGGTTTTCGTCCGGAACTCCGTAGGTGACAGATATCCAAGCGCCGAATGAGGGCGCTTGCTGTTGTAGTGGTTTCGCCATTGACCGATTTCCTCGCGCGCATGGCGTAGTGATCGGAACCAGTGAAGGTTCAGGCACTCGTCCCGGAATTTGCCGTTAAAACTCTCCACGAAGGCATTCTGCACAGGCTTGCCGGGCTCGATAAATCGCAGCCGCACACCGGTTCGTTCGGACCAGTCGAACATGGCTTTGCTGGTGCCTTCGGGTCCGTTGTCCAGAATAATTTCTTCCGGCAGGCCAACGCGCAGCGCCAAGTCATCGAGGAACCGGGCAACGCGAGCCCCAGGGATCGACACGTCGATAATTTGACCGGGGCAGAACCGGCTGTGGTCATCGACGATGTTGAGTACGCGGAACCGGCGATAGTCAGCCAACTGATCGCTGACGAAGTCCAAGGACCATCGTTGCATGGGCCTCTCCGGCACCTGCGGTGCTACGCGATCCCGCCTGGGCAGTTTACGGCGCTTCTTGGTGCGAACCTGCAAGCCATGCTCGGTGTAAAGCCGATATGTGCGCTTGTGGTTCACAACGAGACCTTCCCGACGCAGCATCGCGTGCAGGCGCAGATAGCCATAGCGCCGGTGCTCCGACGCCGCTCCTTCATGCGTTTGATTGCGGCCTCGTCGCCTTTTGGCTGCGGTCGGTATTGCTGCACTGACCGCGCCAGGTCAACGATCCGGCAGGCGCGCCGCTCGCTGAACCCACGCTCGGCCATCAGAAAGCCCACAGCTCGTCGCTTCGCCATGGGCTCACCAATGTTTTTGCAGCAGATCCTTCATCGCGGACATGTCGAGCATCTGGTCCGCGACGATCTGCTTCAGCTTGGCGTTTTCCACTTCCAAGGCCCTCAGACGCTTGGCGTCGCCAGCCTCCAGGCCACCGTACTTCTTGCGCCAACTGTAGAAGGTCGCCGAGCTGATGCCGTGACGCCGACAAACGTCGTCCGTCTTCGCGCCTGCCTCGCTCTCCTTCAGCACACTGATGATCTCGTTTACATGGGCTTACGCGGCCCCGCTGGGGCCACGGTCCCATTCCAACTCTGTGAAACGCTTCCGCTTCATGGGTCTTCCTCCTTCGTCCATTCAAAGGTGGAAAATTCCAGTTCGCAATGGCCCGGAAACCGGGGGGAAGGTCAACCATGAGGAGCTGGATACCAAAATGGTATGACAGAACCCTGTAACTTTGGTACGCACTAACTTATAAAGTGGCTGGGACTAAAATGGCTTAGGCATACCCCTCACCGCAAACCAGAGAGCATACGTTGTGAATTTCCAAATTAAAAACGTCATGACACGCTCCAAGATTGGTCGTGGCGAAAAGAGTAGCGCTCACCCTCTATTCGGTAAGGATTTGAGATTTTCCGATTTTGATACGATTGATGACAGAAATTATTTCACAATAATCTTAGGGAGAAACTCAATTGGAAAAAGTCAGCTTTTATCTGATATCGCTGAATCTCTTTGCTTGGAAATTGGTGAATTTACATCAAGGAGGAGTTCATCTCTTAATATTTCGATGACTACATCGTCAGGTCAGAATCTCACTGAGATCGTCATGGACGGCCGAGGTTCAAGTGACGGAAAAACCCGCCCGCGGGATGTACTTCCGAACCGAATTGTGGCCAGTGCAACCACACCATTCGACAAATTCCGGCTGTCAAGAGATGTTATTAGAGAACGCGTCCCTTATCGGGACGATGAGTCTATGCATCATGAGCAACGCTACTACTATGTTGGGCTTCGAGATACGAATGGCAGAACGAACTTCAGATCGGCAATTTTGCGAACGATTCGAGGAATTTTCTTGAACGAAACCCGGACCGCAGACCAATTATCAAAAGTAAAATTGGTTTTCGAGTTTCTGGGTCTGAGGCCCGTCGTGCAGGTGGCATATTCCTTAGGGGTGATGTCAAGCGCTCGACGGCTTATAGAAGATCTAATTTCGGGAAATCCCATTGATCACGCTGTCTTGGAAAACTCTTCCACAGGGAAAATGAATCGCCTGGGACTATTATTACAGACGGATCCCACAGGATTGGACAGGGTTCGCCGAGCCTTGCTGCATGCAAAAGAAAACTACGACCACGGACCTTTTCAAGGCCGTATCGAAGTAGAGATTGGGCAAGACACTAATGCTGCGGCCCTGCTCAGCGAGCTATTTCTTCTGAAGGACTTGAGGCTGCTCAATTTTCGTGAGGTTTTCCTCCGACGTCACGACGACGGCGACCCCTTAGAAATTCTTCAAGCAAGCTCAGGGGAAATATCGATTATTTCCGGAATACTTGGGATTGCGTCAGGAATCCAGGATTCATCTCTTATTCTCATTGATGAACCAGAGATCAGCCTTCATCCAGAGTGGCAGGATAGATATTTGGAGCTACTCAGGGAGACATTTTCGGCATTTCGTGGGTGTCACTTCATCGTTGCAACACACTCCCCCATTATAGTATCGGACGCCAAGAAAGAAGACACAACAGTGCTTAATTTGACGCATGTATTAGATGGTAGCCATCAGCGCGAAAGCCATTTTGCAAGGTCGATTGACGAAATCGTCGCAACTCAGTTTGGTGTGATTGATGACGACAATCTATACGTCAAGCAGGAGATAATTAGGGCGGCAAATGCGATTGCGCGGGGGGAAGTTGGATCTTTAGATTTCAAAAGACGCCTTGCAATGCTGAAGAAGCTTTCCAAGGATCTTGGTGCAAGTTCCAAGTTGGGAAGGGCCATTGATGACATTTCAAATCTGACAAAATAAAAATGTACGCAAAAATTTCATTCAGCGGCGAGCAGCAGGCTGTGATTGAAGAGATCCTCCAAGGCCGTCTTGACGATGCATCCTGTGATGTGTGGGGGTGTGAGGCAGCCATGAATTTGCGCAAGGCGATCAAGGATTTCGGAATCCAGTCTCAAGATTACACTTGCTGCTATTGTAGAGAAATCACCCATTCCAACAGTCATAAAGTTTGGGAGGTAGAGCACGTCTTGCCGCTAAGTGATTTTGCCCAATTTGCATTTGAGCCTCTGAACCTCGCAATTTCTTGCCCTGACTGCAATACTGCAAAGTCCAACAAGAAGGTTTCAAACACGAAAGCCAAAAAAAATGTCCCAACCCAAAGTGCGATTTACTTTATAGTTCATCCACATCTCGACAACTACGATGAGCACATCAAGAAAAGCGGGCTATTCTTCTATCCAAAATCCAAAAAAGGGCGAAAAACTATTGAAACCTGTGGTCTACTCAGGCTCGCCGAAAAATACGTGGACTGGGAAAGTCTTGAAGAGGTCGAGCGAATTGAGGCAGAGGCGAAGGCACTTCAAGGCAACAGCGGCGATCAAGCTAAGATAAAAGGTTTGATTTCAGACCTTCTGTCTCTCTTGTGAGAAACGGGTTTTCGCCATGTGATTGAAACTGTTAGTTTGGATGTATTCTTCCAAGGGCGATCTCGGGCTTGGCCGAAGACATGGTTCATAGGCAATGATCACATTGTTGCGCGTTGCTGCCGCTTTTCACCTGCGCAAAAGACGTTCGCTCTCTCGCCATCTCTACTCGCGGTGTCATACTCGCTCAGTTAACCGGATTTTTTTCAGAAAGTGCGTTCGTTTTTTCGCCACAGTTCACTCAGTCCAAGCGGCAAGTGGAAGTTCATTCAACTCGCAGCGTATATTTCTCCAATGAGGAAGATTGCTATCTAAAACCCGAATGAACTTTTTGTCATGTGTAGGATAGATAAGGTGCGCGAGTTCATGAAGGATAACGTAGTCAATCATCCGCTCAGGCTTTTTTGCGAGCTCCGCATTTAGCCAAATAATGCTCTTGTCAGGATTGCAGCTGCCCCACTTAGTTTTCATTGGGCGTATACCCCATTTTCGCGGTTGTACTTTCAAATGCAAAGCCCACTTCTCAAGTCGAGGCGCCGCCAGTTTCCGAAGCTCAGATTTCAGCCAGGCATTCATCCAGCGGCGTAGTTTCTCCTGCTCAGTGCTTTCTGGGATGTTAAACAAAAGCTTATCGTTCCCCATCCTGAAGAACCGGTGTACCTTCTTGTCCCATTCCTGCACTTCAAGTCTCAGTGGCCGACCAAAAAGGAAATGTGTTTCGCCGGAAATGTAGCGGCGTGGAGATTGGCGTTCTTGGCTCAGAAACTGTGTCTGTTTGCGCCTTATCCAGGACATCCTGGTCAAGACGGCGAGCCTGATTGCATCCGCGGTTACATTTTCTGGGGCGGCAACCCTGACCCTACCTTCGGGCGGATAGCAACCTATGTGTAGATTCTTGATCTTCTTGCGGACGATCTCAACGTCGAGGCCGCCGATCTCAGCAACCTCAGTATTCATTTTGATTCTTCAATATCTCGAAAACCCGTTCCACAGCGCTTGCGTCATCCAGGACTTGCTCCAAGCAGCGCCAGACCTTCCTTTCGCGCATTTTGTTACCACGCCAACCGAATGGCGCTGTTGCTCGGACCGCGGCGTCTACCTTCAGGGCAAGCGCTTCGTCGTTCTCCAGGTTATCGAATAATGCCTTCTGGCCGACGCTCCCGATCGTCTCGGGATACTCTTTGCCATGTCCCGCTTTTGCATCCCTAACCAAGGCTGCGATCCTTTCGAGATATTCGGCGTATTCGATGGCCTCATCACGCCGTTGGCGCACCAAATCAGTGAGAAGTTCCGACATTTTTTCATAGAAGCGCGGGTTGACGGGGCTCTCCTCGATGATCAGTTTTCGAACGTTGTTTTCAATCGCCTCCGCCACGTTCTGGCGCTTGCCTTTAGAGGCAGGAGGCAGGCTGTCTTCAATGTCTGAGCCCTTACTGACAACCAGATCAATAAGGCTGATGTCACCAAGGTGTGAGATGACTTCCGAGTCGTCTGCGCGGATATAGTTATCGATCAGATGCCGCATAGCAGGTTCAAAAAGCTTCATATCCACCGCGTCGCCGCTATGCAATCTGACGGCATCTTTAATCCCGATGGCACGCTCTACTTCACAACGGCACTCGGTTAACTCCAGGTCGTTTAGGCTCGAACCTTCGGGCTCCGCCGCAATGTTCGCATAGGCGCGGGCGTAGCGACCGGCGATCTTATACAGTGCTTGGCGTCGCCGAGCCTTTTCTTCAGCATCGGGATCGTTGTTGATCCCCTGTGGGCTCGAAAAATATGCAAAGATTTCGTCATCTGATTTTGGCTGTTCGACGCTATCCATAAGGCCCAGCCAAGCGTCTCGCGCCACCCGTAGGTCCTGATCTGCCTGCTCAGCGCGGTCGGTGATCAGCCCTTCAACATCCTCTTTGTCAAAGGCATCGAACGCCTCGGATGTATAATCTTCGACAGCACTTTCGATATTCCTGAACAAATCTTTGTAGTCGACGATATATCCGAAATCTTTGTCTTCCCCATCAAGGCGGTTAACGCGACAGATAGCTTGAAAGAGGCCGTGATCGCGCATCTGTTTGTCGATGTAGATATAGGTGGCCGTTGGAGCGTCAAATCCTGTCAGGAGGCGGCTGACTACAATCAGCAGTTTCATGCGGCCAGGCTCTTTCTTGAACAGCCGCAGGGCTTCCTCTTCGTAATCTTCTTCTGAGGTTTCGCCCAGGAGGTCCGTATAGACGCGATGGACGTATTGCTTTTCTGTTTCGCCCATGCCGGTTTCTTCACCGGTGATCTCAGGTGCTGCGCGTTTGTAAGAGGTCACAATCGCGCATTTCTCCGCCAATACAGAGCCGGACTTCTTAAAAATTTCGAAGAACTTGCAAGCCTCAGGTATCGAACCCGCCACCAACATGGCGTTACCCATCCCGGCATGCAGCCGTGGCTTCATCTCCATGTCCATAATGATATCGTTGGCGATCTGCTCCAGTCGGTCGCGGCTCGACAGCACGCGTTGCAAAGTGCCCCATCGCTGCTTCAAGGCCGCCTTCGCGATCGGAGTCAGGCCCTTGGTCTTCGCCTCGAACCAGGCGTCGATCTTACCTGGTGCGCTGATCCTTTGATCGATATCCCGTGCCTCATAGCGTAGGTCCAATACCACGCCATCTTCGACCGCCTCATCAAAGCGGTAAGGCTTGCCGATGTAGGGGCCGAATGTCTCCAGGGAAGTGCCTTTGTCTGACTTCAGCAATGGTGTGCCGGTAAAGCCGACGAACATCGCCTCTGGCAACACCTTGCGCATCGCGCTGGCGAGCTTGCCGGATTGCGTGCGGTGAGCCTCATCGATGAACACGAAGAACTCGCCGACAGGTGCCCCGATGTTGGCGTTCTGGATGTCGGAGATCAGCCCCTCCATCTCGCCCTCTTCGCGCTTGCCGAATTTATGGACGAGGGAGCAAATAACGCGGTCGGTCGGATCGGCCAGCGCGGCCATTAGGTCATTGCCAGACCGCGCGCGCCGCACCTTGTCGCCTGTGTTGCCGAACACGTCTTCGATCTGGCTGTCCAACTCCTTGCGGTCTGTCACGATCAGGATACGGCCATCTGGGAATGCTTCCCTGATCCAGCGCGCCAGCATCACCATGATCAGGCTTTTGCCGGACCCCTGCGTCTGCCAGATGATCCCGCCTTGCTTTTCCCGCACGCGGGTCTGTGCGGCCTTCACGGCAAAATACTGGTTGGGGCGCGTGATCTTTTTGATGCCTGCGTCAAACAGGGTGAAGTCGTGGATGATTTCAAGGAACCGCGCGGGGGTCATCATATGCGTGACATCACGGTCAAGCGGGCCGGTGATCTCGCTGTCTTCCTTCCAGGCCAGCCAGTAGGGCTGCGGCGTCTGGATTGGGGCGTAGCGTAGCCCCTCACTGTCGTTGCCGGCGAAGGTGATCTGCACGGCGGTAAAGAAATGTCGGATAAACTCGGGCCGCTGGTTGTCGAGCGTCTGACGGATGCCTTCGGCGACGCCCACGGTGGATTTTTTCAACTCCACCACACCCAACGCGATGCCGTTGACGAAAAGCACCAGATCGGGACGTTTGTTCCAGGCCTTGGCGTCCTTTCCCTTGATGGCGACCTCTTCGGCGACGCCCATGTCGTTGGCGGCGGGGTCAGACCAGTCGATAAAGCGGACGGTGACGGGGGCCTCACCCGGGCCAGGGGCGACGGCCACACCATAGCGGAGCATCTCGTAAAAGCTCTGGTTGGCCTCGTAGAGCTTGGTGCCCTCCATTCGCGCCTCGCGCTTCAGTAGGGTAATAGCCCTGGTGACGATTTCAGGGGCGTAACCTCGCGACAGGAGCCAGGGACGCAACAGATCCTCCTCAATATTGGTATTGCCCTCGCGCTTTTGCCAATCACCGAGGTAGCGCCAGCCGAGGCCACCGGGCGCGTCGGTCTGATGTGCGCTGAGCAGGTCGATGACCCTGTTCTGTGCCTTGCGTTCCGCCTCGCCGATCTTGCCCATGGCATTGTCCCTATCTCTTGAAATTCATTTGCTCAAAATATTGTCAGACCAACCTGATCCGTCCGGTCAAAAGGTTTTGCATCATGCCCTCTTTCACCTGCCGTGCCTTTTCGAGGCGCGTTTCGAGGGCTTGGATTTCGGCGTCCATGTCGGTCAAGGCGGCCGCTATAGCGTCCTGCTCCGCCTGATCTTGCGGGCAGTTGATTTGGAAACGACGCAGTGCATTGAGATCAATGCTTTCGACCGTTGTGCCTGTTTTCATGCAATCGCGGAGGATCTGATCGCCAGAAGCAACCGCGGCATGAAATACGTAGCGAGGCGAATACGCGGACGAACGCGGCAGCAGGGCCTTGATGTCTTGATTGATTGCCACAGGCACCGAGTTGATCATGACCGGCTGGAAGCGTCGAAGAATGCCACTTCGAGTAACGAACAGGATTGAGCCGTGCTCAACAACTCGTGTGCTCGATCCCTTTACAGCCGCGTTAGTTATCAATCGCTCGGCACCATGCAATTCGCCGATGCGAACATCAGACGACGAAACCCATGGAACCGTTCCGTCTTTCCAGAAGTCCTCTCTTGCCATGCTGGGGGTGCCCCCGCCGACGAAGGGGCCGATATCGCCAAGAGGCGTCTTCTCCCACTCCCCCGAAAACCCCGGAAGGCGGCGCTTGGCGGTCAGGAGGTCCTGCATCGCGCCCTGCTTGATGAGCCGCTTCTTGGCGATAAGCCGCTCCAGCCCCTCGATCAACGCATCCGCATCCGAAAGCGCTTCCACAATCCGGTTCTGCTCTCTTGGGTTTTCAGGTAGTCGAACTAACATGTCGGCGATCATCTCGCGGCGAACAGAATCCACAGATGATTTCGCCGTCATTGACATGATGCGATCATAGAAGAACGAGCGGAAATAAAAGTAGAAGTATCGGCCTGATATCGCGGGGCTAAAGGAGTGCACCAAGTAGACACGCTGGTGAAAGTCGCACTTTCCGTTGATGTAGTGGAATATCTTTCCGGTTCCGACACCATCGCCGGCAGTCAACACGCCTTCACCGTCGAAACCGACTGAGTTAATACGCTCAACGGTCTGCGAACGGACGAAGAAAGGGTATTCACCGTTCTCCTCGCGATCTTTGGTATCGCGAGAACCGGTTGTGATCTGGGCCAGTTTCTCAATCGGAAGCTCTATCCACCCATCAGGCAAGTTCGTATCTTTCACGCTACGAACCCCATAGCCTTGAGGTGCTCGTCGACTTGCTTTGAAAGTGCGTTCATTTCGGCGGAAACTTCGGGCAACGTATACCCATACCGCTCTGTCAGGACCCGCACCCGGGCGGTCATCTGCTCGGTCCGCGCCTCAATCTCGGCTTCGATCAGCTCGGCTATGTCGGTCTGCCATTTGTCATCCACGACCAGGGAGCGGATTTCCTCCTCGGTCAATTCGGGGTATTTCTTCAGCGTGGCCTCGGTTAGTGCCTCCTCGACCTCCTTGACCGCCTTCTTGGCCGCCGTCTCGGCTGTCATCACCTTGGCCAACTGTTTCAGCAACTTGTCCTCATCGGCGTCGGCCTCGCCGGATTTCATACGCGCCTTCACCGAAGCGGCGGTCAGTTTGCCCGCCTCGGTCAGCGCATCGGCCAGCAGTCCGCCCTCAACCCCGTGTTCCTCGACCAGTTCCTCGATCTCGCGGCCCAGTTCCTCTGCCTTGGCCTGCCCATCGTCCAGCGCCTGCTGCATCTCGGGGAAGAACCGCGCGACGATCAGCGCGGGCGGGATGACATCGGCCACAAGGCGCACCTTGTTCACCGTCAGGTCGGCCTCTTCCAGCCATTTGACCTTACCTTTGGCGTCGGTCTCCTTTCGGGCCTCGCGCAGTTCCTTGGCCGCGTCCCAGCCATCATGGGCGATGATGAACACGTCGTCCTGCATCGTGTCCGACCAGTATGACATGAGCCGCTGATAGGCCTCATACTGGTCAATCAGTGGGGCCTCGGCAAAGCGGGTCAGCATCTCCTCGGCGATGGTGTGGATCAGGTCCTTCGGCTTGTCGCCGATCTGAATGCCATCCATGAGCGGCGCGTTCTGTCCCGCCCAGCCGTCGAGGATGGCATGGACTCGGTTGCGGAAGGCCCCGAATTCGGGATGGTTGCGGATGGTCGTGCGAACCTCCTCCGGCTCGATCAGGGGATCAGAGTAGCCTGCGCGTGGGTTCGGCCCGAAGAGGGTGGCGCGCACGCCCGGCATGACATCCCAGAACTCGGCCAGCAGGTCTATATCACGGTTCGGCACGCCGCCCTTCAGGTGCGCCTCGATGTCCTGAAGATCTTCGGGATCGGAGCCGTCAATGTAGCGCGGGATATTCAGGTTGAAGTCGTTGCGCGTAATCTCGGCATAGGGGACGAGGCGGCTGTAGCCTTTGATTTCGGCCTCGCGGGTATAGGCGTCGGTAATCTTGTGGATGTCCCGCTCGCGCAGGCGGTTCTTGTTACCGTCCTTGATAAAGCCGCGCGAGGCGTCGATCATAAATACAGGGCGCTCGGCGCAGGCCCCGGATTTGTCGAGAACGATGATCGAGGCGGGAATGCCGGTGCCGTAGAACAGGTTCGCGGGCAGGCCGATAATCGCCTTGATATAGCCGCGCTTGAGGATCTTTTCGCGCAGCTCGGATTCCTTGTTGCCGCGAAACAGCACACCATGGGGCAGGATGACCGCGCCGGAGCCTGTGGCCTTCATCGAGCCGAGGATGTGCAGGAGGAAGGCAAAGTCGCCATTCTTGTCCGGTGGCATGCCAAGATCAAAGCGTCCGAACCGGGTATCGGCGGTCAGACCAGAGCCCCAAGCCTTGGCAGAGAAGGGCGGGTTGGCGACGAGGAAGTCGAAGGTCTGTAGTTCGGTTTCGGATGCCTTGAATTGCGGTTCGCCAATAACGTCGCCCTGGGCGATCTCAGCATCCTCGCGCCCGTGCATGATCATATTCATCTTGGCGAGGCCGCGCGTGGTGATGTCCATTTCCTGCCCATAGATGGTCAGGCTGACATCGGCGGCGTCGGCTGCCTTCAGCAACAGTGAGCCGGACCCACAGGTGGGGTCGTATACGGTCTGCTGTGGGCTGGTGGCGCGATTGACGCCTGCGACTGCCGCCACGATACGAGAGACCTCCGCAGGCGTGTAGAACTGTCCCTTGCTCTTACCTGACTCCGTCGCGAAATTCCGCATCAGGTATTCGTAGGCATCGCCCAGAATGTCGTCGCCATCTGCCCGATTGCGGCTGAAGTTCAGCTCTTCGCGGCTGAAAATGTTGATCAACGCGGTGAGCGTGGTGATCATCTTGGCACCGCGACCGAACTTTTCGGTATCGTTGAAGTAGGCGCGGTCGATGACGTTCTTTAGGTCGTTCGCTTCCGCAATGCCTGCGATAGCTGTGTCGATGCCTTCGCCGATTTCCTTAGTTCCGCGCAGGCTTCGGATGTCTTCGAAAGAGCAGCCTTCTGGCACCTCGATGAGGGCGTCGGCCTGACCCGCCCGGTCGGAGACGTATTTCACGAAGAGCAAGGTGAGGATGTAATCTTTGTAGAGTGAGGCATCCATGCCTCCTCGCAATTGGTCGCAACTGTCCCAGAGGGATCGGTAAATATCACTTTTCTTGATTGCCATGCTGCACCTCTTATGCCGATGATCCTGCTTCAGAAGCGGGCTTGGTTGTTTTTTCTATTAAGACAGGAAATATTCAGGCTTCTCAAGAACATTACCCGCTTTGGCGGAGTGCCTGCCAGGCGAAACTTGTAAGCGGGCAACCTACTTTGCTGCAAATTCAGAGAGGCGCTGGAAGCGGGCGTTTCTGCATCTGCGCTTGCCGCGCGCTCAGCGATCTTCGTTAAAGACATCCTGCGATTCGCGGCCCTATTCTCGTGTCCGATGACCGCCGCGATGTTTCGAACCTACATTTACAGTTCCGCTTTGCTTCGGTGCGTTGCAAAAATGTCGCTGCCATTATTGGGTGTCTGTCACTGATTGGTCCCCTTTCCAAAGGTCCAGAAAAGAAAACCCCAGAGCGCCCATTCTGAGGTTTGTCCTTCGACCTGTATTTTTATATATTAATCAAATACTTGAGCTTATTTTGATTGACGTATGGGATCGTTTCTATTTCGACGGAAACGGTTTCTGCAAATAAATTTTGGCCAAAATCAGCTGTTGTTCGAGCATCCGAGATGGGTAGTTTCTCGTCCTCAAGCGAAGGCTAACAGCCAAAGATACTGATCCGAACGCAGTTTTTTCTTCGTGAAACAGGCATCCGGCCAACCTCTTAATCGACAGTCGCAGGACGGCGTCGGTTGAGTGGGCAACCCAGCAGGAGATGATCATGATGGTCAAGGACACAGAGTAACCCAGCACAAGCCAGCAAGCCAATTCATCGAGGGGCTTGTAATCGGAGCCGCCTGAAACACTGAGCGGCCCAAAACACTACCAACAATTTGTATCGCAGCCTGCGGGCAGCGTCGGAGCAAATTCCGGCGAGCGATACCCCTATGTCAAATGGAGACAAGGAATGAAACTTACACCAGGAGGCGGCGTGACCTTTCCCGTGCGCCGGAAAACAGATCGCAAAGTCGCAAAAGGGCGCCGCAATCACTTTACAGGCCAATTCACCTTCGGGCCTGACGAAGGTGAAACAATGGACGTCGAGAGCAACACCGAACTTCGTGTTGCACTCGTAACGCTTGCCCGGCCCGATGTCGTGGGCTTGGAAAACCAAGTGCCGTTTGCGTGGGTGAAACCTGACGGCGAACCAGGAAATCATCACTTTGATTTCGTGGCGCTGATGGCAGATGGTAGCCGTAAGGCCATCATGGTGAAATCCGAGTATCGCCGCCTTCATCCCGAAGTTCAGCTCGAACTGGCGCGGATCGCAGCACAGGTGACGCCGGATTTTGCCGACGAAGTCGTTGTCATGACTGAACGCGATATTGATCCGGTCGAGTACTTCAACGCCGAAATCATGCACGAAATGCGCCACGCGGATTTCGAAGCTGATGCGGCTGCTCGCGCGGCGATGGCTAAGATGGTCGCCACTGCTCAAATTCAGGATCTGGTCGATGCGATTGGCCTTGGCGCGCGCGGCTTTCGGGCGATCGTGCGCTTGATCCGTTCTCATGAACTCGAACTCGTCAAAAAGGTACGTATTGCCCACGAGGCCTACGTGCGTCGGAGGATTTCCAAATGATCGCCAGTAAACCAAGCCCGGTGCAGCCAAAATTTTCGTTCTCGAAATACGACGGCATCGTGATCGGACAGCAGCCCTATCGCTACTTTGAGACGCGTGAGGAGGGCCACACATTTGTGGCCGCGAAAGGGGTAGGCGTTCCCCAGGTAATGACCAACGCGGAGATCAGCCGTTACCTGTCGGTCGGGAATTTTGCCTGCACACCGAATGAACATCAGCCTGAGCATCTGCGCGAGCGCATTCTGCCGGACAATGAACTTCTTTCCCTCAGGGGGCCGGAGGCACAAAAAAAGGCAGCGATGCGGATGGCAACAGTTCAAGCATTCCGTGAGCTGTTGATGGACGAGACTAAGAATGTCAGCCGCTCAGCTAATTCTGTTAGGCCTTACCTTGGGGTTATCAAACTTCGCGTCGGGGAAATTTTGGCTGAGGGCCATCCGGAAGACAGCAGTGAAAGTCTTGCCGTTCCAAGAAAGCTGGGCGCCAAGACGGTGATTGAATGGGAGCGTAAAGAGCGGCGTTTTGGTCTGGCAGGGCTCTACGATAACATGGTCGAGCGTGGGAACCGTGACCGGCGCCTTACTGCAGATGAGCTGATGATCATGGGTCAGATCGTCAGCAAATACCTCGATGATCAACAACCATCTCAGGCGATAATTTTCGGGGAAGTGAAAGACGCCTTCGTCGATGAGAACGCGAAACGTCGTGCCGAAGGACAACCAGAACTGGTTTGCCCCTCTCGCGAAACCGTGCGGCAGGCAATCCGCAAGCTCAACCCATTCGATGTGACGTTGACCCGGCACAGCCGTCAAGCTGCAAACCGTCACTTCGCGCCAGTAGGTATGGGCCTGCAGGTGGAAAGGCCCATGCAGCGTGTAGAGTTCGATGAGTGGGACGTTGATGCCATTACGCTGATGGCGGAGGGAGGGTTGTTCCACCACCTGACAGCCGAGGAGAAGAAAAAGCTCGGGCTGGACAAGAAGAAAGCGCGCTGGTGGATCACCGTCGCAATTTGTTCTGCGACGCGCTGCATTGTCGGTATGGTGATTTCCCGTACCCCCAATTCGCAGAGTGCCCTGCGGGTCATCGAAATGATGATGCGCGACAAGGGCGTCTGGGCGGACGCTTGCGGCGGTCTTTCCCCGTGGAACCAATTCGGGTGGCCTTCGCATATCGTGACCGACTGCGCGAGCTATAACCTTTCGATGCTTGTCCGGACGCGGACGTCCGATTTGGGGATTACAGTGGAATACTGCCCGGCGGGAGATCCGCAACTGAAGGGCCGGATCGAGCGTGTCTTCGGTACCTTTGCCACGCAGCTTATGCCGAGGTTGAGTGGGCGTACATTCAGCAACATTGCCGCCCGCGGCGACTATGACTCCGGAGAGCGTGCCTGTCTGAACCCGGAGGAGTTCTGCTCGGTCTTGGTGCGCTATGTTGTCGATGTTTATCACCGCTCGGCGCATAGCGGGCTGAATGGAGAGACACCGTTGGACTGCTGGAACCGCCTGGTCGAGAAATTCGGTGTCCAGCCGCCGCCTGACCTTGGCCGTCGCCGTTTGATCTTTGGGCAAGAACATGAGCGCACAGTCACTCGCAAAGGGATCACGGTCTTTGGCGTCCGTTACCATTCTGAAGTCCTGGCCCGCTATATGGCGCAATCCGAAGAGCGGAAGGTTAACGTTCGCTGGTACCCTGAAGACATCGGCGCAATCTGGGTAGAGTTGAGCGGTCGCTGGTTCGAAGTTCCTGCAGTCTTTGACAGGTATCGTGGCGTCTCGGCACAGGAGTGGCTGCAGGCGGCAGCAGAAATTCGGGCGCAGAATAATCGCAATGCGGAAGTTGATCGTTCTGTGGTCCGGCAAGCGCTCGATTTCATCAAAGAAACAAACGGTGCTGCAATGACGCACGTTGGCCTCACTGTGGAAGATTGGTCTGATGAGCGGATGAACTACGAAGAGGACCGGTTGTTCATCGGTTTCAAGACTTCTGAAACCGAGGCTCAGAACCCCTACGACGGTCAACGCAGCGCGTGGGGTACCAGCCTTCCTATGGTGGGTTCATCGCCCTCGGACGCATCCGGTGAAAATGATCAGCCTGACCTTACGGAAATTGCTTCCGGCAGCTTTGGGACGATCCAATTTCCCGATCATCAGTCTGGCAACGATGCCGATGGGGCTGATGAAAGTAACGCTTGGACCGTAGAGGATAAATGAACATGAGCGCAACATTTCCGACCATCAACACAACACCTACAGCACTTCCTTCCATCAACACGAAGCTCGCAGCCGTCGATCGGCTGCGGGACAAACATCTCTCGACGCCGCGGGACGTCCAGTTCCGCAGCTACCTCGACCGGTTGCTGCAGCGCGATGAGCAGGGCAACGTCATTGCCGCACCTCGCCTTTACACCAAGAATGGCGATGCCCGCGGGATCGCCGTCGTAGAGCCTGCTGGCGGTGGTAAGACATCCCTTGTGCTGCATGGTCTCAAAACCCACCCCGCGCTTCAGCCGCGCAATGCTGCGCATCAGCCATGGGTTGGGGTTCGTGTGCCCAGCCCTCCTACGGCCAAAAGCCTTGCGATCGAGATCCTGCACGCAAGCGGATATCCAGCGGCCTCGCGCTCAAACGCAGTGACTGAGGACGACCTCATGCGGCAGGTGCGGCACCGGTTCAAGCAGCGTGGAACGGCGATCCTTTGGATCGACGAGGCACACGACCTTTTTGGTGCAGGCACACGTTTCAAGGTTGATGTGTTCCTGAAAACAGTCCGGAACCTGATGCAGGGGGACGGCGCCGTCAGTGTTGTGCTGAGCGGCATCGAGAGCCTCTGGCAGATCGCCTCCTGTGATGCCCAAGTCACGCGTCGCTACTGGCGTTTGCCGTTGGCTGATGTCTCGCCGCATTCGGACCGGAGGGCTTTGACCGGTGTCATCGCCAATTTCTGCGACGCTGTTGGCATGCAGCCTCCTTCGGCGGATGACCTGGTGGATCGGCTTGTGCACGCCAGTCGCAACCGCTTCGGTCGTTGTATCGAGAACATCCTCGCGGCCCTCGAAATTGCGGCATTGGAAGATGCCAATGAATTGATGATCAACCACTTCGCCGAGAGCTGGGGTATGCAGGAAGGTTGCGCCATGGGCCAGAATGTCTTTCTGGCACGCCATTGGGCCACGATTGATCTGGGCGAGACGAAGCTCACTTCGGCGGGAGAACGCTAATGCTGGCACCTCACATCCCCTTCGACCAGAACGAAAGCCCTCTGTCTTTTGCAGCGTTCCTCGCTGAGACCCACACAGGTGGCCACCTGGTGCCATTCCTTCACGATTTCCAAGTTGCCCCCGAAGATATGGCTTCCAATAACGAGAAGGCGCTTAGCCGGTTGGCTGAGGTCTCTGGTGTCCCGCTTGCCAATCTGCGCGCGAATGCCGCCGTGCGGATCGGGAAGCGGGCATATGATCTCCGCGGCGAGATGGTCTCTGCCGAGTTTCTGGCCAACCCTTTCACCGTCTTCTGCCCTGCGTGCTTGGCAGAAGACGATCAGACTGGCAGGCGCCTTGGACGTTGGGAGTGGTCTCTCTCTGTGGTGAGGACATGTCCGCACCACTCGATTCCACTCGTCAGGCAGGCGAAGGCTAAGTGGGATGACAAGTTTCATGAACTCAATCGGCGCGTGCCTGAGCGTGGAGACGAGCTTGATGAGATGATCGCAAAGGCACCGCGCCGTTCAGTGTCCCCGCTCCAGGATTATGTTCTGCGCCGTCTGGATGGAAAATCCGGGCCGGTCTGGCTGGACGCACAGACTTTGGATCAAGCAACACGTGCGACCGAACTTCTCGGTGCGTTGCTGGCATTTGGACCCCAGCAGAAGTTGCCTGAACTGTCCCAAGATGACTGGGACTTTGCCGGGCGGATGGGGTTCGAATGCACTTCGCAAGGCGAGGACGGCATTCGTCCAGCACTTCAGTCACAAATCCGCAAATTTGATTGCGCATCTGGCACCCCTGGTGCGCGCAAAATTTTCGGATGCTTCTACAATGCCTTGGCACATTCCAAGTCACTCAAAGAGCCAGGAGACATCGTCCGCATTCTTAGGGAGGTGATCGTTGAAAACATTGCGCTCGCTGCTGGGGAGAAGGTCCTGGGCGTCGCACTGCCTGAGCGTCTGCTGCACACTGTGGCGTCGCTGGCCAAGGAGCAAAAACTGGATGCACGGACCCTGCGCAGCGTGTTGGTGGCTGCTGACGTCATTCCGGAAAACGCCCCTGCGCACTTCCCGATCCCGGTGGGCAAAGGCAGGGAGGTTGCGAGCCGCATAAAACGCATGGTTCATGTGATTTCTTTGCCCGATTTCATGAATTGCGCCCGCCCTCTGGTGGATCAGCTTTTCTCTGATCGCCTGCTCACACCCATCTATTCTGGGAGCCCCGGAGTTAAAGGTCGGACGCAGAAATCCGTTGATCAGGAGGAGATTGCCATGCTGGTTGGCAAGCTTCAGGCAAAGGCGGTTTTGAATGACCAACCATCTGCTGGGATGGTGACGATTTCAAAAGCTGCGGAAAAGGCCAAGGTTCCGGCGGTGGTAGTAGTGCACTTGATCCTCGGAGGCTTTCTCGGTCGCGTAGCCTGCGTTAATGACCTGGAAGGGATCGGCGCGATTTTGGTGGATCCGGACGAAGTGAAAAGTCAGAAAGAAACTGTCACCGCGGGAATGTCTTCGATGGAAGCGTTCTCAGCCCTCAAGATACCGAAAGAGGTTGGTTGGCGGCTGGTTGACCATCATGACGAGACAACTCAGCTGGCGGTCTTCGAGATTATCGGTCCAGATCAGGATCACAAAATCTTGCGGTTCGATCCCGATAGCGTGGCAGGGTTCAAGGCAACCTTTACTACGCCGGCTCGTCTTGCAGAGCAGTATGATCTGCAAGTTGGGGAAGTCGTGGGACGCCTGAAAAGATCAGGAGTTCGGCCCGCAGTTTCCAAGGCTTCCGTGGGTGTGGATTTCTACCGGATCTCAGATTTGCGCGAAGCTCTCTTCACTTAACATAATGGGGCTTACATGCCCATTCTCGTATTCGAACTCCAAAGCCGCCCAGTAGGGCGGCTTTTTTGTTTGGAAAATTCCTTCAGGATCCGGTAAATCTTATTGGGCTGTTTTGCGCCGTAAGCGAGTGGACCTATATTGCTTGCGAAATGGTCAACCTATTGGCCGGCTCTTTCTTTGTCCTAAATAAAAACAATAACTTAGATGGTTTCGATGGCCATTAAATGGTTGCCGGAACAGTTGTGTAATGTTCTGACCACCAATTTGTGGCCATCGGCCGGGTTAGAACGTCCATTTTGCAAGCATAAGAAGTCTATCGGGCGGAAACGCCCGATTTTCTCGTTGATAGCCCCTGAAGCATAATGCCCGAGGTTCGACTCTGTCCCAAGGGATATGGTGCGGCAGGTGTGCCGTCCAAAACCGAATTTGAAGAAATTCCTGTCCAGTTTGGAATTCTTCATGACGGGGCGGCAGGGCAGGGTAAGGTTATTGCTCCCCGACGGATGTGTTGCAGTTGATGATTGAGCGCTGGGTCGTCCGGAACAGCGTAACTTCCATGAGATCAACGCGTTGAATGGCGCGGTCGTGTCCGTCGGCACGGCAATAGGTTGTCTCAAAGCACAAGCAAACCCGATGGCCCTTGATCCGAGCAAATCTCTCCGGGGCGGAAACGTAAATGGGGCGGCCAAAGGCCACCCCATTTTGTTGTCATTTTATGTCTGGTTTACGTACGGCTTGCTGCTCCTGCGTGTAGCGCGGCGTCTATCCGGACATAGTCTCTGAGGGCCTCGTGTCGCGAATGTCCACCATCATAACAAGCCCAAGGCTGTAGACCGGCACAAGCAGATGGCGCGCCTCGCTCGCATTCTGGGTGCCGAAGGATTTATCGCGACCTACCGAGAGGCCGGCTCTTTGCTGACTCTCAGGAGAATAGCGCAGCTCCGGGCAGTCGCACGGTTTGACGCGCTATCGCGGCTGCAATCGGCGCGGTGCTCGCGGAACAGCCGAACACCGCGTTCGCGAAGTTCAGCAGAATAGACGGGGTGAATCTCTTCTTCGTCATAGGGCTGATCCTTTGCCGGTTTTGCTTTCCGGCAAACCCGGGGCGGTTCAATCTATACGTCGGCTGCTTGAGACGGTCGTCGGCGAGCTGTTCCCTGTATTTCAACTCTTGCCAATTCGGATTTGATCTTCGATGGCGTTGAACACCTCCTCGGCAGAAGGCGTTGGCAGGTCGAAGTAGTCGAATGTACCAGCATAGCCGTTCCCGCCCATACGTCCCAGCGCGTCGAGTTTCTCGTGGTCGGAATAAAAGGTGCGTGGGTCAATGATGTCTTCGCGGATATGCGCCCGAACAATTCGTCCGAGGATGATTTCACGTGCCGAGCTGATGGCGATGCCGAGGTAGCGCTCGCACTCGAAGGCCACAGGGGCTTCGGCGATGCGGGGGCATGCCACCCGGTCGCCCGGCACGGCGGTTAGCCCGGCCATTTCCAGCTCATCCACTTCCGGTGCAAAATCCGCGGCTGTCACCGACATTGCCGCGACATTGGCGCGGTCGACGATATTCACGGTGAAGCAATTGGTCATCCGGATGTTATAGGCGGTGTCCTTGAAGCTGCGGTCGGGTTTGTTTTCAACCCCCAGTGCGAGGATCGGCGGATCGGCGGACAGGCAGTTGAAAAAGGAATAGGGCGCGGCGTTGACGACGCCGTCAGTGGAGATCGTGGTGACCCAAGCGATCGGGCGCGGCACGATGGTGCCGATCATCATCTTGTAAGCCTCGCGCGCGGAAAGGTCGGCGAAGTCAAAGGCACGATATCCGGTTTGCGTGCTCATGAGGCCAGTTCCTTGCCATAATGTGAGAGGATGGATTGGATACTATCCGGGCGTGCAATCAGCTCTGCGCGATCGGCCACGGCGCCAAGGTGATGTTCCATGATGTTGATCGCGCGTGACGCATCGCCGGTACGGATCGCATTGATGATCTGCGAATGTTCATCCACTGCGCAGTCCGACGAATGGCTGCGAGCATAAAGGGACATGATCAGCGAACAGCGCAGGACCACCTCTGAAACATAGCGGGTCAGCACCGGATTTCCGGTCAGTTCTGCCAGCAGCATGTGAAACTCGCCGGCAAGACGGATCGACACCGGCCCATCCTTGCCCTTCACCGCTTCTTCCTGACGCACATGTGCTTCGAGCCGTTCATAGCCGCTGGCGGGCATACGCTGGCAAAGTAGCCGAATCACGTCGTTTTCCAGGCAACGCCGCACTTCGAACACGTGTTGCGCCTCGTCGCGCGTCGGTTCGGCGACAAAGGCGCCCCGGTTGCGACGGGTGGCGATCAGCCCCTCGTGTTCAAGCCGGACAAACGCATGGCGCACGATGGTGCGCGACACGCCGAACTGCTCGCCTACGGTATCCTCGGGCAGGCGCATGCCGGGTGTCAACGCCTGTTCAATGATGGCTTTCTTCAGCAGGTCATGCACCGCGTCGGTCAGCGTCGTCTTGTTTTCACTCATGATCGGTCTGCCTATCAAATTCGCACAATCAATATCGTACACAGTTTTGTAAGTCAATCGGATACAATTTACTTGAAAGTCTGTATCCACTGTGCCACCCAAAAGACATCGTATCCAATTTTGTCGATTCTGAAATGCAATCCAGTCGGAAGAGGACCAGAACATGAAACTAAGACATCTCATGCTCGCAACGGCGGCAGTTGCTGCTTTGTCGGGCACTGCGCAGGCCGAAAACGTTCTGAAATGGGGCGCCAATCGCGACATCGGCTCGCTCGACCCGTATTCCTTTGGTGACAGCTTCACCATCAACGTGCTCAACCACGTTTACGAGGGCCTCGTGCGCTACAGCAAGGATCTGAAGATCGAACCTGCGCTGGCCGAAAGCTGGGAGATCCTCGACGATCAGATCACTTGGCGGTTCAAGCTGCGCGAGGGCGTGACCTTCCACAACGGCAACCCCTTTACCGCCGAAGACGTAGTCGCGTCGCTGACCCGCGTGAGCCACGAGACCTCGCCGCTGAAAGGCAATCTGCCCGCCTATGTCAGCTCCAAGGTGGTGGATGACCACAGTGTCGACATTACCCTGAACGGCACCTATCCGCTGTTGCTCAACGATCTGACAAATATCCATATCTTCGATGAGGAATGGTTGACCGAAAACGACGCGCTGATGCCGACCGACGTGGGCGCCGGCACGGAGGGTTACGCCACCTACAACGCCAATGGCACCGGGCCCTTTATCGTCGATAGCCGCCAACCGGATGCCAAGACAGTCTTCGTTGCCAATGCCGACTGGTGGGACGAGCCGCAGCATAACCTCGACAAGATCGAGCTGACGCCGGTCAATTCGGCGGCGACCCGGGTGGCGGCGCTGCTTTCTGGCGAGATCAGCTTTACCAATGACGCGCCGGTGCAGGATCTGCCGCGACTTGCCGCTGCGCCGAATGTCGAAGTGCTCGAAGGTGTCGATCTGCGCACCGTGATGATCGGCTTTCCGTTCCGTGATGCGCTGACCACTGGCGCGCCGAACCCGTTCAAGGAAAAGGCGGTACGCGAGGCGTTGTACAAGGCGATCGATCTTGACCTCATCCACCAGAAGGTCATGCGCGGCAAGTCCCGCACGGCCGGCGCCACCGTCGCACCGCCCATTCCCGGCTATGTCGAAGCGCTGGACAACCTGCCTGGATATGACCCCGAAGCGTCGAAGGCTTTGTTGGCAGAGGCCGGTGTCCCCGAGGGGTTGGAGTTTGAATTCAACTGTCTCAGCGACGGGCTGGTGAACGAAGAGCAATTCTGTCAGGCGATTGCCTCGATGTGGTCGCGCATCGGCCTTGCCCCTAAGCTCGACGTGGCGCCCCGCGCGGTGCAATCGCCGAAGCGGACCAACGGCAAGACTGACGTCTACACGCTTGGCTGGGCAACGCTGCCGCTGCTCGACAGCTATTCGCCGCTTTTGCAGATCTTCCACTCCAAGACGGGCAATGCCGGCGTCTTCAACTGGGGCGGCTGGTCCTACCCTGAGCTTGACGCGCTGATTGACGCCGCCGGACAGGAGCTTGACCTTGAGGCGCGGCTGGCGCTTCAGACCGAGGCGCTCCAGATGGTCAAGGACGAGATGATCATGATCCCGCTGCACCAGCAGCCGATGGCCTGGGCGGTGACGGGGGAGGTGGCCGAGATGCCGCTCTTTGCCGATGCCAAGCCGCGGCTGTGGTTTGCGCGTATGGGCGCAGGTTCCTGAACAACCCCCGGATCGCCCTTCGGGGCGGTCCGGTCGGCCGGGGGTGATGCACCCTCGCCCCCGTATGTTCATTCGACAAGTTGCAGAGAGCGAGAGCACTCGCTGATCCTGACTGGCACTGGAGACCGGAATGATCGCCTTTCTTCTCAAGCGCACCGCGAATGCGGTCTTCGTCATGCTGGCGGTGGCACTGCTGGCCTTCGTGATCTTCCGGTTCTTCGGCGACCCGGTAGAGATGATGGTAAATGAGCAGGCCAGCCTGCAAGACCGTGTGGAGCTGCGCGAACGGCTGGGGCTGAACGATGGTTTCGTGACCCAGTACACCCGGTTTGTCACCAATGCGGTTCAAGGCGATTTCGGCATATCCTATCGCAACCAGCAGGACGTCATGGTGCTGATCAAGGAACGCTTTCCGGCGACATTCGAGTTGGTATTGGTAGCGACCGTGATCTCGCTGGTGGTCGGTGTCCCGGCCGGGGTGATCACCGCGGTCTACAGAGACAGCCGATTGGCCAACATGTTGCAGTTAGGGTCGATCGTGGGGGTCTCACTGCCGAGCTTCGTGGTCGGCATCCTGCTGATCCTGGCCTTCTCGGTCTCGCTTGGCTGGCTGCCGGCGTTTGGCCGGGGTGAGACGGTGGACATCGGTTGGTGGTCGACCGGGTTGCTGACGCCCTCGGGGCGGGCGGCTCTGGTCCTGCCGGCAATATCGCTTTCAACCTTTCAGGTAACGCTGGTGATGCGGCTGGTGCGGGCGGAGATGCTGGAAACCCTGCGCGCCGATTACATCAAATTCGCCCGCGCCCGCGGTGTGCCAACCGCCCGCGTGCAATGGCGGCACGCACTGCGCAACTGCCTGATGCCTGTGATCACGCTGACGGGCATGCAGATCGGCAACCTGATCGCCTTTGCCCTCGTGACCGAAACGGTGTTTCAATGGCCGGGGATGGGGATGCTGTTCATTCAGGCGGTCACCTTCGTCGATCTGCCTGTGATGGCGGCCTACCTGCTGATCGTTTCCTTCATCTTCGTCGCCCTCAATACCCTTGTCGACATCACCTATGCCTGGGTTGATCCGCGCCTGCGCGACGACAGCGCCCGTGGCAATGGCTGAACCGGAGACCCCCATGGACAACTCAATCCCCCTGACCACATCCGCCGCCCCGAAGCGCCCTTCGCGGCTGACCCAGCTGCGTGACAGTGACCTGTGGTATTCCTTCCGCGCGCATCCTTCGGCGATCTTTGCCGCGGTGCTGCTGGCGCTGGTGGCCGTGACTGCGTTTCTTGCGCCGCTGATCACACCGCAGAACCCATATGACCTTGCAGCACTGGAGCTCTGGAATTCCGAGATCCCGCCGATCTGGGAGGCGGGCGGCCAATGGCCCTATCTTCTGGGCACCGACACGCAAGGGCGCGATATCCTCTCGGCGGTGCTCTATGGCTCGCGCATCTCGCTGATCATCGGCTTTGCGTCGGTACTGCTGGCATTGGCCGTGGGCCTCGCGCTGGGGCTGGTGGCGGGCTATTTCGGTGGCTGGATTGACAACGTGATCATGCGGGTGGGCGACGTGCTGTTGTCGATGCCCTTCATCCTGATCGCCATCCTGATCACCGCCATTGCCTCGGCCTCGCTGCCCACAGGGCTGAAGGACGTGCTGGCGGCGCCGATCCTGATCTTTGCCATCGCGGTGCCGTCCTGGGTGCAATATGCGCGCACGGTGCGCGCCTCTGCCATGGTCGAGGCCAAGAAGGAATACGTGCAGGCGGCAAAGCTGATCCGGGTGAAATCCTGGCGGATCATGCTGCACCACATCCTGCCCAACTGCCTGACCCCGATCCTTGTGGCCGCGACGCTGAACTTCGGTCTCGCCATCCTGTCAGAGGCGACGCTGTCCTTCCTTGGCGTGGGCATGCCGCCGGACCAGCCATCGCTCGGCACGCTTATCCGCATCGGCAACCAGTATCTCTTTTCCGGCCTCTGGTGGATCGTGGTCTTCCCGTCGATCCAGCTTTGCCTGATCGTGCTGTCGGTCAACATGATCGGCGACTGGCTGCGCGACGCGCTTAACCCCAAACTGCGGTGAGTACAGTGACTTCCAAGACCCTCAAGAATGTGCGCCCGATGGGTGGCCCGGCAACAGATATGCATATCACTGACGGCGTGTTTTCCGCCGACGCGCCCACTGGAGCCGAGGTGATCGACGGCGGCGGGCGCATCCTGATCCCCGGTCTGGTCGAGGCGCATACCCATCTCGACAAATCGCTGCTGGGCCTGCCATGGTATCGCAACGAGGTCGGCCCGCGCTTGATCGACAAGATCAATAATGAGCGCGAGGTCAAGGTCTCGCTGGGCCTTGATCCACAGGTGCAAAGCGAGCGTCATGCCATCCTCGCCATGTCGCACGGATGCACCCATATTCGCAGCCATGTGGATGTAGACACGCATCACGGTCTGGCCGGGATCGAGGGGGTGATGGCCACCCGCGAAAAGCTCGCCGGAATGATCGATATCCAGATCGTGGCCTTCCCGCAGTCGGGAATGATGACCCGCCCTGGCACGGCCGAATTGATGGACGAGGCGCTGGCGATGGGTGCCGATCTGGTGGGCGGCATCGATCCCTGCGGGATGGAGCATGACCCCAAAGGGCATCTCGATACCGTCTTTGCGCTGGCCGGGAAACACGGCAAGCCGATCGATATTCACCTGCATGAACGCGACGCGCTCGGCTGGTTCTCGATGGAGGAAATCATCGACCGGACCGTAGCGCTTGGCATGCAGGGCAAGGTGTCAATCTCTCACGCCTTTTGCCTTGGTGCGGTGGATCGTGCCTATGTGGCGGGCCTGCAAGAGAAACTGGCCGAGAACCGCATCCATATTCTGACGACAGCACCCGCCTCGGCGCCTGTGCCCATGGTCAAAGAACTCAAGGCCCAAGGCATTCTCACCGGCGCGGGCTGCGACGGCATCCGCGACACTTGGGGGCCCTATGGCAACTCGGACATGTTGGAAAAGGCGATGCAGATCGGCATGCGCAACAACCTGCGCCGCGATGACGAGGTGGAACTGGCGCTGGAAATCTGCACCTTTGGCGGTGCCGCGATCATGGAGGTTGACGGCTATGGGCTGGAGCCCGGCTGCCGTGCGGATTGCCTGCTGGTCGAGGGCGAAACCCTCGCCGAAGCTGTTGTTACCCACGCTCCGCGCAAGCTGGTGCTGAAGGCGGGTGCGGTCATTGCCCGCGACGGCGCCTGCGTGATCGAGGCACCGTGATGCAAGGACGCACGCTTCTTTCGGCACAATGGGTGATCGGCTACCGCGATGGCCGCCACGTTGTTTATGAAAACGGCGTGGTGGTGATCGACGGGACAGAGCTGCTGCATGTAGGCACCGATTTCGACGGGGGGGTCGCGCGTAGAATCGACTATGGCGCGGCGGTGATCTCTCCCGGTTTCATCGATCTTGATGCGCTGTCCGATCTGGACACCACGATCCTTGGCTACGACAACGGTCCGGCGTGGAAAAAGGGGCGGGTCTGGCCGGAAAGTTACGTCAAACGTGGCCAGTATGAAATGTACACGCCAGAGGAGTTGGCGTTTCAAAAGCGCCACGCCTTCGCTCAACTGATCCGAAACGGCATCACCACGGCGCTGCCCATCGCGTCGCTCTTTTATCGCGAATGGGGCGAAACCGTGGCAGAGTTCGAAGCGGCGGCTGCGGCGGCCGAAGATCTTGGCCTGCGGGTCTATCTTGGTCCGGCCTATCGTACGGGCGGGCAGGTGACGGATGAAACGGGCAATATCCGTGCCATTTTTGACGAGGCGCGGGGGCTGGCCGGTCTGGAAGACGCTGCCGACTTCGCGCAGCGGATCGATGGCATTGCCGGTGGGCGCATCCGCGCAATGTTTGCCCCTGACCGGATCGAAACCTGCACCGAGCGGCTATTGCAGCGCACCGCAGATATCGCGGCCGAGATGGGCGCGCCGGTGCGTCAGCATTGCAGCCAGTCCTTGGTAGAGCTGCGGCTGGTGCGCGAACAGCACGGTTGCGCCCCCATCGAATGGCTTGACCGGATCAAGGTGCTGCATCCGAATTGGTTGTTGCCGCATGGCACGCAGGCAACCCAGGCGGAGTTTGATAAGATCGCCGGGGCAGGGGCCACGCTGGTGCACTGCCCGTTGGTCGCCGCGCGCCATGGCGGCATGCTGAAGAGCTTCCCGAAGGTTCGCGCCATGGGCATCAATATCGGGCTTGGCACCGATACGCACCCGGCCGACATGATCCTCAACATGCAGATCGGCATGATGACCGCACGGCTGGCCGGGGGTGTGGATGCGATCCGATCCGAAGCCATGTTCGACGCTGCCACCCTCTGCGGTGCGGGGGCGTTGAACAGGCCCGATCTTGGTCGGCTGGCGGTCGGCGCCAAGGCCGATATCGCGGTGATCGACCTGCGCCATACGCTGCAAACACCGGACCCGGTGCAGACGCTGATGACTTCCGCCTCTGGCCGTGATGTGCGCGACGTCTGGATCGATGGGCGGCGGGTGATGGCCGATGGCTTGATCCCGGGTGTCGACCAGACCGCAGACGCGGCTCTCGCTCAGGCGCAGTTTGACGGGCTGATCGCCAAATACCCGGACCGCACCGCAGGCCACCCACCGGTGTCCAAGATCTTCACCCCCAGCTACGAAAGGGCCACGCCATGAGCGATGTTGTTCTTGACGTGCAGAATCTGCGCGTTGAATTTCCCACCCGCAAGGGCGTGCTGACCGCTGTCGACGATATCTCGCTGCAAATTCACCGTGGCGAGATCCTCGGCGTGGTCGGTGAATCCGGTGCCGGTAAGTCGATGACCGGCATGTCGATCCTTGGCCTGCTTGAGCCGCCGGGACGGATCGCTGCTGGCACGATCCACCTGTCAGGCGACCGGATCGACGATCTTGACGACCGCGCCATGCAGGCGGTGCGCGGCCGCCGGATCGGCGCGATCTTTCAGGATCCGCTGACTTCGCTCAACCCGCTGTTTCGGGTCGGTGACCAATTGGTCGAAACCATCCGGCTGCACACCGATCTGGACAAGCGTCAGGCCCGCGAGCGCGCCAAAGAGCTGATGCGCGAGGTCGGCATCCCGGCGGTGGAAGAGCGTATCGACAGCTATCCGCACCAATTCTCTGGCGGTATGCGGCAGCGGATCGTGATCGCCTTGGCCCTGTGTGCCGAGCCCGAACTGATCGTGGCTGACGAGCCGACCACCGCACTGGACGTGTCGATTCAGGCGCAAATCACGGCGCTGCTGAAACGGCTTTGCCGCGAACGGGGCACGGCGGTGATGCTGGTGACGCACGACATGGGCGTGATCGCCGAAACCGCCGACCGGGTGGCGGTGATGTATGCCGGGCGGCTGGCCGAAATCGGCGAGGTCGATGACGTGGTACGGCGCCCGCGCCATCCCTACACCGCCGGGCTGATGGGCTCGATCCCGTCGCTGCGCAAGGATGTGGAGGAATTGCAGATGATCCCCGGTTCGATGCCGCGGCTCAATGCCATCCCGCCGGGCTGCGCCTTCAACCCGCGTTGCGCCCATGCCGGGCCGCGCTGCCGCAGTGAAGTACCGCGCATCGCCAGCGGCGAGACCACCGGCGCCGCCTGCTGGTTGGCGCAGACCGGCACTGTCGATCAAGGAGAAGCCGCATGACCGTTCGCCCCAATGCCATACTGGAAGTTGACGCGCTGGAACGCCGCTTTGACGTCTCTGCCCCCTGGCTCAACCGCGTGATCGAGCGCAAGCCACGCAAGACCCTGCGCGCCGTCGATGGTGTCGATTTCATCATCCAGCGCGGCCAGACGCTGGCGCTGGTTGGTGAAAGCGGCTGCGGAAAAAGCACCATCGCCAAGCTGGTCACCGGGCTGCATCCCCCGTCTGGCGGCAGCATCCGGTTTCATGGCGACCGTGATCGTCTGCAGATGATTTTTCAGGACCCGTTTGCCAGCCTCAACCCGCGCTGGCGTGTCGCCCGGATCATCGCCGAGCCGCTGCGCACGCTGAAGCCTGACACGCCAGAGGCTGACGTCTCGGCACGAGTGGACGAGCTGTTGCGCACCGTGGGACTGGCACCAGCCGACGGGCTGAAATTCCCGCACGAGTTTTCCGGCGGTCAGCGGCAGCGCATCTCCATCGCCCGGGCTCTGGCCGGGGAGCCGGAGTTTCTGGTCTGTGACGAGCCGACTTCGGCGCTTGATGTGTCGGTGCAGGCGCAGGTGCTGAACCTGATGAAACGGCTGCAGAAAGAGATGGAGCTGACCTATCTGTTCATCAGCCACGATCTTAGCGTTGTGCGCCACATGGCCGATGTGATCGCGGTGATGTATCTGGGCCGCATCGTCGAGATCCAGCCGACGGCCGACCTCTTTGCCAACCCGCTGCATCCCTACACGCGGCTGCTGCTTGACACGATCCCCGATCTGGAGGCACCGCGGCGCGATCGCAGCCCGATGGCGGGGGAGGTGCCCTCGCCGGTCTCGCCCCCATCGGGATGCAGCTTTCATCCGCGCTGCCCGCTTGTGTTTGATCGCTGCAAGTCAGAGCGTCCGCAGCGTCGTGCGCATGTCCACAACCGCCGGGTTGCCTGTTTCGCGGCCGAAGAAGGAACTCCCGATGTATAATGAAACCTTCCTGCGTCGCGCCATCGAGATCTCGGCAAAGGCTCTTGAGACCCCGGGGACAGAGCCTTTCGGTGCGGTCATCGTCAAGGACGGCAAGATCGTCGGCGAGGGGATCAACCGCTCGGTGATGAACCACGATCCCACCTCGCACGGCGAGACTGAGGCGATCCGGGATGCCTGCCGCAATCTTGAAACGGTCGATCTGCGCGGCTGCGAGTTGTATTCAAGCTGTGAGCCTTGTGCACTTTGTGTGGCGGCGATGAACATCGCCGGGATCGCAGCGCTTTACTACGCCGCCGACATGGCGCAGGCCGGTGGGGCCATCGCGGATCTGCCCGAGGCCGCGCGCTTTCCGGTGGATGTCGACCGATTGACCCATGAGTGCGGGCACGCAGTCACCGAGCGTATCATGCCGTCGGAACAACATCTGGACGTGGAGGCCACAAAGATCCTGCACGATTGGGCCAGTCTTGCGCGGTCGCGGGTCTGACCGTCGGCCATGTTCCATCGCGTTCCATGATGGCCGACGCCTGTGGTGGGCGGCCATTTGTGTCCATGTCGCGCGCGTGATGTCTGCCGTGCCGCGTGCTGAGAAGCTATCCGCTTGGGCATCGATGGTCTCCCAATCGCAAGGCGTATCCTGCCTCGTAAATGGATTTGATGCGGCTCGGAACCTCGTCTCTCTTCGGATCGTAGGAAAAGCGCTGGGTTGGGCATGGCAAGATCGTATCGCGGTGCCCTTTCGGTGATTCAATGGGCAAGGTAATCGCCCGTGCCACTGCCCTTCCCGATGCCGACGGTAACGCTACGTGCCAGCCACATGCCGTCCAACACTCCCCTTTGCCACGAAGGCATCAGAAGGGGTTCAAGTTGATTTCGGCCACAGTCGCGCCTGATACTTATCGGCGCGCTGGTCTTTGAGGATCTGACCACGCCCAAAGGCATCGGCATGACCCTTGTTCGTCGTTGAAGGGCAGGGGCGGCGGATGTCAGGCCACTTCGAACCAGCCCATCATGCCCGATTTCTGATGTGACAACATATGGCAATGGATCATCCACGCACCGGGATTGTCGGCCACGAAAGCGATTTCAACGGTTTCATCCGCACCGATCAAGACGGTATCGCGCACGTCGCCTTTGGTGTTGGCAGAACCATGGCGTGCCAGAACCGTGAAATGATGGCCGTGCAGGTGGATCGCATGGGGGAACATCGAACGGTTGGTCATCTCCAATTGGACGGTCCGGCCCAGATTGGCGCTGAACATCGGTGCGCTCATGTCATTTGCCGCCCCGTTGAACGCCCAGACCACGCCGTTGGCGGCCAGTTCGCGAAAGCCCATCGTTTCGCCGTTATAGCGCGCCTCCTGCATCCCACGCATGGCGCCGCCCTCCATCAGCAGCGTTTCGTGTTGCGGGTTCGACAAGTCCGGCGCGGGGAGTGTGCGCCATGCGGGCAGGGGCCGCACGTCAGGGCCATGTGTCGAAAGCGCCTCGCCGGAATGGGTGAAGCCTGCGATATCCACCCATTCCCCGTTGCCGGGATCGAGCAGAAGTGCGGCGCGGGCCTCGCCATCGCTGCGACCGTCAATCACTACATCCGCACGCTGGGCTGGCCCGAGAACAAGCGTTTCTACATCCCGTGGCATGACAGGGTGACCATCCAACGCAATCACGCGCGCAGACAGGTGCGGAAATGACAGCGGCATGATCCGATCCGTGGCAGCGTTGATGATGCGCAGCCGCACACGCTCTTTGGGACGGATAGCCAATTCGGGATAGGCGGCGCCGTTCACCGTAACCGTGTTTCCCATGCGCCCGTTATGTGAGGCCGCGTGCAGATCGTCCCATCTGCCTTCGACAATCCTCGCATCGCCGCCAAGCAGCCAATCATCCAGAACCATTACAATTTCGCGGGTCGCGGCCCCGTCTTCGCCCAGCCAGGGGTCTTGATCCTCCACGATCAACGGGCCGGCAAGCCCACGTGCGACCTGTTCCGCGCTGCGGTTATGCGAGTGATACCAGTATGTTCCGGGATCCGGAACGACGAAGTCATAGCCGAAACTACCCCCTGGTTGAACGGCCGCCTGGGTCAACGGCGCCGCGCCATCCATCGCATTTGCAATCCGAATGCCATGCCAGTGCACGGCGGTCGGTTGCGGCAAATCATTGACCAGCCGGTACCTGACCCGGTCACCTGCGGTCACCCTGATTTCCGGGCCTGGAACTGTGCCTGCTGCCCCGGTCGAATAGGCCCAGACCGGTGTGGCGGGGTATCCTTCAGGGGCAAGCTGGGCTTTTGAGGGCGCTGCCCGCAGCACGGGCAGGCCGTCACCGGCAAAGGATGCGCGGGGCGACAATGCCGTTCCGGCAAACGCCCCAATCGCTTGCAAAGCAGAGCGGCGAGAGAATGCGCGCATTGGCAGTTTCCTTTTCACAGGTTGACCGATGGCATGGTGACCGAGGTCAGCGCTACTGTCACGAATAGTATCATATGAGCAGTGCGGGTTTCGAAACTTATCGAACGGCGCAGTTCGCACGGCCGGGGGAAGGCGAGCGCCGGAACGCATTGAGTGCTGCCGTGAGCATCAGGCCAGTGACCACGCCGCGCTTCGCAATAGGCGTGCAGCCGTGCGCCGTGGAGAACAGCGCGGAGATTGATCCGGCTATCATTGAAGCGGGGCCTGCATCCCAACGGTTTGGAGCCAGATGCCGAACAGCATTGGGGGCGTCTGGAAAGGTCGCCGCTAATAGCGGTCCGACTTTGGAATAATGCGTTCAGGGCCTCGGTGAATGAGATCACGCGCCGTGGCCGCGCCCGATCTCGCTCAACGTAATCTTGTCGATGTTCAACTAGGCTTGGCCTTCATCCGTCAGGCTTGGCGAGCGCGTCGTGCCGTTGAACAGGACCGCGCCGTAACGCGCCTCAAGCGCTGCAAGATGTTCTGAAACCGTGATGGCGGAAAGCCCGGCCTCGCGATCCGCTGCGACAAGGCTGCCGTCTTCGGTCATGGTCAGAAACAAGCGGAAATTCTCGATCAGTATTATGCGGAATTTCCGAATTATCATTTCGCATTGCGCCCGTTTATCTGCGAATTTCTGCACTTTATATGATGCTCAACAGAGCAGGTCTTTAGAGGACTCCACCAATGCCCAAAACTGCAGTCGCGGCCAACGCTCACGCGGTGCTGCGCAACCGCGAACCAGTCCAAGCAAAGCGTACACCGCGCCCCTTTCGCCAGGTTTCGCCCTATGATCTGACCGGAACCCGCGCCCGTGGGTTGGCAGCGTCCGTTGTCGAATCCGCAGGGTGGGTGCGCCGCTTTGTTCGCGGGTAACCACGGGCAAAGCCCCCTCACTCTGCGATGGACTTGTTCCCGACATCAGTAACTTACGCATGGCGCGAAAAACGTGTGAAGACGCCAGCGACCAGGCCTGACTTGCCCTGAAAACCAAACCTTGCCCAACCAACGCGCGGCACCCCTGACGGACAGCGCACCATCCATCCATTCGGAGAACGAAGATGAAAGCCATCGGCTACACCACAAACGGCGCAATTGATCGCGCCGACGCCCTGATCGACCTTGAGGTCGCCAAACCAACTGCGACCGGCCACGATATTCTGGTCAGGGTTGCAGCCGTGTCGGTCAACCCCGTCGATACAAAGGTTCGCCAGAACCGCCCCGCCGAGGGTGACGCACCCGTGATCCTGGGGTGGGATGCAGTGGGGGAGGTTGTCGAGATCGGAAGCGAGGTCAGCCAGTTCAAGGCGGGCGACAAGGTCTGGTATGCAGGCGCGATCAACCGCGATGGCACCAATGCCGAGTATCACCTTGTTGATGCGCGCATTGTCGGTCACGCGCCGAAAACCATTGAAACCTCTGCTGCCGCGGCATTGCCGCTGACAACCCTGACGGCTCAGGAAATGATCTTTGACCGCCTCAAGGTTGCTGATCCGGTGCCGGGTGCGGCCAATGCCATTGTCATCATCGGTGGGGCTGGCGGCGTGGGGTCCATCGCGATCCAGCTTCTGCGAGAGCAGACCGACCTGACGATCATCGCCACGGCTTCGCGTCCGGAAACGCAGGACTGGGTCAGGGAACTGGGCGCCCATCACGTCGTGGACCACTCCAAACCGCTGCCAGAGCAGATCGCAGCCCTCAACATCGGTGCGCCTGCCTTTGTCTTCTCGACCAACTACTCCGAAACCTATGTGCCCCAGATCGCCGAATTCATCGCGCCGCAAGGCCGGTTTGGTCTGATCGATGACCCCAAAGGGTTCGACATCATGCCGTTCAAAGGCAAGGCCGTGTCGATCCATTGGGAACTGATGTTCACCCGTTCGCTTTTCACCACAGACGACATCGCGCGTCAGGGTGAAATTCTGAATGCGGTGGCTGGCATGATCGATGCGGGCAAGATCCGGTCGACCGCAACCGAAAGCTTCGGGAGGATCAACGCAGGAAACCTCAAGCGTGCCCATGCGCTGATCGAAAGTGGCAAGGCCAAGGGCAAGATCGTTCTGGAAGGGTTCTGAACTGTATATGCGCAGGCTTGATCGCGACAATATCCGAACGACCCAGCTCAAAACGGTGATGGATCGGTCTGGCGACGTCAAAAGCCTGCGCTCTGGTCCGCGCCCGGATTTTCCATTCCCGGGCGCGTGGCTTTAGCGGGGGATGACGCTGCGATCTGCCCGGTCGAGGAGGGCGGTGATGGGGCTATTCCTTAACAGCGGTTTGTTCTGGAGCAGTTAAAGATCGCTCAGTTCCGCCAGCGCGATCCCGATGGCACCCAAATTCAGATCGATTTTGCATTGCAGGAATGACAGGCAAGGCACTGATCGTAATCCTCGGACTTGTCTTTGATGAAACGCAGTCGGCATGTGATCTGAGTGGATTTTTGCAGTGAGTTCGCGCCAATGGGGCTACAAGGGTAGCCTAGGGGCATCGAAAGCAGTGGCCGACCTGAAGGCGCTTCTGGCGGCGAAGGTCGTCAGCACCCGTTCCGGTCAGATCCACGCCAATAGATCGCAGCTATTTCCCGGATGAAAACTCCGCCTGCACCTTTTGTCTTGCCTCCTGCAGCGCGGTTTCCAGACGCGACCGTATGTCGGCAAAGCGCATTGTCGGAACCGGCACCGAAATCGCGTGGTAATTCCCGCTGAGGTCACGGAACGCAAATCCAATGGCGGAAATTCCGGCGGTGTGTTCATCAATATCATGGGCCAGCCCGCTCGCGCGGATGTCTTGCAGATTGGCCAGCAGCGCCTTGAGCTCATCATCTGATAATCCACCGGCGGTTTCCTGGTCGATCAGGTGGCGCGCCTCGTCTTCGGGCATGAGCGCAAGGCAGGCGAGACCGTTGGCAGTGGTGGTCAGGGGAAAGACCTCTCCCACGGAGGACACGGTGCGCAAACGGTGCAACCCAGGCACCTGGTCAAGAAAGATCATCCCGCCATTACGCAGCACGGCGAGATCCGTGGTTTCGCCGGTCTTCTGAGTGACCTCGTTCAGGATCGCGCGGCAGCGTTCCACGATATTGAAATTGGCCGCTTCGGCAAAGGCTCCCAGCTCTGGACCCAGCCGGATACCGCCGCCATTCGGGTCCTGAATGATGAACCGCTCTGTGGACAGGGCGCCCGTGATTCTCTGTACCGTGGAGCGGGGCAAGTCGACCCGACGGGCAATCTGACCAAGGCTGAGCCCGCCCCGTTCCTCTTTCAGAACGCGCAGAATGGCGGCAGCCCGCGCAATGACCTGAATGCCGCTGCGGTCTTTTTTGTCATTTTCTTCAACCATCTAACGTCTGCACCTTCCGATTCAGTTCAATATGGGGCGGTTTCTGTTTCGTTAGTTATGTATCGCAATGCGGTGCATGGCAACCGTATTACAAGTTTTTATTGACCGCATGGTGGTCAGTATGTACCGGTATTCGGTACAGTAGGAGGAGCTTCCTGCATAGACATACAATCCGACGCCGGCACCTCGCCGGTGAACAGAGAAGGTGCATCCGATGGTCGAGATCCGCGGAATCGAGTTTCAGGCAAATACCGATAACGACATGGGGCTGGAGTTCTATAATCTCAGCCACCGTTTCGGGTTTCAGAACCCCAACTGGCCCTATTTCGAAGATACCAAGATCGAACGCATTCACTACATGGCCAAGTCAGGTGTGCTGAGCCAGCGCATCACCACCACGATGCATGCCACCACGCACATCGACGCGCCGGCGCACGTGGTGCAGGGCACGCCATTCATCGACGAAGTGCCGCTGCCGCATTTTTTCGGCACCGGCATCGTCGTGTCGTTGCCCAAAAAGAAATGGGAACCGATCACCGGCGAGGATCTGGAAAAAGCTTGTGGTCATGCGATCCGCAAAGGCGACGTGCTCATCATCAATACCGGATGGCACAAGCAGTATGAAGATGGCGACTACTTTGCCTATTGCCCCGGCTTCGTTGCGTCGGCTGGCGAATGGATGGTCGAAAAGGGCGTCAAGGTCGTAGGCCACGACACACAAGCCAATGACCACCCACTGGCCACCGCAATCGGCCCGCAGCGCAATGGTCCTCTGCTGCCCCACCTTGCCGAAGAGTACAAGGAATGGTCCGGCGGCGTGGATTGGAAAGACGCGTTCCCCGATTGGGAGCCGGTGCACAACATCCTGTTCAAGAACGGCATCATGGGTATCGAAAATGTCGGTGGCGATCTGGACGCGGTGACGGGCAAGCGCTGCACCTTTGCATTCTTCCCCTGGAACTGGGACCGCGGCGACGGCTGCATCGTGCGCCTTGTTGCGATGATCGACAAGTCGCAGAACTTCCGCATCGATGACGGGTCCGAATTCTGATCACTCCCTGACTGGCCGCCGGGGAACCGGCGGCTTCTTTTCACGATGCGAGTGCGAGGGAGGACACCATGCATGTAAAACGTTTCAAGGATGCTCAACCCTATACCGCGCCCAACCATTTCGAATGCCACGGGCTCAGGCTTCAGGGTTTCGAAGAGGGCGGGCCGACCAATCAGTGGGTGGGGTTCAGCCAGTTTCTGCCCGGCGGCGGCGCAGGGCCCGACAGCACCCCTGTTGAGAAGGTCTATGTCGTGCTCGAAGGCGAGATGACGGTGATCGTAGGCGACGAAGAGGTCGTGCTGGGCCGGATGGACAGCTGCACCATCCCGCCGAATGAAGTCCGCAAGATCGAGAACCGCTCTAACGACACATGCAAGATGCTGGTCGTCATTCCATACCCGCCGGAGGCCTGAGAGATGAACGCATTGTCAAATCCCCTATCGATGTTCGAGGTAAAGGGGCAGGTGGCGCTGATCACCGGGGCTTCGGGCGCTTTCGGCATGGTCGCCGCGCGCGTTCTTGCCGGGGCGGGCTGCAAGCTGGTGCTTGTGGCGGGCAATCAGGAGGCGCTGGACGAGATCGCGCAGGAATGCCGCGACACGGGCGCCGAGGTGACCACGATCAACAAGCGCCCCTCGGACGAGGAAACCTGCAATGGTCTGGTCGCTCAGGCGGTCGAGGCCTACGGGCGGCTCGACATTCTTGTCGTGGCCTCGGGTATGAACAAG
Organism: Primorskyibacter sedentarius; assembly: GCF_004342065.1. Classification (GTDB taxonomy): domain Bacteria; phylum Pseudomonadota; class Alphaproteobacteria; order Rhodobacterales; family Rhodobacteraceae; genus Primorskyibacter; species Primorskyibacter sedentarius. The sequence goes on along the minus strand of NZ_SLZU01000024.1, from coordinate 7,760 downwards.
GTGGCGCTGATCAATGACATGTCGCCCGAAACCTTTGAATCCGTCATGGATGCCAATGTCACGCAAAGCTGGCTGCTGGCACGGGCCGCAGCCGGGCAGATGAAGGCGCAGGGCGATGGCGGCAAGATTGTTCTGGTGTCCTCGGCACGCGGGCTTTTGGGTCATCCGGCGGGGTATACCGCCTATTGCGCCTCCAAGGCCGCGACCGATGGCATCGTCAAGGCGCTGGGGTGCGAACTTGGCCCCACCGGCATCACCGTCAACGCGATTGCGCCCACTGTTTTCCGCTCGCCGCTGACCGCCTGGATGTTTGGCGACGACGAAAAGGCCAAGACCGTGCGCGCCGGTTTCCTTGCCCGCGTGCCCAAGGGCCGACTGGGCGAACCGGAAGACCTCGCAGGGCCGCTGCTGTTCCTCGCCTCCAGGGCATCCGATTTTTACACCGGGCATATTCTATATGCTGACGGTGGCTATACGGCGGGCTGAACGATGGTTCCCAAAAAGCAGCAGATGGCCGTTATCGGTGCCGGGCTTATGGGTCACGGCATCGCCCTGACGCTGGCGCGTGCCGGGCAGTATGTGACCATTTCGGACCCGCATGCCGAGACGCTGAAATCCGCGCCGAAGCGGATTTCCGACAGCCTGAAGGTTCTGGGTGCGGACGAGGCAAAGATTGCCCGCGCGCTGAAAATGATCGAGCTGTGTTCCTCGATCGGTTCGGCTGTCCGCAATGCGGATTTCGTCTTTGAGGCCGCACCGGAAAAGCTGGACCTCAAGCGCCAGATCTTCGCCGAAGTGGAGGAGCACGCGCCGGACCACGCGGTTCTGGCCTCCAACACCTCGGTCATCCAGATCACCAGGATCATGGAGGGGCTGAAGCTGCGCGAACGCGCATTGGGAACCCATTGGTGGAACCCGCCGCACCTGATCCCACTGGTCGAGGTCATCAAGACCGAGTGGACGGATGGGGATGTGGCCCGGCGGATGTATGCCCTGCTGGAAAGTGCCGGAAAGACGCCGGTGATCGTGGAAAAAGACGTGCCCGGCTTTATTGGCAACCGCTTGCAGCACGCGCTTTGGCGCGAAGCGGTGAGCCTTGTCGAGCGCGGGATCTGCGACGCGGAGGCTGTTGATACAGTGGTGAAATCCTGCTTTGGCCGCCGCCTTGCCGTGCTTGGCCCGCTGGAAAACGCCGATCTGGTCGGCACCGATCTGACGCTGGATATCCACGAGAACGTTCTGTTCGATCTCGAAAGCCGTCAGGGCCCGTCGCCTTATCTTGAACAGCTTGTCCGCGACGGGAAACTGGGCATGAAAACCGGCGAAGGTTTCCGCAAATGGACAGAAACCGAAGCCAACGAAGTGCGCGCCCGGGTGGCCCGCCATCTGACCCGGCTCGAAGGCATTCTGGACGACTGAAACTGCAGTGACTTCACAACAAACCCGGCGGGGAGGCCGGGAGGAGGAGATAAAAATGAAAAAATTGCTGACCCCCACACGCCGTGGATTCCTGACCGCGAGCGCCGCGATGCTGGCCGCCCCGGCGGTCCTGACCGGCACCCGCGCCTATGCGCAAAACCCGACCCTCGGGGTTGGCCATGTCAGCCCCCGCACCGGGCCGCTGGCCGGGTTTGCCGAGGCCGATGATTACGTGCTGGCCGCCATTCAGGACCACTTCAACGCCGGTATCGAAAACAACGGAAAGACCTGGAACATCGAGATCATCTCGAAGGACAGCCAGTCGAACCCGAACCGCGCGGCAGAGGTCGCGGCGGACCTGATCCTTGGTGACGAGGTCGACATCATCGTCGCGGCCTCGACCCCCGATACTGTGAACCCGGTGTCGGACCAGGCCGAGATCAACGAGGTGCCCTGCATCACCACCGACTGCCCGTGGCAGCCGTATTTCTTTGGCCGCAACGGCGTGCCGGGGACAGGCTTCGACTATACCTACCACTTCTTCTGGGGGCTCGAAGACGTGATCGCGGCCTTCCTCGATATGTGGGACAGCGCGGGTGTGGCGAAAGTGGTCGGCGGGCTGTTCCCGAACGACGCGGATGGCAATGCCTGGGGCGACGCAGAGCTTGGTTTGCCAAAGCCGCTGGAAGCCGCCGGGTACAGCCTGACCGATCCCGGTCGCTATCAGCCACTGACGGATGACTTTTCCAGCTACATCAATGCGTTCAAGGACGTGGGCGCCGAGATCGTCACCGGCAACATGATCGCGCCTGACTTTGCGACTTTCTGGGCGCAGGCGGCGCAGCAGGGTTTCAACCCCAAGATCGTGACGATCGGTAAGGCGCTGCTGTTCCCATCAGTCATCGAATCCCTCGGCGAGCGCGGAGACGGGCTCTCCTCCGAAGTCTGGTGGTCTCCCAACCACCCCTTCGCGTCGTCCCTGACTGGCGCGTCGGCCAAGGCGCTTGCCGAGGGGTACACGGCAGCCTCTGGCCGTCCGTGGACCCAGCCGATCGGCTTCAAACATGCCTTGTTCGAAGTGGTCGCAGACGTGGTCAAGCGGGCCGAGGATCTGGGGGATTACGAGGCCATCGCCGCCGCGGTCGCCGGGACCAAGCTCGACACCATCGTGGGTCCGGTAGACTGGTCCAATGGTCCGATCAACAACGTCACCAAGACGCCGCTTGTCTCTGGGCAGTGGCAGAAAGAGGGCGACGCGTTTGACCTCAAGATCGTGGCCAACGCGCATGCGCCGGAAATCCCGACCACGGGCGAGCTGAAATTGCTCTGAAACATCGCGGCACCGGCGCGCCCGGTGCCGCCCATGGCTCTGTATCACGAGGCTCACATGAGTAAGATCCTGAAACTCGAAGGCCTGTCCAGGGCCTTCGGCGCGGTCAAGGTGGCCGACCAGCTGAACTATGAGCTGTCCCAGGGCGAAGCGTTGGGTGTGATCGGGCCGAACGGCGCAGGCAAGACATCGATGTTCAACCTGATCACCGGCACGCTTGCCGCCGACAGCGGCAAGGTGCATTTCGACGGGCGGGACGTCACCGCGCAAAGCGCTGCTGCACGGAGCCGTATGGGCATTGCCCGCAGCTTTCAGGTGCCGCAGCCCTTCACCCATATGACCGTTTTCGAGAACGCCATGATCGCGGCCACCCAGGCCGCGGGTCTTTCGGGCCGTGCGGCGGAAACCCTGTGCCTTGACGTGCTGGAACAGACCGGGCTGATGGACAAGGCCAACACCCCGGCGGGCAGCCTGACGCTGCTCAACCGCAAGCGGCTGGAGATGACCCGCGCGCTTTGTGCCAAGCCTAAGCTGCTGTTGCTGGACGAGATCGCGGGCGGGCTGACAGAGGCCGAATGCCACTCGCTGGTGCAGACCATCAAGGACGTTCACGCCACGGGCGTTTCGATCATCTGGATCGAACATGTGGTCCATGCGCTGCTTGCAGTGGTCAGCCGCCTGGTGGTGATCGATTTCGGCCGAAAGATAGCCGAGGGCGATCCGCGCGAAGTGATGGACAGCCGCGAGGTCAAGGAAATCTATCTGGGGATCGACGCTGATGCCTGAACCCATTCTGAACATTTCGAAACTCGAAGCTTTCTACGGCGATTTTCAGGCTCTCTACGGGCTTGATCTGACGGTTGACGAAGGCGAGGTGCTGGCGATCATCGGCGCCAACGGTGCGGGCAAGACAACGCTCTTGCGGTCGATTGCCGGGCTGATGCGCAACGGGCCGGACCAGATCCGCTATCGCAATCAGCCCATTGGGGCGCTTCGTGCCGATCAGGTGGCCGCACGTGGGCTGGCGCTTGTGCCCGAGGGGCGGCAGCTTTTCCCGTCGCTTTCGGTCGAGGAGAACCTGATCATCGGGGGGCGTGTCGGCCGAAAAGGCCCGTGGTCGCTCTCCAAGGTTTATGAGCTGTTTCCGATCCTCGACGAGCGCAAGCATCAGGCCTCCACTTCGCTTTCGGGCGGGCAGCAGCAGATGGTCGCCATCGGTCGCGCCCTGATGTCGAACCCCGACCTGATCCTCTTTGACGAGATCAGCCTTGGCCTTGCGCCCATCATCATCAAGGACATCTACGACGCGCTCCCCGGTATTGTCGGCGGCGGCATGTCGGCGGTGATTGTCGAGCAGGACGTGACCAAGGCGCTTGCCGTCTCCTCCCGGGTCTACTGCCTCCAAGACGGGCGCGTCTCACTTGAAGGCGCGTCCTCAACCGTCTCGCGCGAGGATATTTCCCGCGCCTATTTCGGGATCGAATGACATGGAATGGATCAATGCAATTCTGCAAGGCACCCTTCTGGGCGGGCTCTACGCGCTCTTTGCAGCGGGGCTCAGCCTGATCTTCGGGGTCATGCGGCTGGTCAATATCGCCCATGGCGACCTGATCGTTCTGGCCGCCTATCTGGGGCTGACGACCACCGTGATGCTAGGTCTGCATCCGCTGGTGGCGCTGATCGTGGTCGTCCCGGCCATGGCGGGGATTGGATATGTCCTGCAACGGGCTGTGCTGAACCAAACCCTGGGCGACGATATCCTGCCGCCCCTGCTTGTCACTTTCGGCCTGTCGGTCATCATCCAGAACGCCTTGCTTGAAGGGTATTCCGCCGATCCGCAGAAACTGGATGCAGGTGCGCTGGAGACTGCCAGTATCGCGCTTGGCCCGCTGGCCGTGGGCGTCCTGCCGCTGTTGACCTTCGCCATCGCCGTGGCGGTGGTTGCCGGGCTGCAATGGACGTTCTATCGCACCGCGCTTGGCCGAGCCTTCCGCGCCGTGTCCGACAATCAGGACATCGCGCAACTCATGGGTCTGAACAAACGCCATGTCTTTGGTCAGGCCATGGCGCTGGCCCTTGCCGTGACGGCCGTCGCGGGGCTGCTTCTGGGCATCCGCACCAGCTTTGACCCCTCGATCGGGGGCGGAAGACTGATCTTCGGCTTCGAGGCGGTCATCATTGGCGGGCTTGGCAACCTTTGGGGCACGCTGGCCGGTGGCATCATCCTTGGCGTGGCGCAGACACTGGGCGCTGCCATCAATCCCGGCTGGCAGCTTTTGGCCGGGCACCTCGCCTTTCTCATCGTCCTTGCCGTGCGTCCGAACGGCCTTTTCCCGAGGATCAGCGGATGACCCAATACACTGTAACCCGCAGCTCTGCCGCGGCCCGAGCGGCCGCCGTGATCGGCGCAATCGCCGTTGCACTTCTGATCGCTGCCCCCTGGTGGGCGGGTCGTGCCGACCTGCGACTGTTGGGAGAGCTGTTTCTCTACCTGTCGCTGGCCTCGCTTTGGAACCTTCTGGCAGGCTATGCCGGGCTGGTCTCGGTCGGGCAGCAAGCCTATGTGGGCTTTGGCGGCTACATGCTGTTCGCGCTGACCATGTTTGCGGGTCTGCCGCCTCTGGTCGCTATTGCTGCGGCCGGCGTGCTGGGCGCTTTGATCTCTGTCCCGGTCGCCGCGCTGATCTTCCGCCTGCGGGGTGCCTATTTCGCCATCGGCACATGGGTCATGGCCGAGGTCTTCCGGCTGAGCTTTGCCCAGGTGTCGGCGCTTGGCGGCGGTTCGGGCACATCGCTTCCCACGGATATCGTGCGCTCGATGGCCGATGGCCGCTCTGCGCGTGAGGCTCTCAGCTATTGGCTGGCATTGGGCGCGGCGCTTCTGGTCGTCACCGTGGTCTACCTGCTTTTGCGCTCGCGCAAGGGGTTGGCACTGACCGCGATCCGCGACAACGAACTGGCGGCTGGCTCTCTGGGCATCGACATCTGGCGGACAAAGTTCTTTGTCTACGTCACGACATCGGCGCTCACCGCCATGATCGGCGCACTCATCTCCCTGCAAAAGCTGCGGATTTCGCCCGACGGCCGCGTTCAACGTCAACGACTGGACCGCCTTCGTGATCTTCATCGTCGTTATCGGCGGCATCGGCACCATCGAAGGGCCGATCATCGGCACTCTGATCTTCTTCGCCCTGCGCGAAACGCTGGCCGATCTCGGAACGATCTACCTGATGGTTCTGGGTCTTTTCGCCATCGTGATGATGCTGAAAGCGCCCAAGGGTGTCTGGGGTTTCATCCGCGACCGGTTCGACCTGCAACTCTTTCCGCTTGGCTACCGCGTCAAGCGAGACCCATCCAAAGGAGCCTGATCAATGGCACGCCAAAAGACCGTCATCACCTGCGCCATCACCGGGGCGATCCACACGCCGACCATGTCGGATGCGCTGCCCTTCAGCTATGACGACATCGCCCAGCAGGCGATGGATGCGGCCGAGGCAGGCGCGTCGATCCTGCACCTGCACGCGCGCGATAATGAAACCGGCGCTCCCTCGGTCGACGTGAAGGATTTCCAGCCCTTCCTACCGCGCATCAAGCAGGCGACGGACGCGGTGGTGAATATTTCAACCGGCGGTTCGCTGAGCCTGTCGATCCAGGACCGGATCACACCGGCCAAGACGTTCAGCCCCGAAATGTGTTCGCTGAACATGGGCAGCATGAATTTCTCGTTCCACCCGCTTGCCAACCGCTACAAGGATGACGACTGGAAGTTCGACTGGGAGAAGGACTACGTTGCCAATTCCGATGGCAATATCTTCCGCAATACCTTTCGTGACATCAAGGAAGCCGCCGACACGCTGGCCCCGCATGACATCAAGTTCGAGCATGAATGCTACGACGTGGGCCACCTCTACAACCTGAAATTCTGCATGGATATCGGGCTCTTCAAGGCGCCGGTCTTCATCCAGTTCATCTTTGGCATCCTTGGCGGCATCGGGCCGGAGGTCGATAACCTGGTGTTCATGAAACGCACGGCCGACCGGCTGTTTGGCGACGATTTCCGCTGGTCAGTGCTGGGCGCGGGCGGCTCGCAGATGAATCTCGCCACCACCGCCAGCCAGATGGGCGGCAACGTGCGCGTCGGGCTGGAGGACAGCCTGTTCATCAGCCGCGGAAAACTGGCGACAAGCAACGCCCAGCAGGTCGCCAAGATCCGCCGCATCGTCGAAGACCTCGGCTGCGAGGTTGCAACGCCCGACGAAGCGCGGGAGATCCTCGCGCTCAAGGGCGGCGACCGGGTCAATTTCTAAGGACTAAGACAATGCCCAGGATCGAACCTCAGGATGCCTCTCTGAAAGACCTCTCCGGGCTGCATCTGTGGCATGCGCCGATGTCGAGCTGTTCGAAACGGGTACGGATCGTCATCGCTGAGATCGGGCATGAATTCGAAAGCCATCTGATCAACCTGGTGTGAATCCCGGAGACAAAATGTCCGCAGAAACGGTCTGATGATCTGACCGTCGCGGAGTAAAATTCCGCAGTCTGACACCTGAAGCTGCTGAGCGGAGGGTGGGGAGATGTATTCTGTGGATTTATACAACCGTGTCCATCGAGCGTGCCATGTTGATGGTATGAGCAAGAGTGCAGCTGGTCGTCTTTTTGGGATCGACCGCAAAACGGTGGCAAAGATCCTGCTGCATTCCGTTCCCCCGGGATATCGGCGAACTGCTTTGCCTGTCCGCCCGAAGCTTGATCCGTTCATTCCGATTATCGATCAGATCCTCGAAGACGACAAACGGGTCATCAAGAAGCAGCGGCATACGGCCAAGCGCATCCATGCCCGGCTGCGGGAGGAGCATGGCTTCACCGGGGGATCACGATCGTCACGGATTATGTCCGCGAGAAGCAACGCCGATCAAAGGAAGTGTTCGTCCCGCTGTCGCACGCGCCCGGTCACGCGCAGGTGGATTTTGGCGAGACGCTTGGTGTGATTGACGGGGTCGAGTGCAAGCTG
>NZ_SLZU01000023.1 GCF_004342065.1 Primorskyibacter sedentarius | reverse complement strand
TACAATCCGTGGCAAGAAACATTGGTTGTGGCGCGCGATCGACGCAAATGGCGACGTGCTCGATATTCTCGTGCAAACACGCCGAAACGCAAAGGCCGCAAAGCGGTTCTTCCAAAGGTTGTTCACCCTGTTCGGCGAACCACGGGTCGTGATCACCGACAAGTTGCGCAGCTACATCCAGCCCATCAGTAAGCTGGCACCGGGCGCGGATCATCGCGCCTACAGGGGTTCGAACAATGCGATCGAAGTGTCGCACAGGCCGACGCGTAAACGAGAGAAAATATTTGGCCGATTCAAATCCCACCGGCAGGCTCAAAGGTTTCTGTCAGCACATGACCAGATCAACCTGATCTCCCGACCGCGCCGCTATCGACTTACTGCAACCTCATACCGCCACGCCCGCACTGATGCATTCAGCCTCCGGTCCGATTACACCGCCGAAATGGCGGCATGATCCAACCGTTGCCAATGCTTCACAACCGGCCACCAACAACTTGGCAATACCAGCTATTGAAATCAAAACTTCTGTGCCAGTAGACTCAGGCAAGGCAGTCCAAATCAGGATTCCAAGTTAAGGGCCAAAATGACCGAAAGCCATCCTAGGGCAATTGTCATCGGCGCGGGGCCGGCGGGGCTTGCCACAGCCGTCTGTCTACAGAAGGCGGGCATGAAAACACGCATTCTGGAACGTGCCGACACGGTCGGACCGGCCTGGCACGCGCATTACGATCGGCTACACCTGCACACTTCGCGGGGCCGTTCAAACCTGCCCTATCTGGCTTTTCCCAAAGACGCCGGGCGCTACCCATCCCGCACGGATGTCATCGATTATCTGAAGCGATATGTCGAAACTTTCGCGCTCGATATCGGGTTCGGGTGCCTCGTCAATATTGTCAAGCGCAACGATGGAGCGTGGTGCGTCGAGCACGCGAATGGTGTCGAGACTGCGGATATCGTCGTGATTGCCACCGGTCTAAACGCAACGCCACGGTTGCCGGACTGGCCCGGTCAGGACAGGTTTCCTGGCGATATTCTGCATTCCTCTGCGTACCGGAACCCCGAACCATACGATGGAAAGCGTGTGCTGGTTGTCGGCTTTGGCAATTCAGGCGGCGAAATCGCGCTTGATCTGGCGCAGGCTAGGATTGATGTCGGCCTGTGCGTGCGCGGTCCGATCAACATCCTGCCTAAGGAGATTTTGGGTATCCCGACGACCTCGATGGGCCTGCTGAGAAAGCTGTTCCCAGCCCATGCCGCTGATGCGATGACCGCGCCTGTGGTACGTGCCCTGATTGGGCGACCCGAAGATTACGGGCTGCGTCAGGCTGAAAAAGGACCACTGCGCCAAGTGGTCGAAGATGGAAAGATCCCGCTGATCGACATTGGCGCACTGTCAGAGATCAAGGCTGGTCGCATTTCCGTTCATCCGGGGATCGTGTCATTCGACAAGGAAAACATCCGCTTTGACGACGGGACGTCCGAAACCTTTGACAACGTGATCCTTTCTACCGGCTATGGCGTCGATCTGCGCTCCATGTTGCCGGACTCTGCCGACGTTCTGGATGCCACCGGGCGGCCGCGAATCAGCGGCGGGGCAACCGCGGCGCGGGGGCTCTATTTCTGCTCATATCATCCGTCGCCCAATGGTCAGTTACGGCAGGCCAGCGCCGAGGCAATGTTGATTGCAAAGGATGCCGCACAACTGTCGAGCGTCTGATTTGACGGGGCACGACAAACTGGGCTTCCTCGCGCGAAACAGGCAGGAACAATTGCAAAAAAACCAGTTTGAACGATGTCGGGTCGGCTGTCAGGCAGCACCCGAACGCGCATCACCGTGTTGGTCGCGCTTTGGTGGATCAGAAGTGCCGAGTCCTCGCAGGTTAACGCACGCCGCGCCGGACCAGATCCAAGCGCCTTCTGCCGAAAGTAAACGGCGAGCTCCTTGCAGGACTCGCCGCTCATCATCAGTCGATCTCTACAGCTTGCAGCCTCAGGCCGCCTTTTGGGTCACCGAGTGGACCGTCTGAGCGACGCCTTCGGCAGCGGTGGTCACCTTGTCGCTGATCTCTTCGCCGGACTTGGAAGCAAGCTCCGCGGCCTTAGTGCCGACCCTCTGGGTTTCGTTCGAATAGTTCTGAGCGGCGCGCGTGAACAGTTCTGCCTGCTTCTTCACGAAGTCCTTGTAGGCATTGCCGTATTCGGAAACTGCGTCGCGGACTTTGGTCAAGTCGCGCATGTTCGAGAGCGCTTCTTTCGTGGTCTCGCTTGCGATATCGTTCGCCCGGGTACCGGCGTGGATGGCGATTGACGCCATGCGCTCATTCATGCTCGCCCAGGTTTTGAAGACGCTCTGATAGCCTTGCGGGCCGAACAGGTTCTGAATGTCGTTCGCTGCGGATTTTGCGTTCTGCTTGGCCATGATGAATCTCCTTTCGGGAGTGTTTCGTTTGTCGCTTAGTGTTATCCCCGATGTAATGCCGCACTGCAGCAATTCAACCCCGAAATACTGCAGTGAAGCAGGGATTTTGATCCGGTCTCGAGGGATACCGCTCGGGTGAAAAACTGGGCGCGTTGCGTTACGGGTCGGCGCCTCTACGACTTAGCTGTCACATCGCGGAAGGTTGTATGGCTGCGTCCTGAACAGCTCCGGCTTGATTTTGTGCCAGCCCGTCATCTCAAAAGACCGTCACAACACCCATTTGCGCCGCAAGGCGTATACCTCAATCGCTGCCAAGATGGCCCGCACAGTCGACGCGGCTGTCAAAGGCAGTGAACGATATCGTCCCTTCTTTGAGGGTGCGATCGACAGCAGAAAGATCATTCTCTGACTGTGCCTTGGAGGCAGTCATCTGCCTCCTAAATGCTGGTCATGCCTTCTTCGGTGGTGACGACAACTTGAAATGCCATGTGTGGCGCTCGTTCGTGGTGCCGCCCGGTTCGGTCTTTGCCGAAAATCGGGGCGGGGTTTCTGGCGAGGAAGCGCGAAGCGCGCCCCTCTCCTGAAAGCCTGTCACCCGGCGAGGGCAGGGGGGGAACCGCTGCAACTCTGAAGTGAACGACACACCGGCTGACGCCGGTGGCATCATTTTGCGGAATGTAATTCCAGGTACTGCATAATGATGTCGTCTGTCACATTTCCCGAGGTGGTCGAGAAGTATACGCTGGCCCAGAACCGTCTGCCCCAGTAACGCTTGCGCAAGTCGGGAAACTCCATCTGGATGCGACGCGATGACCGGCCCTTGATCCGCTGCATCACGTCCGACAGCAACAGCTTGGGCGGGATTGACAGGAACATGTGGACATGGTCCCGCGCGAGCACCCCGCGTACGATATGGACGCCCAGTTCCTCGCAGGTCTGGCGGATGATCTCGCGGAGCCGTTCCCGCATCGCGCCCTGAAGAACCTTGTAGCGGTATTTCGTGACCCAGACGACGTGGAACCTGTGGTAAAATCGCGTGTGCGCGGTTGACGAACATCAGAACAAGATACGCTGAAGCGGACCGGCTGAAAGCCGGTGGTTTATCTCCAATAGGTGGAAAATCAAAACCAAAGGGGAGGGGGATCACCCGGCCTGCACGAAGCCGCAGGCGCAGGAAGGTCGGGGAAACCCCTTTGGGTGCAGGTTTACAGGGTTGCGGTGGGGGACCGGCGGTCCCCAGACGCACGGGCTATTGCCCGTGCCACAAAGGATCGGGGCGTTCGGAGCTTGCGACGAAACCCCCGCGCCCCATGCGACCGTCACCCGAATGGGCCGCAAACCAGGGCGCGGCGACATGATCGAGGATCATGGCAAGGGCCAAAGGCGGCACAGCGAACCTTTGCTGACTTTCGCCCCCTTCCGCGAAGGTCTATTTCTTCTCTCCGGCTTTCGGTTCCTCAATCGCATCATGATCGACGAGGTTCCAGGGCAAGCCCGCATGGCGGTAAATACGTTTACCCAAATGCGGGTAGTCGCCCACATCGTGCGCCAGTCTCTCTCCGACCACGATGCAGCGTAGCGTTGTCTTGCCTGTGTTGCGGATCGAATGGGCAAGGCCACCCTTCCGGTAGCCGATGAAGTCGCCCGGTCCGATTGGATATGCTTCATCGCCGATCACAGCCGTTGCCTCGCCCTCCAGCACATAAACGCACTCGTCCTCGTGATGATGGACATGGTGTTCGGTGGTCTCGCAGCTTGGCTCGACCTCAATGATGTGGAAGCCGAACCCTGTCAGCCCCGTCAAATCGCCCAGGCTCTTATTGTTGCGGCGTGCGTTCTGGTTGAGGAAATGCGTCTTGACGAGCCCTTCCATCCCGGCGATTTCCGCCGCCCTGACAATGTAGGGTATTTGCGAACCGCGGTCGTCTGGCGTCTCGTTAGGCATGTTTTTCTCCGCTCTTGTAAAATGCGCGACAACCGAAAAGTTGCATAAGCACTATTGTAGTCCTTGCAAGGCAAAGCCGTAATTCGTTCATTGCGCAGCATCGAACAATAGGGCTCTCCCTCCTCCTTCGCCGCGCGGTTCAGGAATGGCAACTTCGGGAAGCGCAACCGTTCGCTGCGCAGTGCTCGAACTGGTACGGCGCGGACAAAGTTACCACTCAACTTCCGCCGAGTTTTTCGAGCCTAGAGGTGGTCGCGGCAACTCAGGCCAGCGGTTAAGGTGGATCGCATGATGAGAGTGACGATCCTAAATGAAGAAACGAAAGAACCATTCGCCCGAGTTCAAGGCCAAGGTTGCGCTTGAAGCGATCCGCGAGGAGATGACGCTTGCTGAGCTTTTCAAGAAGTATGGCGTCCATCCGACCCAGATCGGAACTTGGAAGCGGGCAGCGATAGATAGCATGGCGACGGCGTTTACGCGCCGTGGCGGGGCTCCGGAACAGGTAAGCGCCGCGGACGTCGACAAGCTGCACTCGAAGATCGGCCAGTTGGTTGTGGAACGGGATTTTTTGGCCGAAGCCTCGCATCAGTTGCTCGGGACGCGAGGCAAAAAAAGGTGAACCGGGATCACAAGTTAAGCCTTCGCAAACAGTGCGATCTGTTGCAGCTGTCGCGATCGCGGCTTTACTATCAGCCCGTCGGCGAAAGCGTTGAGAACCTGCGGTTCATGAAAATAATCGACAAACAGTTTCTTGAAACACCTTGGTATAGTTCACGGCAACCTCTCGGGATATTCACTTCGTGAATACCCTGCCGGTCAGTGAATGGCCCGATATATGAGGCGGAAGGATCACCAATGTGGCCACCATCGTGTGCGCAGGTTAATGCGTCTGATGCGGTTGGTCCCGATCTACCAGCAACCGAATACCAGCAAGAAGCACCCGCAGCACAAGATCTGGCCATAGGTGGCGTCGATCATAACGGTCTTCTCTTCCACCTGTTCTGCGGCCAAACCAACCATCATTTGCACGAAGATGCCCTTGTCGCTCCAGCGCTTCCAACGATTGTAGAGCGTCTTGTGAGGGCCATATTCCTTCGGAGCATCCCGCCAACGCAACCCATTGCGGTTGATGAAGATAATCCCGCTCAGAACACGACAATCATCGACGCGTGGCTTGCCGTGGGACTTCGGGAAGTAAGGCTCCAGGCGCGCCATCTGCGCGTCGCTCAACCAGAAAAGATCAGACATGTCACCGCTCTGTTTTCGGACGGTGAATCATGACGCCTCAATGAAATCAATGGGTCCTGACCATACGAATACATCTGCAAAATCTGGACATCAGAGCCAGATCGATTCACTCTCGATCCGATCCACCAAATGCCGGGACTAAACACCTTATGTGTCTCATCCCTGCTATAGATCCGCCGTCACCGCTCCCGGCCAGGACCGGCGACGGGGTGGGATACAGCGCTAAACACCTTGTGGCGTGACCACGTTTTCTAGCAGGCTGATCCCGCCTCTCTTCACCGTCTCGAACAGTTGACGGCGGCCCATTTTGCGGGACCGCGAAGCATAAGGAAGAGAGAGTGACATGATAGCTGAGACAACCATCATTGGAATAGACGTATCGCGCGACTGGCTGGACGGGTTCTGCCTTCCGGGCCAGATGCGGTTCCGGCATACTAACACAGCGGACGGCCATATTGCGTTGGTCGCGATGATCCAGCATTTATCGGGCCCTTTTAAAGTGGGATTTGAGGCTACGGGTGGCCATGAATGGGTGGTCTGGACGAAACTTGCCGCCGCAGGAATTGTCGCTGTCCAGTTGCCTCCGGCACAGATCAAGGCTTTCGCACTTTCCCGGGGCACGCGGGCAAAAACTGACCGGATCGACGCGGAACTCATCGCACGGTTCATGGCATTCAGACCTGAGGTCGGGCGAGAACTGCCAGATGAGAATCTACGTATTCTCAGAACCTTGACGACGCGAAGGGGGCAAATCGTCGATATGCGCAAGCGGCTCAGAGCCCAAGTGGGAGCTCGCAAGAAGCAGGGTGTTTCTGCCGACGTCGAGACCTTGGACGACGATCTGGAAGACGTGCTCCAAACCCAGATCGAGACTCTCGAACGGCGGATCGAAACCATCATCGCGCAGGTGGAGCCTTTTTCCACAAAGGCGAACCTACTGCGATCAATCCCGGGAATTGGTCCCGTCTCTGCGGCGATGTTGATCGCCGAATTGCCTGAACTCGGCCGGATGACGTTAGGCGAAGCCGCTGCCATGACTGGCCTGGCGCCGGTCCCACATGACAGCGGGGCAATGCGAGGCAGAAGAACGATTGCTGGCGGAAGACGATCGCTGCGACATGTGCTGTTTCAGGCTGCGCTCGCCGCAGCTTGTCATAATCCAGTTCTCAAACCGGTCGCAAAACGTCTCAAAGAGCGCGGAAAACCACATAAACTCGTCATTATCGCAATCGCACGAAGGCTGGTCACAATCGCCAACGCGATCATCAAAACCGGCACACCGTGGCAGCTTCAGCCCAACCGATAGACACAGTTGCTAAGCTGAGGCGGCGAGCAATTGAGGTTGGTCGTTTGCACGCCGAATATCAGCGTTTACTTCCGTTTATTCCCGATATTGAGCGGCGTCTTTTCCTTGGCAAAATCAGCCGTCGCCGGGACCTGCTCCTTTACTTTTTTCGGTTTCTTCACTTCACGATTTCCACGCTTCTTGTTGCCTTTGGACATCTGATTTCCTCCAATGTCATTTTCGTCGTATTTTCAAATGGTCGAACGGATACCGACGTTCCTCGCCAGCAGAAACTCTGTGGTGAGTCGTTGGATAGCAGCATTGAGCCGGTTTTCATCATGTCGCCCATGGCATCGATTTCGGACATTCCAGCAGGCCTGTTCGGCTTCTTCTGCGAGATTGCGGATCGCGACCGCCGCTGAATTGCATCACGGGCGTCGAACAGAGTTCCCGCCAGCGATGATCGCGTTGATCATTTCGGCGACGGCCCGGTGTTTTTCCATTTCGAGTTTGGTGCCAAGGGCGTTCACATGTGTCGCCGCGGCGTCATGTAGTATCCCCACAATCTCGTGCTCGGGCAGCAACCCGCGATCGTTCATGGCAAGCAGGAGCGCCTCACAGATCGATAGGGCGGCCTGGCCTGCATGTTCGCCTGCGGTGGACATCTGAGTTTCCTTCCTTGGCATCGTGAACCTGAGAGACGGTGAGGCTCAAATACACGCGTACTTGTCGCAGAAAGTGCACTATGGTGGACTGATCCAGAGCAGTGTCCGGGTCGATTTCCGCTCTTGGGTCGCGACACCGGGAGGCTTCATGACATCTGCTGAACACAGCGCCCTGACCCGTAAGCTTTCTGCCTTCGTCGCCCTGTCGGAGGTCGAGCTAGCCGTGCTTGAACGGCTTCATCAGCGTCGCCGCTCCTTCGTTTCGGGGCGTGATATGGTGCATCAGGGCCAGTCGGCTCAGGCCGCTTATATTCTGTCCGCAGGTTGGGTCTGTTCCTACAAACTGCAAGCCGACGGGACCCGGCAGATCGTGGATTTCCAGGTGCCGGGGGATTTTCTGGGGTTGCGGAGCGTCCTTTTGCGCACGTCGGACCACAGCTTCGAACCCATCGTCGACATCGAGGCTGCGGAAGTGCTGAAGAGCGACCTTCTTGATGCATTCGCTCAGACGCCGCGCCTTGCAACCGCCATACTCTGGGCGGCGTCACGGGACGAGGCGATGGTCGTGGAACATCTCGTCGGAATCGGTCGGCGTGATGCGGACGCCCGCATGGCGCATTTTCTGCTGGAGTTGGGATCGCGGCTTGCGCTGGTGGGCATGGGGACCAAGGATGGGTACGACTGCCCGCTGACCCAGTACCACCTCGCGGATGCGCTGGGGCTGAGTGCCATCCACGTGAACCGCGTTTTGCGCCAGCTTCGCGAGACTGGACTGGTGACCTTTCGGGACGGCCATGTGAAGTTCCACGACTACGACGGGCTGGTGGACCTGGCGGAATTTGATTCGGCGTATCTGGATCAGAGCGGACCACTCCTGAAGTGAGAGGGTCGCCCTCCCTTTCCCGCAGGCGGCCCCGGTGATCACGTCAGACGCTGGTTGTCACGCAAGCGCATGCTTCGCGGCGTCGAGTTCCTTGTTGGTCTCGGCGTCATTCTTCGCCGTGTGCGCCTTCTCGGCAGCCTGGTAGTGCTTCAGCGCCGTATCCTTCTTCGGACCAGCGGGGCCTTGTCCCAGATGTCCTTCACGGAGGTCATCTTCTCGGCAGTCTTGTTCTGTTCGGGAGTCATTGGAATTGTCCTTTCCTCGCCGTTCCGAGAATAAGAAGCGCGCCGACATGCCGACCCTTTTAGGATCGGCAAGCCCACACGCTTCTCGGGTACTCGGAAATCTTCTCTGCCACCAAATATTCGGCGAACAAGTCTGACCTAGCCTTGTCAGAGGTCTTCCACACTGCCGTAGGTTAATCCCGGTGCCTGCGGCAGATCGATTGCTTCTGCGCTTCTTAAGTTACCGCAGTTTGCTGATGGGAAATCCTCAGCCATTTGTCGTCGTCGTCAAGATAGGTCGAGGCGCAGAGGGCTTTGTAGATTGGCGCGTCGACCTTCTCCGCCGAGACCTGATAGGTGAGAATGACGATGTCACGACACCGCATTACGCGCCGTTCGGCAATGACAACGGAGCGCCAGCCGGTCCTTTCACGAAAATGGGTCCAGATCTGGTCGCCCTGAAGGATGCCGGGCGGATAAGGGAAGACCATGACGGCGTTGGTCGCTGTCGTCGCCCGCGCACTGTCGTTGCCACTGGTCCAGAACTGTTCCTCCATGTCCCACAGAATGCCATGTTCGTGTGGAGAAAGCGTACCGGACTTTTCTGCCGCATGGGCCGGTCTCCTCGCGGTCGCGGTTGATACTGTCATTCGCCTGACCCCGACCCACCAACCATGAACATCTGAAACAGTAAAACAATGATCGCGAGCACCGCCCAGATCGCCCCGCTGGTTCCCGGGCGGCCGTCGGCGGCGCTCAAGGCAGTTCGCTTTTGGCTACCTGACGCCCGGCCTTCGGGAAGCAGTTGGCTCAGGTCTCGTGCGATCCTGCCGTGATCGCTGGCGAGCGCCGGAACGTCTCCAAACCGGGCAAGCAGCGTTCCCAACCGCGCTTGCGCGCCGTCGCGCCCCAGCTTGACCAGTTCAGCGGTTTCTTTCCATGGATCGAGGCCAAGCCGCGCGAGCGTAGAGAGCACAGTCACGGCAAAGCCGTTCCGGTCCTCGCCGACGGATGCATAGAGAAACCGATCGAACCCGGGCGGGTGCGGGTTGAGTACATTGGGGGCGGCCATCGCCACTCCTTTCAAGGGTTGCAGGAATGCAGATCATCCCTGATTCCTAAAGGATACGCGCAGGTCGGTCTCACCGCCCTTACACAGGTCAGTGCGGGTTACTGTCCCCAGGAAGGTCACAGCCGGTTCGGTGTCCGGGACTAACATGCGTCAGCGCCAGTCGGGTGATCCCGGGGTACAAGAGAGTAATTCGTTCGGCTGTTCCGTCCCGCATTCCAAGGGGCGGTAAACAGTGGTGAGCGACGGATCTGCCAACATCGCGGAGACCAGAGATGAACATGCGGTCGACCAGATCGATGGTAACGTTTTCGAACCCGTTCACCTTGCCGGGATACCCGGGCGATCTGCCCGCGGGCGACTATGAGGTTCTCGTCGAAGAGGAGCTTCTCCAAGGGCTGAGCTTTGAGGCCTATCGACGGACGGCGACCTACATGACGGTGCGCGGCAAGGGTGCTCACGCGGGGCGAAGTGAGCTCCGATTGACGACCGAGATCGACCTTACGCAGGCGCTGCGCCGAGACGCGGACACGTCCGAAACGAACAATCAGAGCGAAGCGGCGCTTTCTCCGCAGGAGGATAGAACATGAACACTCCCGAATGGCTCAAACCCAGCGTCTATGGCGCGCTAATCGGCGCCGCCTTTATCGGCATCGTCGGATTTTCCTGGGGTGGCTGGGTGACCGATGGCACCTCGAACGACAGGGCGGTAGCGATGTCTCGCGACAACGTTGTTGCGTCCATGGTTCCGGTCTGCATCGAGATGGCGCGCTCCGACCCGTCACGGGCAGACAAGTTAGAAACGATCCGAGCGGCCTCGACCTACCAGCGGCGCGACGCTCTTATGACAGCCGGCTGGGCGACGATGCCGGGCACCGATGCACCCGACCGGGACATTGCGCAAGGTTGTCTGGCAGCTCTTGATGTCGACCGTTCGCCGGAGCGCCGGGAAAACGCGGTCGATGAAGGATGAACCGCGCCATGACGATAGCTTCCCCCGAGACCACCGACCTCGAACGGCGTGTGCTGGCTCATGAACGGATCCTGCAAGCTCTGATCGCTTTCATGGCGCGCACTGAACCGCGATTTGTCGATCATTTGAGAGAACGGTTCGTCGAGCCGATGAGTATGGCCCGGCACGAACATGACCACCGCGAAACTGACGACTACGCGGAAGAATTCATTCGCGCGGTGATGCTCCTCGGAGTGGTAAGCGCGCCCAAAGTGAAGGAGCGGGAAGTCACTGACAAGCAACCCATTCCGCCGAATAGTAGAGGGGGACAAGGTTCTTCCATAAACCGGCCGACGCAGCGCGTTTGGGTTCAGGTACGCGAAAGAAACGGCATCTGGGAGGTGCATGTCGATGGCAAGTTCCGCGGCGACTACCACCAGAAGGAACATGCTCTTGCCGCTGCGGCCTTGCACAAACTGTCGCCCCGATGACCGGTAACACTCATCCGACAGTCCCGCAGGACTTCTCGATTGAGGTGGCCGAGAACGAAGGCATGCCATCGAGATCGATTTTTAGGGACTCCCCGCTACCGGCCGCGCCCACTCCACGGTTGACCGGAACGCTCACGCTTGGCCTATCGAGGACTCGCGCGGCAACCGGCGGACTCTGGTCCGCCAAGGAGCAAGCGGCGATAAGGCATCCCTTCGCGAGGCTGATCGCGAAAACAGCAGTCTAGCCGGTGTGATAGCGTCTTTCGCCTTCCCGGTCCTGGCGCAGGATGGCACCGGCCCGATGCCTTTGAACGCTCAGGCGCCCAGCTATGGTGGCGTTTGCATCGCCATCGATTTGCCGGAGAACGCCTATCTCGACCGATCCGGAACCCGGTGGGGCCGCAATCGAGGCTTACGGCTCTCCGATGGGATGTGCATCCTTGCACGGTAATGCGAATTTTTCTGGTGGTGGCGGGTCGAGCATGCGCGTCAGCATCGGGTGCCGTCTGCGCTACAGCTTCCCGCCGCCGACGCCGCTGATTGCGATGCTGAACGTCCACTACTCGCGCTTTGGCGATCTGGAGCGTGCCGACTACCTCGTGACGTCGCCGAGCGTTCCACTCGAAAGCTACCGGGACGGTATTGCCAAGTTGTTGTTGGCCGGTTGTGAAGCATTGGCATCGGTTGGATCATGCCGCCATCTCGGCGGTGTAATCGGACCGGAGGCTGAATGCATCAGTGCGGGCGTGGCGGTATGAGGTTGCAGTAAGTCGATAGCGGCGCGGTCGGAAGATCAGGTTGATCTGGTCATGTGCTGACAGAAAGCTTTGAGCCTGCCGGTGGGATTTGAATCGGCCAAATATTTTCTCTCGTTTACGCGTCGGCCTGTGCGACACTTCGATCGCATTGTTCAAATCCTTGTGGGCGCGATGATCCGCGCCCGCTGCCAGTTTACTGATGGGCTGGATGTAGCTGCGCAACTTGTCGGTGATCACGATCCGTGGTTCGCCGAACAGGGTGAACAACCTTTGGAAGAACCGCTTTGCGACCTTTGCGTTTCGGCGTGTTTGCACGAGAATATCGAGCACGTCGCCATTTGCGTCGATCGCGCGCCACAACCAATGTTTCTTGCCACGGATTGTAATAACGACCCGGTCAAGATGCCACTTGTCGTTCGGTTGAGGTCGATCCCGGCGGATGCAGTTTGCGAAATGTTGCCCAAAGCGATTGACCCATAGCCGGATCGCCTCACGGCTGACAACCACGCCCCGCTCTGCCAACAGGTCTGCGACATCCGCCGCGCTCAGAGCAAAGCGATGGTACGCCCAAACCGCGTAAGCAATGATCTCGCGGGGGTAGCGGAAGCCTTTCAAGCGCACATATGGGTCGCAATGTTCATGGGGCTGACATAGCTTGAACAAACCCTGCCAACAACTTGGCAATTCCGTCGAAACCGTTGTCGAAGGGGCGGAGCCGATAGGCGCCGGGCGTCTACATTTGTTGCGCAGGCCACCGAAATATTTCTGCTCAATGCTGCGTCCGTGTGGCCGTCGCAGGCGATGCCAACGAAGTGGGAGCATTTTACGGGTATTTCCCAGCTTCAGATCCGGCCCGAGAGTGTTTATCTTCGTGTATGTGCCGCTCCGCGGGGACGTATTCCGGCGGCGGAATGCAGTAAAATGCGCCGAACACAAAAAATTTGATTGGGTCGCAATGACCAAGAAAGACAGTGCGCTTCGCGCCATCGGTAAGGCCTGCGACGCCATCGAAGCGGAGCTGGCCCTGTCAGCCTGTGACCAGGTTTTTCGGTCGCGCGCACAGGCGGATATGATGCTGGGGCAGCTTAGGGAAATGCGGACGGCGCTGGAGCAACCTATGCCTGTGTCCGGTAGCACAGGGGGTTTGGGCCGCATCATCGCTGACAGTTTTCCTTTTGACAGTGAAACTGCGTTGGCCATTCTTGCGGCGGTGGAAGCGTACAATCGCGCGAGACACCGTCGCCACTATTGATGAGCTATGCCTCATAAAGCCCTACACCAAGAAATGACCTTGAAAGCGCTCGGTAAGGTGCCGCCCCTCAATGTACTTGACCGAGCGTTTCATCCTACATCCTCCTGCTGAATGATCTTGCCCGTCGCTCCGATGAACCGCCCGCCGGATTTGCTGGTCCAGCCCATCAGCAAAATGGTGCTGGGCGTCATCAGGTGGGGAAAGAGCGTTGCTTCGCCTTTGTCGTCGCAAACGAAGATCCAGCCTCCGGTTCCGTGATCGTCGCGGTAGCGGATCGCCTCTTCCTGATTGTCAAAAAAGTGGATGCTGCTGCGGCTGCTATAGGGCGCATCTTCCGTGATGGTCGGTGCTTCTGCTGCCCCAAGCTGGCGGTCCAATTCCGCTGCGCGCCATTTGAGAAAAGCGCGGGCCATATCGCCAAGGGTTTTGCAGGAATCAAAGATTGCCTGCTCTGCGGCGGCATTCCAGTTGTCTGCAAGGCTGACAGGCCAAGCGTCGAAACTGTCGGGCAGGCTGCCCCCGATTGCCAGTTCAAGCGCCACGACGCCTTGAACATTATCGAGGTGAAGCGGTGCGTGCTGTGTGTTCAGTGCAAAGCAATTCATGCCTGAGCCTCCTTCTGTCCATCGGCCTGGGCGTGGGCGGCCAGCTTGTCAGCGCCGGTTTCCGCCCGGTGTGGTGCATCTCTGGCGGCGCATACCCAACGGAATTGAAAGCGGGCGGCGTCTTCGCCGGTTTCCATGTCTTGCGCCTAGGCGCGGGCACAACGCGAGTTTTGAAATGGCTGTATCATGGTGGGTGATCCTTGCGAGAAAATGAGGGGGACACCCCGCCGGGCTAGCGGGGCGATGTGGTCAGGGATCAAGTGGAAAGGTCCGCGTAGTCTTGTGCGTCTTCGTAGCGGATGATCGGATCGCCGGTTTCCGTCTCGCCGCCCCAGCAAGGGCCGATATAGCCGCGCATCGTGGGGTGGCCTTGCAATTCGGCGCGGGTGCGAGGGTTGGAATGGGTGCCGGTGATTTCGGCAAAATGATCTTCGGCAAATGCCTCGATGCCGTCGGGGTAAATGCTGGTCATGCCTTCTTCGGTGGTGACGACAACTTGAAATGCCATGTGTGGCGCTCCTTCGTGGCGATGCCCGCGTTCGGTCTTTGCCGAAAATCGGGGCGGGGTTTCTGGCGAGGACGTGCTGCGCACGCCCCTCTCCTGAAAGCCTGCCACCCGGCGAGGGCAGGGGGGGAACCGCTGCAACTCTGAAATCAAAGCCAAAGGGGAGGGGGATCACCCGGCCTGCACGAAGCCACAGGCGCAGGAAGGTCGGGGAAACCCCTTTGGGTGCAGTATTTCAGGGTTGCGGTGGGGGACCGGCGGTCCCCAGACGCACGGGCTTTTGCCCGTGCCACAAAGGATCGGGGCGTTCGGAGCGTGCGACGAAACCCCCGCGCCCCATGCGACCGTCACCCGAATGGGCCGCTCACAAGGCCGCAGCCGACCATGAGACAAAGTGCGCGCCCTGGCTCGGATGAGACAGGGCGCGGGCTATTGGATCAGGGAGGATGGGGGCGAAGGGTGCGGGTCGAAGGCCAGCCATGCTGGCCGCAGACCAGGGCGCGGTGACATGATCGAGGATCATGGCAGGGGCCAGAGCAAGTCTCCAAGACATTCGTGAATGAGGGCAGCTTCCCATCCCGCAATCATCACTCAAACCACGACCAAATTTGCATCATTGTCACTGACACGAGCACACAGAGGATTGCTGTCTTCCAGTTTCCTATGAGAAAAGCGTAAAACCCGAAGGCGAATATCCCAAAAGCAGTCCACCCGAGAAGCAGTTTAGTCATTTTTGGGTTTTTGAAGGGTCCGCCTGACGAGGATGCCTCTTTGAACGAATCGAACATTACGTAGAGAATAAAAGCAACCAAAGCGATCGTTCCTATGCCAACGGCAAGTAGCAAAATATTAAAACGAACGTCTAATATCCATCCGATAATCTGCGGTGCTTGGTCTTCGATATAATCCATATTTAAATTCGACATATTTTTTCGTGGTGTGTCTAGAAAAATTTAGAGGGCGTCCACTAGCGAGAAGCTCTGCGCGTATGGGTTCGCCGGGCCGTAGGCCATGCCGTTCTGCTCAAAGAATCCGAGAAAGCCGACCAACCAGGCGCGGTGCAGCTCGGAACCGGCGATAGCCTTGCGCAAGCGGCGGGGCATGATGTGCCCGGTGTGGCCTGCCAGATAGGCGCGCAAGTAGATCGAGGTCATGGCGCGACGGTAAAGACGGATCATGGCGGGTCTCCTTCTCGATCACTTGCGGCGCGACACCATTCCGTCTGGTGTGAAGCCGTCGAGACTGTCTTCGGTTTCGCGCGACAGGCGGCTGCCATCGGCGGAGACGTTGATCTTCATGTCGGGCGTGAACCGGTAGATCTCGCCGCTGCCTTCGAGATGAGTCTTTTCCGCGTCCCTCTCGACCACAATGCCGCCATCCGGATCGACGCGGATCAGAACATTGTCGACCACGATGCGAATCTGATCGTCGTCCAGAATGACGCCGGACCAGCCAAGGGCGCGGTCGCGGCGGATCACGATCTTGTCCGAGTGCATCTTGATCTGCACATCGTCATTGTCACCCTCGCCGCGCATGACGACAACGGCCTCCTGGTCTTCGGGCTTCGCCTGTAGGCGCGCAAAGGCATCCTTTGGGCGCCAGAAATAGGGCGTGTCCCGGCGCTTTTTGTTCTTGTTCTTGTGGAAGGCAATCAGCAGCTCGGCCGACTTCCAGACCGCGCGGACAGATGTTGGAACAAGGGACATTTCAGCGGCCTTTCTGGTGGCATAACCTATGGCTGATTCTAACATGGCGGGCGTGTTTTACCCAAGCAATTTAGGGGTTTAAGGCTGTTCTTCGCCTTAAACCGGTGCGCTTGTCGCCGCCTGTTTCGGCTTCCAGTAGAGGCAATAACCGGTGGGAACATTCGTGCCGCTTTCCGCGAAACTTCCAACGGGAAGATCCCGCCATGTTCCGATTGTGGTTTCGTGATCGTAATGGGCGCTG
Organism: Primorskyibacter sedentarius; assembly: GCF_004342065.1. Classification (GTDB taxonomy): domain Bacteria; phylum Pseudomonadota; class Alphaproteobacteria; order Rhodobacterales; family Rhodobacteraceae; genus Primorskyibacter; species Primorskyibacter sedentarius. Next base: position 39,783 of record NZ_SLZU01000023.1, on the reverse strand, counting down.
GCGGGCAGGATGCAGGCCAGACGGCCACCGGGCTTCAGAAACTTAACGGCATGACCCAGATGCTTCTTGTAGTGCCGCCCATAGAAAGGCGGGTTCATCACGATCACATCAAACGATGGCTCCGGCGCGACCTGGAGAAAGTTTGCCACCATCACGTGATGCCCTTTGGCGCGGGCCTGTTCGGCGCGGGCGGCGTCATACTCAACGCCCGTCACGACAAGGGGTTTGCGGAACCGGTGATCTTCGGGATCATTATGCCAGTCGGCCAGCACGTCCATGATCCGGCCATCGCCGCAGGACGGTTCAAGAATGCTTTCGCCACCGGACAGGTGCAGGGCGTCGATCACGGTTTGCGCGACCTTGCGCGGGGTGGGGTAGAACTGAAGGTCGCGGGCAACCTCGGTGCTTGGACGTTTTGCCTCGGCCTCTGTCGGGGCGTCGGGCAGAACCTCGCCATAGAACTCGGCCAGCCCCCGGTTGATGTCCAAAAGCCCCGCCTTGTCGAAGATCAGATGCGCGTTGCCGTTCTTGAAGACGCGGATGATCCCGCCGCAAAAATCAGCTTCGCCATACTTCTCGGCCTCGTCCATCACGTCTTCAAACTCGCGGTAGCTGTAGCGGGCTTCGCCGCGATAGACGCGCAAGGCGTTCAACGTGTCTTTGACACGCTCGCGGCCCCAGCTGTTCCAGCCCGTCGCATATTGAATGATGATGCGCTTGGGCAGGCCAGCCACGCCGATTTTCACCCTGGAATGGTTTTTATAGGCCGGGTCCAGATCGCAGAAACATTCGGCCAGACCTTTGAGAACGTGAAACCTGGGGTCGAGCAGATAGTCCCCGAACACTTCCGCGATGTTTTCCAGCGTGAAGGGCAGGGGCGTTGTCAGCTTCAAGTCTAGCTGCCTGCGGTCTTTGGCCGATGCGACCGCCTCGATGTTCAGCCCCTCATAGACGTGTTTCCATGCCGACCGCAGAAGGGCAATCCGCACATCCCGCTCGTAAAGGCTCGGGGCAGTGGAAAACACGGCGCTGCCATAGGTGCCGCCGATGCAGCCGGCGGCATTGATCGCCGTTTCAGCGGCGTTGAAGGTCTGGATCGCGGCCGGGATGGCTTCGGACTTCGCGTCATATTCCGCCACGATCTCGGACAGGCTGCGGCGCAGGGCAGGGGCGCAATGCGCCTCCTTCTCGGGAGTGTTGCCGCTCTGGGCAAAGGTACTGTCGTGTTTCATGCCGCGACCCCGCCGGTTTTGCTGTCGCGTTCGGCGCGATAAAGCTGGTGGGCTGCCTTGTCGTTCAGACCAAAGGAAAGCCCGTTCTGGTCGGCAAAATGGCGCAGATCGCACAGGGCATAAATCAGCAGAGAACGCGCGTCTTCGGTGTCGTCATAGACGGCCTGCAAGGCGTCCTTGATCCGGTCACTCTGGCGTTCGGCCAGCTGGCGGGCTTCGGTCGTGCCGTAGGTCTCGGCCTCGGGCGCGATATGCTGGATCGAGACGCCGCAACAGGCGACGCCGGTGGTGCTGTCTGCATCCAGCAGGCGCGTCAGATCGGCGTGGATCATGTCGCTTTGCTCGGTCAAAGCCGCGTCCATCGGGCAATCGTAGATCAGTTGAGCGGTGACGGTGATTTCTTCTCGCATGGTGTCGGTCCTGCAAAACATGGGGGGTAATCGGCGCGGCGTCAGATCAGGCCAGCCAGAATAAGGGCGGATTTCATGCTGTTTTCGGAGCAGATTTCGCACCAGCCGCGATCTTGGTCAGGCTCAAGATTGCTCGTGTAGCCACAGCCTGGGTTGGTGCAGATGGCAGGGCACAGGCTGTCGAAAACGCTGTCTTCAAGCAGGGCGTCGGTGGTGGTGTAGCCTTCGGTCTCGGCCAGTGTTTCGAGCAAATGCGCGTCGCTCATACGGATCTCCTTCGTGGCGATGCCCGCGTTCGGTCTTTGCCGAAAATCGGGGCGGGGTTTCTGGCGAGGAAGTGCTGCGCACGCCCCTCTCCTGAAAGCCTGCCGCCCGGCGAGGGCAGGGGGGGAACCGCTGCAACGCTGAAATCAAAGCCAAAGGGGAGGGGGATCACCCGGCCTGCACGAAGCCGCAGGCGCAGGAAGGTCGGGGAAACCCCTTTGGATGCAGGTTTCAGGGTTGCGGTGGGGGACCGGCGGTCCCCAGACGCACGGGCTTTTGCCTGTGCCACAAAGGATCGGGGCGTTCGGAGTTTGCGACGAAACCCCCGCGCCCCATGCGACCGTCACCCGGATGGGGGCGAAGGGTGCTGGCCGCAGACCAGGGCGCGGTGACATGATCGAGGATCATGGCAGGCGCCCAAAGGCGGCACAGCGGGACGGACCTGCCGTTCGCTGCGACTGCGGCATCGCTGCCGCAATCGCAAAGGTACTGCAAGTTTCTTCAGGTCAGCCGACCTTCGCTGCGGTCGCGAACCGGTAGGACAGGTGCAGAGAAGCAGACATTCAGTCTCCGTCGAACACTCGCTACGTTTTGCACGGCCGCCAGCCGACGGAGAGCCATTTTTTCGATTTCTGCGGTTGGAGTGATCCGCATTGCGCATTCCGGGGTCATCCGCCCGGTGACTCCGTTTTGATTCGCCCACCCATTCCAATCTGATCCGCCCAGGGATTCCGGGCTATCCGCCCACCCCGCCTGTGCGCCGCTGCGAGGCGATCTGTAGCGCGCTACTCTGCCGGTCTTTTTGACCGGGAGAGAGCCAGTTGCCGCTTTCCGCCTGGCACGATGTCATCGGGGAACCAACCTTCGCCTACGCCATCCTCGACCGGATCGTCCACAACGCCTACCGGCTGGAGCTCAGCGGCCAATCGCTCCGAAAAACCAAGACCAACAACGGTGACGAATGCGGTCAGAACTGATACCAGAAAAACTACGCCTCAACGCGGCACACCACAGGTGGGCGGATGTCGTCGGAATAGGTGGGCGGATACGTCGGAATGCGCAATCCGCATCTCAATTCCTGGTCAGTAGGAGATTTACAGTGCACTTGTGAGGGTCTGGATCGCCAAAAACCAAGTAAGCGCACTTTGGCGGTAACCTACCCTCGATCCGCGGCACCGAATAAATTACCTCCAACTGGAATGACGGTAACAGTGTCATCCAGCCTTATGCAGCCTGGCTTCGGATGAAACATTGTTGTCTCGGCAGGAATCACCATTCCGCACTGCAGCTTTTCATCTGCGTCAGCAGTTTGCCAAAAAAACTTTGTAGCAGGTGACGCTCTGACGGGTGTGGAAGCAGTTTTCGAACCATATTCAGGTGGGTTTTGTCGCCGATCAGTAGTTCGATGAGCAGCTTTTGGTTCCGACGTTTAGCTATGTTTTTCAAACGATTGACCGTCAAATTTGGTTCGACCCAAACCCAACGCGAGACTTTGGAAACGAAGCCCCTAATATAACTGTTTTTCATATCCCCATGAAAATTTCGACCTTCTTAGAATAGCAAAGGCTGTAATATAGGTGTGATGTAATCGGCGATTCGCAGGTTGGGGAGCCCACCGCTGTAACCGGTCTGCTTGCCGACAGGGGTTAGACCGTTAAACTCGGAGGAGACACGCGAAAGGAACAAGACGCAACCTGTCTTAGGTCTCGGTGTAATTCAGCCAGCACCATCGTTGCGGGGTTGAATAACCCCGAGCGCGATTGTTGCCGTGATTTATTACCATCCGGCCACGCAACGATTTCACTCAGTGTCGAGCATTTCGGCCAAACCGGCTCCTTCGGCGATCATGCTTGTCGTTTTGGTTTGGACCGACATGCGTCACGGATTCGGCGAGCGGGTTAACAGTCGGTCGGGGGCCCCGCGGGATAGGCCAAAACGAATTGGTTGCTCCGAAAAATCGGTTGCCTCAACAAAACCGGTTCCTTTGGGAGCCCTGCGGATACATATCAAATTGAAGGACATTAAATGACATCTTTGGGAATCGACGTTGGCACATCCGGCTTGCGCGGCTTGCTCATTGGCGAAGATGGCGGGGTCGTAGGATCCGCCGAACGCAGCTACAGTGCAACCTCCAGGCAACCGGGTTGGTCTGAACAGGACCCCGCCGATTGGATCGCCGCACTGAACGAAACTGTCGATGAACTGCGTCAGAAATTTCCGAGTTTCAGCCAATTGCGCGGGATTGGTGTGGCGGGCCACATGCACGGAGCGACGCTGCTTGATGCAGCCGGGGAAGTCCTGCGGCCTTGTATTTTGTGGAACGACACGCGGTCACATGTCGAGGCCGCCAGATTGGATAGCACAGACGGTGTTCGCGCGACGTCGGGCAATATTGTCTTTCCCGGTTTTACCGCGCCAAAGCTCGAATGGGTGCGCAAACATGAACCGGAAACCTACGCCAAAGTGCACAAGGTCCTGCTGCCTGCGGCCTATCTGAACTATTATCTGACCGGTGATTTTGTGGCGGATATGTCTGACAGCGCCGGAACATCTTGGTTGGATGCCGGGGAACGGGCTTGGTCGGGTCACCTGCTCAATGCGAGCAACATGCGCCTTGATCAGATGCCAAGGCTTGTTGAAGGCAGCGAAGCCGCAGGCACACTGCGTGCAAAACTTCAAAGCGATTGGGGGCTGGACGGAGCTGTCACCGTCGCGGGTGGCGCGGGCGACAATGCCGCCTCTGCCTGTGGTATCGGCGCGCTCAACGCAGGACAGGGGTTTGTGTCGCTTGGCACCTCTGGCGTGTTGCTTGCGGCGCGCGATGGCTATCGGCCCGCACCGGAAACCGCCTTGCACACGTTTTGCCATGCTGTTCCGGATCGTTGGTACCAGATGGGGGTCATGCTTTCTGCAACCGATAGCCTGAACTGGCTGTCCCGCATGGTTGGCAAGAAGCCCTCGGAATTGACCGCAGCCTTGGGTGAGACCATTCAGCCGCCTCAGGACGTTCGGTTCCTGCCATATCTGTCGGGCGAACGAACACCGCACAACGACCCGGAGATCCGGGGAAGCTTTACAGGGTTGTCCATTGCAACGACGCAAGAAGACCTGACGCGCGCGGTTCTGGAAGGCGTGGCCTTTGGGTTAAGAGACAGCTTTGAGGCCCTGAAGGCGACAGATGCCAAGTTGACGGATGTGTTTGCAATCGGCGGCGGAAGCGCGTCACGCTATTGGCTGCAAGTGATCGCGACCTTGATGGATATGCCGTTGAAATTACCTGGGTCCAGCGAATTTGGCGGTGCCATGGGGGCCGCAAAGCTGGGCCAAATCGCGGCGACGGGCGCGCCGGTTGAAGGGGTAATTTCGGTCCCTGAGGTGCAGGCCGAGATCGAACCAGTGCGCGCATTGAGCGATGCTTTTGAGGAGAAATATCAGGCATATCGCCGGGCGTACGGGGGCATTAAAGCCATACAGTAAACACAGGGCAATCCAAGGGTTGCTAAAATTTGGAGACAGCGAATGAACTCTATTCCCAATCTGACGATGGCTGATGGGCATACGCTGCCGCAAATCGGTTTTGGCCTGTGGCAAGTCGAGTCAGGCGGTGCGGCTGATGTCGTTCGCGGGGCGCTGCAGGCTGGGTACCGCCTGTTGGATGGTGCCTATAAATACATGAACGAAGAAGCGATGGGCGAAGGGCTGCGCGCGTCCGGCATTCCGCGCGACGATGTATTTGTGACAACCAAGGTATGGAACAACGAGCACGGCAAAACCGCTGCCCGGGCGTCTGTTGAACGTAGCCTGCGCCAGATCGGGGTTGAGCAACTTAACTTGTGCCTCATTCACTGGCCTGTCCCGACACAGGACCTGTATGTCGAAACCTGGGAAGCTTTGGTTGCGATGCGCGACGAAGGGCTGATCGCATCCATTGGGGTTTCAAACTTCAATGAGGACCATCTGGACCGCTTGATCGCCGAGACCGGCGAAAATCCAGCCGTCAACCAGATCGAAGTGCATCCGCAGCTGCAACAACCTCAGATGCGGGCAGCAAATGCACAACGGGGGATTGTGACCCAAGCCTGGACGCCGCTTGGCAATGGGGCGTCCTTCGAGGCGCCACCGGTGGCGGATGTGGCCAATCGAACCGGCAAAAGCCCGGCGCAGGTGATCCTGCGCTGGCATTTCCAATTGGGCCACGCGTTTTTGCCACGGTCGTCAAACCCTGAACGGCAGATTCAAAATCTGGATATTTTCGACTTCGAACTGACAGACGCTGAAATGCAGAAAATGAAGACGCTCGATCTTGGGATGCGCACCGGGCCGGACCCCTCTGTGTTCAAGATGATGTAGCTTGGTAATCACGCGTTAGGGCTAAGGATTCGACATCAGATCAACAAGGTGACCAATGGGCCCGTTGTTGTATTCTTCCGGCTTATAGACGACGGCCGAGTCTAGGTCCCACATCTCCAACGAGTTTGACGGAATGCGGAACAAGCCGAACTTTTCGGCTGTCGGACCAAAGTCGTCTGGCAGCACGACAACATTGTCGCTCATGCTGGCGAGGCTGAGGATCGTCGCCATCGAGCCGCTTCTCATTGGGATTCTGGGAAGTGCAACGCCCTCTGCCGCACAGGCTTCCGCAACGCTGGCAGCAAACACTTTGTTGTTAAAGAATCCCATCCACGGAAAGTCAACGAGGTCGGCGAGCGAAACGCTTGGCTTTAGCGTCAAAGGGTGATCCGATCTGACATAGGGCCATTGCCGGACCGGGGCAAATCGGCGATCCTTGAACCCGTTCGGAAGCTGCGTATCCGCGATCTCACCTACCGCAAGGTCGATGCGCCCAGCATCCAGTTCGTCGAGAAGTAGTTTCATCGGCGCGGTCATCAAATCGACGGTGACATTCGGGAAATCGGCAAGCATTTGATGCAGCACGCGGGGCATGCGCAGCCAGCTCCACATGGGGCCGGCCCCTATCCGGATATTCCCGCTGAGACCTTGATCGAAACTGGACATGCGCAACAGGGATTGGCGGGTTTGCGCCTCTATCTTGATGGCACACTCATAGAGCTCGCGGGCCGCAAGAGTTGGCTCCAACCCGCGGTTCTTTCGCTCAAACAGGCGGATACCAATGTCGTCTTCGAGCCGCGACAGGCTTTTAGACATTGCGGGCTGCGTCATGCCCACGGCGTCCGCTGCGTGTTTCAGGTTCTTTGTCTCATAGGTCGCAACAAAATTGGAAAGGCATCGGTCGTCGAGATAGCGTATTGGCATTTCAGCACCTGAACTAAATTTCAGTTATTACTGTATGAAATTTTAGACGTTTTAGGAAGGCCTGAACGCATGTAGGTTTGGAGAAACCGCCTCGATCGCGGAAATTTTTTCAGGGGGAAAACATGACCAAAACCAGCCAACCCAATATTCTGCTCGTCATGGTTGATCAGATGTCGCATTTTGTGCTGCCGATCGCGCAGCCGGAATACAGAACGCCCCATCACCAAGCCATTGCACCCAATATTGCCGCATTGGCCAAAGGTGGCATGACGTTCACGGATTGCTACACCGACTCGCCGCTCTGCGCCCCTGCACGGGCGTCGATTGCCACCGGAATGCACGTTCGCGAACATGGCGTTTGCACCAACGGTGACGAATTTCATGCATCAACGCCCACCTTCATGCACAGCTTGCAGGAACTGGGATATCGCACGACGGTCTCGGGCAAAACACATTCCATCGGCCCCGACCAATTGCACGGTTTCGATGATCGCCAGACAACCGACATCTATCCGTCTGATTTCATCTGGCAGCGCGACTGGTCGCAACCGGTTCAGCATGACCCCGGCACATCGGTCAAAAAGCTCTCTCAATCCGGGATCATCCGCACATCCATGCAGATGAACTATGACACCGAAGCCAAGAACCGCGCGGTTGAATTCATGCAGGAGCACGTGCTGAACACCGACAATCAGCCGTTCATGATGATGGTGTCCTTTACCCAACCTCATGAGCCGTTTCAGGCGCTGAAAAAGCACTGGGATCTTTACGACGGTCAGGAGTTCGACGCACCAGGCCCCGAGTCGCGCGGCGAAGGCGCTGATCATCCCTACAACAAGGGGCTGGAGATCTATCACGGCATCAACCTTGATCCCCCAAGCGATGACCGCATCAAGACTTCGGTGCGGGCGCATCTGGCCATGATCAGCCAAATCGATGATTTCCTTGGCGAAATGATGGACGCATTGGATCGGTTGCAACTGACCGAAGACACGATTGTTGTGTTCACCAGCGACCACGGCGAGATGCTGGGCGCCCACCAGATGTGGTTCAAGCGTTCCTTCATGGAAGAAAGCGCACATGTGCCGCTTGTGATGTCATGGCCGGGCAAGATCAAACCGGGTGTGTGCTCAGAGCCTGTCAGCCACGTCGATATTGGCCCGACACTTGTAGATATGGCGGGTGGCACACCGGCGACCGTCAGCGTGAAATGGAGCGGTGACAGCCTGAAGACCATGTTGCTTGACGGTCAAGACCCCGACTGGCGTGGCACGGCCATGGTGGACTATTGGGGCGACGGGACGAACACGCCGATGATGGTTCTGCGCGAAGGCGATTTGAAACTCGCCTATTTCATCGATTATGAGCCGGTTTTGTTCAATCTGCGCGAAGACCCATACGAGATGACAAATGTCGCGTCGGACCCGAAATATGCGGATCAGATGGCATCAATGATCGCCAGGATGACGGACGGTTTCGATCCGGCTGCCTTCAAGGAAGAACAGATCAGATTGCAAAAGAACCGCATGATGATCCAGCGCGCACGCCTGAAATCTGACAGCGACAGGCTCGGCTGGGACTATCAGCCCAAGCGTGACCCAGGCAAGCAATACGTGCGTGCGGCTGTCAATGTCACTCCTGCTAAATGAGGCATCCGAAATGACTCTGACAGGTAAAATCGCGATCGTAACCGGTGCCGGAAAAGGCATCGGTCGGGCAACAGCAGTACTTCTGGCAGAACGCGGCGCCGAGGTTGTCGCGATCAGCCGAACCCAGGCTGATCTGGACGGGCTGAAGGCCGATATTGGCGGGCGCTCGATTGCCGCAGATCTGGGCAGTGCCAATGGTGCCCACGCAGCAATGATCGAGGCAGGACGCGCGGACTTTCTGGTCAATTGTGCCGGTTTGAATGTTCCGGAAAGGCTGCTGGACCTGACGGATGACGGCTATGATCGGGTGATGGATATCAACCTGCGGGCTGCACTTATCTGCATGCATCACTTTGCCAAACAGGCGGTTGCGGCGAAAACCGGTGGTGCGATAGTGAATGTCACCAGCATTTCTGGGCACCGCGGATATCCCAATCATTTGGCATATGCGGCATCCAAGGCCGGGCTTGAGGGCGCAACACGGGTGGCTGCAAGTGAGCTTGGCGAGCATGGGATTCGCGTGAATGCGGTCGCGCCCACGGTGACAACTACCCGCCTGGCCAAGGCATGGCTGATCCCCGAAAACCGTGATCGGATGATGGAGCGCCATGCAAGCGGGCGCTATGCCGAACCAGAAGAAGTCGCCAGCGTGGTGGCCATGCTACTGACCCCGGATACAGCGATGATCACCGGGGCTGTAGTGCCGGTTGATGGCGGGTTCCTGGCGCTTTGACACTCTCAAATTAAAAGGCAGTACGACGAAATGAAATCTCTGGTCCTTGAAAAAGTAAACGAATTGTCTCTGCGTGATTTCCCGATCGAGAAATCCGAAGAGGCGCTTGGCGCGCATGATGTGCGGATCAAGATGCATACGGTCGGAATTTGCGGCTCGGACGTGCATTATTATACCCACGGCAGCATCGGCCCCTTTGTCGTCAAAGACCCGATGATCCTTGGGCATGAGGCATCCGGTACGGTGATTGAAACCGGTTCGGCTGTTTCGACCCTGTCCGTTGGCGACCGCGTATGCATGGAGCCGGGTATTCCGGACCCAAATTCAAAGGCCACGCGCCTTGGCATGTACAATATTGACCCGGCCGTCAGATTCTGGGCGACACCGCCGGTTCATGGCATCCTGCGTCCGACCTGTGTTCACCCCGAGGCGTTCACATTCAAGTTGCCCGATGCTGTCAGTTATGGCGAAGCAGCGATGGTCGAACCTTTGGCTGTCGGTGTGCATGCCGCCACAAAAGCGCAAGTGAAACCCGGCGATATTGCTGTGGTTTTGGGAGCGGGGCCGATTGGCCTTGTAACTGCTCTCGCCGCAATCGCGGCAGGCTGTGCGCGGGTCTATGTGACGGATATCGTTGATCGCAAACTTGAAATCGCCGCCAGCTTGCATCCGGCCATCACCAGCGTGAACGTGGCGTCGGAAAGCATCGCAGATCGGGTGTCTAGGGATACCGGCGGCTGGGGTGCCAACGTCGTGTTCGAGGCCACGGGTTCGCCCCGCGCGGCCCAGGGCATTTTTGAACCGCTCTGCCCCGGTGGGTGTGTGGTTTTGATCGGCGGACAATCCGAGCCCATCGCATATGACGCCGGCGCCGCCATGGTGCGCGAAGCGCGGGTCGAGAACATTTTTCGCTATGCGCATGTGTTCCCGCGCTGCGTTGACATGCTGGCATCCGGCACCATCGACGTGAAGCCACTGATCACTCGGACGTTTGAATTCGATCAATCGGTTGAAGCGTTCGAAATTGCGGCATCCGCTCCGCCATCTGATGTGAAAATGCAAATCCTGTTGCCGCAATAGGGTTTGGGTCAACCGACTCGAGCCAAAGACGATAGCCGGCCCGTTACAAGAGCGGGTTGGTTGAAACTGGAATAGAAAGTCAGGGAGGAAACCAATGACGTTTTTCAAAACACTTATGGCGGCCGCAGTCGGTTCGCTTGTCACTTTTACCACCGCAGCGGTGGCGCAGGATGACTATCCGAACAAACCGATCACACTTGTGGTCTCGTTCCCGGCTGGCGGCAATGCCGACATCATCGCGCGGCTGAATGCCGAAGGTCTGAGCCGGGAACTCGGTGTGCCGGTCAATGTGATCAACGTGCCCGGGGGCGGCATGATCCCGGCTGTGATGAACGTCCTCGAAAAACCGGCAGATGGCTACACGCTCTTTCGCTGGACCACGCCGTCGGTTGTAATCGGTCCGCTTGTCCGCAAAGCGCCCTATGATCCGATGGCCGACATGACCCCGCTTTTTGCGGATGAAACGGTCGCAAACGCGCTTTATGTCAGCGCCGATTCTGAGATCGAAACGTTTGAACAATTCTTCGAGGTTGCCAAAACCAAAAAGATGAAGATGGGCGTCAACAACATCGGTGCGCCGCCCCATTTGTCGGCAGTGCAATTGGGCCAGGAATTCGATCTGGAATTCAACAATCTGGTCATGAAAACTGTACCGGCAAGCCTTCTGGGTCTGGTCGGTGGTCAGGTTGAGGTGGCCGTAGGACAGGTCGGCTCTTTCAAGACAATGGGCGATGAAATCCGTCCGTTGGTGATCCTTGATAACGACCGCAAGGATTTCTACGAACGCGATCTGCCGGGTGTCCCGACAGTGGGCGAAGTGTTTCCGGGCAAGAACGCAGCGACATGGATCAAGGGCGGAATTGCGGTCAAGGCAGGCACCCCACAAGCCGTCATCGACAAGCTGGTTGCAGCCAGTGAAGCGGCCTTTACCACCGATGAATTCATTGCGCAGGTCAACAACCTGACAGCTTACAGCTGGGTTATCGGTGTCGAGGACACGACCGCGACAATTCAGGAAGGCATCGATCTGTACAAGCCGTTTCTGGACCAGCTTGGTCTTCTTGCCAAATGATCGGCAAGCCGGTCTGACACAGCCGCGGGCAGCGATCTGCCTGCGGTTCTCAAAAAATCGGGAGGGGTTATCATGCTATCGCAACGGGTTGCAAATATTGTATTTTCTGTTCTTTTGTTGGCGGCTTGCGGCTACTTTATCGACGCCGCGATTGGGTTTGATGACCTTAGTCTTCCGGGGTCGACCCAGCTTTCATCCAAGTTCTTCCCGATCACCATTCTGCTGTTCATCGCGGGCTGCTCGGGGATCGTTCTGGTGCAGTACATCCTCGACAAGGGCGATGGTTTGCGGTCCGACGAAACAGTTTTCCTAAGCAAGATGAGCGCTTTGCATGGTTTGTTGACCTTCGCCGTGATCGTTGGCTGCTACCTGATCTGGCGCAATTACGGCTTTGTTCCTGCGGCACTGGTCCTTGGACCGGCGGCGGCGCTGGCCATGGGCGTGCGCAAGCCCGCCATTTACGTCGCCTTGGTGGTGATCAGCATGATCTTCTATTTCGCATTCACCCGGCTCCTGGCCGTTCAACTGTAGGAGACAGTCATGTTTGGTGGTTCTGAAGCAATCCTTGCAGCCCTCGCATCGCTAGGCGATCCTACCACGATCATGTTGATGGTCGGCGGCATCACGCTGGGTATCATCATCGGCATCCTGCCCGGACTGGGCCCGCCCATCGCCATCACCATCGCCCTGCCATTTACGTTCTACATGGACGCGGTGCCGTCGATCATTCTGCTGCTTTCGATCTATTCCGCGGCTGTCTACGGCGGCTCGATTTCGGCCATCGCCGTGGGGATACCCGGCACCGGGGCGGCGATCGCAACCGTAATCGACGGTCACGCGATGTTCAAAAAGGGCCGCGGCGGCGAGGCGTTGGGCCTGTCCCTGACGGGGTCGATCATCGGCGGCATCTTCAGCGTCATATGCCTTGCCTTCATCGCTCCGCTTCTCGCACAGATCGCGATCAAGTTCGGGCCGCGCGAGTTTCTGGCGATCAGCATCTTCGGGCTTGTCGTAGTTGTGCGGGTCGCTGGCGAGAACCTTTGGAAGGGGCTGGCAATCGGGGGTGCGGGCATTTTCCTGACGACATGGGGGTTGGACGAGGTCAACGGGACCGAGCGCTATACCTTCGGCTCCTACCACCTTTACGAAGGCATTCCCTTTGTCGCCTTCCTGGTTGGTGTGTTCGCCCTGTCCGAAGTCATGATGAACGCTGAAACCGCGCTCAGGAAAGTTGATTTCGACAAGTCGAGCCTGTCGGTCAAGCTGCCCGGGCTGAAGACGCTGGCAAAGCTCAAGGGCACGATCATGCGGTCTTCTCTTCTTGGCACGGTCATCGGCATCATTCCGGGAGAAGGGGCCGCTGTCGGCGCGTTCTTTGCCTATTCCGAAGCCAAGCGCAGGTCCAAGAACCCGGAGGCATTTGGTACGGGTGAGCCCGAAGGCGTGATCGCACCGGAAACCGCGAACAATGCCACCGTCGGCGGCGCCCTGGTGCCGACACTGACGCTTGGCGTGCCCGGCAGCCCCGCTGCAGCGGTTCTGCTTGGGGCATTCCTGATCCAGGGCCTTGCGCCCGGACCGCGGCTTTTTGCCGAACGCCCGGATCTGATGTACTCGATCTTCATTGGCTTGCTGATCATCAACGTTCTGATGATTTTCATTGGCCTGATTGCCATTCGATTTGCCGCGCAGCTGATCAAGGTGCCCACGTCGGTGATCGTGCCGAGCGTCGTGCTCCTGTGCTTTGTCGGGGTCTTCAGCGTCAGCAACAGCCTGTTCAGCGTCGGCGTCATGATCGCATCGGGCTTTCTTGGCTACACGATTCGAAAGCTGGGGTATTCCATCGCGCCGCTCAGTATCGGCTTTGTCCTTGGCCCCATTCTGGAGCTGTCGTTGCGCCAGTCGGTGCAGATCAGCGATGGCAGTCTGCTCGAGTTCTTCGCAAGCCCGATAGCGCTTGGCATCTACGGTGTCCTTGCCTTGACGATCCTTTGGGGACCGATCCGCGCCCGGGTGAAAAAGCCGATGGAGGGTGTCGACGACGCCTGAGGCGTCCCGAAAACCACCCGTATGCCTTGGATAAATTCAGGAATGCACAATGACCGATACCGCTAAGAAACACCCCAATATTCTGATCATTTACCCGGATCAGATGCGTTATGACACCATGGCCTGCAGTGGGAATCCGGTGATCAAAACGCCAAACATCGACCGTCTGTCGATGGAAGGCGTGCACTTTTCCGAGGCGTACACCTCTTATCCAATCTGTTGCCCGTTCCGTGCATCTATGCAGACAGGCAAATATGCCCAAGGCCATGGCATGGTTCAAAACCATTTCCCGTTGCGCGGTGATCAGACGTTCTTGGCGGATTGCCTGAAAGGTGCAGGCTACCGCACAGGCTACATCGGGAAATGGCATCTGGAAGGCGGACCAAAGCCGGGTTTTGTGCCGCCCGAACGCCGGTTCGGCTTTGAGCACTTTGTCGGCTTTAACCGTGGCCATGATTATCAGGGCTCGATCTATTTTGACGATGCCGGGCAGGCCTATCATTCAAAGCGTTACGAGCCAGACTACCAGACCGATCAGTTGATGGAATTCATCGACACCGCCACCAAAGCGGATGATGGCAAACCTTGGTTTGGCTATGTCAGCTATGGCCCGCCGCATTTTCCGATGCAGATGCCCGACCACCTGCGCAAGATTTACAGCGCTGACGAGGTGCCCCTGCCGCCCGGTGTTCCCAACGCCGCATTGCAAGAAGAGTTCCAACGCATCCGTAGCGAGCAATATTGCAAAGGTGACCCGCGCAGCCCGCATAAAAGCCACGCCGCATATGATAAAAAACCAAAAGGCGAGCCCGAGACAGAGGCCGAAATTCGTCAGTTTATAGCCGAATATTACGGGATGATCCACAATGTGGACTGGAATGTGGGGCGCGTTCTGAACCAGTTGGATGCGCTTGGAATTGCCGATGATACGATGGTCATCTTCCTCAGCGATCATGGCGATATGTTGGGCCAGCACGGGTCATTCTGCGGGATAAAATGCGAAGGCTACAGGGCGGCGATGCATGTGCCGCTGATCATTCGCTATCCTGCGCGATTCAAACCGCACCGGTCCGAGGCAATGATCGATGTTGGCGTCGATATGATGCCAACCCTATTGGATCTTTGCGGGATTCCAGGGCCGGATGACATGCACGGGATCAGCTATCTGCCGGTTCTGGATGGCACGTCGGATCAGCATCGCGACACGATCTGGTTTCAGGTCTTTACCCAGGACGACGGACAGATGGGGGAATTCACGCCCTATGCGCAACGTGGCGTGCGCACCCGCGACTGGCTTTACGTCCGTCACAAGGACCGTCGCGTGATGCTCTACGATCAACGCAATGACTATGACGAGCAGAACAATCTTGTCGACCGTCCCGAGCATAGCGCTTTGATGGATGATTTCGACGCTCGGATCGCTGCACATATGGCGGCGACCGGCGACGATTGGGACATGGCCGCAAATTTTCCGCCACCGAACTTTCTGAGCCACGCAGAGGCGAAGGACTATCTTGAGAACGTCCTGCTTCCAACTGCAATTGAAGTTCCCTGAAATCCAATCCCTGGAAGGGTTGATGTCTGATGACCGAGAGCGAGAAAAATGGTTCAAGTGCGTGCTGCGGTCCCGCTCGGGTACGCGACGACCACGCGCTTGGGCATCAGACCTTTCCCACCAGCGATGACTCCGCCGAACACGATATCGTCGACATTCCGGGCGGGACCGGGTTTCTTGGCACAGACAGGCCGGAACTTGCGATTGATGGCGAGGCCCCTTTCCGCCAAAGCAAGGTCAAGCCGTTTCGGATCGACGCGACGACGGTTACGGTTGCTCGCTTTGCCGCATTTGTTGCCGCGACAGGCTATGAAACCGAGGCTGAACGGCTGGGAGATTCATTTGTTTTCCGGGGGTTCCTTTCCGGCAACGCATTGAATGCGCCATCCGTTCCAGGTGCGCCTTGGTGGCTGATGATTAAAGGAGCCACTTGGCGCGCCATTTATGGCCCCGGTTCCGAAGCGGATACCAAGCCTGACCATCCCGTCGTTCATGTGAGCTGGAATGACGCAAATGCCTTTGCGTCCTGGGCTGGTGGCAGACTGCCGACAGAGGCCGAGTGGGAACATGCTGCACGCGGCGGACTTGGCGATATTCGTTACCCTTGGGGTAACAAAGAGCCCGACGATACCAACTACTTTCCGTGCAACATCTGGCAAGGGCGCTTTCCGGACAAAGACTTGGGCCGCGATGGATATATCGGCACTGCACCCGCGCAGTCATTCGGGCCGAACCCTTATGGTCTTTTCAACATGGTGGGCAACGTCTGGGAGTGGACATCCCAGCCTTTCACCGTTCGGTCGCTCAAGAAGTCAGTGAAACGCGCCCATAGCGGTAAAGCCGGGTTCAAGATCACCAAAGGCGGATCGTTTCTATGCCACCCAAGTTATTGCTATCGCTATAGAATAGCCGCGCGCAGCGGGACTTCTCCTGACAGCGCTATGTCACATCAAGGGTTCAGGTTGGTCTATGATGTCAACGCTTAACACCCAGCGAAGTGCATAAGATGGATACCCGTCAACTCACCGCCAATCTCAGCCTGAGACGCCCTTGGTATGGGGCAGTAAATCGCGTCACGTTGAAAGACGATGCGGTTGCAGGGCTGACCAATGCCGCAATCGTTTTGCCACAAGGCGTGGCCTTTGCCGTTATTGCCGGTCTGCCGCCGGAATACGGTTTGTTCACGGCGATGATCACGCCGGTTATCGCGGCCATTTGGGGCACCTCAATGATCATGGTGTCGGGGCCGACGACGGCGATTTCCGCGGTCATGTTTGCGACCCTGTCTCAGATGGCCCCTGCCGGAACACCGATCTACATTCACATGGCATTGACCCTTACCATCATGGTCGGGCTGTTTCAGTTGCTCGCGGGTGTCTTTCGGCTTGGCGGTCTGATTTCTTTCATTTCCCATTCCGTCATGGTCGGGTTTACTACGGCCGCAGCACTTTTGATCGGTGCCTCACAGATCGGTGGCGCGCTTGGTATCCAAACCGAAGGGGGCGGTGGTGTCGTCGAGCGCATATGGCAAGTGGCCGAGCACTTGGAGGGCTTCAATCCTGTCGCCTTGCTGATCGCGGGGGGGACGCTTGCGACGATTGTCATAGTCCAGAAAATCAACCGCAAACTCCCGGCCTACCTTTTTGCGCTGGCTGTCGGGGCGGGCTTGGGTGAAATCCTGGGCGCGCGCACCTTGGGCATTGCGATGTTTGAGAGCCTGCCTTCGGTGATCCCAAGCCTGAGCATACCCGAAACGTCTGTTTCTCAGGTTGTTTCGCTGCTTCCGAGTGCGGTTTCCATTGCGTTCATCGGTCTTCTGGAAGCCATCAGCATCGGACGTGCATTCGCAATGCGGCGACACGAGCGATATGATTCAAACCAGGAGATTATCGGCCAGGGGCTGTCCAATGCCGTGGCCGGCTTTTTTCAGGCCTATGCCGGGTCCGGATCGTTCACACGGTCTGCCTTGAACGCGGAAAGTGGCGCAAAAACTCCGATGTCTGCCATCTTTGCAGCGGGCTTTTTGTTGATCATGTTGCTAGTGTTGGCGCCTTTTGTGGACCGGATTCCCAAGCCTGCGATGGCCGGGATCATCATCTTTGTCGCGTGGCGTTTGATCAATTTCGCGGAAATCCGGCACCTGATCGCGAACAGTCGAAGCGAAACGCTAATCCTGCTGCTGACCTTTGTAACCGGCGTCGCTACCGAACTTGAAAATGCGATTTTTGTCGGCGTGGTTGCTTCGCTTGCTGTCTTCTTGCACCGCAGCGCCCGCCCGCATGTCGCGGTGCTTGCGCCGGTCATGTACCATGGTCGCCGTTTGATGCGCGGCGTGCCATTTCATAATCTCGAGCAGTGTCCGCAAGTCCTTGTGCAGCGGCTGGAAGGACCTTTGTTCTTTGGCTCGGTCGAGCATATTGAACGTGAATTTCGCAGATATGAAACGGCCTATCCGGGGCGAGATTACAAGGTCCTCGCTTTGAAAGGGCTGGGCAAGATTGACTTGTCGGGTGTGGATTTGCTGATGGCAGAGGCTCTGCGCGCACGCAAGAACGGCGGGGATTTCCACCTTGTCGTCGCGTACATGGAGACAGTGCGCGCTTTGGACGAGATGGGTCTTTTTGACGTGTTGGGCCGTGACCATGTCCACCCAACCAAGGCCGAAGCCGTCGCCGCAGTCGTCGCACAAGTGCGCGACAGTATTTGCCGGGACTGTACAATCCGGGCCTTTTCCGAATGCGGTGACAAGCCAGCACCAGAGGGGGCCGACAAACAGAAACCGCCCCCCGAAATTGAACAGATTTATCGGTTTTAGCGATCGCAAAAGTCGCGTCAGCATTCTGCAATATCACAAGTCCAATGATCACCCCAATCAGGGAAGACCTAATATGAGCGAACCAGAAAAAGCCCAGTTGAGTTCCAGTCAGCTGAGAGTACAAGCAAATGTCATTCGTGGGTTGGCGATTGATGCCGTGGAAGAGGCCGGGCACGGCCATCCCGGTGCTGCCATGGGAATGGCCGACATCGCGGCCGTTCTTTATGCGAAACATCTGCGGTTTGACGGGGCCAACCCGGATTGGCACGATCGCGACCGGGTCATTCTGTCAAACGGACATGCTTCTATTTTTCTCTACTCACTGCTCTACCTGACAGGGGTGCCGGGAGTCGAACTGGATGATATCAAAGCCTTTCGCAAAGCCGGATCCAAGACGCCGGGGCACCCGGAAGTAGGACATACGCCCGGTGTGGAAGTCACAACCGGTCCGTTAGGACAGGGGCTTGGGATGTCGGTCGGAATGGCGCTGGCTGAACGTCGTTTGCGCGACGAGTTTGGCGCCGACGTCTGTTCGCACCGAACCTGGGTTTTTGCCGGGGATGGTTGCCTTATGGAAGGCGTAGGCCAGGAAGCGGCATCTCTGGCCGGGCATCTAAGGCTGGGGCATTTGAACTTGCTCTATGACATGAACAGCATCACCATCGACGGCAGTACTGATTTGTCCTTTTCCGAGGATACAGCGGCAAAATTCAAAGCACTTGGATGGCATGTTGTGACGGCCTGTGGTCACACACATGATGAAATTGATGATGCTCTGGCTGCCGCTATCGCGGAAACGACGCGCCCCTCAATCATCTTGTTTCGGACAACCATTGGCTTTGGCGCGCCGACAAAATCCGGCACATCGGGCGTGCATGGATCAAAGCTTGGGTCAGATGAGGCGGCTGCCGCAAAAGCGGCTTTGAATCTTCCTGCTGCGAAATTTGAAATACCGGATGATCATTTGGCGACGTGGCGCGCCTTTGGCGCCAGAAATGATGCCGAACACAATGCGTGGCGCAACAGGTTGGCGCAATTGCCAAAGGATACAGCGGCGTCTTATGACCGACGGATGTCGGGGCAGTTGCCGGACGATCTGGGTCAGCTGGCCCAAGCCACAAAGGCAGATTGGGCGCAATCAAAACCCAAAGTCGCCACGCGAAAAGCGAGCCAAATGGCGCTGCAAGTCCTGACCACACATTTGCCCGAGATGATTGGCGGGTCAGCCGACCTTTCCGGATCGAACCTGACAAAAACGACCGCGATGTCGACCGTGTTCAGCGCAGAGGGATCAGGGCGTTACGTCAACTATGGCGTCAGAGAGTTTGCCATGGCCGCAGCAATGAATGGCATCGCCATGCACGGCGGATTTGTGCCCTATGGCGGCACGTTTCTGGTCTTTTCCGACTACATGCGCAACGCGATCCGTCTCTCTGCCTTGATGCAGGCGCGGGTCATTTACATCATGACGCATGACTCGATTGGATTGGGTGAAGATGGTCCAACGCACCAACCCGTTGAGCACCTTGCCAGTCTGCGTGCCATCCCCGGACTTCACGTGTTTCGCCCGGCAGACGCCATCGAAACGCTGGAGGCATATGAGACGGCGTTGACGCTGAATGCACCGTCGCTTTTTGCGTTGTCGCGTCAGGGCACGCCAGCATTGCGCACCGAAGCTACCGCAGAAAACATGGTTTCCAGGGGCGGTTATCTCATTCGCAAACCGAGCGGAAAACGCGACCTTACAATTCTGGCGACCGGCACAGAAGTCGCCATCGCGCTGGATGCGGCAGAACAACTCGCCAGGGAATCCTTCGAGGTTGCGGTCGTATCGCTCGCCTGTTGGTCCCTGTTTGATGCGCAACCCAAAGCCTATCGCGATGAAATCCTGGGCGACGCGCCAAGGATGGCTGTCGAGGCCGCGAGTTCATTCGGTTGGACACGTTATGTGGAAAGCGACGATCACGTCATCAGCGTTGATCGCTTCGGTGCCTCGGCAAGCGCAGAAACCCTTTACGAAGAATTTGGCATCACGGCGCAGGCCATTTCGGATAAATGCCTGCGCCTTCTGAACAATCATCGCGCACAGAAATCTGTGCAGTGTCAAACGGGAGAGCTCGCATGAAAAGCGCATTGGAACAACTGCAAGAAATGACGGTCATCGTGGCGGATACGGGTGACGCTTCGCTCGTGAAACATCACAAGCCACAAGATTGTACGACAAACCCGTCATTGGTGCTGGCGGCGTTGAGCGCAGATGACGCACAGGACCTCATTGCATCCGAAGTCGCGACGGCCAGGAGCCGGCGAATGGATGTCGCGACCCTGTGCAGGACGTTGACCGTTGCCATTGGTGCAAAACTCACAACATTGGTTCCGGGCAGGGTTTCAACCGAGGTGGATGCACGGCTATCGTTTGATGTCGAAGGCTCTATTCGTCAAGCAAATGAGATTGTTGAAGACTATGCAAACCGCGGCGTCGGCAGCGACCGCATCCTTATAAAGCTGGCGTCGACGTGGGAAGGCATTCGCGCCGCAGAGCAGTTGCAGAAAGCCGGAATTGACTGCAATCTCACGCTTCTTTTTGCCTTGGAGCAGGCCAAGGCTTGCGCTGATGCTGGTGTTTTCCTGATCTCGCCCTTTGTCGGTCGGATCACCGATTGGTACAAAAAGGCAACCGGGATTGAAGACTATCTGCCTGAGGAAGACCCGGGTGTTAAGTCTGTTCGGGGGATCCATGAGTATTACAAATCACACGGAATCAACACGATTGTCATGGGGGCATCTTTTCGCAACACTGATCAGATCAAGTCCCTAGCAGGCTGTGATCGTCTGACCATTGCACCCAAATTGCTTGCGGAGCTTGGAAAAGACACGAACCCGGTCCCGAGGATGTTGAACGAGCTGTCAGCTTCGACAGAAGAAAACAAGACGGTTTTGCGCGAATCTGACTTCCGCTGGGGCATGAACCAAAGCGCGATGGCGACCGAGAAACTGTCCGAGGGCATTCGCAATTTCAATGCTGATCATCAAAAGCTTCTTGGGTTGCTCGCACAGAAAATATAGGCGACCAAGCGGTTTTCTAACCCAAGCAACCGGCCTGATGGCCGGCAACAAGGCTCACCGTAGTGATCAGATGTGCTGTCGGCAGGGGTTCCCGCCGACACGGGAAAATCCCCTGGCTGACAGCGCGCCAAAACTCCGATGTCGATGTTCTGCGAGACAGCTCTGGCACCGCATGTCCGGTGCCAGAGGCAAACGCCCGGTCCGAAAATGATTGATCAGATGTCAAAATTCGAGGGCAAAACCACGATGTCGCGAATGGTGATGTTGCGTGGCCTCGACAGCATGAAGACTATTGCCTCCGCCACATCGGACGGTTCGATAAGACTACCGTTTTCGCGTGCCTTTTTCAGGTTTTCTTCAGGCCAGTCGGCCAGCAACGCCGACACCACCGGACCGGGGGAAACCTGACCGACCCTGATCCCCTTTTGGGACAATTGACGTCGCATGATCTGTACAAAACTGGTCATCGACCATTTGGACGCCGAATAGACTGGCTCCCACCCGATGGCAGCGTGCCCGGCGATAGAGCAAGTGACAATGATATCGCCCGCACCACGTTCCGTCATATGCGGGATCACGTCATGCACATTCTTGATCACAGCATTGATATTGAGGTTCAACATCCGGTCGATCGCGGCTGATGTTGTTTCAATCAAATCCCCGCCGATATAGCTTCCTGCGTTGCAGTGAAGGATGTCAATCTGGCCGGTCTTTCCCAGAATTTCAGGCACCATGGCAGCGCAGCTGTCGGGATCAAGCAGATCCGTCACTTGCGCCAACGCCCGTCCGCCCAGTCGGTCGGTTTCCTTTTTCAATGCGGCCTGATCACGATCTACCAGCACAACCATCGCGCCTTCCGCAATCAGCGCCTCGGCGGTTGCCAGGCCGATTCCCGAAGCCCCACCAGTGATTACTGCGATCTTTTTAGAAAAATGCCCTGCCATCCGTTTCTCCATAAAATGGTCTCCGCGTCTTACCATTTCGCCAGGCATTCCATGAACTTCGTAATAATCATGAAGGAATGAATCATTTTCATCCCAAGAAATTCTACACGCGGTCGCATGGGGGACGGGAAACAGGAGACAGTGTGACGTGCCAAACGGCAGAAAGGTCGGCGGCTACGATTCCCGTGCAATCATCGCGTTGCCAATTGCGGTTGCCAACGCCCGGACACGCCGCGGCTGGGCACGACCGGGCGGGAACATCATCTGGAGCGGATTGGCCGGCGGTGCATAGCCTTCCAGGAGGGCGACAAGTCTTCCGGCCTCCATATCGGGTGCCACATCGAGTTCCGATTTCAGAATGATGCCACACCCTTCCAAGGCCCATTGCCGTACCAAAGAGCCGTCGTTGACAGTCTTGTTGCCGCGCACGGTCACGGTTTGTGGCTTCTTGTCGGTTCCAAAGCGCCAGACATTGTCCAGGGTCGTCCCGAACCGCATGATCAGGCAGTTGTGCTGGGCCAGATCGGCCGGCTTTTGCGGCGCGCCATGCGCATCGATGTAGCTAGGTGACGCGCAGACAATCCGTCGGAAATGGCCCAGATTTCGCAATCGCAACGTGCTGTCGGTGATCGTGCCA
This sequence comes from Primorskyibacter sedentarius, assembly GCF_004342065.1. Taxonomy (GTDB): domain Bacteria; phylum Pseudomonadota; class Alphaproteobacteria; order Rhodobacterales; family Rhodobacteraceae; genus Primorskyibacter; species Primorskyibacter sedentarius. The sequence continues at coordinate 17,003 of NZ_SLZU01000023.1, read as the reverse complement.
AACCGCAACGCCAGATCAAACCCTTGCCCGACGATATCCACATAGCCGTCCGACAAAAGCAACTCGATTGAAATCGCGGGGTTTTCGGTCGTAAAGCGTGAGATGACCTTCGACACGATACTGCGGCCAATGTCGATAGGTGCACTGACCTTGATTGGCCCCGAAAGGGTATCGGCCCCGTGGCGGATACGCGTTTCGAGATCTTCGATTTCTCCCAGCACCAGCTTCGCCCCGCTCAACAGTGTGCGCCCCTCATCGGTCAGGCTGAGTTTGCGCGTCGTTCGGTTGAACAGCACAACGCCGTAATGCGCCTCGAGGGCGGCCAGTCGCTCCGAGACCGTGGTGGCGGACAGCCCGGCCTCGCGCCCGGCGGCGACAAGGCTGCCTTTCTCGGTGATGGTCAGGAACAGGCGGATGTTGTCGATCAACATTGAACGGAATTTCCGGATTAACATTTCGAGTGATGTCTGTTTATCCGCAAATACCCGCGTTGTATATCTCCCTCATCAGAACAGACATTCAAAGGAACAACCCAATGTCCAAGCTTACAATCGTCGCCAACATTCACGCCAACGCCGACAAGATCGACCTGGTCAAAGCCGAGCTGCTGAAGCTGGTCCCGATCACCGGCGCCGAAGAGGGCTGCATCAACTACGATCTGCATCAGGATAACGAAAACCCTGCGCATTTCATGTTCTACGAAAACTGGGAAAGCCGTGATCTCTGGCAGACGCATATGAACGCGCCGCATCTGGCCGCTTACATGGCCGCCACCGATGGGGCTGTTGCGGAATTCATTCTCAACGAGATGTCCCACATCGACTGAGCGACCCCACGACAACCGGAGACCGCATCATGAAAACGACCCACGCCACCACAGCAGAAATCCAACCAAAGGACGTAAAACGCCCGGACGCGCGGCTGTCGCCACATGACATAGCGGGTATCCGGAACCGTGGGTCGGCGGCATCCGCCGTCGATCTGGCGGGGTGGTTACGACGCGTCTTTCGCAAGTAACCATTTCACCGACTAACACAAAACCCTTTCCCGTGATTACCAAAAATCTGGCACCTGTGTGCCGGATCACGGGGAGGTGTGCCTCACATATCCCCACTCCGAAGTCCCAATCGCTCCTCTGAAAGGCGCCTCCCATGACACCGACAAAACTGCTCACATCCGCAATTGCTTTGTCCTTTGCATTCGCCGCGCAAACATCTGCCGATACCACCGCTGACCTGATAACCTTTGCGGAAATCAGCGACACGCGCCCCGGCAACATCACCGTGACACCGGACAACCGCGTGATCATCACACAGCAGCCGCTGGATGGCCCCACTTTGCGCGTTGTCGAAGTTCTTGAAGACGGCACCAAGGTTCCGTTCCCGACGCAGGACTGGGCAGATGGCCCCGAAGCGGGCGACGTCGGTATTGCTGGCACCATCGGGATCAAATCGGATGCAAACGGCATCGTGTGGATCCTCGACATGGGTAGCGCGGACAGCGCACCGAAACTGGTTGGTTGGGATACACAGGCCGACGCGCTCCATAAGATCATTGAAATCCCGTCCGACGTCGTCACACCGATCTCTTTCCTTCAGGATTTCGCCCTCGATGAAGAGCGCGGCAAAATTTACATCGCCGACATGACTTTCACGGCACCAGCGGCCGACCTGAAGCCTGCGTTTATTGTGATCGACCTTGAAACCGGCACTGCACGCCGCGTTCTAGAAGCATCCGGGACACTGATGCCATCTGACGAGGATGTTGTCATCGACGGCAATCTGGTTGGCTTTAAAGACGCCGACGGCAACGCGACCCCCTGGCACCTGTCGATGAACGCGATCACAATCGACCCGACGTTCGATAACGTTTACTTCGGTACGATGAATGGCCGCGACATCTGGCGCATCCCCGCCGCCGCTTTGGCAGATGCGGCGCTGGACGATGCCGCGCTGGCGGGCCAGATAACCCGCTACGCCGAAAAAGGCCCGAACGACGGCTTTATCATCGACGGACAGGGCCGAGTGTTCTCCGGCGACGTCACCCGCAATGCCGTGACGGTGTCTACACCGGACAGCTTCGAAATCTTTGCGCAGGACGACAAGCTGCTGCGGTGGGCCGATGGCTTTGCTTTTGCAACGGATGGCACGATGTACATCGTCGCCAACCAGCTGCACACGCACCCCGCGTTGAACATGGGCGACGATGGCAGCGACCACAGCTATGTCATCCTGACCGCGAAACCCTGATCCAACACCTTGCGGCACCGGACAAACGTTGCCGCTCCGATTATTCCAGTCTCGGAGAATGAAGATGAAAGCCATCGGCTATACCACCAACGGCGCCATTGATCGCGCCGACGCCCTGATCGACCTTGAGATCGAACAACCGACCGCAAAAGGCCACGACATCCTGGTCAAGGTTGCGGCGGTGTCGGTCAACCCCGTCGACACGAAGGTTCGCCAGAACCGCCGTGCAGAAGACGATACGCCTGTGATCCTCGGCTGGGATGCCGTGGGTGAGGTTGTTGAAATTGGCGACAAGGTCAGCCAGTTCAAAACCGGCGACCAGGTCTGGTACGCGGGCGCGATCAACCGCCCCGGCACCAATGCCGAATATCACCTCGTCGATGCCCGTATCGTCGGGCACGCGCCTAAGACAATCGAAACCTCTGCCGCCGCCGCGCTGCCGCTGACCACGCTCACCGCGCAGGAGATGATTTTTGACCGCCTGAAGGTTACCGATCCGGTGCCGGGTGCTGCGAATGCCATTGTGATCATTGGCGGCGCGGGAGGCGTTGGATCCATCGCTATCCAGCTTTTGCGCCAGCAGACGGACCTGACGATCATCGCGACAGCCTCGCGTGCCGAAACCCAAGAGTGGGTCAAGGAACTGGGTGCGCACCACGTAGTAGACCATTCCAAACCGCTGCCCGAACAGATTGCTGCGCTGAACATAGGCGCACCTGCCTTCGTGTTCTCGACCAACTATTCTGAAACCTACGTACCGCAGATCGCCGAATTCATCGCGCCGCAGGGCCGCTTTGGCCTGATTGACGACCCCAAGGGCTTTGACATCATGCCGTTCAAGGGCAAAGCCGTGTCGATCCACTGGGAGTTGATGTTTACCCGCTCGCTGTTCACTACCGACGACATCGCGCGTCAGGGTGAAATCCTCGATACCGTGGCTGGCCTGATCGACGCAGGCAAAGTGCGCTCTACCGCGACCGAGAGCTTCAGCACAATCAATGCCGAAAACCTGAAGCGCGCCCATGCCCTGATCGAAAGTGGCAAGGCAAAGGGCAAGATCGTACTGGAAGGCTTCTGAGATGCAGGTGCGCAGGCTTGATCACGTCAACATCCAAACCACCCAAGTCGAAGCGTTGGTGGCCTGGTACGGCGACATATTGGGCCTGCGCACCGGCGCGCGCCCGAACTTTCCATTCCCGGGCGCCTGGCTTTATGCTGGCGACGCCGCTGTCATCCATCTGGTCGGGCATGGCGGTGATCCGGCGGTCGGTTCCGAGGTGAAACTCAAACTCGAACATTTCGCCTTGACCGCGACAGGCAAAGCAGATTTTGAGGCAAAATTGAGTCACAGAGCCGTTCCTCATCAGCGCTTCGAACTGGACGAGATCGGAGTTGTGCAGTTCCACCTCCGCGATCCCGATGGCAATCACGTCCACATCGATTTCATTTCGCAAGAATGACGAGCCAATGGCGGTCGGCAGTTTTATTAAGGTATCCTGCGCCGTGAAAGCGAAGCAATTATGGATGTCACAGATTTAGTCCCGACGAAAACAAAAATGGCCCGCCATCCTATTTATACGTTTCAAAGCAACAAGCTGAATGATTCCGGTTAGTATAGTTTAGTGCCTGTGAGTGATCGCGCTTCAGAAACCCGGTGCAGCACAAAACAGCCATCGCTACGGGGCGTAGGGCCTTCTGCATCGGCGATAGCCACTCCGGAGATATGTCGGATTTTTCCGCGCAACCGTTATCGAGCCTGTAAGTATGCTGTGCGATGGATGAATGGCTGGAATGCGAAAGCTGCGTTGCGGCGCTCGACGTGGAGGTGAGTGACCGGTCTGAGCCGTCGTGGCCTAAGTATTTTTCTGTGTTTGCAACATTCTGCAGCTGCGAGCGTGGTAGGTTTGGGCTCTTTGCCGACCAGCTCGGTGACGTGATCGAGGATCATTGCAAGGGCGTCGCCCGCTAGAAAAAAGCGCGCAGGAGGATCAATAACGCACCTTCCTTCGCGCGTGATGTTCTTCTAATGTTCTCCGATGATCCGCGAAACCTTTCTTGCCCCTCTCTACACTCTGCGCGTGGGCAGCATCGGAGCTGCGCACGCGGCCAGAGTGAGCTGCATGTGCGGGGCAAGTCCGTGGTATCTGCACGGTTTTTGGCTGCGCCAGCGGCATTCAGAGCATGAGTTTCTGAGATGGATAATGGGCAGTTTGACCTGCCCGAAATGCGGCCAACGCGACTGCATGGCCTGGGTGGTGGTCGAGGCGTTTCCCGGCAGATCGGAAGCGGAAATGCCGGGGCAGAGCAAGGATGAGTAGGGGCGGCTTGTGCCGCCCCAGGCCCGCAGGGGCTTAGGGGTGATCGTCGCCGCCTTCGTCGCCTTTCGGTTTGGACTGGAAGGCAACCAGTTCGGTCACGGCCACCGGGAAATCCAGCTTGATCGAGAGGAAGGTTTCGCCGGTTGCGGTCTTGGTGTTCTCGAACACGGCGCCGACGCGGCGGTAGGTGGTCTGCTCTTTGCCGTCTTTGGTGAATTTGACGGGAACGGTGAGGATGAAGTTGGTCATGGCTGATCTCCTTTGTTTCGATGGCTTGAAAGGAGCGGATCGTGTCAGGGCAGGGCGCAAGCTGAAATTCGGAGGGTCCGCCGAAGGTGGAAGCCGTCTTTCTGCTTGCCGAAGCGTGAGCTGAGGGCACGGCCTGTCCGCGATCCGCGATAAGGCATCAGTGAGAAACGAAGGGGTCAGCTATGTCCGGATGCAATCTGCATTCCTGCCGCGTTTCAGCTAAAAGGCCAAGAACAGGCCGCATCGGGGATCCGCGAGATCATCCGCCAGACCTGCGAGGAACTGGGCGTCCATATCGTACGCGGGGTGCTCGCGCGGGACCATGTCCACATGTTCCTGTCAATCCCGCCCAAGCTGTCGCTGTCGGACGTGATGCAGCGGATCAAGGGCCGGTCATCGCGTCGCATCCAGATGGAGTTTCCCGACTTGCGCAAGCGTTACTGGGGCAGACGGTTCTGGGCCCGCGGATACTTCTCGACCACCTCGGGAAATGTGACAGACGACATCATCATGCAGTACCTGGAATTACATTCCGCAAAATGATGCCACCGGCGTCAGCCGGTGTGTCGTTCACTACGACCGCAACCAAGCGCCGCAGTCTAAGCGTACCCTCGACGACAGCTTCACAGCTCGTAAGGCAGTGCTGCCTGCACAGGACAAGAAGCCTCTTAGGAAAGCTGGAGAGGAGGCTGTGATCGTCACGTTACGCCGACACCCTTTTATCGAGGCGGTGACCTGAGTATATACGAATAGGTATCCGAAGACTGTCACATGATCGACTCCAAGACCCGGAAAGTGGGAAACTCTGCTGTCATCACGTTAACGACGGAGATGCTGACCATTCATGACGCGAAAGAGGGCGATACGCGGTTCGTGGTGCGCGGAGACGACGGAACGCTCAGTCTCATGGCGCATGATACTTCGGTCGCCGAAGCATTGGCCACAGCCGAGATCGTGATGGACGAAAACCGGGTTCTGCTTCAGGCGCTGGCGTGATGTCGTACATCTGGGTGCTGCTCCCGGCTGTCATCACCATCCAAGACCGACAATTGCCTGGCACGGCGGCTCGCCTGGTCTGCGCGACAAGGCATTGATGGAGATGGGCCTCGCCCGCGCGATGAACTTGGTCGCGTGTTCAGATCCCAGCATTGCAGAGATTGCGGCAGCCGATGCCTTTGGAATTGCAAAGGCCCACCCCTTTGTAGACGGCAACAAACGCACAGCGTCTGTAACAGCCGTCACCTTCTTGCGCCTGAACGGCTATGCCTTTCGCGCCGAGGCGATCGGCGGTGTCAAGCGGATGGAGGACCTTGCGTCGAGTACTGTCGATGAGGCCACATTTGCGAAATGGCTGTCTGAGGGCATGACACCGCTCCGAGGTCCGCAGATTTGAACCCTTGGAGGCGCCGTCTTAGCGGCATCTCCTAATTATCTTCAGATAGATCGTGCGCTTTGTGACAAGTATCGGCGGGCTCCGAAGCGGCCACCCTTGACCCGCGCATCCACAGCCCGGGGCGAGCCCTGTTCGTCAAGGCCTGTGCAGCCCAAACGCTGAGTTTTCCAACACCGCTCACTCTTGTGGAATACCATTGACTTGTAACTGATACATCAGATATGAGATTTAAGAGCCTGCCGGGTTGCCGACGTCAACGAGCCCGCGACAGATCATTTATTGGAGGAGAAGAAATGGTCTCGAAACCTAAGGTCGTCATCACCGACTATGATTTCGGCGATGTGGAAGTCGAACGCACCATCCTTGAGGACGCCGGTGCAGAAGTCGTGGCGCTGCAAGCCAAATCGGAAGCCGAACTTTTTGAAGAAGCAAAAGATTGCGCAGCTATCATGAACCAGTATGCCCGCGTTGGAGCGGAGACGATCGCACGCATGGAGAGGTGCAAGGTGATCGCCCGCTACGGTGTCGGGGTTGACATCGTCGATGTAGAAGCCGCGACGAACAAGGGCATCCTGGTTACCAATGTGCGCAACTACTGCACCGAAGAGGTCGCCGATCACGCCATCGCCTTGTGGATGACACTGGCGCGCAAGCTGCCGGAGTATGACCGGGCCACACACAAGGGCATCTGGCAATGGCAGAGCGGTAAGCCGGTTCATCGGCTGCGCGGTCGTACCATGGGCATCGTGTCGCTGGGCAAGATCGGCCAAGCCATTGCGCATCGGGCGCAGGCCTTCGGCACCAAGGTCATCGCTTTCGATCCATTCCTGCCTGCCGAGGCTGCCAAAAGCTTTAATGTCGAACTGGTGTCCAAGGCAGACCTCCTGGCGCGGTCCGACTACATCCTCATGCAGGCGCCGATGACCAAGGACACCCGGCATTTCCTGTCGGATGCGGAATTTGACGCGATGAAGCCGGGGGCCATTCTGGTTAATACCGGGCGTGGCCCGACGGTCGACAACAAGGCGCTTTATCGCGCGCTCACCGAGGGCCACCTGGCCGCAGCTGGTCTGGATGATCCCGAGGAAGAGCCTGCCAAGCGCAGCTCCTGGAATCCGTCGGACAACCCGATCTTCACCCTGCCGAATGTCCTGATTACGCCGCATGCCGCCTATTACTCGGAGGAATCCATCCGCGCCGCGCGGATCGGTGCCGCGACCCAGGTCGCCAAGGTTCTTACCGGCCAGACGCCGGACTTCCCCGTCAACGCTGCAGCGCTCGTAGCCATATCCTGATCCCCGAAAGGAAGAGAAATGCTGAAAGTCTACAATGAGTTCGAACGTCGCCCGGAACTTCTGGCGAAGTTCGACGAGGTGGTGAAATGCTACTCCGCCGCCGCCGTTTTTGCTGACGTGCAGTATCGGACAGGCGTGATGGACAGCGGCATCAAGCCTGCTTTCCGCGCAAAGGTCGCTGGGCAGGCAATTACCGTTCAATTGTCCAAGGGCGATCTTGTCGATCCGCTGAAAGCGCTCGAAATGGGGCAGCCGGGTGACGTGATCGTGGTCGACGCCGGCGGCGACCCCAATACATCCGTGTGTGGCGGGCTCATGGGAGGTCTGGCCCAGAACCGCGGCATTCGCGGAATGATCGTAGATGGCGCAGGGCGCGATACTGATGAGTTGGAAGACATCGGCTGGCCGATCTGGACTCGCGCGATCACACCGCGCGGGACGCACACAATGTTCTCCGAGCGCAAGGAAGAGCTTTCAATCAACGTGACTATCGCCTGTGGCGGGGTCGTGGTGAATCCTGGCGATTTCATCGTTGCAGATCTGATGGGCGTCGTGGTGATTCCGCAGGATCGGGCGGAAGAGGTTGTAAAGCAGGCGGCCGAACAGGCCGAACGCGAAGAAAAGACCCGCCAATGGGTGGCCAAGGGCAAGACGGTGGAGGACCTGTTGAATGAATTCGGTCGCATCTGATCCCGTGCTGATCGGACTTGACTGGGGCACCTCCTCATTACGCGCTTTCCTTATAGGTGCGGACGGCGAGGTGCTCGACCGGCAGTCGTCGGGAGAGGGCATCCTGCAAGTGCCAGATCGCGATTTCGAGGGTGCCTTCGCGCGACTTCTGGCGCCTTGGAATGCGCATTCGAATTTGCCGGTCATCGCATCGGGTATGATCACCAGCCGCAATGGCTGGGTTGAGACGCCTTATGTATCGACGCCCTCTGGCGCAGATGCGCTTGCCAATGCACTGGCGGAGCATCAGGCAGAAAACGGTCGGACAGTACATTTTGTCACCGGCATGACCGACGAAAGTGGCGGCGCACCAGACGTGATGCGGGGCGAGGAAACCCAGATCGTCGGAGCGCTCGACGGGATCGGTGGCGACGGCACCTTTGTAATGCCCGGCACGCACAGCAAGTGGATTGATGTCCGGGGCGGAAGCATTGCACGTTTCGCAACTTACATGACGGGCGATGTCTTTGCCGCCCTGCGGGACCACACGATCCTCGGCGCGCTGATTCAGGATGGGGATTTCAACGAAGCCGGATTTCGCGAGGGTGTTGTTGCCGGTCGTGATGGAGGGCACAACCTGCTGCGCACACTGTTTCACGTTCGCACCTTGCCGCTGTTCGGCAGGATCGACGCCAACATGGTGACAGATTTCCTGTCCGGAATGCTGATCGGGGCAGAGCTTGAGGCCACGAAATCGGTCAGTTCCGACGGCGGCCCGATCACGATTGTCGGCCGCGACGATCTGGCGGACCGCTATCAGATCGCATGCGAAATTTTTGACCTGAATTGCAAGCGCGCGCCCCACGATATCGCCGCGCGAGGGCATTTCGCAATCGCAACATACGCGGGGTTACTGTGATGGATATCTGGAACGACGCACTCGCCGAAATCCCATTGATCGCGATCCTGCGCGGCCTTGAACCGGACCGCGCGATAGACGTGGCCGACGCGCTGGTCGATGCCGGGTTCCGCATTATTGAGGTGCCGCTGAATTCGCCGGACCCGCTGCGATCGATTGCGAGGATTGCCGAGAAATACGGTGACAGGATCGTCGTCGGCGCGGGAACGGTACTGACGCCCGGAGACGTTTCGGCAGTGGTCGATGCCGGGGGCCGAATTATCGTGGCGCCCAATATGAGCCCGGGCGTCGGAGCCCGCGCAGTCGAGCTTGGGGCGAAATGGTGTCCGGGGGTTCTGACTCCGACTGAGGCTTTCGCCGCTTTAGACCTTGGCGCTGCCATGTTGAAATTCTTCCCCGCCGAACTGGTTCCCCCCGCGGCGATCAAGGCGATGCGAGCCGTGCTCTCAAAAGACGCGCGGCTTGCCGTCGTCGGCGGCGTCACACCGGATACGATGGGTGACTACCTGGCCGCCGGTGCTGATGGGTTCGGGCTGGGATCGGCCTTGTTCAAGCCGTCCTACTCGATTGAAGGCCTGATGAAGCGCGCAACAGGATTCGTCAACTCTTTCAACCAATTGAGGCCAGAATGACAAAGTCAGTCTTGGTCACCGGTGGCACCCGCGGCATTGGAGCCGGGGTCAGTAAGTCGCTTGCTCAGGCGGGCTGGTCTGTAATTGCCGCCACGATCTCTCAGGCCGAAATCGAGGCCTTCGAGAACGTTCCGGGTATCGAATGCCTCCTACTGGATGTGACCGATCCAACCTCGGTCGAAGCCGTCTTCGGCGATATCGAGCAACTGGACGGTCTGGTCAATTGCGCCGGCATCCTTATGCGCGGTGCAGAGTATGATCTGGACGCGTTCCAAAAGGTCATCGACGTCAACCTGACCGGAACCATGCGCTGTTGCGTGGCTGCCTTGCCTTTGCTGACGCGCTCGAAGGGGGCCATTGTTAACACCGCCTCGATGCTCAGCACCTTCGGTGGGCCCTTGGTGCCGGCCTACACCGCCTCCAAAGGCGGTGTCTCGCAACTGACCAAGGCTTTGGCGGGCAAATGGGCGGCGGATGGGGTCCGCGTCAACGCGATTGCGCCCGGCTGGATCGAAACCGAAATGACCCAGGGGCTGCGGGACGATCCGTCTCGCGGCGACGCGATCCTTGCGCGCACCCCGATGGGGCGATGGGGCAAAACCGCAGAGGTGGGAGCTTTGGTCAAATGGCTCCTGTCCGGAGAGGCCAGCTTTGTGACCGGTGCCGTCTATCCTGTGGATGGCGGCTATTTGGCAATTTAAGGAGAAACACCCATGTCTGACAGACAGAACGACCCACGAACGCCCTATCAGCTTCCTTTCCCGAAGGACGCGCTGGACGAGATCGTCGTCCCCGACGCCATACCCGAAGATGACCGCTTGTGGGTTCCGCAGGCCGACAACGTCTGGTTCCGGCCGCTATGCCTGAACCGGTCGCAGGGCTATTGGATGAACTTGCTCAAGGTGCGGAAAGCCGGTGTGCTGTCGCGCCACCGCCATCCGCAGCCGGTGCACGGGTTCGTCCTGAAAGGGCGCTGGCACTACTTGGAACACGATTGGGTGGCCGAAGAGGGCGGCTATGTTTTCGAGCCTCCGGGCGAAACCCACACGCTTGTTGTGCCGGACGATGTTGATGAAATGATAACCTTTTTCCAGGTGAACGGCGTGATGTGCTACGTCGATCCTTGGGGCGAGGTCTTGGGCTATGAAGACGTGTTCACCAAGATCGATCTGTGCAGAAAGCACTTTGCCGAGGTCGGTCTTGGCGAAGACTACGCCGAGCGGTTCATTCGCTGAGCCCAAGGCTCCGACTGTTTGATGCCAAAAGGCCCGCGACTTCCCTTCGAAGCCGCGGGCCTTTCTTGCTGTCGGAACCAATCATTGATGCAATGCTGGATGATGAGCTGGGCCAGTGAAGTACTGGACGAAGGCCCGAGATCCCAAATGTCGAATTGGAAAAGTCACAGGCTTTAATGCAACGGCCTTTTGGCACTGGACAGGAGTAAAGGGCGGACTGAGAAACACCAGTCCGCCCATTCACGTGTCTCAAGGCCCTACCACAAGGCGGGCAGGGTCAACGATATCGCCGGTATGTAGGTGATCAACATCAAGAGTATGAGCATGCCGACAAAGAACGGCAGGATGGCCTTGCTGAGGCGCTCGATCGAGACGCCGGAAATGCTGCTTGCGACGAAAAGGTTGACCCCCAATGGCGGCGTGCAGAACCCGATGGCAAGGTTGACCGTCAGGATCACGCCGAAAGCAATCGGATCGACCCCCAGCGCAAGTGCGACGGGCAACAGGATCGGCGTCATGATGATGATAGACGAAATCGTCTCCATGAACATGCCGATGAAGAGCAGCAGCAGGTTGATCAGCAACAGGACGATTATCGGATTGTCCGACAGGCTGGTCAGGCTTGTCGCCAAGGTGGAAGGGATTTGCGCCAGCGTGAGCACCCGGCCAAAGGCCGTCGCCATGATCACCAGGATTAGGATCGTGCCGCTTGTCCGTGCACTGGTGGCCAGGATCCCCGGAAGGTCCGAAAAACGGATATCGCGGTAGACAAAAATGCCCACGATCACCGCGTAGACCACCGCCACTGCGCCCGCTTCGGTCGGGGTGAAGATGCCGCTGTAGATGCCGCCAAGGATGATTACCGGCACCAATAGCGCCCAGACGGATTTGCGAAACGTAGTCCAGACATCTTCGGCGGAAAACTCGGTCGCCGATTGCACGACCTCGGTGTCGTTGCGCAGCAACAGGCGCGCCACTAGCATGAACATCATGGCGAACATGATGCCGGGCACGACTCCGGCGAGGAACAACTTGCCAATTGAGACTTCCGCAGTGACCCCGTAGATGATGAACGGGATGCTGGGCGGGATCATCACCCCGATCATGCCTGAAGACGCGGTCAAGGCACCGCTGAACCTGCGGCTGTATCCAACCTTTTCCATCTCGGGGATCATATTCGATCCGATGGCCGCCACCGTCGCAGGCGACGATCCGGAAATGGCCGCGAAGAACAGGCACGCCAGCACGTTGACATAGGCCAGACCAGCCCGGATGTGACCGATCAGCGAATTGGCAAACGCCACCAATCTGCGCGACATGCCGCCCTGCTGCATCAGGTCGCCGGCAAGAATGAACAGCGGCACTGCGATCAGCGGAAAGCTGTCGGCGCCAGTGACGACTGAGCGTGACAGAAGCACCATCGGCGGTGCGCCGTCGACAAACAACATGACGATCATCGTTGCCAGACCAAGGCAGATCCCGATCGGTACGCTGACCAGCAACAGCAGGATCAGCGCAAGGAATATCGTCGTGGCAATCATATCAGATCTCCTGTGTCGCCGCTCTTGAGGCCGCGCAGTGTCTTGGTCATGTTCTGGAGGATCCGGATCGACGACAGTGCCGCGCCGACCGGGGCAGAAGCATAGAGGATCGGGATCGGCAAACCCAGAACCACAGAGGACTGGCTGGCAACGAAAGGTAGCCGCATCAACTTGATGCATTCAAAGGTGAGGACGACAAGGAACGCGAGAACCAGCAGATCAACTGCCAGATCAACGTACAATTGCTTCCGCCCGCCCAGTAGATCGCGCAGCACGGTGATGCGTACATGTTCCCTGCGGCTGAACGCATAGCTGACCGAGATCCAGACGAACCATACGAAGAACCAGAGCGTCAGCTCTTCGCCCCAGGACAGCGATGCGTTCATGACATAACGCATGAAAACGTTGCCGAAGATCAGAAGGACAATGGCCGCCAGCAAGATACTCGCCATCGTCTTTTCTGCATTTATGTCCAACCACTTGAGTATTGGCATAAGTCCCTCCCAAATTTGGAAAGGCCCACCTCCGACAAGAAATGGGCCCCGTGTTCAGTCAACGTGCCGGGACTTAGCTACCGCTCGCGCCAGCAACCGCGGCCACCCAGTTGTCATAGGCTTCGGCCCCGACTTCGTCGCGGTATTGCAGGCGCACTGCTTCGGTCTTTTCGGCGAAGGCCTTGCGCTGCTCCGCGGTCAGTTCCAGAACCTCGACACCGGCTGCGCGGATCTCTTCGAGTTGAGAGGCGACCTCGGCTTCGATCAGCTCCTGCTGATAGGTCTCGGCGGCGGCCATGGATTCCATCACCAGCGCCTGGTGCTCCTCCGACAGGCTGTCGAAAAAGAATTTGCTCATCACCGGCAGGTACACGGCAAAGACGTGACCCGTGGTCGAAAGATATTTCTGCACCTCGTAGAACCGTGCCGAGGTGATGATGGCCAGCGGGTTCTCCTGACCGTCGATTACGCCTTGTTGCAGGGCGGAATAGACCTCGCCGAAGTTCATCGGCGTCGGGTTGGCACCCAGGGCCTCAAAAGTGGCGACATGGGCCGGCACCTTCATCGTGCGCAGTTTGACGCCTTCCAGATCCTCTGGCGTGGCAATCGGGCGAGTGTTGTTGGTGATGTTGCGAACGCCGAGTTCCATCCAGCCAAGGCCGACCAGACCCTGGCTTTCGAGCCGGGCCATCATGTCGTCGCCGGCCGCGCCATTGAGAACGTCGAGGGCAATGTCCTTGGAGGCGTACATGTAGGGCAGTTCGATCACGCCAAATGCAGGATCCCAGCCCGCAAAGAACGATGAGGGCGGCACCGCCATTTCGAGAACGCCGGTCTGGACGCCCTCGATCATCTCCCGGTCCGGTCCCATTTGCGACGAGGGAAATATCTGAACGTCGATTTCCTCGTTCGACCCCGTTTCGACCAATTCCTCGAATTTCAACAAGGCGCGGTGCATATGGAATTGTTCGTTGGTGCCGTGGCCGATCTTGATGACGGTTTCAGCATTGGCGGAGAGTGCCAGGCCCGCGGATAGAATCACGCCGAGCACGAGTGTGGATTTATAAAACAAGTGGTCCTCCCAAAGATATATCAGTGATCCGAAAACTCAGCGTTTTAGATCTAGTATCTGATGTATCAGATATGAAATGCTGGTGCAACAGATTTGCGCCTGTGCTAGGTTGTACGTGAAACAACGTGGGTTCAGGCGTATGAGCAGTAAGAAGATCGGACAGATCGAGCGGCCGAAATCATTGTGCGACATCGCGGCTGATGCGATCAGGGATGCTATCATCACCGGGCAATATGCCTTGGGTACGGCTCTGTCCGAAAAGTCTCTGACTGAAACCTTGGGGATCAGCAAGACGCCGGTTCGCGAAGCGCTGGCGCTCTTGAAACATGAAGGTCTGGTAACGGTGGTTCCGCAAAAGGGCACGTTCGTCTTCACGATGAGCGTCAAGGACGTGGCCCAGTTGGCGCAATACCGCTATGCGCTGGAATCCTCCGCGCTCGAACTTTCAATGGCGCGTGATGGCGAGGCTCTGGTTGCGACGTTCTTCGACATTTGCGGCGCAATGACTGCGGCAAGTGAGAAAGGAAACACAGCAAAGTATCTGGGCCTCGACGGACGTTTCCACGCCGCGATATTCGAGTTCTGCGGCAACGACTTCTTTGTCGAAGGCTATCATGCGATCAGCGGCAAGGTGGCCGCGCTGCGCACGCATCTGTCACACCACCCGACCCACACCGACAAATCCATGGGCGAGCACATCGAAATTGCCGAGGCACTCAGGGACGGAGATATCGATAAGGCAAGTCAGGTTCTTAAGCGTCATGTTACGCGCGGAGAACGCACCTATGGGGACGGGATCGAGGACATCGCGCTCGCTTCCGCGGCTCACCGGAAGATCCCCCGCCCCAACAGGAAGTAGGGCTTTGGTTTCACTGGTCAGCTCGCGGTGAGACATGAGTGACGACAAATTTGAATCGGATGACCAGTAGCTAATTCAGTCACCGTGTCATTCGATAAAATTTGAACCCGAAACGCATGCAATCTGCATGGCATACCACACGCTGAGATCGCGAAGCGAAGAGCTAAGTACGCGGTCGCCACATGTGCCTGCATAACTTGATCTGTGCTTCTCTGCGCACCGCAGGAACGGCAACGTTGATAGGCCGCAATGCGGCAGATCATGCAGGGTTTGCATTGCTGCAAATGGCCAGACTACGGATCGGCCAAGCGCCAGAAACCGTGTTTTCGGCCGTGGTCTTGTTTAAGCATCTCGAGAAACTGCCCATGGGAAGCAAAGTCTCCATAGTCCTCGATGGCGGCATCGGATGACTGACAGTCGCCCAGATGGCGGGCGGCGTAGCGATAGCGTTTGGACTTTCCGCCGCTCAACGTGTCCAGAACCATGGCGCGGCGTATCAGCGTGGCGGCAAGCGGATGCTCGGGCGCGAGCGTGTCTGCCGCGGTTGTGAGGGTGTGATAGGCATCCCCGTTCAGTTCTTCAGCCCGCGCGAGCACGACCCGTGCTGCGCGTTCGTGACTTGGCCAGTCGACGAGGAATCTGATCGCCGCCTCCAGGTGCTGATAGGTTTCCGCGAAATCCAATGCCGCCTCTTCCGCCTCGATATCGTCGAAATCCGGAAGCAGTTTCAGATACTTCCGAAGACTGGCTGGATTCAGGGTCTGCTCGAACGTGGTCCACAGATGTGCCTTCAATTCGTCCGTCTTGCCCTGCCGGTCAAGGCAGTCTTCATAAACAGCGTCGAGATCATAGCGGAACATACGGTAGGACTTGCCGTCTTCGGCGACACGGGCCCGGGTAACGATAACAAAGGCCTCGTCAACACGCCCTGCATCCAGCAATCTGCGCGCGACATCGGGGGCGATGGTGCCATATGTCAGCTGTTCTGCGGAATAGCGGGCCATATAGGCATCAACATCGCCCTGGGCGTCCGCGACGTCCGCCAGAATAATCGACCGTGTCAGCTGCTTGTTGCGCCGCACGCTGTCTTCGGCAGACGACATGAGGCCGTAACCTTGGTATTGCTCAAGCTCTTCTTCAGTCGGGGGCGCGTCGGCCCAGGCTTTCGTGATCTGCTTGAGATGTTCGAGGCCGTCTTGTCCAAGCGCCTCTGCCGTTGCGGGGATGATCCCGTCGAACTCGCCGTAACCCGCATCGGCGACAGCGTCGAGAACGCGTTCGGCCAGGGCGATGCGGTCCGTGGAAATCTTGGGCGCGATCTTTGCGATCAGTTCCATCGCTTCCCCCATGATCCCGCCCACCGCGCCGTTGCTGTCATCAGTGCGTTCATGGATCGACAGGGCCAGCTGCAGGAAAGCCCAAAGCAGTTCGAACGCTTCATTTGCGTCATGGGGGATGACAGAGGTCTCAATCATCCCCAAGAGCCCTTCGAGATCCTTGACCAGAGCCCTTTGCTTGCGCCAGTTCACAAAGCTGGTCGAACGCCGCAGAGAGGCGAAGCGTTTGCGCAGATCGGCGGCAACCTCCCCGGGCCCCTGTGCAGCGCTAAGCGCCATCCGCGCGCGACGTTGCAGGACCGCGCTCCCCTTGACCAGTTCCATGACCAGCTCGGCAAGCGTCTCCGCGCCCAGCTTTTCGAGGTTGGCTTGGTTCAGGGTCTTCTTGGACATGTCGAGGTGCCAGACGTCGTTGCAGAGGATCCTGCGAACAATGTCGCACAGGTCTTCCCGCGACAAGCAACAAAGGCCTCTTTCAGGGGCTCAGTCTTCTGACATCTTCGACCGCCTTACCGATCTTTGTTGCCGCAACCGATATGTCGAACGGGTAATATGGGAGGTTACAAGAATATCGGTTTCGACGTCGCGATTGATGGCGGCTTACATAGGGTCGGCCTATTTGGTCGGCGGCCCGACCGCTTCCGGATTGAACCGCCCCGGGTTTACCGGAGAGTTTCTGGTTCAATGATTAGGCTACTTTTTCGACCGCGTTCAAGTTTGCATAGAAGGCCTCCTCTGCTT
>NZ_SLZU01000022.1 GCF_004342065.1 Primorskyibacter sedentarius | reverse complement strand
GGAATGACACCAACCGAATATGCTAACCGGTCAAAGAAGGACCAAAACCTGAACAGAGCTAACCTAAATTAGCGGACTCGATGGGGAGCAGGTCACCACCCGAGTGAGCACCTGACCAATTAAGCTCCGACTGGCACCAAAGGTCACAACAGCCCGTCGCCCTAAATCTTCATTATCCACAAAATACTTTGTCACAGAGTTTTCCGGCCCCCGTATTAGCCGAGGCTTTGACAAGTCCCGCCGCCAGATTGCGGACGGGCTCAACCAAAGAAGAAATCATCGCGAGGGCCAGCGCCCACCAAAGCGTCTATCACGATGCGCTCACGCTAGCAGTTCAGACATTCCTCAAAAGAGGCCATCTGATGTCGTCAATCGTAGCTATGCAACTATCCTCAATCTGCCTGTCCGACGATGTCGCACAAGCGCGGGTGTTGCGAAGCCGGTTCGCACTGGTGACCCGTGTTCGATCATTTCACGCCTTGGTTTCGATTGCACCGATCTGGAATATGGAAAGTGCTCTGAAACCCCGGAACTCGGAAAGGCGGATGATCGTCGGTGAGCTTGATCGCAAGCCGGGTCGGGGAATCGAAATATACAGACTTCTACAATCGTCCCGCCCCGGAATCGCGCCAGAAGCCCGAATAACTCCGTCGATTGGAGAAGTGAAACTTGAGTTCAAGAATGAGGTTCCGCTGCGACTCGAAGCGCAATTTGATCTGCTGCCGGAAGGTCCCTTCAATGTTCCTGTTTCTCTTATCATAAAAGGGAGTTACATACCGTGGAACGGCGAAATACTCATGGCTGGAGGCAAGCCATGAAAGCCCACTCCCACGCAGACATTGCACTTAAAGAGAAGTTGCATTTTGCTTGTTTTTCACTCCCTAAAGCGCAAAATTGCAAAATGGGCCCTAATTTTAACAATAAAATTTATATATCGTTGGCCGGTTCATTTCGAGTTTGGATAGAAGATCAGACCGAAATTGCCATAGGCAGCGTTATGAGCAAGCGGTTGCTTGCCATCCTCCTGACGTCACCTGGAATGCGAAAGTCGCGCGCGGCATTGCAGTTTCTACTTTGGGACGAAGAAAAATGCGATCCCGGCCAGAATTTGCGACAACTCTTGCTTCAGACCCGGCGAAGACTGGGTGAATATGCAGACTACTTGGTCGCCGACAAGACAACGGTTTGGCTGGTCAGAACGGAAAATGGGACAAACTCCACCCCAAATGGGCAGGCGGAATTCTTTGATGACGCTGGCTTTGGCACGGAGGATTTCGAAGATTGGCTGCAGGTTGAACGCGCGAATTATTATGCGTTGAGTGAAACCCAAAGCCTTGCCGAGCCAATGGCGCCCTTCTTGATGAAGCCACGACCGGTCGTTGCACTACGAAACACCGGGCTTCATTCAATTAGTCATCGGGCGGGTGTTATTTCAGATTGGGTTTCCAATCATTTACGTGATGTTTTTTTCTGGAACTCCTTTGTGCAGTTCCATGACCTGCGCGCCGGTAATCTGTGCGTTGACACCGATATGGAGCTACAGGTCAGCGTGTCCGAAATCGGAGAGCACGTCGAGATTTTCATAGGCGGGTTTGTCGATGGGACCTGTCGGCTCAGCCATTCGGCCAACTTCCCGGCAGGCGCAGAACTGGGAGAAAAGCGGGACGAGGTTCTTGAGTTTGCGCAAAGGGTTGGTGCGATTATCGAAAGCACGGTGAGCCGACTTGTCGCGACCCGTCAGTCTGACTCGGAAGACGGGTCCCTTTATGGTGCGGTGGTGAAACTGTTCACGATGCGCCCCGATGACGTTGGTCAGGCAACTGCTTATCTGAAAACTGCCGCAGAAACGCGCCCAACGGCGGCCGTCCTCGGCTGGCGCGCCTTTGGTCGAATGCTGGAAAACGGCGAGCGGCTGGTCGACGACCGGGATCGACGACAGGCAACAGGAGACGCGGAAACTCTGGTGATCCAAGCCTTGGATATGGATCCCTATGATCTTTCGGCGTTGAACATCGCGGCCCATTTCCACGCTTTCGTAAAACGGGATTACCGGCAGGCTCGGGAACTCAGCGATCTTGCGCTTGAGATCGCTCCGTCGTCACATTTCACAGCTGATGTGCGCGCGATGATCGAACTTTACGATGGCAATCTCGTGGCCGCAAATCGTTTCGGTGAACTGGCCATTCGTATGGGAAGATACAGCCCCATGCGCGAGTATCTGGCCGGAACCGAAGTGATGTTGGCAAGCCTCATGGGCAATTTTGACCGCGCCAATGAGGTCGCCTCTGCCGTTCTACGCAGTCGTCCGAATTTTCTGCCCGTCATTCGTCACATCGTGCCGAGCCTTTTGGAAACAGGTGCCTTCGACGAGGCGCAGTCTTTGATGAACCGGATGCGCAAACTGGATCCTGATTTTGCAACAGTGGCGATGTTTGGGGACGACTACCCCCTGCCCTCGGAAATCAGCCGAGAACACATTGTCAAAATTCTAAAGAAACACGGAGAAATTTAAAGGGAGCTTTCCATGAAACTTAGTCGTCGCAGCTTTTTGATTTCGGCATCGGCCAGTTGTCTTGTTTCATATCCGATGCCGGGCGTCGCACAGACACCCCGACTTGAATTGATGACGCTGATAAGAAATACAGTCGAGTTCGTCACCAGCAAGAGCACAATGATCTTTCCCATCCTAAACAAGCGCTTGCATTGCGAAAACGGGCTGCTGGAAAACTGTGACCCCCTCGTCCGGTCACGGACGGATCTGGGTCAGATTTATATAGACCCAAAACCGGATCCCTATCAATTTCCAAAAGACCTGTTCGTCGCAGATGATGGTTCAGATCGCTTGCTGTCCAACACAAAGACAAAAACGAAAACTAAGACAAAAACCAAAACCAAAACAAAGACAAAAACCAAAGCCAAAACGAAATTGGGAGAAGTCGAAACGTCCGGGCGTTTCGATGCCAATGTTTTTGCTGTGGAAGAGGCAAAATATGTCGCTCGCCTGCACCAGAATTTCCATGCCATTCTGGGCGCGCTGGACACAAAGTCCATCAAGGAAAACAAATCGCTCCTGCCAGATCGATACCCCGAAGGCGACGTGCTGCGCGCTGATCTGGACGTTCTGTTGGGATTTGCTGCCGACAGAGCCAACCCGACACCGGCCGACGAATTGCGCATGATAGAGGTCGAGGAACAGGTCGACGATATCCTGTCCCCTTTCTTCGATCTCTTCGCCAATGAGGCCGGTGTTGACATCAACCTGGCCCGGGTGGCGAGCATGATGGAAACGGCCGGTCATTTTATCGTGGCGCATTTCAAGGAACGCTACCAGCGGCCACGACCCTTTCTGCTGGACAATCGCATCGTCCCACAGATTCCCGTTCCTAACCACGACAGCTATCCATCCGGCCATGCGCTTCAGGCATATCTTGTTGCCTTTGGGTTGATGGATGTGCTCGGTGATCAGGGCGAAGTCGTGATTGGGTTGATGGAGACAGCAGACCGGATCGCAGAAAACCGCGAGTTCGCCGGCCTGCACTATCCGTCTGACAGCGCCATCAGCGAAGACATTGCCCGCGCTGTCCTGCCTGTTCTCCGGGTGCTCTTTTATGATCTGTTCGCCGATGCGGTTGCCTCCTATCACCGCGATCCTTCGGCTGATTGCAAATACCGGTTGGGTGCCGCCGATCCGAATACGGGTTCAAAGTCGCCCCCTGTGGGCGTGCCTTGGTATCAAGAGGATACCGGGCTTTCGGGAAATATTGGAAAAGCCCTCACGCTTGGAAAAAATCGTGTCTTGGGTCTCGTCGACACGGCAGTCGATGTCCTGCATCCTGCATTGGTCAAGTCGCCTCCCGCCAATGACGGTTCAGCGAGTTCAGGGCCGTCCCTGTTGGCACCAGCCAACCAGCGATACAACCTCGACCACCCGGTGCCCGCCAACGACACTTTTGCCTTTGGATCTTTTGGCACCGCGCATGGGACAGCTATGGCCGGGATCATGGTCGGGCGGCCAGTGCCCGAGGTGCCGTTTCAAGGGATTTCACAGAACCATGGATTGGTGCTTGCCAGAATTTCAACTCTGCTCGCGGATAGTCATGAAAACCGCCTGACACTGGCCAATCTCATGTACAATATGACCGTCCAGAACACGCTTGTAGAGTCGTGGATGGAAGCCATCCTGATTGGCCCGCCGTTTCAGGCCCCTGACCCCGACGAAGCATTCCTGAACGAGGCGGATCTCAATAGAATCGCCAATGACCTTGGCCTATTGGGGACTGAAACGTCGGCATCAATGCCGCAAGCAGAGCAACCGGCACAGCAAGAATCAGGCCCTCTGGAGAACGTCTCCTTTGCGCGCCTGAGATCAGCCTATCTGTCACTGGAAAAAGCGCCCTGCGATCCATTCATCATGTCGCTCATGATATTGTCGGATGGGATGCCGATTGTGATACCCGCCGGAAACATGGGCAAGCCTGGCCTGTCTTATCCCGGCAACCCAGAGGATTATGCCCGTACAAAGCGCCAGTTGGCCAACCCGTTGAATCAGGTTTTCGCCGTATTCATGCTACTTGAAGCGCTCGGCTATGACATCGCTCTCAAAGAGAACGAGGCCGAAACAAGCGCAGATATCGCCGAAAAACATCAAGAGATGCTGACACTTATGGGGAACGTCTTGCCTGGCCTGGTCGATCTGATGACCTGGGGCTCTACAGATCCAGAGGATCCATTTGCGGGAACGGGAATTATCGTTGTCGGTGCCGGGGTCAAGGTTGTCGATGCCGGGGTCAAGGATGTCGGTGCCGGGGTCAAGGAAGAAGACAGCGATATGTTGCGTCGCGCGCGCTATAGCCAATATGGGGCCGGTCTGGCCCTAATTGCCCCAAGTGCTGCCGATCACGCGCCACAACCGCCTTGTCTGAACCCGACCTTTGTCGAGGACAAGGGTGGCGCGGCCATCCCCACGCTGGACTTGAAAGGCCACGCAGGATTTTCGTCCGATCCGGATCTGAACTACTCGCTGGCCGGACAGGCCGAGGGCTTTGGCGGCACCTCCGCCGCTGCCGCAATTGTCACTGGCGCAATCGGGCGGATCGCCCCCGCGATCCTGCCGGATAATTGGGGTGTGGAGGCACGACGCCTCCTGACCGAGGAAAACTATCGCCAAGCCCTCGGCAGCAA
The DNA here is from genome assembly GCF_004342065.1 of Primorskyibacter sedentarius. GTDB lineage: Bacteria > Pseudomonadota > Alphaproteobacteria > Rhodobacterales > Rhodobacteraceae > Primorskyibacter > Primorskyibacter sedentarius. Next base: position 58,288 of record NZ_SLZU01000022.1, on the reverse strand, counting down.
ATCAGAAGTTGGCGCCGGCAGTTTAAGGTTGAAGGGGTGATGAAATGACTCTGAACATCAAGATCACGGCGGCTGTCGCCGCGCTTTGGGCGAGCGCCGGCTTTGCGCAAACACAACTCTCGGACGTGGCAATTGCCCAGATTCAGGACTATGCGCAACAATCATTGGAGCTGGACAAAACACCGGTTTTTCAGGGCTATAATCATCAGACCCAAACTGCCCGGTTCGAGCAGGATATGGAACTGCCATTATACATTCCCAAGGCGGCTCTTTTTCCGAACGCAGACCCCGGCCCAACAGGCCTGACGAGAGCGCTGAAAGACCAACGGAGCGATCCAGAAGGGTTCACTGAAAAATACAATGCGGCGATACAATCACTGAGTGGCCTGGGTTATCTGCCCAGCAGCATTACTTACCGCCCGGATGCACCAAACCTGCAACCCGAATATCTGCGCGACGCCCTGAACCTGCCAACCAGCACACAAATATCGCTGTCTGGCTGGATGATAGAAGATATCGACGGCCAGCCTTTGGCGGTTCCAATGGAGATTGATGGCGATTCCATACTCCTGCATGTCAAAAATCCTATTCTCCCAGGGTTTGATACCGACGTCCGAAACCTCACCACTCTGACTTTCAATGACGGGTTGTCACCTCCGCATGCCTTTTCGGTTTCCAGCGATATCGGATCAGTTTGCCAGTTCGATTGTCTGTTTCAGACCGTGGCAATTTCAGTTGAAGGCGCTCTGCGCGGCAGCGGCGTGCTGATTCACAACCGATTTGTCTTGACCGCAAACCATGTTCTGACCATCACGAATGGCGTTGGTTTCGATCCGAAACAAACGCTGATCATGAACGGCCCAAACAATAGAGATCAGACCAGTCTGACACGAAAGGGCCGAGCGATACAGCCGATTGCAAGCTTTGATCTGGCTGTGATCGAGCTGGAAGACCCCTTTCAATCCGCTGCAAGTATAGCGTCACTGCTATCCACACAGAGGGTAACAGCCCCGATCATATCACTCAAAGAAGCTGACTTTGACGACGTGGCATTTGTGTCATCGGGATTTGGCGGCGGGCAAGTCACGACTGCGGCAGGTCGCCTGATCAAAGAGCTGGCCCATGGGGTTAGACGATATAACCACTTTGTCATGGCCGAGGAGTGCCCTGATTGTGCCGCGCATGAATTTCTGTTGGAAGCTGCGCCAGACTTGCAAGGAAAACGCAATTTTTCGTGTGGGATCGACAGTGGATCTCCTGCGCTGGTTCGTACGGACGACAGCCGACTTGCAGTCGCAGGCATCTTGACGGAATCCCTGAATCCACCGCTGGGTGACTTGCGCTGTGCGACCGCGATCAAGTTTCAGAATCTGACGCACCCCGATGTCGCTGATGCCTTGCACACCGTTTTATCCGAGAAATTTGGGCTTGGCGCGACAGAGATTGCCGTGATTTTCACAGATACGCCGCCAGTGCAAAGCTTTGTGAAACAAACTGCGTCCTTGATATCACGCTAGGCTCACGCTCACGGGTTTATCTCTCTTATCTCAAATAAGGAGGAGATCCATGCTAACCCAAAAATTCTCAGTGGCCATGCGTAATGATTTTGCGCGTGGCCCTTTTCACCGGCCAGCCCATCTCACCGCTTTTGCCCTAGAATGGCTAATTGTAGAGCGCAACGGGGACTTTCTGGCCATCAGCGATGCAGGCGGGCTGACGCCCGAGCAGGCCAAAGACATCAACCATCCTGCACCAAGCGACCTGCAACGCAACAATACCCTTGTCGGAACCCTGATCGACATGGAGCCCGACACCGGCGTGGAAGTCTATCTGTTTTCGCAGTTCCCGATTCCGGCCCCGGTCACCATCGGTCGTCAGTTTTTTCCGGGCGAGGGCTATGCACGCCTTTGCGCCCAAGACGGCAAGATCGCCGTCAGCGCGCATGGACGGCATTTCCACATACCTGGGCCCACCGGAGGCTTGGCCAACGGTGGTGAGCCGCCAAACCTGACAAGCGGGCTGAACTGGCATTTCGACGCCGAACAACGCGCTTGGTCAGGCGAAACATTTAATTGAGAGGAAAAGATAATGAAGAACGAACTTTATCCCGTCAGCGGTACGCCACGTAAGGACGCCGCCAAAGACCGCCGTGAAAAGGGTGTTGCGCAGGCTTTCAAACACAAGGCGCATCAGACGCTCAACAACGGTGACAACACCGCCTATGCCGATACACTGCCAATGGCGTTCAGCAAAGGGCTAGAGCATGATCCCGATACCGGTTTCGTCAAGAACCTCGCCGATTTTGATCGCTTTGCCGAGGCGCTGACACAGCCTGGAAAATCAGGCGATGAGACAGATCACGCCTTTAAGGTTCCCAAAGCGACGACGCACTATGTTGAACCAGGGCCAAAAGCATCCGGCGAGATGCGCCTTTGGGAAAGTCCGCTGGCTGGCATGGCATATGACAATCAGGGCCTGGACCCCGATCTGGTCAGCATGGCCCCTGCCCCAAAACTGGGCGAATCCGAGCTTTGCGCCGAGATGGTCGAGGTTTACGCGATGGCATTGGTGCGCGACATGACCTTTGCCGATTTGGCAGATGACACAAAGCCGTTGTGCTACATGAAACAAGCGGACGGAAGGGAGGTTAAATTCAAAAAGAAAGGCGGCACGAATGCAAAGGTTTCAGACCTGATCGCCGCAATCAACTCTCTCAACTGGTTCAAATCTGCAAGTGCGGTCACCACAAGTCTTGGCAGCGGTAGCGGCATCACCGAACATGAACGCCGACGCCAGAATGCACGCGGGCTGGGCAGCCCAGTTGTTACGGCGGACACGCTGTTTCGCGGTTCGTCGCCCGGTTGCAAAAACGGCCCCTATATCTCGCAGTTCCTGCTGCAAGGGACAGATCCAAATAATTCCAAAAGTGACGTAGGTTTTGGTGCGCAAAGCATTAGCCAAAGGGTCACCAGCTACAAAGCGGGAACTGACTGGATGACGCAATGGGTCGATTGGCTTGCCGTGCAGAACGGAACAAACGTCAAAACTCTGGAAGTTTCCTCGGGCACTGCGCGCTACATCAGCACGCCACGGGATCTGGCGACGTATGTGCACATTGATCAATTGTACCAAGCTTACTTTGTTGCTTGCTTGATTTTGCTTGGAAAAGGTGCCGGTGGCGACCCAGGCTTCCCAGAGCCCAATGGCTGCAAGACGCGCGATCCTTTCGCGACGTTCGGCGGGCCTCACATCCTGTCGCAAATGACCGAGGTGGCCACCCGTGCCTTACGCGCGGTTCGGCGGCAAAAGTTCCAGATCCACCGCAGAGCCCGCCCCGAACGGCTGGCCGCGATGGTCGCACTTGGCGCAAACAAGGGGACCGCAGTTTTCGGGTCAGCTGAAACGCCCATGAGTTCTATGTTAAGTGAACTGGGGCTGAAAGGCGGCGCAACAGATGTCACCCCAATCTTGGAATGGATCAACGATCTGAACGCAGATCGCAACACCGGGACCCCTGGATATACTCATACAGACGCCGGTAAGGAGCTTCAGAACAAATCGGTGATCGACGAGAAAAAGAACTATCTCTTGCCGATGGCCTTTCCCGAGGGCTCTCCCATGCACCCAGCTTATGGTGCGGGCCATGCGACCGTGGCCGGGGCTTGCACGACGGTGCTCAAAGCCTTCTTTGACCTTTATGATGGCGCGTCGATGGCCGGGGACACCGTAACCATGATGAAGCTGGAGCCGAAGAAGATGTCAGAGATCGACCTTAATGATATCTGGCAGGGCAATGCTGCGGGCAATTTGGCACCTGCGACAGCCGGTAAGCCGCTGAGGATCGAGGGGGAATTGAACAAACTGGCCGCCAACATCGCCATCGGTCGCGATTTTGCCGGGGTCCATTTCTACACCGACTATTACGACAGTCTGCGGATGGGCGAACGTGTGGCCATTGGGATGCTAGAAGAGCACCTGGTAGCGCATCCCGAACCTGTTGCAATGCATCTCAGAAGTTTCGATGCGGATTCGATCCGGATCTCTACCGATGGTAAGGGCAATATCACCCGCCAGATCTGGGACAGCAATGGGACGCATGTTGACAGTGACGCATGGTGGACCCGCGATGTGGCCGAGTTTGACAAGTTCCCTGACCCAAAGACCACCAAATTGGAAAACCTGTTTTTCGATAATTCAAGCAACTGGATCGCAAGCGCGGGCTAACGCGTTCAACGAAAACGCCTCGCTAGAACAATGAACACTAAAGCGCCGCCCAGACATCTGGGCGGCGCCTTTTTTCGTGTCAAAAGATCAGGCGTCCGACGCAACCTTTGTAAGCGCTGTCACCGCAGCACGCACGATCAGCTTGACAGGTTAAAGCTCCATGGCAGGAGTTCGTCGATGCTGCTGGCTGGGTGGCCGGCAGCGATGGCTTCGAGGGTCGCCTTCAGGTAGGCGAAGGGCTCGACGCCATTGATCTTCGCGGTGGCGATCAGGGAGGCGATGCGGGCCCAGGTACGGCCGCCCTCGTCGTGGCCGGCGAAGAGAGTATTCTTCCGCGTGAGCGCAATCGGGCGGATCAGGTTCTCGACGGCATTGGAGTCGATCTCGACGCGGCCGTCGTGGAGGAAAGTCTGCAGGCCGGGCCAATGCCGGTGGATGTAGGTCAGCTTCTCGCCGAGCCGGGATTTGGCCGAGATGCGCAGGCGCTGTGCCTGCAGCCAATCGCCGAACTCGGCGACGAGGGGCGCGCTGCGGGCCTGGCGGGCAGACAGGCGTTGGCCGGGGCCCATGCCGCGGATTTCCGCCTCGATGCGATAGAGCTCGGCGATCCGGCGCAATCCCTCGGCGGCAATCTCGGAACCGTCGCGGTCGAAGACTTCCTTGAGCTTGCGGCGCACATGTGCCCAGCAATGGGCAACCGTAATCGGCGCGCCGCCTTTGCGGGAGGGGCGCGTCAGCCGGTCATAACCGGTGTAGCCGTCGAGCTGCAGGATGCCGTCGAAGCCCTGCAGGATCTGCTCGGCATGCGCGCCGGCGCGGCTGGGCTGGTAGGTGAAGACCACGCCGGGTGGGTCACCGCCACCCCATCCCCGGTCATCGCGCGCCAGAGCCCAGAGGTAGCCGGTCTTGGTCTTGCCCCGACCGGGGTCCAGCACCGGGGCGGTGGTTTCGTCCATGAACAGCTTGGTCGACCCCTTCAGGTGTTCGGACAGTCGGTCGACCACGGGGCCGAGGTGGAAGGCCGCGGTGCCGGCCCAATCCGCCAGAGTGCTGCGGTCGATCTGAATGCCGGAGCGCGCCAGGATCTGGCTCTGCCTGTAAAATGGCAGGTGGTCCGCGAACTTGGACACCAGCACATGCGCGATAGCACCTTCGGTGGGCAGCCCGCCTTCGATCAGCCGGGGCGCGGCGACGGCTTGCGTGACCCCGTCCGAGCAGGTGCGGCAGGCATACTTCGGCCGGATGTCGACAAGAACCCTGAGTTGCGCGGGAACGATGTCGAGACGCTCGGTCCGATCCTCGCCGATCCGGTGCATCCGGCCGCAGCCGCAGGGACAATCGAGGCTCGCGGGTTCGATGACGCGTTCGATGCGCGGCAAGCCCGTGGGCAGATGGCCGAGGTTGCGCTGCCGTACCAGGCCCGGGGTTCTGGTGGGGGGTGCGGCCTGTTCCTTTCGGGTCTCGACCTCCGCGACAGCCGTTTCAAGATCCTCGAAGGCCAGTTGCCGGTCGTCTTCACTCAGCTTCTCGGAGCGTTTGCCATGCACGACATGATTCAGTTCAGCGACGAGATGCTCGAGCCGCCGGTTCGCTTCCTTCAGGGCGTCGCGCTCCTGCAACACCGCCAGAACGGCGGTGCGCTGGCTCTCGGGGAGGGCGGACAGGTCGATGGGCGGGGCGCTGGACATGGCCGGATGATACCGCATCCCACCCGACCGCGCCCGGTCATTCAACGGGCCGAGTCACTCTGCCACAGCTGGCCTGCGCACCTCCAGCGACCGCACCCGGCGCCAGTCCAGGCCGGCAAACAGGGCCTCGAACTGTGCCCGGTTCAGGGTCATGGCCCCGTCGCGGATCGCAGGCCAAGTGAAGGTGCTTTCCTCCAGCCGCTTGTACGCCATCACCAGCCCGCTGCCGTCCCAGAACAGGATCTTCAACCGGTCGGCGCGCTTCGCGCGGAAGACAAAGACGGTGCCGGTAAACGGGTCCTCGGCCAGCGTCGACTGGACCAGGGCTGCGAGGCCATCGTGTCCTTTGCGGAAGTCGACCGGCTTCGTCGCCACCAGGATCCGCATACCCTGCGAGGGCATCAACATGGATGCGCCTCCAAGGCGTGGACGATCTCGGCGATCCGGGCGGCGGGCGCATCTTGCGCAAGCTCGATCACGACAGCGCCCCGGACAATCCTGATCGGCGCATCGGCGCGGGGCGGTTCAGCTTCAGAGGCTGCCTTGATCTCATCGCGGACGACCAGAGGTGCGAAAACCGGTTCATCGATCTCGACCGCAGGTAGAACCAGCTTGCCCTCTTTAGCCAGCCGTCGCCACGCCGTCAGCTGGCTCGGCATGATCTCGTAGCGCGCCGCGACACCCGACACCGTCGCCCCGGGCTCCAGGGTCTCGGCCACCGCCTGCGCCTTCACATGATCCGGCCAACGCCTCTGCCCCGAGGCGAAGACTTCAACACCCAACGCTGTGAGAAACGAACTCTTTGCGAACATTGCGAAACGCACTCCTTCTCTTCGGATGCGTATCACCTCGCAATGGCTGATCCCGTCGGCAATGCGGGGCGCAGACAGCGCTTACCAACCTTTCGTGCCGCGTTTTGTATGATTGCAGCGTCCAGGTCGCCATGAAACTTTGTGCGTACATCAGTCCCAATCAGACTAAGGGCGCTGCTTGGCTTTGGTGCCGGGCCAATCCCATCAGTAAATTGTGCAAAGACGATGGTCGGAAGATATGTCCCGTCACTGGCTTGCAGCCTGTTTAAACCCTCGATCACGATTAGGAATGAAAACAAAAGCTCATAGCAAACATCTTCATCCTCAAGGCTCATACCGCTAGCGGATAGTTTGATGATCCCCGCTCTGGCAAATGCCAAGACCATCCGCTCTGTCAGATCGTTCAGAAACAGAACGGCAGGTGCATCATAGACCTTCTCGTCGAAAACAATGTCTGGCATGGCATCAATTCCCGACCAGCACAACCGGCGCATCCCCAAGCAAGAACCTGGCAAAATAGCACCAGAGAAACACGGTCTTTTGCTCGCGGATGTCAAAACCGGACGGCAGCGGCGCGGTCACAACCCCGGAATTGCTGACATTCGGCAAAAGGCGCAGGAAATCGGACGACAGGGCATGACTATGGCTCAAAACTCCGTCCGGTGAGAGAGCAAAGCCCGGCTCCGGCGCGCCGTCGAAAAAGAAATCGGCAGTGGTCGAAAAAGTCTGCAAGCCTGCGACCTCAGAAACAGAATAGCCGCCGCGCATCGTATGCCCCCCGCGACCGGTGAATTGCCCTTTAGCAATTATCATTGGGAATCTCCTTTTGATGTGTTCTCGTTGGAAATGGCGGACCCGTTATCTTGCGGTCGGGTCCCGGCACCGCGAATGTTCACAAAGCGCTTCAGCAGGTCGAACCAGAACGGAGCACCTAGGGTTGCCGCAAAGGCGGCGACCAACCAACCAAAGATCTGGGTAAGCGAGACGTTCGCAAGAACCGTGCAAAAACCTTGCTTAGTGTCATGACCAAGGGCGAAAATATTAAGGGCATCCAGAGCCTTGTCCAATTCAGTGAACTCCATCGGCCCGTCGGACGCGGCCGTCTCTACGGCTTGGGCAACCATTGCCTGCCGCAACGCGTCGTCTTTCGCCAGATCTGCGCTTAAACCGATCACGTCGAGATTAAAGATGGCGGCAACGCCAAAGGCGATGACAAAGGAAATCGCCTGTTGCTGGCGCTTGAAACCACCGCTGAGATAGCCCATCGCCGTGTCGAACCAGTTTGCGAATTCCATGCGCACATCGTCCAATGTCTCGTGGGATTGATCGACAAGGGCCAATAGCTTTTTACGAAGCGCGGGATTGGCGATCTGTGCCACGCTCGTACGCATGTCCGCCGCGTTATGGGGAAGCGGTGCTGTTTCGCCCTGAGCCTCAACAATGGCTTGGAAAAGTGCCTTGGCAAATGCCACAGACGGCACGTAGGAAGGGTGTTTCCATCGCTCGGCGATACGATCGCCTTTTAGCGCGTCGTTGGAAGAAATCAGTGGGTGTTTGTAGAAACTCAACCTGAATTCATCATCATTCAGAAGGGTTTTCAGAGCGTGGGAAAGATGCTTTGCACGCGTTTTAAAAAGGGTCGCGACGGCCTCGGTCAAAGCCGTGACGAAAAGACTAAGAATTAAAAACAACGAAATCAGAGCAATGGCGATATCGAGATAGATGTTCATAAGTGGCTTCCTTTCGCAGCGACTACAGTCCTAAGAAAGGGTCTGGACCGGACCGTCACGCAGCCTAAATCGCCTGCGTGAGTGCACCGTGATCCCTAAGATCCAAAGGCCAAAGACAGGTGATGACTGCAAAATATGCGCGCCGCGCCCCCAATAACTTCAGTAACAGTATTGGCCCTGACATAAGCGGGCAGTCACGCGGAGCGGTATCAAGGTGGTTCGCGTCGGGGAATTGACGATCATCCTGAGTGCCGCAAGCCTGCCTTCAACTCGCGCCATCTCTGACCGGCGTGGTCCAGAACAAATACCGACATCTAGTTGCCGGGATAATGAAGCCCCCAAGCCGTACTGGCTCCGCTCTGTTTCAAATTGACCAAACCCGCGCTGCCGCCAAACGTTCGACAAGACGCGAACCGGGGCGATTTAAAGCTGAACACTGAGTGCACACGACCCCATTTAAGTTATCAAAATAATTATTTAATCTTCCCAATCCATCATGGGTGCAACCGATAGGCGAGCGGCGCGGGAGACACCCGGTTTTCCTTGTTTTACTGGGCTTACCTGCGCAGCCATCTGTTCCGTCTTTCTCTGTTTGGGGCCTGTTTGCCCCCGTTTTTACCCCCGGTGCAACAAAATGTTGCACCAAACCCGAAATGTTGCACTGCCGCGCACGCGACCTTCCGCGCCGTTTTTCATCATGGAAACGGTCGCAACCTCCCGCGGCGACACCGCCCAGCATCGGCGAGTTGTGCTTCGCGCCGCAGGGCAGGACCGGCGCGGAACGCTTGTGCGAATTGCTTTCGCAAAGCGAAGTTCGTGACTTCGCAAAGATCACTTGAAACCTGCCGCCCGACGAATGGCCCAACACTTTCGACCCTGAATGCCTTTTCGGCGCTCGACCCGACCGGAGGACCCATCACGTGACCACCCCAGGGAGGAACGGGGCCAGGCCCAGCAGAATCTGCGCCAAGAGAACCCAGAGGACTGCGTCCAGCACTTGATCACCTGTCACAGGATTGGCCCTGCGCGCCAACGCGCTATGTGGCAGGCGCGGATCACTGTGCTCCGCACCCGTTGTGAAGAAGTCGCTACCGATAGAGCAGCGACACGCCCTCGTTGAAGATATGCACTTTTGCGGGATCGGCGGTCAGGCGGACGGTTTTGCGGCGGAGCTCCTTGTGGATTCCGGGCAGCTTGGCGATCACCGGGTGGGCATCGGCCTGCGCCTCGAAGTATAGCAGCGTGACCTCTCCAAGGGCTTCGGTGATGTTGACCGTGCCTTCGAAAACATAAGCATCCGCGGCCTCCACCATGTCCTCTGGCCGCACGCCGACATTCACCTTCAGCCCCATATCTGCGGCGTTGGTGGGCACGTCGGACAGAGCCGTCCCGCCCCCTTCCAGCGCGACCGTGGTTCTTTGGCCGGTGCCGGTGATCTCTCCGGGCAGCAGGTTCATCGACGGCGAGCCGATGAATTGCGCGACGAATTCGCTGTTGGGCCGCTCGTACAACTCCAGCGGAGAGCCGACCTGCGCGACCCCCTTGTTGGCCAGCACGACGATGCGGCTGGCAAGGGTCATCGCCTCGACCTGGTCATGGGTGACGTAGATCATCGTCGAGTCCGGCATCTGTTCTTTCAGCTGCGCGATCTCGATCCGAGTGGCTACGCGCAGCGCGGCATCCAGATTGGAAAGCGGCTCGTCGAAAAGATAGACCTTGGGGTCGCGCACGATGGACCGCCCGATGGCGACACGCTGGCGCTGCCCGCCCGACAGCGCCTTGGGCAGGCGATCAAGATAGGGTTCCAGCTGCAGGATCCTGGCGGCCTTGGTGATGGCCGCGTCGATCTCTTGCGGGGATTTCTTGGCGATCTTCAGCGCAAAGCTCATGTTATCGCGCACCGTCATATGCGGATAAAGCGCATAGGACTGGAACACCATGGCGATGCCGCGCTGGCTGGGCGGGACATCATTCATGCGCTGGCCGTCAATTTCCAGCGTTCCGGCGGTGATCTTTTCAAGCCCCGCGATCATCCGCAGCAACGTGGATTTGCCGCAGCCGGACGGGCCGACAAAGACAATCAGCTCGCCCGTCTTGATATCGAGGTTGATGTTCTTGAGCACCTCGACGCTGCCACCATAGGTCTTCCCGACATCGGTCAGTTTCAGATCGGCCATTTCGTTTCTTCCCCCAGGTCCCTGTCGTCTATTCCGCGTCGCGTTCTGCAAGGCATGTCTGCCACGCAGCCAGATGCAGCCTGCCATCGCCCGAGAGCGCAGCGCTGCCCAGCTCTGTGCCGATCTGCCGCCAGCCCCCATCGGGCATCTCCAGCGTGGCGGGCGTATCGCCAAGATTGAACGCGCAGAAAATTTCCCTGCCATCTTGGGTGCGCGTGAACCACAGCACATCACCCTCGGATTGCATTGCGCTGCTGGCGCCGGTGATCAGCGCCGGATGCATCCGACGGAAGGCCAACGCGCGGCGATAGTGATGCAGGATCGCGCCCGGATCCTTTTCCTGACTGGCGACCGAGCGTTGCAGGTGGTCGTGGCTGACCGGCAGCCAGGGCTTGGCCGAAGAGAACCCGCCATTCTGGTTCGACGGCTCCCACACCATCGGGGTACGGCATCCGTCGCGGCCTTTGTATTCGGGCCAGAACTCTATGCCGTAGGGGTCCTGCAATTCGTCAAACGGCACTTCGGCCTCTGGCAGGCCCAGTTCCTCGCCCTGATAGATGCAGACCGATCCGCGCATGCAGACAAGCAGCGTTGTGTAGGCGCGGGCCGCCGCAGGCGACAGATCCCAGCGTGTGACGTGGCGGGTGACGTCGTGGTTGGAATAGGCCCAGCAGGGCCACGCATCAGGGGCGGCTGCGTTCAGTCGCGCGAAGGTCTCGACCGCCGAGGACGCCGTCAGCCGCGCAGGCTGCAACAGCTCGAACGGGTAGCACATCTGCACCTTGTCCCCGCCCGACGTGTATTCGGCCATGATCTCAAGGCCCCTTTGGGCATCGCCCACCTCGCCCACGGCGGCAGCCCCGAACGGCTCCAACGTGGCACGGAACCGCTTGAGAAATTCAAGATTCTCGGGCTGGTTCTTGGAATAGAGATGCACCTGATGATTATAGGGGTTCACCGAGGGCGCGATGGAATCGTTGCGCTTTTCAGGTGCCAGCGCGGGATTGTCCCGCAGTTCCTTGTCCGCGAAGTAGAAATTGATCGTGTCGAGCCGGAACCCGTCCACCCCGCGCTGCAACCAGAACCGGGTTGCATCCAGCAACGCGTCCTGCACCTCCATGTTGTGGAAATTCAGATCCGGCTGCGAGACCAGAAAGTTGTGCAGGTAATACTGCTCGCGCCGACCGTCCCACTGCCATGCAGAGCCGCCAAAGATCGACAGCCAGTTGTTGGGCGGGGTGCCATCCGGTTTCGGATCGGCCCAGACATACCAATCGGCCTTGGCATTGTCGCGACTGGCGCGGCTTTCTGCGAACCACGGGTGCTGGTCGGATGTATGCGACAGGACCAGATCAATCATCACCCGGATGCCCAGACCATGGGCTGTCTCTACCACAGTGTCGAAATCGGCCAGCGTCCCGAACATGGGGTCGACGTCGCAGTAATCGCTGACGTCATATCCGAAATCCTTCATCGGAGACGTGAAGAACGGCGAAATCCAGATCGCGTCCACCCCGAGTGACGCGATATGCGGCAACCGCTGGGCGATGCCGGTCAGGTCCCCGATCCCGTCGCCGTTGCTGTCCTGATAGGAGCGCGGATAGATCTGGTAGATGACGGCTCCGCGCCACCAATCCTTGTCTGCGGGATCAAGCTGTACTGCCATATCTGCCTGCATTTCCTTGAATTCAGATGTCATTTGACTGATCCCGCCAGCATGCCGCGGACCAGGTATTTCTGCATCGCGAAGAAGACGGCCAGCGGCACCGCGATCGATACGAATGCCGCCGTGGCAAGGATTTCCCAATTGCCGCCGCGCGTGCCCAGAAGCTCTACGATCTGGCGGGTCATCACTGTCGTCTCGCCCGTCGCATCAATCAGGAAGACCAGCGCCACCAGCAGGTCATTCCATGTCCACAGGAACTGGAAGATCGCGAACGAGGCCAGCGCCGGAAAGCTGAGCGGCAGGATGATTTTCACGAAAATCTGGAAATCCGATGCCCCGTCAACGCGGGCATTTTCGATGATGTCACGCGGCAGGCCCACCATGTAGTTGCGCAAAAGGTAGATCGCGAGCGGCAGGCCAAAGCCGGTATGTGCCAGCCAGACACCAAGGTAGCCCTTCCCGATCCCGATCCCCAGATGCAGCTTCAGCAATGGGATCAGCGCCAGTTGCAGCGGCACCACCAGCAGGCCCACAACCGCCGCGATCAGCAATGCCCTGCCCGGAAAATCCATCCAGGCCAGCGCATAGGCCGCAAAGGCCGCGATCAGGATCGGGATGACCGTCGCCGGGATTGTCACGGTCAGCGTGTTGAAAAACGCCTTGGCCATGCTGTCGGTGGCGTCTTCGGACAGCAGGACCTGCCGGTAATTGTCCAACGTGAATTCCGGCGGGGCCGTGGCGGTGACGAACACCCGTTCGCCCCTGCGCCCTTCGAACGCGACATCGTTTTCCAGACGGTAGCTGCCATCTGCCTCGACGGTCAGCCGCCCGTCTTCGCCCATATCCGCCGTCTCTCCCGGGGCGTAGGCAGAGATTTCGCGCGAGGAAGTGCCCCAGGCCGAGATTTCAGATTCCGCGCCCGCGTCAAACAGGTTGCCCTCGATCACGTAGAGCGGGCCTTCCTGGACCTGAGTGCCGGGCTCTGCGGTGCGCAAGACCTCGTTCTGTTCCTGCGGAAAGAGCGCCTTCCACCAGCCGGACGTGGCGATCTGATCCGCCGTCCGGAACGATGACACGAACAGCCCCACCGTCGGGAACAGCCAGAGTGCGACCAGCACAACGACAGACAGATGCACCGCCCATGTCAGAGAGGATTTGGTTCCTGCGATATTGCTCATCGTCCCTCTCCCTCAGCGCATTTCTTTGCGGGCGTTGTAGACGTTCCAGACAAGGATCGGCGTCACCAGAAGCATGATAACCATCGCGCTGGCAGACCCCACACCCCAGTCATTCGACCGGAAGAGCTTGTCATACATGTAGTTCGCAAGGACCTGCGTTTCCCATTGCCCGTTGGTCATGGCAAAGACGATGTCAAAGATTTTCAGCACGACGATGGTGATCGTGGTCCAGACCACAACGATGGTCCCCATGATCTGCGGCACCTTGATCTTGAAAAAAACCTGAAACGGATTGGCCCCGTCGATAATGGCCGCCTCAACTGTTTCTTCGGGGATGCCGCGCAGGGCCGCCGACAGGATCACCATGGCAAAGCCGGTCTGAATCCAGATCAGCACGATCATCAAGAAGAAGTTGTTCCAGAACGGGATGGTCAGCCATTGCTGCGGCTCGCCGCCCATTAGCCCCACATAGATCGCGTTCAGCACGCCGATCTGTTCGGTGCCCGGCGGGCGCGCATCATAGACCAGTTTCCAGATCACCGCCGCGCCGACGAATGAAATCGCCATCGGCATGAAGATCAGCGACTTGGCAATCGCCCCCCACCTGATCCGGTCTGTCAGCTGCGCGACCAGCAGCCCCATCGCGGTGGAGACCGCAGGCACCACGATCAGCCACAACATGTTGTTGCGCATCGCCTCCCAGAATTTGCTTTCGCCGAACATCTGCTTGTAGTTGTCCAGCCCCACGAACTCTGAACCACCGCCGGGGATGCGCTGCGTCACCGACAGGCGCAGCGTCTCGACCACCGGGTAAGCAAGGTAGAGGCTTAGCGCAAAGATCGCGGGGAAGAGAAATAGCCAGGGCCGGATCATGTTGGCGCGGTTGATGTTCCGCCCCGCATTCGGCCCTTTGGGAGGATATAGAACCTTGTCCAGAAACTGGTTCGATCCCCAGAAATACGTGATGCACGCACCCACGCCAATGGCGATGGTCAGCATGCCCTGAAGTGCCGGATGCATAGGCCTCTCCCCCCGTTAAAGCATTATGAAAAGACACTTTTTACGTGCCATGCCCCGGTGGCGGGACATGGCGAGAGCTTGGCAATCGAAAGCTTACTTCAAGCCGTCCCAGCTTTCCTGGATCTCGGTGGCGACTTCTTCGGCGGATTTGCCCCCGGTATAGTCGACCATACCGGTCCAGAACGACCCCGCGCCGACGCCGCCGGGCATCAGGTCCGACCCGTCAAAACGGAAGGTCGTGGCATTGGTCAGGATCTCGCCCATCTGGCGCTGCGTGTCATTGGCATAAGCCGCCGGATTGACCCCGGTATGCGGCGTCAGGAAGCCCGATTGCGCCATCCAGACCTCATGCGCGATGGGCGTCGACAGGAAGTCGATCAGCGCATGCGCAACCGGTGAATCGTTGGTGATCGCAAAAAGCGTGCCCGCCCCGAGAACTGGCTTCCCCAGATCCTTGCCCTCATAGGCCGGGAAGTAGAAGAAATCGGCGTCCAGACCGATCTCTGTCCCTTCCGGGAAGAAGGAGGGGATAAAGCTTGCCTGACGGTGCATGTAGCATTGCGGCGGCGACGCAAAGAGACCCTTGGGGCTGTCACGGAAATCGGTAGAGGCCACGGCCCCTGCCCCGCCTGCGACGAAATCATCGTTGCGCGCGAACCAGCCGAATTCTTCAATCGCGGCCACAACACGTTCGTCGTTGAACGGGATCTCGTTCGTCGTCCACTGGTCGTAGACTTCGGGCGGCTGGGTGCGCAGCATCATGTCCTCGACCCAGTCGGTCGCAGGCCAGCCCGTCGCACCCCCTGACCCCAGCCCGATGCACCACGGCGTTTCGCCATCGGACACGATCTGTTCGGTCAGCGCCTTGAGCTCTTCCATCGTCTCGGGCACTTCATAGCCCGCATCCTCGAAATTCTCGGGACTGTACCAGACCAGCGACTTCAGGTCCGCCTTGTAGGGGAAGGCGAACAGCTGCGGCGCGCCGTCGGCACCGGCATAGGTGCCCAGATCAACCCAGGACTGACCGGCGGCGTAATTGTCACGCAGCGCGGCTGCAGCCTCTTCGCCCAAAGGTGTCAGGAAGCCGCGACTTGCAAGATCGGCCGCCAGCCCCGGCTGCGGGAAGACGGCGATATTGGGGGCAGAGCCTGCCTCTGTATCGACGACGATCTGCTGCTCGAAACTGTCCGATCCGGTATAGCGCACATCCGCGCCGGTCGCTTCGCCGAAATAGGCCAGAACGCTTTCAACCAGTTTCTGGTCGGGCCCGATCCACGGACCAAAGACAGTGACCTGCTCGCCGCTGAAATCATTGGCGTCGGCATAGCTGTTGAAACTGTCCCAGTTGAAATCGCCCTCTCCCGGGGCGAAAGGCATGTGCCCGGCTGCATGTGCCATCCCGGATGTCAGGGCAAGCGCCGCCGCGCCCGCCAGAAGTCGGTGTGTCATCTTGGTCCTCCCAGATTCGTGACTCACTGAAATCAATTCATACGCCAGAGCCCGTGTCAATTCAAAGCGCTTTGAACAGCTAGCGGTCACATAACACTTAGTGTTGGGACAACATGGAAGCGATTTCAACCAAAATAAGTAATGCTGCGCTGCAGCTAACGTGGCATGTCCGATTTGGGCTTTTCCCATCTTGCATTTCAGCGTTATGATCCCGGAACCCAAGCGCTTTGAATGGCGGATTCATGAACCTCAAGACCCTTTCGGAACATCTAGGACTGTCCCAGACGACAGTAAGCCGCGCGCTAAACGGTTATCCGGAGGTCAACGAGAAGACCCGAAAGCGGGTGCTGGAGGCCGCGCAGGAACTGAATTACAGCCCCAACGCCCGGGCCAAGGGGCTGGCGACGGGCCGCGCCATGGCCATCGGCCACGTGATTGCCCGGTCCACCAAGCACGAGATGGTGAACCCGGTTTTCGGCGACTACACCGCCGGGGCGGGCGAAAGCTATTCGGCTGCGGGCTATGACATGTTGATCTCGCTGGTGGATGACGAAAACGAGGAACGGTTTTACCGCGCGATGAAGTCCAAGGGCAATGTTGACGGGATCATCGTTCACGGCCCCCGGATGGAGGATCCCCGGATCGACCTGCTCAGTGATCTGGGCATGCCGTTCCTTTGCCATGGGCGCGCATCGGGTGTGGCACGAGACTATGCCTGGCTTGACGTCAACAACACCCGCGCCTTCCAGCGCGCGACCGAATTCCTGCTTGATCTCGGGCATCGGCGGATTGCCTTGCTCAACGGGTTGGAGACGCTCGAGTTCGCGCATCGCCGCAAGCAGGGTTTTCTGAACGCGCTGCAAGATCGCGGAATGACACCTGATCCGGCGCTGATGCGGACCGGCGAAATGACAGAGATTTACGGCTACCGCGAAACGCGGGCCCTGCTTGCGGCCGGGACCCGGCCAACCGCGATTCTGACCGCTTCGATGATCACTGCCATGGGGGTCCGGCGTGCCCTGTGGGATGAGGGTCTGACAATGGGGCGCGACATTTCCGTCATCACCTTCGACGACGATCTGTCCTACCTCAAAAACGGGCAGGATGTGCCGATCTTCACTGCCACACGATCTTCGGTGCGCGAGGCAGGCCGTCTGTCGGCGCAGATGCTGCTGGACATGATCAACGACCCGGAGCGCACATTGCGCACGCATTTGATGGAAGCGGACTTGATTATCGGGCAATCCACCGGCCCTGCCCCGGATCGGGTCTAAGGCACCGCCTTCGGGTTTGACAGGCATCCGCTGCGCTGGGTAAAGCCTGTCTGGAAACCAGCATAGCAGGAATGTCATGACGGACCCTCTCGCCATCGTTGCGGATATCGGCGGAACCAACACGCGCGTGGCACTGGCCCACGGAACGCAAGTGCAGGCCGACTCCATCCAACGCTTCCGCAATGCCGACCACGCGGGCCTGACAGAGGTGCTTGAAACCTACCTGTCAGGCCGGGCCGAACGGCCCAGCTGTGCATGTGTGGCAGCGGCCGGCCCCGTGCATGAAGGCGTGGCGCGGCTGACCAATCTCGACTGGGAAATTGACCGTGACGTACTTGCGCGCGCGTTGAACCTGAAAACGGTCGCGGTGCTGAACGACCTGCAGGCACAGGGCCACGCGCTGAGCCATGTCGCCCCCGACAAGCTGCGCAAGATCCTGCCCGGGTCCGGCGAGGATGTCAGCACGCAGGCCGCCCGGCTTGTCGTAGGCGTGGGCACCGGCATGAACGCGGCGCTGGTCTACAGGACAGAGGCGGGCACGCTGGTCCCGCCATCGGAGGCCGGGCATATCAGCTTTCCCGTCCAGAACGAGGAAGAGCTGCGCCTGATGCGCTTTGCCGCTCGCAAACACGGCACGCCCGGCGCCGAAGAGGCGCTGTCGGGTCGCGGGCTGGAACGTCTATATGCATGGCGCTGCGAAGAGGACGGCGCGTTTGACGGTCCTCACTTGAACGCGGCAGAGATCATGACCGCCTGCGAAGACGGAAGCGACGCCCGCGCGCATGCCGCGGTGCAGATGGCGGTGCGCCTTCTGGGCCGTGTCCTTGGCAACCTTGCGCTCATCCAGCTTCCATTCGGCGGCATCTATCTGGTCGGCGGCGTGGCCCGCGCGCTCGCACGCCATTCGGCGGAAATGGGCTTTGCCGACGCCTTCATGGACAAGGGCCGTTTCGCGAGCTTCATGCGTCAGTTCCCCGTCTGGGTGGTCGAGGACGACTACGCCGCCCTGACGGGATGTGCCGGGCACCTTAATGAACTCATCGCGCGTCAGGGCTGAACCTTCGCGCCTCCCCTTTGCTTCCCCGCGCGGCGCTGGTAACGCTTTGCCGTGCCGCGACGGGATTGCCACGATACGCGCGACGGGGGAGCCGCAACCATGTCTACAAACCTTCAGGAAGCGGCCGGTCTTGACCCGGTGATAAAGGGCGCGCTCTGGATGCTGGGCGCGGTCACCTGCTTTTCATCAATGGCCGTTGCGGGCCGCGCGGTCAGCTTTGAACTCGATACGTTTGAAATCATGCTCTACCGCTCGCTGATCGGCGTCGTGCTCGTGATCGTCATTGCCAGCCTTGCAGGCACCAGACGGCAGATCACCACCCGGAGCATGCCCTTGCATCTGGTGCGCAACATCAGCCATTTCACCGGGCAGAACCTTTGGTTCTATGCGCTGACCGTGATCCCGCTGGCACAGGTGTTTGCCATGGAGTTCACATCCCCGCTCTGGGTGATCCTGCTATCCCCGCTGGTGCTGGGCGAGCGGCTGACAAAGACGCGGAGCATTGCCGCCATCGTGGGCTTTTGTGGAATTCTGATCGTGACGCGGCCCTCGCCGGACACGTTCAATTTGGGGATCCTCGCCGCAGCGACGGCGGCGGTGGGATTCGCCGGATCAGCGATCTTCACCAAACTGCTGACCCGGACGGAGACCATTACATGCATCCTCTTCTGGCTGGTGATCATGCAAGCAACCTTCGGCCTGCTTTGCGCCGGGTTTGACGGTGACATAGCCCTGCCCTCTGCGGCGACATTGCCGTGGATCGTGCTGATTTCCTGTGCCGGGCTGGTGGCGCATTTTTGCCTGACCCGCGCGTTGCAGATCGCGCCCGCGTCGGTTGTGATGCCGTTCGACTTTCTCCGCCTGCCGCTGATCGCGATCATCGGGATACTCTTCTATAACGAGGCGCTGGACATCTTCGTCTTCCTTGGCGCCGCGGTGATTTTCGGCGCCAATTACTACAATATTCTCAGCGAGACCCGCGCAGTTGCAGCAAAGTGACGCCACGGCGCGAAGGATTACATGACGCCCCGTCAAAGATTGACCGTTCAACCGCACGACGACTACGCTTTGATCGGGACACAGGCCTGCGGGCCGCTGAGGGAAGAGGACAAGATGAAGGTTTATGTGCTTGGGGCGTCGGTTGCGGCGCTCTGTGCGACGGGTGCCGTCGCAGGAGGAATCGAGCGAAACTCCAACAATTACGGCCTGCTCTACGAGGACGGAAATCAGATCGAGCTGACCTTCGCCCATATTTCACCGACGGTGAAAGGGAAATATGTCGGAGGTGGCAGCACCGGCGATATGGCGGGGGACTACACCTCCACCGGTGTCGCCTACAAAACGGACATCACCGACCAGCTGAGCTTTGGCCTCTATTTCAACGATGGCTACGGTGCGGATTCCACATACAGCGAGGGTTTCTACACCGGCCTGAATGCAGAATGGGATTCGACCCAGACCGCCGTGATCCTGAAGTATCAGGCAACGGATCGTATCTCTGTCTACGGGGGTGTGCGCTATGTCGAAAGCTCTGCCGACATCACCATTCCCGACCAGATGATCCGTAAGCCCTATGAAGATGGTGCAGCCCAAGCCACAGCTGGGGCGGCGGCCGCAGAGGCAGCCTATGGTCCCGCCGACCCTCGGACCATCGGAGCGCAGCAACTGGCCGCGCAGCTGAATGCGGTCGCGACATCCACTGATAGTCTGGAATTCACCGCGCAGGCTGAGAAAGACGGCCGATTTGGCTACGTCTTGGGCGCCGCCTACGAAATCCCCGATATCGCTTTGCGCGTTGGGCTGACCTGGCAATCCGCAATCACCCACGAGTTCGACACGACTGAGAACTCGTTCGGATTTGGTGTCATCGGCGTAGAATCAACAACAGAAATCGAAATGCCGCAATCCGTCGCGCTGGATTTCCAGACGGGCGTTGCCAAGGACACGCTCGTTTTCGGTCAGGTCAAATGGGTCGAATGGTCGAAATGGGAAGTGCGCACGCAGGAATATGAAACAGTCACCGGCGATGCGATCACTGGCATCGACGATGATGTCATCACCTGGCAGCTTGGTGTCGGACGCCGGTTCTCTGACGAATTCTCGGGCTTCGCGCGTGTTACCTATGAAAAGTCCAACGGTGGTATCGCATCGCGTCTGGCGCCGACAGATGGCCGGATCAGCCTTGGCGTCGGGGGCACCTACACCGATGGTGCGATGAAACTTCGCGGTGGTATCGAATTTGCCAAGCTGGGCGATGCCGAGGACGGCTCCGGCACGAAATTCGAAAGCAACACGCTGATGGGGATCGGTGCGGCGATGACCTTCGCCTTCTGATCTGCCCAACCGATCAAGACCAGACCGCCCGGCCCCCGCGCCGGGCGGTTTGCGTTTCTGCCCCTGCCTTCCAAAGCGGCCACAGCTAGGCGCAAGAATCGGGTCGCGCGCAGGACGGCCGCATGACATCGTGCCGCCATGAACACGCCGCAAAAATCCGTCTCTTCCCGCGCCTGGGCAGAGCTTGCCCTTCTCGCACTGATCTGGGGCGGGTCGTTCCTGTCGATCCGGATCGCGCTGGATGAAATCGGCCCGCTTACATCCGTGCTGCACCGCACCGGCTGGGCGATGCTGATCCTCTGGGCCATCGTCTGGATGCGCCGCCTGCCCCTGCCCCGTGACGCGCGGATCTGGGGCGCGTTTCTGATGATGGGATGCCTGAATAACGTGATCCCTTTCGGCCTGATGGCCTGGGGACAGCTGCACATCGCCACGGGCCTGACGTCGATCTTCAACGCAGCCACCGCGATTTTCGGCGTTCTGGCGGCGGCCATCTTCTTTGCAGACGAACGCCTTAGCCCGCGCAAGCTGATCGGCGTCGGGCTTGGCTTTGCAGGGGTGGCCACCGCCATCGGGCTGGACAATCTGACCCGGCTGGACCTGCGGTCCCTTGCGCAGCTTGCGGTGATCGGCGGGACGCTTTCCTACGCGCTGGCCGGTGTCTGGGCACGCAAGCATCTGGGCGGATTGCACCCGGTGGTGGCGGCGGCGGGCATGCTGACAGGCTCTACACTGGTCATGATCCCTTTGGTGCTGAAGTTCGAGGGCGTGCCTTCACTGGCGCTGGAGCTGCGCACATGGGCCGCCATCGGCTATTACGCCGTGATCGCCACGGCGCTGGCCTACCTTTTGTATTACCGCGTACTGGCCATGGCGGGCAGCGGCAACCTGATGCTTGTCACGCTGATGATCCCGCCCGTCGCCATCACCCTTGGGGCCCTGCTGCGCGACGAAACGCTGACGCCGCAGGCCTATGTTGGTTTCGCCCTGCTTGCACTGGGTCTGGTGGTGCTGGACGGGCGGCTTCTGGCGCGGCGCAAACGCGGAAGCGTTTGACGGGGGCAGGCTCTCTGGCTACCAACGCGCGAAGGCTCCAGAGGACCCATGTCAGATGATCTATGAAACCGCACAGGACTGGCGAAGCGCCGTCAACAAACGCGTCGTGCTGTTTGCCATGTCGGGGCTGGGCAAGACCCATGTGTCCAACCTGCTGCGCGATGCGGGCAGCTGGTTCCACTATTCGATCGATTACCGGATCGGCACGCGCTACATGGGCGAATACATCGCCGACAACGCCAAGCGCGAAGCGATGAAAGTGCCCTTCCTGCGCGACCTTCTGATGACGGATTCGATCTATATCGGCTCCAACATCACGTTCAATAACCTGTCGCCGGTGTCGACCTATCTTGGCAAGCCGGGCGACCCCGCGCGTGGCGGCATGGCGATGGCCGAATATGCCCGCCGGCAGGCACAGTTCCGACGGGCAGAGATGGCAGCGCTGCTCGATACCGGCTATTTCATCGACCGGGCGCAGGATCTTTACGGCTACCCCAATTTCATTTGTGACACGGGCGGGTCGATCTGCGAATGGGTGGATGCCGACGATCCGCAAGACGAAATACTGTCCAACCTGTCAAGCCGCGCGCTGATGGTCTGGATCCGCGGCACGGAAAGCCATACCGAAGAACTGATCCGCCGGTTCGACAAGGCCCCCAAGCCGATGGCCTACCAGCCGGAATTCCTGGAGCGCGTCTGGTCGCAATATTTGAACGAAAACAAGCTGTCCGAGGGCGATGTTGACCCTGACGCCTTCATCCGCTGGACCTATGCGCAAGCGCTTGCCCACCGCCAACCCCGCTACGAGGCCATGGCCCGCAACTGGGGCGTGACGGTCGAGGCCAGCGACATGGCCACCATCCGCGACGAGGCGGATTTCAGCGCCGTGATCGCCTCTGCCCTTGAGACCCGCGCAAAAGGGGCTTAAATCCAGCCCTCCCGTTTTGACCCCGCAGGAGCCCTTCTGCCATGCCCATCAAACTGCCCGCCGATCTGCCCGCCTATGACGTCCTCTCGAAAGAGGGTGTCATGGTGATGTCAGAGGATCAGGCGTCGCGGCAGGATATCCGGCCGCTGAAGATCGGGCTTCTGAACCTGATGCCCAAGAAGATCCAGACGGAGAACCAGTTCGCCCGGCTGATCGGGGCCACGCCCCTGCAGATCGAGCTGTCGCTGATCCGCATGACCGAGCACGAGACCAAGAACACCGCCGCCGAACATATGGAAAGCTTCTATCGCCCCTTCGCAGAGGTGGCAGAGACTGGCGACAAGTTCGACGGGCTGGTTATCACCGGCGCGCCGATCGAACATCTTGCCTTTGACGAGGTCACCTATTGGCAAGAGCTGCAACAGGTCATGGACTGGACGCAGGACCACGTGCATTCCACCTTTGGCGTGTGCTGGGGTGGCATGGCGATGATCTATCATTTTCACGGCGTTCAGAAACACATTCTGGATCACAAGGCGTTCGGCTGCATCCGGCATCACAACTGCGCGCCGTCCTCGCCCTACCTGCGCGGATTTTCCGATGACATGGTCATGCCCGTCAGCCGGTGGACAGAGATGAAACGCGACGAGATCGAGGGCGCAGGCGGTCTGGGTATCCTGATCGACAGCGCAGAGACCGGCCCATGTCTGGTCGAGGACAAGGCGCATCGCGCGCTCTATATCTTCAACCATCTGGAATATGACAGCGGCACGCTGAAAGAGGAATACGACCGCGATGTGGCGGCTGGCAAACCGATCAACGTGCCTGCGAATTACTATCCTGGCGATGATCCCAGCAAGCCTCCGCAGAACCGCTGGCGCAGCCACGCGCATCTGCTCTATGGCAACTGGATAAACCAGATTTACCAGACCACGCCGTTCGACATGAACGAGATCGGAAAGACCTCGCGGTGATGCGCTGGCTGATCCTTGCGGCGGTCCTGATGTTGGTCTCGGCATGGCTGGTGCAGTGGCGCGCCCGTGTGGCCGAGGCCGAGGCGGAACGAAGCTACCCGCCCGAGGGCCAGTTCCTTGATGTGCAGGGCACGCGGGTGCATGTGCTGGTCAAAGGCACGGGGCCCGATCTTGTGCTGATCCACGGCGCCAGCGGCAACATGCGTGATTTTACCTTCCGCATGGTCGACCTTCTGGCAGATCGCTACCGCGTCATCGTGTTTGACCGGCCCGGTCTGGGCTACACGGACCGGCTTGGCCCCGAGGGCAGCTCCATCGCCCGGCAGGCGGCGCTGCTGAAAGCCGCAGCTGCCCAGCTGGGGGCGGAGCGCCCCATCGTTCTGGGCCAGTCCTACGGCGGGGCAGTGGCGCTCGCCTGGGCCACGGGGCATCCGGATACGCTTTGCGCGCTGGTGACGGTCGCGGCCGTGTCCCACCCCTGGCCCACGGGCCTGCCGCGGTTCTACAAGGTGACGTCTCATCCCCTTGGTCAGGCTGTTGCGGTCCCCCTGCTGACGGCCTTCGTGCCCGAAAGCTATGTTCAAAAGGCAATCGAGGGCGTGTTTGCGCCACAAGCCGAACCGCCGGGCTATGCCGCCCATATCGGCGCGCCACTGACCCTGCGGCGCCAGTCGCTGCGTGCAAACGCCGATCAGCGCGCCAGCCTGAAAAAGGAAGTCCGGGATCTGGTGCCGCATTATCCGCAGATCGCGGTGCCGACGGAAATCCTGCATGGCGACGCGGATGACACCGTGAACCTGACGATCCATTCCGTGGCACTGGCACAGGCCATACCGGAGGCAAAGCTGACCGTTCTGGAAGGCACAGGGCATATGCCGCAACACACCGATACCGATGCCGTCCTCTCTGCGATTGACCGGGCGACAACCCGCGCCGGATTGCACTGACCCGTTCGGATCGCCATATTGTAGAAAAACCCGGAGGTTACCGATGCAGTTGCCCTTTGACGGCGCGATCAGCGCTTTCTACGAAAACGACGCCCCTGATGCGATCCGCAACGCCATCGCGCGCGCCGAAAAGGGTGACGTGCTGAGCCCGTCCTATCCGCATTCCGAACGCATGCCCCGCAAGGCTTAT
This sequence comes from Primorskyibacter sedentarius, assembly GCF_004342065.1. Classification (GTDB taxonomy): domain Bacteria; phylum Pseudomonadota; class Alphaproteobacteria; order Rhodobacterales; family Rhodobacteraceae; genus Primorskyibacter; species Primorskyibacter sedentarius. The sequence goes on along the minus strand of NZ_SLZU01000022.1, from coordinate 33,584 downwards.
GAAAAGGAGATGGCCGCGCTTCAGATCGAACTGGTCAAGATGCTGAGCTGGGTCAAATCCTCGGGCGCACGGGTCGTGATCGTGTTCGAAGGGCGCGATGCGGCCGGCAAGGGTGGTACGATCAAACGCTTCCGCGAGAACCTCAATCCGCGCAGCGCCCGGCTGGTGGCCTTGTCCAAACCATCCGAGACCGAGGCGACGCAATGGTATTTCCAGCGCTATATCGACCACCTGCCCGCTGGCGGCGAAATCGTCTTCTTTGATCGCAGCTGGTACAACCGGGGCGTCGTCGAGAAGGTCTTTGACTTCTGCACCGACTCGCAGCGCGAGCATTTCTTTGCCCAGGTGCCGGAATTCGAACGGATGCTGGTGGATGAAGGCATCCACCTGTTCAAACTTTGGCTGAATGTCGGTCGCGCCGAACAGCTTCGGCGCTTCATGGAACGCGAACGCGATCCGCTGAAGCATTGGAAACTCAGCTGGATCGATGTCGAAGGGCTGAAGAAATGGGATGACTATTCCGATGCCATCGAAGAGACACTGAAGCGCAGCCATACGACAGAAGCCCCCTGGACCATCGTGCGCTCTGACGACAAGCGCCGCGCCCGGCTGGCAGCGATCCGTCACGTGCTGCACGGCATCGATTATGCGGGCAAGGACAAGAAGGCGCTCGGCAGGGTTGATGAAAAGATCTGCGGGGGTCCGGACATCTGGGATGGCTAAACGCGGCTATCACCACGGCAACCTGCGTCAGGCGCTGGTCGAGGCGGCACTGGAACTCATCGAGTCCAAAGGCCCGACCGGATTCACCCTGTCGGAAGCTGCCAAGCAGGCCGGCGTCACCCCCGCCGCCGTCTACCGCCATTTCGAAGGCCGCGAAGATCTGATCGCCGAGGCCGCGCGTCAGGGATACGAGATCTTCGCCGATGTCATGCAATACGCCTATGACAAGGGTCAGCCCTCGGCGCTTGCCGCGTTTGAGGCGACGGGCCGCGCCTATCTGGCCTTTGCGCGCAAATATCCCGGCCACTATATCGCCATGTTCGAAAGCGGGATTTCGGTGAACCGCTCGCCGGAACTGGCCGCCATCGCGACCCGCGCGCGCGGCGTTCTGGAAAAGGCCGCTGCCGATCTGAGCGAACATATCCCGCCGGAAAAACGCCCCCCAGCGGCGATGTTCTCGGCCCATATCTGGGCGATGAGCCACGGGGTGGTGGAGCTTTTCGCGCGAAACTCTCCGGGCACGCAAAGCCCCTTCCCGCCCGAGGATCTGCTAGAATCGGGGATCGGCGTCTACCTGCGCGGGCTTGGCCTTATTTCGCCAGATGCCTGAACTTACGCGACCTTCAACGGCAATGCTCAACCGTCATCATTGTCTTTGGTCTTCCTAGAGCTAACCGGGGTATTCCGCTCGTTTTCTGCAGACTGGATATCCCAAGCGGCGCGAAGCCTTTTTATCTTGTATCCAATCCTAGCCAAACTAAAGAGACGGGGTTTTCGGTCCGACGCCTGCATGAGGCGCACTGCTCGGTTTCGTCGGGGGATCGCAGGCCAAGTCACAAATTCAGAATAGCATAACGGGCTACGTGCAAGCTTCAACCCGGTGGAATGTTCTACGAGCGGCAAAGCGAGTTGATCCCGCGACGGCAGCGTCAGAAATACCTCATACCACCTTTCATTGAATTCATCTGTTACGCTGTCACCCATCTTTTGTACAAGGATGGAATTCATCGTCAAATCGCTGCTCCTGACGCCAGCGGACATGAACAGCCTGTTTGTCATTTTCCAGTCCGAACGAGAAATGCGCCCTATAGCGTAAAGGTGGTCTAATTCTTCAAGTACTGACCGGCGGACACCATGCCGGAACGCCATACGCTGGATCGGCTGATCTTGCCATTCGAACTGAGCCTGGGCATGCTGGATCAAAGTGACGGGTGACACCTTCAGCGAAACACGGTTGTCAACATAGATGCACCAATTGGCCCGTGGAAAGTATTTATGCGGCATCAATTTCGCGCGGCGCGACGCATGCACAGGACCCAACGGTCTCAGATCGTCTTGCAAAATTTCGACCGATGAGAGGCACAGATCCTTATCATCCGTGACCATCACCCGCCTGTATCCGACCCCATCACCCATACTGACCGTATTGACGTCTTCGGGCTTGCCGAAATAACAGGAATATACAACGATTTCACCAAGACCACCCATCGGTCAAGATCCCTTTCCCATTCTTTCTTTCAATAGCACGACAAGACTTTCAGCAATTTTTTTGTTATTGACCTGTTGATGTATTTTTTCCATCTGATGGATCGCTGCATTCCACAGAGCGGTGCCATAGGTTTGTTCAGCGTGCACAATGCCGCGCATAATATCTTCTTGCCTGGGTGAATCGATGAAATAGGGATAGTCGTCACCAAGAAAGTGGCGCGCTTCAGCATCGCCTCGCCAAGCTAGAACCGGCGCACCAACGTGCGCCGCTAAGAACCCCTTAGTAAACGGTTTCTGTACGTTTCCCTTACCTAGTTTGTCGAGATTGCGTACACAGATATGAAAGTTTGTGGAGGCAATGGCCTGTCGAACCTGATTGATCTCAGTCGCGCGTTCGAATGGCACGTACCGGATCTTCTTTTCCAAGGCGGGACTACGAACGGTGTTTCCCAGATCTCCTATGTACACGGAACTGAGATGTCCGGAAGCACACGCTCGGGCGTCTTCAAGCCTAGTATCCGTGTTATGGTGCAACAGCCGTACGACTTCGCCTTGCTTGGTATGCCTATTCTTCCGCAGCGCCAGCAACTCCCTTTCCGCGCCGAAGGAGGCGGCAAGGTGGACGTCTGGGGACAAGTGCCGTGCCATGTCGAGATCGCCATCGACATAGTCAATCAGTGTAGTGCATCCGCGCCACCGGCAAACCTTGAGAGTATTAGGACGAATTCGCTTTAGGCATGACTTTGAAAAAAGGACAGCCGTGTTGCGGGGCCTTGCAAGCGCCCAAGCCCCTTGAAGATACCATTGCCTATATCTAAATGGCACCAGTTTTACGGAAATGTCACGGCCCGCATAGCGTTCCAGGATCTGGGCAAGTTGAAAGACGCGCAACTCGACGCTACCATATTTTTTTTGTTTTGGTTGATAAACCAGTTCCAAGCGTAGCGGACGTTCATTCATTTGTACCCGAGTTCCTCGGAAAGGTTCGATGTAACATCAAAAATGTCATAGGCTGCGGCATCAGTGATGATGTTGGATTGATTTGACTCTGTGTAGCTTAATTATGCGCGTACAAATTAGTAAACTACAAAGTGGCAAACTTGTCGGCGTGCAGAGCGCTTTGCGGTTTTGCCGTTGCCGCACGTGTTCGGCTCGGTATCTGAACTGTCAGGCTTTTCATGACCACACGGAACAACGAACTCGAAAAAAGACCGTTAAGAGCGCCCAAAAGCCAATTATCGTGATGGGCAATGCTCTCCATTGCAGACGGCGGATCGCACGGAAAAGGTCCGCATCGTACGGACCCTTTCCAATGTCAATAGCGTTGGCAAACATTCAGCGCTTGGAGAACTGGAAGCTCTTACGCGCTTTGGCCTTACCGTACTTCTTACGCTCGACGACGCGGCTGTCGCGGGTCAGGAAGCCTGCCGCTTTCAGCGCACCGCGCAGGCTGGGATCGTACAGCTGCAGCGCCTTGGACACGCCGTGCTTGACCGCGCCGGCCTGACCGGACAGACCACCGCCCTTGACGGTTGCCATCACGTCGAACTGGTCCTCGGTGCCCGAAACGGTGAAGGGCTGCTTGAGGATCATCTGAAGCACGGGGCGTGCAAAATACGTGTTGATCGGCTTGCCGTTGACGATGACCTTGCCGGAACCCGGCTTGATCCAGACGCGCGCAACCGCGTCTTTCCGCTTGCCGGTTGCATAGGCACGGCCAAGCGCATCACGAACAGGCTCACGCGGGGTTTCGACCTCGGCGACCGGCTCGATACCGGCGACCGTGTTCAGGTCTTCGAGAGTGTTGATCTGGTCAGCCATTATTTCGCCACCCGGGTGTTTTTGGAATTCATGTTCTTCACGTCCAGCACTTCCGGCTGCTGTGCATCATGCGGGTGATCGGTCCCCGCATAGACGCGCAGGTTGGTCATGACCTGACGGGACAGACGGTTGCCCGGCAGCATGCGCTTGACGGCGGCGGTCACGACACGCTCGGGGTACTTGCCTTCGAGGATCTGACCGGCGGTGCGGTGCTTGATGCCGCCCGGATGGCCGGTGTGCCAGTAGTATTTCTTGTCGGTGCGCTTCTTGCCGGTCATCTGCACCTTGTCGGCGTTGATGATGATGACATTGTCGCCCATGTCCATGTTCGGCGTGAAGCTTGCTTTGTGCTTGCCGCGCAGGCGCATGGCCACGATCGAAGCAAGACGGCCCAGAACCACGCCTTCAGCGTCGATCAGGATCCATTTCTTGTCGATGTCTGCCGGGGTAGCAGAAAAGGTTTTCATGACGGGATTGCCCTTTGGTTTGGTTGGAACGCCGGGAGAGGCCCGACATCCGAATTCGATTGCCGGGTTATATACGGCGCTGATTGCAGGTCAAGCGGCACTTTCTTAGATTTAATATTCAAAAACAATGACTTGCAAAATAGGTATTATTTTACCCCACAACATCCCCGCCCCCGAACGTGGAAACGGCCCCTTGCGGGGCCGTTCCGGTCTTCCGTGAGTGTGTGATGTGAGTGGTAGAGTTGGTTCAGGCGCTGCGGCGGCGCAGGAAGGCCAGCCCGCCAAAGGCGGCCAGAAGCATCGGCAGCGCGGCAGGCAGCGGGACCGGCGACGGCGCCGGAGCCCCACCGGGGATCGTCCCGGAGAATTGCTGCAAGTGGACTTCACCACCGCTCAGCAGCGCGGAGGCCGCAAAGAGGGTGCCTTCCATCGAAGCGTTCACAGAAACCTCGGCATTCGGGGCCAGAACGGAACCGATGATCGTGCGGTCGAGGTAAAGCTCGGTCGCTTCGTAGAAGTTCCACAGCACGCTCTGCGCGGTTTCATAGGCGGTGCCGACGAAATTCTCTTCCAGGCGGATCGATTTGCCTGCAACGTTGATGATCGTGGTCTCGCCCGCCTCAGGTGCCAGGGTGAACTCGTAAGGCCAGCCGGAACCGAAATAGGTCTCGTCGATATTGTAGATCCCGCTGCCAAAGACATAGCCCTGACCGGTTTTCGTCAGCGTTCCGGTAGAGGCCATCCCGGCCAGTTCCTCGGCGGTCGCGTTCAGAACATCGATCACATCGCTTCTGTCCGGCACAAGACCGGTGCTTTCGGTCAGGATCTTGTCGACATTCTGGATGGTGCCGTTGTTGGTCCCGACATAGGCGGCATTCGCGGTTTCGACGAAACTGGTATTGGTGCCCTCGATCACGACAGTCGTGCCGTTGGTGCCCTTCTGGCCCTTGATCATGGCGCTGTTGTCACCAAGCACGACCACCTCGGCCAGACCACTGTCAGGCACATCGGCGTGCTTGAAGTCGAACTGGACGGTGTTGCCGCTGAGATTGCCACCAATATAGGCGTGGCCCTCAACCTCTTGCTGGCTGACGACATTGCCCGAGGTGATCAGGTTGTACTGACGCAGCAAATCTGTCGCGTCCATCGTGGCGGCGGTACCGGCTACCGGAAAAAGAACGACACATGCGGCCGCCTTCAACTTTTTCATCATAACGTTATCCTTACAACTACTAACTATGCAGCCTTCGCCGCTACCTGCCGTTCTAACGATCCGAACTGGCAAACGGCAGATACGCATTCGGATAGGTTCCGGCAACTCTGAATAGGTCACCCTCGCATTTAACGTTACGTCTGATCTCTTGGGAATAATCGGGGAAAAACTGCGGGAAGTTACCCCACAGCGACGGGCGGGATGGAATAGGTCAGGCTGGCCCGCGCCACCGGGGCGTCGTTCCCGTCCGAATGGATCAGCACGTCACCCACGGCCAGAACGCGGCCAAGTTTCAGCAAACGGCACTCTGCAATCAGATCCACGCCCGCGGCAGGCTTTCGCATGAAATCGATCGAACAATTGGTCGTCACGGCCAAAGCCTGCGGCCCGATCATCGCCAGAACGGCGAGATAGACCGCCACATCCGCCAGCGCAAACATCGACGGGCCCGATACGGTGCCTCCGGGGCGCAAGTGGCGTTCGCTCACTTTCAGCCGCATGGTGATGCCCATGGGGCGAACCTCCTCTACGCCGAAGTCATCCACCACCTGCGGAAAGACCTCTGCCATGAACCCGGTCAGCTCTTCGGCGGTCATTTTCAAATCCATGCACTTTCCTCCGCTGTTCTTGCCGCCTAGGGTTGGCCCGTCAGCAGCAGGAGGACAAGATGGCAATTCTGGAACGTCACGACATTGGCGCGGTCAGGCGGCTGCATATGAACGCCCCCGAAAGGCTGAATGCCCTGTCCGATGAAATGTTGGCGGCGCTGAAGTCCGAATTCGATGCGCTGACCGACGACGCAAGCATCCGCGCGGTCATCCTGTCGGGCGAAGGCAAGGCGTTCTGCGCGGGCCATGACCTGAAGCAGATGACCGCAGGCAGGCAGGCCGAGGATGGGGGCAAAGCCTATTTCAAAGACCTGTTCGATCGCTGCACAGAGGTAATGCTGGCCATCCGCGCCCTGCCCCAGCCGGTGATCGCGCAGGTCCACGGGATCGCGACAGCGGCAGGCTGCCAGCTTGTCGCCTCCTGCGACATGGCCGTGGCGGCGGAAGGCACGCGATTTGGCGTGAACGGTGTGAATATCGGGCTGTTCTGCTCCACCCCGATGGTGGCGCTGTCGCGCAACATCCCGCGCAAGCAGGCGTTTGAAATGCTGACCACCGGCAGTTTCATAGACGCGAGCCGCGCGAAGGAACTAGGCTTGGTCAACCACGTCGTGGCAGCTGACACGCTGGCGGCAGAGACCGAAAGTCTGGCACAGACCGTTGCAGACAAGCTGGGCGTTGCGGTTCGGATCGGCAAACGCGCCTTCTATGACCAGTTGGAGATGACGGCGGCAGAGGCCTATGCCCATACCGGGCAGGTCATGGTGGAGAACATGCTGCATCGCGACACCGCGGAAGGCATCAGCGCCTTTATCGAAAAACGCCCCCCCAAATGGGAACAATAAGCGCCACCTCGTGACAATCCCCGCGCGCCACACTACATCGGCCCCATGACACAGGAATTGCATATTGTCGGCGGCGGAATGGCCGGATCCGAGGCCGCCTGGCAGGCGGCCAATGCCGGGGTGCGCGTGGTGATCCACGAAATGCGCCCCAAGGTGGAAACCTTTGCCCATAAGACCGGCAATCTGGGCGAGATGGTGTGTTCCAACTCCTTCCGTTCGGATGATGATGAACAGAACGCGGTGGGCCTGCTGCATTGGGAAATGCGTCAGGCGAATGGTCTGATCATGGCCACCGCCGACCGCCACCGCCTGCCCGCTGGCGGCGCGCTGGCCGTGGACCGCGACCCGTTTGCCGAAACCGTAACGGCGACCTTGATGGCGCATCCGAACGTGTCGGTCTCGTATGAAGAGGTCACCGCCCTGCCCGAAGACGGGAACTGGATCATCGCCACCGGCCCGCTTACATCCTCAGCGCTTGGTGCGGCCATTCAGGCGGAGACGGGCGCTGAAGCGCTGGCCTTTTTCGATGCCATTGCGCCGATCATCTATGCCGAAAGCATCGACATGTCGAAGGCATGGATGCAGTCGCGCTATGACAAGGGCGAGACAGAAGAAGAGCGCACCGCCTACCTCAACTGCCCGATGGACAAGGATCAATACGAGGCCTTCATCGACGCGCTTCTGGCCGCCGATAAGACAGAGTTCCACGAGGGCGAGACCGCAGGCTATTTCGACGGCTGCCTGCCGATCGAGGTCATGGCCGAACGTGGCCGCGAGACCCTGCGCTTTGGCCCGATGAAGCCCGTTGGCCTGACCAACCCGCATCAACCCGATGTCAAAGCCTATGCCGTGGTGCAGCTTCGCCGCGATAACGCGTTGGGCACGCTGTATAATATCGTCGGATTTCAGACCAAGATGAAATACGGCGCGCAGACGGACGTGCTGCGGATGATCCCGGGGTTGGAAGAGGCCCGCTTTGCCCGGCTGGGTGGCATCCACCGCAATACCTTCCTGAACTCCCCCACTTTGCTGGATGCGCAGATGCGCCTGCATTCCAAACCCCATATCCGCTTTGCCGGTCAGATCACCGGGGTCGAGGGCTATGTGGAATCGGCCGCGATGGGGCTGCTGGCCGGGCGTCTCGCCGCTGCCGAGATCATCGGCGCGCCAATGCCCGATCTGCCGCAGGACACGGCGCATGGTGCGCTGGTCCATCACATCACCGGCGGGGCCGAGGCCAAGACCTTCCAGCCGATGAACGTCAATTTCGGCCTTTTCCGTCCGCTTGACGGCATGAAGGGCGGACGCCGGGGCCGCAAGGATCGCTACAAAGCCTATACCGACCGCGCAAAATCCGCCTGGTCCGACTGGCTGGCCGCGCAGACATCGGTTTTGGCCTGAGCGCATGTTCGTGACCCGGTTCGCCCCGTCGCCCACCGGGCCGCTGCATCTGGGTCACGCCTATTCCGCCCTTCTGGCGCATGACATGGCGCGCGGGGTCGGTGGCCGTTTCTTGCTGCGGATCGAAGATATCGATGCCACCCGATGTCGGCCGGAATGGGAGGCGCAGATCCTGGATGATCTCGGCTGGCTGGGCATCACCTGGGACGCGCCGCCTCTGCGCCAGTCGGACCGCCTGCCCACCTACGCCGCCGCGCTGGATGAGCTGTGGCGCCGTGAGCTGATCTATCCCTGCCATTGCACCCGCCGCGACATCGCCGCCGCCGCAAGCGCCCCGCAGGAAGGCGGCGATCCGGTGATCGGGCCGGATGGAATCATCTATCCCGGCACCTGCCGCGACCTGCTGTCGCCCGGCTACGGTAGAGGGCCGCGCCCTGACGGAACGGCCCTGCGGCTGAACATGGCGCGCGCATTGGACAGTCTGGATGACCATCCGTTGATCTTCACAGAGACAGGCGCCGGACCTGATGGGGAAACCGGGCAGATACAAACCTCTGCGCAGGCGCTGCGCGCCGGTGTGGGCGACGTCGTCCTGTCGCGGCGCGACTTTCTCGGCTCTTATCACCTGTCTGTTGTTCTTGATGACGCCGATCAGGACATCACCTGCGTCATTCGCGGGCAGGACCTGTTCGAGGCGACGCCGATCCATGTCTTGCTGCAAAGGCTGCTATCGCTTCCCACACCAGCCTATCACCATCACAGTTTGATCCGGGACGACTCCGGCAAACGGCTGGCAAAGCGCGACAACGCCCGCGCCATTGCTGCGTTGAGAGACGCAGGCGCAACTCCCGAAACCATCCGGGCCCGCGTTGGCCTGCCCGCCGCGCAAAGCTGAGGTCAGCTTTCCGGCTTCATCAGCTCGACCTCTTCACCGTCCCGCACGGCTGTGTAGAAGCAGCTGCGGCGGTTGGTGTGGCAGGCAGGTCCGGTCTGGTTCACGACCACGAGCAGGCAGTCCCGGTCGCAATCGACCCGCAGATCGACAAGCTCCTGCACATGGCCGGAGCTTTCGCCCTTCACCCAGAAAGACTGGCGCGAGCGCGACCAGTAGGTCACGCGCCCCGTGTCCAGCGTGCGGGCGACCGACTCGGCATTCATCCACGCCATCATCAGCACTTCGCCCGTCCCCTCTTGCTGGGCAATGGCAGGGATCAGGCCGCGGTCGTCATAGACCAAAGTCGCAGGATCGAATGTCATCGGCAAAAACCCTTTTGCATTGACGCGTTGGACGCCTATTTATGAGGTTCTGATACGAAGGAAAAGCCATGCCCGGCGAAACGGACCTTATAAAGCTCTATTCCTCGCGCATCCTTGCGCTTGCAGCGGACATTCCGCATCTTGGCAGGCTTGATGCCCCGGACGCCAGCGTGAAACGACGCTCGCCGCTTTGCGGGTCGACCGTCACGGTGGATCTGATCATGAAAGACGGCAAGGTTGCCGAGTTTGCGCAGGACGTCAAAGCCTGCGCCTTGGGTCAGGCCTCTGCCGCTGTTGTCGGCGGGGCGATCATTGGCAGCACCCGCGCGCAGATCGAAGCCGCCCGCGACGCGCTCAAAGCCATGCTGAAAGAAAACGGTCCCGCGCCAGAGGCGCCTTTCGACGGGTTGGAGGTTCTGCGGCCTGCCCGCGATTACAAGAACCGTCATGCCTCGATCCTGTTGACGCTGGAAGCGGCCTGCGAGGCTGCGGAAAAAGCCGAACGGTCAGATTGCGCCTGACCGCTCACCGCACCGTCTCCCCCACCCCGGACGAAAAAACCGCCGCGCTTCCAGGGGAAGGCGGCGGCGAGTAGCGCTGTCTTGTGTCAGGCTCCGGACAGTCCGAACGAGGCGGGAACCTCAGGGGAGACGGAACAGGCAGTGTCAGTCAGGGCGCATCGAAGTTGGGACAGGATGCGGGACGATCCGGCACAAGGGCGCAGGCAGAAATTCAGACAAGACCGGGCAGATGCAGCGCACCCACCAGCATGATGACAAGGGCAACAGCACCGACAGCATCCTGAACCAGCGTCGCGTCGGAAGCATGGAGCGTGGATTTGACTTGCTTGATCATCTCTAACCCTCGTCGTTAATGTCTTGTTGCCTCTTTGTTCTCATATAATTAACCACAAGTAAAGAACTTTTTGAGAACAAAAGTGAACATTGCAGAACGGAAGCGGAAATTTGTAAGAGTTTTCAGGCCGTTCAGCCGACCGACAGAAGCCGGATCGCCTCGTCCTGACGCATCAGCCAAAGCAGAACGCGCGCCGCCTTTCCACGCGGGCTGTCCAGTGTCGGGTCCTCGGTCAGAAGCTTGCGGGCATCGGATTGCGCCACCGCCATCAGGGCGGCCTGCGCTTCCATATCGGCCACCTGAAACCGTGGCAGACCGGATTGCGCCGTGCCGATCAGATCGCCCGCGCCGCGCATTTCCAGATCAACCTCCGAGATGCGGAACCCGTCCTCCGTCTCTCGCAGGGTTTTCAGGCGTCTCTCGCCGGTTTCGCCAAGCGGCGACTGGTACATCAAGAGACAAGTAGAGGCCTTGTCGCCGCGCCCCACCCTGCCCCGCAGCTGGTGGAGCTGCGCCAGCCCGAAGGATTCCGCCCGCTCGATCACCATGATCGTGGCGTTGGGCACGTTTACCCCCACCTCGATCACCGTTGTGGCGACAAGAACAGAGGTCTCTCCGCGCTGGAACCGGGCCATGGCCGCGTCTTTTTCCGCCGGTGGCATCTGGCCATGTACCAGCCCGACGACGCCCTCGCCCAAGGCCGCCCGCAGATGCGCGAAACGATCCTCGGCCGAAGAGAGATCCGAAACCTCGCTTTCCTCGACCAGCGGACAGACCCAATAGGCCTGCCGCCCCTGAGCGATGGCGCCGCGAAGATGGTCGGTCACCTCGCCGATCCGCTGGGTCGAGATCATCGCGGTCTGAATCGGCAGCCGGCCGGGCGGCTTTTCGTCCAGCACCGACACGTCCATATCGCCATATTGCGCCAAAGCGAGGCTACGCGGGATCGGCGTCGCGGTCATCACCAGCACATCGACAGCCGCGCCTTTGCGACCAAGCTCCAACCGCTGGCGGACGCCGAACCGGTGCTGTTCATCGACGATGGCCAGCCGCAGATCCTTGAACACCACATCCGCCTGAAAAACCGCATGGGTGCCCACAAGGATCTGAATGTCGCCACGCGCGAGCGCCTCCAGCTTTGCCCGCCGTTCCGCGCCCTTGTCGCGACCGGTGAGCAGTTCCAGAACCACGCCCGCCTGCTCTGCCAGTGGCTGCAACCCTTCCAGATGTTGCCGTGCGAGGATTTCGGTCGGGGCCATCATCACGCCCTGCCCACCGGCCTCTACCGCGATCAGCAGCGACATGAAGGCAACCAGCGTCTTGCCGGATCCGACATCGCCCTGAAGCAGCCGGTTCATGCGTTCGGGGCGCTCCATATCGGCCTCGACCTCGGCGATCGCGCGGACCTGAGCACCGGTCGGCTCATACGGCAGATGCCGCAGTACCTTGTTGCGCAACCGGGCATCGCCGCGCGTCACAAACCCCTTCGACCGCCTGCGCTGCGCCCGCGCCAGGGCCAGCGTCAACTGATGCGCCATGAACTCATCATAGGCCAGCCGTTCTCGTGCAGGCGCGGTTGCGGCCAGATCGGCGAGCCATTCGGGATGATGGGCCGTCTCCACCGCCGCTTTCCAATCGGGCCAGCCTTTGACGGCCTTCTGTGCAGGATCGATCCATTCCGCCAGATCCGGCGCGCGCGACAGCGCATCGGCCATGGCCCGCACCATCAGCTTTTGCGTCACCCCCGCAGTCAGCGGATAAACAGGTTCAAAGGCCGGGATCTGGTCCGCCTCGTCAGGTGCAACCATGTGATCGGGATGCACCATCTGTGCAATCCCGTCGAAAAACTCGACCTTTCCGGACAGCAGCACCCGCTTGCCCTCTGGCAACATGCGTTTCAGGTAATCACCGCGCGCATGGAAGAACACGAGCTGAAAGCTGGTCTTCGCATCCTGAACATCGACGCGGTAAGCGCCTTTGCTGCGGGGGGGGCGATGCTGCCCCACCGTGACCTCGACCGTGATCACGCAGGGCAGATCCGCGCCCAGCACAGTTTCGCGCTGAACGCGGTCAATGCCGGAATGCGGCAGCGTGAACAGCAGGTCGCGCGGCGCCTCGATGCCCAGCCCTGCAAGATTGGCAGCCGTCTTCGGCCCGACCCCGTCCAGCCCCTTCACATCCGCAAAAAGCGGGAACAGAATTTCCGGCCGACCGCTCATGCCTGCCCGATAAGCGCCAGCCATTCGGCTTCGTCCATGACGGTAACGCCAAGCTCTTTCGCCTTCGTGGCCTTTGATCCCGCGCCGGGGCCCGCCACCAGAATATCGGTCTTGCGTGAGACAGACCCCGAAACCTTGGCGCCTAAAGCCTCGGCCCGCACCTTCGCCTCTGCCCGCGTCATCTGTTCCAGCGTGCCGGTAAAGACGACTGTCTTGCCCGCGACGGGGCTGCCATCGGTGTCGGGGCGGACGGCGTCTTCGACGGTCAGATGTGCGACAAGCCGGTCGATGGAGGCGCGCTCTGCCTCTTGCTTCATCGTGGTCACAACCGATTCCGCCAGCACCTTGCCCACGCCGTCAATGCCGATCAGGTCTTCCCAGGCCGGTCCCTCCAGATCCGCGGCGGCCCCCATCGCAGCTTCGAACGCGTCCCAACTGCCGTAATGCGTGGCCAGAGTGTTGGACGCGCTTTCGCCCACATGCCGGATGCCAAGCGCAAAAATCAACTTGCGCAGCGGAATATTCCGGCGCTCGTCGATGGCGTCGAAGAGGTTGCTCGCCGATTTGTCGCCCCACCCTTCGCGGTTCTTGAGCTGTTGCAGGCCGGACCCGTAGCGCGATTTCAGCTCGAAAATGTCGGCAGGCTCCTTGATCCAGCCATCCTCGTAGAACTGTTCAACCTGCTTGGCCCCCAGACCTTCGATGTCAAAGGCACCCCGGCTGACGAAATGCTTTAACTTTTCAACGGCCTGCGCGGGGCAGATGATGCCGCCTGTGCAGCGGCGCACAGCGTCGCCCTCTTCGCGGATCGCCTCGGACCCGCAACGCGGGCAGACGGTCGGAAACACGAAAGGCGCGGCACCGTCCGGACGTTTCGACAGATCAACATCCGCGATCTTGGGGATCACATCGCCCGCACGGTAGACCTGCACCCAGTCGCCGACACGGATATCCTTGCCGTCGCGGATCTCGGCGCCCGTGCTGTCGCGCCCGGCGATGTAATCCTCATTATGCAGCGTTGCGTTGGACACGACGACGCCGCCGACCGTCACCGGCGTCAGCCGTGCAACGGGCGAAAGCGCGCCCGTCCGACCGACCTGAATGTCGATAGCCTCCAACCGGGTCCAGGCAAGTTCGGCAGGGAATTTGTGGGCAATCGCCCAACGCGGCGTGGTGCTGCGAAACCCCAACCGCTGCTGCAGGGCCAGATCGTTCACCTTGTAGACGACTCCGTCGATATCGTAGCCAAGCGTCGCGCGCTGTGCTTCGATCCGCGCGTAATGGGCCAGCATTTCCTCGGGGCCGTCGCATAACAGCGTGAGAGGATTTGTCTGGAACCCCAGCGCCCCAAGCCGTTCGATCGCCCCTATCTGGGTATCTGCCAGCGGCGCGGAAAGCGCACCCCAAGCATAGGCAAAGAAACGCAGCGGCCTTTGCCGGGTGATATTGGAATCAAGCTGGCGCAACGACCCGGCGGCAGCGTTTCGCGGATTGGCGAATTGCTTTTGGCCCGTTTCGGCCTGGCGGGAATTGAGCGCCTCGAAATCGACATGGCTCATGTAAACTTCGCCGCGCACTTCGATCAGATCCGGCGCGTTTTCAAGCCGCTCGGGGATATCGTCTATGGTCAGCGCATTGGCGGTGACGTTCTCGCCCACTGCGCCATCACCACGAGTCGCGGCCTGAACGAGCTTGCCCCGCTCGTAGCGCAGAGACAGCGAAAGCCCGTCGATTTTGGGTTCCGCCGTATAGTGAAGAGCGTCACCTTCGGTGAGGCCAAGGTAACGTCTGATGCGCGTGTCGAAATCACACACTTCTTCGCGGTCAAAAGCATTGCCAAGCGACAGCATTGGCACCGCGTGGGTGACCTTGGCAAATTTTTCGGCAGGTGCGGCACCGACCTGTTCGCTGGGGCTGTCGGGGCGCTTGAGTGCGGGAAACCGCGCCTCAATCGCGGCATTGCGCCGCTTGAGCTCGTCAAATTCAGCGTCGGAAATCTCCGGCGCATCTTTTTCGTGATAGGCGATATTGGCCGCGCCAACCTTCTGCGCGAGGCGCTCCAACTCCACCCGCGCCTGATCTTCCGTCAGGTCCTCGACCGCAATCTTGTCCGTCACGCCTGTCCACTCTCTCTGCGCATGCCCGTTCGGGCGTCAGGTCACAGTGATAGGGGCGGCGCGCCGACAGGTCCAGAGCCGTCAGGCGCCGATAGCGAGGCGGGTGCCGCCGACAACATCGGGTTCGGGATCACGCAGGACATAACCACGGCCCCAGACGGTCTCGATATGGTTTTCATCGCCCGTGGCTTCGGACAGCTTCTTGCGCAGCTTGCAGATGAACACGTCGATGATCTTCAGCTCGGGCTCGTCCATGCCGCCGTAAAGATGGTTCAGGAACATCTCCTTGGTCAGCGTTGTCCCCTTGCGCAGGCTCAGAAGCTCCAGCATCTGGTATTCCTTGCCGGTCAGATGAACAGACTTGTTGTCGACCTCGACCGTCTTCGCGTCCAGGTTGACGGAAATCTTGCCAGTCCGGATGACCGATTGAGAATGCCCCTTGGACCGCCGGATGATGGCGTGAATCCGCGCGATCAGCTCTTCGCGGTGGAACGGTTTGGTCAGGTAATCATCGGCCCCGAAACCGAAGCCCTTGATCTTGCTTTCCGTGTCATCCGCCCCTGAAAGAATGAGGATCGGTGTCTCGATCCGCGCCATGCGAAGCTGACGCAAAACCTCATGTCCGTTGAGATCCGGCAAGTTCAGGTCAAGCAGGATGAGATCGTAATCATATAGCTTTGCCAGATCGATCCCCTCTTCGCCCAAATCTGTGGCGTAGACGTTGAGATTGGCATGGGTGAGCATCATCTCGATACTCTTGGACGTCGCGGGATCGTCTTCCACCAGCAGAACGCGCATCTAAATATCTCCGTTTGGTAACCCTTCAAAACCGAACCTCGGCGAAATTGGTTAACTGCCCGTTACTATAGACGCGATTTGGCGACACGCAACTCATGGTTGTCGGAATCTCTGTATTGCTGTGGCTTTCAGGGCCTCTTCTCCGTGGTTGGCCAGGGCACGGACCCATTCCAGCAACTCGTCGTCGCTGAGCGAATAGCGTATCTTCGCCGCCTCCTGCGTCAGCAGCCCGTGCGCCACGGCGCGAACCACGGCCAGTTTGCGCGACGCCACCCATCGTCTTGTGTCAGGTGGCGGCAGATCCGCAAGGGTCATCACCTGACCATCAGGCAAGGTTACCGTCCGTGGACCATCTACCTTTTTCAGGAACATCGTCTTTCCCTTCTCGTTACGAAGGGGAACTTGGCGCGCCGCGACTTAAGGGACTATGAAACCGCCCCTTGAGAGTATCTTGCATTTGCCTATATTTCGCGCGAACCCCCAAGGAAAATGATATGCCCCTCGAGACCCCGCTCAATTCGCTTGGCTTTGCCAAGGCCCCTGCCGACACACGCGTCGTCGTTGCCATGTCCGGTGGCGTCGACAGCTCTGTCGTGGCCGCGCAACTGGCCGAGGAAGGCTATGACGTGGTGGGCGTGACGCTACAGCTTTACGATCACGGCGCGGCTCTGGCCAAGAAAGGTGCCTGCTGTGCAGGGCTTGACATCCATGATGCGCGCCGCGTGGCCGAAGAGATGGGATTTCCCCACTATGTGCTTGATTATGAAAACATCTTCAAGGACGCCGTGATCGACGAATTTGCCGAAAGCTATCTTGCCGGGGCGACGCCGGTCCCCTGTATCCGCTGCAACGAACGGGTGAAGTTCAAGGATCTGCTGGAAACCGCGCGCGATCTGGAGGCCGATTGCATGGCCACCGGCCACTACATCCAGCGCAAGAACGGCGCCTTGGGGCCAGAGCTGCATTGCGCCGAAGACGCCAATCGCGATCAGAGCTATTTCCTGTTCTCCACCACGCCGGAGCAGCTTGATTACCTGCGATTCCCTCTGGGCCATTTGCCGTCCAAAGGGGCCACGCGGGAACTGGCCGCGAAATATGGGCTGGCGGTTGCGGACAAACCCGACAGCCAGGACATTTGTTTTGTCCCCAATGGCGACTATGCCAGCGTGATCGAAAAACTGCGCCCCGATGCGATCGATCCCGGCGACATCGTGCATGTGGACGGCCGTGTCCTTGGGCGGCACGAGGGTGTCATCCGCTACACGATCGGCCAGCGCCGCGGGTTGCAGATCGGCGGCCTGAGCGAGCCACTCTACGTGGTCAAGCTGGACGTGGACACGAAGCAGGTGATCGTCGGACCGAAGGAAATGCTGGCAACCCGCCTTATCCCTGTGCAAGAGATCAACTGGCTCGGCGACGAGCCCTTCGAGAGCCGCGATGAATGGCATGTATCGGTCAAGGTCCGCTCCACCCGCCCCCCGCGCGAGGCGATCATCCGCCCCATTTCCGCAACGGAAGCCGAGGTCGAACTGCTCTCGCCCGAACAGGGCGTGGCACCGGGGCAGGCTTGCGTGTTCTATGAAACCGACGGCACCCGCATCTTTGGCGGCGGCTGGATCTGGAAAGGCGCCTGACGCGCCTCTCTACCCATTCGCGCGGGCGCAGCATCCCTGTGCTTCGGCGGCAGATCGCAAGTCCTAACGAAGCCCACCGGCAATGTCCGACAGAACCCCGCGCAGCCAGACATGGGCGGGGTGGAAATGCGTTCGCGTCGTCCAGACCAGATCAATCTGAAACGGGGCCGGGATCGGGCAAGCCACGACACGCAGCGCCTTGCCGATCCGGGCCGCCACCCGGCTGGGAAGTGTCGCGACCAGATCACTGCCCTGAAGCATGTCCCGAAGCCCCGCGGGGCTGGAAACCGTCAACATGGGACGCATTTCAAGCCCCCTCTCGTCCATCTCCAGAAGGTAGGGCGAGCGCCAGTTGCCGCCGTAGCTTACAACGACATGCCGGGCGGACAGGTAATCCTCCACGCTCATGCCCGGCGTTTGGCCAAGCGGGTTGCCCGCATCCATCACGCAGACATAGCGTTCGTCCAGCAATGTGCGGCAGTAGAAATCCTCGCCCTCGGGACGCAGCGGACCGATCAGCAGCTCCGCCTCGCCGTTTTGCAGCTGCGTGATCCCCTGCGCGGTCGAGGTGATGGTTTCCAACCGCACATTCGGCGCCACGGCACGGATCCGGCGCACCAGACTGGGCAGGATCACCACACGCTCATAGTAGTTGCACGAGATGACAAAGCTGCGCGAAGCCGTTCTGAACTCGAAATCCTCAGGCTGTGTCAGCTTCTCGAACGAGGCAAGCAGGCGCGCGGCCTCCCCCACGATGGCCTCGCACCGCTCTGTCGCCATCAATGTGGTGCCCTGCCGAAAGAACAACGGGTCGTCAAAGGCGCGACGCAGCTTGGCGACCGTATAGCTGACGGCGGACTGGTTCACGCCAAGCATCTGTGCCGCGCGGGTGAAAGACCGTTTTTCGTGCACAAGGCAAAGCGTCTGAAGGGCCAGAAAATCAAGCCCCAGAAAGTCCGGTCGCGCCATTTCCAATGCTCCTGATCCTGCGTGGCATCAGATTAAATTTTCTGATGGGGTCAATCAACTCCATCTGATTGTTGGATAGGATGCTTGCGTCTATCATCGTCCAAAACGCTCCTGAAAGGGGCTTTGGGGAGGAAGCCTTCATGCCACTCGCACCCGTTGACAGCAGCATCACCATTGCAGAGCTTACCCGCGCGCCCTACCCGATCTACAAGCGGCTGCGGGCAACCGCGCCCGTGCTGCGGGTCGAAGCCACCGGGCGGACCTTTCTGACCAAGGCGGCCGATACGCGGGCGGTGAAGGACAATCCGGAGCTCTTCAGCTCTGACGATCCGGGCACCCCGATGGAGCGCGCCTTTGAAGCGCATACCCTGATGCGCAAGGATGGTGAGGCGCATCTGCGCGAACGCAACGCGATGATGCCGACCTTTTCGCCCCGCAACCTCAAGACGATCTGGTCCCCGTCTTACGAGCGGCATGCCAGCGCCTATCTGGATCGCCTGCCCAAAGGCGAACCCGTTGATCTTTTCCCGATGCTGGCTGGGCCACTGGCCGCGCGCATTCTGGCCGAGGTGCTTGGGCTGCCGGAGGCGAGCGATGCCGACATGCAGCGCTGGTCGCAGGCGCTGATCGACGGGGCGGGCAATTTCGGCTGGGCGGATGAACCGTTCGAGCGGGCCGCCAAGGCCAATATCGAGATGAACGCGGAAATTGACCGGATGATCCCGCTGCTGAAGGAAGAACCGGATCAATCGGCGCTTTCGGTCATGATCAATGCCGATGATCCCATCCCGAAAAGCCAGATCCTCGCCAATATCAAGATTGCCATCGGCGGCGGCATCAACGAGCCGCGCGACGCGCTTCTGACCGTTCTTTATGGGTTGCTGACCAATCCCGAGCAGTTGGAGCAGGTCAAACGCGAGGAGAAATGGTCAGACGCGTTCGAGGAAGCCATCCGTTGGGTCGCCCCGATCCAGGCCAGCTCTCGTCGCGCAACCGAAGACACGGAACTCCGCGGTGTCACCATCCGCAAGGATGACGTGCTGATGACGATACAGGCCTCTGCCAACCATGATGAAGACCTGTTCGAGGATGGCGACATGTTCAACGTCTTCCGTACCCGCCATCCGCATCAAAGCTTTGGCAGCGGCCCGCATCACTGTATGGGAACGCATCTGTCGCGTATGACCGTGGCCAAAACGCTTTTGCCGATGCTGTTTGACCGCTTCCCGAATATCGAACTGCTTGATCCGGCAAAGGTGGTGTGGTCGGGGTTCGGATTTCGTGGTCCGCTCAACCTACCAGTGCGCCTGAACTGACGACCTGTCCGCGCCGGGCACAGAAAAAACCGAACCAGCGGGCACAGGCCTTGCAATGCCGCCTGTCGGTGACGCCAGTCAGCAGCTGACCGCAGGTTTGCGCGGCACATCCGCTCAACAATCTACGCGGCTAGGCAGACGGAGGGGGCTTGTGCTCTTCTGTGACCAGTTCGAGCAGGTCAAGCAGGGCTTCGTAATTCTCGTCCCCCAGCCGGGCCTTGATCGCCACGGCAATGGCGGCCGCCTCTTCGCGGTTCTGCTCGATCACGTCCAGACCCTGCGCCGTGATCGCCAATGTCTGGCGCCGCCGATCAGTGCTGTGCTGAGTCCGGGTGATCAGCCCCTTGTCGGACATCGTTCGCAGGATACGGCTGAGGCTGGGCAGCAGCAGGCTGGCGCGTTCGGCCACATCGGTGGTGTCCTGCGGGCCGCATTCGTCCAGTACCCGCAGCACCCGCCATTGTTGTTCGGTCAGTCCCGAGGCCGCGAGCATGCTGCGAACGGGCGCCATCACGGCTTCGCGCGCGCGGATCAATGCGATCGGAAGCGATCGGCTGGTCGATGGCAACTTGTTGTTCACTATGCGCGCCTCCGGGGCTTTCGCGGACATTGGCATTTGCGTCATGTTATGGTGTGACGTTGACATCGCAAGGCGAATTAATTAACATCGCAACCATATAGGGGTTCGGGTGAGGTCATGCCGCATTTCCAGATCGACTATTCGGCGAACCTCGAATCCCGGGTCGATATGGCGGGCCTGTGCGAAGAAATCCGCGCCACCGCCGCCGGGATTGACGCCTTTCCGCTGGCAGGCATCCGTGTCCGTGCAATCCGGGTTGATCACTACGCTATCGCGGATGGAAATCCCGAACACGGCTTCGTTGACATCTCGGTTCGTCTGCGTGCCGGGCGCGCGCCAAAGACCAAGCAGGACGCAACGCAACGTATCTTTGACGCGGCACAGGCGTATCTGGCCCCGGCGATGCGCAACCATCCCATCGCCCTTTCGCTGGAAATGCGCGACATCGACCCCGATCTGTCCCCCAAGGCCGGAACGATCCGCGACCACATGAAAGGGTCCGAATGACCGCGCTGCAACAGAATATCGCGAAGCTGGAGCGCCACCTTGCCCGCTTCGCGAAGACTGGCATTCGCAACCGCATCGGCGGAGAGGACAGACCCGGCTCTGGCGGCACTTTTCAAACCATCTCCCCGGTCGACAAAACGGTGATTTGCGATGTCGCGCGCAGCACCGCGGCGGATGTCGACGCGGCGGCCGAGGCGGCAAGAGCGGCCTTTCCGGCGTGGCGCGACATGCCCGCGACAGAGCGGCGGCGCATCCTGATCCGGGTGGCCGACGCGATCGAGGCGCGCGCCGAGGAAATCATGCTGTGCGAGTGCTGGGACACCGGGCAGGCACTGCGTTTCATGTCCAAGGCGGCGTTGCGTGGCGCGGAAAACTTCCGGTATTTCGCGGATCAGGTGGTTCAGGCCCGTGACGGTCAGCACCTGCAATCCCCCACCCTCATGAACATCACCGCGCGCGTGCCCATCGGCCCCGTTGGCGTGATCACGCCGTGGAACACGCCTTTCATGCTGTCCACCTGGAAGATCGCCCCCGCGCTGGCCGCAGGATGCACGGTGGTCCACAAACCGGCAGAGGATTCGCCGCTGACAGCGCGGCTGCTGGTCGAGATAGCCGAAGAGGCGGGCCTGCCGCCGGGCGTGCTCAACACGGTGAACGGCTACGGCCATGAAGCGGGCAAACGCCTGACCGAACACCCCGCCATTCGCGCCATTGCCTTTGTCGGAGAAAGCAGGACGGGCAGCGAGATCATCAAACAGGGGGCGGACACGCTGAAGCGGGTGCATCTAGAACTTGGGGGCAAGAACCCGGTGATCGTGTTTGACGATGCCGATCTTGACCGTGCGCTGGATGCGGTGATCTTCATGATCTACTCGATCAACGGCGAGCGCTGCACCTCTTCGTCGCGGCTGCTGGTGCAGGATACGATCCGCGATGCGTTCGAGGCCAGGCTGGTCGATCGGGTGAACAGGATCAGGCTCGGTCACCCGCTTGACCCTGAAACCGAGATCGGCCCGATGATCAGCAAGGCGCATTTCGACAAGGTCACCTCTTATTTCGACACCGCCCTGCAAGACGGCGCGACCATTGCTGCGGGCGGCACCGCGCAGGAACACAACGGGTATTTCGTGCGCCCCACCCTGTTTACCGATGCCACCAACGACATGCGCATCGCGCAAGAGGAAATCTTCGGGCCGGTCCTGACATCGATTCCGTTTTCAACCGAAGAAGAGGCGCTGGAGATCGCCAATGACACGGCCTATGGTCTGACGGGCTATGTCTGGACCAACGATCTGACCCGCGCGTTGCGCTTTACCGACAGGCTGGAGGCGGGCATGATCTGGGTGAACTCCGAGAATGTGCGCCATCTGTCCACCCCTTTCGGCGGCGTCAAGAACAGCGGGATCGGGCGCGATGGCGGCGACTGGTCCTTCGAATTCTACATGGAGCAAAAGCATATCGGCTTTGCCACCGGCCACCACAAGATCCCGCGCATGGGCGCCTGATGGCCCCGCCTGACAGGAGATCCCGATGCCCGTCCCCGCACCGAACCTCTACCCGGATTTCAACACGCTCCGCCTGAGCCATGTCTGCCTGAACGTGTCAGATCTTGCCCGGTCGCGCCGGTTCTACACCGAAATCCTGGGCTTTCAGGTGACCCATGAAAGCGACACCCATGTCTACTTGCGGGCGATGGAAGAGCGCGGACATCACTGCGTGATCCTTCAGGCCTCGGACCGTCCCGGCACGGTCGAAATGCTTGGGTTCAAGACGTTCGACGAGGCTGATCTTGACCGCGCCGATGTCTATTTCAAGGCGCGCGGCCGTCCGACGCAATGGGTTGAACGCCCCTATCAGGGTCGCACGCTCCGGACCTCTGACAATATTGGCATCCCGCTGGAATTCTATCACCGGATGGACCGCCTGCCCCCGATCCATCAGCAATACGCGCTATATCGCGGGGTAAAACCGCTGCGGATCGACCATTTCAACGTCTTCTCCAGCAATGTCGATGACAGCGTCGCCTTTTACAGCGATTTCGGCTTTCGCGTGACCGAATATACCGAGGACGAAAAGACCGGGCGGCTATGGGCGGCGTGGATGCACCGCAAGGGCGGCGTGCATGACATGGCCTTTACCAATGGCTCCGGGCCCCGGCTGCATCATGTGGCGTTCTGGGTGCCGACGCCGCTGAACATCATCGACCTGCTCGACCTGATGGCAACGACGGGCCATGTCGCCAATATTGAACGCGGACCGGGGCGGCATGGCATCTCCAACGCGTTTTTCCTGTATATCCTCGACCCAGACGGTCACCGGATCGAGATCTACTGCTCTGACTACCAGACCGTCGATCCTGACCTTGAACCGATCAGGTGGGATCTGACGGATCCGCAGCGCCAGACGCTTTGGGGCGCGGCCGCCCCGCGCAGCTGGTTCGAGCATGGCACAGAATTTGTCGGGGCCGAGGTGCGGGCGTCAGAGCTTGACGCCTCGCCCATCATTGCCCCCTGACCGGCCAAGGAGAGACCAGATGCGCTTTGCGACCTACAAGGCCGAGGGGGACACATTCTACGGGGCGGTCACCGATGCGGGCGCGATCGCGCTCAGCCCCGATTTTCCGCAGTGGCCCGGCCTCTTCGACGTCGTGGCACAGGGCGGGCTGGATGCGCTGGTGCAGGCAGCCAGGGGCCGCCCCGTCACGCATGACCAGATCACGTATGAGATGGTCCTGCCTGACGCCCGCCGTATCCTCTGCGTCGGCGTGAATTTTCCTGACCGGAATGCCGAATACAAGGATGGCTCTGCCCAGCCCAGATTCATGTCGCTTTTTCCACGCTTCGCCAGCGGCTTTACCGGCCATGACCGGCCATTGATCCGGCCACCGGAAAGCCATGCGCTGGATTATGAAGGCGAGGTTGCAATCGTCATCGGGAAAGCCGGGCGCAGGATCGCTGCGAAAGACGCTTATGATCACATCGCCGCCGTAACGATCTGCAATGAGGGCACGATCCGCGACTGGGTCCGCCACGCCAAGTTCAACGTCACGCAGGGCAAGAACTGGGATCGTTCGGGGGCCATGGGGCCGTGGCTGGTGCCCTTCACCGACCCCGCCCAGTTGGACGGCGCCTGCATCAAGACGCGCGTCAATGGCGAGCTGCGACAGGATGACAGGCTCGCCCGCATGATCTTTCCCATCCGCGAACAGATTGCCTATATCTCGACGTTCATGGCCTTGCAGCCCGGCGATATCATCGTGACCGGCACCCCGACCGGTGCAGGTGCCCGGTTCGAGCCGCCGCGCTACCTCGTGCCCGGCGACGTGGTCGAGGTTGAGGTGAACGGCATCGGCACCCTGCGCAACACGGTCGCGGACGAGGTTTCATGACGCCGCAAGATCACGCCAAGGCCGCGAAGGCATTGATCCGTGCCGAGGAAACCGGGCAGCAGATCGGCCTTCTGACGCGCCAGTTCCCCGAAATGACGATGGATGACGCCTATGGGATTCAGGGCGCATTGATCCAATCCAAGCTGACTGCCGGGCGCCGCGTGATCGGCTGGAAGATCGGTCTGACCTCCAGAGCGATGCAGTCCGCACTGGGCATCGACATCCCCGACAGCGGCGTCCTTCTGGACGACATGCTGTTTGAAACAGGTGCTGCCGTGCCCGAAGGGCGTTACATCCAGCCCAGAATCGAAGCAGAGATTGCGTTTGTGATGAAGGCGCCGCTAAGCGGCAAAAACATCAACCGCGCCGATGTGATCGCGGCGACGGATCATGTCGCCCCCGTACTGGAAATCCTCGACACGCGCATCATGCGCGTTGATCCGGAAACGGGTCGCCCGCGCACCGTTCTGGACACGATCAGCGACAACGCGGCCAATGCCGGTCTGGTCCTTGGGTCAGAGCGCCACGCGGTGGATGCGCAGGATCTGCGTTGGGTCGGCGCCATCATCAGCCGCGACGGTGTCGTCGAAGAAACCGGGCTGGGTGCCGGAGTGCTGAACGATCCGGTTGAAAGCGTGGTCTGGCTGGCCCGGCGCATGGCCGGGTACGGGCAGCGCATCGAGCCTGGGCAGATCATATTGTCGGGCAGTTTCATCCGTCCCGTCGAATGCCCCTCTGGTGCGCGAATTCATGCGGATTTCGGCCCGTTCGGCACTGTGGATATCACGTTCGAATGACGTTCGCCGCGCGCGTTCTGCTTTCGATGGCGGACACGCATGACGCAGGCTCAAGGTTCGATTTCGACGTGGGGTGGCGCTGACAGATCCGCAAGGATCGGGCAGTCGGGCCGGTCATCCCCCGCGCAGGCATGGACCAGCCGGGTGAGCGTGTTGCGCATTGCCGTAAGCTCTGCAACCTTCCGGTCGATCTCTGCCAGATGCTGTTTCGCGATCTGCTTGACCTCTGCGCTGCTGCGTTCGGTATCCTCGTAAAGCCGCAACAGTCCCCGGCAATCCTCGATCCCGAAGCCCAGCGCCCGCGCCCGTCCGATAAAGGCCAGCTTGTGCAGATCCTGATCCTGAAATGCGCGGTAGCCATTGGCGCTCCGGCGCGGCGTGATCAGCCCTATGTCTTCGTAATAGCGGATGGTCTTGGCCGGAAGGCCCGACCGTTTGGAAACATCACCGATATTCATCGCATCCTCCTTTACTCTGCCGCCAAAGGTTCCGTGCGCGGGCTGGGCACTGGCGTGCTTTCCCCTTCCGCCATCAGCGGCGCAATCCGGCGCAGGCGCAGCGCATTGGTCAGAACAAAGACAGAAGACAGCGCCATTGCCCCTGCCGCAAGTACCGGCGAAAGCAGCACCCCGAAGGCCGGGTAAAGCACCCCCGCTGCCACTGGTATCAGCGCGGTGTTATAGCCGAAGGCCCAGAAGAGGTTCTGCCGGATATTTGCCATGCTGCGGCGCGACACTTCCACCGCGTTGACCACACCGCGCAGATCACCCGACATCAGCACGACATCGGCGGATTCAATCGCCACATCGGTGCCGGTTCCGATGGCAATCCCCACATCCGCATGGGCAAGCGCCGGTGCATCGTTAATACCGTCGCCCACAAAGGCGAGCTTTCCTCCCCCTTCGCGCAAGTCCTCAATCGCCGCGACCTTGCCATCGGGCAACACGCCCGCGATCACGTGGTCGATCCCTGTCTCCCGCGCGATGGCTTCGGCTGTTTCGCGTTTGTCTCCGGTGATCATGGCGACCTTCAGCCCCATGCCATGCAGCGCCGCAATGGCGGCACGGCTCGACGGCTTTACCGGGTCAGACACCCCGATCACCGCCGCGACCTTGCCGTCGATTGCTGCGTAAAGGGCTGTGCGGCCACTGCGTGCAAGCTCCGTCTCTGTTTCGGCCAGTGCTGCGGTATCGATGCCCTCCTGCGCCATCAGACGATCAGCGCCGACAAGCACCTCTGCCCCGTCAACACGCGCCCGAACGCCGTAGCCGGTGATCGAGGTAAACTCTGTCACATGCGGCAGGTTCAGCCCCTCGACGCGGGCGGCGCGAAGGATGGCCTCGGCAATCGGATGTTCAGAGCGTTCCTCGACCGCTGCCACACGGGACAGAACCTCGGCACGCGAGGCACCGTCGGCAAGCGCGATTTCGGTCAGTTCCGGCCGGCCTTGGGTGACCGTGCCCGTTTTGTCCAGCGCGACGACGCTCACCTGTCCCAGTGTCTGCAGCGCATCCCCCTTGCGGAAGAGCACCCCCATCTCGGCCGCGCGGCCCGTGCCGACCATGATTGATGTCGGCGTGGCAAGGCCCATCGCACAGGGACAGGCGATGATCAGCACCGACACCCCCGCGACAAGCGCAAGCGTCAGCGCAGGATCCGGACCAAGGATCAACCATCCCAGCACGGTCAGTGTGGCCAGCCCCAGAACTGCTGGCACAAACCACAGGGTGATCCGGTCCACCAGCCCTTGGATGGGCAGCTTGGCGCCCTGAGCTTCCTCGACAAGGCGAATGATCTGCGCCAGCGTCGTGTCCGCCCCGACCCGCGTTGCGCGGAACTGCAAAGCGCCCGCCCCGTTGACGGTGCCGCCGGTAACCGTGTCGCCCAGCGCCTTGGCAACGGGCAAGGGTTCACCGCTGATCATGCTTTCGTCGACATGGCTCTCGCCATCGATCACCTCACCATCCACCGGAATGCGGTCGCCGGGGCGCACGACGACGATGTCACCGGCGTTCAGCGTGTCTATGTCCACCTCTGTCATCTGGCCATTGCGCAGAACGCGCGCGGTGCGAACCTGCAACCCGACAAGTTTGCTGATCGCAGCCCCCGTGCGTCCCTTGGCCCGCGCTTCCAGCCAGCGCCCGATCAGGATCAGCACAACGATCACGGCGGCTGCCTCGAAATAAACGGCACGGACAGCATCGGGTAGAAGACCGGGCAGGAAGGTGGCAATCACGGAATAGGCGTAGGCAGCCCCGGTTCCGACAGCGACGAGGCTGTTCATGTCCGGTGCTCCCTTCAGCAGCGCCGGAATGCCCTTGAGGTAGAATTGTCGCCCGGGCCCCGCCAGCACGGCGGTTGTCAGAACGAACTGGATTAGCCAACTGGACTGATGGCCGATGCTGCGCCCGATCAACGCGTGCATGCCGGGGATCACGTGGCTGCCCATTTCCAGCAGAAAGACCGGCAGCGCGAGGGCTGCGGCAATCACCACCCGGCGGCGAAGACCCTGCGCTTCTTCCTCTTTTCGCGCGGTCTGGCTACCCGTGGCGCTGGCCTCGGCGACTGTGGCCGGGTAGCCCGCCTCCTGCGCGGCCCGTAAAAGCCCCTCTAGATCGACCGCCCCTTCCAGAAAGGTCACCCGGGCCGTTTCTGTCGCCAGATTGACATTGACCGCCAGAACACCCGGAACGGCGGACAGCGCCTTGTCCACCCGGCCCACGCAGGACGCACAGGACATCGAGGCCACATTCAGCACGACCTCTGCCCGCCGGGCGGGATAGCCCAGATCATCGACGGTCTGCGCGGCAAGGGCCAGTGTCTCAGGTGTATCGACCGTCAAATGCGCGCGCTCGCTTGCGAGGTTGACCGAAACCCCCTCGACACCGTCAAGTGCCGCCAAAGCACGGTCAACACGCCCCGCACATGACGCGCAAGACATGCCCTCGATGGACAGGATCGCTTGGGTTTTCCGGGTCATTTCGGGCTCCGTCGTCTGTGTCGACCTTGCAGATAAGGGTTCCAGTCACTGTAAGGTCAAGGGGGCGAGGTGAGGAATCGCCATACACCCCCGATTGGCGGGCTTTTACGGCTGCGCCCTCTTGACCTTCCACCAACGGGAAGGCCCAACTGACAGTAAAGCCTTAGGATAGAGAGCCCAGATGCAATTCAACGTCCCCGAGATGAGCTGCGGCCACTGCACCGCTGCAATCGAAACATCCATCAACGCGGTCGACCCGGACGCCAAGGTGACTTGCGACCTCGCGCAGAAACGGGTCAAGGTGGCAAGCGCCCTTTCGCAAGCGGACGTGGAGGCTGCAATCAGGCAGGCGGGCTATGACGCCGCCCTCGTGCCGGGCGGATGATCCGGGGCAGACATCCCTTCTTGCGAGCGCGCACGCCCCTTGTCTGCAAGGGGCGAAGTGGGTCGTGATTGCGCGGCGCACTTTCCTGATCGGCGCTACCGCTGCCGCCCTTGGCATTCCTTCTGTGAGGGCTGTCTACAGTCGGCTCGCGCCCCTGCCGGAGTTTGAGGATATTCAGGACCCGCCGGGATTTCGCAGGGTGGCGGAGGGGCCGGTCTCGCTACGCGGCAATATATGGGTCGGGCTGGACGAGGAGGATGCCGCGCCCAGCCGCGCCAGCATCGCATCGGTGCGGGCCGATCTGTGCCATGCGCTGTTCGGGGAGGTCGGGTCACCACCCCATGTGAGCATCGCGTCATTCTCTGACTATTACTGCCCCTACTGCCGAATACAGACAAAACACCTGGCAGAGCTTGCATCTGATCCAGCCAGCCAGATCCGGATCACATGGCACGAGTTACCTCTGCTTGGCCATGCGTCGAACGTGGCGGCCCGCGCGGCTTTGGCAGCAAAGAGACAAGGTGCCTACCCGCAGTTTCATGACCGCCTGCTGGGCAGCCCGTTTCAGCCGACGCCAAGCTACCTCAGGTCTGTGTCCGACGAAATCGGCCTTGATGCGGACCAGTTGCTGACAGACATGGCCAGCCCGGACATCCGGCAAGAACTGGAGCGCAGCGCAGCCCTTGCGGAAATTTTTGCACTGATCGGCACGCCTGCGATGGTCATCGGCCGCACGGTCGTGCAGGGGCGCATCCCCGACCGCGTCCTGTTGAAGATCATCGATAACGAACGCCGCACCGGTTGGGCCCAGGTTTGCCGCCAGACTGCGTGACGTGACGGGTGTTTCGCCACGACGTGCAACCTTGCGCCTTCGTCCGGCGTTCCTTGCATTCAGCCCCCGGGTGATCCGCCCTTCACGGGGCTTGACGCCACGCTGACCAAAGTAAACAAGGGCAGTCAGGCCGCCCGCAACACGCATCTGCCGGGTGCCAGCACCGCCGATCAGGAGAACCTCATGAAGTTTCGTTTCCCCATCGTGATCATTGACGAGGATTTCCGCTCTGAAAACTCATCGGGGCTGGGGATCCGTGCGATGGCCGAGGCCATCGAGAAAGAGGGATTCGAGGTTCTGGGCGTCACGAGCTATGGCGATCTTTCGCAATTCGCCCAGCAGCAATCGCGTGCAAGTGCCTTCGTTCTGTCCATTGACGACGAGGAATTCAGCCCCGGCCCCGACCTTGATCCGGCGGTGGTGAACCTGCGTACGTTCATTGAAGAGGTCCGCTGGAAAAACGCCGAGGTGCCGATCTACATCTACGGCGAAACCAAGACCAGCCGCCACCTGCCCAATGATATCCTGCGCGAACTTCACGGCTTCATCCACATGTTCGAGGACACGCCGGAATTCGTCGCGCGCCATATCATCCGCGAGGCCAAGGGCTATCTTGAAAGCATCCAGCCGCCGTTCTTCCGGGAACTGCTGGATTACGCCGAGGACGGGTCCTATTCGTGGCACTGCCCCGGCCATTCCGGCGGCGTGGCCTTCCTGAAAAGCCCGATCGGCCAGATGTACCACCAGTTCTACGGCGAAAACATGCTGCGTGCGGATGTGTGCAATTCGGTCGAGGAATTGGGTCAGCTGCTGGATCATAACGGCGCCATCGGCGCGTCAGAACGCAACGCGGCCCGCATCTTCAACGCCGATCACTGTTTCTTCGTGACCAACGGCACCTCGACGTCGAACAAGATGGTCTGGCACCACACCGTCGCGCCCGGTGATGTGGTTGTGGTGGATCGCAACTGCCACAAATCCATCCTGCATTCCATCATCATGACCGGCGCCATTCCGGTCTTCCTGAAACCCACCCGCAACCATTTCGGCATCATCGGGCCGATCCCGCAAAGCGAGTTCGAGATCGAAACGATCAAGGCCAAGATCCGCGCCAACCCGCTTTTGTCCGACGTTGATGCAGAAACGGTCAAGCCGCGCATCATGACGCTGACACAATCGACCTATGATGGCGTGCTCTACAACACCGAGACGATCAAGGACATGCTCGACGGGTATGTCGAGAACCTGCATTTCGACGAGGCCTGGCTCCCCCATGCCGCCTTCCATCCGTTCTACGGCAATTTCCACGCCATGGGGCGCAAACGTGACCGGCCAAAGCATTCCGTCACCTATGCCACGCAGTCGATTCACAAGCTGCTGGCCGGGATCAGCCAGGCCAGCCATGTGCTGGTGCAGGACAGTCAGGACACGCCGCTTGACCGGCACCTGTTCAACGAAGCCTACCTGATGCACAGCTCCACCAGCCCGCAATACAGCATCATCGCCAGCTGCGACGTGGCCGCCGCGATGATGGAGCCGCCGGGTGGCACCGCCCTGGTCGAGGAAAGCATTGACGAGGCGCTGGATTTCCGGCGCGCCATGCGCAAGGTCGACGAGGAATATGGCGACGCGGACTGGTGGTTCAAGGTCTGGGGACCGGACGACCTTATCGAGGAAGGTATCGGCCGGACCGAAGACTGGGTGCTGGGCAACACGGATGCTGAAGGGATGCGCAAAAGCGACGGCGCGGAATCCTGGCACGCTTTCGGCGACATGGCGCGTGGCTTCAACATGCTCGACCCGATCAAGGCGACGATCATCACGCCGGGTCTGAACATGGACGGCCGGTTCGAAGAGACGGGCATCCCGGCCTCCATCGTCACGAAATACCTTGCCGAACATGGTGTTGTGGTCGAGAAAACAGGACTTTACAGCTTTTTCATCATGTTCACCATCGGCATCACCAAGGGCCGCTGGAATACGCTTCTGACCGCGCTGCAACAGTTCAAGGATGATTTCGACAAGAACCAGCCGATGTGGCGGACAATGCCGGAATTCTGCGCCAAGCAGCCGCGCTACGAAGGGATGGGCCTGCGGGATCTGTGCCAGCACGTCCACACGCTTTACGCCAAAAACGACGTCGCAATCCTGTCGACAGAGATGTATCTCAGCGACCTGACCCCTGCCATGAACCCGTCCGAAGCGTTCTCTCATATCGCGCGGCGGACCACGCAGCGCGTACCGATCGACGCGCTGGAGGGCCGCATCACCACAAGCCTCGTCACCCCCTACCCGCCGGGCATCCCGCTGCTCATTCCCGGCGAGGTGTTCAACCGCAAGATCGTTGACTACCTCAAGTTCAACCGTGAATTCGCCCGCGAATGCCCGGGGTTTGAAATCGACATCCATGGGTTGGTGCAGGAGCAGGACAAAGACGGCACGATAAGCTACTTCGCCGATTGCGTGGCTGAATGAAGTAGCGCCACTTGTCATCGGGAAGCCCGTTAGTGGCCGTTTAGATGCAGGTTTCTCGGACGCCATGCTCGTCGTTTGGGTAGCGCGTGGCGTTGCCTGGCGTCGGAGAAGCGCTCAGGCGGGAAATCGCGGGGTTGGTCTTGGTGGGCCGGTTGTTGTTATGGGGATTTGGGCTGTGGGCTTGGCATGGGGCTGATCTGGCGGCGCGGTTGAATGGCCCGTATTGCGCTCAGCGCGGTGTCGGTTTGACCCGCATTTTGACGGTATGCGTGGTGTTTTCCCGGAGCCATTGATTTTTGCCGCGTCGATGATCTGATCAGTGTATGACGATGGGTTCGCAGGTGGCATCGGCTGCGGCTGATGGTGTCTTTGGTTATGTCTGGCGCGCGCTTCATGCTGCGGCCCTTGCTGATGTTGGCGGTGCTCTGGGGTGTTGGGCAGGCGCGAAGGTGTCGACGATGATCAACCGTCCCCCGCAGCATGGGCATGGCAGAGCGAGGATCCTGGGTGATTGATCATTCTCGCCTTCA
This sequence comes from Primorskyibacter sedentarius, assembly GCF_004342065.1. Classification (GTDB taxonomy): domain Bacteria; phylum Pseudomonadota; class Alphaproteobacteria; order Rhodobacterales; family Rhodobacteraceae; genus Primorskyibacter; species Primorskyibacter sedentarius. The sequence goes on along the minus strand of NZ_SLZU01000022.1, from coordinate 1,379 downwards.
CTTGTGTCTTTGCGATTTGGAGGCTGATCCCCGAGCAGTTCCCTGATTCTTGCGACATTTGCGGCGCGGTTGCCATTTCCGAAGAAGCCATAGTGGCGGATGCGGTGCTGGCCTTTGGGCAGAACATGCATCAGGAACCTGCGGATGAACTCGTTGATCTTCAGGGTTATGGTTGTGTGTCGGCCCGCGCCATTGACGCGGTAGTTCTTGACCTTGAAGGTCACGCTGCCCGCATCGAACCGGACCAGGCGACTGTTGGATATCGCGATGCGGTGGGTGTAGCGTGATAAGTAGGCCAGCACCGCTTTGGGTCCGGCGAAGGGTTCCTTAGCATAGACGACCCAGTCGATATTGCGCAGTGGTGCCAGCATGGCCTCGAACGCGGTGCTATCGGCCAGGCCGGCGTGGTCACCAAAGAAACTGAGCCGCCCGGTTCGGTGCAGTTTGGCCAGCCCTTCCAGAATGAGCCGCCGGTAAAGGCGGGACAGCACTCGCACGGAGAGGAAGAAGTTCTTGCGGCTGGTGATCCACCTGGTGCCATCGGTCGACAATCCACCACCCGGTACGATCATGTGGACATGGGGGTGGTGCGTCATTGCTGATCCCCAGGTGTGCAGCACTGATGTAATGCCGACGCGCGCACCAAGGTGCTTGGGATCGGCGGCGATCTTGATCACGGTATCCGCGCTCACGCGCATCAGCAGATTGTAGATCTCGCGCTTGTTTTGGTGGGCGATGTCAGCAACCTGTTTGGGCAGGGTGAAGACCAGGTGAAAATATCGCACGGGCAGCAGTTCGACCTCCCGTGCCGCCAGCCATACCTTTGCAGCCCCCGCCTGGCACTTGGGGCAGTGCCTGTTCCGACAGGAGTTGTAGGAGATGTGAACCGCCCCGGGTTTACCGGAGAGTTTCTGGTTCAATGATTAGGCTACTTTTTCGACCGCGTTCAAGTTTGCATAGAAGGCCTCCTCTGCTTCTTGCGGCGTGACGTAGCCAATGGCGCTGTGCAGGCGGGTGTTGTTATACCAGTCGACCCATTTCAGGGTTTCCCACTCGACCTGGCCAACGGATTTCCAGGGGCGGAGGAACTTGATGACCTCGGTTTTGAATAGGCCGATGATGCTTTCGGCCAGAGCGTTGTCATAGGAATCTCCGACGCTGCCGACTGATGTGTCGATGCCGGCCTCTGCGAGCCGCTCAGTGTATCGGATCGACAGGTATTGGCTGCCTCGATCACTATGATGGATCAGTTTGTCAGCCTCAGACGGCGCCCTCTGGCAAATAGCCTGGTTCAGGGCGTCCAAGACGAAACCGGTCGTCATCGAGGTCGAGACACGCCAACCGACGATCTTGCGGGCGAAGACGTCGATGATGAAAGC
>NZ_SLZU01000021.1 GCF_004342065.1 Primorskyibacter sedentarius | reverse complement strand
CGATCCGCTCGTCGGCGAAGTCAAGTTCACCGTCGCTGCTCGTGATGTCCAGTGTCAGATCCGTGTGCAGTTGCATGAACGAGCCAAGCCTGGGGAGCAGCCATTTGGTTCCGAATGTGGGCAACATGCCGATGCTAAGCGTGCCGCGGCCAGCCTTGGTATCAATGAGTTCGCGAGAGGCAACCTCAAGGATATCCATCGCCTTGGAGATTTTCGCGGCGTAGTAAACGCCGTCCTCGGTCAAGCCGATCTGCCTGCCAGCACGCTCAAATAGCTGTAGTTCCAAATGCTCTTCCAGCCCCTTGATCATGCGGCTGACGGCGCTTTGCGTCACGTTCAACTCATCGGCAGCACTGGTGAAACTCCCATGTCGAGACACCGCCTCAAAGGTCCTCAGGGCGTTCAAGGAGGGTAGGGCACGGCTCATGTTGCATTCCAAAAACTCATCTAAGCCCCAGAATTTCGTAGGTTGAGAACTAAGTCAATTCCAGTTGATCCTTTATATAACGCAACTTCTGCCGCGACGGCGTTTCTTGGGAGGCGACGTGAACCTGAGCAAGATCACATATAACCTGACTGCCGTCACCATGGGCGTTCACGCTCTGGAACGCCAAAGAAACGACGGCAACAGCCTGCTTGACGGTGAAGGTTTGGTGCCAATCTATACCGGCGGGGACATCGTGACACCGCGCAGCTACGACGAATGGGATAGCGCCAGGCGGGATCTTACACAATTAAAAGCGGCGCTTGAAAATATCGCTCCGGGGGAGCGGCGGACATTCCTTGAGGGAATGGTGGGCTCTCTCCTTCTGGCAGTGCGCCTGTTTTCCGGCGGCAGCCCTACCTATGAACAGAAGGTCATTGGCCTTGTCGGAGCCGACAGGGGGCATGAAGACGCCGGAATGATCGCCGCTGGCCGAGACCGCATTGATCGGTTGTTGTCGCGGATGGGTTTTGTCCGGGGATCGCTTGCCGATCGGGTGCGGTCTTGGGAAGACGGGCGCGCTGTTTGCGCAAGCAAGCTTGGCGGCATGCTGGACGAACTGATGGCCGAGGCCAAGCGCCGTTCCGACGCGATGATTTTCGACACCGGCGACTTCTCGATGGAGATATGCCCGGTCCGTGACGTCCCTTATCCGGCACGGTGCGGATTTGCCGAGCGGCGTGTGGATCTTAACGTCGACATGATGTTTTCGAGGGCGGGCCTAAAGCACATCATTTGCCACAACATCTATCCCGGACACGCGACCCAGACCCTCTACGCCCATGCGGAGGTTTCCGCAGGACGCTCGACAGTGGACGCGCTGCTGACGTCAGCCAATGCTGTCACTGGATGTGTTCAGGAGGGGATAGGCGACCAGGGTATCTACCTGATCGATTGGATGGAAGATGAGGATGACGAACTGACGGCGGAGCTGCGTAACCTGCGCTCTGCCTGCCAGACAAGCGCCACTTGGGCCTACATGGCAGAAGGTCAATCAGCAGAGCAAACCATGAGCTACCTGCGCGACACGGCTTTGGGACAGGAAGCTTGGGTTCGGGGCCGCCTGCGATCTGCCGCACACCCTTTCAAGGGACCTTTTGCAGCTTCCTTTTGGGCGGGGAATGAAGTCGTTCGCCGGGTTCGTGAACGAGTGTCTGACGCCAATCGTCCCGGCTTCATCCGCTATCTTTATGGAAGGGCACACAGCCCCCAAAGTCTGGAAATGTATCAGCCAGCTTAACCACCGGAGAAACAAATGGAAATTACGATAGTTGGCGCCGGCGCCATCGGCGGGCTTGCGGGCGCGTACCTGAGCCGTGCCGGACATGATGTAACGCTTACCGATCGATGGGCCGAACACGTGGACAAGATGAAGGTCGATGGCCTGTTCATCGACGGTGTCCGCGGCGACATGACGATACCGGTCAAGGCCTCGCATCCGTCCGAGTTGAAAGGGCCGCTCGACATGGTTCTCATCGCCACGAAGTCCCAGCACGCAGTGGAGGCTGTCGAACAATTGGCGCCGCTGATGACCGACAGCACTGCTATCGTTTCCTTCCAAAACGGTTTTAACGAACCCTCACTTGTCGCCGCCCTGAACGCTGCGGGCCTGCCCGGTGAGAAAATGGTGATAGGTGCGATCCCGAACTACGGTGGCGCGCTCGTCGATCCTGGCTACATCGAATACGTCCACGAAGGTCCGATTCAGCTGGGCGAGATGGATGGCAATTCCACCCCCCGTTTGACCGAGCTGGCTGAGGCGCTGGGTGCGCTCACTGAGGTGCAGCTATCGGATAACATCTGGGGTCAAATCTGGGCCAAGGAGGTCTACGCAAGTCAGGTCGTGTTCTCGGCGCTTGTCGATGACCGTATCCGCAACACGCTCGGGGTCGAGCGCTACGCGCGCATTGCGGGCGCCATCGTCAGGGAAGCGTTGGAGATTGCAGATGCCAACGGTATCGATGTGCAGGCGTTCGACTTCTTCGATCCAGCTAATTATCGCGTGAAAACAGCAGATGACACCCGCAAGCTTCTGGACAACATCAACCACGCAATATGGCTGCTGAAGAAGGATCAGGAAACGAAGCCGAGCCACGAATTTAAGAAGAAGGGTTCTGGCATCTGGTGGGACATCGTCTATCGCAACCGCCCGTCTGAAACCCGTTCGTCTTCAGGCAAACTGATTGATTATGGCAAGGTGGTTGGCGCCGACACCCGCCTTAACGCCAAGCTGTTCGAGATGATCTACGAGATTGAGGGTGGCAAACGCAACCTCGGCTACCACAACTACGATGAGCTCGAGGCCTACGTGGCTGCTTGCGGAAAGGCCCTCCCATGAGCGATGCAAAACTCGGTGTCGGCGTGATCGGGACCCATGCCTGGGCCGACAAGGCTCATCTGCCAGGCTATGTCGCTCACCCGGACGTGGATCTTGTCGCGGTGTGTGATGTGGACGAAACCCGCGCCCGTGCGGCGGCGCATAAGTTCGGCGCTCGCAAGGTCTATACCGACGCGCAGAAAATGATTGCAGACCCAGAGGTTGAGATGGTCGATGTCTGCACTCCGACCCACACGCATCTGCCGCTCAGCCTTGCGGCTATCGCCGCTGGAAAGCATGTCCTTTCAGAAAAACCGCTGCACACAGAAGCAGGCCCGGCTTTCGACGCCGCCGCGAGAGCTGATGAACAGAGTGTCCGGACCAAGCTGGGTTTCACCTTCCGTTACTCGCCAGCCATTCGCCAGTTGAAGGCTTGGATCGATGACGGGATGCTTGGCGAGATCTACCATATCAACGGGTTCGAGCAGAATTCGCAATGGCTGGATCCAGACGTTCCTCTTCGTCAGGTGCCGCCCGATGCTGACAGGGCAAAGCTGATCCCGGCCTCGATTGTCGGCTACGGGTCGCACCTGATCGACCTTATGCGTTGGGTTGGAGGGGAATTTTCCGCCGTCGCTTCTTCAATGCGGAATTTCATACCAGAACGCGTGGTACGCGGTGAGGAAGGCCGTCAGAAGATCATGATCGACGATGGCACGGTGGGTCTTGTAGAATATTCCAGCGGCACGCTTGGAACACTTCAGACCAGCTATGTCACCGTGGGAAATTACCCGGGCGTGGAAATCCGCGTCTACGGCTCCAAAGGCGCGGCGATCGCGCGGCTGATCTCCGAATTCGACGTGGCCGAGACGCTTATGTATGCCAAGCCGAACTCGGTCGAATTTGTGCCGTTCGAACTGACGGAGGCTGCCCTGCCGCCGGGCACGACGCTCGCCACCCCTTGGCCGGAACTGTATTACCGCAACCTCGTTCGGCACTTCGTGGACGAGATACTGCAAGGCCGCCCGCAGGAATGCACATTCTTTGATGGCGCCAAGAGCCAGGAAATTGTGGACGCGATGATCCTGGCTCACAAAGAGCGCCGCTGGGTGGATCTTAGCGCATGACGGGGCTGGTAGATGATTACCTTGCGCATCGTTTCAAGTGGCGGCCAGTTGATGCCACTTTCATCGGGGCGGCAGGCCATGATCACCGACTTCCGCCGTTGGGAACAGGTTGCATCGCGGCAGAACTTGACGAAATCCGGATCCTGCTGGACTGGGTAGCCCGGGACACGCAGGCGCACGCGCATGACAGGCGGATGATCGCGGCGGAATTGCGCGTCGAACATGACCTGCTGCGCAGCCGTCCGCGCCAGAAGAACCCGGCCTGGGCCACGGGCGAGGCGGGCTTTGGCCTAATCGCGCTGTTACTGCCGCAATCCGCGCCTTGGCGCAGCGCAGCCATCGCCTCCCGACTCGCGGCGATCCCCGGCTTTCTGTCTGCGGCACGTGACATGATCGGTGACGATCCGGTGCCGCAGAGCTGGTGCGAACGCGCAGCGTCCGAGGCCAACACGCTGGCGCTGTTCCTGCGGGAAGACATTAGTCTGCACGAGGCCTGGTCAAAAGACTGGTCCGAACCAGCGCAGGCTGCTGCTACCGCCTTTGAAAGCTTCGCCGCCTCGCTCGGTGGTCTGCCCGACGCCGACCCAGCATGTGGCAAGGCGCATCTGGACCTCGTCTTGAGCACGTTGCACGAATTGCCCGCGGGCGCTGAAGAGATCATGCGACAGGCCCGCGCCGCCTTTGACCGTTGCGGATCCGAGTTGGAGCACATGGCGGCTGAGATCGACCCCTCCACCCCTTGGCAGGGCCAGATCGCCGCGCTGTCCCGGATCCACCCGGCCCATGCCAACGAGGTGGTGCAATACTACCGCCACTGGGACGCCGCCGCGCGCAGTGCCGCCACGGCGCATAGGCTGGTGACTCCAAATTCCGACTATGACTTGGACTACCGCGGCCTACCGCCCTGCTTTCAGCGCATCGCCGGGCCACTCTACTTCCTGTTCTACCGTTCGCCGCCGGGGCTGAACCCGGGGCAGGGCAGCGTCTACTGGGTGATGCCGTCCGGCGACCTGTCGGCGCAGAATACGGCGATGGTCAAGGCGATTCACGCCGTTCACCACGGCTCGGTCGGGCACCACACTCAGAATGCCCGGGCGCGCGGGTCGGCATCGAGGCTTGGCCGCATTGCGGCGACCGATTGTGCCATGGGGCTGGCTTTTCAGGGCGCGCTGACCCTGGTCGAGGGCTGGGCCTGCCATGTCGAAGACCTGCTGGCAGAGGCCGAGGGCTTCTACACCCCCGCCGAAAAGATGCTGCTGAAATCGTTTGAGCGGCGCAACGCTGCGTCCGTGCTGGTCGACATCGGTCTGCACAGCGGCGCTTGGACGATGTCCGAATCTGAACGGTTCTACGCCCAAGAGGGGGGCTTTGCACCGGCCCGTGTGCATTCCGAAGTGGTGCGCAACTCGATGTTCCCGGCCTCGCGCGCGACCTACTGGCTTGGGGTCGAAGGCATCCGCGCCCTGCGCCGACGCTGGAGCGGCACGACGCAGGCGTTCCACGACATGCTGCTGTCCTTCGGCCATGTCCCGCTAAAAATTGTCGAGGACGAAATGGCCGCGCAGGGAAAACTTTCATGATGAGTTTTTCGAAACGTAACGTAGCGTCGGTATGCGTTCCATGCCGCGCTGCCTATCCTCGTTCTGCACCTCGCACACGCACATTGAGATCGGCGCAGGACACGCGCGTTGTTCTGCGAGAAATCAATGCGATGTGCATGTTATTTAGCCGGTTTACTGACCGCATCCCAGCCGGACCTCACGGCTGCGCGCCCGCTGGCACGACTCACCACGCCCCGCAAACTACCTGTCCGGTCTTGCATGAGTTTTTTGCAATGCATCACCGAGAATTTGGCACGTTGTTCGTGAAACGCTCATCAATAGCCTCGCTCACATGACAAGTGACATTCGCATTCTCATCGCCTCCAAAGGCAATCCGGCCGCCCTGGCTGAAGGCTTCAAAAAAGAACTGCCTGAAGCGCAGATTTTCACCGATCTCGCCGCGCTGGACCGCGGCCCGGTGCCCTATGTCGTAGCGGGAAAGCCGGACCCAGGCGTTATCGCTTCGGTGCCGGGCGCCAGACTGGTCCTCAGCCTCAACGCCGGTATTGAACACCTGCTGGAACCCGGTGCTGTACCCGAGGGCGTCGAGATCGTTCGTTTGGTGGACCCTGCCATGACCGAGGGCATGTCGGACTGGTGTCTGGCAGTGGTGCTGTCGTGGCACCGCAATCTTCCGACTTACCGCGCAGACACCAAATGGACGCGAAGGACCGAAATTCTGTCGCAAGACCGCATCGTCACCGTGTTGGGGGCAGGGACACTTGGCAGTCGTGTGGCCCGTCTCTTGGCGTCGATCGGCTTCCAGACGCGGGTCTGGACCCGGTCAGGACGCGCCGTCTCCGGTACTGAGAGCTTTGCCGGGCCCGAGGGGTTGAGGCAGGCGACCACCGGCGCTGATGCCGTGGTGAACCTTTTGCCGCTGACAAAGGAGACAGAAAACGTGCTGAACGCTGAACTGTTTGCACGCATGGCCCGGGGAGGTTTTGTGGCCAGCGCCGGGCGCGGCCAGCATCTGGTGGATGCCGACCTCGTCGCCGGGCTGGACAGCGGGCAGATCGGCTCTGCCGCATTGGACGTGTTCCGAACTGAACCTTTGCCGCAAGATGATCCGCTCTGGACCCATCCGGGTATCTTGGTGACGCCCCATGTTGCTGCGCCGACGCAAGCCGGATCCGCCGTGCGGATTATGGTCGAAAACATCCGCCGTCACCGCCGAGGTGACCCCATTCCCGAGCTCGTTAATCGCGTGCGTGGTTACTGACCCGATTTCGACCACGAACAGAAAAAGACTGAAAACCAACCAACAGGATAGAAAAGGACACGGCTCATGAAACTCAGGACTTCCACGATACTGGCAGCGGCATTTGCACTGCCAACCGCCGCGCTGGCAGAAACGACGCTGGTGATGCCCCAGCAGGATGAGCCCCGCACTCTATCGCCAGGACCCTCGTCGGATACCGGCGGCCACGGGCCGACGTCTAATATCTACAGTCACCTCGTGGTGATGGACTGGGGTATCGTCGAAGGTGTCGCTGCCTATGGCGACCTTGCAGATAGCTGGGAAGTGTCAGAGGACGCGACCACCTATACCTTCCACCTGAACACTGACGCCAGGTGGCATGACGGCGAAGACGTAACCTCGCAAGATGTCAAATTTACCTACGAACGGATCATGGAAAAGGGCTATACTTTTTCTTCGTTCCTGCGCGACGTGAAATCGATTGAGACCCCAAACGACGATACCGTAGTCATCACCTTGAACAAGCCCAATATGGCCTTCTTGCCAATGATGGCGCAGGGCGCTCAATGGACCGGCAAAATCTATCCCGAACATCTTTGGGCAGACCAGGAAGGCTTTGATACCGGCCCTTATGTAAATGAGCCAATCGGCTCGGGTCCGTTCAAATTTGTTCGCTGGGACCGTGGCAGCGCCGTGATGCTCGAGGGAAACGAAGACTACTTCCGTGGCGCGCCCGAGGTGGATACGCTGATATTCCGGACCATCCCTGACGCAAATGTCGCCCGAGCGGAGTTCGAGGCAGGCCAGTTTCCTTACTTGCCATTCAATTACGCCCCACCGCTGGCCGAGGCCCCGATCTTCGAGGCGGATCCGGACATCAATGTCGTTTACACTCCCTCGCATTTCTCGCGCGACATTCAGTTGAACCTCAACCATGAAGCCTTGGGCAATCCGAAAGTCCGCGAGGCCATCGCCTATGCCATGGACCGCGAACAGATGAACAAGCTGGCCTTCAACAACTCCTGGACACCCGGCTATTACGCCGGCGTCAGCAGTCTTCAGAAATGGGTCAACGAGGGCGCTCGCTTCCCTGAACATGACGCAGAAAAGGCCGAGGCACTTCTGGATGAAGCTGGTTTCCCCCGCGGTGACGACGGCTGGAGGTTCTCAGTCAAGGTGACCGGGCCAAACATTTCGGACTGTTCCGCGATCACGGAAATTCTTGTTCGTCAGCTGCGCGAAGTCGGCATTGAGGCAGCACTTGACCGGTTTGATCAATCCACTTGGTTCAGCCGTATCCAGGACAAACAGTTCGACATTTCGTGCTACTTCGGGCGGTACGGGCCGGACCCGGATGCCTACCGTGAACACTTCTCGACCGATGGGGCCCGGAACTTCATGAGCTATTCGGATGCCGAACTCGACGAGCTGGCCAAGGAGGCCAACACCATCCGCGACGAAGCTACCCGCAAACAAATGTATGACAGGATTCAGGAAATTGTAGTCCGTGACATGCCCTACATCAACGTATTCGAGGAGCAAAAGACAAGTTTGGTGCGTCCCGGCTGGACCGGCTTCGCTGTAATGCCGGGTGGTTTCAACAAGTCCATAAGCTGGTTCGGTGTCTATGGCGTATCAGGACCGGAAGATGCCGAATAATTTGATACCGTCACTTCGCACGAAATAAAATCTGACAGGGCGATCAATCATGAGACTTCTCCGCTACTTCCTCTACCGGGTAATGCAGATGTTTCCGATCGCCCTGTTCATCGTCATCATTAATTTCGCCCTCATCCATATGGCGCCGGGGGATGTGTCCATCTTGTTGGCGGGTGAAGGTGCGGACCCCGAGTACATGGCATCGGTGCGTCAGAGTTATGGTCTCGACAAGCCGCTCTATCAGCAGCTCGGTGCCTATATCGGCCAGCTTCTGCAAGGCGATCTGGGTCTGTCCTTCCGCACCCGAGAGCCTGTGATTGGCATCATCGCAGAGCGTGTTCCGGCAACCCTCCTTCTTGCGGGCACCGCGCTTGTCCTTGCATCAGTGCTCGGCGTCGTCATTGGATCGTTCATGGCCCGCCGACCCGGATCGGCGTTGGACACTGCCGTTACGACTCTTTCGATCTCGCTGTTCTCGATCCCGGTCTTCTGGCTCGGCCTGATGCTCATCTTACTGTTCGCCGTAACGCTGCGATGGCTGCCATCATCTGGGATGATGTCGATCGCCGGTCCCCGCGAGGGCATAGGCTTCGTTCTCGACGTGGCGAAGCACATGATCTTGCCGGTGATCTCCCTTTCGGCGGTATGGTTGGGGCAATACGTGCGTCTTGCCCGATCATCGGTCTCGGAAACCCTGGCAGAACCTTATGTAACCACAGCCCGCGCCATTGGCTTTCCCGAGCGCCGGGTGATGACACGCTTTGCCCTTCGAAACGCCATGCTGCCCATCGTAACCGTGCTGGGGCTGGAACTCGGTCTGCTACTTTCGGGCGCCGTCCTGACCGAGACGGTCTTCAGCTGGCCCGGGCTCGGCCGTTTGATATACGAGGCGATCTTATCACGGGATACGCCGGTCATCATGGGCGCCTTCCTCATCATGTCCTTCACTGTGATGCTCGCCGCGCTGGTGACGGACCTCTTATACGCCACTCTGGACCCGAGGGTGCGCCTATGACCCCAACTTTGGTCAAAACTGTCCGTGCTACCGTTCGTAGTTGGCCCGGTGTGCTAAGCCTGACCGTCCTCTTGGGCATCACCGCCGCCGCTCTGGCCGCGCCGATCCTGAGCCTTCCCGATCCGGCGGACATGGCTTTCGATCTTTATCAGCCTCCAAGCTCCTCATTCTGGCTGGGGACCGACAATTTCGGGCGCGATATCTTCTCACGTGTGGTCTGGGGCGCGCGCGTGGCGCTGATGGTCGCCATCGGGGCCGCTCTTCTGTCTATTCTCATCGGTTCTGCCCTTGGCGCAGTGGCCGGCTATTTCGGTGGCTGGATCGATGGGCTGCTTAGCAGGATCTTCGACATTTTCTTGTTGATCCCCACCTTTTTCCTGATCCTCTTGATCGTTGCGCTGTTCGGGGCCAGCCTTCCGCTGACCATCATCGCGATTGCGCTGACCACTTGGCCTCGGTCAGCCCGGCTGATGCGTTCACAGGTGCTGACGCTGAAATCCCGCGTCTATGTGCAGGCCGCGCTGGCTGCGGGCGCGCCGCATTGGTGGGTCATCGTTCGCCACGTGATCCCCAACGGCATCGCACCGATTATCACCGACGGCACAATCCTGATGGGGATGGCCATCCTGACCGAGGCAGGTTTGAGCTTTCTTGGCCTTGGTGATCAGAACATGGTCAGTTGGGGAAGCATGATTTTCGAAGGCCAGCGCCACTTGCGATTGGCGCCTTGGATGTCGATTGCCCCCGGCGTGGCATTGCTGATGCTCGTGGCCAGCCTGAACCTGCTGGGTGACAGCGTCAACTTTGCCATGAACCCGCAACTGCGGACCCGGGGCGGGGCGCCGAAGAGGCGGGCGAGCGTCGCGCCACCGAAGGGTGAAGGTCCTGCAACTGAGGAAACGCCAATCCTGCAAGTTGAGGATTTGCGTCTGGAATACACGGTCGGAAATCGCAGGATTGCGGCGGTGGACGGCGTGTCCTTCTCTTTGCCTCGAGGCGGTGCTTTGGGTATCGTCGGAGAGAGCGGATGTGGCAAGTCCAGCCTCGGCTCGGCATTGCTGCAGACCATGCCGAACAATGCCGAGCTGACTGCCGGTAACGTCCGCTACGACGGCCGCGCTATCATTCTGGGCGGCAAGCCGGTGGTCGAAGGTGGGCGATCGCGCATCGACGCCCTGCGCTGGACTCGGATTGCCACGATTTTTCAAAGTGCGATGAACGCGCTGAATCCGGTCACAACGGTTCGGCGGCAGATGATGGACGCCCTGCGCCTACACAGACCGGGGATTTCAAGGGCAGATGCTACCGATCGAATCTCTGAGGTTTTCGACATGATTGGAATTCCTCGCTCCCGGATGAACGCCTATCCGCACCAGCTTTCGGGCGGCATGCGCCAACGCGCGATGATTGCCCTCTCGCTTATTCTCGAACCCGAACTGGTGATCGCCGACGAGCCCACGACGGCTCTCGACATGCTGATCCAGGATCAGATTCTGGGCGAAATCGCGGACCTGCGCGAGCGGCTGAATTTGTCTCTGATCCTTGTGTCCCACGACATGGGCGCGGTGGCCGAGAGCTGTGAGGTCGTCGCTGTGATGTATGCGGGCCGTATCGTCGAGATTGCGCCGACCCGAAGGATCTTTGACAACCCGGCCCACCCGTATTCGCGGACGCTGATCGGCGCGCTGCCAAGCCTGACCGGTCCGCTGGAAAAGCTTGAAAGCCTGCCCGCCACTGACACCGCCGCGGCCGCGGCTGCAACCGGCTGTCGATTTGCGCATGCCTGCCTTGCTGCGACCGACCTCTGCCGCAAGACGACCCCGCCTGCAATGAATCTTGGTGGTGGCCACGTGTGTGAATGCCACTATGCAGAGGATTTCGCGGCTGAAACCGCCGCTGATAAAAGGGAGGTCCGCGCGTGAGCAAGCCGATCTTGCATCTTGATACCCTGCGAATGGTTTATAATGCTGACCCGGGATTTCTGTCCCGTCTGACCGGCCGCGCCGATCCGCCTGTGATCGCTGCCGATGACGTCACGTTGGAACTTCACGCCGGAGAAACCCTTGCGGTGGTGGGCGAAAGCGGTTCGGGCAAGACAACCGCCGGGCGTATCGCAACATTGCAGGAGCGACCAACTTCGGGCGGCGTCCTTTACGAGGGGCAGGAGGTCACCGGGCTGACCGGCGCGGCTTTGAAGGCGTTTCGCGCCAAGGTCCAGATGATTTTTCAGAATCCTTATGATGCGTTGAATCCGCGGCTGACCGTGAGCCAATCTCTGGCGGAACCATTGATGTTGCACGGTCTCGTGCCCCGCTCAGGTCTGCGCGCCGCCGTGCTGGAGATGCTTGAGGCGGTAGAATTGCGCCCTGCCGAGAGTTTTGCAGATGCCTTCCCGTCTGAACTGTCGGGCGGCCAGCTTCAGCGTATCGCCATTGCACGGGCGCTTATAATCAAGCCTATGGTTGTTATCGCGGACGAGCCCGTGTCAATGCTCGACGTGTCTATCCGCTCTGGCGTCATGAATTTGATGCGCGGCATCCAGCGCGACACCGGTGTGACCTATCTGTATATCACTCATGACCTTTCAGTCGCACGTTATATGGCCGACCGCATCGCTGTCATGTATTTGGGCGCGGTTTTGGAAGAAGGCCCAGCCGAGAGCCTCATTTCTGCCGCGGCGCATCCCTATACGCGCTTGCTGATTGAGGCTGCACCCGAGCACCGTGCCACCGCAGTTAAGCGTAACCGCATCCGCCTTCCCGGCGATGCGGCCTCGCAGTCAGGACTGCCGCCGGGTTGCCGGTTTCACCCTCGGTGCCCTCTCGCTCAGCCGATCTGTCGAGAAAAAGCTCCGCCGCGCGCCGCCCTGGGAGGAGGCCAGACCGCTTCTTGTCATTTCGCCCACGAAGTGAAGAAGACCGGCCTTGCCACCATGACCACCGCGTGAACGATGCCCAACCAGACAACAGGATATCTGCCGTGAACCAGTGCCGATTTGCCACCGAGCTTGAAGAGCGCCTGCTGCGCTACACCGCCATCGACAGCCAAAGCGACGCTGCTTCTGCAACCACACCAAGCACGCCAACCCAGTTCGACATGCTCAACCTGCTGTTGGCGGAACTCTCCGGGATTGGTGCAAAGGACGTGACACTGACCGGTTATGGCACCGTCTTGGCCACCATTCCCGGCACCGTTGCGGGCCCGACACTCGCTTTTTTGGCTCATGTCGATACCGCGCAGCAATATTACGCCAGCGGGGTCAAACCCCGCGTGGTGCGCAACTACAAAGGTGGTGTTATCACCTTTCCCGATGACCCGGCATTGACCCTCTCGCCTGCTCACAACGCCTATCTGGGCACAAAACTGGGGGACGACATTGTCACCGCGTCGGGCACGACGCTTCTGGGTGCCGACGATAAGGCCGGAGTGGCGATTATCATGACCATGGCACAGCACCTGCTTTCTACGCCAGGACTTGACCACCCGCCCATCCGTATCGCTTTCACCCCCGACGAAGAGATCGGTCGCGGCGTCCATCCCTCTTTGCCAGCCGATCTGGCGGCTGATTTCGGGTATACACTGGATGGCGGAGAATCGGGCCGCATCGACTATGACAGCTTTTCCGGCGATACGGCTGAAATCACAGTTACCGGGGTCTCTGTTCATCCCGGAAAGGCCAAGGGCAAACTGGTCAGCGCCATCACCCTGTCGTCGAAGATCATCGCAGCCTTGCCACAAGCGACCATGACGCCTGACCTGACGGAATTGCACGAAGGGTTCATCCACGCAACAGAAATGACCGGCGATGCGTCGGAAATGAAGATCAAGCTTATCCTGCGCGATTTTGAATTGGCTGGTCTGCGTGAAAAGGTTGATATTGTTCAAAAGGTCTGCGACGCGGTGCAAGCGACAGAACCCCGTGCGACGATTTCGGTCAACATCCGTAAGAACTATCGCAACATGCGCTATGTTCTCGACAATGACATGACCCCGATCAACCTTGCGCGTCAGGCCATGAAAACACTCGGCATCACGCCGACGTCCGAACCTCTGCGCGGCGGGACCGATGGGTCTCGCCTTACCGAATTGGGGCTGCCTGCCCCGAACCTCTTTACCGGCATGCAGGAAATCCACGGTCCGCTGGAATGGATTTCAGTCCAGGACATGAACGCCGCCGCTGAGGTCTGCGTTGCAATCGCGATGGCGGCAGGAGCGTCCGGTGATCACGTCTGACCGCCCGGGGCCTCGCGTTCTGACAGGTACATCCAAAATTGCGAAGGGTTGGATTCTACTATGGCGGCGGTTTTGATCTGGTAGATCCAAGCCGCTTGTTGGTTTAACCATTGCCTACGATCGGCATCATGTCTTTTAACCGCCGACAGGTGGCAGCACGCACCCGCGCTTTCACTTGTCGGCGATGGATGAACTGGCAATGCTGAGACGGGTCTCAGACTGCTGCGACGAGTTGAATTTCGACAGGTGCGTTTCCGGGCAGGCTTGCGACGCCGACGGCGGCGCGGCTGCATATGCCACGGGATCCAAGACGTTTGCGCAGGTAGGCCGAGGCGATGTCAGCGACTTTACTATGCTCGGAAAAACCGTCCTCAGCCGCGACAAAGACTGTCATGGTAAGGATGGTAGCCAGCGTCTCGCCGGGGACCAGCATGGCCTCTGCGGCGGTGAGAGCATTGGCGCAGGCAAGAGTAACGGCCTCTTGCAGTGTCTCGATCTGCCCGGACCTGACCGGGCCTGTCATGATCATCCGGCCGTTTTCGCGCGGCGTCATGCCTGCCGTGTAGATCAGGCCGCCATGCCGCTTGGCCGCGACATAGTCACCTTGCGGAATTGGCTGCGGCTCTGCGTGACTGTCCGTCATGTCCGGTACCTTTCGACGAGCGTGGCCAGCCGCGTCACGGCGGCGACAGCGGCTGCGTGATCCTGCGAGAAGTTCAGGCGGATACTGCGCGCCGCATGGGGGCTGAATTCAGTGCCCGGCGTGACGGTGACCCCGGCCTGTTCCCGCAGCGCCGTGACGAAATCGACAGGGGAGATCGACAAGGGTGGGAGCTCCGGGAAGAGATAGCTGCCAGCACCGGGCAGGCGTACGGAACACCCCTCGATGGACCGGAACAGTGCCACCAGATCGTCGCGGATAACCTGATGCGCGGCAATGCGGCGCTCCATCCAGCCCTCCGGTTCCGCGAACCACGTCTGCAGCACGGCCTGGGAATAGCCTGCCGCCCTGAGCGATACGATGGCTTGCAGCTTTTCCATCCGGTCGATGATTTCAGCCCCGCCAAAGGCCACGCCCAGCCGATACCCGGACAGCGATTCCGTCTTTGACGGTCCCATGATGGTGACGACATTTTCGGGGGCGATGTCCTGCGCGCGCAAATGGGTGTAAGGCACGCCGGAATAGCGCAGACGCGAATAGAGCTGATCGACGATCACCGTTGCGTCGTAGCGGGCGGCCAGTGCCGCGATCTGCGCGATTTCGGCGGCCGAGTAGACCACACCAGCCGGGTTGTTCGGGTTGGAGAACAGGAACATCCTGGCACCGGCGCGAAAGGCCTCTTCAAGCTGGTCGAGCTCCAGCCCGGCGCTGTCAGTGGCACCGGCATAGTGCATCTGTACGGGCAAGATCTCGCCCTCAAAGAACTCCACCAACTTGCGATTGGCGAAGTAATCCGGCTGGACGATGGCCACCTTGTCCCCGGCGGTGACTGTCGCCGCAACGGCCAGGAACAACGCGCCTTGCGTGCCGGGTGTGATGATCAGCCCGTCCTGCGCATCGACTGGCGCGCCGGTGAACCGGGTCAGACGTTGGGCGAGTGCCTCGCGGATCGGGGCAGAGCCGCGATATTCCGTATAGGCCTGCGCGCCGCCGATCTCGACAGCGGCGGTGAAAGCCTCGAACGCACCCGGGGTCGGCGGATGCGCATCGACATCGCCATGAGAAAAGTCCACCGGGGTTCCGGGCAGGGGCTCCATCCGCTCGCGGTCTGGCGCAGCAGCTTCCAGCCGGACCTCTTGCCCGGGCGCAAATCGTGTGCCGAGCTTTGCGAATTTTGTCCTGATGTCCATGGAATGCGTCCTTTGCGAGAGTTTGGCGGATCATAACGTTCATTAAAATGAAAGAAAAACTGGCGTTTTCTAAATCAAAAGATAGAGATACTATCTTATGGACAGTCGGTATCTGGAAACCTTCATCATGGTGGCGGAGTGCGGCTCTATCGCCGAGGCTGCGCGGCGGCTTAATCTGACGCCTGCTGCCCTGGCACAGCGGCTCCGTGCGTTGGAAGCCGACCTCGGACAGCCTCTGGTCGTCAGATCAGGCCGCACTGTCCAGCCTACCGAGGCGGGTTTGGCGATCCTGGACCACGCACGCAAGCTGGTGGCGGGCACTCGGGATCTGCGAGCGATCGCGGGCCGTGGTGTGCCTTCAGGTCAATTAAGGCTGGGTGCGACCGCCACGGCAATGACCGGGATCTTACCGGGTGTGGTTGCAGATCTGAGCGAAAAATACCCAGAGATCGAATATTTCGTGCAACCCGGTTCATCCGTGGACCTTTACCACCGTCTGATAGAAGAACATCTGGACGCGGCTATACTGGTTAAGCCAAATTTTTCACTCCCAAAAAGCGTCGAATGGTTGGCGATGAAACATGAACCGTTGGTTCTTCTCACGCCTGAAATAAATGCCGGAGACGACCTGGCGGACTTGGTATCCACGTCTCAGTTCATCAGGTACGACCGCAATCAATGGGGTGGGCAAATCGTTGACAATTATCTGCGCGCGAGGGGGCTTCACGTGCGTGAATGGCTTGAACTTGACGCGCTTGATGCCATTGCTGCCATGGTCAACCGTGGGTTGGGATTCTCAATCGTACCGGACTGGTGCGCACCTTGGCCGGAAGGTCTGCGCATAACGAAAACGCTTCTCACACGCGGCGAAGTCCGCCAAACGGGAGTGCTCTGGCGCAGGTCCGGTGCGCGTTTGGCGGCCGTGAATGCCTTTGTTGGGGCGTGTCGCCGCGTGGTGGACCAATCTGCTTGAGCACCCCCAGCTTACTCACGGCTTTGTCGGAATAACGCAGTTGACACATCTGGGATCGACCGCCTTTTCAGTGGTTTCCGATTTTGCCGGGGGAGACGTGAGACAGTCGGGCAGGGGAGACCTTGCGGCGTCAAGTGGCTTGGGCGGGTATAGATGCCCCAACACCGGGGCAGGGGGCGCACTGGTTGCTGATTGCAAAGGACGGTGGCGTGGCCTCACATAAGGCTTGTACGCTGCAAAATTTTTAGTGATGCATACAATACAGGGAAAGCTAACATGGACGTGATCTCGCACTCTGGATAAGCAGGCCGCCTAATAGAACAAACCAGATGAGCCAAGCTTTCTAATAGTTTAGGCAGCCATTCCTCTCAAGAGTTCTGACGACGGACACTCATTTCTGGCACCGATCATCGCCGCAATGCGGGCACGTGTGTTCTTGTTCTGTTCGTTATTCAATCTCAGCCAGGGCTTCGGATTTTCTCCGAACATCCCTAATCGTTGTTCTGGCGCCCTCAATCTGCGCCGGGTTCAGGTCATGAAACCGGTCGAGGAATTGTCGAAATTCGATTGCCTGCACGCTCCGCTCCGCATTTTCTTAGGAGCGATATTGGCCAAATGTGAAAAACTGAAGTCATTACGGAAATTTCCCAACACGATTTGCGGACACGACAAAAAAAATTCGGAAACAAGCAGTCGGCGTCCATACGAGAAACGGCGAAGTGAAAGGGAGGATTGAAGAAAATCTTATAACTCTCATAATCTTAGATGGACGCTTTGCGAAATTCCAAGGCTTGCATATCTGTACCTCCAGAGTTTGTCCGGCGCGAATACGCACACTCCTACTCCAACACGATCTCCGGAAGGACAACCTCCCATCGGTCCTGATGAAGCTTCCCGCGATGATCATCGCCGCTTTCATGCGCACGGCGCGCGACGATGGCCCCGATGGTGGCAGAGACGACACGCTTACCATCAGGCACAGCCCATCCGCCTTTCATACTGATCAAGCTCCGTCCCTGTCGGTCTTTCACCAACCAGCGCCCATTCCCGCGACTCAGGGTGACCGGGTCTCCAGTCTGCGCCTGTGCGATGGCGTCGAAAGTGGTGTACCCATTCCGCAGTCGCCCAGCCCAATCGATGAACACCTGGCTCATGTCTGGCATTAGGTAAGTCCTATCCGGTGGCAGGTCTTTTACGTCTGGCAAGGCTGCGTGCCGACGCAGGATGTTGCCTCTTGCCGATGGCAAAAAGGCATGCGCGCCCTGCGTCACCGCGGCCAAGCTGCGGCGGGCACGGGTCATGGCGACATAGAACAGGCGGCGCGGCGCATCAAGGTCCTCCTTCGGGGACGGCTTGTCCCAGCCTCCATTCAGTATGACGACGTCGTCGAATTCCAGCCCCTTGGCGCGGTGTGCGGTCATCAGCAAGAGACCGTGCTGTTCGCCCCGTGCGTCCCGCGCCCACTCGCCGAACCATTCGACCAGATCGGGGACCGAGGCAGACCCGGCCCCAATCTCTTGCGCCAGCGCAGCCACGCCCTCAGCGATGAGGTCTGACCAGCGGTTACGCGGCAGGGTGTTCACGACCTCCAACAAATCCGCCACGTCCAGCAGGCGCGTCCGTTCGCGGCTGATGCCTTCGATGAATTGCCGCATTTCGCGTAAGCGCCACAGACTGGGCAGTCTTTCGTTGGCCATTTCAACCGGAATACGCTGCGCCTCGGCGTAGGCACGGACCGGGACGAGCTGCCGCCAATTGCGCGCGATGATGGCTGTACGGGACCAGTTCCAGCCGGGTTCCAAGGTAGCCAGCCGCTGCAACTCTGTAACGGCGGCCACAGCCTGAGCACGATCACCCGGCGGACATTGCAGCAGTTGCACGCGCCCCTGTCCCACGGCGTCGCCCTCGGCCATCACCCCGCCTGCGGGTTCCTTGCGACGATTGTGGTCGATAGTGATGTCGTGCCCCAGCTTCATCCGATCAGACGCACCGGCGATCACCGTGTTCGACGCCGCGATGATGTTGCCAGTCGAGCGGTAGTTCTCGACCAGATATTCGGGCCGCGCGCGGTAATCTTGTTCGAACTGGCGAATGTAGCGGATTGATGCGCCTGCGAAGGCGTAGATGTTCTGGTCGTCATCGCCCACAGCGAAGAGACTCAGCTTCATGTCGTCGTCTTCGATCGTCCGTCCGGCGATGGCGGCAATCAAGGCATATTCCTCGGCCCCGATGTCTTGATACTCGTCGACCAGAATCCAGCGATAGCCTTGGATCAACGTTTCGCGCTGCGCCTCCGCCTCGGTCTTACTCAGCCCCTCGCCGTTCAACTGGCGCACGGCTTCCATGACGATTCCGTCGAAATCGCGGCTCTCGGCCCGTGATCCTGCAAAGCTGGCGCCGACCAGCCGCATGGCCATCGCGTGGCAAGTGGACACCGTCACGCCAAAAGCCTCATCGCCGATCAAGTGGCGCAACCGCGCCCGGATTTCGACGGCTGCGTGGCGGTTGTAGCTGAGGACGAGTATACTGCGCGGGTCTTCGCGGCGCACACGGATCAGGTAGGCAATGCGATGGACCAGAACTCGCGTCTTTCCGGACCCTGGCCCGGCGAGAACAAGAACGTTGGTGGCATCCCGGTCATCGGCGACGATCTTCTGTTGTACAGGGTTGCCCAGGGACTCGACCACGGCAGTCCAGGATTTTCCGGTGGTCTGGCGTTTGACCTCGGTCGTTCTCCCCTTCATCCAGCGGCCCATGAAGCCCTCCTGATCGAGGGCGAAGTAATCCTCGGACAGGCGCATGGCATCAGGCATGGATGACAGCCCGGTTTCAGCATAGGCGGCCATCACATGGGTCTGAACCGTCTGCTCATCGTAGTGCTCTTGTAGCGGCGCGAAATCTTTGACCAGAAACTGCGTCTTGCCCCGAGCCAGTTGCACGGTCATTGCGGGCCGGAACACGGTCAGGCCCTTGCCCAACGTCACGACCCCTTGTTCATGCAGCCACAAAAGTGCGCGGTCCATCAGTCGCGTCATCTCTTTGACCTGCTCGCGCAAGAAGGCATCGCCCGTCAGGCTGGCAAGCATGTCCCCCAGCGTGGTTTCGACCTGCTGATCCTTCCCGCGCTGGCCCTTTTCGAGCCGCCCTAATAGGTGCGCGACAAGCGCCTCGCCGGCCTGCCTGCGCAGCGCGGCGGACTGCTCCAGAACGGACCACGTACGCTGCAATGCCACGAACAGCGTATCGCGAGACGCCTTGCGCAGGCGCACGTTTCCCTTGCCGCCATCAAGGTCACGGCCATCGCGGGCCATGCCACGAAGTAGCTTCTCGACGACGTCGGGGCGCACATGGCTGTGGCCTGCATCCCGAAGTTTCTGGCAGGCCAATTGCAGGTTGAACGGCGTGCTGATCTGATCCCCTGCGTCTGGCGCTTCTTCTCGCATCAACGCAATGAGATCAGTTTCAAGCCCCGTCGCCTGCGTCAGGCGCTTCCGGGAGTCGTCCGCCACACCGGAATGCACAAACACAGTCACCGCCGTGTCGTTGCGTGCGATACCGAGGCTTTCCAGATCGGCCATTGCCTTGGTCAGCTGCCCGCCCGTGAGCCCGCTGACCCCGGTCAGCTCGTCCGTGGAAATACCTTCGTCAGGCGGGGCGTTAATCAGGTGGCGGACAAGGTCCATCAATTGTGTCCGACGCATGCCTGTGATGTTTGCCTTCTCAATCCTTGTTCCTGCTTCGTCGAGGCTGCGGACGCGCAGCGAGGACGGAAAGACTTGCACGCGGTTTTCCTCGCGCGTCAGCAACTTGGCCTCTTCCAGCCAGGAAAGGGCCGTCTTGACCCGCGTGTCATCTGTCGCGCTCTCGCGCTGAAACTCTCGGTCTTGTTCCTGCCGCACGATCTCGCCCGAGGTCGCGACAACCGTCCCAGTGCTGCGTGTGCGCTGGTCCATGCGGCGCACGGCCTTCAGGATCGCGCCGATTTCCTTTCGGTCGAGCCGGGATCGAGCAGACAGCTGGAACTGTCGTTCAACGTCATCGGGGGCGTATAACAGCACGCAGTTGGCATGATCCCGATCCCGCCCGGCACGGCCGGCCTCCTGCAAATAATTTTCCAAAGACCCCGGAATGTCGCCATGCACCACCAGCCGGATATCTGGCTTGTCGATCCCCATGCCAAATGCATTGGTCGCCGCGATGACCCGCAATTCGCCCACCCGGAACCGTTCTTGGATGGTTTTCTTCTCATCCGGCGTCAGGCCCGCGTGATAGCGTTCCGCCGACAGCCCCTGTTGTTTCAGAAACTGCGCCACGTCTTCGGTTGATTTGCGCGTCGCACAATAGACGACAGCGCCGGACGCGCCCTCGGGCGGCAAGCGCTGCTCGATAACCTCCATGATGTCCGCCAGCTTGGTCCGTTTGCCGGTCGAGCGGACCTCGAAACTCAGGTTCGTCCGAGACGCTCCGCCATCGAGCAACAGCAAGTCTGTCCCAAGCCGCTGGTGGAAATGATCGCGAATGTCGCGCACGACGTCGGGTTTGGCGGTGGCCGTCAGGCATATCACCGGTGCCGGGTCTTCATCGCCCGCCGATTCCCGGATGAACCGCGAAATGTAGCGGTAGTCGGGCCGAAAATCGTGCCCCCATTTCGAAACGCAGTGCGCCTCGTCAAGAACCCAAAGCCCGATCTCGCGCTGCTTCAGGACCGAGCGGACCGACACGCTGCGCAACTGTTCAGGCGAGATCAACAGCATGGCCGCATCCCCCATTCGGACTTTTTCCAGCGCGTCTTGTCGTTCCGGCAACGACAGCATACCGTTCACGGTGACCGCCGAGGATATTCCTGTGCGTTCCATGCCAGCTACCTGGTCAGCCATAAGCGCGACCAGTGGCGAAATCACGACGGTGAGCGCGCCAGTACGGTCAAACTTCGCCAGCGCCGGTATCTGATAGCAGACGGATTTGCCCGTCCCAGTTGGCAGGATGCCCAGCAGGCTGTTGCCGCGCATGCCCTCATCGACGATGCGCTCTTGCAGCGGTCGGCCGTCGGCATCGGGGGGCGTCGGGCGGAAGCCGTCAAAACCGAACCACCGCGAGAGGGCTTTGACGGGATCGCTCTTCTCGCGGCACCAGGCACAGTCCGGAGCATCGCAGGCCGTGTCGCGTAGCCCTTTGACCATCCGCGCGGCATCGCGGAACTGCATCCGCACCCAAGGCGGCATGACGGAATCCCCACCCGCGACCGAAATCCACGCCAGTGCATATGCCAGAGACCATCCCATCTGCGGCGAGCCAACCTGTTCCAATATGTGTCGTAGCGCCGTTCCGCAGGCTTCACCGTCCAGCAACCGCCAAAGCACATGGCGCGCCTGTTCGCCAGAAGGCGCGCCCTTGCCCCGAACGTGGGTAAACACAGCGTCAAAGCCCCGATCCTGCTCGCCTCGCGTCGTCAGGTAGTGGTAAGCGGCCACTGCATCAGGTGCATGTGCGTTCATCGCGCGAAACGCGTCCAATTGGTTGCCCAGCACATCGAAGACCAGCCGCGCATCCGCCTCTGGATCGTTCACATGCCCCGAAAGAAGCCGCCCATCGTGGTAGTGTTTAACAAGGTGGTGATATGGGTTGCGGGGAAAGGCCAGCGGGTTGAGCCAGAGCGTGTCGATCGGCGCCTCAGCGAGTTTGGCCAATCGGGGCCTCATCGCGGCCAGATGTGGCAGATCGTGCCGTAGGATATTATGCCCGACCAGGCGCCTCGTTTCATCGAGGTTTGCCTCAAGTCGGTCCAACGCCGAGTCTACGTCCTTTTGACATCGGATGGCGGGCGTATCATCACACCGTACCGCCGCCAGATCAAATACACGTGCCGTTTTAGGATCGACTTCCAGGTCGACTGACAGGCATTCCGCCAGAAACGGATCAGGCTGTTGAACGGATTTTAACAGGGCGCACCGACGAAGCTTTTCAAATCAATAACATATGTTGCCTGCCGCACTCATTGCGGTCAAGCAAGACACGCAATTCCACTTAGCAATGCGGAGAAACCTGTGATCCCAACGCACCGATGCGCAACGCCAATGTCATCCGATCGCCGCCGCTTGCGCCACGGTACATGCGATTGACAGCCGAAACCGCTCCTGGAATGCTACTGCGGCAAATACTCAGGGCATTTGATAACCGATTTCTACGACATCGATACCGAGCAATTCCTGTAAAATACGCGAGATGTCGACATGATGGCACTCCGCGACCGGTTTCTCGCAGCGCTTCCGGGGAAAACGACAAACACCACGCGCATTCTCAATGCCGGAACGGGATCTGGCCGAGACGCACCCGCCTTTCGGGAAATGGGCTACCAAGTCAATGCTTTCGATGCTTCTCCCGCTATGGCGAAGGCTGCATGCGACTAAACAGGTACCCCGGTTCCTCAGATGCGGTTCGAGGACTTTGCTTGGGAGCACGCCTTCGACGGCATCTGGGCTTGCGCGTCACTGCTTCATGTGCGGCGTCCCGACTACCAGCTGTGATCCGCCGCCTGGCCAATCATCTGGTCCCGGAAAGCGTCCTCTATGCCTCCTTCAAATTCGGCACCTAAGATCGGACCAAGGATAGCCGACATTTCATCGACATGACCGAAGAAACTCTCCCAGGCCTCCTGGACGAATGCCCGGCTCTCCGGCAGGTTGAAACCTGGCGATCCTCAGATTGTCGCCCGGATAGAAAAGAAGATATTTGGCTCAATGCCTTGCTTAGGAAATCCTAAAGAGTGCCCAACGATACCTCTCAACCAATTCCGTGCCTGATTTGCGCGCCGCCCATGGACAAAGTGGTCGAGTGCGGCGCGCAGGTCATTCTGATCCGGAAGGGCACGGGCCTCATCCTTGCACCTCGGCGGCATTTGAAGCGATGGCGTGATTTATCCGAGGCCGAGCACACCGCAATCATGACAGGCATTGCCCCTGCGCAGGCGATGCTTGAAACGGACGGTGCGCTGGCACCCACGGCCCTCATCGAGACCGAGCCACATTTCCATCTCCGCATTGACGCCCCAGCAACCTCAATCAGTCCTATCCCCGGCGCCCCGCATGACAGCCCGCTGATCTCTGGCGGTGAGGATGCCCTGCACGCGCACCTTCGGCCTCTGATCGACCAAGCACAGTCTGTCGATCTCGCCGTCTCTTTCCTGATGACGTCCGGGGCACGGCTGGTTCTGCCGCATCTGCGCGATCTGCTCGAACGCGGTGGGCGGCTGCGGCTCCTCACCGGCGACTACCTCGACGTGACCGAGCCAACGGCCTTGCGCCTGATGCAGGATCTTGATCACAACCGACAGCTTTACGTGTTCCATGCGGCGCGCATCCCGTTCCATCCGAAGGCGTGGATGTTCGCCTTTGCCGATGGGGCGGGCGCGCTGATCGTGGGATCATCGAACCTATCGCGGTCTGCCCTGACCGAAGGCGTCGAATGGAACCTACGCCATTTCGACCGGTCAGATGCTTTGCCGCTGATGTCGGCGCGCACCGCCTTTGAAGATCTATTGGCCCGCCCCGAGGTTACAGAGCTCTTCCCCGACTGGATCGACGGCTATGAGGCCCGCCGGGTTGTGCCCCCGCCAACGCAGTCAGGCTTGCCAGACGAAGCGCCAGAAGACGCCCCCAAGCCCCACGCCATCCAGAGTGAAGCGCTGCATGCTCTCGCTGCCACGCGGGCCAAAGGTTATCGAGCCGGGCTGGTTGTTCTGGCCACCGGGCTTGGCAAGACTTTCCTTGCCGCCTTCGACAGCCAGCCAGCCAAGCGGATCCTATTCGTAGCCCATCGCGAAGAAATCCTAACGCAAGCCATGGAAGCCTTTCGGGCCATCCGCCCGAAAGCGCGGCTTGGGAGGTTCAGCGGCGCCGGAAAGGATTTCGACGCGGATGTGCTCTTTGCTTCGATCCAGACACTCTCCCGCCGCCAACACTTGAACCGTTTTAATCCGGACGCCTTCGATTTTATCGTGGTCGACGAATTCCACCACGCCGCAGCCGAGACTTATCGCCGGATCATCGACCATTTCACGCCGCAGTTCCTGCTGGGCCTGACGGCAACGCCCGACCGCAACGATGGCGGCGACTTGTTGGGCCTGTGCGAGGAAAACCTCGTCTACGAATGTGACCTCTGGTCCGGCATCGACCGCGAATTGCTCTCCCCATTCAAGTATTTCGGCGTGCCCGACCCGGTGGAATACGCACAGATCCCGTGGCGCAGTGGCAAGTTTGATGAAACAGCCCTGACCGAAGCAGTCGCCACGCACGCGCGCGCTGAAAACGCTCTCGACCAGCTTGCCCGCCGAGGCGGCAGAAAAGCCATCGGTTTCTGCGTCTCACGGCGCCATGCGGACTTCATGGCCGAGTTTTCGCGCACCCGCGGGCTACGCGCCGTGGCAGTCCACTCCGGCGAAACCTCCGCACCGCGCGCCAGCGCATTGACGGCCCTCGAAGGCGGCGATCTTGATATCGTGTACGCCGTGGACATGTTCAACGAGGGCGTCGACGTTCCCTCCATCGACACTGTTCTAATGCTGCGGCCAACCGAAAGCCCGGTAATCTGGCTCCAGCAACTCGGTCGGGGCCTGCGCCGATCAGCCGAAAAAACGCATTTGGCGGTGATAGACTATATCGGAAACCATCGTATCTTTCTGACAAAAGCGCGGACCCTGCTCCGTATTGGGGAGGGCGAAGGCGCACTGCGGATCGCGCTTGAAAAATTCGTGTGCCAAGAAATCAGCTTCCCAGCGGGTTGCGAAGTCACCTATGACCTCGAAGCGCTCGACATCCTGAAGTCGCTGATCCGACAGCCTCGCGACGGTGAGGAACTGACAGCCTTCTACCGCGATTTCCGAGATCGGCACGGGGTCCGCCCAACGGCGTCCGAGGTTCAACATGCTGGCTTCAACCCAGGCCGCACCGGCCACGAAGGATGGCTCGGTTTCGTCAATGACATGGGCGACCTCACAGGTGAAGCCTTTGGCGCTTGGGTGGCGCACAAAGGCCTTCTGGACGTGATCGAGACCACGCACATGACCCGCAGCTACAAAATGCTGGCCTTGCGCGGCATGATTGAGGCCGGCGCCTTTCCTGGGCGCATCGCTGTGGAGGATATCGCAGAACGCGTTGCACGGCTTGGCCGCCGCAACCCGGCGATCAAAGCGGATCTCAGCGTGGATCCGGATGATGCAACAGCTGTCCGTGCCTTGTTAACCAAATTACCCCTGAAATTGCTTGGCGAAACCGAATGGTTCCGGCTTGGCCCAGGCACCTTCGAAACGACCTTTGCCGACGATCATGATGCGCAGCTGTCAATCCTCGCGTCAGAATTGGTCGACTGGCGCCTGCTACGCCACTTCCAGACCCGCAGTGTGACCTATGATCAGCCGGATCCAAGATCACTTGCAGAAGCCGCAGAAGCACCGGGAAGTCGGTCGACGCCGCCATCTTTCGGGCCACAGATGTGGGATGAATACACGCGTGAACAGATCCCTCCCCTTATTGGCGCGGTCTTCAGTACCGGGTCCTGGAATTCCGGCATCGTCGTGATCAAGGACGCCAAGGCTATGATATTACTTGTGACCACGGACAAAAGCAGTATGTCGGTCGGCGACCACTACGCCGACGAATTCGCAAGTCCGACCCGCTTCGTCTGGCAAACCCAAACCAGCACGCGCCGCGCCAGCAGCCGTGGCAAGATAATCTCTGGTGATGAGCCGGGTTGGACGGTCCATCTGTTCGTGCGGAAGTCAAAGCTGCGCGACGGCCGCGCCGCCCCCTTCCGCTACGCCGGCCCGGTGCGCTTCGCCGGGTGGGAAGGCGAAGCGCCGATCACTGTGCAATGGGATTTGGCAAAACCGGTTCCAGCCGCATTGCAGCAATACTTTGGGGCGGATTAAAAACCGCGAGAATAGTCTGTCTGCAGGGCGGGAACCCGACGCCGGTCAACCTCGCCAGCGTGCATCCGGCGGCCATAGACCAGCGACAGCATCACCCGCGCCTTGAGGCTCGGTGCCATGAGGAGAATGCGCTTGAACTCGTTGCGGCTCAGCAACAGCGGTACCTTGACGGGCTCATTGAGGCTGAAAACTTGCGCCACCAGATCGTGCCGCCTGAGCGTCACGCGGAAGACGAACTTTACCCATTTCGAGGCCTGGTTGCGGGTGCAGATGCTGGTGCCCGCTTCGACGAGATGCTGCAGGAAATCCCGCACATCGTCCGGCGTCGCCGTCTACGGTGAACGACCGAGCCAGGCCGCAAACCGCTTGCACGCGCGCAGGCGGCGGGTGTGAGATGCACGACCGAGAGTGCGGGCTGTCATATCCGCGATCATACTTGTACAAAGGGGTGAGATATGGGTGGACTGCTGACGCAGACAATGCCGTACAGGCCTTGCTGCGGCAAGTACCAACGGTCGCTTCGAGTTCGAGACCGTGCAGAATTTTGCGCTCCCGGCGTATACTTTTACGTCAATGGGAAGCGGTCTTCGAATATTATTGCGAACCGGCTTTTGAAAGCGTGCCATTCGCGCACTTTGCGCTTCCACGGAGCCTGAGCACTGCATTCTCGAGATATCTTGGAAGCCTGCACTGACCTGTTGGTCGATGCGTCGATGACGCGGAAACGTCGTTGGGTCGCCGCTGAAGTCGCGTCGAGACAAAATCTCCCGGGATCATGCTGCACGTGACCCTGCCGGTCAGTGGATGCATCGCGTGAGATTGCTGGGCCAGCGGCTCATGGTGCGGAACTTTGATCGCCAATGGGCAGACGCTGTTCCTTGAGGCATTGCTCGAACAGATCGACGAAGGGATTGATACTATCCGCGCGCCAAGCGGCAACAAGCGCGACCGCTTTGGGAAGCTCTTCAAGAGGACGTATAACCAAACCTTCTATCGGCTCCATTTCCACCCCG
This sequence comes from Primorskyibacter sedentarius, assembly GCF_004342065.1. Taxonomy (GTDB): domain Bacteria; phylum Pseudomonadota; class Alphaproteobacteria; order Rhodobacterales; family Rhodobacteraceae; genus Primorskyibacter; species Primorskyibacter sedentarius. The sequence continues at coordinate 36,165 of NZ_SLZU01000021.1, read as the reverse complement.
CGCGGGACGATTCTTACGCCGAGCCCTGCAGCAACCGGCACTGCAACAGCCCTTGTATGGCCTACGCGCTGGGTGATCTGCGGGGCAAGGCCAATTCGGCCAGTGCGGTTTCAATGCGTGCGGCAAAGTCCAGCAAGGAAAGATCGCTCTGGTTCGCGGCGGTGAGCATCACGCCGATCAGGTTGCCATCGTCAGAAAAAGGCAGCGACAGGCTGCACCCGTTCATGACATTCGCGACGGTCGGGTTCCGCAGGACCAAGAGGTTCAAGCGGCTGTACGCCTCATCATCCTCCATCACTGACATCTTCGGCGGCAGTATCGGCACGGTCGGCATCAACAGGATGCGATTGTCCAACTCAGCTTCGAACGCGGGGATCAATGCGGCGCGTGCATCCAGCAGCTGGCGATAGGATATGGCGGTGGCCTCATCGGCGCGCGCCATGCGGGACGCCACACGCGGATCAAACTCATCTTTGCGCAAAGTGAAGGCTTCATTGTAAACCGCCCGGCTTTCGACAGCCGAAAACTGCCACACGGCGAGATCTTTCATCCGGTCCAAGGCTGATAGGCGCTCTGTCGAGATGGAGTACCCCTGTTCCTGCAGCTTGGCGATGGCGGTATCGAAGGCTGAGGCCACGACCGGATCCATGTCATCCGTCCCGAAATTTTCCGGGATCACGAACTCTGGCCTGACCTGTCTCGATGCAACGACGCCCGGCTCTGAGATGGCCTGCCAGACCGTTCTGCACGTTGCCACATCGCGCGCCATCGGGCCGATGCTGTCAAGGCTGCGCGACAGGGGGTAACATCCGCGATGCGACGCGGTGGACTGGCTGGGCTTGAACCCGGTGATCCCGTTGAACGCGGCGGGAATGCGCAGCGAGCCGCCGGTATCAGTGCCGATGGTAAAGTCGGCGAACCCCAGCGCCACGCTGACAGCCCCGCCCGAGGTCGACCCACCCGGAATACAGCCCGGAAAGCGCGCGTTTTCCGGCGTGCCATAATGCGGGTTCAGGCCAAGCCCGGAGTAGGCCAGTTCGGTCATGTTCGTGTGCCCTACGAAGACACAGCCTTGAGCGCGTAGCCGGGAGACCACCTCGGCATCTCGCTCGGCGGCGGGATTGTTTGCCATGAAGACAGTGCCCGCGCGCGTGGTATAGCCTTCGACATCCAGCAGGTCCTTTATTGACACCAACGCACCGCTTAGCGGCGTGTCAGGCAAGGCTTCGGGCAGGAGGTCATCGCAGAAAAGCTGTGTGAAAACGTGGCGCGTCTCAGCGGTGTCCTCTGCGACGCGTTGGCGGGTGTCTGCCAGCCTTTTCGCGGCGGTGTCACGGGACCAGGAAAAGTCTTCTGTCATGTCATACTCAAGTAGCGTTCGGCACTGGCGGCTGCAATTTCGGCCGCGCGCGCACAAAGTTCGTTTCGGGGATCGCCCAGAAAGGACGCGGTGAATTCAAGATCGTCGAGGTTCCAACCGGGATCGAAGGGTTCGATACGGCCCTGGTCGACAAACTGCTTGGCAATCCGGCTTGCAAACAAGCCGACACCGATGCCAGTCGCGACCATTTCCAACCCGGCATTGACTGAACTCGTAGGAAAGAGCTGGGTGCCAGGGCCGTAGCGATTGATCATCTGCTGGCGGATTTCGCGATAAGGGCGGGAATTTCGATGGTACGTGATCACGGGCGTTGCGCTGAGGTCCGGGTCCGGGCGCCCTGCGGGTTTGAACCAGGCCAGCGGGATGTTCGGTAATGGGAGGTTGTCGACCGTGTATTCCGAAATTGGCCCCATCAGAAGGGCAATATCGATGGTGCGCTCCAAAAGCTGCTGGCGCAGGTTCAACGTCACATCAACAACGATTTCAACGCGGATCTTGGGATAAGTTTCGTACAAGGCAGACAGGAATTCGGACAGCCAGAGCTGCACGATAGTTTCGGCCACGCCCACGCGCAGCAGGCTGTCCTCGGCCTCGGCCGGGATGATGTCGGCCTTGATGCCTTCGACCAAATTCAGGATTTTTTCCGCATAATCGCAGAGCAACACGCCTTTCTTGGTCAGGGTAACACCGCGCTGTGCCCGATCAAACAGCTGCGTGCCAAGGGATTGTTCCAGTGCCGCGATGCGGCCCGACACAGCCGGTTGCGAGATGTTCATTTCCTGTGCCGCACGGCGCACCCCCCCAAGACGGGACACCCAAAGAAATGTAATCAATTGATCAAGTGTCATGGCTCTGTCCCTGATGCTTTCTCACACGCCTTATGCTTCGAATATCTGGCGCGGGAAACGCAGCATCGGTACTGCACCGGTGTCGCCAATTAGGTACATTTCTCCCAAGGCCGCTCCCCCCAGACCGGGAACGAAGAGGTTGGGGTGCAGTTCAAGGACCATCCCGGATTGCGCGGGGATCGGCACCGGGGGCGGGCCGCGAAAACCCGACGGCCCCCAGTGCTGGACGAACTGGCCGGACATCAGGGGTTCTTCATAGGAAAGCCCCAACCCATGGCCGCCCCGAAAGCGGGCAATGTCGGTCCAGCCCGCCGCCGTGGCAGCGGTTTCGACATGGTCCGTTATGATTGCGTCGATACCGCTCAGCATGGTCAGGGGCCGCAAAGCGGCTTCGGCCTCGGCCAGGGCGCTGTCGACGATGGCCCACATGCGTTGGTGGTCGTCACGCGCAGGGCCCATCGACCCCATCCGAATACCGTGCGCCCAATAGCCATCCACAGTCAAAGCCACCCCGAAAAGAACCTGATCCCCGTCAGTGGGATGATTGCAGTTTTCCTCGGGCCAATAGCGGGGGCGATCCGCCGCCGGCAACACGGTCAGCCATGTTCGGCAATAGGCGGCGTCTTCCATGCGCGCCTGCGTCTCGAGCCGCAGCTGGGTTTTCCAGACCGGTTCATTCCTGCGCAAAAGCGGGGGCAGGGTGGCGAAAAGCGCATCACAGAGCTCGGCGCCTTTCAGCAGGGCTGCTTGTTCGTCCGCGTCCTTGATCATGCGCATTCGGGCGAGATCATCATCCAACGCAATCCAAGTGGCCTCTGGCAGTTCCTGTGCGATCGTTGCCGAAACCGAATGCGGGAGTTCGCTGAAACCCAGACAGCCAAGTTGTCGCGCCCCACCGATCCTTTCGGCAATCGCCTGCCCCCAGTGCGACTGCGGTACTTGTTCGAAAGACACCTTCGGCCCGAGAGAATTTGCGCAAGGGTGCACGAAGGGGCTGCCGAATATTAAATGGGTGGTCTCGCCTGTCAGGATCAAAAGGCTTTGCGCTTCGTGACTGTTGCAGTCGGACAGATACCGCAGTGCCCCGTGTGATTGAGTCCCTGCGCCAAGCGCATCCCCAAACCCGAACGCCAGAACGGCCTCGACACCCTGGTCCGATGCGATCTGCCACAACGCATCACGGCGCAGAGCAAACCGATGGGAAATATGAGGATCGGGTGTCAATTTGATCAGGCCACGATTGGCAGCGTGCGCACGCTGTACTCCAAAGTGATCTTGCGATCGCGGGCCGGATCGACCAGCTCCATCCGGTACGCGGCCGCAGGGCGGACACCGCCGATGGCCCCAAGCGTGCCGCACAGCATAGCGGTGTTTTCGCCAAATTTGGTGCCGCCCATCAAATCCGCCAGCGGCCGAATGGCGGCAAGCGTACCTTCCTGATAGATCACCCAGTCATCTTTTTCGCGGATGAGGCAACGCAGTTCCAGACTGTCCAGGTCATCCTTGACCTCGTCAAAATCCCAGACCTCGGCGCCAATCGGTTTGGGGCAAGCCTGCTTGGATGCCGCGACGGAATACACTTCGAGATCGCGGTCCGTGTGATCCGATGCGACGCCAAGCCACAGCTTGCCATCGTGCTGGAGCAGCAACGGCTCTACCTCGCCCGAGGTGCCCTCGCCGAGAACCTCGATCTGGGCGTCTTGGGTCGGCAGCGAGTTCGATACCCGGTAGTATAGCGGTACCTGCGACGGCGGGGCGATGCCAAGTTCCGCCAGTTCGTCAATGTGATGCTGAACCCCGGCCATGTCGCGTCCGGTCCAGCCGGCGACAATTAGATTTTCAACGGTCAGAGCCAGAGTTTGCCCTGCGAAAGTTAGCTGCATGAGTTTAACCTTAGAAGTTTTCAGGAAGGAAAGTTGCAATTGCCGGGAAGGCAATCAGCAGCGCTACCATAAACAGCATGGCCAGCGCATAGGGTATAACGCCAAGCACAACATCGGAAAGCGGACCTTTTTTTCGAACGCCCTGAACTACATAGAGGTTCAGTCCGACAGGAGGCGTGATCAGCGCCATTTCAACGAGGATGATCATCAGGATGCCAAACCATAGTTTGTCATACCCAAGCTCGACGACGATTGGGACAATGATCGGAATGGTCGCCACCATCAGCGACAAGGTCTCGATGAAGAAACCCAGTACGATGTAGATCAGTACGATGATGAGAAGTGTCGCAAGGGGCCCGAGCCCGAGGTCCTGCAAGAAGCTTTGCAAAGCGCGGCTAACGCCGGCGGCGGTCAGAACGAAGTTCAGCACGTAGGCGCCAACCACAACCAGCATTATCATCGAGGTGGTGCGGATGGTGCCCTTGAGACTCAGAACCAACATTTCACGGCTGATGGATCGCTGAGTCGCCGCGATGGCAAAAGCCATCGCAACACCAATGGCGGCCGCTTCGGTCGGGGTGGCCCAGCCGGCATAGATCGACCCGACGATCACGCCGAAAAGGCCAAGCAATGGGATCAGATCGGCGAGGCCCACGATGCGCTTGCGCCAACTGGCTTTGATGCCGGGCCCGCCCAGCGACGGACGGATCACGCAGAAGATGACGGTCACCAGCATGAAGAGCAGCGCCAGCGAGAAGCCGGGAATGAGACCGGCGAGAAACAGTTGCGGGATCGAGGTTTCGGTCAGAAACCCGTAGACGATCAGGTTGATCGACGGCGGGATCATGATGCCCAGCGTGCCTCCCGCAGCGATTGCGCCGGAAAATAGCTTGGGGTCATAGCCCAGCCGCTCGGCCTGAGGCGTCGCAACCGACGCCACGGTTGCTGCTGTGGCCACCGACGATCCAGAGGTGGCCGAAAACAGCGTGGCCGTCGCAATATTGGCATGGATCAAACCGCCAGGCAGCCATGACACCCAGGATTCAAGCGCCGAATAGGTCCGTTGCGCAACACCGCTACGCACCAGAAGTTCGCCAAGCAGCACAAAGAACGGCACGGCAATCAGCGTGGAGCTGTTCGAAGACGACCACACCACCTGACCAAGTCCGCGCATCAACGGGAAAGGGCTGAAGAAGGCGTCGATGCCGAAGCTGAGAAGGAACAGGACGATCCCGACCGGGATGGACAGCGCCAAGAGACCCAGGAGACCAGCAGATGTGAACAGGATCATGCTTCACCTCGCGATCCGGCGAATTCCTCGACGGCGGCGTAATCTCCGCGCAGTAGGAACAAGAAAACAGAAAGTGTCAGCACCACCGCCGAGACGGCAAACCAGAGCCAACCCGCCATCCACAGCGACTGTGGTATCCAGAGCGGCGTTTCCAGCGTGGTGTTCGCCGTCGAATTGTTGGAAATGGACTTCGCCAGTACCGGCCAGGCGCGATAGGCGACCGTGACGGCTACCGTGGCAAGTGAGAGGATCGATACCGCGTCGAACCATGCCTTGACCAAATTGCTGCCGCGCGCCCGGATTAGGTCTATGCGAACATGGGCGAGACAGGTCAGACCGTAGCTGATGCCCCAGCTCGTCACGATTGCCATGGCGTAGCCCGACAATTCGTCGGTCCCGCCAAGCGAAAACCCGAACGGTCTGGCGATCACGTCGTAAAGGGTGACGCAGACGCTGATCAGCAAAAGCAGGCCAGCGCCGATCGCCAGTATTTCGTTGAGCCTTCTAAGCAATGAGACGAGCTGGATCATCAGTCTGGCCTTACTTCAGTTCAATCTGAACACCGGTGGCCGCGCCCACAGTGTCATTCCAGCGCTGGCCCCAGTCGCCGCCTGCGCGCTCGGCCCAGTCAGGCAGAACTTCGGAGACGAGAATGCTGCGTGCGGTTGCCTGATCTTCTTCGGATGCCTGAACCAGAACCATGTCGCGCGCTTCGGTCGGGCATTCGCCTGCGCCGGTCAGGCAGGCCACGTCGGTGGCCAGTGCTGTCTGCGCCGTTTCCCATGCAGGACCTTCAAGCTCTTCGGTCACGGCTTTTTGGATCACCGTCTGATCATCTGCGGACAGGCTGTTCCACTTATCGAGATTCATCGCCGTCACAACCGGATCCCAGCCGCCAAGCGGGATTGGCAGCAAGTGAGTCGACACCTCCCACCAACCAGCGCTGTAGCCCGAACCCGCGCCAGTCACGGCACAATCCACGACACCTTTTTGCAGGGCGCCCGGGACTTCGCCAAAGCTGACACTGACAGCCTCTGCACCCAGCGCCTCGAGCAACTTGCCGGTCATGCGGCCGGAGGCGCGGACCTTTTTGCCCTTCAGATCTTCGAGAGAGCCGATCTCGGCATTGCAGAACACCACCTGTGGCGGGTAGGGGGCGACGCCCAGAACTTTGGCGTTGAAAACATCTGCGAAAATTTCATCCATCAGGGGGCGCGACGCGGCGACCATCGCTTTGGCGTCCGCTGCATCAGAGGCGATCAATGGAACGTCAAACCCTTCCAGCGCGGCGGAATCCGCAACGGCATAATCGGCCACAGTCATGCCCACGTCGAAAACGCCTTGGCCCAACATGCGGAACACATCGCCACCGCTGATCCCCATCTGATCATGGGTCGTAAGCGCGGCCGTGATCTGGCCACCGCTGGCTGCAGGCATTTTTTCGTCCCAGAATGGCTTTTCGTATTGTTTGTGAAGCGGAAGGCCGCTCCAACTGCCGACGACGGACAGCTGCTCTTCTGCGGCGGCCGGACCGGCAAGGGCAACGGTGATCGCCAGAATGCTAATGGTGGGTTTCATATGTTTTCTCCTGGTTGGTTTGATTTCACTTATTGTTATTCGGGCAGGCGGGTCGCGGGACCATCGGTCAATAGGTGTAGTCGGGCTAAGCAACGCCGTTCTGGAACGGGTCGGCCTCATCAAGATCGGTGATCAGCATGGCCCCAGGAGCATGCGTAATCGCAATCTCAGGCGCTGCAGAGACAAGCGCCTCTTGCGTGGTGACACCGCAGCCCCAGAATGCGGGCACTTCGCCGTCGCCAATCGTCACGCCTTCGCCCCAATCGGGCTGGCTTATATCCTCAATGCCGATCTCCTCTGCACTGCCGACGTGGATCGGCGCACCATGCGCATAGGGAAATGCAGCACAGATACGCTTGACTTCTTCAACGCGGTGTTTGGGGATCGGCCGCATGCTAACGACTGCTGACCCGCCAAACCGACCAACGGATTTCGTCTGAATGTTGGTGCGAAACATTGGGACGGTTACTCCATCGGTGACGTGTCGCATTTCGATCCCCGCGCGCATCAGGGCATGTTCAAAAGTAAAAGAGCAGCCAATGGCAAAGGCCATCAAGTCATCGCGCCATATCGCCATGATATCTTTGACCCGCTCAACGACCTGGCCGCGCCGGTACACGAAATAAAGCGGCAGATCACTACGAAGATCAATGTCTTGACCAAGCTCTGGCATATCGGTTGCGCCTATCCTGGAGGTTCCGATCAATGGACAGAAGATAGGATTGGCTTCGCAAAACTCGCCGAAATCTACCCCATCAGCGCCAGGCAGAATGACCAGGTTACATTGCAGTTTCCCGGGGGAAAGCCCCGCTGTGTGGGCTGTATACGCGTTCGTGCGCAATGCCAGACGGACGTCTTTGGAAGACAGTTCAGTCAGTTCCTTGTAAGCGATGTGCGATTGAACAGATGCTGGAATCATTGTTGCCCCCTTAGTGAATTCAAGGATGGCACAGATACACACATAACGCATATTTGTAATTTTGCATCAAAAATGATCGGATTTAATTATACCAAGATTCATTTTTGGCGGGAATGGTTGCCTTGCTACGAAAGGTGGTGCTCCCTGACCTATTACCAGTGGTTCCGGGAGAACGGTGGGTTGAAGACGAACCAGGTGAAGCGGTCGAAGGAGTTGGAGAAGGAGAACGAACGGCTCCGCATGACCGGGTCATACGTCACGCGAGAGAGGCTTATCTTGCATGAGGCTGCGTCGGGAAACTGCTGAGCTCCGTCCGACGCCGTGCTTGCGTCGACCGTGATCGGCAGAAGGCCGCTTTGGCCATCCACGAATCACGGCGGCGAGCGATCACTGGCTCTGAAGGTCATCTCTTGGCCGACTTCGCCAACCACGCCAGCCACAGCGCCGATACCTTTCATGTAAAAAAACTGAAATTCACCACCCGATCGGGGTCGCTCAAAAAGAGCGATGAAATTATCGGTCGCTGCGCGGTATCTCATAAGCCCATCGAAGTTCTGGAATGGGCCTTGAACGACTATGTAAACTGGACTTTGAATGTATGGCGTGCCGCATCGCTGGAAGTCTGCCGTGAGCCATGTCTGCTTGTGCCCCTCCGTTCGGCATAACGGATGCTGAGCCTTATACGAGGTTTGTCGAGAGAGCTCTTCTCAGATGCGCGTGGACATCCCAACCATCCCAGACGCCCAAATTCAGGGAGGGGACGGACACAAGCGCAGCAGAGCACGAGTAGGGACATGTCTACGGTGGAGATGGCGATGCGAAACCTCTCAGGTGTCGGCCGCAATGACACCCAGGATGCCGCTGATCCGAAGGTGCCGATGCAGGTGGCGCCGATCAGAATCGTTCGAAGCACTGTTGTGATCGAACACGCGCATGATGCTCCGGCCACCCGGAACGCCGAGATCGTTCAGGCGTTGGAGGTGCATCCATTCTGATGCCCTCGCAGGGCGTCAGAATCCTGGTGGCCACGAAGCCCGTGGGCTTATGGAAAGGTCATGACGGTCTCGCAACGCTGGTCCAGTCGTTGCTGGCCGAGTATCCCTTCACCGGCAGGGTCTTTGTCTTTCGGGCGAAGCGCGCTGATCGGATGAAGACCCTCTTCTGGAACGGCAGCGGGCTTGTGTTCGCCATCGGTCTCGAACGCATGGCGACTGTCTGACGGCAAACCCTTCGGGTAGATTTGAGCGTTTGGGTAGGGGAGGATTTCAGCAGCCTGCTCTCAACATTGCACGCCTATTCACAATCGATCTCGCCGGACAGGTCGGACATCCGGGCGACAGCGTCGCGCAATAGACGTGCGATTGTCTTGCCTCGATTGACAAGCTGTTGGCAGAAGCAGGATCGGATCTGCCACACATGCTTCAGGCGACCATTTGGCTGGCGGATATGGCCGATTATGACGAGATTTACGCAGTCTGGGACGCATGGGTGCCAAAAGTTAAAGCACCGACACGCCCGTGTGGAGAGGCCCGGCTTGCCACCCCGGACTACAAAGTCGAAGTCATTTTGACGGCCGCGCGAAGGTGATGACTGGAGGGCCAGTATCCTTTTATTGATACTGCGCCCTTCGTTCCGGCTTTTGTTGGCCACCTGTCGTCAGAATGGTCGAAATGGGCCGCGCCGGAACACCCCGCGCAAGTCACGGACCAATTCCTGCGCCGTGGCGAGGACAGCTACGAGAACCGGGAGAGTGGGCCTCCACGCCATCACCACCGCCTTTGAGAGTCGGCATTCAATCCAATTTGCGACAGCGCACTCTACTCGGCAAGAACCCACTCGGTCTTCTTGAAGACGGCAGGCAAAGGGATGACATTCACCACCCCTCTATCAGAAATCACCCGGAGCACATTGCAGGCACACGAGCCCTTCGCCGCGCCAAGCTTCGACTACCGAAGTGCGGTCGTCGATAACCAGCCAAGGCCTGAAGCCATCCGCATGCATTTCTTTCAACGCGCGGCGCTTTACTTCCGGATCACTGGCGTCATCCTGACCTTCGGCGCGTAGATATATGCCGTCAAAGGGCAGGTCGTGTTTGCGCAGCCATGCAATCGTATGCTCGGCCCAACCCTTCGGCCGTCCGGAGCAAATAAGAATGGTCTCGCCGCTTTCTTTCAACCGGCGCATCAGTTTTGCAATAGGAGCAATCAATGCGGCATTTGACATCGCAAGGTGAAAGTCTTCCCAGTGCTTTTCGACGCCATGTACCAGATGGCCGAGCCGCTCCGCGTCGAACTCTGCAAGTGTGCCATCGACATCAAAAACCACGCATGGGGTCGCTGCTGCTTGGGTCATAAGGTCTTCTCCAGTATTTCATTGCCTGCTTTTTCAAACAATAGCGGTATTGCGTTGGGGGGACGTCGACCGACGTCGCCTGTCGTCCACAGCACACGCGCAGCGCGAATAACGCCGGAGTGGCATACCAGCACCGGCAGCACGGCCTTTGACGCAGCGCAGATTTCGATTATCGTGGTCTGCACGCGCAGCAGCATATCAGGCCAGCTTTCGCCCCGGTCTGGCGTGTCTTCTCTGACAGGCTGTTTGCTCAAGGGTTGCCCTTCGAACACACCCCAGTCGCGCTCGCGCAATCCCTCGTGTAAACAAATTTCTTTGCCCGGAAAGGCGAGTTGGGCGCTGTGCTGAGCCCGAAACATGGGGCTGGCGTAGATCGAAATCGGCTCTGGCCATCTTCTGTTCAACAGGGCGCGTGCTTGATCACGGCCCATCCGGGTGAGCGGAACATCCGTTACCCCAGCAATGATCTCGTCTGCGTTTGCTGTCGTCTCGCCGTGGCGGATCAGGCAAAAGCTGCGCGATGGCGAAGGTGTCGGCGTCATAGGCGCACCCGGTCGTGAAAGAACACCTCAGCGTCGAGTCCTTCAATCAGGTAATCTTCGGGCTGTATGCAGAATGCAGGGGCAAAGCGCTTGGCGCCGAGGTGATTTAGCATTTTCACCTGATCCCGCAGCGGTGGATGTACGTTCCAGCGTTGGAAATACCCGCCCGGAACGTTGCAAATTCCACGTGCATGGGCTGTCATATGGCCGGTGAATACAACATGCGCGTCGCGTCCCAAACGGCCGCTCCCGTGCCACGCCCGCACATAACCCCAAGCGGCACCGCCGTCCGCATTTGGCGTATCACAGATCAGAAAGCGCGCCTCCTCCATCGGGCCACGGTCTAAAAGCGGGGCGATTTTCTGGGCATCGGCGCTGACGGCGCCGCTGTTTAGCGCAGCGCGCAGCGTGTCCCGGCATTCAGGGTCAAGCATCACACTCTCACATCCGTAGCGAAGGACCAGATGCAGCGCCATTTCGCCCGCGCGGCCGGAGGGAGGGACGGGCAACAGCACCTGACCCTCCACCCGGTCTAACAATGCATTCAGCGCCTCGAACCGATCCGATTGCGGCACGTCATCAAGGTGATAGGAGCAATCCAAAATCGCTGTCGCGGCAGGCGGTGGCACATCGAAAGTGAACCAATCCGACTCCTCTGACCAATCGCCGGAGTAGAAAAGTCCTTCTCCCAGATCGAAGTGAAACCAGACACCGCCCATCGCATGACCATTGCGCCCTGTGGTCAGGGTGACGCCGTCGATCGACGTTTGACCCTGTTCGGGCAGCGGACGCACATTGGCCGCAGGAGGCAAAGCTTTGGCCGTTTGCGCCGTGGCATAGATGGGCAGTCCCGCCTCAACAGCATGGGACGCGCCGCCGATGTGATCCACGTGATCATGGGTGATGAACACCGCCTCAGCCCCCTCAAGCCAAGCGGGATCGAACTGCGCGTTGGCTTCGGGTCCAAAGCCGCAATCAAGCAGCCAGATCCTATTGTCCACGGTCAATTGCATGCAGGCGGGGCCTTTATCCCCGATGCCGGAAAGTAGTCGAATGCTTTGCATTTAATCCTCTGAGAAGGCCCAAGGTGCCGTGATCGTCAGACCCAGTTGTGCGCCGACTTCGAAGCGGGCGCGCGTTTCTGCAAACAGGCGCGCGCCGCAGTCAGTCACCGTTTCCAGCAGGTATTTCCCGCCCATATAGGTGACGCGCGCAACCTTGCTGCGAAGATCGCCACTCTCTGTGATGGTCAGGTTTTCGGGGCGCAGGCAGACATGGCTGACCCGCGCCTCCTGCCTTGCCGATTGCACCGCGACCTCAGTCCCCAATATCCGTGCCTGTTGGGCATCTCCGGCCTGCTTGATCTCTTGCACTGGCACCACGGTCCCGCGCCCGACGAATTCGGCGACGAAGCGGTTCCTGGGCCGTTCATAAAGGGTTTGCGGCGTGTCGAATTGCTGGATACGGCCTTGGTCCATCACTGCAATTCTATCCGCCATCGCCATTGCTTCGGCTTGATCATGGGTGACATAGATCATCGTGGCGCCGGTGCGTTTGTGGAAATCAGTAAAGACGCCCTGCATCGTGGCTCGCAGCGCGACGTCAAGATTGGCCAAGGGTTCGTCCAGCAGCACTGCGCAGGGATCAGAGACGAGGCAGCGCGCCAAAGCCACCCGCTGCCGTTGCCCGCCTGAAAGGTCAGAGGGCATACGGTCGGCGTATTTCTCAAGTCCCGTTGAGGCAAGCGCCGCATCTGTCTGTTTCCCGATCTCGGCCTTGGAGAACCTTCGGATTTCAAGGGGGTAGGAGACGTTGCGCCGTACCGACATATGCGGCCAAAGCGCGTAAGATTGGAACACAAACCCGATATTGCGGTCTTCGGGGGGTATGTTTTCACCGGTCTGGGCATTGGACATTTCGCGCGTGCCGATGCGGATACTGCCGCTGCTGGGCTCTTCGAAACCCGCCAAGATGCGCAAGAGGGTGGTCTTGCCGCAGCCAGACGGCCCCAATAGCGCGATAAATTCACCGTCCTCGAACCGGGTAGTGATGTCTTGTAGCGCGGGCATGGCCGCGTATGTCTTGCCGACCGAAGACAGGTCTATGTCTGCCATGGGACAACTCCTTTGGGAAAGCGGCGCGAAAACAGTTGGATCAGCGCCATTAGGACTATGACCACAAGCACAATGGTCATGGCCAAAGCGCTGGCCATGCCGGTTTCGCCGCTGTCGTCGAGGTTGAAAATCACCACGCCCAGTGTCTCGGTGCCCGAGGACCACAAGAGCGCAGAAACCGTGAGTTCGTTAAACGCGGTGAGAAAGACCAGGATTGCTCCCGCCGCCGCCGCTGGGGCCGACAGCGGAAAGATAACATCGCGCAGCCGCCGGAAGAGTGAGGCTCCGACCGATTGCGCGGCCTCGTCCATGCCGGGATCAAATTGCTTCAGGCTCGCCTGAACGGGGCGGAACATTACGGCGAAGAAACGTGCGAGATAGGCCAGAAAGATGATCCAGATCGTGCCGTATAGCGTGGCCTCGGTAAATGGCAACTTGATGAGCAGCAAGATCATCGCAATCGACAGGACAACACCCGGCAGCGCGTAGGGCAGATCAAGCAGGCCGTCGAAGAGGCGCGCCAGCCGCGTCTTGCGCCGCTCCATCAGCCACGCCAACGGCAGGCAAACCGTGACCAAAGCGACAGCTGCGCCCGCGGCCAACCCAAAGGAGTTGGCAAAGGCCCGCGAAGTGACCGGCTGACGGAACAGCACCTCGTACCAAGACGCAAGGGTCACCGTATCAAAGCGCAGTGTCACGCCGTAAGCAGGTACCAAAGAGGTCGCCAAAAGGCCGAACATCGGCAACACAAGGATGGCAAAGACAACGGCCCATAGAAGAACCTCAACTGGCAGGCGGGCAGCGCCCAAAGGCAGTGCCAATGGGCGGGAGGTGCTGCCCACAAGGTGGAGCTTCTGGCGCGACTGACATAGGCGTTGCAACGCGATGCCCGCCACCGCGACCGCTCCGATCAGCATCGCCAGAACCGAAACTTCGGCCAAGACGGTCGTTCCCATACCGGCCAGCTTTTGATAGACGAGAGTTGGCAGTGTCGCGTAGCCTGCGGGAATGCCCAGCATCGCCGGAATGCCAAAATTGCCAAGAGCGGTTACAAAGGTAATCGCCGTGCCCGCCGCCAGACTTGGCAAAGTCAGCGGCAAAACGACTTGCCACTAGGTACGCAGGCCTTTGGCACCGCTGATACGGGCAGCCTCAACTACGTCTTGGGGGATCGAACGCAGGCCAGCGCGGAGGGTCAGAAAAATGATCGACATATGTTGGATGCCCAGCAGGAAGATGATCCCCTCGGGCGAATAAAGCGGCTGCGGCGCGCCAAGCGGGGGTGCTATGCCCAGAGTCTTCAGCAAAACGGAAGAAGGCCCCATGATTTGGGTCCAAGACAACGCAGTGATCTGCGGTGGGATCATCATTGGTATCATCAGGCAAAAGACCAAAGCCGCCTTGGCGCGCAGGTCCGTCAACGCCACAAGAAAGGCAAAGGCCGCGCCTAACGCCAGCGCTACCAAAGTGCCCAAACCCGCCGTGACCAGAGAATGCTTGAGTGCGCTCAGGGTAGAAGGTTGCGCCAGCACGTCGCGCATGAGGGCAAGGCTGGGGCTTCCCTGATAGGTGACGCCCTCGACAAACAGGCGCAGGACCGGGGCGAGCGTCAGACAGATCGCGACGAGCAGAATGGTGGAGAGCAGCCGGGCCTCGGTCCGGCTACCTCCAATTTTATGACTGACGCTCATCATTCAACGCCGAAAAGCACTGCGAATTTGGCCTTGTTGGCTTCGGCATTTACAAGGGCTTGGGCTGGGTCAAACGCCATCAGCTTGATCTCTTCACGGGCGGGAAACCCTTCGGGGACGCCCATGCCGTCACGGGCAGGGATATAACCCATGTCGAGAACAAGCTCTTGTCCTTCGGAACTCAGCAAGAAGTCGACGAATTGCTGCGCGCCTTCGACGTTCTTGGCAGAAGACATGATCGCCACGGGCTCGGTCACATAGGAAACCCCTTCTTCAGGAAAGACGAAATCAACGGGCGACCCATCGGCCTTGTTGCGGATCGCAAGGAAGTCGACGACCATGCCGTAGGGCTTCTCGCCCGAGGCCACGGCTTTGAAGGTGCCGCCGTTGCCGCCCTGTGCGCGGGCCTCATTCGCTGCGAGGGTTTCGTAGTAATCCCAGCCCAGTGTCTCATCGCCGGTCAGCGTGGCAAGGTGGATCAGCGCGGCACCGGAATAAAGCGGCGAAGGCATGGCGATTTGCCCTTTGATGGGGGCCTCTGAGAGGTCTTCCCAAGACGTCGGTGCGGTTTCAACGCCCGTATTGTAGACGATCCCGGTGGTGATCAATTTGGTCGAGTGGTAGTAGCCGTCGGCCGAGTGCAGCGCTGCATCATAGTTGCTGGCTTCGGGCGACTGATAGGCGGTCAGAAGTCCCTCTTGCGCCATGCCTTCCAGCGTCACGGTGTCGGCGATCAACAGGACGTCGGGCTGAGGGTTGCCAGCCTCAATCTCGGCGCGCAGGCGTGCCATCAATTTGGTTGTGCCGTCGCGAACCCAGTCCACTTCGGTCCCGGGGTTGGCGGCCATGAAGGCGTCAACAGTCCGCTGCGCATCGGCATTGGGCTGCGAGGTATACAGAGTGATCGTGTCGGCCATGGCTGTGCTGGCCAAGAGCGTGAAAGCGGTGGATGTGACGAAGGACTTCATGGGCTCTCCAGGGGTTATAGCTTTCGAACGAAAGCAATTCACGAGTCGCCGTATCCCTGAGAAGTCTGACGTTTTTGTAACGGTTTTCTGAAGCTTTTATTTATATTGCGAGACTTAGATTGTTTTCCTAACCTTTAGAAAAGTTTGCGAATTTTCCGAAGGAAATTGCCGTGCGACGTGATGTTAACCAGCGAAGAGATCAGATTATCGCGCTCCTGTCCGAGAGCGACGCGCTTTCAGCGACCGAGCTTTCGTCCGAACTTGCGGTCTCGGTTCAAACGATACGCGCCGATCTTCGCGATCTGGATGAGGCCGGGCTTGTTCAGCGCCGCAACGGCAATGTGCGACTTCGCCAGCAGAGCGAGAATATCGGTTATCTGCCGCGCGAAGGGATAGCGCGGCAGGAAAAGCAGCGCATAGCCTTGGCCGTCAAGAACCTGATCCCCGACGGCGCGCGGGTGGCATTGGGGACCGGCACAACTGTAGAGACTTGCGCGCGCTTTTTGGCCTCACATAAAGACCTTTTTGTCGTGTCTAACAGCATTCACGCTGTTTGCGCCTTGCAGCAAGCCCCCGGTGTCGCGGTTGAATTGGCGGGCGGAACCGTAAGAATACGGGATTTGGATATGATCGGCGCGCCTGCGCTCGAATTCTTCGCAAACTACCGCCTCGATTATGCCATATTCAGCTGCGGCGGATTGTCAGAGGGGGGCAGGGTGATGGACTACAACGCTGATGAAGTCACCGCACGCAAGGCGATCGCGAACTGCGCCAGGAAGCGTATTCTGGTAATGGACAGCACGAAGAACGGATTGGATTTGGCCTGTCAGACAGGGCATGTCTGGGACGTCGATGTAATCGTGAGTGGGGCAACGTTTTCAATGTCTGTTATAGAAAACTGTGCGCGTCATGATTGCCAGGTTGTCCAAGTTTGACTGTGCCTTTGTTTGGCAAGTATCCGACCCAATCGCCGAGTCCTTGGGCGTGGAGGTCGCCCTGGCGAGACAGGCCGCAGAACACGTAGGTGGCTGGAAATCCACTTAGACGCGGTGACCCATCTGCTCAACGTGCCGGTCGAGACCTTGCGAGCGGTACAAACCTGCCCAAATCGAGAGATGAGCTAATTGCTTATGAGGTCGTCTACCGAACAGTTGGCAGTCCCTTGGACGAGAGGGGGCTCGGGAATCCTAAAGGCGATCAAAGGGGAGGACCAAAGAAAAAGGGGGTGTCTGCAAATCGTGTTGGTCGCTATTGCGGACTTCGCGTTCGACTATTGTGTTGGGCACTTAACGGCATAGGGTTGCATCATGGTTTCTCGCTTGGAAACAACGAACCCTACCCACCAGAAAATGCAGCAGCAGTCGCACAAACAAAAACGTAATGCAGAAACATACCAAACATCGTGAAACTGAGGATATTGTTGCGGCAGCGGCAATACGAGACCTCACCAGCCGATGGCAGATTTCGTCAACATCAACCAGAAAATCGCCAGAACTGCGGCGAAGGCCGGAAACCCGAAGGCGAACCACCATCGATAAAGATGATGGTATGCATCGGGCAGTTTCAGGTTGGCATCGCGCGCGACCCGCGCCAAATCGCGCATGCGAATCTGCATCCAAACCACTGGAAGCCAGAAAAGACCGACAAAGACGTAGAGAGCAAGCGAGAGAGCGACCCAGCCCTCAAGGATAGGCCAGCCTACCTCGCGTGCGAGCATGAAACCGGTGATGGGTTGAAACAGGGCCGCAGTTGCCGTGAATACTGTGTCGGCGAGAACGACGATTCCGGAAACGTGGGCGATCAGAGCTGGGTCTTTGGTCCGGTTCGAAACAACCATGAAGAAGGCGATGCCAGCCCCTGTGCCGAGCAGGACCGTGGAGCCAATGACGTGCAGAAACAGAAGAATATCGTAGGTCATAGGTCCTCGACCCCCAGCCAGACGATGAGCGCGAGCGCCATCGAGGGCAGGACTTTTACCAAGGGGCCGAGCGGATCGATCCAGAGTTCGAGTGCGAAGAGCGTGCCGCCGGCGAGATAGGCGCCAGAGACAGCCACCATGCCGAGCGCTGCCCGCCGGCACCACGGTCGCCAGAGGACGGCAACACCGAGCGCGATGTCGGCCAAGCCTCCGCCAATGACCATTGCGCCAACGGCCCAAGCCGGAAGAACGCCATCCGCGAGCACCGATGCGGCGGCCGCGGGCTGGGCGAGAGCCACGAGACCCGAGGCGAGCCAGAAGATGGAGAGCAATGCTATCGCAAGCGGCAGCGCGAAATAGAGGCGGGCATAGAGACGCTCCTGCCGCGTCGCCGGCAATGCGGCAAGCGTCGCTTCGAGGCCGCGGGGCAGTGTCCCGCCGGCCGCGATCCAGGGTCCGGGATCGCCGTGGACGCCGTCGCGCAGGACGTCGAGCGCTGTAGATCGGAGCGGCGAACGCCAGCCCAGGCGGCCCACAATATCCGCGCCGAATCCGGTGAGTGTGAGGATCGCGTCCGGGACGCGAAGGCGCAGACGCGGCTGAGCAATTCCCTGCCAGCGGCGGATTTTGCGGATGAGTTCGGGAAGAGGTCTTGCCTCCTTCTCTGTGATATCGGCAATCGTGCCGGAGGCGATCTCCCCGCGCGCGGCTGCGAGGACGGCACCGGCCAAATCTTCGATATGAACGGTCTGGACCAGGCTGTCTGGCAGAACTACTGGCAGAAGGCCGGGCATGGCGGCCGCGCCGCGTAGGAGTGCCGTGCCGCCATAGGCCTCGGATGCGAGCACAAGGCTCGGGCGCAGGATTACCCAGCCGCAGGGCGCGGACGCGACATGCGCGTCTCCGCGGGCCTTGCTCCGGAAAAACTCCGTGGAGGCCTCCGGGGAGACTCCGGCCGCCGAAATCTGGATGAGGCGAAGTTCGGGCGGAGCGACCGCACAGAGCCGCGCGAGCATTGTTGCGTGAATAGCATCAAGATCGTCCATCGGACCATCCTGAAGTGCACCTGCGGCGTTCACGAGCACGTCGACACCATTGAGGAGCCTTTTCCATGCGGTTTCATCGAGCGTAGAGATATCCTCGAATATCCATTCCCGGTCCGGGGCAGTCGCCATGGCGGCAAGGCGCGAACGGCCAAGACCCACGACGCGAAAACCGGCCCCGGAGAGAACCCGACAACATGCGGAGCCAATGAGACCATAGCCTCCAAGAACAAGAGCAGTTGGCATTGTACCCTTTCCTGGGATTACTGAAGAAGAAAATACGCCCCGATTGAGCGCTTCTCCAACAGCAGATATCAAGGCCAGCAGAAGCCATAATCTTTCGAACAGCGCATTTGCTTTCCGACGGCTTCCTGAAGAGCATCCGCATCTGCTCAATAAACGGGATCGGTTTCCAGATCGTCGTCTTGCTCATGATGCTCCATCCTACTCAAGAGTCGGAGCCTCCGGCAAACTCGGCGCGGTTCAGGGAGCCCCGACAAGAAAGCCTGGAGCCGATGTCGTTGGAAGCGGCTTTGCAGGACACCCGCGCCATCCCTATCAAGCCCTGCAACACTGCAGGTTGTCTTCCCCAGATCAATGCCAAGTACTGCGATCTCCATCGGAACGTTCCCCTCTCTCCGCTGTTTCCACAACAATAGCTGCGGTCTTGGCTGGAAGGCAGTTCATCCCATTAGGTCATAGCTCTCACACGGTCCGGCTTCCCCCGAGCTGCCGCTCATATTGTCGCAACTGCACCTGGATTCGACCCAGCTCTTGTCCGGACTCATGCTGGAGTACGAAGTTCCATCGTCTCTTGCGCCATATCAGCGGCGAGTTTCACGATGTCGTCTCGGGGCGTTCCGCGAAGCATTTCGATGCGCAGGGCAGATATATTGGCTTGGAAACGCAGCGCGAGGCGCCTTGGGTCCGCGTTGGACGGTAGTTCACCTGCGATACGGGCAGCCTCGAAGGCCTCGGCAAACTCTGCGCACATTTGATCAAGATATTTCTGTGATGCGGCAGCTATTTTGGGATCAGTGGATGCGGTATCCACAACTGTTTTCATCAACATACAGGCCCGCCGCGCTGGATTGTCCTGCGCGAGCCCTGCGTAGTTTTGAAACTGCGCGGCCAACCCTGAGAGCGGCGTTGCAGCCTTGGCCATTTCCGCGCGAAAACCATCGCGAGATGCCTCGAAATAACGCTCGATCGCCAGAAGGTAGAGATTTTCCTTGCTGCCAAAAGCAGCGTAGATGCTCCCGGGTTTCATCTGAAGAGCCGATTCCAGATCCTTCAGAGACGTTGCGTGATAGCCCTTGCGCCAGAACAGGGTCATGGCCGCATCGAGTGCGCGGTCACGATCATAATTTGCGGCGCGGGCCATGGGTTAGCCTTTCATCTCGGCGAGTTGCGAAAGAATGCTGGTGTAATTTTCCACGCCCTGCGCGCCTGTGACAAGATGTTTGCGGTCGAAGACCATGGCGGGCACGCCGGAAATTCCCTGTTTTTGCCAGAACTGTTCGGCGCTGCGCACGTCATTGGCAAATCGTTGATCGTCAAGCACGGCGGCGGCCTCGACACGGTCCAGCCCGATTTCAGCGGCAATATCGACCAGTACGGCGTCGTCAGACAGGTTGCGTTGATCCGTGAAATGGGCGGTGAACAGCGCCATTTTCAGATCATGCATGCGGCCTTGGGTATTGGCCCAATGCAACAGTTGATGAGTGTTGAATGTGTTGTGCATACGCGAGTCTTCTGTCCACTCGAAAGCAAACCCCAGATCGCTTCCCAGTGCTTTCATTTGCTGGCGCGATTGCTCGGATTGCTCAGGCGTGCTGCCGTATTTTTCGATGATATGCTCGCGGGTGTTCTGGCCTTCGGGCGGCATTTGTGGGTTCAACTCGAATGGATGCCAGTGGATTTCGTGATGGGTGCCAGTGGCATCCAGCGCTTTCGACAGCTGACGATACCCGATGATGCACCAGGGGCACATGACATCGGATACGATATCAATACGCAAAGGTTCGGTCATTCTCATACGCTCCGTTTGTGGCCATGGGCTGGACGGGCGCCGCCGAACCAGACCCGTAAATCATTCGTGTCGAACTGCAGAGACGCGAGGTTCGCCAGCAGTAGCAATGCGAGATAAGTGTCATAGGCGCCAGATGCCACGGGTCGTGCAAAAATCAGTATCAAAACCGGCGGCATCCGAGGACTGACATGGCCGCCCAAAACATGTTTGTTAAGTCCGCGATGGATTGGAAGCGCATTTGTGCTGAGCAGTATTCCGCTCCATGCCAGCGATGCGACATGATCTCCAGACACCTGCAAATAGGGTGGTCCTTGGCAACCTTCAGTCTCTCATTTGAAGTGGGTGTGCCGGAGCGGTCGGCCCGCTCCAGCAGTTGATTTATTCAGCAGCGACGGCCACCTGCTTTTCCCACGCGAACTTTTGGAAGACTTGGTCGACAGGGGTCTTGGCAAAATGGTTCGTGTAGTTCGACATCAGTTTTTGCGCAGTGCCCAGAATGATTTCGAGGATGTTTGTTTCAGTGAACCCGGCGTCCAGGAACGCCTGCGTGTCGGCATCGGAGACAAACCCACGCTCACGCACCAGCGCCAGGGTAAAGTTGCGTAGAGCTTCGAGTTTGGCTGTCGGCAGCGGCGTTTCGTTGCGCAAAGCCTCGGTGATGGCGTCGTCGATTTTCATCATCTTGGCGATGCCGGTGTGGGCGGGAACGCAGTAGTGACAGTTGCTTTCGACATTGATTGTCTGCCAAACAACTGTTTTTTCCTCGTCCGTCATGGAAGTCGCCATGAACTGCTGGTGGGCAAAATTATATGCTGCCAACAGGGGCGGGGCCGCGGCCATAGTACCGTGCAGTCCCGGAATGCGCCCGTTGTTCTTAAGCGACGTTTCCAGAAGCGGTTTCGCGGCTTCGGGGGCGGATTCGATTGTATGGATTGGGAAGGTTGCCATGGTCTGACCTTTCAGGAGAGGATTTTGTGTCTGATGAGGTCGATCTAACGAGCTTTGAGTGATCACTCAAGAATATATTTGAGCAGTCACTCAAACGTGAGCGACGCCGTTAAGCCCGTGGCGTTGCAATCAACCTTGTCGCCCGCGATGTCGGTTTTGATCCTGGCCCGGTTTCTGATCCAGGAGGTGTCGTCGGTCGTTGCGCCCCGAAGGGTGCGGGCGCTCTTTCGCAATGACGCTGGGAGACCTTCAGCTGTCAAACCGAGTTTGATCCGCGACCGAATTTATCCTTTAAGATAAAAAATCGTTCAGAACTGTCGTTGTCACCAGAAAATTTACCCCAAAAGGTAAAGGACTTGGTTTTATCTGAAAACCAAGCTATTTTTATCGCAAACGATAAAGAGAGATGTCATGACGGCCCATGAGGGTGAGAAGATCCTTGAGCAGACAGGGGCTGCAATCCGCCGTCAGCGTCTTGCTGAGGGGCTGGGGCTGAAGGAACTCGCGCGGTTGTCCGGACTGTCGATCTCGGCACTGTCACTGATCGAAACAGGTAAGCGCGACCCTCGGCTGAGCACTCTCGACAGGATCGCAAAATCCCTGGGGACGAAGGTCTCGACCTTTTTTCAGGATCCTGCGGTTGATGAATTGAAAGCCGGGAGCACCGGGTCGGGCTACGATCTGAGTGAGTTTGAATGAAATCGGTTCCCGTCTTCTTTCAACACCTTCTGGTCGGAACCGTGGAGGTAAGCCCGGATGGCGAGTTGAGCTTTATCTATAGCAAGGATTGGCAGAACACCCGAGGGGCATTCCCGATCTCCATGAGCATGCCGCTCGGCACAGATACGCACCCTTCGAGCGTTATTTCTCCGTGGCTTGCAAACCTTCTGCCAGAAGAAGAACAGCTGGACGTGCTCTCCAGGTCGCTTGGCATGTCCCAGAGTGACGCCCTCGGCCTTCTTGCGGAGATCGGGGGCGACACAGCGGGCGCATTGTCATTCGGGGAACCCAGCGCTCCCGAGAGGTGGCGCTACACCCCGTTGATGACCCTCTATGACGTCGAAGATCCGAAAGAAGCTCTCGAACGACATTTCAAAGATCTCGCCTTGCGTCCTTTCCTTGCCGGAGAGGAAGGGGTGCGGCTTTCTCTCGCCGGCGGCCAAAAGAAAACGGCCTTGGCCGTATTGGATTCTGAAGGAACTCCGGTTCTGCGGCTTCCGCAGGAAGGTGACCAGTTGGCCGTTCCGCAAGAAGGAGCCCCGTCAACGCTGATCATCAAGCCAGACAACCCGCGCCTTCCGGGGATCACGGAAAACGAGGTGTATTGCCTGAAGCTCGCAAAGGCCATCGGCATACCCTCCGCAGAGGCCAGCATCATCGCTACAGCTGATCGCACGGCAATTTGCGTGCTGAGATACGACCGAAGGGTCACGCGCGGCGGAAATCTCCTGCGCATCCACCAGGAGGATTTTGCGCAGACGAACGCCTTGCCTCCGGGGCGGAAATACGAGCACGGGACCATCCCTGGCCTGTCTTTGCACGAGATCCTCAGTACAGGTCGACGTCTCGGACCGAAAGGGACCCTCGCACTGCTCGACCAGGTCATTTTCAACATCCTCGTGGCCAACACGGACAGTCACGCCAAGAATTATTCTTTGCTGCTACCCCTGAACGGAAAGCCTGAGCTCTCGCCGCTCTACGATGTCTCGACAGTTCTGCCATGGCCCGGCGTGGTCCAGAGGTTCGCGCAGAAGATTGCTGGCAGGCGGCGCAGCCCGACTGATATCGCTCCTCGCGATTGGAGGGTGATTTCGGAAACTTCCGGCTTCCGTCCCGCGGGCGTCCTTGAACGCGTCGAGCTGCTGGTGGACAGAATGGTTGCGTCCCGTGTTCCAGTTTCCCGGGAAGTCGCGTCCTTCCCGAGGGCGACCGCAGGTTACATCGAGGAGGCCGCGGAGATGATCGAAAACAACGCTTTGCGAATCTTGGGCAGGCTGCCGAGTTAGGCAGCCTTGTAGGACGTAAGCCGTTTGACTTGTATAACCTGGCGATAGCGGGTTCAACGATCTCTGAGGACACTTGCTCACCTCAATGCCGCGAGACTCCTGGCGCGATTTGGCGAAAGCTCAAGCGTGGCGCGATATGCCTCCGCCGCTTTCTCAGGCGCGCCCAATTCAAGATAGATATCTCCAAGCAATTCCCGGGCGGGCAATACGTGACCAGGCGTGACCGGACTTTTGCCGATACTGTCTTCCAGATCAGCGGCTTTTTCCTGCATTTTTACAGCCTGCTCACCATTTCCACGAGCCAATTCGATCCATGCATCAACGGACAGGATCTGCCCTTCAGTCAGCTTCGCCCAGTAGTCTTGGTCACGCTCGACCATCACCTGATGCAGCGCGTTAAGTTTTACCACATCCGCGCGGGCAGCTTCGAGATCACCTGATCGGGCCGCTCCGATACCCTTCGCAAACCAGAGCATCGCTTCGGTCTGGGGAAAGTTCTCCCATGGGATCGACGGATGCAGCTCGTGTGAAACCGCACCGGCTTCGGCCCATTTCTCCTGCTCCAGCAGCAGACGCAGCGGCGAGGCCGCCAAGGCGTAAGCGCCGCCAAAGCTGACCTGATGATTGTCCATCGCCAGCATTTTGTCCACCAGCGCTTGCGCTTCCTCGGGCCGATCAAGTTGGAGAAGACCGTAAACCATGTAATCGACAGCGTGGACGTAGTGGGTCTCAAGAATGGTGTCGGAACTTTCCATCGCCGCCTCAGCAGAGCGCCGGTTGAGCTCAATGGAGGCCGCCCAGTCACCTGTGCGGGTAAATATGTGGGATGGCATGTGGAGCGCATGGGCAGCGTTCGGAGCTGTTTTGTCATAAATCACGGCATAGGGCGCGCCGCGGTCTTTGAGCGGCGGATTGTCATAGGCGTGGATCGCGTAGTGGATGACACCAGGGTGGTGTGGCGCGCTTTTGTGGAGCGTGTCGAGAAGGTCTCCGGCGGCCGCATTGATGGCAATCCCGCCCTCGCCTGGAGGAGCGGAGGCGAGCATGGCCAGTGCAGCAAAGGCAGCGGCGTCTACACTGTCAGGATTGGCCTCGTAGGCGTCAATCTGCGCAGCGGCCCAAGCATTGATCTGGGCGCGGTAGCCGTCGTGTTCGGGCGCATAAAAGGCAAGTGCGGCTTTTGTCAGTCCACGCTCCAGATCATTGCCGGTGGTCAGGTCGGCCAGTCTCTCGGCGGCTTCGGTGCCTTTGGCGGTCTCCTCCGGGGACGGGTTCCCTGGCCAAAGCGGATGGAAATTCGCCATCGCGATTCCCCATTGGGCCATGGCGCAATCAGGGTCGGATGCGGCTGCCTGATCGAAAGCATCTTCGGCCTGAATGTACATCATGTTGTGCATCAGGCTAAGGCCCTCGTCGACCGCCGCGTCTGCCTCTTCCTTGCAGCTTGTGGGCAAATCCACGCCATGGGCTTTCACGGCATCCGGGAGGGCAAAGATGGTCAGAGTCGCCGCAAGGGCTGTTGAGGCCCGCATAGTAATTCGCGTCATAAAATTTCTCCTCGAAGAAGCTCTTTGCAATTGCGCCTGGGTGCAGACGCCATCCGTGCCCCACGGCGCCCAAAAGGTCTTGAGAAAGTTCTGAATTCGGCTTGAAATCTCTTCGGATCAGGCACTGCCCATTCTGCTCGCACCTAAAGTGGAAATGACGTATCATCTTGAACGAAAGGGGCATTCGAACATGGTGCTGCCCCCTGTTGATTATCAAGCAGAACCCATCCGCCTCGGCGGGGTGAATTACTTTTGGCTTGATGGCCAATTGCTCGATGCCGAAGGACGGACTGTAACGCTCCGGGCAAAGCCGCTGCGTATGCTCGAGGTACTGTTGAAAGAACGGGGCCGCGTTCTCAGCAAGGACCGGTTGAGCGAGTTGGTCTGGCCCGACGCGATTGCCACTGACGAGAGCATCGCCCGCTGTATTGCCGATATCCGGAAGGTCCTGGGCGATAAAAAACACCAGATCGTCGAAACATTTCCGAAGCAGGGATACCGTCTGAATGTAAGCGAACCCGCAGGGTCGACCCAGGCTCTGCCTCGCAGGATGCTATGGCTCTGGCTGGCTGCTGCCTGTGCGGCGACAATTCTCAGCGTCAATTTCTGGCTCGACGAACCCCGTTGGGCCGCACCGGAAACCTCTTTGGCTCTCCCGGTCGCAGGCCAGCATGAAAGTGTGGCCATTCTGCCGTTCGCGGCGGACGCTGGGCAAAACCGTTTTCTTGCGGCGGGCCTTTCGGACGATCTCGAAATCCGCTTGGCCGAAATGTCGGGAATAGGGATTGTGTCACAAGCTCAGACGCACGCAATGGCGGCGGTTCTGGACAGCCCGGTCGAATTGTCACAGTCGCTCAAGGCGCGCTATCTGATTGCCGGAAGCGTGCGCGAGGATGGAGCAGAAATAGCGGTATCAGTGCAACTTATCGACGGCTCTGACGGTACTACCGTCTGGGCAGACCGTTTCCAGGGCGCCCGCAACAATTTCCTCGCATATCGCCAGACGTTGCCAGAAGCGCTTGTGGAAGCGATGCACATCACACTTGATACGCGTGACCGCCAGCGGCTGTCGCTCGGCGGCACATCTGACCCCGCCGCTTTCGAAGACGTGATGCGTGCGCGCCGCGAACTCAGTGCGTTCACCTATGACGGAAGCCTTTCCGCCGAGAGATTCCTGCGCCGCGCGTTGGAACACGACCCAGACTATGCTCGCGCCTATGCCGAGCTTGCCGCTGCCTACGCGATCCGGTTGGAAAACGGCTGGATCGTGCTTTCGAGCGCAGATGCCGAAAAGGCGTTCTACTTTGCTCGGAAGGCGTTGGAACTTGATCCTGAGTTGTGGCTTGCCCACTACGCGCTTGGGCGGCTTCATTCGGTTGTCCCGACAGGAGACACCGCTGCAGCGCTGAAGCACCTCCGCACGGCCATGTCTCTGCAGCCCGCCAACGATGATGCGCGGATCTACTATGCCATCGTCACCACCATGGCAGGTCATCCCGAAGACGCGTTGCCGATTTTCGAAAGTGTGATGGCAACGCACCCGTTGCCTCCTTTCTGGTACTACATTGGGCTAAGCAACACGTTGTTTCATCTGGGTAAATACGAAGAAGCCGAAGACGCGGTTCTGACTTGCACCCAGCAGATGCCGAACAGCCCTTATTGCCTGCGCACACTTGTAGCCATTTATGCCCGACTTGGACGGCTGGACGATGCCGACTGGATGCTTGCCGAGTATGAAACACTCGGGTACGAAGTGACGCTGGGAGCCCTGATGGCAAGCGCGATCGAGCGTGATCCGTCGATGCGCGCCTTTCTTGAGGAGTCCTATCGCATGGCAGGAATCGAGTAAGATCGCGCAAGTTTCGAACAAAGTCCTACTTAGCAACTGTATCTCTCACGCGGCTTTCAGTTCCCATTCCTGTGGCTCTGTCGATGGCTTCAACACTCACTACAATGGCACATTGCGATGCCCTCGGGAGGGGCATCCACGCCATGAGCAGAGCCCTTCCAGCCTTGCACCTCTACGGCTGCAATGGCCAGAAGACCGGCGCCAGCAGGACGGTGACCACGCCAGCCATGATATTCATCGGCAGGCCCAGTCGCAGGAAATCGGTGAAGCGGTAGCCGCCGGCGTTGTAGACCATCGTGTTGGTCTGATAGCCGATCGGGGCCGCGAAACTGGCGCTGGCGCCAAACATGACGACCACGACAAAGGCCCGGGCGTCCAGCCCCAGCGCGCCAGCCACGCCGACGGCGATCGGGGTCATGATCACTGCGACTGCGTTGTTGGTCACCACCTCGGTCAACACCGACGTGACAGCGTAGATCAGCGCCAGCGCGAGGATCGGGCTCAGCTGCGCCAGCGGCCCCGAGAGCCCGCTTACGATAAGGTCCATCGCCCCGCTGCGCTCCATCGCGGTGCCCAGAACCAGCATGCTGACAATCAGCAAGAGCAGGCGGCCGTCAATGGCGCCGATACCTTCGTCGGGCTCGACGCAGCGGGTCAGCAGCACGATGGCCGCGCCGATGATCGCCAGCGGCAGGATCGGTGCAAGCTCCAGCGCCGCGCCGAGCACCACCATCGTCAGAACTGCCAGCGCAATCGGTGCCTTGCCACGCCGGAAAGCGCGCGCCTGCAACGGGGCAAGCAGGATCAGATCCTCGTCTCGCGCGAGGCGTGCGATGTCCTCAGCCGACCCGTCCAGAAGCACTGTATCGCCCGGTTGCAGCTGCAGCCGGTCGTCCAGAAGATCGCGCGTGCTGCCCTGTCGGTGCAGGGCGATCGGGTAGACACCGTGGCTGCGCCGCCAACCAAGCTCGGCGACCGCCCCCTTCCGGTCCTTTACCAGCGCTTCGATAACCTTGTGACGTCGTGCGTTGGCCGGCTCCAGGCCGGGAATGGCGAGGCTGCGCGACCCCTCTGACCGGTAGCCCGCCACTTCGGCATCAGAGGTGTGCAACACGACCCTGTCGCCAAGGGTGAGCACCTCGGATCGCAGGTTACGCCGCAGCGATACGTCCTCGCGGATCAGGTCGACAAGCCGTGTACCGCTGCGCCGGAAATCGGATATGTCGGCGACCCTGCGTCCGATAAGCGGCGAGGCGGCCGGCACGAAGAGTTCGACCCGCCACGACCGCCCGCTACGTGGCGCCTGCGCCTCGGCCAGCGCCATCCGTTCGGGCAGCAGGCGCGGCGCGGCGACCGCGAGAAAGAGGCTGCCCAGCAATGCCAGCGTGATGCCGAGAGGGGCGATCTCGAACAGCGTGAAAGGCGCCAGATCGAGATCCCGGGCGACACCGTCCACAAGGATGTTCGTTGAGGTGCCGATAAGCGTGCAGGTGCCGCCCATGATCACCACAAAGCTGAGCGGCATGAGAAACCGAGAGGCGCTTGTGCCAAGCTGGCGGGCCAGTCCGAAGACCACCGGGATCAGGATCATTACCACTGGCGTGTTGTTCATGAAGGCTGATGCGATGGCCGCCAGCGCGAAGAAGAGCAGGATCGTCAGCCTTGGGCGCCGGACCATGCCGCGGCTCAGCGCCTCGGCCACGGCCTCGAGCACGCCGGTGCGCACAAGCGCGGCGCTCAGCACGAACATAGCGCCGATAGTGGCGGGGGCGGAGTTGCTCAGCGCCTTGAGCAGGTCGTCGGTGCTGACGAGACCAAGCAGCAGCGCCACCGCCACACCGCCAAGAGCAGTGACCTCGGCGGCGAAGCGTTCGGTCAGGAACAGGGCGAAGACGCCAGCCACCAGAAGAAGGGCGCCCTGAGGCGCGTAGGAACCGAGATCGAAGAGCATGGGTGGCACCCGGGTAAACGCCGCGCTGTACAGGCGCCGACGGCAAGGCGCAGGTGGCGCGTGGCTGATGGCCTCCGCCGCACCCTCTTAGTGACGTTTGACAATGCCACCAATCAAAGGGCGCGAGAAGAGGGATTTCCTGCCCTCGCTCCAACGCATAGCAAGGCTATAATTGCGCAAGGTTCTTGCCGCGCACGTGCCGAGCCGGTCAGCGCGTCAGACCGGGCGCAGCTGATCTCATATCAACTCACCAATTGCGACCGGTCGGAGCCTTTGCAGCCGCACCCAACATTGGACTTTGCAACACAGTGTTGTTGGCGCACAGACCGAGACGATTTCAGATCGAACCCAAATAATAGCCGATGGCTTCGGCCAATTCGGTTTCTTCGTAGCCAAAATGAGAGCGCACGACCTCTTCCAGCTTGCGGAACGCAGCAGCGGCATGCGCGAAATTTGCCTCTGATGGGTCGTCGGTCAGTGCATCGGCTGCGCGGTTCAGGCGGATAATCAATTCATGTACCACCTCATGTTCGGCCTTCAGTTTCGCCACGACTTCGCGAAACCTACCGCCGCCCGCTGCCTCGACCCTTGGAAATACGTCGGCGCTTTCAATGTCGTGGTGAAACTTCAGCACCCGGCATTCTCGCCCGCAAAGGGACCCGAACCCGCGTAAATTCTCAGTCATGTCGAGCGAAAGCACGATGCGCTTAAGGTGCTCGGGTGGGGCATCTTTCGCTTCAATCCGCGCCAATACAGCACCGATCTGGGCCATCTCGTTCAGGTAATGATTGTGAATCGCGGCCAGTTGCAGCCCCTGCTGACGGTGCAGCTCAGTTGCCTCCGGCACGGATGGCGCCTTGGGACGAGCCGCTTCGTTCAGGCTCAGGTTGTCAAGCGGGAGGTTCGAAAGATCATTCATCAACCATACATAGCGGCGTGAGGTAAATTTCCAACCGCCGGGTCAGCCGTATCCAGCGACAATTAAGGCACTTCAGCCTCTGGAGTGTCCGCAACCGGTGTTGGTGCAATTCGTCTTTTCGGTGAAAGGCCTTTATTGCTCTGCTTTTCCTCCGGAAGATGCCCTTGCTAAACTACTCTCGGCTTGGCAATTTTAGGTTTGATCTCGCCCAGTTGCTGCGACAAGCCGCACGGTTACCTCCCAATGAGCCGACGAAATCGTCGTCTTCCGGCGCTGTGTCCTGCATCCGAGCCCGGTAGCCCCCATTCGATTGTCGAGTTGCCGGACCGCCCGGAGGACTTGGCGGCCCAGCTTGGGTCACTTGGGTCTGGTCAGAGATCACCCACCGGAGTTTCCATGATCTCCGGCCACTTGGCGAAGGCGCCGTCAATGATCGTGGCGCGATCTTCGAGATACTTCTCGAAGATAGACTGGTTCACGAACAGGTAGAGCTTGCCGTCGACGATGTCCGCATAGCGCACGTCGCCGTCCAGTTTCTTGCCTGCATAGACACCGAAGGCGCAAAAGCCGCCGAACTGGGGCAGCATGGCCGCGGGGTCGGCGTCGAAGGCGGCCTTGGTCTCGGCGCTGGCAAAGTAGTAATCCACCCCGTCATGTTCCGAGGTGAACTTTGCGTCACCGATTTGGGGCGCTTCGGCTTCGAACATCGAAACCGGATCGAACCCGTGCATCCCCAGCGGATGACCGGTCAGGGTCAACCCGTTGTTCACATTATATTCGTCAGCGGCGAAGGCGGCCGGGGAGAGCGAGATCAGGGCTGCGGACAGCACGGCAGTGAGCGTAAGTCTGGTCATGGGTTTGGTCCTTTGTTTTCGAGTTTGGGTCAGGGATTGGGAGTGCTGCGCCGCCTACGCGCCGCGAGCGATGCGGGTCACAGCGTCGTCTGTCCACCAGACGCCGTTGGCAACCATTCGGAAATTGATGATGGCAGCGAGGTATCCGTCGCCTTCGGGCACTTTGGCGCCGGCGGTGGCGTCGCGCACCACGGCGACCTCGTAGCCCAGTTCCAGCAACTCGTAGAGATGGGCCTGGGTGCAGAGGTTGGCCGACATTCCAGCCAGGATCACCTTGTCGATGCCGCGCTTGCGCAGCTGCAGGTTCAGGTCGTTCTGCGCCGGGCTGTAGACTTTGTGCGGCGAACAGATGACGGTATCGCCGTCCTCGATATATTTTTTGTACTGCGGCATCCAGTCGGCGCCGGAGCCGTCAAAATCCGTCAGGTCGAGCGGCCCGGGACGGTCAAACATGCCGATCGAATGCATGGTCTTTTCCAGCGTGCCTTCGAAATGCCATTTGTGGTCGTGCGGATAGTAGTAGTGCGGGGAGATGAAGACCGGCATTCCTGCGGATTTGGCGGCGGCGAAGAGGCGCTCGATATTGTCGACGGTGCCCTGTTCGGTCACGCTTTCGCCGACCACGCCCCAGGTGACGCCATCCTCGGACAGGAAATCGATCTGCGGGTCGGTCACGACCAGAGCAGTGCGGCCCGGGACGACGTCCATGTCAATCTGCGGCAGACCTGGGTCGGCCGGGTCGGCGTAGAGCGAGCGGGCCTCAGGCGTGGCGGCGTTGGCCGACGCGCCCGCGACCGCTGCGACACTGCTGGCGGCGGCTCCCGCCAGCAGGCGGCGCCGGGCCATGTCGACATGCTGGGGCGTGAGGTTGCAACCGCAGTTTTCGTGGTCGTGGTGTTTCATCGTCTCTCTCCTTGATGAGGGTTGGATAAGGGTGGTGCGAGGGGGCAGCGCCGAGGCGCTGTCAGGTCAGCATGATCCCAGCGTTACGCAAGGCTGATCCGGTCGCAGAGGCAGGGGCGCCGCGGCAATGGACAAGCTCGCTTTTCTGGGGTGCCGTGCCGCCGTCGGGCCGCACGAGTTAGGCTCAGTTCGTCTGGGCCAAGGGCAGGGTGCAGGTGCAGACCGGCAGCATTTCGAGGCCGCGCGGACCGCTGAACGGGACGGGCGCGGGATCATCGCCCGGGACGGCGTGCGCCGGATAAAGCCATTCGGTGGCGGCGGTTTTATCCGGCGAACTTTCGGTGCCATCCGTGACCGCTGTTCCGGCGTAGGCAGGGGCCGACATCATGATCAGCGTTGCAAACGCGCCGGTGGTCAGTGCACAAGCGGTGGCCGAGATCAGCAGAGACGTCATATCCTTCGCGTCACGGCTTTTGAGTGAGGCAAAGCGTGCGGGGCGACGGCGGCGGGAGGCAGGTTTATCTTGGTGCGCGCGATGGGGCGGGAAGAAGGGTTCCATAATTCGGGCCTTTCGGTTTCCTGGGGCGGCGGGGTGCACTGCGGTGGCTGGAAGAGGTGTTCCGTTCCGATGACATCAGGTTAAACCGGCACCGCTTGGGCAGTATCGGCCACACCTGCCAGTCTTTGGGCCGCGCCCGCCATGACAGCCGCGCCAGGCGCAGCCAAGCGGTCAGACGCGGCCTTGCGATACTGCGCCGGGGCCTGCCCGACCCAGCGCTTGAAGGCGCGGCCAAATGTGCTCTGCTCGGCAAATCCGGTCAGGAAGGCGACTTCGGCGATGCTGCAATCGCCGTGTTTCAGCAGGTCGCGTGCAAGACGGATCTGCACATCGCGTACCACGTCACGGTAGGTCGTGCCTTCTTCGGCAAGTCGACGGAAGAACGTGCGCTCGCTCATGCCGATCTCATGCGCGATGGTCGCGGCCTGCGGCACCCCGGTGCTGAGCGCCCTGGGCAGGCGACGGAAAAGGTCGGCTCGCAGCGGCGGCACGTTCAATACGGCCTCCAGTTCGCGATCGAGATGTCGGGTGAGGAAGTCCGAGATCGCCACGTCGCCTATGCGGTTTGGCAGGTTCATTGCCCGTTTCGGCATCACGATGGCGTCACGGGCGGCGCCAAAGATCACCGGGCACCCGAAATGTTCCCCGTACCGCGCGGGATCGTCCGGGCAGGTATGGCGAAAGGTCACGCATTCCAGCGGCAGCCCGTCGCGTACGAAGGCCCGCATGTTGCAGGCGACTGCGGCCAGCGCGCATTCGTTGCGCAGGGTCAGGGCTGCATGGTCGGGCGTGCAGCCTTCGATGACCAGAGTCGCTTGGTCGTCTTGGCGGTCCAGCCAATAGGTGGCCGTGTCACTCAGCAGGCGGAAATACCGTTCCAGCCGCGCCAGTGAGGCACCAAGGGTCGGTGCAGTTTTCAACGCAAGCCCGAGCACCCCGAGATCGTCCACGCGGATCGCATCGGCATAGGCTGCGATCAGTGTTACGCGGTCGGGGTGGTGCGCGGCGACAAGATCGATCAGGCCGAAATGACTTTCGTCGTTGATATAACCGTCGGTGAGCGGCGGAAGCTGGCAAATGACCTTGGATCCTGAAAGGACCTGCCCTTCTGGCGTGACAGTCATTCCGGCGGCGGAGGTGATGGCATGAACAAAGGCGGAAGTGACACTGGGCATGGCAAACTCCATAGCGATGCGGCTTAGTGAACAATGCCGCTCCCGGGATATCCGGGGGCGGCGCAGAAGGGGGTCAGACTGAAGCGCAGCGCATTTTTTCCAACTCAGTGATGCGGGCGCGTAGTCGGTCGATTTCGTTGCCATGTTCGGCATCGGTGCGGCGCACCGGGATGTGCTGAGGGCAGTTCCAGTCGAAGGCGGCGACGCGAATGACGATGGCGCGGTCTGCTTTTGGCCCGTCGGGCGGGTTCAGGTAAGCGATGACCGTGGGATCGACCGCGATCCGCGCATGACCCAGCAGCTTGAGCCTCCGGCGTCGCGCGAAATCAATGGCAAGGATCGAGACGCGGTCGTTGTTTTGCAAGTTGCCGGTGCTGATATACTGCTTGTTTCCGCGGTAATCGGCATAGGCCACCGTCTGCGGATCGATGACATTCAGGAACCCCGGCGCACCGCCGCGGAACTGGACATAGGGCCAGCCGGTTTCGCTGACCGTGGCTTGAAAGATCCCGTCACGGGCGCGGAGAAAGGCAGCTTCACGTTCGGTCAGTTGATCGCCTTCCTGTGACGCGTCCGAAAGCATGCGAGCGTATATGTCGGCCGAACCGTGACGCGCCTGCATGGCACGCACGGCGGGGGTGAAGGCGATGTTCGCATAGGCTTTGGCCATGACTGTCTCTCCTTACAGGCCCAGCTCGGACAGGCCGGGGTGATCGTCGGGACGCCGCCCCTGCGGCCAGCGCATCAACCGCTCACTCTCGGCGATTGGCAGATCGTTGATCGAGGCAATGCGCCGCTGCATCCGGCCGTCCGCGGCGAATTCCCAGTTCTCGTTGCCATAGGCCCGGAACCAGGAACCGCTGTCATCGCGGTACTCGTAGGCAAAGCGCACGGCGATGCGGTTGCCTTCCTGCGACCAGAGTTCCTTGATCAGCCGGTATTCGTGTTCGCGGGCCCATTTGCGGGTCAGGAAATCGACAATGGCACCGCGCCCCGAGAAGCGCTCGGCGCGGTTGCGCCACTGGCTGTCGGGCGTATAGGCCTGCGCGACTTGCTCGGGCTGGCGACTGTTCCAGGCATCTTCGGCGAGGCGGACCTTTTTCGCAGCGGTGTCGGCGGTGAACGGGGGAATTGGTGGGCGGGACATGTGCGGCTCCATTGGAAAAAGCGGGCGCCCCGGCGGGCGGTGAGGGACTGGGAAAATGCCGGGACGCCGTGGGGGGACCTGGGGGACAGCGGGATCAGGCGGCGTCGGCGCTCACGACCGGGAAATCGATCGGGGTACCAAACGCCTCGTTGAGGTAGTTGGTCAGCGTGTTAAGCGCGACATGGGCCACGATCTCGACGATTTGAGCGTCGTTGTAGCCCGCGAGTTTTACGGCCTTGACCTCGGCATCGGTGACGCTGCCGCGCGCCTCTACCAAGGACACGGCAAAGCGAACTGCGGCGTCGGCCTTTGGATCGGAAGAGCCGCCGCGCCGGTTGGCAGCAATCTCGGCATCGTCGAGCTTGGCCATGTTCTTGCCGATGTAGCTGTGCGCCGACAGGCAGTAGTCGCAACCGTTCCTCTGGGCGACAGCCAGCGCGATGCGCTCTCGCGTAGCGGCGGGTAGTTCGCCCTTCGCGAGCGCACCGTTCAGTTCGAGGTAGCCGCCGAGGGCAGCAGGGCTGTTGGCGGTGATGCGGAACAGGTTCGGCACCAAGCCGAGCTGTGCCTTGACCCCCTCGAGCAGCGGGCGGGCCGCAGCCGGGGCGTCTTCGATGGAAGCGGGAAGGGGGATACGTGTCATGGTCTCTCTCATCTCTGTTTGTGACAAATCGCCTTGCGGCGTCGCTATATAAACAGACAAGTCTGTCTATTTGTCAAATCCCTTTGTCCGATTGTGATGTGCCGAGAATGTTCAATTTCCATTGATAAGTGGACTGAATTGATAAATAAGTAGACAGAACTGTCTGAACTGAGGGGAGAATCTCTTGAACAAGCGCCGGGACGATCTTGTGGAAACCGCCCTGAAGCTTTTCTACCTGCACGGCTTCCATGCCACAGGAATCGACAAGATCCTGGCCGAATCGGGGGTTGCGAAGATGACCCTCTACAAGCATTTCCGGTCCAAGGACGAGTTGATCCTTGCCGCGTTGCAGTTGCGGGACGAACGCTTTCGAAACTGGCTGATGTCCGAGATGGAGAAGGCCTCGGCCGACCCCGGAGAACGTCTGTTGGCGATGTTCGACGCGCTGGAGGACTGGTTTCGCGGCAAGGCGTTCAAGGATCTGGGGTTCTCGGGCTGTGCTTTCATCAACGCGGCAAGCGAGTTTGCAGCGCATGACCACCCCGCGCATCGCGTGGCGTCCGAGCACAAGAGGCGGATCGTGGATTACCTGGAAAAGACATGCCGCGAGGCGCAACTGCCAGAGCCGGAACAGATGGCAGAATGCCTCGCACTGTTGAAGGAAGGCGCAATTGCCACGGCGCATGTCCGGAACATGCCCGAGGCCGCCGTACTGGCACGGGACATGGCTCGCACATTGATCAATGCTGCACGGCTAAGCACCGTCGAGGGCACGTAGTCGTCACCAAATAAGCATTATTTATCAGTGTATTAAATGTAGATAGGGTCGGTCCGACTCGCGAATGCCTTCACCTGCCATGTCGCCGAGATCGGCACACAGGAGCTACATCGCGGCTATGCACTCGCTTTGCATGATGTCAGTCGCGCCATAGTTTGGCTAAACGAGCACCTGTGGTGGCACTAAAAGTGACAGATTCATGTTGCACATCCGATCAGATCTGCCCCATCGCCCAATCACGAAACAACTGCACCCGGGGCAAGTCTATCTTGTCCCAAGGCGTCACGAGATAGTAGCCACCAGGGCTGACGACCCGCACGGGAAAA
>NZ_SLZU01000020.1 GCF_004342065.1 Primorskyibacter sedentarius | reverse complement strand
AGCAGAGGAGGCCTTCTATGCAAACTTGAACGCGGTCGAAAAAGTAGCCTAATCATTGAACCAGAAACTCTCCGGTAAACCCGGGGCGGTTCACACCGAATATCAACCGGCCTTGTCCGGCTAAGAGAGCACAGGAAGGCAAAAACTGAGAGATACCGGAAATTTGCAGCAACTTGGCATGGGATGGTGACAACGACACGAACCGTTGCTTCTTGAACCTGGTGTGTGGATCGGCGCAGCTCCGCTGATGCCTTGGAGCCAATGAGGGGGAAGCAAGCGGAAATCCATCGGGGCTCGCGGTGACGATATATCGGGCCGCTCACAGAAGCCGGATATACGTCAGCAATCGTGATCCTGAACCAGACCAAACAGACCGTTGCAATTAGGCGGGGTCCATATACATCCACACATGACTTTCGCTGCGGGTGAAGTAAAGATTTTTGGCTTGAAAGTAGCGGACGTTAAAATACCGGAAATCGCTAAGACCGCCAGCTTTCCCCCATCGCTTGGCTTAGACGCAATACGTTTATTTGACCGGCTATACATTTTCGCACGTGTCTGTCTGATGCTGGGCCGCGAAGTAGCGTTGTTGTGGAGGCATAGACGTGGAACGGATCTGTCATTGTCGCTACCACTGTGCCGCCCTCTGACAGGTTTTCCTCTGCACTTGCACCAATCCATTCTGCTGGCAGCGGATGAAGGGCATATGGATTGTGGATGAAGACAGATCCATCACGCCATGGCTCGGAAGGCATATCTAAATCACCCACTTCGTAGGCAAATACTTGCGGACTGATAGCGTTAGGATTCGGGTCCCAACATGTTCCGGATCTGACCATTCGGGTAGCTTTCGAGCGATAATGGCCTTGTTGTCCGATGCGTCCGAACTTCGGGACGGTGCCTGCATTACTGAAGAGAATTCCGGAAACGTGGTGCGCGTCCGGAAGGCCAAAGAAGTTAGAAGGGATCACTTTGGACCCTTCATGTTTTAGGATAGCGTTGCCCTCGACAACCAGATTTCCGCCATCATCGAACAAATGCCGATGATCGATCCCAAAGAGATATTGAGAAATGGATGTGGCGGAGAGATTAAGGCCACCACCGTGAAAGTTTTCGATAGCGATCACGAATGGCTTTCCAGCAACATGCGGTAGCGTCCAATACTTTTTTTGCATTTTGGAATATAGTGGGCTGCCAAATTTTATCGCCACCTCTTGTTTGAGGAAGCGCATCGCCTCTTCTGCGGTGCGTGGCGAGACTCTTGGGAAAAGCTCATAGGGTTGGTAGTCTTTCCGAGGTGTCGGATTGGCGGTGACGGCTTCGACGGCAACGGTCAGACCGTCACGGCTGATAAGAAAATCAGGGCGGTTGTGGTTGCGATCAAGGGTATGACCAGCCTCCGTGAAAAGTGCGTGCAGATACAACTCAAAGGTCCGCGCGTCGAACCCGTGTGTCTGGAACTGCTGAACGAAGTTTCCATCCGGATCACTCATCGTTACAGCTATTTCAGATAAGGTTGACCGAGCAGGCGCCATCAAACTGTCATCTCGCGTCTTCAAAAATTGAGGATGAAGCGTCTCATCGGGAGCCAGGTGTTCAAACAAATTCAGTCCCATATTAGCTGTACACCTCCTTCATACATTTCACGGCCAGGAAAACGTGTTTTGCATCGCACTCTCTCCAACTTGGTCACATAGTCAAAACACCAGATTAGATTGTCAACGAGCACGCCGAGATTTGGTTTAACACCTGGTTCCAGAAAGGTCTGTAACGGGCTTGTGGAGATCAACGTCCAACATCTTCGCACTTTATCGAGTCAATGAGTGCATAACGTGTCTTTTGCATATTATTGTCCGCTTTCCGGAAGCTGCAATGCAGCGTGCGACGAACCGTTCAAAGGCAGCTTTGGTGAAGGTTTTCTGATGCGGGTCGCGGCGGCACGTTGCGCACTGGCGCGACCACGACCCGCGTTGGACAACCTCCCAAGGTGGAAGCCGCGAGGGTCTTGGATCCGTCTATGGGGAAAGTGTGCAGTCGGTTGGGGCAACCGTTGCATCAGGGGTACGGCTGAAGGTGCGCATGGTGCCCGATACGCTCGCATGCACGGGTGAGGATGCCGACAAAGCTGTGTGTTTCGGTGTCATTGCCGCTTCGTGCGACGCTGGAAGTGAACAAGCACAGGCTGTTAGGACCAAGTCTGCGGATTGCAGCTGGTGGATTTCCGTGACGAGTGACAGGCGATTTGTCATGCGGCCTGCTCCCTTGGCGGTGCTCGTGATGACGGTTTTTGCCCGCGCCGGAAGATTTCGACGATGCGCATTGGGCCGCCGCAGCAGGGACATGGTTCGCGCAGGGTGAGTGGTGCGATCTCGGCTTGTGGTTCTGGCACAGCGGGCTGTTTAGACTGCTGGACGCAGAGCATGGTGCGGATTCTGGTGATGTTGGCCTTGCGGGTCGAGTTGGCCAACAGGCCGTAATGCCGGATGCGGTGGAACCCGTCCGGCAAGACATGGATCAGGAAGCGGCGGATGAACTCCGGCGTGGCCAGGCGCATGAACTTCTGCCGCCCTCTCGTGGTTGTGCTGCGCAAACCACTGCCGGGCAGTGGTGCGCCGAACTTGATGCGGTAATCCTTCCAGCGGAAGGCGACGGTATCGGCATCGGCGCTGATCAGGCGGGTGTTCGAGATCGCGACCCTGTGGGTGTATCGGCTCAGATAGGCCAGCACGGCCTCGGGGCCTCCGAAGGGTGGCTTGGCATAGACCACCCACTCGGATTTGCGGAACGGGGCGAGCCAGGTCGTGAAGGTGTCCCCGTTGGCCAACTCGGCCAGATCGCCGAAGAAGGCCAATTGACCGGCCCGGTGCAGATCCATCAGCCCCTCCAGGAACAGGCGTCGAAACAGCCGCGACAGAACCCGCGCATGCAGAAAGAACCCGGGGCGGCAGTGGACCCACTTCGTGCCGTCAGGCGACAGGCCGCCGCCCGGCACGATCATGTGGATGTGAGGATGGTGGGTCAGCGCCGAGCCCCAGGTGTGCAACACGCTGGTCATGCCCACCCGCGCGCCCATGCGCTTGGGGTCTGCCGCGATGGTCATCACCGTTTCCGCCGAAGCCTTGAACAATAGACCGTTGACCGCCCGCTTGTTCCAATAGGCGATCTGGGCGATCTCGGCTGGCAGGGTAAAGACCACGTGGAAGTATTCCACGGGCAGAAGATCCTCGGCACGCGCCTCCATCCAGTCGCGTGCGGCCGGGCCCTGACATTTGGGGCAATGTCGGTTCTTGCAGGAGTTATAGGCGATATGATGGCGGCCGCACTTGGTGCAACCCGCCAGATGCCCGCCGAGCGCTTCGGTCCGGCAGGCTTCAATCGCTGACATCACCTTGAGCTGGGTCAGGCTGACATGCCCCACATTGGCCCGCCGCCACGCAGGACCATGGGCGCGGAAGATGTCAGCAATCTCCAGCTTTGGCCGGGGCACGCCCGGCGCAGGTTATTCCAAGCTTCGCTTCACCGTCTGATCCTGCAACTTGGCCAGCATCTCGTAGGGGCTGACCGTGTCGCGGATCGTCTTGGTGGCCACGTGGGTGTATCGCGCGGTAGTCGTCAGTTTGGCATGGCCGAGAAGCACCTGGATCACCCGCACATCGGTATTGGCCTCCAGCAGATGCGTCGCGAAACTGTGGCGCAACGTTTGCAGCGTCGCGACCTTCTTGACGCCGGCCATGTGCTTGGCCGAGGTGAAGGCCCGGTTCAGCTGCCTTGGCGAGATCGGGTTGATCTTGGGCTTGCCGGGAAACAGCCAGCCCTCCGGGCGTGCCTCGCGCCACCAGGCACGCAAAAGCTCCTACAATCCGGGCGACAGCATCACCTTGCGGTCTTTCTGACATTTGCCCTGTTCGACATGGATCAGCATCCGGTCGCTGTCGTCGTGTCGAAGACGCGCCTCTGGCACGATGTCGACGATCTTGAGGTTGCAGACCTCGGCTGCCCTGAGCCCGGCGCCGTAGGAGATGCTGAGCGCAGCCCGATACTTCAGGCCCGGCCTCGGTGCCGCCATCAGGATGTCGGACACCTCCTCGACGCTGAAGACGACCGGCAGCTTGCGCGGTTCGGTGCGGAATTGCATGAATCGCTTCATCTCTTCGCGCCCGCAGGTCATGCCGAAAAAGAACCGCAGCGCCACAATGCGTGTGTTGAAGGTCGACGGGGTCACCCCGGTATCCGACATGTGGAGCTGATATGCGCGCAGATCCTCCGGCGTCGCCGTGTCGAGTGATCGCCCGAGGAAAGCGGCGAAATCCTTGATCGCCCGGATGTGGGACTTCTGCGCCTTGTCGCCCATCCCACGGATGCGCATGTCTTCGATCATCCGCTGGCGCAGCGGGCTTACTCTCTCCTCTGTCATGGAAACCTCCTGTCTGATGATTGAGAAGGTCCTAATCGTCAGCCAGGTCGGCCAGATCGCAAAGTGCGCGCCGCTATGGGCGGCTCACCCCATCAGCAACATGCGCCAATGCCGCGAAGCGGCTTCGTCCTTGGGCCGTTCCAGGCGATCGACACAACGGGCGTATTTTGTTGAAAAACTCGCCCTTGAACGAAGGTCCCTCGGCTGATTCAATTCCAGTACAGGGTGGGAGGATCGGCCATGATGGGACCGCGGCAGGAGGCGCAACCAGCGCTGTTTTACGAGTTCTCGCTTGAGGATCATGTCCCGCAGAACCACCTGCTTCGCTCCATCGACCGGTTTGTGGACCTGTCCGGCATCCGCAGCTACCTCGCCGATTTCTACAGTCACACCGGACGCCCGTCCGTCGATCCTGAACTTCTCATCCGGATGCTGCTGGTGGGCTATTGCTTCGGCATCCGGTCTGAGCGGCGGCTGTGCGAGGAGGTGCATCTGAACCTCGCCTATCGCTGGTTCTGCCGCCTCGATCTGAGTGACCGCGTCCCGGACCATTCCACGTTTTCGAAGAACCGGCACGGGCGTTTCCGCGACAGCGAACTGCTGCGGCACCTGTTCGAAACGACCGTCGCGCGCTGTATCGAGGAAGGCTTGGTCAGCGGGCAAAGGATGGCGGTAGATGCCAGCCTGATCGAGGCGGACGCGAACAAGCAAAACTCGACGCCGAAGGAGGACTGGGACGTCTCACAGATTGATCCAGCCGATGCCCCCCGTGCAGTTCGCGAGTATCTCGATACGCTGGATGAGGCCGCCTTTGGTGCAGCCAGCGAGGTCACACCCAAGTTCACGTCGCATTCCGACCCGGCCAGCCAGTGGACGGCGGCACGCAAGGGACCGGCATTCTTCAGCTATTCCGACAACTACCTGATAGACACGGATAACGGCGTCATCATTGATGTCGAGGCGACAAGATCGATCCGGCAGGCAGAGGTCGGCTCGACCAAGACCATGCTGGATCGGGCGAAGACCAGGTTTGACCTGCATCCCGAACGCCTGATCGCCGACACCGCATATGGCACCGGGCCGATGCTGGGCTGGCTGGTCGAGCGCAAGATCGCCCCGCACATTCCGGTCTTTGACAAGTCTGGCCGCAGCGATGGCACCTGGAGCCGGGCGGACTTTGAGTGGGACGCCGAGCACGACCAATACGTCTGCCCCGAGGGCCAGACACTGAAGCAGTTCCGCCGGAACTATTCCGACCCGAACCGGGGGCCAACCAGTGGAGGTCGAGCCAAATACCGTGCCCTGAAGCTGACCTGTCAGGCCTGCCCGTCGAAACAGAAATGCTGCCCGAACGCCGATGCCAGAACCATCACCCGCGAGGAACACGAAGACGCCCGCCAGGTCGCGCGCGACATCGCCAAAACCAAGCAATACGACATCTCGATGAAGCTCCGAAAGAAGGTCGAGATGCTCTTCGCGCACCTCAAGCGCATCCTCGGCCTCGGAAGGCTCCGATTGCGCGGACCATGCGGCGCCAACGACGAATTTCTCCTCGCTGCCACCGCGCAGAACCTCAGGAAACTGGCCAAGATACTTCCTGCACCGCAGCGAATGCGGAATGCCTGACACGAAAGGCGATCGCACCACGTTCAGCCGTCGATATTCTGCGCTCGCGAACGGGTGTTTTTCCACAGAATCGGCGGGAAGCCTACTTTCGCTGCATCTTGCACGAACGACCAAGTTGCGAAAAAGAGGCGCTTGGTCCGGCTGGCGGAATCGCCCTTGGTGCCTATTGAAGGCATCCGAGGGAGTGTGCACTTCGCCTCGCGATTGGTTTCGTTACGGTGCCCAGGTTTCGAACCCCAAAAGGGGCGTTTATCTCGGTCCTTAAGAGTTATGCTGAATGCACGTCTAACGGTCGCGCCA
Organism: Primorskyibacter sedentarius; assembly: GCF_004342065.1. Taxonomy (GTDB): domain Bacteria; phylum Pseudomonadota; class Alphaproteobacteria; order Rhodobacterales; family Rhodobacteraceae; genus Primorskyibacter; species Primorskyibacter sedentarius. The sequence goes on along the minus strand of NZ_SLZU01000020.1, from coordinate 65,040 downwards.
CCGTGCATTGTGGCGTACTGAATGTTTGTTATCGTGTTGCATTCATACGGATTAGAATTGAAAGTTCGGAATACTGGGGGAGCAATGCAGCTTGAGCGTGCACGCATAAAAAATTTTCGGTCGCTTCGAGATATCGAAGTCAGCTTCGGCGCGCATACAGCGTTCATCGGAGGCAACGGCGCGGGGAAGTCCTCTATACTGAAAGCGATTGAGAAATTTTACTCGACGTCAAAAAGCTGCGATGCGGATGACTTCTTCGGGCGCGATCAAGGGCAGCCGATCGAGATAGAACTCACCTTTCATCAGCTAAGTGATCAAGAAGTAGCATCTTTCGAGGACCGTGTTCGCGACGGTAAGCTGGTAGTAACCCGTGTTTTTGATAGTGGCGCCTCAAGCGGTAGATATCATGGTGTAGTTCCCCAAATCCCTGACTTCGTTTCAATCCGATCCGCATCCAGCGCGACGGCAAAACGCGCGGCTTACAACGCCCTGAGCGCAGATAATCCGCTCTACGCAGACCTGCCCAACGCTGGTAGCGCCGCTGCAGTTGACCAGGCACTGCTGGATTGGGAGGCAATCCATCCGGAGCAACTGGTCCTATTGCCCGACGATGGGCAGTTCTTCGGCTTCCAGAACAATAGTCGTGGCAAGCTCCAGAGGCATACAAACTTTATGTTCATTCCGGCCGTTCGCGAGGCATCGGCCGATGCCGCCGATGGTAAGACGAGCGTTATCGGTAAGCTGCTTGAATTACTTGTACGAAGTCAGATCTTGCAGCGAGCTGACGTCCAAGTCTTCAAGGCGAAGATGACTGAAGCCTATCTGGAGTTGGTATCGGCGGAAAACATGCCAGAGCTTGGCACCTTAGCCGGAGCGCTTACCGCCGATCTGCAAGGCCTGTACCAAGATGCGGAGGTCGCGCTGAATTGGCGTGAGATAGTAGAGATACCGGTCCCCTTACCGATGGCAGACGTGTTTCTAAAGGACGACGGTTTTGGTGGTCCGGTCGACAGACAGGGTCACGGCCTGCAACGCGCCTTCATCTTCACGCTGCTCCAACACCTCGCGCGCGCGACGGACCCGGACACTGAAGATGAAGCTGCCGGGAATGCGGGCGGCGACGCACTCGACGATAATGCGATTGCCGCACAAGCGCCAACACTGATCCTCGCGATCGAGGAGCCTGAGCTCTACCAGCACCCAACCAAACAGCGACATTTCGCAGAGGTGTTGCGCGGACTAAGCAGCGGCACACTTCCGGGTGCCCAAGGGCATACCCAGATCATCTTTGGCTCGCATTCGCCGATGTTCATTTCGATGGGCAAGGCCGACGAGATACGGCTCACCCGCCGCTCAGAATGCCACGGTAGCGACTTCAAGCAATGCAGCATACAAGCCCTTGATCTTGGCATCGTGGCGCAGAAGCTCGAACGCGGCTGGAGCAAGCCTGCTGGCTCATACAACGCGCAGACCTTGATGCCGCGACTCCATATTCTTGGGGCCGAACTGGCTGAGGGGTTCTTCGCGAATGGTGTTATTCTGGTCGAGGGTCGCAGCGACAAAGCGGCGCTTACGGCGACGGCGCGGATGCTCGGAGTCAACTTTGAGGCCGCAGGGATTGCCATCCTGTCGGTCGAGGGAAAGTCCAACCTCGACCGTCCTTTTGTCATTTTCCGCGAGCTGGGCATTCCGACCTTCCTGCTCTGGGACTGCGATCACCATCTGGCCCCAGCTCAGCGCAAACCCGCAACTGACCTTGCTTTGAGCAGGCTCGCAAAGCCGGACGAAGTGTTTGGGGTCGCACCGGCTGATGACCTTGTCAGCGATTGCTATGCGCATTGCGGCAATACAATGGAACACCGCCTCAAACAGGATATCACTCTGGAAATTCACGCCAATTGCCTTGCTGCTGCCTGCGAGCCCTTCGGCGTGGAACCGAACAATGACACCCAGAAAATCCCCGAGGTCGTTTATCAGACCTTGCGGCGCGCCAGGGAACAGGGTCACGAAAGCGAAATGCTGAAGGAGGTCGTACGCGCAATGTGGCGTTATTTCCGCGATGAGGACCTGCCGGACCCGCCACAGGCGCAAGCCATGGTCCCCGTATCGTGAAAGTCGACAATGAAATGACTGAGCTTGTGTCAGCCCGAGAGCGCCGCGCGCACGGTCCATGGAGCGATCTGGCGATACATACGATCGGCTGGCGTGCCTTCCAGGATCTCTGTTCGCAGGTCTGCGAAGTGGTGCTCAGCCGTCCGGTCGAGATTTTCCGGGAAGCTCAGGATGGCGGCCAAGACGCGGTATTTTTGATACCGTCGGGCTCGGAAGCGCCTGCCATTGGCACAATTCAGTGCAAGCACACCGCAGAAGCGCGCAAGGCGCTGAAGGTGGGCGACCTATCGGGTGAGATCGAACACGTCGAGGAGCTGGTGAAGGCCGGTCTGGCCGACACTTATGTCTTCATGACCAACATGAGCATTGATGCGCCTATCGCCGTCAAGATGCGCGCGCGCTTGCGCGCCCTCGGCGTACGCAAGCCACATATCCTGGGCAGCCAGTATATCGTCAGGGTCATCAGGAGCAGCGCTCGGCTGCGCGCGCTCGTGCCACAGGTCTATGGTCTGGGCGATTTGACTTCGATCGTCGACGAGCGGCTCACTGAACAAAGTCGGGCGCTCCTCGATAGTTGGATTCCAAAGCTGCGGACATATGTTCCGACCAAGTCCCATCGCGACGCCGTTAGTGCCATCTCGGATCATGGAGTTGTGCTACTGCTCGGCAACCCATCGAGCGGCAAATCGGCGATCGGCGCGATCATTTCCACGATAGCATCCGAGAACCCGGACAGCACAGTCCTTGCGCTCACCAGTCCGCGCGATTTCGAAGCGGGCTGGAATCCAAACGACCCCGGTCGATTTTTCTGGATTGATGACGCATTCGGTTCGAATGTACTTCGCGACGATTATGTCCAAGACTGGGCCTCTGCATTTTCGAAATTGCGTGCGGCGGTCAAACACGGCAATCGCTTCCTACTCACTTCGCGCAAGCACATCTACGAGGGTGCGCGGCGGCGACTTGGCCAGCGCAATCTCGCGCAATTCAAAGACGGAAGCGCCGTAGTAGACGTGGGTGATCTGACTTTCGACGAAAAGGCACAGATCCTGTATAATCACATCAATTTCGGCGAACAGAGTCAGGTCTGGCGGTCAAGCGTGAAACCATATCTTGCGGCAGCTGCCGCCGTTGAAAATTTTCTTCCCGGCATTGCCGAACGGCTTGGAGATCCGAACTTCACCAAAAGGCTGTCACCGAGCGAACCTTCGCTTGTCCGCTTCATGAGGGAGCCGACCGAGCACCTTGTCGATACCGTCAATTCATTGGACGATCAGCTGCAGGCGGCACTTATTTTGGTCTACGTCCACCAGGCCGGTTTTGATCCCAACGATCACGATCTTTTGGCTGCACAGGCCGTCGCGAAACTAACCGGGCATCCTATCACAAAGATTCAGGATAGCTTTGAAGAGCTGAAGGGGTCTTTCCTTAAGCTCTCCGGACAAAGATGGACCTTCGCTCACCCAACGATTTTGGACGCCCTAACTGAGGTTATGCGGCAGAAGCCGCATATGATGGCGGCGTTGATCCGCGGCGCGCCTATCGACACCATTCTCGGAAGCTTCACGTGCGAAGAATCCCCGCTCATACGAGACGCGCTGGTCATCCCAGCCGCACTGGACGACGCGTTGGTCGAACGCCTCGGCCGTACCCCAGATGAACTCCATCGAAATTGGATGCTATTCCACTTTCTTTACTATCGTGCCAGCGAGGTGGTTTTCTCCAAAGTCGTTCAGCAGTATCCGGATTTGTTGGAGCGATCGTCGTGGCGGAGCGATCCCATCATCGACGACCCAAAGCTTGCAATTTACGGTCGCGCAAATCGCCTTAGACTCTTGCCCGACTATCTGCGCGAGGAAGCAGCAGACAGCCTTGTGTTGGCGGCGCATGACGGGCTTGATGCGTCTTTCTTTGAAGAAGATGACATGCTCGGCCTATTGTCGCCGTTGCGTTTGGTCAGCATGGGTATGGGATTGCGGACCACGGTCTTACCATCCCTTGAAAACCGGATAGACGAGATTGCCGCTGATTCCGATCTCGACGACGAACCCGATAGCCATTTCGTCAAATTGCTCGACCTTTTGGATCGCGTGGAGGCGCTGGGCGTAGACGCCGACGCTGCCGCTTTAATCGAAGAAGCACGTGATCAAGTCGGACGCTCGGTTGAGGAGCTCGAAAAGCGCAAGTGCGAGCGGGATGAGGAGGATGAAAGTGATACAGACTGGACACACATCGTGACGCAAAAAAAGGAAGAAACAGCTGTACCGCCTGCGGCGACGCGATCGACATTCGACGACATCGACAAATAGAAACGATTGTTCTTCAATGTTGGTCGATGCAATGACATCTGCGTGGCTAACCGCAGGCTTCTTCCGGACCTCTCAACCCGCCAAAGTACAATCGGCCAGACCACATATCAATATAGCGGCTTCCTTCGTACATCTGTCGCTTAGCGGACCAGGAGCTGTGCGTGCTGCGAAGGGCGGCAGGGTCCGCATTGAGGACTCTTGGGCTGCCAGGCCATGCTGCGCGAAGCCGCAAATGACTGCTCGGGGAAGCTGCACCGCGGCGACGGAGCGTGCCATGAATGGCCGTTAATCACCAAAACGCAGCGCTGATCACTTCATTCGGTCGACCAAATTTATGGGTTTAGCCAGCGGTCTGGAGCCCCCAAATTCTTAGGGGCCCCGACATCTGCATATCGAAACAGGATAATTTGAACTTTAGGCCCTTCTCCTTTGAGATGATTTGGGTGTCGAAAGCTGCCATGGTCAGCTTTCTGGGAAAGACGTGCGCGGGCACATAGAGTCTCGGGGTTCAAGATCAGGCGATTTGCGCCTGTCGATCATCGCGTGTGGGACTGATCAAATCCCGCAGCGCGCTGCTTTTAGCGATGATCTTTGAGAATCTTGCTTTTGCTTGGCCGGTGCCGGCCATCAAACCTAACGCCTCCTTTCTGCATGCAAGAGATTTTCCCGAGACCGCTGCGAAATGCTTCACATCGATCTTGATGAGTAGATGAATACGTTTGGTTCGATACGGAAACATTTTTTAGACCGAAACGAGCTGTGTCCTCCGAACACGCCGTCCCATGTAAAGGGCAGACCCTCCAAGTGCCCCACGAACGACAATTCTCCTAAAGGTGCGCAAGTGAACCGTGCTGATCGTATTGGTCGGCACACTGCATCCTGATGGTCTTAGGCGGCAGTAGAATCGTCTCAGGGAAAGCGAGTTTCCAATTTTTTTCAGAAACTTCTTCGTCATGGGAATTTTGGCCAATCTCTTATCCAGAAGCCATCAAGAAGGACGATACGCAATGAAGAGAAAATTGACAGACACCGCCATCGACTGATTTTCGCGCCCTCATAGTGAGGCGCGCAACTCAGCAGATGACGATCACATGAACCTCCAAAACATCCTGACCGCCGGGACGAAACCTGGCAACTTTTTCAATCAGGAGGCACCATGTACTACAGCAAGATCATTCCCGACCCAAAGCTCACCCATTGCAAAGAAAGCGAAGACGCGTTTCGGGCATATTTCCAAGACAACGATGAAGCCCTCGGCCATGCGGCAGTGCTGCTCGGTGGGCGTCGCGGTGCGCGGCTTCTCAATGCGGTTCGCGAGGCGATGGACCGCCAAGGGCCATTTACCCGTCGCCTGCGCCGTCAATTGCTTGAGCTGCGGAACCTTCTGTTCCTGGAATACGCTTACAATGACGATTGGGGCGATGGCTCGGGTTTTGCACTGCTCGAACCCGATGATCCGATTGTTCCGGAAATCTGCCTCCTCGCGGATGGCTTGGAACAGGCCCTCCAGGATGCGGGGGTGTTCAAAACCGACACCGATCAAGCAGCGTGATGTATCTCCCCGCGCCTCGTCACCTTGGCGACGGCGTGGGGGTCTCGCAAGAAAAGTTTGGGCACGCGCATTTTTCTTCTTCGTGGTTTCGCAAAACGACCAATCTCATTGGTACCAGCAAAAGCCCCCCTTCCGATCCAAATACAAGGAGCGCACCGCCAGACCAACCACCTCCTCTCATGCCGGATTTCGTGACGCCGCAGAATGGCACCCACCCAAAGCAATCCAACCACATGAAAGAGAGGTCCCACATGGACGCCACCACCAATGAAAACATCGCACAGGCCGCATACGACAGGATCGCAGATACCGAGCGGCATCTGCGCCGTCACGGCCCTGCACTGTGCAACCTGTTCGACGCATTCGATGCGCCTTCGGGCTTCGATGCGCTTTGCGATCTACATAGCATCTTCGGGAACCAGCACCCGGACGCCAAAATGGTAAAAATAGCGCTTCAGGAGATCGAAACATTTCTGGCAAAGCAGACATCGCAAGCTGCAGATGCTGCCGCGCGGGATCGTGGGTTTGACGCGTCTGGCGCTTTGCGCTGGCATGGCGCTCGGATCAGTGAACTGCATGCGCGGTTTTGCAATGCCGACTGACACCGTCTCGGGCTGTCAGTTGCAACATGCTCGTCGTCGGGGCTCCGACCCCGGCGAGGGCGACTCTCTCCATCAAGATATCTGTGACGTCTCAATGTGGCTTCTACAGAAATTTCGGGTGCCGTTTGTCCATCTCTGGGTGGACCGACACCCGTATCAGCACGGTAGGGAAATCGCATGTATTTCGGTCATGCAATGGCAGCATCATTTTGATCACTTGGCCGCTGCGGCAAAGGAGGCGTTCCTTGCGCTCGGATATCAGCTCCTGGACCTTGGGGATGCCCTGATCCCTTGCACTTGTTGTGATGGTGGACATTCGCGACACGAGGCCCTCATAGCCTATACGCGGATAGAGGCCGCGCTACGCGCACGAACAACAAGCCGTACATAGATCAGACATGACATGACGACAAATGGGGTGGCCTTTGGCCGCCCCATTTGCGTTCCTGCCCCCGAAAATTTTCTCAGATCGGGGGGGGCTTGCCCTTTGAGGCAACTAATCGCCCTGACCTATGGACACGACCGCTCCATTCAACGCGCCTCTCGCATGGCAGCCACACTGTTCCGAACGACCCAACACTCAAGCGTCAACAGCATCAAATCCGTTGAGGAGCAATGAGCTTGCCCCTGCTCTGGAGAATTCCAAACTGGACAGGAATTTTTTTCAAATTCGGTTTTGGATGCCATTCCTGCCGCACCATATCCCTTGGGACAGAGTCGAACCTCGGGCATTATCCTTCAGGGGCCAAAAACAAGAAAATCGGGCGTTTCCGCCCGATAGACTTCTTATGCTTGCAAATTGGCTATTCTGACCCGGCCGGTGGCCACTAATTGGTAGTCAGAATAAACAACAATAGACACAGTTGCTAACCTGAACACTTAGAATAGCCGCAATTGGCGCAGGTCATGCAGCCTTCGACCATTCGCATGTCATATTGACCACAGCTTGGGCAGGCGGGGCCGCGGGGTGCGTCCAGGCCGACGACCTGGGCCTGGGGGTCGGATTTCAGGCCCATGCCTTCGCCTTCAAGGAAGCCAATGGCGATCAGGTGCTGCTCAATCACGCCCCCGATTGCGGCCAGAATTGACGGAATATACTTGCCCTTGACCCAGGCCCCGCCACGCGGGTCGAACACGGCTTTCAGCTCTTCGACGACAAAAGACACATCCCCGCCGCGACGGAACACGGCCGAGATCATGCGCGTCAGCGCGACCGTCCAGGCGAAATGCTCCATGTTCTTGGAGTTGATGAACACCTCGAAGGGACGCCTGCGCCCGCCAACGATAAGATCGTTGATCGTCAGATAGATGGCATGTTCACTGTCGGGCCATTTCAGCTTGTAGGTACTGCCCTCCAACGCCTGGGGCCGGTCGAGCGGCTCGGACATGTAGACCACATCGCCATGGGGAGTTTGGGGTTCGGTTTCCGACGTGGCGACGACCTCGGGAGAGTCTTCTGCCTGCATGAAGCTCTCGACCTCCAGACCAAAAACCTTCGCAATCGCAATTGCTTTCTCGGCGCTCGTGGAACCTTTCTCACGCCCGACAATATCTTTCAGAATGTCGACGGAGACACCCGCCTCGCGCGACAGATCCGCAATCTTCAGACCGGTACGTTCCATTCGTACTTTCAGCGCTTCGCCAAAGCTGTCGAATTTCCGGGCTCTGGTCTCTTCCGACACGCTCAACACGCTGCCTGTCACGTCGTTCGGACGGTAGGTCGTACAGCCTTTGCAGCCTGTCTCGTAGGCGCTCATGTAGACATCCTTGAACGCATCGAAGGAAATGTCCTCGGGGCAGTTGATCGTCTTGGAAATGGAGCTGTCGACCCATTTCTGCGCGGCGGCCTGCATCTTTACATGATCCAGAGGCGCGAGGGTCTGGGCATTCACGAAATAATCGGGCAGCTCCGCATCGCCGAATTTGTCGCGCCACATCTGCACCGCGTAATCCACAACCTCTTCTTCGGTGCGCGAGCCGTCCTTTTGCAACACCTTCCGCTTGTAGGCGTAGGCAAAGACCGGCTCGATCCCCGATGACACGTTCCCGGCATAAAGTGAGATCGTACCCGTCGGCGCGATGGAGGTCAGCAGCGCGTTGCGGATGCCATGTTCGGCGATGGCGGCGCGAACATCCTCATCCATTTTCTGCATGGTGCCGGAGGCGAGGAACTTCTCTGCTTCGAAAAGCGGGAAGGCGCCCTTTTCCTTCGCCAGTTCCACGCTTGCGAGATACGCAGCCCGCGCAATGGCACGCAGCCACTCCTCTGTCTTGGCCGCAGCCTCGTCAGAGCCGTAACGGATCCCGCACATCAAAAGCGCGTCGGCCAGCCCGGTCACACCCAGCCCGACGCGACGCTTGTTCATCGCTTCCTGACGCTGCTGCTCCAACGGGAACCGGCTGGCGTCAACGGTATTGTCCATCATGCGGATGGCCAGGGAAACAAGCTCTGACAGCGCGTCTTTATCGATCTGCGCGCCCTCTTCGAACGGGCGATCCACCAGTCGCGCCAGGTTCACCGATCCCAGCAGGCAGGCACCGTAAGGCGGCAGAGGCTGCTCTCCGCAGGGATTGGTCGCCGCGATGGTTTCAACATAGCTAAGGTTGTTTGCCTTGTTGATCCGGTCGATGAAGATCACGCCCGGCTCTGCGTAGTCATAGGTGGCGCGCATGATGCGGTTCCAAAGGTCACGCGCCTGCACCGTGTGATAGACCGTGCCGTCGAATTTCAGCTCCCAGCTTTCATCCGCTTTCACGGCCTCCATGAACGGGTCCGTCACCAGCACCGAAAGGTTGAACATGCGCAACCGCGCGCTGTCGGCCTTGGCGCTGATGAAATCCTCAATATCAGGGTGATCGCAGCGCATGGTGGCCATCATCGCCCCACGGCGCGAGCCTGCCGACATGATCGTGCGGCACATCGCGTCCCAGACATCCATGAAGGACAGCGGCCCCGACGCATCTGCGGCCACGCCCTTCACATCCGCGCCGCGCGGCCGGATGGTCGAAAAATCATAGCCGATGCCGCCGCCCTGCTGCATGGTCAGCGCAGCTTCCTTGAGCATCTCGAAAATGCCGCCCATGCTGTCGGGGATCGTTCCCATGACGAAACAGTTGAACAGCGTCACAGACCGGCCCGTGCCAGCACCCGCCGTGATCCGGCCCGCAGGCAGGAAACGGAAATCTTCCAGCGCGCCGTAGAACCGCTTCTGCCAGAGGTCGGCATCCTTTTCGACCGAGGCAAGCGCGCGGGCGATTCGACGCCAGCTATCCTCCACCGTTTGGTCAATTGGGCGGCCATCAGCCTCTTTCAACCGGTATTTCATGTCCCAAATCTGTTCGGCGATGGGCGCGGCAAAGCGGGTCATGGCAGGTCCTGTTACAGCTGAAGAAGGCCCGTCAGACTAGGCTGTCGCGCTGCCGTGGTCAAGCTGAGGGCCCTCACTGCGGGCACCGGATCGAGGTGCCAGCCGCATCGCTGCGAACGTTGGAACAAAATAAAAACAACGTTCGTATGTACCTGTAAATAAACAATTTATATCTTTTAATATCGTTGCTGTGTTGACAAGCCAAACATATTGTCGCTGTATAGCGTCAACGTACGGCACAGGGGTTGCGTGGTTTAGTGAGTGGGCTGCGTAACCGGGCCGAAAGGCCGGGCGCCATGATATTGTAGGTCATGTTCGGGATTGCTCTGTTGCGCTTGTGTGGTGCGGCTCCTGCTCGGATTGTCTTGGTTCGTGAGTGGCCAGACTTTCCGAGCCGGAGACATTGCCGCTGACGCCGTGCAGGCTACAATAGCGGCCATGACGACTCGCTTCACAAACTTGATCAAACTCAGCGTCGGCAGCGAAAGCGTCGAATCCATGGCGAACTGGCAGGCAACACGCCGTGCGCAATCCGCCGACGGCTTGCCACGCCACGTGACCCGTATGTGGCCGAAACGAAGCGAAGAAATCCTGAACGGCGGATCGCTTTATTGGGTCATCAAAGGGTTGGTGCAGTGCCGACAGCGGGTGCTGCGGCTTGATGAAGTCATCGGAGAAGACGGAATTCGCCGCTGCGCCATCGTGCTCGACCCCGAAATCATACGGGTCGCGCCGTCGCAAAAACGCCCCTTCCAGGGATGGCGTTACCTGAAACCAGAGGACTCGCCGGCCGATCTGGGAAAGGCGCGGCAGCAGGAAGATACCCTGCCCCCAGAGCTTGCCGGCGCTTTGGCAGAAATCGGCGTGCTATAGGCGCAGAATGTTGCCCGGACGGCGACGCGCTCTGTCAGACCTCCAGTCGATCGATCAGCTTTTCCAGCACCTCGCGCTCTTCCTGCGTGCGCCGCGCCGTCCGGCTGCGGAACAACGTGGCCTGTGACCGCAGGATGGGGCCGTCGGACAGGATCTTCAGGTGGTTGGCACGCAGGGTCTCACCGGTGGAGGTGATGTCGGCGATTGCCTCTGCCGTCAGGTTCTTGACCGTCCCTTCCGTCGCGCCCTGGCTGTCGACCAGCCTGTAATCCGCAACGCCCCCGGCGCGCAGGTATTCCCGCACAAGCCGGTGATACTTCGTGGCGATGCGCATGCGGTGGCCATGCGCCTCGCGAAAGGCGGCGGCCGCGGCATCAAGATCGTCAAGGCAATCGACATCAACCCAGCAATTCGGCACCGCGATGATCAGATCCGCATGACCAAATCCAAGCGGCGCCAGCTCCTCGACCCGCTGGTCCCATTGCACGAGCTTTTCGCGAATGAGGTCGGTGCCGGTGACGCCAAGATGCAGGCGCCCGGCGGCCAGTTCCCGCGGGATTTCACCGGCAGAGAGGAGCACAAGGTTCACACCTTCCACACCCTCGACCTTGCCGGCATATTCCCGGTCCGACCCCGTGCGGGACAGCATGACGCCGCGCTCCCCGAACCAGTCGAATGTCTTTTCCATCAGCCGCCCCTTGGACGGCACACCCAGCTTGACGATCATGCCAGGCCTCCCAAAGTCTCGATCTGTCCGGGGCGGATGACACCGCCCACGGCCGGGATCTCGGCACCGCCCCCAAGTCGCCGGGTCAGCGCGTCATAACGGCCCCCGGTTGCGACTGGCGGCAGGTCTGGACGACGATCCGCATAAAACCCGAAGACGAACCCGTCGTAATACTCCATCGATGTCCGGCCATAGCTTGCCTCGAAATCGAGCACATCGACATCAATCCCGCGCTTGTCGAGCGCATCGATACGCCGCGCAAACTTGTCCAGCGCAACCGAAATGGCCGGAAGGTCTACGGCAATATCCCGCAACTGCTCCAGCGCAAAGGGACAGGTTTCGCGCACGGCCAGGATTGCGTCCAGCGCCGCGACCTGCGCCTCCGACAGCGGCGCGGTCCGGGCGTCTTCGCGCAAGGCATCGATCCGGGCTTCGATCTCGGCGCGGCTGCGCAAGCCGATGATCGGCCCGGCACCGGCCAGCGCATCCTTTGCCCGCAACAGGGCGGAACGGGTTGCCGGAACGGGACTGCGGCCAGCGAAGCGGTCAAGCAGCGCACGGAACCGCCTTGGCCGCCAGATATGCCGCATCAGCGCGGCACGCCTCCGCGCAGAAGTGTCCAGCCCTTCGACCGCGGCCGTCAGGATACCGATATCGCCCGTCGCCGCATGCAGTCCCAAAGGGGCAAGTGCAGTGTGAAACAGCGCGAAAACCTCGGCATCCGCACCTTCGGGATCGGCCCGGTCGAACACCTCGTAGCCGACCTGCAAATATTCGTTTTCGCGCTCGGGATGGTCTTCCTGTCGACGAAAAACCTCTCCGGCATAGGTGTAGCGGGCGGGTTCTGCGCCGCCGCTCATATGCATCTGCACCACCGGGACGGTGAAGTCTGGTCTCAGCATCTGCTCGCCACGCGACGGATCTTGCGTCACATAGGCCCGCGCCCGGATATCCTCGCCATAAAGGTCCAGCAGGATATCGGCCGGTTGCAGGATGCCGCAATCGACCCGCAGGGCACCGGCCTCTTCGAAAAAGGTCAGGAGTCGCGCAGCCTCGGCACGTGTCGCGGGGGAAAGGACGCTCATTGCTGCTCCAGTATCTCGCGGACCTTGGCGACAAGATCACCGCGCGCCACCTCGTATTGCGAAGGGCGCTCTTTCCACTCTTCCAGCGTCGCGTTCTCGGCGATCTGCTTGCCAAGGATCAGGTCCTTGATCTGCACGATGCCCTGCGCCTTCTCGTCCCCGCCCTCGATCACCGCGACCGGAGAGTTGCGCTTGTCCGCATATTTCAACTGGTTGCCAAAGTTCTTGGGGTTGCCCAGATAGACCTCTGCCCGAATGCCCGCCGCGCGCAGTTCCGCCACCATCGCCTGATAATCGGCCATGCGGTCGCGGTCCATCACGGTCACGACAACCGGTCCGGTCTCGTGGGTTTCGATCCGCCCCTTTTCGCGCAGCGCCGCCAGCAAACGGTCGACCCCGATGGAAACGCCCGTGGCAGGCACTTCCTGCCCGGTGAAGCGCTTGACCAGATCGTCATAGCGCCCTCCCCCCGCAACCGATCCGAACTGCCGCTTGCGGCCTTTCTCGTCAAGGATCTCAAAGGTCAGCTCCGCCTCGAAGACCGGCCCGGTGTAATAGCCAAGGCCGCGCACGACCGACGGATCGATCACGATGCGATCAGGGCCGTAGCCCTGCGCCGCCAACAGGTCAGCGATCTGCTCCAGCTCGGCCACGCCTTCGGCGCCTACAGCGGAGTCCCCAATTGCATCGCGAAGTTGAGCCAACGTCTCTGAAGCATCCGCACCCTTCGATGTCAGGAACGCCAGGACCGGTTCTGCCTGCGCATCCGTCAGGCCCACCCCGTCGATATAGGCACCCGAAGCGTCCAGCCGCCCCTTGCCAAGGAGCTCGCGCACGCCCGCCTCGCCAACCTTGTCGAACTTGTCGATGGTCCGCAGCACGGCATCGCGCTGGCCGTCGTCCGACAGCCCCATGCATTCCAGCACACCGTTCAGAACCTTGCGGTTGTTCACGCGGACAATGTAGTCGCCGCGCGGGATACCAACGACTTCCAGAACGTCCGACAGCATCGCGCAGATCTCGGCATCCGCAGCGACACTCGCAGCCCCGACCGTATCCGCGTCGCACTGATAAAACTGCCGATAGCGTCCCGGTCCGGGCTTTTCGTTCCGCCAGACCGGCCCCATCGCATAGCGCCGATAGGGCAACGGCAAATCATTTCGGTGCTGTGCGTAGACCCGTGCAAGCGGCGCGGTCAGATCATATCGCAGCGCCACCCAGGCGTCGTCTTCGTCCTGCCAGGCAAAGACGCCCTCGTTGGGCCGGTCCACATCCGGCAGGAACTTTCCCAAAGCCTCGACCGTCTCGACACCGCTGCTTTCCAGCGCGTCAAACCCGTAGCGATGATAGACCCCTGCGATCCTGGTCAGCATTTCGGCGCGGTCGCTGACCTCTGCGCCGAAATAGTCGCGGAACCCTTTGGGGGTGACCGCCTTGGGACGGGGTTGTTTCTTCACTTTGGCCATGGCTTGCATCCGGCTCCAATTCATGCGCCGCCCGTGTAGCCGCTCGCACCGACAGGGGCAAGCGATGCGCTCTGTCTGCGTTCGGATTGAAACCGCTGCCGGGCACTGCCCGGATACGCCCGCCACGCCTGTTTCATGGCATCACGCATCTTGCAGGCTCACAGGACCGATTGCACAAGCGGCGGTCTCGGGCTATCTCGGCGGCAGGAGGACATGCGATGCCTACAGAGATCGAAACCCTTCAGGAAAAACTCGCCCACATGATGCGCGCCGTCGATGACCTGTCAGAGGTGGTCGCACGGCAGGATGGCGAAATTGCAACCCTCACCCGCCGGGTCGAAATGCTGATGCAGCGCGAGGCCGCAAGGGAAGTTGAAAGCACGGGTGGCATTGTTCTGGGGGACGAACGTCCGCCCCACTACTAGGCCAGCAAGGGGCGCGGCCATGCACCGCCTCAGCGGCCCTTCATCCCCTGCGCCACCAACGCCCCGTCATGCAAAAGAAGCTCCAGCCAGGTGGGGTTGCTGGTGAAATTTCCGTAGATCGTCACGAAGACGGTGGAGTTTTCCATCCGGTCGATCCGGGACCCGCAAGGCGCCCCGCGGGCCGCGCCGCAGATCCGGCTCTTCAACGCTTCGTAAGCGTCATCAGTGGCGGAAACCGGCTGCGATTTCGCGGGCAGACCATAGCGTAGCTGCTCGTGCATGGAGGGCGAGCCGAACAGGACCAACGCCCCCGTCACCTGCCGCGCACAGCGGTCCTTGAATCCCGTGACAAAAAAACTGTGCGGCGCGGTCGACCCCGGCCGACTGTCATAAAGCACGTATCCCCGTCCGTTGTCGGGATGTTTGGCAATCGCCTGACCCAGCTCTTTATCGGGCACACCACACAGAATGCCAACTTCGCCAAAGGGCAGAACCTGGCCGCGCTCTACCGTACTGCGCTGCGCGGACCCGCTGCCGGAGCCACCGTTAAACGTACCGCCACAGGCGGCGAGCATCAGGGCGGCCAAAAGGGCCATAAACGGTTTATTCAACGAAACATCCATCCCGACTGGTTGCACCGGCTTAGCCTATCATCCACGGACCCGTCCAGCGCCCCGGCATTTCGCGAAAGGCTATAGGCCGTCCCCCGCCCATGCAACACCAGCACGCCAACGTCGCGCGTGCAGACTGCTACAATTCCTCTACGGCCATGACGCCGCCAAGGCTCTTGATCGCGCCCTTGATCTCGGGCGTGATCGGGAAATCCCGTTCAAGATCAATCTCGACCTCCCCCGGCAGCCCCGCATCCATCAGGCAAAGCTGCACCGGCCCCTTTGCGGCCCGCTTGATGTCGCCTGCTGCACGCTCCAACACTTCGGCGACGGCAGCGATGGCCACGGCCTCCTCGACAAAGATCTTCAGCCCGGCACTGCTTGCATCGGCAACAACAGTATCCATCGGCGCTGCCGACCGGATTGTCGGGTCGAACTGCCCGTCATTGAACCGTGCCTCCAGAGTCACAACCACCTTGTCCGTCGTCTCGAAAACCTGACGCGCGTTGTTCAGATCCTTCTCTTCGCGGGCGAACATCGCGATGCCCGCCAGCTGCCCTGTCGGATCAGACATATTCATCCGGAAATACCGTGACCCACGAGAGGACTTCATCTCACGAAAGCCCGACACCATGACGCCAACCTTGACGATGGCCGCGCCGTCTTGCTCGGCCTTGGTCTGCGCATCCGCAATCGTCGAAATCCCTTTGCGTTTCAGCGATGCCGCATAATCGTCCAGCGGATGGCCGGACAGGAAGAACCCGATCGCCTTCTGCTCTTCCATCAGCCGTTCCGAGGCGACCCAATCCGCCACCGGGCTCAGGCGTGGCTCCGGCAGGTCTTCCCCCGCCTCGCCAAACAGCGATACCTGCGCCGATGCCTTCTGCTCATGGATCGCGGCGGAATAGGCAACCAACGCGTCAAGGCTGTCGAACACCCGGCGCCGATTGTTATCAAGCTGGTCAAATGCCCCGGCACGCGCCAGCATCTCCAAAGGCCGTTTGCCCACACGCTTCAAATCGACCCGCCGTGCAAAATCAAAGAGCGTCGCAAAGGGTTTGCCCGCCGCGCCCCGGACTTGATCCGGGGCCATTTGGTTCGCCTGCCCGTCCCCGGCGTCCGACCCCTGCCGCGCGTCCACGATCATCTGCATCGCATCCGCGCCCACATTCTTCAACGCGCCAAGCGCATAGACCAATTGTTGATCCACAACGTCGAATGTTGCCAAGGATCGGTTCACACAGGGCGGCACGATCGGAATATCCAGCCCGCGCCGAACCTCTTCGGCATAGATGGCCAGCTTGTCGGTCAGGTGGATATCGCAGTTCATGACGCCGGCCATGAATTCCACCGGATGGTTCGCCTTTAACCAACCCGTCTGGTAGCTGACCACCGCATAGGCCGCAGCGTGCGATTTGTTGAAACCGTAATTCGCAAATTTCTCAAGAAGGTCAAATACTTCTGACGCTTTCTTCTTGTTGACGCCATTGGTCGCAGCACCCGCTTCGAACTTCGGACGTTCTGCATCCATCGCCTCCTTGATCTTCTTGCCCATCGCCCGGCGCAGCAGGTCGGCGCCGCCAAGTGTATAGCCGGCCATCTCCTGCGCGATTTGCATCACCTGCTCCTGATAGACGATGATGCCCTGGGTCTCGGCAAGGATGTGATCGATGGAGGGGTGAACGCTTTCAAGTTCCTTTCGCCCGTGCTTCACGTCGCAATAGGTCGGAATGTTTTCCATCGGCCCGGGCCGGTAAAGCGCTACGAGCGCCACGATATCCTCAATACAGGTGGGCTTCATCTGGCGCAGCGCCGACATCATGCCAGAGCTTTCCACCTGGAACACCGCCACCGTCTTGGCCAGAGCATAAAGCTTGTAGGTCTTCTCATCATCCAACGGGATGAGGTTCATCTGGTTCTCGGCCCCCGGCGCGGGCTCGTAAAGCTGCGTGCCATCCGGGGCGATATGCAGCTGCCGCCCGTTCTTCAGGATCAGGTCCAGCGCATTCTGAATGACGGTCAGCGTCTTCAACCCGAGAAAGTCGAATTTTACCAGCCCGGCCTGTTCCACCCATTTCATGTTGAACTGCGTGGCAGGCATATCCGACCGCGGATCCTGATAAAGGGGCACCAATTCGTCTATCGGGCGGTCACCGATGACCACGCCCGCCGCATGGGTGGAGGCGTTCCGCAAGAGCCCTTCGACCTGCTGGCCATAGTCCAGCAGGCGCGCCACGACCTCTTCGTTGCGGGCCTCTTCGCGCAGGCGCGGCTCGTCGGTCAGTGCCTGTTCGATGGAGACGGGTTTGACACCTTCAACCGGGATCATCTTCGACAGGCGGTCGACCTGCCCGTAAGGCATCTGCAACACGCGACCGATATCGCGCACGGCAGCCTTGGACAGCAACGCCCCGAAAGTAATGATCTGCCCCACCTTGTCGCGCCCGTACTTTTCCTGCACGTAGCGGATCACCTCTTCGCGCCGATCCATGCAGAAGTCGATGTCGAAGTCCGGCATGCTGACCCGTTCCGGGTTCAGAAACCGTTCGAAGAGCAGCGAGTAGCGCAGCGGATCAAGGTCGGTAATGGTCAGCGCATAGGCCACCAGCGAGCCCGCACCGGACCCCCGTCCCGGCCCCACCGGGATGTCATGATCCTTGCTCCATTTGATGAAATCCGCAACGATCAGAAAATAGCCGGGAAAGCCCATGCCCTCGATGATATCAAGCTCGAAATCCAGCCTTTTCTGATATTCCTCGACCGTCGTCGCGTGGGGGATGACCGCCAGCCGCGCCTGCAGGCCCTCATTGGCCTGGCGGCGCAGTTCTTCTACCTCGTCATCGGCAAATTTCGGCAGGATCGGGTCTCGGCGATAGGCCATGAAAGCGCAGCGTTTCGCAATCTCGACCGTGTTTTCTATCGCCTCGGGCAAATCGGCAAAGAGCGTCACCATCTCTTGCTGCGATTTGAAATAATGCTGCGCCGTCAGGCGACGACGGGGCGCCTGTTGGTCGACATAGGTCCCTTCGGCGATACAGATCAGCGCGTCATGCGCTTCATACATCTCGGGCTTCGGAAAATAGACATCGTTGGTGGCCACCAGCGGAATATTCATGGCATAGGCCATCTCAACCTGGCCACGCTCTGTCTGCCGTTCCTTTTCCGGCAGGCCACCCTCGCCCGGGTGGCGCTGCAGCTCGACATACAGCCCGTCGCCATAGATCGCATGAAGCCGTCGCATCAGCGCCTCTGCTGCGGGCCGCTGGCCCTGCTGCAAAAGCAGTCCCACAGGCCCGTCCGGCCCGCCGGAGAGGCAGATCAACCCTTCCGCGAAAGTGGACAGATCCTCCAAGGTGACGTGTGGCAATTGCCCGTCGCCGCGCAGGTAGAGACAGCTATTGAGCTTCATCAGGTTCTCGTAGCCACGCTCGTCTTGTGCAAGCAGAACCAGAGGCGCCGGGTCTCGCAGACGCTCGCCCGGCGCGGGTGTCGCGAATTGCAGATCGACCTGACACCCGATGATCGGTTGTATGCCCGCACCGCTGGCAGTGATCGAAAATTCAAGCGCCGAGAACAAGTTATTGGTGTCGGTCACCGCAACCGCGGGCATCCCTCCTGCTTCGCAAAGGCCGGGCAGCTTTTTCAGCCGCACGGCACCTTCCAGAAGCGAATACTCAGTGTGGACGCGGAGGTGGATGAATCGGGGGTCACTGCTCATAGCCGGACGGTAGACATCAGGCATGGGTCTTTCAATGGCTAGAACGCTCACCGTTGGCGAAGAAACGGCCTGATTGAGAGAGTCCGGTCCGCAGGTACAGAGCAGTGTGAGTGATCTGCGATTTTCCGGTCTGATTTATCAGGCTATATCTTCGTGAGCCCGGTTACGGGCTGCGGTTCCCTGCTCATATCTCCAGAAGCAGCATCTTTGATGAGGCTAGGCAGATTTTGGTAGCGCCTGAAGCAGGCGAGCGAGACGCCATTGGCGAAACAACGCGTGCAGCGCCAACTATGCCAACTGTCACACAAGCCCATGACGTCGAAGGAAGCGACCAACATGCCGACGGAGCCGTTGAGACCACCTTGGAAATACGGCACTGTTCCGCTCCCGGAAATGCCACCCCTGAAGTTGAAAATTAGATCCCCAGCGTCTAACTCCGCAACCGTACCCGACGTGAGTATCGCCACCTTGGCGCGACTTCATCCGAATTGCAGGCAACGGCGCATTCGATCTTTCGAACACGGAAACAGCGCCCAACCAGCAGGCAGATGCCCCGTTTTCGGGCAGGCTGGCCGTTTTTTCCCTTGCCAAGGTGATTTCGGGCTGACTAGCTTGTAAAGCGATCATTCTGGACCCCGGGCGCCCTCTACGCCGCATCGAAGGCGCGATTCCTGGGCCACCTCGGTAAGGCGGCAGGTTTTCATAATGAACATCACGTTTCTTCTGAACGGAGAGACTGTATCCACACAGGCGGCGCCCGCGACGGCCACCTTGCTGGACTGGCTGCGAGAGTCCCGTCATCTGACGGGCACCAAGGAAGGCTGCAACGAAGGCGATTGCGGCGCCTGCACCGTCATGGTCACCGATGATCAGGGCACGCGTGCGCTCAACGCCTGCATCCTTCTTCTGCCGCAATTGCATGGCAAAGCCCTGCGCACGGTCGAGGGGCTGGCCGAGAATGGCGTGCTGCACCCCGTCCAGAAAGAGATGGTTGACCACCACGCAAGCCAGTGCGGCTTTTGCACACCGGGTTTTGTCATTGCAATGGTCACCTCCCACGCCAACGGTTCGACCGACCACGCGACGGCACTGGCGGGAAACCTGTGCCGCTGTACCGGCTACGCCCCCATTCTGCGCGCCGCCAAGGCCGCCGAAGGTCAACCCATCCCCGGCTGGCTGACCATCGACCGCGACTACGCGCGCACAAACAGCGGTGCGACCCCGTCTGCCACCGTGCCGGAGGGCCAAAGGCCCGACGCGAGCGCGGAGGCGGCCGCGGCCCTGCCGGGGTCCTCCGACGCGCTCGCCGCCCTTCTCTTGGAACAGCCCGACACGACGATCATCGCCGGGGCGACAGATGTCGGCCTATGGGTCACCAAAAAGCTGCGGGATCTGCCGCGCGTCGCATTCCTGCACCGCTGCCGTGACCTGCAACAGATCGAGGTCAGCGAGGAGTCGATCCGGATCGGTGCCGCGGTCACGATGGACAGGGTGCTGACGCTAATGCAGAAACATCACCCCTCCTATGCCAGCATGATCCGGCGCTACGGTTCGGCCCAGGTCAGGGCGGCGGCGACAATCGGTGGCAATATCGCAAACGGCTCGCCCATCGGGGACAATCCCCCGGCCCTGATCGCGCTGGGGGCGACATTGCACCTGCGCTCCGGCGACGTCCGGCGGGGCATGCCGATCGAGGCGTTCTTCATCGACTATGGCAAACAGGATCGCGGCCCGTCTGAATTTGTCGAGGCGGTCACAATCCCACGCCAGCCCGACCGGCTGAAATGCTACAAGCTGTCAAAACGGTTCGATCAGGACATCTCTGCGGTTTGCGGGTGTTTCAACCTGACTACCAAAGACTCGAAAATTGTGGAGGCACGGATCGCGTTTGGCGGCATGGCCGGAACACCGAAGCGAGCCACCACGCTTGAGCAGGCATTGATCGGCCAGAGATGGGCTCGTGAAACGGCCGAGCAGGCCATGAGCGCGCTGGACGAGGATTTCGCCCCACTTACGGATATGAGAGCCAGCGCGACCTACCGGCTGGATGCCGCGCGCAACATGCTGCTGCGCTATTTTCTGGAAGACGAGGCAGGCTTGCCCGCGATCTCCGAGGTGCGGGTATGAGCGTATCAAAACCCCTTCCCCACGATTCCGGGCATCTGCATGTGCAGGGTACCGCGCGCTATGTCGATGACATTCCCAGCCCGCAAGGCACGCTCCACCTTGCCTTTGGCCTGTCGCAGATCGCCCATGGCCGCATCGCAGAGATTGACCTGCAGCCAGTGCGCGATGCCCCCGGTGTTGTTGCGGTTCTGGAAGCGGGCGACCTGCCCCATAGCAACGACGTTTCGCCCTCCGTTCATGACGAGCCTCTCCTGTCCGGGCATTCCGTGCATTACGTGGGCCAACCGGTCTTTCTGGTCGTGGCCACCAGCCATCTGGCCGCCCGCAAAGCGGCGCGGATGGCGCGGATCGACTATCAGCCCCGCGACGCCATCCTGACCATTGAAGAGGCGCTGGACGCCGATGCCCGATTCGAAGAAGGCCCCCGGATCTGGGAGAAGGGCGACGCCGAAGAGGCCATCGATACCGCGCCCCACCACGTCGAGGGTCGGATCGAGATGGGCGGACAAGAGCATTTCTACCTCGAAGGTCAGGCTGCCATGGCCTGGCCGCAGGAAGGTGGTGACATGCTGGTGATGAGTTCCACCCAGCACCCCACGGAAATCCAGCACAAGGTCGCCGAAGCGATTGGCCGTCCCATGCATGCTGTCCGGGTAGAGACGCGCCGGATGGGGGGTGGCTTTGGCGGCAAGGAAAGCCAGGGCAACGCGCTGGCTGTCTCTTGCGCCGTCGCGGCCCGCCTGACCGGCAAGCCCTGCAAAATGCGCTATGACCGCGATGACGACATGATCATCACCGGCAAACGCCATGATTTCCGCATCGACTACCGCGCGGGGTTTGATTCCGACGGCCTGCTGACGGGGGTGGACTTCATCCATTACACCCGATGTGGCTGGGCGCAGGATCTGTCGCTGCCCGTGGCCGACCGGGCCATGCTGCATTCCGACAATGCCTATCACCTGCCCGCTGCCCGTATAGAAAGCCACCGCCTGCGCACCAATACGCAATCGGCCACCGCCTTTCGCGGCTTCGGCGGCCCGCAAGGCATGGTGGGGATCGAACGCGTAATGGATCATGTCGCACATGAGCTTGGGCTGGACCCCGTGCTGGTGCGGCAGCGAAATTTCTACGCGCCCGCGAGCGTCCTTGCGCAGCCTGCCTCTGACGTTCCAAAGGACAACTCGCCCGAAAACAATGCAGAACCCCCGGAGGCTGGCGTGGACCTGACCTCTCGCGGGGCCGTGGCTGCGTCGTCACAAGACGCTGCCGTTCCAAACGCAGGGGGCGCACAGACCACACCCTATGGTCAGCCGGTCGAGGATTTCATCCTGCACGAGATGACCGAGTCCCTGATGCAAAGCTCCGACTACGCGGCACGACGCGCGAAAGCCGCGGAATGGAATGCACAAAACCCTATCCTGAAACGCGGCATCGCGATGACCCCGGTGAAATTCGGCATCTCCTTCACGCTGACCCATCTTAACCAGGCGGGCGCGCTGGTGCATGTCTATCAGGACGGGTCCGTGCATCTGAACCACGGCGGCACAGAGATGGGACAGGGCCTGTTTCTGAAGGTGGCGCAGGTCGCGGCAGCACGGTTCGGCCTGCCTTTGGAAGCGGTGAAAATCACTGCGACGGATACGGCCAAGGTGCCCAATACCTCGGCCACGGCGGCCTCCTCCGGGTCGGATCTCAACGGGATGGCCGTGAAAACCGCCTGCGACGAGATTGCCGGGCGTATCGCCGCACATCTGGCAAAGCTGCACCAGTTGCCTGCGGACGCTGTCACCTTCGCAGAGGGCCGCGTGCATGTGGGCGAGGAAAGCTACACTTTCGAAGAGGCGGCCAAACTGGCCTATGAAGCACGGATCAGCCTGTCGGCCACGGGTTTCTACAAGACGCCCAAAGTTCAATGGGACCGGATCAAGGGACAGGGGCGGCCGTTTTTCTACTTTGCCTATGGTGCTGCCGTCAGCGAAGTGGTCATCGACACCCTGACAGGAGAGTACCGCATCCTGCGCGCCGACATCCTGCATGATTGCGGCGCCTCTTTGAACCCGGCCATTGATATCGGCCAGATCGAAGGGGGCTATGTGCAGGGCGCGGGCTGGCTGACGACCGAGGAACTGGTCTGGGACGACGACGGCCGGTTGCGCACCCATGCGCCCTCGACCTACAAGATCCCCGCGATCGGCGATGTGCCCGAGGTGTTCAATGTCGCCCTTTGGGACGGCGCGAACCGCGAGGACACGATCTACCGGTCCAAGGCCGTGGGCGAGCCGCCCTTCATGCTGGGTATCTCGGTCCTGATGGCGCTGTCGGATGCCGTTGCCGCCTGTGGTACGGGCTATCCCGCGCTTGATGCGCCCGCCACGCCCGAACGCGTGCTGGCCGCGGTACAAAGGGTGCGCGATGGCGTTTGAGCTTGAAACCCTCCGGCACGCCGTCCGCCAGCATGGGTGCGTCGCGCGCGTCGTGGTGGCGGAAACCGTCGGATCGACACCACGAGAGCCCGGCGCGGCCATGCTTGTGTGGCAAGACGGGCAATCCGGCACAATCGGCGGCGGCGAGTTGGAGCATCGCGCAGCAGAGGAGGCTCGGGCCATGCTGCCCGCAGGGCAGGATCGCGAGTGTCGCCATGCGCTTGGGCCGTCGCTTGGCCAGTGCTGCGGCGGCGCCGTGGTGCTGCGGACAGAGGTCTATGACGCGCCACGCGCCGCCGCCCTGCCAGACACAGTGATCGCCCGCGGGCCGGATGAGATGCCGCTGTCTGTCCGGCGACTGCTGGCCGACGCGCGCGGACAGGGGCGGCCTTGCGACGTTCAGCGCCTCGACGGCTGGCTGATCGAACCCGTCGCCCGCCCCGAAACGCGCCTGTGGATCTGGGGTGCCGGCCATGTCGGGCGCGCCTTGGCAGAGGTTCTGGCCCCCCTGCCCGGCATGGCGATCACCTGGGTCGATACCGCGCCGGAGCGTTTTCCGGACAACCCGCCTGACGCCATAACAATTCTTCCGGCGACGCGGCCGGAACAGCTTGTCCACCATGCGCCCACGGACGCGCATCACCTGATCCTGACATTCAGCCACGCGCTGGACCTCGAACTTTGCCACCGGCTGCTGTCACATGGCTTTGCCAGCGCTGGCCTGATCGGATCGGCAACGAAATGGGCGCGATTCCGGTCCCGGTTGGGCGCACTTGGCCACAGCTCTGCCTCAATCTCGCGCATCACCTGCCCGATTGGCGACCCGACGCTGGGGAAACACCCTCAGGCGATTGCGATAGGGGTTGCCGCGGCCATACTGTCGGGCGAAACCGCAGCCATAGGCCGGAACGATGCAAAGGACAGCTGTGCATGACTGACGTGCTTCTTCGACTTGAGGGGCTGACCAAGGCCTATCCCGGTGTCGTCGCCAATGACGACGTGTCCTTCGACATTCGCGAAGGCGAGATTCACGCGCTTTTGGGCGAGAACGGCGCGGGCAAGTCAACGCTGGTCAAGATGATCTACGGGCTGGTCAAGCCCGACAGCGGCACGATGACCCTGCGCGGCGCCGCGTTCGAACCGGCAGAGCCGCGCGCGGCGCGGGCGGCAGGCGTGGCGATGGTGTTTCAGCATTTCTCGCTCTTCGATGCGCTCAGCGTGGCCGAGAATGTTGCGCTTGGGATGGAGAACCCGCCGAAACCGCGTGATCTTGCACGCCAGATCCGCGACGTGTCAGAAACCTACGGGCTGCCCCTTGATCCCGGCCGCACGGTCGGCACCCTGTCTGCGGGCGAACGCCAGCGGGTAGAAATCATCCGCTGCCTGCTGCAAAACCCCAGGCTCTTGATCATGGACGAGCCGACCTCTGTCCTGACCCCGCAAGAGGTCGAAATCCTGTTCGAGACGCTGCGCAAGCTGGCGTCCGAAGGCACCGCGATCCTGTATATCAGTCACAAGTTGGAAGAGATCCGCAGCCTGTGCGATCACGCGACCGTCCTTCGGCTTGGCAAGAAGGTGGCGACCTGTACGCCTGCGGACGCGACTGCGCGCGAATTGGCAGAGATGATGGTCGGCGCAAGTTTTGAAACCCCGCAGAAGGCGGAAAGACCCCTGGGCGAGGTCATGCTGGATGTGCGGGGGCTGTCCCTGCCCGCGCCCGGCGCCTATGGCACGCCGCTGCGCGAAATCAGCTTTCAGGTGCGCGCAGGTGAAATTCTGGGTCTGGGCGGGGTGGCCGGCAACGGGCAGGACGAGCTTTTGGCGGCCCTGTCTGGCGAGCGCGTCACTGCGGCCGATGTGATCCGCCTGCGCGACAGACCAATCGGGACAATGGGTCCGACGGAACGCCGCGCGCTTGGCGTGCTCAGCGGCCCCGAAGAACGGCTGGGCCATGCCGCCGCCCCCGATATGAGCCTGACAGAGAACGCCGTTCTGACCGGCGCAAGACGCATGGGGCTTTTGTCGGGCGGGTTCGTCAACTGGACCAAATCCAAAGGCTTTGCCGAGGATGTCATCCAAAGCTTTGACGTGCGCACGCCCGGTCCGGGCACTGCGGCGCGAGCCTTGTCCGGGGGCAATCTGCAGAAATACGTCATTGGCCGCGAGGTGCTGCAATCGCCCGAGGTGCTGGTGGTCAACCAGCCCACCTGGGGCGTGGACGCGGCCGCCGCAGCTGCAATCCGGCAGGCCTTGCTGAACCTTGCTGCCAAGGGCGCGGCGCTTGTCGTCATCAGCCAGGACCTTGACGAATTGATGGAGGTCAGTGACCGCTTCGGCGCGCTGAACGAAGGACGCCTGTCGGAAATTCGCCCCGTTGACGGGCTGACCGTGGACGAGATCGGCCTGATGATGGGCGGCGCGCATGACATGGAGGTCGCCCATGTCGATGGCTGACCGCCGCTTGGCAAAACCGAAGGATGACACCGGAATGTGCAGAGACCTCGCATGCTGAGGCTGGAAAAGCGGCCTCAACCCTCGCAGCTCTGGACGGTGGTCACGCCGATCCTTGCGGTGTTTCTGACGATGATTGTCGGCGGGATCATGTTTGCCCTCTTGGGCAAACCGCCGCTCGAGGCGATCAAGGTGATCTTCTGGGATCCGCTGTTTCACGAACAGTTCGCCGCCTATTCGCGCCCCCAACTGCTGGTCAAGGCCGGGCCGCTCATCCTGATTGCGATCGGGTTGTCGATCGGGTTCAAGGCAGGCATCTGGAATATCGGTGCCGAGGGCCAGTATATCATCGGGGCCATCTGCGGGGCTGGCGTAGGGCTGGCGTTTTATCCCTCGGAAAGCGTTCTGATCTTTCCGGCGATGGTTCTGGCGGGCGCGGCGGGCGGCTGGGCCTGGGCAATGATCCCGGCGGTCCTGAAGACCCGCTTTGGCACCAACGAAATCCTCGTATCGCTGATGCTGGTCTATGTTGCCCAGAACGTCCTTATTTCTGTCTCCTCCGGCCTTCTTCGCAACCCCGAGGGCATGGGCTTTCCCGGCTCGCGCAATTTCAAGCAATGGGATGCCGCCCATAATGCGGAACTGATTGCCAATACCGGCATGCATTGGGGGGTCGTCGCTGCATTCATCGCCGTGATCGGGGCCTATATGCTGATGAGCCGCCACATCATGGGTTTCAACATCCGCCTGACCGGCGAAGCCCCGCGCGCCGCCCGGTTTGCAGGTGTCAGCCCCACCCGCATCGTTTTCTTCTGCCTTGGGCTTGCAGGTCTGCTGGCAGGCGCTGCAGGGCTGTTTGAGGCCACCGGGCCTGCCGGTCAGATCACCGGGGCGTTTAACGCAGGCTATGGCTTCACCGCGATTATCGTCGCCTTTCTGGGTCGCCTGCACCCCGTCGGCATCCTGCTGGCCGGGCTTCTGATGGCGCTGACCTATATCGGCGGAGAGCTGGCACAGCTGATGCTGAACCTGCCCGGCGCGTCGATCCAGCTGTTCCAGGGAATGCTGCTGTTCTTCCTGCTGGCCACGGATGTCTTCACCAATTATCGGCTGCGGTTTGGCAAGAAGGGGCTTGTGTAATGGATCTGTCCTCGATCAATCCCGTCCTGCTGATCGCCTCGGTCATGGTGTCTGCAACGCCCATCCTGCTGGCCGCCATCGGAGAGATGGTGGTGGAGAAATCCGGCGTCCTCAATCTGGGGGTCGAGGGAATGATGATCACCGGCGCGGTGGTTGGCTTTGCCGTCGCTGTCAGCGCCACATCGCCGGGGCTGGGCTTTGTCGCTGCCGCAATTGCCGGGGCGCTTCTCAGCCTCGCCTTCGGGTTGCTGACGCAGTATCTGCTGTCGAACCAGGTGGCGACCGGGCTGGGCCTGACGCTTGTGGGGCTTGGCCTGTCCAGCCTGATCGGCAAGCCCTATGAGGGCATGAAAACCCCGACCCTGTCGAAATTCGAAATCCCGCTGCTTTCGGATCTGCCGATCCTTGGCGACATGCTGTTTTCACATGATGTGATGGTCTATTTCAGCCTTCTGCTTGTGGCCGCTGTCTGGGCGTTTCTGAAATACACCCGCGCCGGGCTGATCCTGCGTGCGGTAGGCGAAGGCCATGACAGCGCCCATGCGCTTGGCTACAAGGTCACACAAATCCGTATCCTTGCCATCCTTTTCGGTGGGGCCTGCGCGGGGCTGGGCGGCGCCTACCTGTCGCTGGTACGCGTGCCGCAATGGACCGAAGGCATGACCGCGGGCGCAGGCTGGATCGCACTGGCCATCGTGGTCTTTGCCTCCTGGCGGGCGGGCCGCGTCGCCGTGGGTGCCTATCTTTTCGGGGGGGTCACGGTGCTGCAATTGAACCTGCAGGCGGCTGGGGCAGACGTTCCTGTCGCGCTCTTGTCGGCCTCTCCCTATCTGATTACCATCCTCGTGCTGGTGATCATCTCTGCCCGGGGGGTGCATGGCGCGCCAGCCTCCCTTGGCCGTCCCTTCCACGCCTCTCACTAGGGGCCAAAACTACCACCAACAGGAAAACCATCCATGAACAGAAGAACACTTCTCACCACTGCGGCGCTTGCGCTGACCCTTGGCACGACCGCCTTCGCGCAAGACGAAGAGATCACCGCCGGCTTCATCTATATCGGCCCTCCGGGTGACGGTGGCTGGACCTACGAACACGATCAGGCCCGCCAGAAGATGGAGGCGCATTTCGACGGCAAGGTGAAGACCATCTATCAGGAGAACGTGCCGGAATCCGCGGATGCGGAACGCGCGATCACGCAGATGGCGCTGACCGGCGCGGATATCATCTTTACCACCTCCTTTGGCTACATGGACCCGACGCTGGCCGTGGCCGAGAAATTCCCGGACGTGAAATTCGAGCATGCCACCGGCTACAAACGCTCTGACAACGTCTCGACCTATTCGGCGCGCTTTTACGAAGGCCGCGCGGTGCAAGGTCATATCGCGGGCAAGATGACCAAGACCAACAAGATCGGCTACATCGCCTCCGTTCCGATCCCCGAGGTTATCCGCGGCATCAACTCCGCCTATATCCATGCCAAGAAGGTGAACCCGGATGTCGAGTTTTCGATCATCTGGCTTTACACGTGGTTTGACCCCGCCAAAGAGGCCGACGCCGCCCGCGCCCTGATCGAAAACGGCGCCGACGTTGTTCTGCAGCACACGGATTCCACCGCGCCGCAGGCCGCAGCCCAGGAGGCCGGGAACGTGATCACCTTCGGTCAGGCTTCGGACATGGCGGAATATGCGCCGATGCCGCGCGTCTCGTCGATCATTGACGACTGGGCACCCTATTACATCGCCCGCGTTCAGGCCGTGCTGGATGGCACGTGGGAGTCCACCGACACATGGGACGGTATCGGCAAGGGCATGGTCGGCATCGGAGAGATTTCCGACGCGGTCCCGGCGGATGTGAAAGCCGAGGCGCTGGCCATGAAAGACGCCATTGCCTCTGGCGAATACCACCCGTTCACCGGCCCGCTGAAAAAGCAGGATGGCAGCGACTGGCTGGCCGAAGGCGAAGTGGCCGATGACGGCACCCTTGCGGGTATGAACTTCTACCTCGAAGGGATCACGGCCGAGATCCCGAACTAAGCCTGGGCAGAAGTCCAAAACACAGGCGGCGCCCCGATCACCCATCGGGGCGCTTGCCCGAACCCTCCCATGAGAGCACGCATGACCGACTTTGTCATCATCGGGGGCGGCATCGCCGGGGTGTCTGCGGCAGCGCGGCTGTCACATCTTGGCAGCGTCACCCTGCTGGAGGCCGAGGACGCCCTGGGCTATCACGCCAGCGGCAGGTCCGCGGCTGCTTTTCTGGAAAGCTATGGCAACGATGTGGTGCGTGCGCTCAATCGTGCCAGTGCCGACTACCTTCACAACGCTGATGGCGGCGTGCTGTCCCCGCGCGGGCAAATGCTGGTTGGCAGGCCCGAGGATGCGGTTAACTTCGCCCTGCAGTCCCGCGATTTCGGCCTTGAGCTCCTGACACCTGCCGAGGCGCGCGCAAAGGTGCCGATCCTGAACCCCGACACGGCCCCCCTGACGGCATGGCGACCGGATGTCTTTGACCTCGATACCGATCTGCTGTTGCAGAACTTCCTGCGAGAGGCGCGCGCCAATGGCGCAGAAATCATGACCCGTGCCCGGATTGCCGCCATTCGCCGCGAGGGCGGGCAATGGCATGTGTCGGACGGGGCGCGCGACTGGCAGGCCAGCCATCTGGTCAACGCCGCCGGTGCATGGGCTGATCAGATTGCTACGCTCGCCGGGATCGCGCCGCTGGGAATTCAGCCCTTTCGCCGGTCCATGGCGCGGTTGCCCGCTCCCGATGGCCATGACGTGACCGGCTGGCCCTTTGTTCTGGCCGTCGATGACCGCTGGTATGCAAAGCCCGATGCCGGGGCGCTGCTGGTTTCGCCCTCCGAAGCGGACCCGGTCGAACCACACGACGCCTGGGCCGATGACATGGTTCTGGCCGAAGGGCTCGCGCGCTATGAAGAGATGGTGACCGCCCCCGTCACTCGCATGCTGGCCAACTGGGCAGGGCTGCGCAGCTTTGCGCCGGACCGCACATTGGTGGTGGGCCCAGATCCCAGGATGCCAGAGTTCCTCTGGGTTGCAGGTCAGGGTGGCTATGGTTTTCAGACCTGCGCCGCAGTCTCTGATCTGGTGGCAAGCCTTGCCAACGGCACAGTGCCAGAGCTAGATCCGGGCACCGTCGCGGCGCTCTCGCCCGCCCGTTTCGGCTGATGGCTTCGCCGGATCAAAACCCACCGCAACTCGGCCTGATGTCTGAGGCATGACCGGTTCATCGTCGCAAAGGCTGACAATCGGCACGCGGCGGACTACATCCCGGTAATGACGACGCTTTCCACCCCTCTTCAGCGCTGGTTCGACACGCGCGGCTGGCAGATCCACCCGCATCAACAGGCGATGCTGGACCGTGCTTCTGCGCCTTCGCTCTTGCTGATCGCGCCCACGGGCGGCGGCAAGACGATGGCCGGTTTCCTGCCCACGCTGACAGAGCTTGGCAGCGCGCCCGAGCCGGGCCTGCATACCCTCTATGTCAGCCCGCTCAAGGCGCTGGCGGCGGATATCCGGCGCAACCTGCGCACGCCCGTGGACGAGGCAGGTATGGCCATCCGCATCGAGGACCGCACCGGCGACACATCTGCTACCCAGAAGAAACGCCAGCGCGCAGACCCGCCGCATATCCTGCTGACGACACCGGAAAGTCTTGCGCTGCTGACATCCTACGAGGATGCGCCACGGATGTTTGCCGGGCTGCAACGCGTCATCGTGGACGAGATCCACGCGCTGGCGGAATCAAAGCGCGGCGACCAGCTGATGCTGGCGCTGGCCCGGCTTCAGACGCTCTGCCCCGAGATGCGCCGCGTCGGCCTGTCCGCCACGGTGGAGGACCCGCAGGCCATCGCGCGGTTTCTCGCCCGCCACCCCGACCCGTGCGAGATTATCCTCGCCGATCCCGGCCCCGACCCGGATATCGCCATGCTGACGACCGATGCGCCCCCGCCCTGGTCCGGCGGAGGAGCGGCCTATGCGATCCCCGCCGTGCTGGAGGAGGTTCGCAAGCATCGCACAACGCTGATCTTTCACAACACCCGCGCGCAGGCAGAGATCTTCTTTCACAATCTCTGGCTTGCCAATGACGAGGGCCTGCCCATCGGCATCCATCACGGCAGCCTTGACCGCGCGCAGCGCGAAAAGGTCGAGGCCGCAATGGTGCGCGGCAATCTGCGCGCCATCGTCTGCACCGGATCGCTCGATCTTGGCATCGACTGGGGCGATGTCGATCTGGTCATTCAGGTGGGCGCGCCAAAGAACGTCAAGCGGCTGGTGCAGCGGATCGGCCGCGCCAACCACCGCTACAATGCGCCGTCCAAGGCGCTTCTGGTGCCTGCCAACCGGTTCGAGGTGGTTGAATGCGTGGCCGCGCTGGAGGCGGCGAAGGAACACGATCTGGACGGCGAAACCCGCGGCCCCGGCCCGCGCGACGTGCTGTGCCAGCATATCCTGATCGCCGCCTGCTCTGGCCCGTTCTGTGCAGACGCGCTCTACGCCGAGATGACCAGCGCCGGGGCCTATGCTGGGCTGACCCGCGCGGAATTTGACGATTGCCTCGATTTCTGTGCCACCGGCGGCTACGCCCTGCGCGCCTATGACAAGTGGCAGCGCCTGATGCGGCGCCCCGATGGGTTGTGGCAACTGCGCGATCCCCGCAGCGCACAGCGCATACGGATGAATATCGGCACGATTCAGGATACCGACACTCTGAAGGTGCGGTTTCGCGGACGCGGTGGCAAACCGCTGGGCGAGATCGAGGAAAGCTTTGCCGCCTCGCTCAGCCAGGGCGATACGTTTCTGATGGGCGGGCAGATCGTCCGCTACGAAGGCCTTCGCGAAATGACGGTCGAGGTCACGCGCGACCCCGGACGCAAGCCCAAGATCGCCACGTTCATGGGAACGAAATTTGCCACCTCCACCCAGCTGAGCCAGCGCATTTTGCGCATGTTTCAGCATGACAGCTGGCCCGAACTGCCCGATCACACCGCCAGCTGGCTGGCGCTACAGCGCGAGGTCAGCCGCCTGCCCCAACCCGGCCGCCTGCTGGTTGAAAGCTTCCCCCATGAGGCGCGCGAACACCTGTGCGTCTACGGTTTTGCGGGCAGGAATGCGCAGCAGACATTGGGCCTTTTGCTGACCAAACGGATGGAGGAGATGGGCCTGGCCCCTCTTGGCTTCGTCGCCACTGACTATGCCACCCTGATCTGGGGGTTGGATGCGGTGATGGACCCCGCACCGCTTTTTGACATGGCAGCGCTTGAGGACGGGCTCGAAGGCTGGCTGGCCGGCAATGCGGTGATGAAACGCACCTTCCGCGCCTCTGCCACCATCGCTGGGTTAATCGAGCGGAACACCATGGGACAGCGCAAGACCGGGCGGCAAGCCACGATGTCCTCTGATATCCTGTATGACACGTTGCTGAAATACGACCCCGACCACCTGTTGATGCGCATCACCCGCGAAGAGGCCATGCGCGGGCTGGTGGATTTCAGCCGTATCCGCGAGATGCTCGACCGCGTGGGCGACCGGATCGACACGCTGCGCCTGTCGCGCGTGACGCCGCTGGCCGCACCGCTGTTTCTGGAGGTGGGCAAAGTGCCCGTCGCGGGGGCTGCCGATGAAAGGCTTCTGGCGGAAGAGGCGCAGCGACTGATGGATGAAAGCGGACTCGCCCAGATTGAGATTGGCGCAGGGTAAGGCCGGGATTGACCCACAACTATGTGCGCCTTCCGCAGCGATCCGCCCCTTGTCCCCACACGCTGCGGATGGCAGAACAAGGCATGAACACGCTGCCCTTTCAATTTTCCGGTGCTGACGTGATGGCGCTTGGCTCTGGCGCGCTCTGGTGGCAGGCGCAGGGGCTGCTTTGCGTGTCAGATCTGCATCTGGGGAAATCTGCCCGCGCGGCCCGCACCGGCGGCATGGAACTGCCCCCTTACGAAGTTATTGATACGCTGCACCGGCTGGACCGCGACCTGCAGGTCACCGGCGCGCGGCGGGTAATTTGCCTGGGCGACAGCTTTGACGACGCGGGCGCCGCGGACCGTCTGACCGAAGAGGCGAACCTTCAGATTACCCGCCTGCAAGCTGGGCGGGAATGGGTGTGGATCGAAGGCAACCACGATCCCGGCCCCGTCAATCTGGGCGGCAGCCACAGGCGCACCCTGACAATCGGCCCGCTGACCTTTCGACATATCTGCGAAGGTGAGAAAGGCGAAGTTTCGGGCCACTACCACCCCAACGCACAGATCCGCACCCGCGCCCGCAGCCTGTCACGCCCCTGTTTCCTGATCGACGATCATCGCCTCATCATGCCCGCCTATGGCACCTACACGGGCGGCCTTCGCTGTGACCGCGCGCCATTGGCGACGCTGATGAGCGCGAATGCACAGGCCATTCTGACCGGCCCGCGCCCGACGCGTATTCCGATGCCGCGCTGACCCGAGGGCTTGGTCACCCCTTGCCAGCGCGGCCTCCGCATGGCTTGATCCGGCAATGGACCAGATCACGCAACGCATCGCTGACAGCTTCTCCCGTCAAAGCCTGATGGCCACGTTTGGCGCCACGCTCGGTACGGTCACGTCGGGATCGGTCACCATCCACGCGCCCATCCTGCCGCTCGCGCTCCAACAGGCCGGGATGGGCCACGGCGGGCTGGTGTTTTCGCTTGGCGACAGCGCGGCAGGTTACTCCGCGCTGTCACTGATGCCCGAATCCCAAGAGGTCGTGACATCCGAGTTGAAGATCAATTTCCTCGGCCCCGCCACAGGCGACGAGCTGATTGCGCGGGGCAAGGTTGTCCGAAACGGCAAGCGCCTTGTCGTGGTAACAGCCGAAGTCAGCGCCCGCACCGGCAAGGACGAGGCGCTGATTGCGATCCTGCAAGGCACCATGGTGCCCGTTCCCGCCTGAGAACGATCAGGCCGTCAGCCCCTCCGGCTCTGTCACGCCATTCGCCCGGCAACAGGCGGTGACTGTATTGGCCAGAAGGCAGGCGATAGTCATTGGCCCAACGCCGCCCGGCACTGGCGTAATCGCGCCTGCGACCTCGGCACAACCTGCGAAATCGACATCACCCACAAGGCGGGTCTTGCCCGCGCCTTTTTCCGGCGCATCGACGCGATTGATGCCCACGTCAATTACCGTGGCCCCCGGCTTGATCCAATCCCCCGGCACCATTTCGGGCCGCCCCACTGCGGCCACAACGATGTCGGCGCGACGCACCACCGCGGCCAGGTCCTTCGTCCGCGAATGCGCAATCGTGACCGTGCAGCTATCGCCCAGCAAGAGCTGCGCCATCGGCTTGCCAACGATATTGGAGCGCCCGACCACCACCGCATTCATCCCCAAAAGGGACCCGTGATGATGGCGCAGCATCATCAGGCACCCCAACGGCGTACACGGCACCATGGATTTCTGACCCGTCCCCAGCAGCCCGACATTGGAGATATGAAACCCGTCCACATCCTTGGCCGGGTCGATCGCGTTGATCACCAGATCCTCGTCCAGATGGCGGGGCAAGGGCAACTGCACCAAGATCCCGTGCACAGCCGGATCATGGTTAAGCTGCTCAATCAGTGCCAGCAGATCCGCCTGCGACGTCTCCACATCCAGCTTGTGCTCGTAGGAATTCATGCCGACATCGACAGTCTGCTTGCCCTTGGATCTTACATATACCTGGCTGGCCGGATCTTCCCCCACCAGCACCACGGCAAGCCCGGGCGTGATGCCGTGCTCTTCCTTCAGACGCGCCACATGGCCCGCCACCTTGTCCCGAACCTCGGCCGCAAAGGCCTTTCCGTCGATGATCTCAGCCGTCATGCCCTACCCTCAATCTTGTCCCACCCACGCATATCCGCCGCCACGCGCCCGGATGCAACACCCGGAAAGCCGCGCAACATAGCGGGACGGCGGGTGGGACGATGGCTCCGCAGGAGCCGAGTGCCGGACCGCCGCTCCCGGACAGCGCTTAAAACAAACCCTCGATCTGGCCTTCTGCATTCAGCATGATCGTCTCGGATGCTGGCACCGATGGCAGGCCCGGCATTGTCATGATTTCGCCGCAAATCACCACGACAAACCCCGCCCCGGCCGATAGTCGCACCTCCCTTATCGGCACGGAATGCCCGGTGGGTGCGCCGCGCCGGTTGGGATCAGTGGTAAAGGAATACTGCGTTTTCGCCATGCAGACCGGTAAATTGCCGTAACCTGCCTCTTCCCATTCCTTCAACTGCTTGCGGATCTTGGCATCAGCCAGCACCTCGTCGGCCCGGTAGATACGCTTGGCAACCGTTTCGATCTTCTGGAACAGCGACATCTCGTCAGGATATAGCGGCGCGAAATTCGCCATATCCGCATCGGCAATCTCTGCAACGCGCGTGGCCAGATCAATAACCCCCTCGGACCCTTTGGCCCAGTGCTTGCACAGAATCGCCTCCGCGCCCATGGAGGCGACATATTCCTTCACCGCTGCCACCTCGGCATCGGTGTCGCTGACAAAATGGTTGATCGCCACCACGACCGGCACGCCAAAACTCTTGACGTTTTCAATGTGGCGCCCAAGATTGGGGCATCCTGCCTGTACGGCTTGCACGTTTTCCGGGCCCAGATCGGCCTTGGCCACGCCACCATTCATCTTCATGGCGCGCACAGTGGCCACCACCACCACAGCAGAGGGCGCAATCCCGGCTTTGCGGCACTTGATGTTCATGAATTTCTCGGCGCCCAGATCCGCGCCGAACCCAGCCTCTGTCACCACGTAATCGGCCAGCTTCAGCGCTGTCGTGGTGGCAATGACCGAATTACAGCCATGGGCGATATTGGCGAAGGGCCCGCCATGTACGAAGGCCGGGTTGTTTTCCAGCGTCTGCACCAGGTTGGGCTGCATCGCGTCTTTCAGCAGAACGGTCATTGCGCCATCTGCCTTGATGTCGCGGCAGGTGATCGGTTCCCGCGCCCGTGTATAGGCCACGATGATATCGCCCAGTCGGCGCTGCAGATCCGTCAAATCACGCGCCAGACAGAGGATCGCCATGACCTCGGACGCGACCGTGATGTCAAACCCGGTCTGACGAGGGAACCCGTTCGCGACCCCACCCAGCGAGGTGACGATATCCCGAAGCGCCCGGTCGTTCATGTCCATCACCCGGCGCCACACGACGCGGCGCTCGTCGATCTCCAGCTTGTTACCCCAGTAGATGTGGTTGTCGATCATCGCAGATAGCAGGTTATGCGCCGAGGTGATCGCATGAAAATCGCCGGTGAAATGCAGGTTCATCTCTTCCATCGGCACGACCTGGGCATAGCCACCCCCCGCAGCCCCCCCCTTCATCCCAAAACACGGGCCCAGTGACGCTTCGCGGATGCAGATCGCGGCATTCCTGCCAATCGCGTTCAAACCGTCGCCCAGACCGACCGTCGTGGTGGTCTTGCCCTCGCCCGCAGGCGTCGGGTTGATCGCCGTTACCAGGATCAGCTTCCCGTCCGGGCGGTCCTGTACCGAATTGATGAATTGCTGGCTCACCTTGGCCTTGTCATGCCCATAGGGCAGCAAATCATCGGACGAAATCCCCAGCTTGGCCCCAACCTCCTGGATCGGCTTCTTGTTGGCCTCACGTGCAATCTCGATATCGGTCTTGAAGCTCATGTCGCGATCCCTGTCTGGTATTCGAAGAAGTGTTTGACCGTTCTTAACGCGGCAAAGCGCCGCAATGGCAGAGCGTTTCCGACACTTTCGCACAAACTTGCGGCGGGAAAGGCGCAGAAACAGGCCACCCGCAAACTCACCGGGACATTTCGGGCGGCGAAGCCTTAGGCGTTGCCGGTTTCACGCGCTTCGTCGAGATACATCCAGGGAGGCTGATCGGGGATATGCAGCGTCAGGTGGTCGCCAATCGCCACGCGGCCTTCACGCTCGACCCACGCCGTGACCCCGCGCAGCCCGTTGGCCGCCGCCTTGAACCCCTTGCCGTGCCCCGGCGACGCTTTCTCGATCGAACGGGCAGGAAAGATGCAGGGACGGTTTTCCATGTTTACCACGAGGCTCGCCCCCGATGGCGCGATGAGGCGCGAGGACGGGGGCACCCGCGTGAAATCCGGAATGCCCCGGACAACCATGCTGGCACCCAGTCGGGCAGGGTCAATGCTGTCCAGCTTCAGCCGCCGCGCGATTTCCGCCAGTTCTTCCTCGCTCACGATGCTCAGCTGGCGTTCGTTTCGAATGGGCGTCCCCTTGGGATATTGCGCCGTCACCCGCGAGCACGAGCGTCGGGTCACCCCCGCATGCGCGCCGGCCAGACCGTTAAAACCCAGCGACAATTCTGCCTCTGGGATAGACAGCAACGCGTCGCGCTGCATGTCCGCGACCTGGCCGAGCCAGAGGATTTCGGCGGCAAAAGATGTTGGCAACAAGGCTGGCATGAGAAATGTCATTCCTTTCGGGCACTGGTATCATCGTGGCCATTCCTCCCACACCTCGCCATCGCGGAACAACAAGAGAAATGGGCTGCACGCATCAAAACCGGGTGGACGGTCTCTCTATCGAATGGCCTCCCGGGCGACGAGGGGTCTTCGTGTCACGCCTTGGCAGGCAGGGTCAGGAGCAGGAACAAGCGTCGCAGCGGGAACAGCACACGCCCGTCCGCACCGCGCGGATAGGCCCTTTCCATCACGGCCTCATAGGTCGCGATCAACCGTTCTGCCTCTGCTTCGTCCAGACGTTCCAGAACCGGCCGGGCATAGGTGCTTTCGGTATAGCTGCGCACGGGATGCGCGTCCTTGTTGGCAGCAAGCACCTGATAATAATCGGTTTCCCACATATCGAATGCACCAAGAGGTGACAGAAGGTGGAAATAGGCCGCAGGCAACATCACGTCGGGTGCGGCCGACCAATCAATACGATTTGGGAAGTGCTCTTCCGCCAGACTGCGCCACACCCGATGGGACGGCGCATTGTTCTGGTGCGGAACCTGAATGGCCAGCGTGCCCCCGGGCGCGAGGTATCCCGCAAGCCGCGGCAAAAGTTCTTCGTGGTCGGGCAACCATTGCAGCGCCGCATTGGAAAAGATCAAAGCGGGCGCGCGTTCGGGCACCCAGTCGGCGATATCTGTCTTGGAGAGGTCGGAATATGCGCCCGTTTTCTGCGCTTCTTCCAGCATCACACCGGAGCTGTCGATCCCCATGACCGGGCGACCGAATGTCGATGACAGCGCCGCCCCCACCGCGCCATTGCCACATCCCAGATCGACAACGTCGCCGGGGGGCAGGCTGGGCACAGCCTTCAGCAGATCCAGAGCAGGCCGCAAACGCAGACCCCGGAACCTTGAATAGGCCCCGGGGTTCCAATCGCTATGCGAGGATGCGCTCATGCTGTCGGTTCAGGTTCCAGTCCCGGATCGCCGGGCTTGGCCTTGGTTTTGGTCTTGGGAATGGCCGTGACGCTTGGTTTGTCTTCGGCCTCGGGGGTTCCGTTGTCGTCATCACCCGCCTGCGGGGGCTCGCCCCTGATCACGCGCTTGATCTCGTCGCCGGTCAGCGTCTCGTATTCCAGCAAACCCTGCGCCAGCTTTTCCCATTCGTCTTTCTTGTCGGTCAGGATCTTGTAGGCACAGTCATAGGCGTTCTGGATAAAGCCTTTGACCTCATCCTCGATCAATTCCTTGGTGTGGGCTGACACGGACAGGCCTGCGGTGTTGCCGCTATAGCCTTCATGGGCCTCGGAATAGTCGATATTGCCGACTTTGTCCGACATGCCCCAGCGCAGCACCATCGCGCGGGCAAGGGCTGAGGCCTGCTGAATATCGCCAGCCGGACCATTGGACACGTTGCCTTCGCCGTATTTGATGATCTCGGCGGCCTTGCCTGCCATGGTCATCGCCAGCTTTTCTTCGCATTCGGATTTGTGCCAGTTCAGCCGGTCAATTTCCGGCAGGCTGACCACCATGCCAAGCGCCCCGCCGCGCGGGATGATCGTCGCCTTGTAGACGGGGTCACATTGCGGAAGGGACAGGCCGACGATGGCGTGCCCGGCCTCGTGATAGGCGGTCTTTTCCTTCTGCTCGGGCGTCAGGACCATCGACCGGCGTTCCGCGCCCATCATGACCTTGTCCTTGGCATTCTCGAAATCTTCCATCGTCACAAAGCGCCGACCCACACGTGCGGCCATCAGCGCCGCCTCGTTCACGAGGTTGGCCAGATCCGCACCCGAAAACCCGGGCGAGCCGCGTGCGATGATGCGCAGATCCACATCCGGGCCAAGCGGCGTCTTGCGCGCATGCACGGCGAGGATCTTTTCACGGCCTTTGATATCGGGATTCGGCACCGTGACCTGACGGTCAAAACGGCCCGGACGCAGCAGTGCGGGGTCAAGCACATCGCGGCGGTTGGTGGCGGCAAGGATGATGACACCCTCGTTCGCCTCGAACCCGTCCATCTCGACCAGAAGCTGGTTCAGGGTCTGTTCGCGTTCGTCATTGCCGCCGCCATAGCCTGCACCACGGTTACGGCCCACGGCATCGATTTCGTCGATAAAGACGATGCAAGGCGCGTTTTTCTTGGCCTGTTCAAACATGTCACGGACGCGGCTCGCACCGACACCCACGAACATCTCGACGAAGTCGGAACCGGAGATGGTGAAGAACGGCACACCCGCCTCGCCCGCAATCGCCCTTGCCAGCAGCGTCTTACCAGTACCCGGAGGGCCAACGAGCAGCGCACCTTTGGGGATCTTGCCGCCCAGACGGCTGAATTTCTGCGGGTTGCGCAGGAATTCGACAATCTCTTCCAGCTCTTCCTTGGCCTCGTCGATGCCTGCGACATCGTCAAATGTCACGCGGCCGTGCTTTTCCGTCAGCAGCTTGGCGCGCGATTTGCCAAAGCCCATCGCCCCGCCTTTGCCGCCGCCCTGCATGCGGTTCATGAAGTAGATCCACACACCGATCAGCAGAAGGAACGGCAGAAGCGACAGGATGAATGTCTGGAACCCTGACTGTTCCTGGCTCTCGGCGCGGATCGTCACGTCGTTGTTCATCAACAGCTCTGTGGCAGCCGCGTCCTCTGGCTTGATGGTCACATAGTCGTTGCCATCATTGCCGCGGAACCGGATCTGCTCTCCGTCCAACGTGGCCGAGCTGACCGTGTTGGATTCCACCGCTTCAACGAAGTCGGTGTAGCTGATCTCGCGGCTCTGCAAGGTGGTCCCACCACCCGAGAACAGATTGAACAGCGCAAGGATGAGCAGAAACAGAACTACCCAGAAGGCGATATTGCGCAGGTTGCCCAAGGAATCTTCTCCCAAAATTCGGTTGGCCCCGTCCGTAACACAGGGCGCATGGGACTAAAATAGAGATCGCATGCGTGTATTCAATGCCGTTCGAATGACGCAGTAAAGGAAGAGTATCGTCCGGACCCCTCCCTTATCATCCCCTCACCATAGTCCAAATGAGGGCATGCGACCAGAACTTCACCCAAAAACGCGGCCGGAAGCGGGTAAAGCAAGCGTGCCGCCGGGGCGCCTTCGGGGCGCCCGCCCGCCTGTTTCAACCCGTCCGAACCCAATGCACGCAGGCTGGCGCCCTTTGCCGACGCGCCATAAAGCTGCCACCGCCCCTCCCAGATCTGACCCATGCTTGCGGGCGCGGAGACGGCCGAGAATTCACGCCCCACCCGGATCTGGTTTCCCAGACAGCGCAGGTCGCACCCGTGCAGCGTGCCCTGCCCGCCAGAGAGCAACCGTTCGGCAAGCTGCTCCAGGGCCTGCGCCCTTGGGCGGTATTCAGCCGATGCGACCCATCGTAGCGATTCTGCGAGGATGCGCAGCCGGGTATCCTCCTCGGTCTCTGCAAATCCATTCCGGTCAATCAGCAGCGCGCCGGTGCCCAGCCCGTTCAGGCATTCTTCGGTCACGATCCGCCCGGCCACGTCGCGGGCCCGTGCATGAAGCGCCTGCCGCGCGCGCGACATGCGATGCGCCGTGTCACTGAGCGTGTCGCAGCCCAGCCCTTCGGCCCCAAGCAGATCAAGCAGCTTGCGAATGCGCGCACGGTCATAGGTCGGGTCTTCATTGGTAGGGTCATCAACCCAGCGACCCTTTAATGTACGCAGGTAGTGGCGCAGCTCGGCCCGGGTCATATCAAGACAGGGGCGCAGCAGCCGAAATCCGTTTGAATTTGCCGAAACGCCCCCACCCTTCTGCGTGGGCATCGGTGGCTGCGCCGTCCAGCAGACATCAACGGGGGCCATATCGTGCATGTCGCCCGCATGCGGCTGGACTGTAAGAGATGCCCGCATCGCCGACAGCCCCTCTACCCCAGAGCCGCGTTTCAGCCGCATCAGGAAGGTCTCGGCCACATCGTCCTGAGTATGCGCCATCAGCACGTGTTCCAGACCTCCGCGCCAGCGATCAATCAGCGACAGGCGCGCGCGCCGGGCGGCATCCATCAGGTTGCCCTGCCCGTCCCAATGCCACCGCAGAATGGCATGTGGATGCCCAAGCAGCGTGCATTCCTCCGCCACCATCGCCGCTTCGGCCGCGCTTTCGGCACGCAACCCGTGATCCACGGTCACCACCCAAAGCCGCACGCCCCAGGCATGTGCCCAGTTATGCGCCAGTGTCAGCATCGCCATGCTGTCCCCCCCGCCAGAGACGGCAAGGGCGATATCTGTGGGGAAGTCCGGGCCAAGCAACTGGCCCATCGCGTCGGCGAACCGCTGATCCAGCGATTTTGTCCCGCTCACTGGCAGGACAGTCCCGCCATCGCCTGCTGCGCTGCCGCTATCTGCGCCGAATTGGGAAACCGCAACTCTACCTCTGCCAATGTCAGGCAGGCCTCTTTGGTCTTTCCCAGCTTACCCAGCGTTTCACCCAGCTTGAACAGCGCCACGTCGGCGACCTTGCTTTGCGGATAGCCGGAATAGCTGTCGAGATAGGCACGTGCGGCCTCTTTGATATCGCCGGTCGCTTCAAGCGCCTGACCCTGACCAAGCAGCGCCTCGGGTTCTAGCGGTCCGCCCGGATAGGTCTGGCGAAAGGTCGCAAACTGGTTCGCGGCGCCTTGAAAGTCACCATTGGCGAGCGCCTCCGACGCCCGCCGAAAGTCCGTCTCTTCGCCAATTGCCAATTGTGAACCGCCATCCGATGGCGCGGCGGGTGTCGGCGCCGGAGCGGGCGCAGCGACAGTCCCGGATGGTGCCGATCCACCAAGTGCCGGGGTTTCGCCGAGTTTCGACACGTCGCCGCCTTCCAGCTCGACCAGACGGAATTCCAGATCGCCGATCCGGTTGGTGCCATCCTCGACCACGCGGTTGATCCGGAACTCCAGCTCTTCCGTCTTCGACGTCAACCGCTGCAATTCGGATTCGATCGTGTTGATCCTTTGCAAGGTGTCGCCCGCGACGCTGACCTGCCCCGCACCGGTGGTCGACAGCTCGGTCTTCAGCCGTTGCACCTCGATATTGAGCAGCGTCAGCTCCTGCCGGATATCGGCAAGAGAGGCATCGCGGTCCTGCGCCCAAAGCGCACCGGGCAGCGAAAGAGATAAGATCAGCAGCGTCGCTCTGAACATCACAGGGTTCCTTCAGGTCGGTCTCAGCTTGTCAGCCCGGCAGAAATGATCGTGACCGCACGGCGGTTCTGGGCATAGCACGCCTCTTCCGAGCAGATCGCGATGGGGCGTTCCTTGCCGTAGCTGAGAAATTTCAGCCGCGACGCCGCGATGCCCTTCGAGACAAGATATTCGCGGACCGCATTCGCGCGGCGGGCACCCAGGGCAAGGTTGTATTCGCGTGTGCCCTGTTCGTCGGCATGGCCTTCGATGACTGCAAGGTAGTCGGAATTGGTCAGCAACCACTGCGCCTGCCCGTCGAGCGTCGCGCGGCCTTCTGCCGTCAGCGTCGATTGATCGACGGGAAACAGCACTCGGTCCCCGACGGTCTGCTGGAAATAGGCGGGCGAACGCGGATCCTGGGCACTGCCGGGCACCGGGCCTGTCGAAATCGGCGCGCCAGAGTTCAGACCCGCATTGGCCCCGCCATCATTGCCATAGTCCGGCCCGAAACGGCTGGCATTTGCACAGGCCGAAACGGCAAGGGCCGCGCTCAGCATCAGGGCTGTGTTCAATCTGGTCATGGCTACTGTCCTGCTCATGTTTTCTTGTTCATTTATCATATTTGCGGAAAGCTGGAAACGCCCACACGCTTTATTGAAGGGGGCCCCAGCTTGGATCAGAGGCCGCCCCCGGTGTGCGCACCTTTTTCAGGTTACGTCCAGAAATATCCACCGAATAAAGCGACGCCTCGCCGGACGCTCCCTGCGTTTCGCGGGTGAACATGATCACCCGGCCATTGGGTGCCCAGGTCGGCCCCTCATCAAGGAAGGACGCCGTCAGCAGCCGTTCTTCGCTGCCATCCGTCCGCATCACACCGATATGAAACCGCCCGCCATTCTGCTTGGTAAAGGCGATAAGGTCACCACGGGGCGACCAGACCGGCGTG
The DNA here is from genome assembly GCF_004342065.1 of Primorskyibacter sedentarius. GTDB lineage: Bacteria > Pseudomonadota > Alphaproteobacteria > Rhodobacterales > Rhodobacteraceae > Primorskyibacter > Primorskyibacter sedentarius. The sequence goes on along the minus strand of NZ_SLZU01000020.1, from coordinate 21,537 downwards.
CCGTAACGGCCGGGGCCAAAGCTGATCCGCTGCGCATCTCCGCCCCCTGCGGGCATGATATAAAGCTGTTGTGTCCCGGAACGGTCGCTTTCAAAAACGATGCTGCGACCGTCGGGCGAATAGCTGGGAGCCGTCTCGATCGAGGGTGTCGTGGTCAACTGCGTCGTCTGGCGCGAATTGATATCCATCGTGAAGATATCCGTGTTCGATCCTTTGGTGAGGGAAAAGATCACCGTTCGCCCGTCCGGCGCGAAGCGCGGCGCAAAGCTCATGTCACCGTCGCGGTTTTCCAGGATGGTGCTTTGCACATTGCCGACGTCAAGGACGTGGATCCGGGGGAACCCTGTCTCGTAGCTGGTATACAGCACCCGGTCGCCACTGGGCGAAAAGCGCGGCGCCAGCACGATTGACGAACTGTCGGTCAGGTACTGCACGTTCGCGCCGTCATAATCCATGACCGCCAGCCGCTTGAGCCGCTCGTCCTTCGGGCCGGTTTCGGACACAAAGACAACGCGGCTGTCGAAATAGCCGCCCTCGCCCGTGATCCGGCTGTAGACCGCATCCGCAACCTTGTGGGCCATGCGTCGCCAGCCATCGGTGGTGCCCACGAATTGCAGCCCCTTGCCAAGTTCGGTCCCGGCAAAAACATCATAGACACGGAATTTCACGACCAGCTGGCCGCCATTCACCGCCACCGCACCCGTGATCAACGCCTGCGCGTTGATGGCCTTCCAGTCGGCAAACTGCACCGGGCTGGCAAAGCTGGTGACCTGGCTGATATGCGCATCGCGCGGTATCTCGCGGAACAGGCCCGTTCCGGTCAGATCATCCGCAACAACGCGCGCCAGCTGTGCGGCCATCTCGCCCGATCCGCCGGATTCGGTGACGAAATCCGGGACAGCATAAGGCAGAGGTTCGACCACACCCTCGGTGATTTCGATCCTGAGCGGTCCATTCTGGGCGGTCGCCGGGAATGCCAGCGCCACCAGCGCGGCAATCAGGGTCAGCAGACGTGTCATCATCATCTCAGCCTCATCTTCTCCGGGTTGAACGTAACTTCTATATCACGCCATTGCTCGTATTTCTCGGATGGCAGGTCATAGCCGTCTTTCTGGCAGCGTAGCACGGCGCGGCGGGCGGACTGGAAGGCGACATCGACGGCAGACCCGCTCCCGCCCTCTGAGCCGATCATACGGATATCCCCGACGACCTTGCCCGAGCGGTCCAGTGACATGGCAACAGTCACGGTCACATTCGCCGCTTCGCTGCCCACATCCACGACCCAGCAATCCTGAACGGCCACGCGCAACGCCTCGCGTTCACCGCTGGTGAGCGGCGGACCGGACGGCGCTGTGGGTTCGGGTTCTGCGCCGCCGCCGAGGGCCTCTTCCAAAGCAGCCTGAACTGCGCTTTCAGAGACATTCTCTTGCGGTTGAGTCTCGGGCTCGGCTGCTTGCGTCTCCGCCTGCTGCTCTGTCGCGGCGGGGGTCTCGGGCGCGGGTGCGGCAACACGTTCGGGCCTTGTCCGCGGACGCACCGATTGTGTCGGCGCAAGCGCGGCAGGTTCCTCGGCTTCGGTCACGATTTCGGGCGCGGACTCTGCCTCGGCGGTGGTTTCTTCCGCGTCAGGCGGGGTTTCGGTGACCGCTTCAGGGTCCGGGGCCGTCTGGGTTTCCTCGGCGATGGTCACCTCTGGTTCCGGCGGGGCGACGGGTTCAGGTGCAACACGCGGGGCCGGGCGCGGCTGCGGGCGCAGCGACGCCGTCGGCACATTGAAACTGGGCTCCGGCTCTACAGCGGGCGGCTCGGGCTGCGGCGTGGGCAGCGCGACTTCGGGCGTCGGCAAGGGCGCAGGTCGCGGCACGTCCGGCACCGCATCGGCCGGCGCTTCGGGCGTGGGGGCCTGCGGCTCTGGCACAGGCTCTGGCGCCGTAGTTTCAGCGGGCGCTTCGGGCGCGGTTTCCTGCGGGATTTCTGGTTGCTGCGGCGCGGCCAGTTCCGTGACGCTTTGAGGCGCATTGAACGCCTCGACCATTGCTGCGTATTCCTCGGTCGAGATCACAGCGACATCCGTCACCTGCATCTCAGGCGGATCGGCGCTGAAAATCGGCCCCAGAAGAAGCCAGGCAATCAGGCCAAGATGGCCTGCCCCCGAGATATAATGACCTTTGTGCACGTCTGGCCTCAGCCATCGCTCGAGTCGAGCGCGGGGCCGCCGATATCCGTCACCAGCCCGATCGACGAAAATCCGCCCGCGTTCAACGCGCCCATGACTTGCGCCACGACCTCGTAGGGCACCACCCCATCGGCACGCAGGAAGACCCTGTCGTCCGAGCGTTCGGTGGCAATTGCGCGCAGCTTTGCGACCAACTGGTCACGCGGCGTCTCTGTGTTCTGGATCAGCACACCGCCCTCGGCTGTGATCGTGACGGTCAGCGGCTCTTCGGTTTCGTTGGGCAACGCCCCGGCCGCCGTCTTTGGCAGCTCCACCGGCACGCCCACTGTCAAAAGCGGCGCGGCCACCATGAAGATAATGAGCAGCACAAGCATCACGTCCACGAAGGGCGTGACGTTGATCTCGGACATTGGCTGGGCGCGCCCACCGCGGCGCCGGCGCCTGCGCCCTCCACCACCCGAGGATTTGAGAAGACCCGCTGCCATGGCTCAGCTGTCCAGCTGTCGGCTGAGAATGGTCGAGAATTCGTCGGCGAACGCTTCGTACCCCGCGATGATGCGGTCGCTGTCAGCGCTCAGCTTGTTGTAGAAGATCACGGCCGGGATAGCAGCCAGAAGGCCAAGTGCCGTGGCCAGAAGCGCCTCGGCGATACCCGGCGCCACAACAACCAGCGAGGTGTTCTGCTGCGCGGCGATTTCGATGAACGCGTTCATGATGCCGAACACCGTCCCGAACAGGCCGACAAATGGGGCCGTCGATCCAACCGTGGCCAGAACCGGCAAGCCGCCTTGCAGCTCTTCGGCCTCTTTCTGGATCGCCACATCCATGCTGCGGTCGATCCGCGCCTGAGCGCCTGCAATCAGCCCGCCATCTTCGCGGTGGCTGCGTTGCCATTCCACCATGCCGGCGGCAAAAACACGCTGTGCGCGGCCTGCCGGGTCCACGCCGATCTGCGCGAACAGCTCGTCCAGCGGCTCTCCTGACCAGAAAGCGCGGTCGAACACGGCCGCTTCGCGCCGGGCTTGCCGGTAGGCGATGATCTTCTGGATAATGATCGACCACGACCAGAACGAAGCAACGATCAAAAGGACCATCACCAGTTTCACGGTCAGCGTCGCGCGCGCAAAAAGCCCCCACATGGAGAAATCAATCTCCTGCGCCAGGGCAAGGGTCTCAGCTTCCATTTACCTGCTCACTCGGTTCCGCCGTCCGGACGTTTTTGCCCGGTTCATTTTCATTGAGGCTGATTCTAGCGGAAATGACAGGGGAAACCAACAACTGCCGCATCACGAGCGCGACAGGGGCGGTTCTCAGTGCAGAATCCGGCGGATATTTGCCGGAAGTCGCGCCGGTTGGCCCGTCTCGTTCAGGGCGACAAGCGTGACGATGGCCGAAAACAGGACCGTGCCGCCGCGCAGGACATCCTGTTTCAGCACGATACGCGCGCCCGTCACCTGCGCCACATTGGTTTCAACCTCGAGCTCGTCGTCAAAGCGCGCGGGCGCCATGTAATCGGCCTCGACCCGGCGCACGGCAAAAACGATGCCTTCATCCTCTTTCAGCCGGGTCTGGTCAACGCCTAGGCCGCGCACCCATTCCGTGCGGCCGCGTTCGATATATTTCAGGTAATTGGCGTAATAGACGATACCGGCGAGGTCAGTGTCTTCGTAATAGACATGCACGGGAAAGCGGTGGCTCATGGTCGGGCCCTTTTGTAACGATCCACCCAGACCCTAGGGCCCGCAGGGCGACCGCACAAGCTGGCGGTCAACGGCTCGCTTCGACCCGCGCAAAGAGCCGCAGGGCATGGGTTGCATCCTCGGCGACCGCGGGCAGTACCGGGTCATATCCCGCGCGGATCAGCATTGCGATTTCGGGCCGCAGGATCACGTTGCCATTTTCCAGACGCCCCAGCGGGGACCGGCTGGCAAAGGCGCCTTCGGACCACAGAAGGATCGCCTGAACCGCCTGCCCCAGCGCCAGAGTCTCGGCAGGCAGGTCCAGCATGTCCCCCGCCATTCGGATGAAGACAAAACAGGCCCGGATTGCGCCCGCCTCGTCAAAGCGGAACGCACGATACTGTGTTGCCTCTGCCGCGTCGAGACGGTCCACCAGCGGCCCCAGCCCTGGCAGGAGACGGTCGAGATTGGGAACCCCGGTCAGCTCCTGCCAGTCGCGGAAGAAGAACACCATCAGGTTGGCACCCAGCTCCGGGTCGGTTTCCACGACCTCCTGCCCTGCAAGCGCCGCCACCGCCTCGATTGCGCCCTTCACGATCGGCAATGTCTCTTCTTCGACGCCGAACACGATGGGCGCGAGCGGCCGACCCCAGCGCGCGAAGCGGTAAGAGCCGTCGGGCTGTGTGAAATGGGCCGCGATGTCTTCGGGTGTGATCAAGGCGGTCATGCTGTCCTCGTGTGTTTGCGGGGCGTGGCATACGCGCAGGGGCGCCCGATTTCCAGCCCAAAGCTGGTCGTTGGGCAAAAGGCCCCGGCTCAGGGCCGGGGCGGGCTGGCCGGATGGGCAGTGGTCTCGCCCCAATAAGGGCCTCAGATGTCAGCCGAAGAGATCCTCTTGACCCGGCTGGCGCGGTGCGGCGAGGCCCAGATGGGTCCAGCCCTTCTGCGCCAGCATGCGACCGCGCGGCGTGCGCTGGATCAAACCCTGTTGCAGCAGGAAGGGCTCGATCACTTCTTCCAACGCGTCGCGGCTTTCCGACAGGGCCGCGCTGATCGTTTCGATCCCCACCGGACCGCCGCCGTAATTCTCTGCGATCAGACGCAGGTAACGCCGGTCGGCCCCGTCAAGGCCAAGTTTGTCGACGCCCAGCCGGGTCAGCGCGTTATCAGCCAACGCGCGGGTCAGGTGCCCGCCCCCCTCGACCACGGCAAAATCGACGACGCGGCGCAGCAACCGCCCCGCGATCCGGGGCGTGCCGCGCGCCCGGCGAGCAATCTCCAGCGCGCCATCCGGATCGGCCTCTACCCCCAGCTTCTGCGCGTTTCTTTTGACGATCTCGTGCAGTTCCGGAACGGTATAGAACTCCAGCCGGGTCGGTATCCCGAACCGGTCACGCAGGGGCGTGGTCAGCAGACCCAGCCGGGTGGTCGCCCCCACCAGCGTAAAGGGCTGCAATTCGATCCGGACCGTGCGCGCCGCGGGACCTTCGCCGATGACAAGGTCAAGTTCGAAGTCTTCCAGCGCGGGGTAGAGCACTTCCTCGACGACAGGGCTGAGCCGGTGAATCTCGTCGATGAAAAGCACGTCTCGCGCTTCGAGATTGGTCAGGATCGCAGCAAGGTCACCGGCCTTGGCCAGAACCGGGCCAGAGGTCATCCGGAACCCCACGCCCAGTTCACGCGCCATGATCTGTGCAAGCGTCGTCTTGCCCAGACCGGGCGGGCCGTGGAACAGCGTGTGATCCATTGCTTCGTGCCGTTGCCGGGCGGACTGAATGAAAACGGACAGGTTGGCACGCGCTTCGGCCTGGCCGATGAAATCCCCCAGCATCTGGGGGCGCAGCGCGCGGTCAAAATCCTCGGGCAAACTCTCCGGGCGCAGTGTTGGGTCGGGTTCGGTCATCTCGTCCCCTTAGCCCTTGGGCGCCAGCAGCTTCAACGCCGCGCGGATCAGGCTCGACGTATCGGCCTCGGGCTCTGCCCCCGCAGCGGTCGCCACGGCAGATGCCGCCTCCCCCGGTGCGTAGCCAAGGTTTGACAGCGCCGACAACGCCTCTGCCTGCGCCGCAGCGGACGGGACGGGCGCAGGTGCCGCCGCCACGGTCGAAGGCGCGGCCGGTGTCTCGATCACCTCGTCCAGCGTGGCAGGGCTCGCAGCGCCGCCGCGTCCTCCCATCGCCATCACTGCGGGCGCCTTGTCCTTGAGCTCGTTCACGACGCGCTGCGCGGTTTTCGGCCCGATCCCCTTTGCGGCCTTGACCGAATTCCAGTCACCCAGCGAAATTGCACGGCTGACACCGTCCGGCCCCAACGTACCCAGAATGGCCAGCGACGCCTTGGCCCCCACCCCCTGCACGGACATCAACAAACGATGCCATTCCTTTTCAATCAGCGTGGGAAAGCCAAAAAGCTGCAGGATGTCTTCGCGCACAAGAAGGTCAGTATAAAGCGCCACTGCCTCGCCCACGCCGGGAAGCGACGCCAACACCCTGTCAGAGCAATAGACAACATAGCCGACGCCGCGCACATCGATCAGCACGTGATCATCGCCGCGATAGTCGATCCGTCCGGAAATCTTGCCGATCATGTGCGTATCCTCAGCCCCGGTGAGCGCGCGTGATGCGCGTGGCAGATTGCGATTGCAAGGGCGTCAGCCGCATCCGGGCCGAAGAAGACCACGCCCGGCAACTGCATCTTCACCATGTGCTGGACCTGCCCCTTGTCAGCGTGGCCCACGCCCACGACTGTCTTCTTGATGGAGTTCGGAGCGTATTCGCCAACGGGCAACCCGTGCTGCGCAGGCACCAGCATCGCGATCCCGCGCGCCTGACCCAGTTTCAACGTGCCTGCCCCGTCCTTGTTCACGAAAGTCTGTTCGACCGCGGCGGCGTCAGGGCAATAGCGCAGCACGACATCGGTCAGCTGGCTATGCAGTGCAAGCAGGCGCAGCGCCAGATCCTTGCCCTCGGACACGCAATGGCCATTCGCGACATGGCTGAGTCGGCTGCCATCGACCTCGATCACGCCCCATCCAAGGGTCCGCAACCCCGGATCGATCCCCAGTACACGCATGACTGCCCACCCGTTGTTGTTTTTTTGACCCAGTAGCACGAAACGCGAACAAACGCCAAGCGGAATGAAAGCGACCGGCCGAAAAGCCAAAAACGACATCGTATAAATGACAACGACACAGGGGGCGAAATTCCGGCCGGAAAACGCCCCCTCATAGTCCGGATGCGACATGTCGAAACGGCTGTAATTTAGACAGATTTTTGACGTGTCGCCTGATTATTAAGCGTTGTGAAAACTGCATATGACCTATGCGTTTTCGGATCTTGCCGAAAACGGGCAGGTTGCCTAATTCGACGGCAGAAAACGAACACCGGGCATGATGCCCCTCAACCTTCCGAGTATTCGACATGGCCGCAACTGACACGACGCGCACGCACTTCCACACCGTCCTTCTGGCCGACCGCATCGGTCATGCCCTAGCAGACATCTATACCAGCTTCAAAGCCTGGAACGAAGAGCGCCAGACCCGCAAGGCTCTGCAGAGCCTCACCGACTACGAGCTGGCCGATATCGGCCTGACGCGCGGTGACATCGACGCCGTTTCGCGCGGCCGTTAAGCTCTGCTTTTCTCGAAATGCAGAAATGGCCGTGCCTCCGGGCGCGGCCATTCTTGTTCAGGGTCCGGGCCGCTTCGCTGGTCACAACGGCTACAGGCCGGACCCAGCGGGCTTGCCGCACCCTGTCGGCTCTGACATCGTGACTTCGCACCGCTGTCGGCGGGGCCGGATCACGAGAGAGGAAGCCCGACATGCCATTTCCCGAATTCATCACCGACTTTCCCGAAATCGACGTGCCATTCCCTGATGATGTCGTCAAAACGGCGGTGGTTCAGTCGGATGCGGGGCTTGTGGCTTTCTTCACCTTCCTGAAGGATATGGAGCTGCCTCTTCATGCGCACGGCGCGCAATGGGGCACGGTTGTAGAAGGTGAAATCGAGTTCACGATTGGCGGCGAGACCCGGTTCTATCGGCCGGGCGACAGTTATGACATCCCCGCAGGGGTTGAGCACGGGGCGCGGATCTCTGCCGGGACCCGCGTTATCGACGTGTTCGAGGAGGCCGGGCGCTACGCGCTGAAAGCCTAGCGCAACGCCCGTTGGCCCCTTGGTTCCCGCAGGTCGTTTTCAGCCCGCGTCCCTCTTGAGGGTCAAGGTCGACCAATCGCCGATTTTTTCCTGATGTGCGAGCGTCATGCCGTTCTCTGCATAGACGCCCACAACTTCCTCTGCCTGCTCGTTCAGAAGGCCTGACAGGATGGCCCAGCCTCCGGGCGCCAGATGCGCTGCCATATCCGGCGCCAGCGCAATCAGCGGTGCCTTCAGAATATTTGCGAAGACAAGGTCAAAGGGCGCCGCGGCCGTAAGATCGGGGTGATCGAATCCTGTCGCCTCAAGGCAGTGGACACGGCCTTCAAGCCCGTTCGCGCTGACATTGGCCTGTGCGACCTCGACCGCGACCTCGTCAATATCAGAGGCCAGAACGGGATCGGGCCAGATCCGCGCCGCGCCCATCGCCAGAACCGCCGTGCCGCAGCCGATATCGGCCACTTTACGCCCGACGAACCCGTCATTCGCCAACCGGTCCAGAGCGCGCAGGCACCCCAGCGTGGTGCCGTGATGCCCGGTGCCAAAGGCCATTGCCGCCTCGATCAGAAGCGGCTCTGACCCTTCGGGCACCTTGTCGGCGTCATGGCTGCCATAGACAAAAAAGCGCCCCGCCTCGACGGGGGCGAGATCCCGGCGCACCTTCGCCACCCAATCCACGTCCGGCAATTCGCTGACGACGAATGCGCGCGCATCATGCGCCTTGGCCAGCAGTGCAAGGCCAACATCGTCCGGTGCCTCGGTGAAATAGCCGCCGACTTCCCACAGGCCGGATCCATCCTCCATCTCGAAGACGCCGATGCCGGTGGGTTCCGGCATCATGTTCTCCATCGCGACGCCAAGCGCCTCTGCCCGGTCCTTGGCAGTCAGCGTTGTGAAAGCGGTATATGTCGGCATGTGCGGCGTCTCCGGTCTGGGTTTGGGCTTCGCCTAGGCGCGTCAAAGCGCGGCGTCAAGCGTCTCTGACCGATGAGGGGCAGATCACTCGGCAGGTTCGGCAGGCATCAGCCGCGCGAAGACGGTCTCGTTTCCCGGCTCCGGATGGCGCGGGATCATCAGCGCCAGCAAGAGCGATCCGCCCGCCATTGCCGCCGCCAGAACAAAGACCGCACCGGGCGAAATCAGCCACAGATAGCCCAGCAGGACCGGCAGAAACACGGCCGCGATATGGTTGATGGTAAAGGCCACTGCCGCCGTGGGCGCGATGTCCCCCGGTGCGGCAATCTTTTGAAAGTAGGTTTTCAGGGCAAGGGCGAGCGCAAAGAACATGTGGTCAATGACATAAAGGATCGAGGCCAGCAGCACCCCCCAACCAAACCAGTAGATGCCGCCATAGGCCAGAAAGACGATGATAAGCCCGACATATTCAAACATCAGCGTCCGGCGCTCGCCAAACCGTGCCACGACATGGCCAAAGATCGGGGCCACAGCCATGTTGATGACAAGGTTGATCATGAACAGGCCCGTGACCTCATGCACTTCGAAGCCGAACCGTTCGACCATCATGAAGCCCGCGAAGACGACAAAGATCTGGCGCCGCGCACCGGACATGAACTGGAGCAGATAGTATAGCCAGTAGCGGCGGCGCAGGATCATCTTCTTGATCTGCGGGTTTGGCGCTTCGAATTGCGGGAAGGCCAAGACGCAATAGAGCACGATCAGCAGCGTCGTCCCGCCCGATGCGAGATAGACAAGGTTGTAGTCCAGCCCGAAACTCTGCCACGTTGCCATGATAACCACATAGGCCACCAGCGTTGCAGCCGAGCCTGCCGCCATCAGCAGCCCCAGCACCTGCGGCGCGCGATCTTTTGGAAGCCATTGCAATTGCAGCGACTGGTTCACCGTCTCGTAATAGTGAAACCCGATGGAACTGAGCATCGTGATGGTCAGAATGCCGCCCAGGCTGGGGAACCATGCCGTCACGGCGGTGGCCACACCCAAGAGCGCCAAGGACACCAGCCCCAGCACCTGTTCGCGCACAAAGATGATGAGCGCAATGACACCAACCGCGAAGAACCCCGGTATCTCCCGGATGGTATGCAGAAGGCCGATATCCGCGCCGTCGAAATCCGCGACCTCGATGACAAAATTGTTCAGCAATGCCGACCATGTCGCGAAAGACAGCGGCATGGCGATCGCCATCATGAAGAGCAGTGTCACGGGCCTGCGCCACAAGGGCAGGTTGCGTGCTTCGTGCAGGGGTACGGTGCGGGTCATTCTTCACGCTTTACGCCCAATCCCATCGCTTGGACAGGCCAAAGCAAGGATTTTTGGTGCAGCCTCGGCTGATCTGGATCAAGGTTAACATATGCAGATTTTGACATGCCTTCGCGCGAAGCGTCACAGCAGCGGAGCATGACGGGAATGGACATGGTTGCCCTTGTCGAGCGATTGGGAGAGACGCCCACCGCCGCCCTGTTCGGGCTGCTGACCGGCATGGTCTTCGGCATTGCCGCGCAGCGGTCGCGGTTTTGCCTGCGCGCAGCGACCGTGGAATTCGGACGTGGGCGCATGGGCGACAAGGTCGCGGTCTGGCTTCTGACCTTCTCTACCGCCGCCGTGTGGGTTCAGGGCGCGCGCCTCGCAGGGCTGATCGACACGACAGAGGCCCGCATGATGGCTGTCCCCGGCAGCTGGTCCGGCGCCGTGCTTGGCGGGCTGATGTTTGGCACGGGCATGGTGCTAGCCCGCGGATGTTCAGGGCGTCTGCTGGTTCTGGCGGCGACGGGAAATCTGCGCAGCGTGGTTTCGGGCCTGATCTTTGCGGTCGTCGCGCAGATGTCGCTGACCGGGTGGCTGGCACCGCTGCGCGACTGGCTGGCCTCACTTTGGGTCACGCAGGGCGGTCGCAACCTTGATCTCCTCTCGGCGCTACACCTGCCACAGGGGACCGGGTTGGTCGTGGGGCTTGCGCTGGCCCTGCTGGCGCTCGACGTGGCCCGTCGCAACCGGATCGGCGTCGCGCGGCTGGTCTTTGCGTCCGGTGTGGGCTTTGCCGTGGCGCTGGGGTGGGGCCTGACCTACGCCTTGTCGCAGGTCTCCTTCGACCCGGTCCAGATCGAAAGCGCCACCTTCACCGGCCCGTCCGCCAATATGCTGATGTTCTTTCTGGACCGGAACACCGTCATCGATTTTGACATCGGCATGGTGCCCGGCGTCTTTCTGGGCGCTTTCCTTGCAGCGTGGTTTGGCAAAGAACTTCGGTTTCAGGGCTTCGAGGGGACGCAAACCATGCAGCGCGCCATGTTCGGCGCGGTGCTGATGGGGTTTGGCGGCATGCTTGCAGGCGGCTGTGCGATCGGTGCTGGTGTCACTGGCGGGTCCATCTTTGCCGGAACCGCCTGGCTGGCCCTGTTCTGCATGTGGCTGGGAGGCATGGGAACCGACGCGCTGCTTCGCCGAAACCAGTCGCTCGCTGCGGTCTAAGCTGTGCCCCCTGCTACCACCTGCGAAAGGTTAACTGCGCAGACGCCAACCGGTGCGGAAGATGATCCAGACCACAACCATGCATAGTGCACAGAACCCAGCAATGGCGAGCAGGCTCAACCCTACCGGCACATCTGCCGTGCCGAAAAACGACCAGCGGAAGCCGGAGACAAGGTAGACCACCGGGTTGAACAGGGTGATCTTCTGCCAGATCGGTGGCAGCATCGAGACCGAGTAAAACGACCCGCCCAGAAACACCAGTGGCGTCACAACCAGCAGCGGGATCAGCTGCAACTGTTCAAAATTCTTTGCCCAGATCCCGATGATGAACCCGAACAGCGCAAAGCTGACACATGTCAGGATCAGGAAACCGGCCATCGCCCAAGGGTGCTGAATGGACAGGTCCACGAAAAAGGCGGACGTTCCCAGGATGACGAGCCCGATGAACAATGCTTTCGTCGCGGCGGCCCCGGCATAGCCCAGCACGATTTCCAGAAAATTCACCGGCGCAGAAAGCTGTTCGTAGATCGTGCCGATGAATTTGGGAAAATAGATGCCGAAACTGGCGTTGGAGATGCCTTGCGTCATGACAGTCAGCATGATCAGCCCCGGCACGATGAAGGCGCCATAGCTCACGCCCTCGATCTGGTCGATCCGGCTGCCAATCGCTGTGCCAAAAACGATGAAATACAAAGAGGTCGAGATCACGGGGGATACAAAGCTTTGCAGCAATGTCCTGAAAAACCGTGCCATCTCGAAATAATAGATCGATTTGACCGCCTGGAAATTCATGCCGCGTTCTCCTGCAAAAGTCCCACGAAGATTTCCTCGAGACTGGATTGTCTGGTGCGAATGTCGCGCAGTACCAGACCGGTGGCCGAAATATCGGACAGCAACTTGGTGATGCCCGTCCGGTCGGCAGAGGTGTCATAGGTGTAGCGCAGCGCCCTTCCCTCCTCGATCAGATCGAGGTCGTAGCCGGACAGAGCCTCGGGCAGGCTTTCAACAGGCTCCTGCAACTCGACGACCAACTCCTTGCGGCCCATCCGGGTCATCAGGGCAGTCTTTTCCTCGACCAGCAGCAACTCTCCCTTGTTGATCACGCCGATGCGGTCGGCGATGGCCTCGGCCTCTTCGATATAGTGGGTGGTCAGGATGATGGTCACGCCATCTGCCTTGAGCTTTGCCACGATGTCCCACATGTCGCGCCTCAGCTCCACATCGACGCCGGCCGTTGGCTCATCAAGAAACAGCACGCGCGGTTCGTGCGACAGGGCCTTTGCAATCAGCACGCGGCGCTTCATCCCGCCGGAAAGCTCCATGATCTTGGCGTCGCGCTTGTCCCAGAGCGAGAGCTGCCGCAGGATCCGTTCAACATAAACATCGTCGCGCTTGCAGCCGAACAGGCCGCGAGAGAACCGCACCGCATCGATCACTTTCTGGAAGGGCTCCAGATTGATTTCCTGCGGCACCAGACCGATCAGCTTGCGCGCCGCGCGGTAATCCGTGATCGTGTCATACCCACCGACGCGGATCGTGCCGGAGCTTGGCACGCTGATGCCGCAGATCGCAGAGATCAGCGTGGTCTTGCCCGCACCGTTTGGCCCAAGCAGGGCGAGGATCTCGCCTTCGCGTATCTCCAATGACACGCCCTTCAACGCTTCGAACCCACTTTGGTAAGTCTTTCGAAGCTCGGAAATCTCTACCATCGCCGTCATCTGCGTCTCCTGTCTGAGACGCAGAAACCTATAGGCGCCCTAGCAGAAAGCAACCTGCGCTTTTGCACGTAGATCTGTGCGAATGAGCCCATTCCGACCGGAGGCGCCCCAACTGCGCGACGAGGCCCGCCGAAAAAGCGTGCGGTCGCCCCGGGATCAGCCTTCGCGCACAGTGTCGATCATCAGCTGCACGTTATCAGGATCCGCGTCTGGGGTGATCCCGTGGCCGAGGTTGAAGATATGCGGCCCACCACGGAAGGCCTCGACCACGTGGCGCGTCTCGTCCACAAGCGGCTGGCCTCCGGTCACCATGTGGCGCGAGGCCAGATTGCCCTGCACGCAGCCATCCACCTGCACGTGGCTTGCCGCCCATTCGGGGCTGACGGAATTGTCGATGGCCACGCAATCCGCGCCCGTTGCCTTTGCAAATCCAATGTACCGCTCGCCCGCCTCGCGCGGGAATGCGATGATGGGGGTATCAGGGTGGCGCGCCTTCAGCTCTGCGATGATGCGTTTGGCCGGTGCCAAGCAGAAGTCATCAAAATCCTGCCCTTTCAACGATCCGGCCCAGCTGTCGAACAGCTTGACCACCTCTGCACCGGCTTCGATCTGGCAGGACAGGTAATCGACGGTCGATTCCGTCAAACGGTCGATAAGCGCCTTGAAGAGCGGCCTGTTCTCGGCCTTGAGAGCATGCGCCGGACCCTGATCGGGCGTGCCACGCCCGGCAATCATATAGGTCGCCACGGTCCAGGGCGCGCCGGCAAACCCGATCAGCGTTGTCTCGGATGGCAGGGCGCCTTTGAGGATGCGGACTGTTTCATAGATAGGCGACAGGGTCTCGTGGATCATCTCGCCGCGCCCCAGCCGGTCGAAATCGGCTTGCGTGGTCACGGTGGACAGGCGCGGCCCCTCGCCCGTGACGAACCACAGGTCCGCCCCCAGTGCCTGCGGCAACAACAGGATATCGGCAAACAGGATCGCCGCATCAAACCCGTAGCGACGGATCGGTTGCAGCGTCACCTCTGCGGCGAGCTCCGGGTTGTAGCACAGCGACAGAAAGTCCCCGGCCTGCGCTCGGGTGGCGCGATATTCCGGCAGGTAACGTCCCGCCTGCCGCATCATCCAGATGGGCGGGGTGGGCAGCGTTTCTCCTGCCAATGCGCGCAGAATTGTCTTGCTCATCGCCGTGTGGTCCTTTCCGTCAACCGGCCCGTGGTCCAACGCGGGCGGCAATATGTCAAGTCATCCCGGCTTGCCGGGGCAGGATGACGCGACTAAAGCTTGGCGCATGACACTGACACTTCCCTCTCCCGATGCACCCCTGAAGATCGGAACCCGCGGCTCTCCGCTGGCGCTGGCACAGGCCTACGAGACACGCGACCGCCTTGCTGCGGCCTTCTCTCTCGCCCCCGAAGCCTTTGAGATTGTGCCGATCAAGACCACAGGCGACGACCGAACGCTGATCGCTGCGGACAAGCCCCTGAAGGAAATCGGAGGCAAGGGTCTTTTCACGAAAGAGATCGAAGAGCAGCTGTTGTCCGGCGGCATCGATATCGCGGTGCATTCGATGAAGGACATGCCCGTCGAGCAACCTGCCGGATTGCTGCTGGATTGCTACCTTCCCCGCGAAGACGTGCGCGATGCCTTCATCTCGCAGGGGTTCACGGCCATTGCAGAGCTGCCTCCGGGTGCAACGGTCGGGTCCTCGTCCTTGCGGCGTCGCGCGCAGCTGCTGCACAGGCGGCCGGATCTGAACGTCGTGGAATTTCGCGGCAACGTGCAGACCCGGCTGCGCAAGCTGTCCGAAGGTGTTGCTGACGCCACATTCCTTGCCATGGCCGGGCTGAACCGTCTGGGCATGGCAGAGGTGCCGCGCACGGCCATCTCTGCCGAAGATATGCTGCCTGCCATTGCGCAGGGCGCCATCGGCATTGAACGACGGGCGACAGATTCGCGCACCGCAGAGATGCTGGAGGCGATCCACGACGCTCCGACTGGCCAAAGGCTGGCTGCGGAGCGTGCGTTTCTGGCAGAGCTGGACGGCTCTTGCGAGACACCCATCGGCGGACTTGCAGACCTTGATGGCGGCACGCTGCGGCTGCGCGGGGAAATCCTGCGCCCGGACGGATCGCAAGCCCTGTCGGACGACGCCACCGCGCCGATTGAGGACGGGCCGACCCTTGGTCGCGAAATGGCGCAAAAATTGCTGGAACAGGGCGGGTTGGGCTTTTTCGACTGGCGCGGCTAGGTCACCCTGGACCGACCTGACCTTCGCCTGCAAAACCGCTCGTATGCCCGATCTTTGGCGCAACGCGATGCAGCGGCGGGCCCCGCCTGATCAGTCGGCTTGGTCCATTGGCACGGCAAAAGTCAATGAGGCCCAAAGGGACTCCCAGACCGGGTCTTCCTCGCTCGCGGGGTCCACAGCGCGCATGACAACCGAATCGACAAGGTAGCTGTGCCCGCGTGCGACCGGGATCGTCGCCTGCCCCTGCGCGTCGGTGCGATGAAGCGATGTCGTTACCGTTCCGTCCGGCGCCTTGTCGAACAGCTCTATCTGGCTGTCGGCCCTGGGGGTGCCATCGTAGAAAACGGTCACCGGCATCCCCTCCTCCATATCGTCCGTGTAAGGGTTGGCGCGGGCCACGATCTCGAGCAGCAGGCCCTGCACTTTGTCGCTGCCTGCGCCCTTGCCCACGGCAATCAGGCTCTTGCCATGCCGGCTATAGCGTTCCTTGAAACCTGTATCGGGCAGGCCACGCTGCCTATGGCGGTCCATCGCCCAGGCAAAATCCTTATGGGTGGTGAACGACTCGAACTTTTCCCATTCCTTGTAAGTCAGCACGCTGTCCGTCGTGACATGAATGACCACCGCCAGACCTTCTGTCGGTGCAGGCATCGTCAGCGCGGGCCTGTCCCCGGCCCGACCGGGGACCTCGGCCACATCCTCGCCCATCGCCAGATCAAAGCGACGGAACCGCATCGGCAAGTAGGAGAAGGCCGAGCCCTCGAAATCCTCCCCGACCCTGATATCTGCGACCAGCGGCGCATCCGCGGCAATTTGGTACTGTAAAGGTGAAATCCAGAACTCATGCGCATTCACCGCACAGGGAAAAACTGCGGCAATAAGGGCAAGCATGCGCATGGCAGAATCCTTCCGGTCGAAACGCGTTGCTGACAGAGTCTAGCTGCAGCTTCCCAGACTTCAATCCGCAGCGGCGCTAGGCCATCCGTTTCGCGCGGTTCTCGATGTCTCTTGCGTATTCCGCGATGCGCAGCTTGTAGCGTTTGGCCAGATTGCCCTTGGCGAGCTTCAGCGATTGCATCAAAAGCCGCGCGGACAGGGTCCGGGGCCGGGTAACCACTTTCATCGTCAACCGGGTCCGGGTTTGCGACAGGGCCACAAGCTCGATCGTCAGATCAACATCCAGCCCGCCGGATTTGCCCTCAAAAGTCAGAAACTCCGGCTTTTCATATCGCGTCAGTTCGATGTCGGCCGTCCGGGTTTTGCCGCGAAATGCGAATGTCGTTGTCCACGCCATGCCCGCCGCTGTCTCGTGCAGATCATCGGTACGGCGCACATCAACCCCGCGGCGCAGCGCCGACCGTTCAAGGATATCGAAGTCGGAAACCTTGGCGAAGACAGCCTCCAGCGGCGCCTCGATGTCTTCGTTCGTCGTCAGTTCCATCGCTTGCCTGCCCTGCTTCGCCCGTTCGCCACCCCCGTCTGCCGCATGGGGTTTGTTCGCCACCAGTCTTGCGTCATTCGCCCATATCCGCAAGCCAGTTGCGAAGCAGAAACTGCGCGATGGCCCCCTTACGTGCGGGCAATATGTCTGACCTCAGCCCCGCGAAGATGTCCATCATCTCTTCGCGGGTGATCCAGACCGCGTCTTCAATTTCCACCGGGTCGACGGTGATCTTGTCGGTCAGCGCTTCCCCCGCGCATCCCAGCATCAGCGAGGACGGGAACGGCCAGGGCTGGCTTGCAAGATAGCGGACATGGCCGACCCGGATGCCTGCCTCTTCAAACACCTCGCGGCGCACGGCGGCCTCTATCGTTTCGCCCGGCTCGATGAACCCTGCCAGCAAAGAATACATTCCCTCTGGCCAGTGCGGCGACCGACCGACCAGCACAGAGTTGCCCCGTGTGATCAACATGATCACAACGGGATCGGTGCGCGGAAAGTGATGGGCGTTGCAGGACGGGCAGATCCTTTGCCAGCCGGCCATGAAGATCGCGGATTTCTCGCCGCAAGCCGCGCAATACCCGTGCGTCGCGTGCCAGCCCAGGATTGCCTTGCCTGTCGCCGCCAGTTCGGCATCGCGCGCGTTCAGCAGTGTCATTACCGCGCGCAGTTCCACAAAGCGCTGCCCGGCTTCCAGCGCGGGGTGGGTCTGTTCCGACCGGTCGAAAAATCCGCGCAACGCGGCCTCGTTCAGGCCCTCTGGCGTCCAGTCCCGCAACTCATAAGCGAAATAGCCCACATCAGAGCTCTCACGCCCAAGAAACACCGGCTCCGACAGATCGGCCAGGATCGGGTGACCCAAGGGAAGGCGCGCCAGTGTCAGCGCATCCCCCTCTCCCTCTACCAGGGGCTTGCCGCGCCAGAAAAGCACCGCAAAAGACCTGCCCGAAGCTGCGAGAGCGTCGAGTTTCGGCGCATCTCCGCGCAATTCAGCAGCTCGGTCGAGCGAAGAACCGCCGAAGGTGACCGTTTCGGATAATTGCATGCAAATGCTCCCATTTATGTCACACTCGACATGCCATGCCGTAGAACCGGTGGCAAACAGCTTGAACAGTGGCCCCGGGATGCGCAACCAATGGTTGATCCCTGCTCAGCAGGCCCATGTCTCAGCCTTGTCATTGGATTGTAGTCTCTGCATGATTTTGTCAGAAAGATTTCTTAACGGAGCAGAACAATGCCCAAGACCGGATTCCCCGACCTCTCGCGCCGCGCATTCCTGGCAGGTACGGCGGCAGGTGCAACCATGATCACCCTGCATCCCTATTCCGTCCGCGCGGCAGCCGGGCAGGTCCATCTGCGGATCATGGAAACGACCGACCTGCACGTGCATGTTTTCCCCTACGACTATTATGGTGACCGTCCGGTCGACACCGTTGGCCTGTCGCGCACCGCGTCGATCATCGGCGATATCCGGGCCGAGGCCACCAATTCCATGCTGGTGGACAATGGTGACTTTCTGCAGGGCAACCCGATGGGCGACTATATCGCCTATGAACGGGGCATGAAGGAAGGCGACATGCACCCCGTCATCACTGCGATGAACGCGGTGGGGTTTGACGCGGGCACGATCGGCAACCACGAGTTCAACTACGGGCTGGATTTCCTGATGAAATCCGCCGCGGGTGCCGAATTTCCGATCGTGCTGGCCAATCTGACCACCGAAAAGGGCGCGGCACCGCGTGACGACACCACCCTGTTCAAGCCTTACGTGATCCTTGACCGCACGGTCACCGATGGGGCTGGCGCCACCCACCAGATCAAGGTGGGCATCATCGGATTTACTCCGCCCCAAGTGATGAACTGGGACAGCAAGCACCTGCGCGGCAATGTCGAGGCGCGTGATATCGTCGAGACCGCCCGCGCCTATATCCCCGAAATGAAAGAGGCCGGTGCCGACATCATCATCGCCCTGTCGCATTCGGGCATCGGTTCGGCGAATGAAACCGAGGGTATGGAAAACGCCAGTGTGCCTTTGGCCTCCATTGACGAGGTTGACGCCGTCATGACCGGCCACAGCCACCTTGTCTTCCCCTCGCCCACCTATGCCGATTACGCTGGCGTTGACGTCGAAAAGGGCACGATCCACGGCAAACCCGCTGCGATGGGCGGCTTTTGGGGCAGCCATCTGGGCGTGATCGATCTGATGCTGGAACACGAAGGCGGCGAATGGCGCGTCGTGTCCACCGCATCCGAGGCACGCCCGATCAGCAAGCGCAACGAGGACCGCTCGATCACCGCGCTGGTCGAGGATGACCCCGCCGTGCTGGACAGCGTGCGCCAGCAGCATGAGGAAACGCTTGCCTATGTGCGCCGCGCCGTGGGCAAGACCTCTGCCCCGCTGCACAGCTATTTCGCACTGGTGGCCGATGATCCGTCGGTCCAGATCGTCTCTATCGCGCAGAAATGGTATATTGAGGAGATGCTGGAAGGCACGGAATATGAAGGCCTGCCGGTACTGTCCGCTGCCGCCCCTTTCAAGGCCGGCGGCCGGGGTGGTCCTGAATATTATACCGACGTGCCCGCGGGCGACGTGGCGATCAAGAACGTCGCTGATCTTTACCTTTATCCCAACACGGCACGCGCGGTGAAGGTGAACGGCCAGCAGCTGAAGGATTGGCTGGAACGTTCGGCCGGCATGTTCAACCAGGTCGAACCGGGCAAAGCCGATCAGCCGCTGCTCAACCCCGACTTCCCCAGCTACAATTTCGATGTGATCGACGGGGTGACCTATCAGATCGACCTTAGCCAGCCATCGAAATACGGCCCCAAGGGCGAGCCATTGAATGCGGATGCCAGCCGGATCGTGGGCCTTGCCTATAACGGCGCGCCCGTCACGCCCGACATGGAGTTCGTGATTGCCACCAACAACTACCGCGCCTCCGGTGGCGGCAGCTTCCCCGGCGCGATGGGCGACACGATCATCTTCGAGGCACCCGACACCAACCGCGATGTCATCGTGCGTTACATCGTCGAACAAGGCACGATCAACCCGTCAGCCGATGCCAACTGGTCCTTCGCCCCGCTGGCCGATACCAGCGTCCTGTTTGTCACCGGCCCCAAGGCGCGGGACTATATCGCAGACGTCAAAGGCGTGACCATCGAGGATGCAGGCGACGGCGCGGACGGGTTTGCGCAATTCCGCATCACGCTCTGACGAGCGCTGTTGATCATCACAAACAAGCTATTTTCGGGCGGCTCGACGTAGCCGCCCGTTTGGTGTTTAAACCCGGCGACACGCCCCCCCGATGCCACAGGAAAAACCATGACCTTTGCCGCAGTGATCTTTGACCTTGATGGCACGTTGATCGACACGGAAACCCTGTCGATGAATTCCTCGCGCATCGCGTTCGAGGCACATGGCCTAAAAGTCACCGACGAGCTGCTGCACAGCCTTATTGGCAAGGACAAGGTTGCCGGGTCTTCGATCCTGCGTGCGGAATACGGCGACATTGACCTTCCCGCCCTGTTCGCGACCTGGGTCGAAGTCGCGCGCGACCATTTCGAGACCGATATTCCGCTGAAACCCGGCACCGAAGAGTTGCTGGGCTGGCTGGCCGAACGCAACATGCCTCGCGCGATCTGCACCTCCTCCAGCCAGGCCGAAGCGGATCAGAAACTGCGCCTGACCGGGCTTGGCCGCTGGATTGAAACGGTCGTGACCGTGGACTGCGTGACCAACGCAAAACCACATCCAGAGCCCTATCTGGAAGCCGCGCGCCGCCTGAGCGCCACGCCCGCATCCTGTCTGGCATTCGAGGATAGCGAGACCGGGGCACAGGCCGCATTCTCTGCCGGCATGCACGTGGTGCAGGTCCCCGACATCATTCCAGCCTCGGGTAAATTCGCCCATCTCGTCGCCAGCAACCTGCTGGACGGCGCCCATCAAGCCGGATTGCTGCCGACACCTTGCGAATCCTGATCCGACCCCCTAAGTAGGGCATTGAGAGGTTGGCGCGGGCGAGCGCCTCGCCAACCCGGTCAGATCCGGAAGGAAGCAGCCGTAACGAGCCCCGCTTGGGTCGTTGTCCAGCCTCTCACCCTACCCCCCCTGCCGGAAAAGATCCCGCTGAACCACCCCTGCGCCGCCAAGGTGGCCGCCGCAGCATCTTACCGCGAATGCCACGTCCGGGGTACTGTTGTAGAAAACTCATATTGATGTGAACCTGCCCGCAGATTTCGTTTCGGTGGTGAAGCGGATGTAGTCTTCGTGGATCGCCTACAGATAGAACCAGCCCCGGCTGATGCCCTTGAGATGGGTGAAGTCGGTCTGCCACTTCACGCGCCTAAACTCTTCTTTGCGCCTCACCTGCCTTGGCTCCTTCGCAGTGACATATTGCAAAGTAATCAGCAGCCGAAAATCGTAGCGTAAATCTGCTCCAAATCCTGCTAAACGTGGGGGCAACCCTCCCACATGCACGCATTCACATCAGGCCGGAGCACCCGGCGTGGGCAGACCATACTCGGTGCGGAACGAAAATTCCGTTTCCTTGCCGATGATCACATGGTCATGGACAGAAACGCCGACGGTTTGGCATGCGTCGCTGATGCGCTCGGTCATCTGGATGTCTTCCGGGCTTGGCGTCGGGTCGCCGGAGGGATGGTTGTGGACAAG
>NZ_SLZU01000019.1 GCF_004342065.1 Primorskyibacter sedentarius | reverse complement strand
GCGGAACTCGGCCGTGTAGCTCGGGGTATGTTTCTTGTTTGTCATGAGGCTCACCTTTTAAGAGTTTTACTCTCCGGTAAACCCGGGGCGGTTCACTTGAGGCCGAAATCTTTTCCTCATTCGTTGCCATTCACCTCGGGTTTGAACCCCATTTTGATCAGACCGCATCATACGTCGAGGGCTGGCTCAAATGCCTGAAGGCGGACAAGAACGCGATCTTCGCAGCAGCAGCTCAGGCGCAAAAAGCCTTTGACCATGTTCTCGATCTGACGGGTCGCAGCAAGTCCCAACCAGACGAACAAGAGGCCGCATAGGCGGCCCCTGCCCGCTGACCAGATCGGTGGGCGGGAACCTACGCTGGGGGTCAGGAATTAACCTTATGACTTCAATCGGAGGTGAGAGCATGATCCCCGTTCCCCTGTTTCAGTTTGAAATCCTGTGCGCGGTCTATGGCGAGCCATTGGCGCGAACGATGTGGCATCCTCGGCCCCGTGGCTGGTTGTGACCTGAAGGTGTCCAGTTGACCCGGCCGGGAGCGAGCCAGTTCACGTGGCCTTTCTGGATCACCTGTCCCATGGGCCAGCTCCCGACCTGACTAGCTTCGCCGATTGCTCGCCGGACCTAGCGAATTCGACGATCGCTGGCCTGTTGTCTGATGTCAAACCAGCCAATCATTCTGCGCACAGGACGTTATCTAAACTGATGTAGGCTGGCACGCCCCCGAGCCGCCATTGCCGTGGGCTTCAGGCCTTGCCGCAATGTCGGCTCGGGGGCGCGCCGAACCAACGGGAAAATGCACGCGAAAACGCTGTCTGGTCCGAGTATCCCAGCGAGAATGCCACGTCGCTCAGCGAAAGCCTCGACCGTTTCAGCAGCGCCAGCGCCATTGACCGGCGGCACTCGTCGCGAATTTCATGATAAGAGGTCCCTTCTGCCGCCAGAGCCCGGCGCAGCGTCCTTTCCGACAAGCCAAGCTCGCACGCGATGTCCATCTGTCCGATCGAACCTAACCCCATACGGTACAATATCTTCTGGCGGACGCGACACGACACTGGCAAATGTCGCAGATGGCTAGACAACAATTGATCTGGCGCGTCCCAGCTCAAATGCGCCACACGTTCCGTATCCTGCCGGGTCAGGGACAGGCACCGCACCGGGAAGACCAGATAATTTTCGCTTTCGTCGCAGAGCGCATCCGTCCGGTTGTAGCGAGAAATCGAGCAGGTGGCACCGTCGGCCTCATGTTCAAAGCCCACATCCAGGAGCGCGTGCCGGTCCATCCCGAACCGCATGCAGACCGAATGAATGATGCCGAGTGTCAATTCAGCATCCCCCCGTCTTGGCCAGATGTCCGGATCAAGGATGCGATAACCGACCCGCACCTTGTCGTCGGCAATCTCCATCGACAAGGTCGTGTTGCTTTGTACCAGCGGGAGGCCAAGCACGAACTTGCGCAGTGCAGCCCCCAGTGTCGGAGCCTTGGCGATCACCTCTCCTACGACACCAAGGCTTTCGAGCGGCAACTGTTCTCCTTTGAACCACGCTGATTGCGCCCCGCCCGGGCTTGCCCGTCTTTTCTCCAACTTCGTGACGAAGGTACTAAGCGGCACTTCCGCCACGGGACCGCTCGTTTCATCAATAGCAGCGACCGGCCTGTCGAAGACCGACTTTGCGATAGAGGAGGAAATGACCGAAGTATCCATGACGTGGCCCCGAAATTCGCTGCGCCTTTGAAAACAAGCTTCACCGTAGCACATTTTTCAACGCGTCACCGATTCCACAATTCGGATGTGTCGGCACGATGTCTCCTGCCGGATCAACCGGGCGGGGAGATGCTGAAAACTTCAGCAGAATGGCAAGCGGCGTCTCAGCCTGTCCCGACCAGCCTTACACAGGGTTCGCGCATGTCCTCCCCCTGCGTTTCAACCGAAAGATCGACGATCCGGGCGAAGTCCAGCGACCGCACCGGCCCCGCATGGGCGACGAAGATGCACAGGGCATCGGCGAGATGCGCCTCGATTGCCGACAGAATTCGGGCACAACTCTCAGCGTCGATCTCGGAGAAGCTTTCGTCGAAGACGAAGACCTGCGACGACCTCAGAAGCGTGCGTGCCAGCGTAATCCGCTGCCGCATTCCCCCGGACAGGTTGGCACCGGTCTCGTGAAGATCGGTATCGAGCCCGCTCAACCCGCGCGCCCAGCCTGCCAGATCGACCATATCGAGTACGCGCCACAGTGCCGCATCGTCCGGATTGTCGTTTCCGATCTGCAGGTTGTCACGCAGCGTGCCACGGATCAGGCAGGGCCGTTGTGGCAGGTAAGCGACAGCGCGGCGCCGACTGGCCATGCTGAATCCTGCGGTATCCGCCCCGTCGAGCTCGATCCGGCCTTCGGCCAGCGGGGCCTGACCGATGATAGCTGACAGCAGTTGTGATTTCCCGATCCCTGACCGCCCGTCGACGAGCACGCGCGACCCCGCCTTAAGCGTGACGCTGACCGGGGCGTGGGCGCCCGCCTGCCCGCGCGCTCCGATAAAGCCAAGTTGCTGGAAGGCGGGCGGGCACGGCGCGCCCTCTTCGGGGTCAGCAGCATCGCGAACCACCTCGTTTAACCGGGCAAGCGCCACGCGGGCCCGAGATTGTGCATGATACAGCCCCAACAGGTTGCGCAACGGGCCCGCCATCATCGCGGCATACGCCAGAAAAGCCACCAGGGATCCGATCTGCCAATCGCCGCGAATGACCAACCACCCGCCCACCAGCAGGACGGCAGAGCGCATCACTGCTGTCAGCAGCTTGCTGACAGCACCAACGCTTTCGGCCCAAAGCTTCTGCCGGGCCTGCGCATCAAAAAGCGCGCCCTGTTGCGTTTCAAACCCGTCGGCGCGGGTATTCAGCGCGCCAAGAGCCCTTAACCCACCGACCTGAATGAAGGTCTCGGCCAGTTGGCCATTCAGTCCGCCCCGCTCCGTCCGGACGGTCTCGGCCCGGGCCTGTGTGCCGGGGCGCGCCCATGAAAGGAACCACAGTTCGAACGGTGCCGCCAGAAGCGGCAACAATGCAAGCCGCCAGTCCAGCAGGATCATCAGCACGGTCCCGCCTGCCAGCCGAAACAGCGCCGTCACCGCGACCAGCACGGAATCGAACAGAAATTTCTGGATCTCCGCCGTGTCGCCATCAATCCGCGTCTGTACCTCTCCGACCGTTAGGTCAGGCATGGCGGGGTTGCGGTTCAGAGCGCACCCAAGAATGGTCAATCGCAGGTCGCCCAGCATCCGCATCGAAGCGCGCAGATGTTGCATGCTGGTGCAGATACCAAGCGCGACCAAGCCCAGTCCAACCGCGAAACTGACCGCCGCCCAGAAGAGCAGCGCGCCCATGTCGCCGCCCATGATCCCCTGATCGATCACCGCCTTGGTGATCATCGGTGCCGCCAACCCGGCACAGGCGGCAACAAGCGACAGCGCCAGAACAGTCGCCGTGCCAGGCAGTGCCCGCGCCATGACCGGAGTCAGCCAATCTGCGCCGAAGAATACGCGGCGGATCATCAACTCGGACAGGCGCTGGCGGGTCGTCATGCGCTGCGCCTTTCCCGCCCGGCGTAAGCAGCATTGCGCATCAGCGTCGTGATGATGGTCTGTGGCCCGCGAACATGTCCTTCGGACAGCAGCGCAGCCACATGGCCCGTGATCCGAGCCGCCCCAAGGCTCGCTCCCGCCATGCCCTGCCCGCCCCGTTCGGGCGAATTGCACCAGGCACCGAACACGTCGCTGCCCAGATGCGAGACTTCGCTCCAGGTACAGCGCGCATCTCCGGTTGCAGCGATCACACCGGGATATCCCGCTGGGAACGGAGCTTTGCCTTGCGCGGGATGGGCCGCCACCAGCACGACGTCGGCGGCGAGGGATCGGGCAACGGCATCGGCCAGAACGGCCCGATCCGCTGCCAGCCCGAGACTAAAGCAGATCACATCGACCTCCCTCGAAGTCGTCAGCCAGTCAAGCGCCGAGGCCACACGCAGGGCCGATGTGACGGCCCGGTCCTCAAAGACCTGCGCGTGCCGCAGGTGTGCTGCCGGACAAGCGCGGGAGATCACCGCCGCGACGGCACTGCCATGGCCCAGCCGGTCAGGCTGGGCCGGGCAGGCCTGACCGTCGGCATCAAACGCCAGTGCATCGGCGCCATCCAACACAGCCGGTCCGCTGTCGATGATCCCGACCCGGACCATCACTCTTCGCGCTGGAAGATCCGGATACTGGCCAGCGACATGGCGGCGCCATCAGGCATATCGACCTGCCCCTTCTTTTCCAGCGTTTCAGCATCGTAAGCCGCAAGATCCGACAGCGCGCCACCCAGCCAGACGGTCTGGCCGTCCGATGACACGTTCACCGAATAATAGCTGTGCGGCAGCGGCACCCGCTTGATCGGCTCCCCGCTTGTAAGGTCGAAACTTTCCAGCACATTATAGGCGCCGTAGGCACGGGTCCTGTCGGGGTTGGCCGCGGTCGAGAAATAGAACACGTCGAGGGAGCGTACGTCGCGCATCTGCATCTCTCCGCTACGTAGATCCATTGTCAACAGCCCGGTACGATAGGCTTCGGGGTCCTCAAGACTCATGTCACTGCGTGCGGTGTAAAAGGGCGTAACCAGCATGTCGGAGGTTTCGAACTGGCTCCACGCGTCCAGAACGTCCGACGGGTAATAGTTGCTGTCGGTTTTCCAGTCCTGGATCGGATAGTCGTCCACATGTTCGCCAGTTTCTGCGTCGAAGACATGCATCTGTCGTCCGAGCCCATAGATGCGGCTGCCATCGGTGGAGAACATGACCACGGTGATCTGGCGCGGCACCTCAAATGTCTTCACCGTTTCCAGCGACCGCGTGTCAACCAGTGAAATCCGCGTCGGCTGTACCTCGTAGTGAGAAGTCATCAGCTTGACCGGCGTTTCAAACACGGCAAGCTGGCTGCCATCCGGCGCAAGATCCATCCCGAACATCGTCTTGATCCGCGTATCGGCCGTGCTGAGATCGCGACGGGCGACGGTCTCGCCAGTGGTCAGGTCGACCTTGGCAATGCTCTCCGACTTGTTGATCGTGACATAGGCAAACTGTCCAGCTTCATCGACAACCGGTACCATCGGTGTGGGCCCTGCATCTTCAAGCGTGATGACCTTGTCGACGGTCATCGCCTCGGCATCCACGATGACGAGCTTGTCCGGGCGGGCAGGCGCAAGGATGTAATCCTTGGCGGACAGAGGGGCGGCGGCGAGCGAAAAGCTGGCCGCGGCGCAAAGGAACGCGAGGTTGGGTAATTTCATCAGGCTCATCCTTTCGGCTCCGGGAAGACGGATTGAAGGTTGCGCCAGTCTTCCGAGACGTTGTCGGCGCCAGCGCTCCAATCAGGATAGGTATTCAGCGTGTCTGCCACCTGCGCGGGCCACCAGCACGGATCGGCGCAGCCGTAAAGGTCCGCTTCCATCGGCTGGCACAGGTTGGAGACAGCACCGAAGGCGTCAACCTCCCAACCGGGATCAAAAGAGGTGGTGCAGCCGACAAGGCTGTTCATCGCCACGACTTCCTCTTCACGGCCCTCGGCCTGAGCCTCGACAAAGGCTTTCGCCTTCGCATTTGCTGGGGTGAGATGTTTCATCGAGCAATCTCCTTGACGATATCAGAGGCTTCGGGCCGCGACGGCGAATAGCCGGGTTTCGACATTCGGGGTTCAAGCTGCGAACGGAAGAAGTCCGGGTTGGCCTGCATAATCCTGACATAGGATTCGATCCCGAAATCGACCCATTCCCGCATCACATCGCAGTAGTGATAAACCGGCGCGAAGGCATCGCCCTGCCGGGAATAGCTTTCATGGTAGCATCCGCCCGCACAGATCGACCGGATGCGGCAGGTCTTGCAGCCGAATGCCGACCGATCCTGCGCCTTTTCGATGAAATCCGCGAGCTTGGGCACGTCTATACCTGTGTCCACATTGCCGTAGGTCGGCTCGTCCGACCCCACGAAACGGTGACACAGATGCAGGTCGCCTTCTTTGTCGACGGCGAGCATTCCCAGCCCGGCACCGCAGGGCACGGCTTTCTTGGTGCCTTGCGCAATATCGGTCAGCAATTGGTGCATGTTCGAAAAGCCGATATTCTCGCCACGACATGCGGCATCGGTATAGCGGCGCCCCAGTGCTTTCATGTCTTCGAACACCTGCTTCAACGCGCCGTCGTCAAGGTTGAACACGGCAATCGGGCCAGAGGTTGCAGGACCAAAACCCACCTCGGCAAAGCCCAGTTCGTTCTTGAGATGGTCGTGAATGCCGATCACATCCGTGACACCGCGTGTCAGCGTGACGCGCACGCCGACAGGCCGCGCGGTATAGCGGGACAGCAACATGCGGACCTTACGCTCGACCACGTCGTAGGTGCCTTTGCCGCCCACCGTCTTGCGGTTCATGTCGTGCAACGCTTTTGGCCCGTCCATGGAAACGGTCAGCGCAAAGCGATGCTCGTTGAACCAGTCCACCATCTCTTCGGTCAACAGGGTCGCATTTGTGGTCAGGCTGAAATCCACCACCTTGCCCAGTTCCGCCGCGCGCGGTTCTGCATAGGCGACCAGCTCGCGGATCAGTGGCATGTTCGACAAAGGCTCGCCGCCGAAGAATACCACGTTCACCCGGTCACGCTCATGCGCTTGCTTCAAAAGCATTTCGAAACTTTGGCGCGCGGTTTCAAAGGCCATCTTCTCGCCCTTGGACGGGATCGCCAGATCTTCCTTGTAGCAATAGGTGCAGGCCAGATTGCAGCCCGTGTTGACGTTGAGGATGATCGTGGAAAGCGGGATCTCCTCGACCTTCACGATCTTGCGTGCGACCTCTGGTTCCGCGGCATCGCGCAGGATGTCCAGATCCAAAAAGCTCTGGACGCAGTCAGACAGCTCTGACGGCGCATATGTGCTGCCTAACGATGATTGCATCGCACCGGCATCGACCGCCGCGCTGCGTTGAAACAGGTCATAAACATCGCACGACACCTTATCGAGTTCGAACAGTGACGAGCTGGGCACATGCATCAGCATCGCGTGGCCATCCACGTCAACCCGGTGCGCATTGTGCTTGATTAGGGTCAGTTCTCCCATGGTGCCTCCTCAGCGGATCGGGGTGTCGACAAAGCGCTGCACGGTCGCGTAGAGATGCGCCTCGGCAGTCAACGGTTCTGCGCCATCGGCATAGGTTGCGACGACGCGCAGGTTGCCGGTGTTGTTCGTGCCCATGAACCGTTCGGGGTTTGGTCCGGCGTCTCCGGGTGTGAAAAGTCCGGTTTTATCGATGGTGCCTGCGTATTTCGCGTCCTCAATGGCAGCGGCAGCTTCGTCCCAGTCCTCAATGGCCCAGCTGACATCCATCACGCCGAGATAGAGGTCATCCTCGGTGCCCGGCGCCCCATCCGGCCCGTCGGCCCAACCGACCGCCTCGAATTGCGCAGGCACTTTGGGGATCGGGCCGCCATTGCCGCCGATCCGCGCGATAGAAACATCAGGGACGATGGTGATGCGGTCGATCTTGTCATAGGCGGCCAGTTCCGTCGGGGCAGAAATGTTGCCAAGTCCGATAGACAAGGTGCCTTCGCTTTGCGCGACGACAGAAAGAACCACCTTGTTCGGCCCACTCTCTACTACCTCTGCGCTCACTCCGTCGGGCAAAGCGGGCTCACCCGAAAGGCTGCTGCCAGTCAGAGTGATCTCGGTTGCTGTTCCCACGGGGATCGCTGCAGGGCTCATCGCGAGGATCGCAGGCGCTGCGTCCGCGGGTCGCGCTGTCAGCGTTCCGCCGACAGGGTCCTGATCGGCCACGAACCAGCGGCCGGACATGGCGCCGTCCTCCAGTGCCATCACCTGTCGGATCACCGTATCGCCCGAGGTCAGCGTCGCGCGCCACTCTCCCGCGCCGTAGACCAGACCGCTGCCGGTGTAGCTGTCCGATCCATCGGCGAAGTCGAGCGTCATGTTGACATCATAGCCACCATCGCTCGCGGTAAGCTCCAGCGTTCCGTTATAGTCGCCCCGACCGGGCTCGTGGCCCGCCAGAACGTAGCTCCCCGAAAGGTCACCATCGAAGGCAGCGGGCGTGTCGCCCAGCGGAAAGGTCTCTGCAAGGAAGGGAATGATCTGCTCGTTGGCGATGCCCCACCAGTCGCGATCCCGCGCCAGCGCTTGATATTCAAGCGACGGGAATTGCCCGAGATGGAAATTGATCAGATGTTCCCAATCTTGCGGCGTGCGCCGCTGAAGGGCGACACGGGCATAAGAATGGCAGCGGGCGCAGGTTTCGGTCATCAGCTGGTCGGGGCCACTGTCGGTCGCCACCGGCTCTTTCTCCAGAATATAACGCCAGCCCTCCGTTTCGGCGATCGACAACCCGCGCGTGTTGGCCAGATAGGCGACGATGGTCCGGCGTTCATCAGAGCTCAGCGCGACATCGTGATTGCGCATCATCCGCACTACCGTCATGTCCCAGGCTTCCGGCGTCTTGCGCACAGCGTCGATCCGTTCAAGCGTTTCGTCATCATTGGTCGCGTGACAGGCCGAGCAGACATTGTTCAGGATGTCTTCGCCAGACTGGGCAAGAACAGGTATTGCCCCGCTTCCGCTCAACAAAAGACAGGCGGTGCTGATCGATAGAGCAAAACGCTTTCTGGATTTCATTCTTATGGTCCTCCGGCGGATCGAAAGGCCCTGTGCCTTCGATGTGGCTGCGATCTGCACAGGCTGGCGAAAAGCGCGGCAGTTCGTCCTGACATTTCCGGCCACGGCGCGGATTTGGCCGGAAATGTCAGGACACAGCCCACATTCGCCCGGTTGAGTGATCAAATGGCAGGCAACCCGGACATGACCGCGCTTTCGCGGCCCGACATGATCGTGCTTGGTGGCGGCCCGGCAGGTGCGGTATCGGCATGGCTGGCTGCTCGCGACGGGCTGCGCGTCTTGTTGATCGATCCCGCCAAACCGTCTCTCCGGATCGAAGGGCTCAGCCCACGACTGCATCGCTGGCTCCGTGTCACCGGGTTGGGCGACGGCGGCGCCACGATCGGACCATTTCCGCGAAGGGTCGACTGGGCCAACCAGCCACAGGCGGTCAATGCCGAATACGCTGTCGATCGTGATCGCTTTGACGCGCATTTGCGCCGCGCAGCCGAATCCGCAGGTGCCCAGTGGCTGAAGACAAGCGCACAATTATCAGGCAGAGAGGTCTCGTTGCCGGGGGGACGCAGGCTTTCGGCACGCTGGATGATCGACGCGCGCGGCCGACAGGGGCGGCATGGCGAACGAAGCACGCTGCCTTTTTCGACCATTTCCATATGTGGGTGGTACCGGCAGGACCGTCCCGGCCCTCCCGGGTTTGACATCACCGCCCTACCCGAGGGATGGCTTTGGCGCGCCGCCCTGCCCGATGGCCGCACATGGGCGCAGCTGACAACCGATGCGCGCAGCCCCGCAGCGATGGAAGAGCGGCTGGCGCAGGCGATCAGCCGCACGGGTCTGCCAACTGGGCGGTTCACGCTGCAATCAGCCCTGCACGCCCGCGCCTCAGCCCCGCTGCTGCCATCCCCCGTCACCGATCTCTCCTGCCTGCCCGTTGGCGATGCGCTGTCCGCGATGGATCCACTTTCGGGGCATGGTCTGTTCTGGGCCGTCTCCAGCGCACTTTCGGCTGCCGCCGCGCGCCGCACGCTGACTGCACGCCCCGGTACCGGGACACAGATGCTCTGCCGCCGCTATCTGGAAAAGCGTGCGAGAGAGACATACCTGCGCAACGCCCGGATCGGGCGCGATTTTCTGCGGCTTGAATCTCGCTTCACCGCAGAGCCTTTCTGGATCAGCCGCGCAGGTTTTCCCGATGACCAGCCAGCGCATGTTCCCGTCACACGGGCAGAGGTCAGGCCCGGCATGGTCATCCGGAACGGGCTGATCGAAGAGATGGAACTCCTTCACACGCCGCAGGAACCCGAAGGCATCGGTTGGTTCGACAAGATCCCCGCCGCCACCTTCTGGCAAGCTTTTAGCGCAGGCCGCACCCGCGAAGAGCTTGCCGCGACATGGGGGCCGATGGCGCTTGGCTTGTTTGACCGGCTTGCCACGCTAAAGGCCGATTGCGACGAGAACGCCTGACTGCATGTCGTCAATTGCTTTGGACGTTCGACCGGCCTTACTGCACAAAGCGCGTCTGGGATTCACTGTGTGGATCCAGTGTGGGAGGCTGCGCCATCCGGGAAACATGGACTCCAACAGAACTACAGCGATGCTGCCAAGAAGAAGAAGGCCCATCCTGTCGCGCGCCGTCCGAGGACCATTCCCGGTGTTGGTCCGGTCACCGAGCTTAGCGTCATCGCCTTGGTTGATGATCCCGGTCGGTTCAGCCGGACGACGGATCTGGGCGCCTATCTCGGGCAGACGCCGAAACGATACCAGTCCGGCGAAGTGGATTGGTCGGGCCGGGTGCCGAAATGCGGCAACGGCGTCATGCGGAGCTTATTGTTCGAGGCCGCGACAACCTTGCTCGCACGGGTCCAAAACTTTACGCCTTTGAAAAGTTGGGCTGTCCGCCTTGCAGGACAACGATGCTTCGCGAAGGCGGCCGTGACAGCCGCACGAAAACTCGCCGTGCTCAAGTTGACGATGTGGAAGAAAGAAACAGAGTTCACTTGGAAAAAGGAGGCCGTTGTCTGACCTGAATTTCCGCCTCGGCCGACGGGGAGCGAAGCCCCGAAGGGAGGGAGGTTGGTCGATCTCGCGTGGGCCGACGGCGCCGTTGACGCACGGAATTGTCACGACGCCGCAACCCTCCCGCCTCGCCGCAACGCCAGACCAAGGAAGCCAACCACCGCCGGTGCCAGGGCACGAAACGAGGCGCTGCACATCTTGACATATCCCGGTCGGGCGCTCTGGCGGCGCAGGAGTGAATATCACCGGCGAAGCCGTGCCGAAACAAATCCTCTTTGGACATCGCTGCGCGATACCCTGCCGGTCAGCGGATGAATTGCGTGAAAGGGCTCGGTCAGCGCGTCTTGGCCCGCGACTTTGATCGTCAGACCGCCGAGCTACAGATCCGCGCGGCAGTGCATCCGGCGCATGTTTTCCACTGCACCACAATGGCGAGCCATACAAGGGCATTAACTTCCTGATGCTGTGGGCATGCGCTCAAGGAAGTTGAACGCGTGGCGGTATTGGTTTTCTCGACCAGATCCCCCTAAAATGAG
Source organism: Primorskyibacter sedentarius (assembly GCF_004342065.1). Taxonomy (GTDB): domain Bacteria; phylum Pseudomonadota; class Alphaproteobacteria; order Rhodobacterales; family Rhodobacteraceae; genus Primorskyibacter; species Primorskyibacter sedentarius. The sequence continues at coordinate 62,738 of NZ_SLZU01000019.1, read as the reverse complement.
TGGTCCGCTTCTATAGTTAGGAATCGGAGGATCAAAGACTGACAGGCCCCGCCCGAGGGGCCAAATTTGATTGATGGTATTCGGTTGGGATTTGGACCATCAGGACGATAGTTTCCATCGCAGGAGCGACTGTGCGGTGTAGACAAATATTGCGGTCCCAACGGCCCCCATCGCGGCGACACCCAGCAGAACAATCACGTCGATCGGTCCACCAATGTCACGCAGCTGCGAATGCGTCACGGACTGCACAAACACAACTGCAGCCACTGCACCGATCGGCATGGACAGCTGGGCCAAAAGGAACTTGCGCATGGATACCGAACGGTCGCGGATCAGCACATAAATGTAGGCCAGCGTAATGACGGCCGCCGCAACAACCATGACCCAGAAAAGCGGCCGGCCGAAAATTTCCTCGAATACGGCGATCAGGGTCTCGAGCGTCAATTGTTCCATGTTGGTTCTCCTCAGGCTTTGCCGCGCAGCATTGCGTTATAGGTGGCCTTCAGCGCCACTTCCTTCATCAACCAGCTGATCCACAGCTCCTCCAGCGGCGCGATCACGCCGGGGAAGGACGGGGTCAGGTTGTTGTGGTAGTCGAATTCGATCAGCATCGCCCGACCAACACGGGTGATGAGCGGGCATGACGTATACCCATCATAAATCGTAGATCCCTCACGCCCTTCAATGGCGGCGATCAGATGATCCTCGACGACAGGGACTTGCCATTTCACCGAAGCCGCCGTTTTGCCTTTGGGTACGCCTGCCACATCGCCAAGCGCGAAAATATCCGGATATCGCAGATGGCGAAGGGTTTTCATATCCACCTCGACCCAGCCCTGATCCGTCCATTTGTCGGCCCAGCTTAAACCCGATTGCCGGATCACATCGGGGGCGCGCTGCGGGGGGATGACATGGAGGTAGTCGTACCCCATCTCCGCATCTCCATCGGGCGTGGCAAATGTCGCGATCTTGCGGCCGGGGTCCATCGCTTTGAGCACATGGTTGTACTGGGGGGTAATGCCGCGATCCTCGAACAGCATTCGCACCTTTTCTGAAACGATCGGAACACCAAAGAGACTGTCATTGTTCGACGCGTAGTGCATTTCATGTTTGCCCGCCCCGGCAGTACGTGTGGCGATATCTTCGATCAGAAAGGTATGCTTGAGTGGGGCGCCAGCACATTTCATCTCTGTTGCGGGGCGCGTGAAGATACCAACGCCACCCTCTTGGGTGAATTTGGATGCGGCCTCCCATGTCTTGGCCGCATATTGCGGACCGGCATAAAGCGCACCAATGCCATTTGATCCAACCAGATCGAGCGAAAATCCCTCTATCGCGTCGTGATCCAGAACAAGACCCGGTGCAACGATAAGGAAATCATACGCAAGAGTATGCGCGCCACTTGTGCTGACCGTCTTGGCGACAGGGTCAATGGCAGCGGCGGCCTCGGGGATCAGAGTGATGCCTTTCGGAAGCCACTCTGCAGTTTCGGATTGCGTATAGGAGGCTGGCTTCAAACCGGCGGCCACCAGCGACAGGCCCGGTTGATAAAGATGCTCCGCGCTTGGGTCGAGAATGGTAATATCGGCCCCCTCCAGCCGCCGCCAGAGGCGGTTCACTAGGGAGGTACCGGCCGCCCCTGCCCCGATGATTACGATACGCGCATTCGTCTGAACCTGTTGCCCTGCGGCAGGCGGCACAGCGGCAGCGGTCGCAAGCCCACCGAGTGCAAATCCCAGAAAGGCGCGCCGCGATGCCTGGATGCCATTGATATTCTTCATTCTGCAGTTCCTTTCAGTAGGCCTTGCTAATCCGGCTTTGGGGGTCTTGCCCACACCCGCACCGCCGAAACGGCGCAGGCGCAGCAAAGTTTCAGCCATGTCTTCGATGAAAGCGCCCCTGCGTGACGCGAAACAGCGGTTTCATCGAACGTTCAGAAGCTCATGACTGTCGTATCTTCTGCGACGATCGCGGACCCCATCGCATCGGGTGCAGCAGCTGTAACGCCGTCCAAAAGCACGGAGGCATCCGCCCCTTTACCGGGCAGATAGATCGCGCAGACCTGAACCTTCAGGCCCTTTTGAGCCATCATCATCTTCATCAACCCCTGAGGGCTGGCATCCATGGGCGGTTGGCCGACAGTTGCCGATGCAGGCGCGTCCTTCAAGGCGATGTCACCGGCCGGCCCGCACAGCAGCATCTCGGCCTGAGCACCGGCGGCGATCGCATTCATGGTCAGTACCATTGCCATCAACTGTGTCTGCGGCTCTGGTGCGGTCAGAATGGTGATCAGCTTGTTGGGGTCTTCGGCCTGCGCAGTGGTGGCAAGACCAATGGCCAGAGCGGAAGCAGAGAGGATTTTGGAAAGACGCATTCTTGAACTCCTTTGATGCGATTTGGAACGTTTATTCAGGGACACAAATGGTGCCTGCGCGGATGGCCATCCCGGTGCGGACAATCAGCAGGCCCACAACCGCGATCAGGAGCGCAAGCAGCCCTGCGCCAATCATCTGATGCGCAACCGAACTCGCCTGATGCGCATAGCCGAAGCTGGCAATCGCCAGTGCTGCGATCGGAAAGGACAACGCCCACCATGACAGCGCGAACGGCAACTTGCGCAGCTTCGCCGTCTGCGTTGTGACAAGCAGCGCAAAGACATACGCTGCACTAAGCAGGAGGTGCCCAAAGGCGTCCACTTCGCCGTTCAAGCGCAGCCAGGAACTGAACGAGACGGCAGGAGGTGCTACCAGTATCATCAGCGTCGGGATCATCTTGCCGGGCATCGGGTCGTGGAACATCAAGCGGTTCATCACTAGTGTCAGCAGCACAATCCAGAAGATCAGCCCGCCAGAAAAGAACAGCCACGACAGTTCGAAATAGCCAAGGCGGGTGCCCGCCAGCGGGACGATGACATTACCCACGGCCGGGATAAACCAGGCGGGCGTCATCATCTGAGTTTGGAACGGCCGGTGCCCGATCCATGCCGAGATCACAGACAGCGCCAGAACACCCTGCAACGCTGTCGCAAACAGCCACAACGGTTCGGCAATTGTCGGGCTTGTCTTCATCAACGCGGTGGAAAGCAGCAGCAAGGAAATCGAGATCGCGGGAAAGAAAGCGATCTTGACGGGATGGTGCCAATCCTCGGTCACCTTGTCAGGATAGTAGAGTGCCTTGGCCGCGTACCCCATCGCGACAGCGGCGAGCATTCCCACAGACACCACAAGCACGATCACCGATACGCCATGCCCGACGGAAAAACTGGTTTCGCCCGCACGCAACGCCAACGTCAGCCCCATCATGCCCATACCGACGGCAAAGAACGTGATGGGCAGGTTCGCAAGCCGCGAACCGACTGCCTGATCTGCTTCTGAAGCTGACATTAGACTGACTTTCTGTCTGTGAGGTTTTGGGTTCGCGGCACGGCAGCGGGGAAAGAAAACCGCCGCCGGACCAGCCCCTCGGTCAGGACCGTGGGGCCTGAGCAGAAGCGCTTGCGCCTCCGGCCATCTTGCGTTCGTCTTCTTTCAGCTCCAGCCACATCGCGTTCATGACGGCAAAGATAGCGGCCAGTGGAAGGCCCAAAATCCAGGCGAAATACCACATCGAATTTCCTTTCTTCAGTAAACGGAGTGAGAGTTTTCAGAGACATCGGCCTCGGTGACCTTGCCCCAGAGCACCTTGTAGACCCAGGCTGTGTACATCAGGATCAGCGGCATGAAGATCGCCGTGGCCACCAGCATGATGAACAGGGTCAGATGCGAGGATGAGCTGTTCCAGACAGTCAAGGAGGACTGAGGATCACTTGAGCTGGGCATGATGAAGGGGAACATGGTCAAGCCCACCGAAGAGATCACGCCAAGGATTGCCATCTTGGAAAATAGCAGTGTTGAAACTTCGCGCCCTGCCCTCAGACCGAGGAAGGTCAGCAATCCGCCCACGATCCCGATAAGCGGCGCGACAGTGATCCACGGACGATCCGCATAGGCGCTCAGCCACGTGGATGTGCGCTCGACCTCGAAGTGCAATGGATTTGACGGGCCGTTGGTGACGTAATCCCCAACGATCCGGTAGCCTTCGATACCGACGGCCATCCACAGGCCCGCCAGAACGTACGCGCCGACGGCCACCAGTGCCGCAATGGATCCGATCATACGGGCCCGCAACTGGACCACACCTTGTGCTTTCAGGGTCAACCACGCGCCGCCGTGCATCACCAGCATTGCGAAAGACACCACACCGGCAAGGATCGAGAACGGATCAAGCAGGCCGATGAACTTCATGTACCATGCACCCTCGTAGATGGTGTGCAGATCATCGGTAAAGTGGAACGGAACCCCCTGGATCACGTTGCCGACAGCCACACCAAACAAGAGCGCGGGGATGGCACCGCTGGCAAACAGGGACCAATCCCAAACGCTTCGCCAGCGCGGGTCATCCCGCTTTGATCGGTATTTGAACGCCACTGGCCGCACGATGAAGGCCGCCAGGATCACGAACATCGCAAGATAGAAGCCAGAGAAACTGACCGCGTAAAGCGGTGGCCATGCGGCGAAGATCGCACCACCCCCGAGGATGAACCAGACCTGGTTGCCTTCCCAGACCGGGCCGACCGTATTGATCGCAATGCGGCGTTCAATATCCGTCTTTGCGACGAAGGGCAGCAAAGCGCCGACCCCCATGTCGAACCCGTCTGTCAGGGCAAACCCGATCAGCAGCACCCCCAGAAGGCTCCACCAGATCACGCGAAGCAGTTCGTAGCTCATAAGCTCATGCAGGATCATTGTTCTTACTCCGCAGGCATGGCGATGGAGTCGGGATTCTTCCGACCTGCCAGGCGATCATTGTGACGGGTGTTCCAGGCCTCGGTTTCTTCGACATCCTGAAACGGCCCCTTGCGAATGTATTTCAGCATCAGGCCCATCTCGACAATGAAGAGGATCGTGTAGAAGATCACAAAGCCTGCGAGCGTCAGCGCCACTTCGGTCATCGAAAGCGCGCTGACGGACATCGCCGTCGGCAGTACGCCGTCCACGGTCCAGGGCTGGCGTCCGAACTCGGCCACGAACCAGCCCAGCTCTGCCGCGATCCAGGGCGCGGGGATCATCCAGACGGCAAGGTGCAAGGCCGGTCGGGGGAAGTTCATGCCCTTGAAGGATGCGCGATAGAAGAAATACAGCATCGTCGCGATGAAACCGAAGCCAAGGCCGACCATCAGGCGGAACGCCCAGAACAACGGCCAGACCATCGGGACGGTGTCGTTTGAGGCGGCGAGGATCTGCGCTTCGGTCGCGTCCAGCGGATTGTCGACATATTTCTTGAGCAGAAAGGCAAAGCCCAGATCGGCCGAATGCTCTTCAAAGGTGGCCATCACCGTCGGGTCCGTCGCGTCGCGATTTTCCCGCACTTCTAACAGCGCCTCATATGCAATCAGACCAGAGCGGATGCGGTCCTCGGCCTGCGCCACCAGATCGTTGATCCCGGGAATTTCGGTGGTCAGCGAACGGGTGCCGATTAGGCCCATCGCCCATGGAATTTCTATCGCATAGTGCGTTTCGCGCGCTTCCTGATCCGGAAAACCAACCAGATTGAAGGGCGCGGGGGCCTCGTGGGTTTCCCACATGGCTTCAATCGCGGCGAGCTTCATCTTTTGACTGTGTGTCGCAGAGTAACCAGATTCATCCCCCAAGAGGACGACAGAGAACGCCGCGGCCAAACCAAAAGCGGCACCGACCGTAATGGACCGACGGGCCAGTTCAACGTGGCGATCGCGCAGCAGATACCAAGCCGACACACCGATCACGAAGACCGATGCCGTGACATATCCCGCCGATACCGTATGCACGAATTTCGCTTGCGCGACCTCGTTGAAGAGAACCTCAAAAAAATCGGTCATCTCCATGCGCATGGTCATGGGATTGAATTCGGCCCCCACAGGGTTCTGCATCCAGCCATTCGCGATCAGGATCCAGAGGGCCGAAAAGTTTGACCCGATGGCCACGAGCCAAGCCACCGTCAGGTGAGCCACTTTGCTAAGCTTGTCCCATCCGAAGAAGAACAGCCCCACAAAGGTTGCTTCAAGAAAGAAGGCCATCAGCCCTTCGATGGCCAGGGGGGCCCCGAAGATGTCGCCGACATAGTGGCTGTAGTAGCTCCAGTTCATTCCGAACTGGAATTCCATGGTGATGCCTGTCGCCACCCCGAGAACAAAGTTGATCCCGAACAGCATGCCCCAGAATTTTGTCATTTGCCGCCAGATCGGGCGGTTGGTCATTACGTAAACCGTCTCCATGATCGCCACGAGGATCGACAGACCCAGTGTCAGCGGCACGAAGAGAAAGTGATACATGACCGTCACCGCAAATTGCAGGCGTGACAGCTCGACGATCCCAAATTCCATATCTCTTGCTCCAGATATCGGGGACCGAATCCCCCCCGACTTCAAATTCTCTGTTTGGAATGTATCTAGAGAAGAGCGTTGTGTGACTTTGATCTAAATCAATAAGTCGTATCTGTGATGCAGGTTAATTTACACTGACGGTTCGATCAGCAAATCTTGTTTCAACACGGCGGTGTGCTGCGATCACAACAGCCGCGCCCGGCAAGAACCGGCGCACCCCTGCAAGCACGGCCTGAGCAGTGGGTTCGTCCAGCCCTTCGGTCGGCTCGTCCAAAAGCAGTACCTTCGGACGGCGAAGCAAGACACGCGCCAAGACCAATCGGCGCGCTTCGCCGCCGGACAATCCGTCACCACCTGCACCGATAATGGTGTTCAAACCGTCTCTTGCCTGCAAAACGCCATTAAGCTGAACGGCCTCAAGAACCTGCAACAACGTGTCATCGTCGCTGTGCGGAGCGGCAAGTCGAAGCGCGTCCGCGACCGTTCCGCTCATCAGGACGCTGCGTTGCGGCAACAGCGCGACGGCTGCGCGAAGTGACTTCTCATCCCAATCGGAAATCGACAAACCGCCCAGTGTGATCCGCCCGGTCGTAACCGGATGCAGACCCGCAATCGACAAAAGCAGCGTAGATTTTCCAGACCCGCTTGGCCCGGTCAGCGCAACGGTTTCGCCAGATCGAACATCAAAGCTCAGATCCTTGAGGACAGGGACCTTTGAGAGCGCGCGAAGCAGAGCCACTGACTGGATCTGCAACCGCCCGCCTGTCGCGGCGGAGGGTGCGGATGTTGGCAATGGCACCGCGATATCGCGCGATACGCGTCTGGCAGCTTCGGCCATGCGCCCCAGATCGCTGGCCGCCCGACGCAGGGGCGCAATGGTTTCCGCCAGCGCGAGGGCTGTAAAGAATCCAAGAGCGGCAAACGATGGTGCCAGATCGCCCGCCTGCACCATCTTGATCCCCAACCACAACGTGCCCCCGGCGATCACAGTACCCAGCATGTGCAGGGCCGCCCCAGCAAGGCGTTCAGCGTGGTCTTGCTGCGTCTGCAATGCGCGGCGTCGACGATCAGCCGCCAATGCAAAATCGGCCTGCGCGACCAATTGCCCCTGAACAGCTAGGTCGCGTCGGCCGCGTATCAGGTCAATCAGGCGCGATCTGAATGCTTGAGCTGCCGCCTCGGCCCGGCGTGACAGGCGCGCCGTCTTGCGGGTAGCCAGCACAAAGATCGCTGATCCGCCGAAGACATAGCCCGCCAAAATCCACAGCGCGACCGGCAGCCCGACCAAGGCCCAGAGCACCGCAAACACAACCACTTGCGCCATCACCCCGGCCATTACGGGCAAGACGAGCCGCAGCGCCACGCCATCCAAGACATCGATATCCGCCGTCAAACGGTTCAGTGCCTGAGCCCCCCTGATGCGGATCATCCGGGGATAAGGAGCCGTAACAAGCCCGGCAAGCAGCCGAACGCGGAGGGATTCCAAGGCCCTCAAGGTGGCGTCGTGGGTCAGGATTCGCTCACCGTAGCGCGCGGCGGCGCGGCCAAGTGCTAAAAGCCGCACCGTCGCAGAGGGGCGAAAGACGTCGAACACTGCGCCCATACCCGCCAGCCCCGCAGCGGCGGCAGCGGTGATAAACCACCCCGACAGCCCCAGCAATGCAGCGCCCATCAACAGGACAACACAGCTGAGAACGGCGCCACGCCACAGGGCGGTTGGTTGTTCACGCAGGATCAATCGGAAGATGCGCCACAAAGCTGTCATGACCTGCGTCCGATCCAGATGACCCGGTCCATCTTTGCAGCCAGAATGCTGTCATGTGTCGCCACGATCAGCGTTGCGCCGCGATCCGCGTGCGCAAGAAGCCCGCTGGTCACAGCCGCTGCCGTGTCCGCATCCAGATCAGCGGTCGGCTCATCCGCCAGAATCACGTCCGGATCGCCGTGAATTGCACGGGCCAGTGTAATGCGCCGCGCCTCGCCGCCAGAAAGACCGCCACCGGTTTCGCCAAGGCGTGTATTCAAGCCCTGCGGAAGGGCTGCAACAACCTGCCCCACTGCGGCCAGGTCCAGTGCCTGTGACGGGTCTTTGCCCCGGCCAAGCGTCAGGTTGTGGCGCAAGCTGGCATTCAGAAAGCGGGGCGCCTGCGGCATCCAACCGATCCGCGTGCGCCAGGCATCCGCCGTCGTCGTGTCCAGCGGTCGACCGGCCACCAGAACGCTGCCCGAAACCGGCGAAAGTAGCCCTGCGATCATCCGCAAAACGGACGTCTTGCCGGTCCCGCTTGCCCCCATCAGAGCAACTTTTTCGCCGGGCAATACGTCAATGTCATCCAGGACACCGCCGCCCGGCAAGGCACATCCCCGCAACGTTACGCTGGCGGGACCGGCAAGCGGGCTTGCGGAGCCGCCCTGCCCCAGCAAGCTCGGAGTTTCGATCCCACTCCACTCGGAAAGCTCGGTAAAGACGGCATCGGCAGAGGCTTTGTCATGCCAGGCTGCCGCCAGATCGCGCATCGGTTGATAGAACTCAGGCGCAAGTAGCAAAAGAAATATGCCCGTATGCGGGGACAACGGACCACCCCAAGTGCCGAATTCAAGGGCACCCAGAAGCGAAAAGCCGACATAGACCGCCACCATCGCCACACCGATGGCGGCAAAAAGCTCCAACACGGTGGACGACAGGAACGCCACCCGCAAAACGGCCATCGTGCGTTTGCGCAAGTCGCCTGCCTGTGCCGAGAAGCCGTCAAGGACTGTTTCGTTCGCCCCCAGCAGCCGAATATCAACGAGCGCCGACAATCGCTCGACAAGAAGATCATTCAATGTCCCGATCTCGGCCATCTGGCGTTGGCTTGCCTCTTTTGCGGCCATCCCGACCAGTGCCATGAACACGGGAATGAGAGGACCGGAAACAAGAAGGATCAGCGCGACGGCCCAAGAAGACCACAGGGCGAGCACGAAGATGACAATTGGTACGACCATCACGCGCGCCCGCGCCGAAGCATAGCGGGTGATATAGGCGGTCAGATGATCCAGTTTTTCGCTCGCCAAAGCTGAAATACCGCCCGCACCGCCAAAGGGGCTGTCCGAGGCGCGTTTAGCCTCAGACGCAACAATATGCGCGCGCGCCGTGTGGACAACGCGGTCTGCGGCGGTTTCGGCCAAAGATTCGGATTTGATCCCAAGGACGGCCCGCACCACACCCAAGATGATAAAGCCGCAAGCGACCCAAACGGGCGACACATCGGCCCCCGTCAGCAGCCCCCCGAGCGCGAACGCGACCAACGCCGCTTGCACCGGCCAGACCAGGCTGGCCAAAACTGCGAAAACCGCGGCCCCCTTCTGGCATTTACGGCCCGGAGTAAGCCAATCGCTTGATGAAATCGCATAGGGTTTGACTTCACCACTGCTTTGTTGATGCGCCACACAGCCCTCTTAACTTGAGTTTTAAATGTCAGTTATCCTAGTTTGCAATGCGTTTATGTGATCTGGATCAAATACATCGCCAGACTGGCAAGCAAGAATACTAAAACTCGCAATCCTGATAGGACTTATATGCGCCTGACCATACGGACAAACCTGGCTGCCCGCATTCTGATGGCCTGCGCTGTCAACGAAGGCGTCACTGTTCGTACGTCTGAAATTGCCGAGAAATGCAATGCCTCGACCCATCACCTGCTGCAGGTCGTCAACCTTTTGCACGGAAGCGGATTTGTTGAAACCATCCGTGGACGCAGCGGCGGGCTTCGCCTTGCGCGTCCTATGGAACAGATATCGATCGGCGCTGTCTTTCGCGTCTTCGAAGCTGGTGTTCCTTTCGCGGAATGTTTTGATCAGGAGACGAACTCTTGTCCGCTTTCAGCCACCTGTCGTCTGCGCACCTACATTTCGCGGGCGCTCGAAGCCTTCTATCACGAGCTTGATATGGTTACGCTGGCTGATCTTGTAAAAGGCAACTGCGGACTCGCGTCCCTTTTGGAAATGTCGCCCAGAGGCGCCCTTTCCTGCAACGAAAGCTCGAAACCGGTCGTCTAGGTCCAAATAACCGCGCGTGTCTGCACTTTGCGACGATATCGCACGCTGCGGTATTCTGGGTTACCCGGCCAAATGGGACGGTCTATATTCCAAGTTAATCCCGGCCTTGCTGGAAGAAGGCCGGAACCGTGTTCAGTTCGGTACAGCCTTATTCGGCTGGCACCATGTTGTCCGGCGTCCCCTTGGCCGAAAAATGCTGCCGGTTCAGCCGAAAAACGAGTGCGATCATCATGATCTGAGCCAGCAAGGCAATGGCGGTCAGGCTCCAGTATGCGATGCCGAACTTGCCGATCAGTCCCGCAGCCTCCAGACCTTTGTTGATGAAGAAATGCAGCATCACCGAAAGGGCAACCCCGGGACAGACGAGCGCATATGAACCGGGCGATTTCTTATGGCCAAACACGAAATCAGCAAAGTAATCCTGACGGCGCAGCACCAGCAGCCCAAGCATCAGAAACAGAACCTGCACGGTCAGAAGGCGGGCAAGAAAGATCATGGTTTCGCCTGCGGTTTGATGAAGCTCAAACCCCACATGCAATCCGTGGCTTTGGCGCAAGGACATGATGCCCAACACGGTCATAATCGGAACGATCACCATCAGTGTCGGACCCGCTTCGCGTGCGGTGCCATAGTGCAACATCGAACTGAATGCAGTGACGCCGACGACAACCGTGTAGAGGATCGCGGCGGTACCAAAGAAGGTCGACAAGACGAGCGACGCGCCAACAACCAGCGCATTGCCACTCATCGCAGAGGGGGCAGCCAGACCGACGGACACCATCGCCAGTGCAAAGGCTGGCATAAGCTGCGCAAAGGAATTGTGGGCGGTTACATCGAACACGCCGCCTTTGGTTAGCACACGGCCCAGAAAGTCGCCGATCAGCAGAAACGCCCAAACGCCAATCGCGAGGAACGCTATCAGTGCCAAAGGAAACAGGTATTCCACCACCCGCCAAAGCCCGGGAACAAAGACGAGTCCGAGTATGAACATGGCGTTGACTGTCATTGCTGCAGCCAAAGGTCCAGCCAACAAAGTGGTTTCACCATTCGAAGAGCGCAGTGCTTCGTAGCTTTTTGTCTTTCGAAAGCGTGACAGGGAAGACAAGTTCCAGATCAACGACTTCACGTTAAGGAAGGCGAAGATCGCAATGCCTGCCATTGCCACCACGACAGCTGCCTGAAGCAGGATCGGACCATTGGCAAAGACAGCCATCAGATCTTCGAAGATTGGCACGGTCCGACCTGCGTGCGGGACCCAGAACATCAGGTACATGAAGAATGTGACGGTCAGCCCCCCTGCCCCAAGAGAGGCCAGAAAGTAGAGCGGCGAATATGCTTCGGCGACGTGCTTTTGGCTTCGGGTCATTGCATTTGCTCCAACAATCGGTGTTCGCGGCCAAAATATATTCAGTCTTAAGAATATGTCTTTGACTCAGATCAATCCTTGTGCGCCGGACGTAGGCACCCAACCGGATCAACGTGAGGAAAGGCACTTCACCGGAATCTTCAGGTCCGAACGAGCGTTGTCTTCCTAAGCTCGCAGATGCCCTCCTCGGATGTTTGCCTACTGCGGCGCCGACAAGAGTCTGGGCATTGGCAAGGTCCGATTTTTGGCATCTCGTGCTAAGAGATAGACCCCTTAAGACGGATCTAGATTCAGCACCGGATCGACGCTCGCTCCCTCCATCCCGTTGGGTCGCCATACAGCGACGCCCAACTTCCCGTAGTCGCGTCCAAGAAGGCTTTGAAGATGGGCTTGGTCCTGAGGTGTATCCTGTATCAGTGCTTGCCCCCGTTTAGAGAGGCAAACACTGTGGTCGTGACGTGGTAACGGATCTAACGCGTGCTCGCCTTCATCATCCAAAGCTCTTTTTCATGCCATTCAAGACGATCGGACAGCACGCCGACGGACACTTCATCTTCTGCCTCCGCAGCCGTCTTGATGGCGTCGCGTATGGCGTTGGCAAGCGCTTCGTGCCCGGTGATAAGTCTTGCCACCATATCTTCAGCCGATTGGGCAGGCTCCTCTTCAGGACCAGCCAGTGCCACCAGCGCCGCTACGCTGGCTGGAGCATAAGCCCCTTGGGTGCGGATACGTTCCGCGATGACGTCCAGCGCCGCCCAAAGATTCTGGTACTGCTCCTCAAAAACGACATGCAACTGGCGAAAGTTCGGACCTTCAACATTCCAGTGGTACCCATGCGTTTGGACATAGAGCCTGAAAGTCTGGCCCAGAACGGCGTTGAGAGAGTCGATGTTTGATTGCGATACAGATGTCATAAGACTGTTCCTTTTCTTTGAGGGGGCGTGCCATCTGGCCCACTCTGAATTTGTCAGAGGGCGCGGGTCGAAAAATACCAATCCACGGTGTTATAGCCTTCGCCCGCACGGGCCATCGCCGAATTCGGTGTGGCAGGTGTCGGTACGATCACCTCATCACCTGGTTTCCAGTTTTCAGGCATGGCACACTGATTTTCGTCGGCGGTCTGTAAGGCGACCAGCAGGCGGTGAATTTCGTCCACGGACCGGCCCGCGTTCATGGGATAATAGACCATCGCGCGCAAAACGCCCTCGGGATCAATGATGAAGGTGGCGCGAACGGCAGCTGTGTCCGAAGCTCCCGGTTGAATCATCCCATAGAATTGAGCAACGGCCATGTTCAGATCTGCGATGATCGGAAAGCGAATTTCCACGCCAAACTTTTCCTTGATGTTCAGCATCCACGCGATGTGGCTGTAATGGCTGTCAATCGACAGGCCTAACAGTTCGGTGTTCATTGCGGTGAACTCATCATGTTTTTTCGCGAAGGCGATGAATTCGGTTGTGCATACAGGTGTGAAATCCGCAGGGTGCGAGAAAAGGATCAGCCATTTGCCACGGTAATCTTCAAGCGTCTTGCGGCCATCGGTGGTGGGCGCATCAAACGCCGGGGCAGCTTCGTTCAAGCGCGGACCGGCGGGCTTTACAGCTTCATTCATGTCTATATTCCTTCAAGCGATCATTTCGACAACCTTGAGATAGCGACTTGCCACTTATAAGAGAAATCGAATATATTTCTAATAGTGATTGGATTTCTCTATATGTTTACTCTGCGCCATCTTCAGTTCCTGATTGCCGTGGCTGACACGTCGAATTTCTCACGCGCCGCCGAGATCAGCTTTGTCACGCAGCCGACGCTCAGCGCCGGCATCAAGGAACTTGAAGACCGCCTGGGCGTGCGGTTGATCGAACGCACCCGGCGTAGCGTGATGTTGACACCGCTGGGGGATCAGATCGTCGAGCGTGCCCGCGCCCTGCTGCTAGACGCCAAAGAGATCGAGGAATTGGCGCACGCGCACCAGGACCCTGAAATTGGCGATTTGCGGTTGGGCGCGATCCCCACGATAGGACCCTATCTGATCCCGCAGGCCCTGCCGCTGATACGCGCGCGGTTTCCCGGTCTGCGGCTGTATCTGCGCGAAGAAATGACCGAGTCGTTGATCGAAGGGCTGAACAAGGGGCGTTTGGACGTAATACTGATCGCCCTTCCCTTTGACACCGGATCGCTTGAAATCAGGCATTTGTTTGAAGACGGCTATCAACTGGCAACGCCGCCAAATGCGTCGCAGCCCCGTCAGACTGGTCATTCTGCTCTTAAGGATGTCGGACAACTGATGCTTTTGGAAAAAGGTCACTGCCTTCAGCGGCACGCATTGCAGGCGTATCCGGATCGACCCCTTGAGCAGGACGAGACCTTTGCGGCAACCAGCCTGACGACTCTGGTTGCAATGGTATCCGAAGGTTTGGGTGTCACGTTGCTTCCAAATCTGGCGATTGATGCTGGCATTGTGTCAAAAGCCGAAGTCAGCCTGACCCCTCTTCCTGACGCCTGCCCGCGACAAATCGTGCTCGCATGGCGCACCAATTCTGCGCGGAAGGATTTGTTTGTGAAACTTTCAGACGTGCTTTGTCAAACCCGGCAATTGCAAAATGCTTCAATTCACGACGCATGAAATGTAACATTTCGTTCAAGACAAGAAGGATCGCACAAATACCTAAGAGCAAGGCCCCCCACCATTCTGGAACGGGTTGGCGCGAAGGTACTAAGAAATGCCGTTGCGCAATCCGGCGCCTCACCAAATCACACTTGATCACATGCGCGGCGTCGGGCCTCAGATGCTGCTCTAAGCGCATTTGTCTTCGGAACCGGCATAGCTCTCGCGGAATTTCATCGGCTAGGGGCGGACGTCGAACAAGCAAAGACCATTTGACCTCCCCCCCCTTACGCCGAGTTTCAGTACAAACTTAGCAGGCAAACGGATGGCAAGAGTTATACCTTGCCAAGCGCTGGAACGTGACTTGATCGCTCTTGTGTTTGTGGCCTTTCCGAGTACCAAATCTAGAAAGTACTTGCACGAATCCAGCTGCTCGGGCAATAGTCTCGAAAAATAACGCGCGGACACATAAAAAACGCGCCCACGGATCGGGGCAGACATGAGCGAAGCAGACCAGGATCTCGATATCGCCATCGGGCACTACGCGGAACTTCTCGCATCGAACCTTCACGCCCAGCGGGCTGCCCACTTCCCACCGGATGCAAAGAAAGCGATGCGTACGTTGACCAGCGGTGAAGCCGCTGAGTTGCTAGGCGTTGACCATACATACCTTCGGAAGCTTCATCGAGAAGGCAAAATTGCTGACGTTGAGACGACCGCCGGCAGTCACCGCCGCTACACTCTTGATGACATCTGGGAAATTCGCCAAACGCTTGAAAGAAATGCAAAAAAACTAGGAACCTATTTGCCTGGCCGTCGCGAAGGCGATGAGCTGCAGGTTGTATCGGTCGTCAACTTTAAGGGCGGGTCCGGCAAAACCACGACTTCTGCGCATCTGGCGCAACGCCTTGCGCTTAAGGGATACCGGGTACTCGCGATCGATCTCGACCCCCAGGCTTCGCTCTCTGCTCTTCACGGAATCCAACCCGAACTCGACCTTATGGAAGGTGGAACGCTCTACGACGCAGTCCGTTACGAAGATCCTGTTCCGATCTCCGATGTTATCCGCAAGACATATATTCGTGGCCTCGATCTGATCCCCGGCAACCTCGAGCTCATGGAATTCGAGCATGAAACGCCTGCAGCAATTCAAAGTGGCGGTGCAAAAGCGTTCTTTGCACGGGTTCGTGACGCGCTCGATAGCGTTGAAAATGACTACGACGTCGTTGTAATCGACTGCCCGCCACAGCTCGGCTTTCTAACAATGTCAGCACTATCCGCCTCATCCGGTGTACTCGTAACCGTCCACCCACAAATGTTGGACCTCATGTCCATGTCACAGTTCCTGCGCATGACAGCGGATCTTCTTGGTGTGATCCGGGATGCTGGTGCAAATCTGCGTTTCGACTGGCTGCGCTTTCTGCCGACCCGCTACAAGGTTGGGGATGCCCCTCAAACCGAGGTTATTGCCTTTATTCGTGGCCTATTTGGTCGCTCAGTTCTCACCAATCACATGGTTGAGTCGACTGCGATCTCTGATGCCGGCTTGACGAAGCAGACGCTCTATGAGGCCGACAAGAGGGACTTCACGCGGCAAACCTTTGACCGCGCGATCGAGTCCATGAACGCTGTTAATGATGAGATCTCTGAAATTATTCAGGACACTTGGGGGCGGAATGGCGAGAAAACCTAAACTGGGCCTGCCGTTGCAGACACTTCGCAACGCTCCTGATGCCTTGGAAGGGCGTCGACTGCGCGGTGGCATTTTCGAGATAGACCCCGGGCAGATCGAAACCGAAGGACGTCTGGAAGACAGGTTAGAAATCGACGTAGAGGGCCTTAGAGATTCAATATCAAAGAACGGCCAGCGCGTACCGGTTCTGGTTCGGCCCTTGGAAGGCGATCGATACAGTCTGATCTACGGGCGTAGGCGTCTCGAAGCATGTCGTGAGCTCGGCATCAAGGTTCGCGCTATCGTCACTGATTTAGAGGGAGATCAAGCGCTCCGTGATCAACTTCTCGAAAACCAGGAGCGTCGTGATCTTAGCTTTATAGAGCGCGCGCTAGTCGCACGAGCGCTTCTTCAAGGCGATCATCTGCACGGTGCTGAACGTACCAATAGGGGCGTCGCTGAAGTTCTCAATCTGCACGAGGCGGGCGTCTCGCAGATGTTGAGTGTCGTTCGAAAGGTTGGTGACGATCTCATCCAAGCCATCGGCGCGGCACCTGGCATCGGACGGCCTCGATGGGAAGACCTCAAGAAAGTATTGGAAACGTCAAAGATCCATTATGCGTCCCTCGTCGCTATCGCGCACGCAAGCAAAACTGAACATTCCGGCCCAGTTGGCGACGTTTCAGACAGGGCATTCCTTTCTGTACTCTCCGCTGCGAAAGAGACAGGAGATGTGGCAAAGCCAACGCGAAAAAGCGAACCGGTCTTATCGATCCCTGGTGTCGGAGCTGCGACAGTCAAGGCCGGTCGCCGAGGCAAGCAACTCAAACTAGACCTGACAGTAGACGACCCTGATTTTGTCAGCTGGTTGAAGGGCAATGCCCCACAGTTGATTACCGAGCTTCATGAGCGCTGGAGGCGCTCAGAAGACTGAGGAAGAGCAACCAAAAAAGAAGGAGGCACGATACAGGCAAAAAAAGAAAAAGGCCCCGAGAAGCAAGCTTCACGAGACCTTTGTAAGGTTTCGCATCGGGTCCAGCCCGCTACAAAATCTCAGTTTTCGCACTTCTGAATGTAGCGATCTGGCCCCTACCCCGCAAGCGCAAAGCGATTCGCGGGCCGTAGATTTTTTGCCTTCGTGAACATTTTCATGGAGTACACACCTATATCGCCGTTTAAGCGGCCGATTTCGCGCGCCCATCTCCAAGTGATCAAGAAACCGGACACGTCTCTCCCGGGCAAGCCCATCAACAAATGGGAACTGCTTCGAGAACTGTCCAAAGCACAGGCCGCATTTGGCATCACACCGCGAGACTTGGTCGTCTTGCAAGGACTTCTAAGCTTTTTCCCAAATGACTCGCTGGACGAGAATGCGGAAATGATTGTCTTTCCTTCCAACAAGGCTATCTGTGAGCGCCTCAACGGCATGCCAAATTCGACGATGCGGCGCCATCTTGCCCGTCTGGTCGAGGCTGGCCTGCTAACTCGCCGCGACAGCCCAAATGGGAAGCGTTATGTGCGCAAGCGCGGCGGCGACCGTGTGGCATTTGGCTTTGATCTCATTTCACTTTACAGACGATCAGAGGAAATAGCGCGCGCAGCAGAGGCTGTCCGCGTGGCTGAAGATCGCGTACGGCGTCTCAGAGAGGTCGTGAGCCTCATGCGCCGAGACCTGGCTGCACTGGCGGAGTTCGGCGATGAGATGCAACCTGGACGCGGCCTTTGGGATCGGATGCGAGACGCCGCAGCTCTGACGGCACGGGCCCTTCGCCGCAAACTTTCCTTGGAGGATTTGGCGCAATATCGGGTGGAGCTTGAGGCGCTCCTCGATGCAGCTCGGACGGCGTTTGACGGCCCTGATTCACAAGAAATGAACACCAATGACGCTGATAATGAGCGCCATCATTCTAATACAAATAAAGAATCTATTGATCTTGAACCAAGCTTGGAAAAAGCCGATGCGACGGAGATAGCTTTCAGTAACGACCCGCAACCCCGTGACAAAAGCTTGGAAGAGCCGGAGCGTCGACATCTGCCAAAGATGCCACTTCATTTGGTAGTCTCTAGTTGCCCGTCCCTAAAGACCTACTATGAGGGTGATATTAACCACTGGCACCAACTATACGATGCAGCGTCCCATGTTCGCCCTGCTATGGGCATTGGAGTTTCTGCATGGGAGGAGGCTCAACGATGCATGGGGCCCGAACAGGCTTCAATCGTGGTGGCCGCAATGTTGGAACGTTTTTCTGATATTAGATGCCCCGGGGCTTACTTGCGAGCTTTGACGTCGAAAGCAGCTGAGGGAGAGTTCTCTTGCGGGCCTATGATCATGGCTTTGGTAGGGAGACGAAAAGCTGCTTAACAGCTGTTAAGTCTATGGCGTTGAGGACCTTTCACCAGTTTAGAATTATTGACTTAACAGCTGTTAAGTCAGATTTTCTAGCTCGTCGAGGATCGAGGAATTGAGCTTTTTCACAACGAGCGGCAGGTCAAGATGTTCGAAGAGTGGCTTATAATCATCGCCACAGAAACGCTCCCGCAACCAAAGCCCCTAAAGAAGCCGAATTTTCACATCGGTGGGGTTACCCTCCAGAATGCTTGTGATCAGCAAATCTTGGCTGCCGTTGGAACTGAGACAGCATTTGATGATTCAACCTCAGACCGTCGCTTTGATCTGTCGTCCCTTGGGGTGACACAGTCGCATTTGTACGGAAACCTGCATCATACTGTACGCGCGCTCGTTGCACTCATCGCGAATTTCTTGCCAGCTTTCAGGGAGGAAGCACAACAAAGAGACCCCCGCCAAGTTTTTTGCTATTACACGGCTAGCGAATGAAACCAAGGCCTGTTTCTAGGACCCTTCTTTCGTCCAGCCCAACTCGAAAAGCAGTTTATGCCGGTGCCGCTTTCGCTGGCTGTCAAAGCCGCAACGGAGTCCTCATCGGTCCGTTACCCGCGATGGCATAGCGCTTGGCCAAGTGCATGAAATTTTGATCCACAAAGTTCTTAGGTATGTTTGGCCGCAAAGCAAACAGGACGCATGGTGAAACGCTGTGCCATTCTGTCTTACAATCAAAACTAATTGGTTCAGGCTTTGGTGGGCTGCGTGCGCTAACAGAACACGAACGAAGCGATGCGCGCGAGACTTAGGCTGCAGGAGCAGGAAGACGCGCGATTTTCCAAGATTCGAAAGGGGCTGCTTGAGGGATCGGTCCGAGCTGTAACCGGCGAGCTCGTCACTGCTAGTGGAGAGGCCGAGATCCGGCGCGCCTTTCGAGAAGCGTGTTCACCTTCATGAGCAGACCCTGACGGCGTGCGCGCCGCGCAGAGGCTAGCTTGGTCTAAATTACCAGGTGGCCGACTCGAAGTTTCAAGCTGAGGACTTGGAAAGTGAATTGCTCAGTTGCTGCTAGGCGATCCTGCACTCCTGCAATGATCTCCCACGCCGTCTCACTCCGTTGTCGGCATTTGGGAACGGCCCTTCATAACTCCGCCTGATAGGTTAGGTTCTCCTAGAACCGCTCGCATCGGCGGTAGTGGCGACGTGACATTTCGTAGGAGGCTTATCCAGCTCGCTTCTGGAAATATTCTTGTTCGACTTTTTTCGAAGTAACGTCACCGGGTGAATGACTGCGAGGCATGGTGGAAAAGGCCGGGGCAGGGGAGTTGCACCTGAACCGCAGTTTCTTTGAGCGTCACAGAGCGATGACGGCGTGATGGTAGTCTCAACTTGAATAGGGTGCTACTCAGTGTTACCTTTTGGCATAAAGGAGTGACGTCATGAGTGTAAAATCTTCGATTTCATTGTCTGACCAACAGGACGCTTTTGCGCGCGGTTTGGTTGAACAGGGCCGGTTTTCGAGTGTCAGCGCGGTGATCCAGAATGGCCTCGATCTCTTGCGTCAAAAAACGGAAGCCGAAGAAGTCGAGACTGCTGCCCTGAAAGCACTGCTGCAAGCCCGGTTGCAGGGTGACTTTGTACCTGCAACAGAGATGGACGATCGTGTTGCGGCGATGATGGACAAGAAACGGCGAAACGCGCGTGTGGACAGTTGAATTCGCTGCAGCGGCAGAGCAAGATTTCGAACTGATTTTTGACCACCTTTTGCATTCCTACCAAGAGTTCGGTGACGACGCTGAGACCGCGTTTGATCGCGCCGAGCGGCGTATCGTTGATATTCAGTCTTCGGCAATAGACCTTGCGAAAATACCGTTTCAGGGAACGCTGCGTCCAGACATTCTTCCAGGCATCAGATTTGTCAGGCACGACAAAGCCGTCTTCTGGTTCGTTGCTCAGGAGGATCGAGAAGTCGTCCAGGTTTTGGCGGTGTTCTTTGGATCTCAGGATCACATCCGCCACATGATGGCACGGTTGTTGTCCGCTTCTTTCAAGTAGGGCAGGGGGCTTAGTGTCCGCATCCATGTTGAGATCCACGCGGAAACGGCCACCGGGGTCACCAGCGTGTTGCCTTCCTGGTGTCGTCTTGGAGCCGATCCAGCGTGCCAGAGCAGGCCAATCGAGTGGGCAGGGCAATCGGACTTGTTTGCTCGGTCGAAGTGGCACCCTGTGGATCGGGAAGGTCGATGATCAGATGCGTGCGCTCATTGGGCGTTGTCGTCGATGCCATAGCGGCCGCGCAGTTCACGCACGTACAATCTCAGGGCCTCAGCGCTGCGTTGCCCCCGTTGATCACGCAAGTCGATGATCCAGACAGCGTCCTGTGCCACTGTATAGAGCAGTGAAAAGGCGGTCCCCTGAACCTTGAATTCGCGAACGGTGGTGAAGTCCTCGTAGCTTGCGCCAGACATGGGATACTCAGCGAGAATGGCTTCCGAACGGATCAAGGCGTTGATGGCTTTTGACAGGTCAAGCTGCGGGTTCTGTCGGTAATAGGCCCGAAACCAGCGCAGCCCAGGTTCGGCGGTTTCAAGATAGCGAACTTCCATTCCTATCTGTCGTGTTTCGGAAAGGGGCGGTCGTCATCCGCTTTCAGCCAGTCATGGACGGCATTCGGCGCCAGAGTGGGGGCCCCCTGTTCGACAAGGGCGAGTCCGGTTTCAATGAGATTCCGAGTTGCGAGGCGCTCTTCTACATAAGCCCTGATTGCCTGATTGGCCACGTATGACGCCGATCGGTCCTCAAACCGAGCGATACGGTCGAGCTGCATCTTGAGCTCGCTGTCGATGCGGGTGGTGAAGGATGTCGTTGCCATGATGCTCATGATTTTGTTGTGTAGATGCGAGTGTCTTACAATGTAGGTAAGGCGGGTGCGCGGTCAAGGTTCTAGTGCTCTGGTTTCATTCCCGCCGGTATGTTCAGTCTCATGCGCCCCGATCAGTTATTCAAGGCGTGCGAGAAACATGCGAATTGCAGCTTTCCGACATCGAAAATTCGCCAATTATGAGGTGTTGTTGGTGTTCGCTATTTTCCCTGGGAGTGACCGTGTCCAGAGATTGAGCAAGAACCCAGTCCAGCGATGGAATGGAAACTTCGAGGGCGAGAGGGCTGATTTCGGTTGAGTCCGCCCATGAATCTAAAGCGACAGCTCAGCGGGGAGATGGGCATCCATGCATGCCCGATAATGCAAACTTATTGGACATATATGGGCGCAAAAGAGCGGGGCGGTTGGTAACTAAAATTGGCGCAAAAACCGCCGCGACAAGCATGCCTTGAGGCATGTTATATACACGCGACGACTTTGAGACCCTACTTGGGTCGCCGCCTTGAGTCACTTCAGCGCAGTGCGAATCCCCTTAGGTGTGGCGTTCTTGCCGGGGCCCGCGCACACACATCTCCATCCTGTATTAAGCCCAACGAATGTTCCCAACCCTTTGCCCGGGAGCGTCTGGCGTTGCACGGCGGAGGCCTGGGTGGCGCCGTCCGGACGTCCCTACATCGAACTACCTTGAGACAACGGCCAGGTCGAAGGACAGGTCAACCAATTGCAGACCCTCAATCGCGCGATGTACGGTCGTCCAGATCCGGAACTTCTCAGTGCCAGATTGCTGCTCTTCCACCACACAGCTAGAGGAAGAACCGGTTTGGGGAGATTTCGGATATGGAGAATTACATTCTAGCTCCTTTTAGCTGAGGGGCCAAACGAACAATGATTTAATTCGTCCGAACAGAACTCCGTTCATGAACACTTTGATCACCCGTGCGGTCGATGTCGGTTCCGGAATGTCTTTGAGTTAGCTCTATACGCTGCCGATTGGGCCACCTAATCTACCTTCAGATCCAGACCTGACACCTTTGTGGGAACGAAGACTTGAACCGCGGTATTTTCGATCTTCGCCTGTTGGGCTATTTCCACCGTACCGCGCAGACCGGTAATATCACGCGCGCGGCTGCGGAACTCAATGTGGCGCAACCTACCCTGTCCAAAGCGCTCAAGCTGTTGGAAGATCAGGTGGGCACGCCCCTGCTGGAGCGACATGCGCACGGAATTTCCCTGACGCCGATCGGTGCGCGACTGGCAGAACATGCGGCGGTGGTGGTGGCGCAAGTCAGTGATGCGGCGGCCGAGATGGCGCAATTGCAAACCGGGCAGGGCGGGCATGTACATATCGGGGCTGGCCCCTCGTGGGTGCGGCGGATGCTGCCCGAAGCGATCAGCCGGATCACCGTACAGCGACCCGACATGATGATCGAAGTCCATACTGGGTTCGACGAATCCCTGCTGGTGCGGCTGGCCAAGGGGGCGCTTGACTTCGTGGTGGCCGAGCGGCCGTTGGAGGGTGAGAGCGGAAACCTGGAGTTTCGCCTGCTGACCTCGGACGATCTGATCGTCGTGGGGCGGGCAAACCACCCGTTGGCGGGACGCAGGTCCGTGCCGACTCTGGAGGCCTTGGCGCTGGCCTGGGCGCTGCCGCCGGGCGACACGCTGGCGCGGCGCAAGCTTGACGGTCGGGCCATCAGCCTTGGACATTCGCCACCGCAGGCCAATGTGGTGTCGACGTCGCTGACATTTTTGCTGACCCACGCCAGCCTGACCGACACGCTGATCTACACCACCCGCTCGCAGCTGCTGACGCCGGAGGGAGCCAAGCTGGTCGAGATCGACGTGCCGGAGCTGGTGACTAATCGGCAAGCCGGTTTGATCTTTCGCAGTCCGGGGCTTCTGACCCCGGCGGCGCGGGTCATAGCCGACGCGCTGATCGAGGAATGCACCGCCGATCCCTACAACTAAGCCATAGCCAGCGGCTATAGGGAGGCCAATTCTTTTCATTTCAGGAATGCCATGTGCCTGCGGTACACCGGTTGGCAAGCGATGCGGGAGGTATCGCAAACGCCACTCATGGGAGGTCACATGGCTTTTTTCACCCGACAGACGAAACCCCTTCGCACCGGCCTTGCGGCCAGTGCGCTGGCGCTCTGCGCGTCGCTGGCCACGGCCGCTGAGGTGCCGATCACCATCGTCATCAACCAGTCGCCCTGGTTTCCCGGCTTCCAGGCGGTGGTCGAGAAATACGAGGAGGACACCGGCAACACGGTCAACCTCGACGTCAATCCCTTTGCCGGCAGCCTCGAAAAGCAGCGCACGGCGGTGCGTGCGGGTGAAAGCCCGTTCGACATCCTGATCATGAACGCGGGCTTTTTCGTCGAATTCTACACCGGCGGCTTCATGCAGCCGCTGACCGGGATCGACGCGGATTTCGCGCTGAGCGAAGACATCTTCACCTTCGACGACAGCGTCTGCTGGGACGCGACCGCAAAGACCATCACCTGCGACGGGGACGGCCAGCTTGTCAGCGTGCCGGTTAACCCGTTCCTGCCGCTCCTACACTATCGCTCGGACCTTTACGAGGAGCACGGGCTGGAGGTGCCGACCACCTGGGACCAGCTTTATGAAAACGCCAAGGTCATGCACAATCCGCCGCGGATGTACGGCATTTCCCAGCGCGGTCAGCGCGGCGCCTTCGACGTCACCTTCGACGTCTTCCCCTATATCCTCAGTCACGGCGGCGGCGTCATCGCCGATCAGAAGGGCGGCGATTACACGGTCACGATCAACAGCCCCGAAACGCTGGCCGGGATGGAGACCTACCTGAAGCTTGCAAACGATGTCGGCCACCCCTCGACCGCCGGTCAGACGCAGACCAACGTGATCCAGAACATGGCCACGGGCCGCGCAGGCCATATCCAGGGTGTCCCGGCCCCGGCACAGTTCGACGATCCCAAGCAGTCGGCAGTGGTCGGCAAGGTCGATTACGCCGTCGTGCCGGGCACCGAGGAACATGGCCCGGCGCCGGGCCTGGGTCATTGGCTGGCGGGCATTCCCAGGAACGTCTCGGACGAGAACAAGCAGGCGGCACTGGCCTTCTTGACTTGGTTCCAGACGGACGAGGCACAACACGCCTATGCCGAGGCGGGATCGCCCCCGGTGAGCAAGGCCGTGATGACCTCGGACATGGCCGACGAAGAGCCTTATCGCTACATGCGTGCGCTGGCGGCCTCTATCCCCACCGCGCAACTGACCTTTACCATCCCCGAGGCAAGCCAGGTGCTGGCCGTGACCGAACTGCGCCTCAACCAGGCCATCGGCGGGGAGCTTGAGCTGAAAGAGGCGTTGAACATGGCCGCCGAGGAGATCGCCAAGGTGCTCTCGGACGCGGGCTATGACGCGCCCATGCTCGACCCGCTCCAGTAACCTCCCCTGGTGGTCGCAGGGCAGCTTGCGGCCACCAAAATCAACGGAGCCCCCCATGAAATCCGATACCTTCTGGCGACACGCCACACTCTGGCCCGCGCTTGTCCTCTTTGCACTTTTGACCATCCTGCCGTTGCTCAAGCTTCTCGCGCTCAGCTTCCACGACGTCGAATGGGTCAATCGTGAGGCCGTCTGGGAGTGGGTCGGGCTGGCCAATTACGCCCGGCTACCGCAAGACAACCTGCTCCGGGCGGGCGCGCTGAACACGCTGATCTTTGCGGTCGTCGCGGTGGCGCTGCAGATGCTGATCGGGTTCATCCTCGCGCTGCTGACCACGCGTGTCGTGCGCGGGCGGGTGTTTTACCGGACGGTATTCATCCTGCCGATCCTCGTGCCCGGCATCATCATCGGCGCGATCTGGAAACTGATGTATTCCTATGATTTCGGGGTGTTGAACAGCCTGCTGCTCTGGCTTGGCCTCGCCCCGCAGGACTGGCT
The DNA here is from genome assembly GCF_004342065.1 of Primorskyibacter sedentarius. Lineage (GTDB taxonomy): Bacteria > Pseudomonadota > Alphaproteobacteria > Rhodobacterales > Rhodobacteraceae > Primorskyibacter > Primorskyibacter sedentarius. The sequence goes on along the minus strand of NZ_SLZU01000019.1, from coordinate 37,505 downwards.
CGGAGATCCCGACCTGGCCCTGTTGTCCGTCATTATCGTCGACGTCTGGCACTGGACCCCGTTCTGTTTCCTGCTGCTGCTGGCCGGGCTTGAGAGCCTGCCGGATGACATCTTCGAGGCCGCGAAAATCGACGGCGCCACCCGCTGGCAACAGCTGCGCCACATCACTCTGCCGCTGATGCTGCCCACCATCGCAGTGACCTTCGTCTTCCGCATGATCCTCGCCTTCAAGGTGTTCGACGAGATCTATTTGCTGACCGGCGGTGGGCCGGGCACCTCGACCGAAGTGATCAGCTTCACCATCTACCGCCGCTTCTTCACCGAAGACCAGACCGGCTATGGCGCCGCCATGTCCATCGCGGTGATCGCGGTGATCGCCGCCGGCATCATTGCCGCCACCCGCGCCACCGCCGGCAAAGGAGCCAAGGCATGACCCATGCAGCCGACACCCAGGCGCCGCTTGCCGCATCGCGCCGCCGTTTCTCCCTGTCCGAAGGACAGGTCTCGGTGATCCGGCACCTTGTCCTGATGAGCTTTGCGCTGGTCGTGCTGTTTCCGTTCTTCTGGATCGTCTCGGCGGCCTTCAAGACCCAGATCGACCTGTTGATGGGACATATCCTGTTCGAGCCAAATCTCGATGGTTTCATCAACGTCATCTTCGACAAGACCTCGGATTTTCTTCGCAACTTCGGCAATTCCATGGTGATTGGCGCGGTCAGCACCTTCCTAGTGCTGGTGATCGCGACGCTGGCGGCCTTCTCGCTCTATCGCCTGCAATGGCCGGGCTGGGTGCTGCATTCGCTGCTGGGCTGGTCGGTCATCTTCCATATGGTGCCGCCGATCACGCTGGCGGGGGCGTGGTACTCTATGTTCCGCTCGGTGGGCCTCGACAACACCTATTCCGGCATCATCCTTGCTCACACGACGCTGCACCTGCCGATGGCGCTGTGGATGATGGGCGTCTTCGTGCGCGACGTCCCCAAAGAACTGGTGGAAGCGGCACAAATCGACGGCGCCAAGGTGCCGCGCATTCTCTGGCACGTGGTGCTGCCGATCGTGCGGCCCGGGCTGGCAGCCACCGGCATCCTGACCTTCATCTTCAGCTGGAATGAATTCCCGGTCGTGCTGGTTCTCAGCCAGCGGCAGACCGCCACCGTGCCGCTGGGTATCGGCAAGTACGCGCAGGAAAACACCATTGCCTTCACGGAAATGGCCGCGGCCTCGACGCTGTCGATCCTGCCCGCCTTCCTGCTGCTGCTCTTCGCCCAGCGTTTCATTGTCCGCGGCCTGACCTCTGGTGCGGTGAAATAGGATATCCCAATGAAAACCGTTCTCGTTCTCTTCGACTCGCTCAACCGACGTGCAATTTCGCCTTATGGCGGCAATGCAGTGCCCACGCCGAACTTCGACCGTCTCGCAGAGCGCAGCGCTCGCTTCGACGGCCATCACGTCGGCTCCATGCCGTGCATGCCTGCGCGGCGCGACCTTATGACCGGGCGGATGTCCTTCCTGCACCGCAGTTGGGGGCCGATCGAGCCGTTTGACGTGACCTTTCCCGAGGTTCTGAGCCGTGAAAACGGGGTGTACAGTCATTTTGTCACTGATCATTTCCACTATTGGGAGGATGGTGGCGCGACCTATCACAGCCGCTATGACAGCCACGAGTTCTTTCGCGGTCAGGAGGGCGACCGGTGGAAAGGCGTCGTGGCCCCCGATTGGCCTGGGATCGAAAAACGCTTTGAACCGGCGCAGGTGTCGCGCGAACCGCGAAGCTACAAGCGCCACAATGTCGTCAATCGGGATTACCTTGACGACGAGGCCGCGCATCCCAGCTTTCAGACCTTCGCCGCCGGGCTGGAATTTATCGACCGCAACAAGGCAGCGGACGATTGGTTTCTCCAGATCGAGACTTTCGCCCCGCATGAGCCGTTCTTTGCACCCAAACGTTTCCGCGATATCGCCGGGGCGCGCGAGGACGGCCCGGCGCTGGATTGGCCGGAGTACGGACACAGCGAGAGACCGCTCGAGGAAAGGGAAGAACTGCGCGCCAGCTATCATGCCGCGGTCGCCATGTGCGACGAGTTGCTGGGGCAGGTGCTCGATACGTTCGACCGCGACAACCTGTGGGAAGATACCGCGTTGATCGTCACTACCGATCACGGGTTCCTTCTGGGCGAGCATGACCTCTGGGCCAAGAACCGAATGACCTTGTACCAAGAGATCGCGCAGATCCCGCTGTTCATCCACGATCCGGCGCATCCCGCCGCCGATGGCACACGGATCGCCGGTCTCAGCCAGACCCCCGATCTGGCCGCGACAATCCTTGATCTGTTCGACGGGCCACGCCCGGCAGAGATGGCCTCGCCGTCGCTTCGTCCCATGCTGGCGGGGCAGGGGTCGCCGCATGACGCACTGATCTATGGGTATTTCGGCGGCGCGGTGAACCTGACCGATGGGCGCTACAGCTACCATCGTTATCCCGCCGACCTCGCGGGGCAGGAGATCTATCAGTACACGCTGATGCCGACGCATATCTTTGATTTTTTCCATCCCGAAGAACTGACACAATTGCAACTGGCGTCCCCCACGGCCTTCAGCCGCGACATGCCGGTGTTGCGCGTCCCGGTCAGTGCGAAATCGGCAATGTACAAGACCTATGGTCCCGGCTGCCTGATCGAAGACGACACGCGGCTGTATGACCTGGCCCGCGATCCGGGGCAGGCGGAAAGGCTCGACGACCCGGCGCTGGAGGCCCGTCTGGCGGCGCGGATGGCCGATCTGATGCGCGGACTGGACGCCCCGGCAGAGGCCTTTGCCCGGCTCGATCTGGCCCGTACACCGGAGATGGCCTGATGCGCGCTTGGGCCGAAAACGTGGCCGATCTGCGTCAGCTTGCCTCGGTGCGTCGGATCACGCTGGACGACGGCCCTGAACGCGGTGTCCGGGCGCTCAGTTTCGACACCGGCGGCGGGCTGGCCTTCTGGGTGCTGGCCGACCGCAGCCTCGACATCGGACCGCTCAGCTTTCGCGGCATGCCGCTGGCCTGGCAGCACCCGGCCGGTTTCATCGCGCCCGGTCTGCACGACGCGCAGGCGGACGGTGGCACCGGCATCCAGCGCAGCCTGTCGGGGTTCCTGGTGACCTGCGGGCTGGACAACGCGCGCCAGCCAAAGGACGGTCTGCCGCTGCATGGCAACCTACCGATGACACCGGCCCGGGTGACGGCCTGGGGCGAGGATTGGGACCGCCCCGACCCGCTGCTTTACGTCGAGGGCGACGTCGTCACGGCACATCTGCGCGGCGCCTGTTTCAGGCTGCACCGCCGCATCGAAGCGCCGGCCGGGGCGGCATCGCTGACCCTGATCGACCGGGTCGAGAACATCGGACCTGAGCCGGCGGAGATGCATGTCCTCTATCACACCAATTTCGGCTTCCCGATGGTGGATGCGGGCACGACAGTAACCCTTGATACGGCGCCGCTTGCGGCGAAGGACGGGGAGTCGCGATGCCACCCAACGCCGGGTGGCGCGACGGCGGAAATCACCCGCCCGGCCTGTGCCGATTGGCCCGGCGTCAGCGCAGAGATCCACAGCGACCTGTCGTATTTCCAGGTTTGGCGGGATGCCCGCCCGCGCCGCAACGTGCTGGCGCTGGAGCCAAGCAATTGCGACCGAGCCGATGACGGCACCAGCGGCCCGGGCACCCGGCTGGAGCCTGGCGACAGTTGGCAGACCCGGCTGACCTATACCTTTTCATCCGCTTCAAAGGGAGAATGACATGGCAGATGTACGGCTTACCGGCCTGTCGAAGAGCTACGGAAAACTCGACGTCATCAAGGATGTGTCGCTCGAAATACATGACGGCGAATTCGTCGTACTGATCGGCCCCTCCGGCTGCGGCAAGTCCACGCTTCTGCGGATGATCGCCGGGCTCGAGGGCATCTCGTCGGGAACGCTCGAGATCGGCGGCGTGTCGATGAACGACGTGCCCCCGCGTGACCGCGGCATCTCAATGGTGTTCCAGAGCTACGCGCTTTATCCGCATATGAACAGCGCCGACAACATGTCGTTTTCACTTCGGTTAGCGGGCGAGGAAGAGGCGCAGCGCCGCTCCAAGGTAGACCGGGCAGCGGATATCCTCGGGCTGGGGCCCTACCTTGACCGTCTGCCGCGGCAATTGTCGGGGGGCCAACGTCAAAGGGTGGCCATGGGTCGTGCCATCGTGCGCAAACCCGAGGTGTTCCTGTTCGACGAGCCGCTGTCCAACCTCGATGCCAAGTTGCGGGTGAAGATGCGGGCAGAACTCAAGGAGTTGCACCAGAAGCTGAAAACCACGACAATTTACGTCACCCACGATCAGGTCGAGGCGATGACACTGGCAGACCGCATCGTCGTTCTGCGCGACGGCGAGATCGAGCAGATCGGTACACCGCTGGAGCTCTACGACAACCCGGCCAACGCTTTCGTCGGGTCGTTTCTCGGATCTCCGACAATGAACCTGCTGAATCTGGAGGTTTCGTCCGAGAACCCTTCCGAGGCGCGGTTTTCCGATGGTGAGGCCCTGTGGCTTGCCACGCCGGTAGCCCCTGGGCGGGCGACAGTGGGAATCCGGCCCGAATGTTTCGCGTTGCAATCCGAAGCCGGGTCCGGGGCATTGCGCGCCGAGGTTGTCGTGGTCGAGCCGACGGGGGCGTCCACGGAACTGGTGGTGCGCAAGGCCGGGCAGAATATCACCGTTCTGTCACACGAACGTCTGTCCCTCAAGCCGGGAGATAACGTTTGGCTCGTCCCGAACGCGGAGCGCGTGCACGCCTTCCCGGACGGTGCGGCGGCCTGAAACCGTCAACCCCGAGAGACGTCCCGAGCGGGCTTAGCCAAGTTCGAAGGCACGTGGCAGCAACGAGTCGATCTGCTTAGGCCGGTCAGCGACATTCCTCTGTCCTGCGCTTGGCGGTCGTGACCAGGCGGCGGATCTTCTTTGCGACAGTCTTTTCCGCTTCTTCAATTGTCGGGTCAGCTCTCTTGGAGGGTTTATCGATAAACCTTTTCCTTGACCTGTTCACAAGCTAGCTGTTACTTGTTGGGTTATCGATAAACCTCGTGATTCTTTCGAGGTCGAGCACAGGGAGGAGAACCTGATGATGACCAACGGAACAATATCGAAACTGATGGCCGCTGCGATCGTATGTGCGACGGGTGCATCGTTTGCCCACGCGGAGGGGATCAATGGCAAGATCACGTTCTACACTCACTTCGGCCAATTCGTGGACAGCGGCGACTGGGTGCGTTGGGCGACCGCGTTCGAAGAGAAGTACCCCGGCACCGAAGTCGAAATCCTGCATGTCGCCAACTTCCGCAAGGAGATGCCGACCCGCATCGCATCCGGCGATTACGGCGATGTACTGAATGTCATGGACAACCTTCCGCCCGCGGAATACGGCGAATTCTACTTGCCACTTAATGACATGAGCCTGGCCGAAACCCACAGCTTCGTCGATCGCTACGATGTGGACGGCAATATCTATGGCTATGTCTATGGCGCCAACGCCGAGGCCGTCGTCTACAACAAGGCCGCATTCGAACGCGCCGGAATTGAGAGCATCCCGACCACCAAGACCGAGCTGTTCGCAGCCTGCGAGGCGCTCAAGGCCGAGGGCATCGTGCCGTTCCAGATCAACATGGGCGCAGGCTGGCCGATGCAGCAATGGGACAAGGCGGCGCTGCTTTTTGCCGACGACGGCAGCTACTTTGACGCCGTGGCGACAGACCCGGCACCTTTCGCCGATGGCAAGCCCTACGGCGAGGCGATGCAATACGTCCGTGAACTGTTCGAGGCCGGATGCACCGAACGCGACTATACCGCCAACAATTGGGACGAGAGCAAGATGATGCTGGGTGCCGGTGAGGCGGCGATGTGGTTTCTGGCCAACTGGTCGATCCCGCAGACCATCATCGCCGGCGAATCTCTGGGCCTTGAAAACGTCAGCGACGATCTTGGCATGTTCCCGCTGCCGGTGGATGACAGCGGCGATCCGGCGGTGCTTCTCTGGCCGGACTGGGCGCTTGGTGTTTCGTCGCAGTCGCAGAACCCCGACACCGCGAAGGCCTGGATCGAGTTTCTGCTGACCGAGACCGATGTCGCCAATGCCGCGGGCTTCATCCCCGGCGATCCGCGGATTGCCCCGGTCATGCCGCAGCTCGAAGAGCTTTTTGCCCGGGAGCCCCGCACCATCGAGGCTGGAACGCCCTCGTCTGAGTTCAAGCAGGCGATGGCCGATGCGCGGCTCGACTTCATGACCGGCACCTACATCCGCGACCTGGTGTTGGCCGAGGATTTCGACGCCGCCATTGAGAAGGTCAACGACCGCTGGTCCCGCGCCATAGCGAAGTGACCCGCACGCCGGTCGGCGTGTCCCTCCCGCACGCGGACCGGCCCTTTCACCGAATTTGACCAAAAGCCGCTTGTGGCGCGTTCGCCTGCGCCTCGAAGGAGCCTGCTATGCCCACGATGAACGCCCATACCCAGCGCCGGTTGGTGATCATATCCTTCCTAATCGCGCCGCTGACCCTTCTGGTTCTCTTCTCGATCTGGCCCGCGATCCAGCTTGTCTGGTTCTCGTTGACCGACTGGAACGGGTTGTCCGCCGAAAAGACCTTTGTCGGATTGCAGAACTACCGGACCCTGCTGATCGAGGACCGCGAGCTGCTGAAGCCGCTGATCAACTCGGCCTATTACTTCGCGGGCTCGGTTCTCCAACTGGCCCTCGCGACCTATTTCGCGGTGATCCTGAACCGCAAAATGCCGGGGTCGAACCTGTTCCGGATGATGCTGTTCATGCCTTTCGTGCTGAATGCGGTGGCGGTTTCGATTGTGTTCCGTGACTTTCTGCAGATCGACGGCGGGCTGGACGCTGTGATGCAGCTTATCGGGCTGGGGGCCTATACCCGCGAATGGGTGCAAGACCCTGAGCTGGTCAAATGGTCGCTCGTTTTCGCCTCGATCTGGCGCTACCTCGGCTTCCAACTGCTGATCACCTATGGCGCGCTTCAGGCGGTGCCGACCGATCAATACGAGGCCGCGCGCATCGAAGGGGCCAGCGAGTTTCAGCAGTTTATCTATATCACCCTGCCCACCATTGCGCCGATCCTCGGGCTGCAACTGATCCTCGCCACCGTCGGCTCGCTTGAGGTGTTCGAGGTGCCCTTCCTGATCACTGGCGGCGCCAATGGCACCAAGACGTTCATCATGGCAACGCTGGAAGAGGCTTTTGAATTCCGCCGGGTCGGGCTTGCCGCTGCGATGGCCGTGATCCTGCTGGTCTTCGTGATGTTGGTCGTTGTGATCCAGCGCACCCTGTTTGACAAAGGAGCCCGGGCATGACCGCAACCGCCGACATCCCTGCCACTCGTCCGGTCCGCCGTCGTCGCCGCCGCATCAAGCCCGGCAAACTGTTCTGGACCACCTTTCACTACGCGATGCTGATCTTTGCCTCGGCGCTGGTCGTGGCCCCGCTGCTGATCGCCTTCTTCGCCTCTTTCAAGACCCCGCTGGAGATGATGCGCGGCGAAAAGACCGACCTGCCTGCGGATTTCACCCACTTTCAGAACTATGTCGAGTTTTTCGAGCGCCAGCCGGTGGGCGTCGCTTTCTGGAATACGATCTTCGTCACCGTGACCTCGCTGATCATCATCACGCTGATCGGCACGATGGCGGCCTATGTGATCGACCGGTTCCGCTTCCCTGGCCGCAAGGCGATCCTGCTGGCTTATGTCGTGGTGATGGCGGTGCCTGCGATCACCACGCAGGTCTCGCTCTATCAGGTGATGCTGGGTCTGGGGCTGGTGAACTCGAAATGGGCTCTGATCGTGCTCTATTCCGGGGCCGACATCGTCTCGCTCTATATCTTCATCACCTTCCTCGGCGCGATCAGTCGCGAGATTGACGAAAGCGCGCGGATCGAGGGGGCAAGCTATTTCCAGATTTACTGGAAAGTGATCCTGCCGCTGATGACGCCGGCAATTTCGACCGTGGTGATCCTGCGCACGATCCACATCTACAACGACTTCATCCTGCCCTACCTCTACACCCCCCGGGTTGAGCAATCGACGGTCTCGATGCTGCTGTTCAAGGCGTCCGACCTGATGTCCTCGGCGACCGAGGCGATCCTGATGGCTGGTATCGTCATCGTCATCACGCCGACGCTGGTGGTGTTCCTGGTACTGCAACGCCAGATCGTCTCGGGCATGATGCGTGGCGCGGTGAAGGGATAGATCATGGGACCATTCGTCTTCTCCCTCACCACCCGCGTCTGGCAGTTGGCCGCGATCAATCTTGTCGCACTTGGCCTGATGGCTTTTGGCCTGGGCCTGCTGGGCGCTGCACCGGCTCTGGCGGCCACGCTTTGGGCTGCAGGTCGCACCGATGATCTGACCGCTGGACAATTGTCGCGCGGCATGTGGCGCGAATACCGGGCTGAGTTCGTCACCGCCAACCTAGCGGTCTTGCCGCTGGCGCTGGTGGCACTGGGCAGCCTTGCTCTTGCGCTCGTCTTGCCAATGCTGGCGCTGATCGTGCTCCTGCCACTGGCTTGGATCGCCGCCGGTTACGCGCTGGCCGCGCTCTTTGCGATCTCGAGGCTCAGCGGCACTGCCACCGATGCGCTGGCCAATGCGCGCACCGGGTTTTCGCAGGCACCGATGAGCCACCTAATCCCGGTTCTGGCTGTGCCCCTCGTGATCTGGATCGCGTCACGGCAACCGCTGGTCGCGCTCTACTTCGGCCTCTCGGCCCCCTGTTTTTTCATCAACACCTTGCTCGCAGGCGCCCTTGCCTCCGCGATGCCCAGCCAACGGGAGATCCTCCAATGACCGGCCTGAACCTGCAAAACGTCGGCAAATCCTTCGGTGCCGTGCGCGTGCTCCGTGACATCGATCTGAGCATCGAGAAAGGCGAATTCCTCGTGCTTCTGGGCGAGTCGGGCTGCGGGAAATCCACCCTGCTGCGGCTGATTTCGGGGCTTGAACTGAACCACGAAGGCAACATCGAGATCAATGGCCAGAGTGTGTCCGACCTTGATCCCAAGGACCGCAATATCGCGATGGTGTTCCAAAGCTATGCGCTTTACCCGCATATGTCGGTCTATGACAATATCGCCTTCGGCATGAAGATCCGCAAAACCCCATGCGCCGAAATCCGCGCCGAGGTCGACCGGGTAGCGCAGATCCTCAAGTTGACCGATTACCTCGACCGCAAACCTGGGCAGCTTTCCGGTGGCCAGCGCCAGCGGGTCGCGATTGGCCGCGCAATGGTGCGCCATCCCGATCTGTTCCTGTTTGACGAGCCTTTGTCGAACCTTGACGCCAAGCTGCGCGGCGAGATGCGGACCGAGATCAAGCGTATCCACAAGGTGCTCGGCGCCACCATCGCCTATGTCACCCATGACCAGATCGAGGCGATGACACTGGCCGACAAGATCGTGCTGCTGAACGGTGGCATGATCGAACAGCTGGGTTCGCCCGATGCGCTTTATACCCAACCCGACACTCTGTTTGCCGCGCGCTTTATCGGCACGCCCGAGATCAACGCGCTTGATGTAACGGTCACCCCGGCCGAGGGCGGCTTTGTCGCGCGAATTGGCAAGACAGTGCTGCCGCTGCCAGCGGGCGTCGCGCGTCGGCCGATCACCGGCGAAACCCGCGCCGTGCTGGGCGTCCGGCCCGAGTTTATCTCGGTCGGTGCCAGCGAGGCGGGGATCGTGACGCAGGGCCACGCGGTCGAGATGTGCGAGCCGATGGGGTCGGAAACCTCGGTCGAGCTCTCCTTCGAGGGCCAGCGCCTGCGGTTGCGGGTGCCCGGACTGCATCACTTTGAGCCGGGCAGCACGCAGGCCATCACCTGGGACTTCTCGAATGCACATCTCTTTGATACGGAAACAGGGGTGCACCTGTGATGCGCCAGCCCAATATCATCCTCATAACCTCGGACCAGTTGCGCCCCTACGAGTTGGGCTGCTACGGCGGTCAGGAAATTGCCACGCCCAACATCGACCGGCTCGCGGCTCGCGGCGCGGTCTGGGAAACAGCGATCAGTAACTTCCCGGTCTGCATGCCCGCGCGGTCGATCATGATGTCGGGCCAGATGAACCGCACCGCCACGGGGGGCAAGACCAACGTCAGCCACGGCGGTCGCCCCGGCGATTTCACCATGCCGGAATACCCTTATCCCGGGCGGCCTCATTTGAAGGACCCGGCGCTGCCCGAGCTTCTGCGCGATGCAGGGTATCACACCGCCGCAATCGGCAAATGGCACATCCATTCCTGGCCAGATGACATCGGCTTTGACAGCTACCTGATCCCGCGCGTCCATCACGCCCACAGTGCGCAGACCTATACCCGCGATGGCGGGCCGGAGTTCTGCGCGCCGGGATACAGCGTTGATTTCGAGGCGGGCGAGGCCGAGACCTTTCTGATCGAGAATGCCCGGTCGGAAAAGCCGTTCTTTCTCTATTACAACATCTCGCCGCCCCATTGCCCGGTGGCGGATGTGCCCGAGGAGTTCTTGCAGCTTTATGACCCGGACGGGTTGACCCTGCGCGAGAACACCGATGAGGCGGCGATCAAGGACAAGGACTATTGGTACAAGGTCTATCGCTGGGATTTCCGCTACTATTCTCATCGTCTGCCGCACACTCTGGACCTGCCCGAGGGCTATGATCTGCGCGCCTTGGCGGCGGAGTATTTCGGCGCGGTGACTTGGATGGACCGGGCGGTGGGCCGAATCCTCAATGCCGTTGCCGCAGCCGGGCTGGCAGAGGACACGCTGATCGTCTTCACCGCCGATCACGGCGAGAACCTTGGCAGCCACGGGCTGGTTCAGAAGGGCACCGAAAACGACGAAAGCATCTGCATTCCCTTGGTCATGGCCGGGCCGGGCGTCACGCCGGGCCATCGGGTGGCAGGCTCTGTCGGATCGCTGGTCGATCTTGCACCGTCCTTCCTTGCCGCTGCGGGGCAGGGGGCGCCCGACCATATGCACGGCGCCTCGCTCATGGCCGAGGCCGCCGGCGGTCAAGGCGACGGGCGTACGGCTTTTTTCGAGACCGGCAACGGCGCAGGTCTGCGCAGTCCAGACGCCACGATCTACGCCAAGTTTACCGCGTCCCGGACGCTGGCCGAGGCCCCCGCCACGCTTTTCGATAACGCTTACGACCCCTTTCAATACAACAACCTTGCCACCGCGCAGCCCGATCACCCGCTCATGGCCGAGCTGGCCCGGCGGGACGCGGTCCTGCCCTGGCGCGACCTGGAGGACGACCCGCAATGAACGTTCAAACTAAACCGCAAACCGCTCCACTGATCCTTGACACCGGCTGGCAGCTCAGTCGCATCGGCGGGGGCGAGGCGCAGGAGGTCGCGCTGCCCTTCGACGTGCATTCGGCATTGCTGGAAGCCGTTCGAATCGAAGACCCGTATTGGCGCGACAACGAACCCGAAACCGACTGGGTGCATGAAAGTGATTGGCTGGTGGCGTGCGCGTTCACCCACGGGCCTGTCGAAGGCCGCCACACGCTCACGCTGGACGGTGTGGATTGTCACGCCGAGGTCGCCCTCAACGGGCATGTGATCGGCCAGCTTGGCAACCGTTTTCTTCGCCATGACCTCGATGCCACCGAGGCGCTGCGAGAGGGGCAGAACCGGCTGGAGATCCGGTTACTCTCGAACTCGGCTGAAGCCAAGCGCCGCGCCAACGAGGCGCCCTTCCCGATTCCGCATCTCTTCTGGAACAATCGTATCCCGCATTACAACTTCCTGCGCAAACCGCAGTGCGACGCTGGCTGGGACTGGGGCATCGCGCTCTCGCCCTTGGGCGTCTACGGCGAGGTCCGCCTGCATCGCACCGATCCGCTGCGGCTGGACGATGTGCTGGTGCGGCAGCATCATCAGGGTGGAAAGGTTCTCATCGAGGCCGAGCTGCATGTTGATGTCGCCCTTCCAGTGGAGGCCGAGGCGCGCCTTGTAATCGACGGCCAGACCGTGACCACCGTGGCGCACCTCTGGCCGGGCCAGGGTAGGGTGACGCTCATGGCAGAGATTGAAAGCCCGCGTCTGTGGTGGCCCGCCGGACACGGCGCGCAGGAGATGTATGATTTAACCGTCGAGATCGGCGGTCAAACCCGCTCCTTGCCTATCGGGCTACGCGAGATTGAGTTGATCACCGACAAGGATGACATCGGCCATCGCTTTGCTTTCCGCGTCAACGGGCAAGAGATTTTCATGCGCGGCGCCAACTGGATCCCTGCCGACGCCCTGCCGCAACGCGCCACGCCCGAGGCGGTGGACGACCTTCTGGACAGCGCGCTCGAGGCTAACATGAATATGTTGCGCATCTGGGGCGGTGGCACATATGAGCCGGACTGGTTTTACCGGATGTGCTCGGAAAAGGGTCTGCTCGTCTGGCAGGACTTCATGTTCGCCTGCAACCTCTACCCGGCGCAGGATCGGGATTGGCTGGACGGTGTGCGCCGGGAGGCGCGCCAGCAGATCCGCCGCCTGTCGGCGCATCCCTGTATGGCGCTCTGGTGCGGCGACAATGAGTTGGTTGGCGCTCTGGGCTGGTTCGACGAGGCCAAGGCCGACCGCGACCGTTATCTGGCGCTTTACGACCGGCTGAACCACGCGCTGGAAGAGGCGATCGCAGATGAGGCGCCGGGCATCCCTTGGTGGCCGTCGTCGCCCAGCGTCGGGCCGCTCAACTTCGGCGACGGCTGGCACGACGACACCTCGGGCGACATGCATTTCTGGGATGTCTGGCACTCGGCCAAGGATTTCGAACACTACCGCACGGTGCGCCCGCGCTTCTGCTCGGAATTCGGCTTCCAGTCCTTCCCCTCGACCCGCCTGATCGAGAGCTTCACCGAAGAACACGACCGCAACGTCTCGTCCAAGGTCATGGACGTCCACCAGCGCTGCCGGGGCGGCAACAGCCGTATCGTCGAAACCATTGGCCGCTATTTCCGCTTCCCCGAGAGCTTCGAGGACATGTGCTGGCTCAGCCAGATCGGACAGGGGCTGGCTATGAAGACCGCCATCGAGTTCTGGCGGTCGAACAAGCCACGCTGCATGGGCACGCTCTATTGGCAGCTCAACGACACCTGGCCGGTGGCCTCTTGGGCGAGCCTCGAATACGGCGGCGGCTGGAAGGCGACGCAATACCTTGCCCGGCGCTTCTACGCCCCGGTAATGGTGACGGCGCAGCCCGACGACGCGACGGGTGAGATCGTGCTCTGGGCGGTCAACGACACCGGGGCCGATGTGGCGCTGAGGGTCAACGCCCGTGCAGTGCGTTTCGAGGGCGAGGTGACCGAGATCAGTACATGGCAGGCGGTCTGCCCGCCGGACCGGGCCGCGGAAGTCGCGCGGCTGACACCCGGAACCCTGGCCGAGGATGCCTTTCTGCACCTCGACTGGACAGGCGCCGCAGGATCTCATGTCGGCGAAAACGAGTATCTGCCTAAGCGACCCAAGGCCTATGACATTGGCACGCCGCGGATCACCGCCGAGACAGGCATCGCAGCCGACGGCACGCCGCAGGTCACGCTCAGCACTGACCGGCCTGCGCTCTGGGTGACATGGGATCTGGGCGGCGATACGGTATGGTCCGACAATTGTCTCACCCTGCTTCCCGGCCGGCCTCGGGTGCTGACCGCCGCGCGCCAGCGGCGCTCACACCTGCCGGACCGGGCGCCCGAGGCGCGTTCCGTGAAAGGATAACACATGGCCCAGACCGGTTTCGGCGGCGACCCCGTCACCATGAAGACTATCGCACAGCACTTGGGCGTTTCGGTGACCACCGTCGCCCGCGCGCTTAAGGACGGCCACAAAGTCGGCCCCGAGATGGTGACTAAGGTGCGTGAGACCGCCGACCGGCTGGGCTATGTCCGCAACCTCGAAGGTGCCAAGCTGAGGACCGGCAAGACGCTCGTGGCGATGGCATTCCTTAGCTTCACCGAGGAAGAAGAGATCGGCGATTCCGGCTCTGTCGGCCTGTTGCAGGGCATCCACAAGCGCTTCGTCGGCACCGATTACTCGGTGCGGGCGGTGCCGGTGGCGATGGGCGACCTGGCCCTCGACCAGGTGCGTGAGGTGGTACGGGGGCGCAATGCCGACGGGCTGATCCTCGACCATACCGAGCTTCAGGACGACCGCGTCAAGTTCCTGCTGGAGTCGGATTTCCCCTTTATCACCTTCGGCCGTACCGAGCTTTTGTCGCCGCATCCCTTCTTCGACGTCGACAACGAATATGCTGCATGGCAAAGCACCGACGCGCTCTTGCGCGACGGGCACCGGCGGATAGCTCTTGTCGATGGCGACCTGCGCTACAGCTACGTCCGCCAGCGCGTGCGCGGCTACGAGACCGCCTTGCGTGAACACGGGATCGAGCCGGACCCGATGCTGCGCCATCACGACATGCTCGACGCCAACCGGGCCCGCAGGTCCGCCCGTCGCCTGCTCGACGCCGGGGCCGATGGTTTTGTCTGCGTAAACGAACTCACCTTTCTCGGCACTCGCGCCGGGGTGCGTGACCTGCTGGGAGCGGAAGTGCAGCGCATCGGTTTTGCCCTGCGTTCCGGCACCAATATCGCAGAATACGTCGCCACCAAGGTCTATACCTCGCATTTCTCCCGGCAGGAGGCCGGGCGCAAATTGGCCGACCTGCTTCTGAAACGGATCGACGGCGCCGCGCCAGAAGCCTGTCAGGAGCTGGCCAAGACCACCCTTCGCATCAATGGAAAACCGCATGAAACGCTCTGACATCAATACCATCTTGGCCGAAGGCGATGCCTTTATCCGCAGCTTCGGCCACATCCTGCCTCCCTTCGCCTATTGGTCGCCGGATCAAATGCGTGCGGCCGACGCTGCGCTGATCCGCGAACGCGGGCTGGGCTGGGACATCACCGATTACGGCGACGGTCGTTTCGACGAGATGGGCCTGTTCCTTTTCACCACCCGTAACGGCACTACCGCTGACCTCGAGACCGGGCGTGGCATGCTCTATGCCGAGAAGATCATGATCTCCCGGCGCAACCAGCTGTCGCCCATGCACCGCCACGACCTGAAGGCCGAGGACATCATCAACCGCGGCGGCGGCGATCTTGTGATCGAACTGTTCGCGCCGGGTTCAGACGGCGGCGTCGACCAAACCGCTCAGGTGACGGTGCCCTGCGACGGCGTACTGCGTACGGTCGAGGCCGGCGGGCGCATTGCCTTGCGGCCTGGCGAGAGCGTCACCCTGATGCCCGGCATCTGGCACGCATTTTGGGCCGAAGGAAAGGACTGCTTGATCGGCGAGGTCTCGACCGTCAACGACGACAAAACCGACAACGTGTTCCGCGAGCCGATCGGCCGGTTTTCGACCATCGCGGAAGACGTGCAGGCGAGCCATCTTTTAGTCTCGGATTACTAACGCCGACCGGATTTACCTCCGCATTGGTCAAGGGGCCGGTTCCGCCCCGGCTCGCCCAGCAACCGTCTCGCTCAAAACCAGGAGGAAACGCCTCCATGAATATGAACACAATTGAAACCACACTACGGGCCGTCGAGCCTGTCGCACCTGCCGCAGTATCGATCCGCGAGGAATTCACATTGTCCGAAGTGGGCGCGCTTGCGCGTTTTTATCGAGGCAAGATCGATCGGAGCACCATCTGGGGGACCCGACTGGACACAACAACCAACTGGGCCGTCGTTGTGACCGGCGTCTCCTTCACGGTCGCTTTCGGCAGCCCGAGCGCCACCGCTCTGCCACTGGTCCTGGTCGGTTTGCTGGTCGCGGTGTTCCTGTTGCAGGATGCGCGGCGCTACCGTTGCTTCAACGTCTGGAGGGCGCGGGCGCGGCTGATGGAAACCGATTTCTACGTACCGATGCTGCGCGGTCCGGGCGGCCGACGGGATTGGTGCTGTCACGTTAACCGAAGGGTTGGCGGTCAAGGCCGTAGATGACGGCCTTAGGCGATACTGGCTGCTACTTTCCACGCGCAGAGAGCTTCCATCCGGTGGTAGCGAATGGTTAGGGCGGCGCGTCGGCGAGTTGGAACGGAGAAATAATTGCGGACGGCGGAATGGATGGACACGAAGCGTTGCAGGCCGTCCGGAGAGCGATGACCCTGCATCACGCGCTCCCGCTTTCGGAACGGCAAATGGCTGTTCTCGGCACGATTGCTGAGCCCCTTATACGACAAGTGATCCAGTTGGAGCAGGAGTTCGCGCTTGACCGCGCCGTACGATCGGAGCATGTCCGTGATAATACGTTTGGGAACAGACCCCGCGCGCTTCATCAACTTGCGCAGAAGCCGTTTGGCGGCCTGTTTGTCCCGCTGGGACTGGAGGATCTCCTCCAGAACAACGCCGCGCTGATAAACGGCGCGCCAGAGCCAGAACGTCTTTCCCGAAATCGTCACCACGACTTCGTCAAGATGCCAGATGTCGCCGGAGCGGCGCTGGCACCGCCGCAGGTTCCTCGCGATCTGCGGCTCGAATTTGGCCGTCCAGCGCCGAACCGTTTCATAGGAGACTTCGATGCCACGTTCGAGCAGCATCTCCTCGACCTCCCGCACGCTCAGATTGAACCGGACGTACAGCCAGACCGTGTGGGCAATGATCGAAGGCGGGAGCCGTGCCGCCTATAGCTGATGGAAGGTGTCTGCATCGCTGTGACCTACGTAGCACACAGCGAGCAGGCAATCGCTACCCGATTAACGTGACATCTCCGCTTTAAGTGCAAACGCACAGCAGAGCTTACGTGGGTTTGCACATTTTGAGGTATAGGATTGACTTCTATAACTCAAAAATGCTCATTCTGTGAGTTATAGGAAGGAATTCTATAACTCATGGCCTGGAACTGGCAGATATCGGGTTGGCCGGATTTCCGGTACGACGTAGCATCACTGGCACCGTTCGAGCAGCGCTTCCTGATGTCGTCAGGCGAAGTCCTGGGTGCCGTCCACCATGTCAGCCCGTCAGAGCGTGATCAACTCCGCATCGACCTGCTGAGCGATGAGGCCATGAAAACCAGTGCCATCGAAGGAGAGATGCTGGACCGGCGCAGTGTGCAGTCTTCGCTGCGTCGTCAGCTTGGATTGTCGCCCGACAGCTATCCGACAAAGCCTCGGGAACGTGGCGTGGCTGAGATGATGGTCGACGTGTATTCGACCTACGCCGAGACCCTCGAGCATGAGACGTTGTTTCGGTGGCACGAAATGCTTCTTGCCTTCGACAAGCGTCTGGAGGCCATCGGGTCATACCGGCAGCACGAGGAAGCCATGCAGATCGTCTCGGGGCGTCTTGATCGTCCGGTCGTGCATTTTGAGGCCCCGCCATCTGCTCAGGTTCGGAATGAGATGGATCGATACGTCAACTGGTTCAACCAGACCGGGCCGGGTGCCGAAGAGGCTCTGCCGGCGCTGACGCGTGCGGGCCTGAGTCATCTCTATTTCGAAAGTATCCATCCATTCGAAGACGGGAATGGTCGTTTGGGTCGGGCCCTCGCCGAAAAGTCCCTTGCTCAGAGCATTGGGCAGCCAAGCCTCATCGCCCTCGCCTTCACCATCGAACGAAAGCGGAAAGACTACTACGACCAGCTAGAACAGCACCAGAAGACACTGGATGTCACACCTTGGCTGGTCTGGTTCGCCGACGTCGTTCTCGCAGCGCAGCAAACCACTCTTGAACGTGTGGGCTTCTTCATTTCCAAGGCGCATTTCTATGACCGGTATCGCATTGCGTTGAATGAGAGGCAGGCCAAGGTGATCGAGCGGATGTTCCGAGAGGGGCCTGACGGGTTCAAAGGTGGTCTGAGTGCGGAGAACTATATTTCGATCTCCGGGACATCACGGGCAACGGCCACCAGGGATCTTCAGGAACTTGTCGAAATTGATGCCTTCACGCGTACTGGCGAACGCCGATACACTCGGTACTGGCTGAATCTTGAAGGACCGGATGTGTAGCGTATCGCTGGCGGGGACGGCGGGAACACGACATTAGAGGCTTATTCTCCCGTTCGCGCAAGGTTCAGAAACCATTGGGAGTGTGCAAAAGCGAGGGGTTGTGCCGCTATGGTGTCATTTGAGACTGACAGACGACCATCGAGAACATCGGCTCTGGTGACGGCCAGATTGTTAGCTCCGCGTGGTGACCATCTCATGCGTCTTCGTTTGCCCATGCGCGCGTTTCCGATGTCATCGCCACAACCTTCGGCACGGGAGGTCGAGATCAGCAAGCCGCTGCGATATCGCCAACCATAGTTGACCAACGAACCCATGTTGCTGGTGAGATAGCTGTGGGGCATCGTCAAGTTATCGGAGTTTCTGTCGGCGAAAGCCGTGGCACTGGATCTCAGGCAGCCGTCAGCTCACGCGTGATGTCGTCCCAAATCCAGTGGGCATCGGCTCTGGTTTGGCGATAGGCAGCGGCTGAAAGTGTATGGCGGCGCGGACGGAAGATGGTTTGGACCTGATCATGAACGGAAAGAAATCGCTGGGCCTGTCTCGGCGACTTGAACCTTCCCATAATCTTTTCTCGCCGTCGTCTGGGGCGATGTGACCCTTCGGATCGATTGTTAAGGCCCTTGTGACTGCGGTGCTCTATTCCCGGAGCAAGCTCCTTCAAGGCGGCGCCATAGCTTCGGAGTTTATCGGTGACGATCACCCGTGGCTCGCCAAACGCCTTGAATAGTTTGCGAAAGAACCGAATGGCGGCCCGTTTATTGCGCCGAGATTGTACGAGGATGTCCAGTACATCGCCTTTGCTGTCGACGGCGCGCCACAGCCAATACTTCTTACCATTTATCGGAAGGACGATTTCGTCCAAGTGCCATTTGTCCGCCGCTTTGGGTCGATTTCGGCGGATCGCCTTGGCATATTGTAACCCGAACTTCGCAATCCAAGCGCGGATGGTCTCGTAGCTGACCACAACACCGCGTGCGGCTAACAGGTCCTCGGCATCGCGCAAACTCATGGGAAATCGATGATAGGCCCCGACAGCGTATCCAATGATTTCAGGAGGAAAACGGTGGCCTGAAAAGGCACCAGATTGCTTGGGTTTGGTCATGCGCCCACGTACCTGCTTTTGAGATGTCCCGCAACTTGACGGTGCCCTACGATGGCCTCTGCATCGGCCACATCGTTCTTCTGGCGTTTGACGAAAGGCTTCACATAGACTGGCGGCATCAGGCGCACGTCGTGCCCCAGCCCCTCACATTCCCGCCCCCAGCCATGCGCCGTCGCACAAGCCTCCATGGCGATCGTGCATTTGGGCTACTGTGCCATGAACGCCAGCAACTGACCCCGTGAAAGCTTCTTACGAAACGCAACCGAATCGTCACAGCGAGCGCCGTGCAGCTGGAAAACGCGCTTTGCCAAGTCGATACCTATGAGAGTAACTTCGGACATGGATGCTCCTTCCTTTTGTGATGGCTTTAACATTCACCACATTGGCACATTGCGATGCCGTCGGGAGGGAGCATCCACGCCATCAACAGAGCCGTGTCAGGTAATTGAGCCCAGCCCTATACACTCAGAAACCACAGCGAATTAAGCCTGCGAACACAAGGATATTTTCATGCGCCCTGACCTGATTGCCGCCTATTTCAAAAGCCTGACAACCGCGCGGGCCAGCGGTGTACCTGTTGCCCCGCCTGAGGGCATCCCCACCTATCAAGAGGCGCTGGCCATCCAGTCGCAGGTGCAAGAAACGCTGGGCGAGGTCGCCGGGTTCAAGCTGGGCCCGGGGCCGAATGGCAATCCTGTGCTGGGGCCGATCCCTGTCGCGCGGGTGTTTGACAGCGGGGCGCCGATCCCCTCGCCGGATATGGCTGGCGTCGAATTGGAAATTGCCTTTGAACTGATGCGCCCTCTGGGCGACGGGCCGCTGCATAGCGTGTTTCGTCCGCGCCTTGTGATGGAACTGGTCGATTGCCGTCTTGTGGGGGATGACCTAGAGCCGACGCAAAAGCTGGCCGACATGCAGTCGAATGACGGGCTTGTTCTGGGGCCGGTGCTGGATGGTTGGGATGGCGCTGATTTCGGTAGCGTGCAGGCGGCCATGAACGGGGCAGGGCGGGTTCTATTGGACGGCGCGGCCGAGGTGCCCGGCGGTTCGGCGCTTGGCAATTTGCAGCTGTTTCTCGACAAGATCGGCGATCACTGCGGCGGGCTAAAGGTCGGACACCACGTCATCACCGGATCGCTCTGCGGGTTGCCATGGTTTGAGGCGGGCAGCACCGTTCAGGCTACGGTTGCCGGGTTCGGAGAGATCACGGCGCAGTTGGTGCCGCAAACGCGCTGATCAGCTCCTCTGTCTGTGTGCCAAGATATTCGGCGACGACGCGGGCGGCTCGGGACAGCGGGCGGCGCGCGTCGATCACCGTCGAGATGGTGGGCGAGGCCAGCCCGGCCTCTTTCAACGGCAGGAACCGCAGCCTGCCGTCCATCAATTCAGGCAGCATATCCAGTTCCGAGGTGATCATTGCCACGTCACCCTGAAGCAACGCCTGTTTCAGCAGTTGGATAGAATTCGAGGTCAGCACAGGCCGGTTAGAGGCAAAGAACCACGCGTGGCGGTTGTCTAGGTATTGCCGCGTCGGCATCAGCGCGCTTTGCGACACCAGTGCGTGACCGTCCACATCCGAAAGCGACAGCTTTCCAGCCGTGGCCAGTGGGTGGTTGGAGGCGACGATGCAACCCAGCCGTAGCTTGCGCTGCCACAGCACATGCTGGTGTCGCATAGGCGGGGCGTTAAAGGTCATGGCGACGTCGACCGTGCCTTCTTCCAGCGCGCGCAGGGCATCTGTCGGGGTCATTATGTCCAGCGAGAGGCGCAGGTTGGGCTGGTTGGCGCGCAGGTCCTTGTGCAGGTCCAGCAGCACACCGTTGCACAGACTGTCCATGCCCGCCAGCCGGACCGACCCGTATTCCTTGCCCCGCATTTCCAGCAGGCCGGTTTCCAGACGGTCGGCATCGGCGCGCCAGCGCCGCGCCATGACAATCACCGACTCGCCGGCGGCCGTGGGTCGCATTCCGCGCGGCAGGCGTTCGAACAGGGGTGCGCCATTGGCCTCTTCCAACGTCTTGATGTGCCGGTCGATGGCCGAAGCGGCGATTCCCAGCGCGCGTGACGCCGCCTGAATAGATCCGTGTTCTGCGACCGCCTCAAGATACAGCAACTGGCGCGGAACGAGGTGAAATTTCATGCAAATACGCCCCTGAATTGCGTTCTCATTTTGAGAATGCAACCTTGCCTATTTTGTCATGGTTGGCAATCGAAAGCCTCGCTAGCGTTTGGTCGAACGCGACAGGAACGGTGGGTATGCAAGGCCAACTTTCAACACATGATACGGTGATTTCCGGCGCGCGGGTGGTGACACCCGCCGGGGCGGCACAGTGCGATATCGGTATCCGGGACGGGCGCATCGTGACGCTGGGCACCGATTTGTCGGGCAATGAGATGATCGACGCGACCGGTCTGATCGCTATGCCCGGCGGCATCGACAGTCATGTGCATATCGCCCAGCCGTCCGGACCGGGGATCGAGATGGCGGATGATTTCGCCAGCGCCACCCGTGCTGCGGCCTGTGGCGGCAACACGCTGGTGATGCCCTTTGTCCTGCCCGATGAGGATCAAAGCTTGCGCGAGGCAACTGTCGCCTATCTTGCGCGCGCAGAGGGCCAGTGCCTGACAGACATCTCCTGTCACCTGATCGTCAAGAGCGCCGACCCCGTCACGCTGGGGCAGGACCTGCCAGCGCTGATCGCGCAGGGGCTGACCAGCTTTAAGGTCTTCATGACCTACGAAGGGATGCGCCTGAAAGATTCCGAGATTCTGCAAGTGATGGATGTGGCGAAAGGGCAGGGCGCGTTGACGCTGGTTCACGCCGAAAACGAGGACGCCATCGAATACCTGCGCGACAAGGCGGAAAGGGCAGGGGACACCGCGCCGGTGTTTCATGCCCGCTCTCGCCCGGTGCCGGTAGAACGCGAAGCCACACACCGAGCCACCACGCTGGCCGAAGTGGCGGGTGTACCGCTGATGGTGGTGCACGTGTCGAACGGTGCCGCGCTGGAGGAAATCCGCCGCGCCAAGGACCGCGGCGTCAAGGTCTACGCCGAGACCTGTCCGCAATACATCACGCTGACGGCGGACGATCTGGACCGCGCGGGTTTTGAGGGCGCGAAATGCGTATGCTCTCCGCCGCCGCGCGATACGCATGAGCAGGCGGCGATCTGGGCGGGGTTGGAGCAGGGGGCGTTCGATGTATTTTCCTCGGACCATTGCCCGTTCCGCTTTGCCGACGAAAAGGGCAAAGACGCGCCCGGTGCGCGGGACTCTTTCCGCAACATTCCCAACGGAATTCCGGGGGTCGAAACGCGCCTGCCGATCTTGTTCTCCGAAGGGGTCAGCAAGGGGCGCATCAGCCTTGAGGCGTTTGCCGCGCTGACCGCCACCAACCACGCGCGCATCTACGGCCTGACGAACAAGGGCGCGCTGATGGTGGGCAAGGATGCCGATATCGTGCTGTGGGACCCGACGCTGACAAAGGCGATCACCCAAGGCGACCTGCATCACGGGTCGGACTACACCCCGTGGGAAGGGTTCGCGGTCACCGGCTGGCCGGTGCGGACCCTTTTGCGCGGCCAGACCGTTATGGAAAACGGCGCGCCCGTGGGCGCGGCCATTGGGCGGCATATCGCGCGCGACAAGGTGGCGGCATGAAGTATCCCGCCGTCGATCCCCGCCGCGTCGGGATGCTGACGCCCAGTTCCAACACGGTGTTGGAGCCCTATACCAGCGCCATGTTCGCCCCCTTTGGTGAGGCGGCCAGCGCGCATTTCGGGCGTTTCCGGGTGGTCGAGATTTCCATGTCTGATGCCAGTCAGGCGCAGTTCACGCTGGAGCCGATCCTTGAGGCCGCCGAGCGGCTGGCCGAGGCGCGCCCGCACCTGATCGCCTGGAACGGAACGTCTGCATCTTGGCTGGGGCTGGACAAGGACCGCGCGCTTTGTGCGGCGATCACTGAACGGACCGGCGTGCCCGCGACGTCGACCATCCTTGCCTATGACGCGCTGCTGAAAGGCATGGGGGTCAAAAGGCTGGGTGTGGTGACGCCCTATGTCGAAGAGATCGAAACCCGGATGATCGCAAACTATGCCGGGCAGGGGATCGAGGTCGTCAGCTCCAATAGGCTGAACGACAGGGGAAATTACAGTTTCGCCACCTATCCGCCCGCACAGGTGGGCGCGATGATCGAACGCGTGGCCGAGGCAAAGCCCGACGCCATCGCCGTTGTCTGCACCAATTTTCGCGGCGCGCCAGAGGCGGCGCGCATCGAGGACGCCACCGGCATCCCGGTACTCGATTCCGTCGCCGTCACGGCGGCCCATTGCCTGTCACGGGTCGGGCTTGATCCCGCGCAGGTCACCGATTGGGGGGGCGTATTTCAAACCGTTGCCGCCCTTGGCCTGCCACCACTCACACTCTCCGAAACCAAAGGAACATCCACATGATCCGTACACTTGCCTGCGCCGCCACGCTGACCGCGCTTGCCATTCCTGCCGGGGCCGAGACGTTCCGCGTCATGGGCCAGCCGGTCGCCACCGGCCTGATCCAGAAGAACGTCGAACAGCCGTTCTTTGAGAATTTCGCCGCCGAAACCGGGCTGGACGGCTTCAGCGCCGATTACCAGCCGGTCGACGTGACCGGCATCAAGGACACCGAACAGTTGCGCATCCTCAAGGGCGGCTTGTTCGACATCGTGTCGCTGCGCCTGAGCCAGGTGTCGCGGGATGAGCCGACGATCCTTGGTCTCGACCTTGTGGGACTGAATCCGGATTACGCCACGGGCCGCGAAACGGTCGAGGCCTTTGCCCCGATTGTAGATGCACGCCTGCAAGAGCGGTTCAACACCAAACTGCTGGGCGTCTGGCCCTTTGGTCCGCAGGTCTTGTTCTGCGAGCCGGAGATTGGGTCGCTGGCCGACCTCAAGGGGCTGAAAGTGCGGGTCTATGACCAGAACCTAGCGGAATTTGTGTCGCTGGTCGGCGGAACGCCGGTCCCCATCGGTTTCCCCGAGGTTCAGCAATCGCTGGCGCGCGGCGTGGTGGATTGCGCCATCACCGGCCCGTCCTCGGCCAATTCCGCCGGCTGGCCCGAAGTGACGTCCTATACCCTGCCGATCGCCTTCCAACTGGCGATGAACGGCTATGGCATCAACCTCGACACCTGGAACAAGCTGAGCCCCGATGAGCAGGAGAAACTGCAGGCCGGGTTCGACAAGCTGACTGACAAGATCTGGAGTTATTCCGAAGAGTTGTTCGTCGATGCGGTGAACTGCAACACCGGCGCCGAACCCTGCGAGACAGGCACGAAATATGACCTCGTGCTGGTCGAACCCACCGATGCGGACAAGGAACTGGTCGGCACGGCTGTGCCGAACGTGTCCTTCCCGGCGTGGGCCGAGGTCTGCGATGCTACCAATCCCGGCTGCTCTGATGCCTGGACCAAGGCCGTGACGGCCAAGGACAGCATGTAAGCCGGACCTGCGCCCGGACCGTTCCTCCCTGCGGTTCGGGCGCCATTTTCAAGGAATTCCCTTATGGAACGCCTCGCCACATGGATCAGCCGATTGTTCGGTTGGTCGCTTTTGTTCCTGTCCGGTTTTGTCGCGCTAGAAACGCTGCTGCGCAAGCTGTTCAATACCTCGTTGCAGGGGGCGGATGAACTGGGCGGCTATGTGCTGGCCCTCGGCGCGGCGCTGAGTTTTTCCGTTGCGCTGATCGACCGCGCGCATATCCGTATCGATGTTCTGCACGCGCGGATGCCGGTCTGGGCGCAGGCGCTGGTGGACTGGCTGGCAGTCTTGTCGCTGGCGGTACTGGGGCTGTTTTTCCTTTATGTCGGCTGGTTCGTAATCTCTGACACGCTGGCCTATGGATCGACCGCCGCGACGCCCTGGCGGACGCCACTGATCTGGCCGCAATCGGCCTGGTACGCGGCGCTGGCGGGCTTTGCGCTGCTATCCTTTGTGCTGCTGGCGCGGGCGAGCCTGCTGTTTTTCACCGGACGGCACCGGGCGCTAGCCGCGGCGTTCAATCCGACCTCTGCCGAGGACGAATTGAGCGAAGAGTTGACCCAAATGAAAGGCCGCTGAGATGAGCATCTTTGACGTCGCCATCGGGTTTACGATCATGATGGGCCTGTTGTTGATGGGGCTGCCGGTGGCCTCTGTCATGGTCATGATGGGCGTGGCCGGGGGCATGGTCCTGTATGGTCCGGTGCTGTTGCAAAGCATGGGGCCAGTGATCTGGGGCACCTCGAATGAGCCGGTCCTGACCGCGATCCCGCTGTTCATCCTGCTGGGCGAGCTGCTGCTGCGTTCGGGTCTGGCGGACCGGATGTATGGCGCGCTGGCGCTGTGGCTGGGGCGGCTGCCGGGCGGTCTATTGCACACCAACATCGGTTGTTGCGCGCTGTTTGCGGCCACATCCGGCAGTTCCGTGGCAACGGCGGCCACCGTGGGCACCGTGGCGCTGCCCGCGCTGGAGGAACGCGCCTATCGGCCCTCGCGGTCGCTGGGATCATTGGCGGCGGGCGGCACCTTGGGCATTCTCATTCCGCCTTCGGTCAACCTGTTGGTTTATGGGTCCTTGGCCAGCGTGTCCGTGGGGCAGTTGTTCATCGCGGGTGTTGTGCCGGGGATCCTGCTGACCATGCTGTTCATGGCTTTCATCGCCGTGCAGGACATCCTGACCCACACCGAAAAGCGCGATGACGTGGTGATCCCGTGGTCCGTGAAAATCGCGGCACTCAGGCATCTGGTGCCTGCGGCGGTGGTGTTCCTGATTGTCATGGGCTCGATCTATCTGGGGATTGCGACTCCGACGGAAAGTGCCGCTTTGGCTGTGGTCGTGGCGCTGGGGTTTGTCGCGGCCGAGGGCAAGCTGTCGCTGGCCTTTCTCGACATCTGTTTCCGCAAGACGGCCAAAACGACGGGGATGATTCTGATGATCATCGTCGCGGCCTTTACCCTGAACTTGACGCTGGCCTTGGGCGGGATCACCGCGGTGATATCGTCCTGGGTGGCGTCGCAGGGACTGACCATGGTCGAACTGCTGTTCGCGCTGATGCTGTTCTACCTGATCCTTGGCATGTTCATGGACGTGCTGTCGATGCAGGTGCTGACGATCCCGATCTTTGTGCCGATCGTTGTGCAGGCGGGGGTGGACCCGATCTGGTTTGGCATCTTCGTGGTGCTGATGTGTGAACTAGGGATGATCACGCCGCCGGTGGGCATGAACCTGTACGTAGTGCAGGGCGTGCGCGGGGATCGCGGGCCATTCTCGGACGTGGTGGCGGGGGCTATTCCTTACGCGGGGCTGATGCTGCTGTTCACCTCGGCGCTGATCTTCTGGCCGCAGGTGGTGACGTGG
Source organism: Primorskyibacter sedentarius (assembly GCF_004342065.1). GTDB lineage: Bacteria > Pseudomonadota > Alphaproteobacteria > Rhodobacterales > Rhodobacteraceae > Primorskyibacter > Primorskyibacter sedentarius. Next base: position 11,032 of record NZ_SLZU01000019.1, on the reverse strand, counting down.
CTGCCGCAGGCGGTGGGCCGATGAAAGATTTTTCGCTGAAAACCTTGGATGCGACCGCGTTGTTGCAGGCCTATGCCGAAGGGCGCGTTGATCCACTGGATGTAACGCGCGCGCATCTGGATGAAATTAACCGTCAGGATGGGGCACTGAACGCCTACAGCGCCCTGTCAGGGTCCGCATTGCCAGAGGCGGCGGCCCAGTCGCAGGCCCGTCGATCTGGTGCCTCGCTCGGCGCATTGAGCGGCGTGCCGATCATCGTCAAGGACAACCTTGTTGCGCGCGGGATGCCTGCCGCTTGGGGCAACGTTGAACTGGCGCGGCGCGTGGCCGAGCAGGATGAGATGCCGGTGGCGGCGCTGCGCGCGGCGGGTGCGGTGATCCTTGGCAAGGGCAACACGCCCGAATTCGCGGTTGAGGGCTATACCGGGAACCTCCGTTTCGGAGTCACGGGCCATCCTTTGGATCCGTCGCTGACGCCCGGAGGATCCTCTGGCGGCGTTGTTACGGCGGTGGCCTCTGGCATGGCGGTGGCGGGGCTGGCCACCGATGGCGGTGGCTCTATCCGGCGTCCGGCGGGGTACACCGGGCTTTGGGGGCTGAAGCCGGGGATCGGTACGGTGTCGCGCGGCGGCGGACTGCCGCAAGTGTTGCTGGATCTGGAGGTGGTCGGGCCAATTACTCGGTCCGCGCGTGATCTGGCGCTGTTTCACCGGGTTCTGACAGGGCAGGGGGCCACGGCACCAGGCACCTGCCGCATTCTGGCGGTGGGTCTGCTGGGCGACGCGCCTTGCGATCCGGTTATCCGGTCCCGTTTTGACGCAACGGTCACGCAGTTGCGCGGGCTGGGGCATGAGGTTGATGTGGGCGCTCTGCCGGTTGATCTGGCACCGCTGAACGCGGTTTGGTCCAGCATCGGTGAGATCGGACTGGCGCATCTGGGACGTAACGACCCAGCGGTGCTGGACTGTGCCGCCGAGAAATACCGCGCGATGGCACGGGCCGGAGCGGGGGCCAGCGCAGTGGATCTGTATGAGGCGCTGACCCGAATCTTTGCCCTGCGCGAGACTGTGCGGGGGCTGTGGGGGTATGACGCCGTGCTGATGCCGACGGCGGCAGCGATGCCTTGGCCTGCGGATCAGGCCTTTCCTGCGCAGATCGACGGGCAGGATGTGGGGCCACGGGGGCACGCGATCTATACAGGCTGGGTCAATGCGGCTGGCGTGCCAGCGCTGGCCTTTCCTGCGGCACAGGCCGGAGAGATGCCAGTGGGTATGCAACTGATCGTCGATCACGGCGGTGAGGGGTGGCTCTTGGGCGTTGCCGCCCAGTTGGACGCGGGGCAGGGGAAATGACCCCGCTTTTGATGAACCCCAACGCAAATGTCGCGACAACCGAAGCAATGCTGCAGATTGCGCGCCAGATCCTGCCCGACATCACCGGATGGACCGCGCCCAAGGGGCCTCAGATGATTGTTGATGAGGCGGCTTTGACGGCGGCCGGGCGACAGGTGGCAGAGGCGCAATTGCCGCGGGTAGCGGGGATCATCGTGTCCGCCTTTGGCGATCCGGGGCGCGCGGAGCTGGCGGCGCGGATGGTCTGCCCGGTGATCGGGATTGGCGCGGCCTCGGCCCGGGCAGCGGGGGGGCGACGCTTTGCCGTGGCGACGACCACACCCAGTCTGTCCGGTCCGATTGATGCCTTGATGACGCCGGTGGCTGGCTACCTTGGCTGCTATCTGACGCAGGATGATCCGCTGGCCTTGATGGCGCATCCCGCGCGGTTGGATGCAGCGCTTGCCGGGGCTGTGGCGCGCGCCACCGAGGACGGTGCCGAGGTGGTCATCATCGGCGGCGGCCCTCTGGGAGAGGCGGCGGAACGCTTGTCAGCATCCAGCCCGGTGCCCCTGATTTCGCCGATTCGTGCGGCCTGTGTTGAATTGCGCGATGCGCTTTTGTCCGGCGCTTCGGCGGGCGCGATTCGTGTGCCGCGAAAAGAGGCGTCAACAACTGTCCGTAAGTCCAAAAATTAAGCATTTCGCTGCAGCGCAGAAATTCATGATCGGAAAATTCACGTTTCTGCTGGTTGGACAGAAATGCCCCGGTCAAAGTTTTGCGAAACTGAACCGGCGCAAAATAGACCGACAATACAAAGGAATAACAATGACTTGGCAACCCAAGGAGGTATCAATGCCTAAATTTCTAAAAGGGGCTGTGGCCATTGCGACAGCGGTCGCGCTGTCCTGTGCCACGATGGCCAACGCCCAAGGCGTTCTGCGCGTCGGCATGACGGCAGCGGATATTCCGCTGACCACCGGCCAGACCGACCAAGGCGGCGAAGGCATGCGTTTCATGGGCTATACGGTCTATGATTCACTTATCGAATGGGACCTGAGCAGCGCTGACAAACCGTCGGTCCTGATCCCCGGCCTTGCGACCGAATGGTCTGTGGGCGAGGACGAACTGACGTGGACCTTCACGCTGCGCGAAGGCGTCACGTTCCACGACGGATCGCCGCTGACCGCCGAGGTGATCGTTTGGAACTTTGACAAACTGCTGGACGACACGGCCGAGCAATACGACCCGCGCCAGTCGGCGCAGGGCAAAAGCCGTATCCCCGCCGTGGCCTCTTATGAGGCGGTGGACGACCTGACGCTGACCATCACCACCAAGGTGCCAGACGCGACGCTGCCTTATCAGCTGGCATGGATCCTGATGTCGTCCAAAGCCAACTGGGAAGCTATGGACAAGGACTGGGAACAGGTCGCCATGGCGCCCTCTGGCACCGGTCCGTGGAAGCTGGAATCCGTTGTCCCGCGTGAGCGCGCCGAACTGGTGCCGAACGCCGAATACTGGGACGAAACCCGCATCCCCAAGCTGGACAAGATGGTGCTGATCCCGCTGCCCGAACCCAACGCGCGTGCCGCGGCACTGCTGTCGGGGCAGGTTGACTGGATCGAAGCGCCCGCGCCCGACACCATCCCGGCGATGACCGGCAATGGCTTTGTTATCTCGTCCAATGCCTATCCGCACAACTGGACATGGCACCTGTCGCGTCTGGAAGGCTCGCCCTGGAATGACATCCGCGTGCGCAAGGCCGCCAACATGGCGATCGACCGCGAAAGCATGATGCCGCTGCTGGGTGGTCTGATGGTCCCGGCCAAAGGGTTCCTGCCGCCTTCGTCGCAGTGGTTCGGCACCCCGACGTTTGATCCGTCTTATGACCTCGACGCTGCCAAGGCGCTGATGACAGAGGCAGGTTTTGGCCCCGACAACCGTCTGACGGTCAAGGCGCTGATCTCTCCGTCAGGTTCGGGCCAGATGTTGCCGCTGCCGATGAACGAATACATCCAGCAGAGCCTTGCAGAGGTCTGGATCGACGTCGAATTCATGGTCGTCGAGTGGAACCAGATGATCAACCTGTGGCGTGCAGGTGCTGCGGACGAGGCCGTAGATGGCGCGCAGTCAATCAACTTTACCTACTTCATCCAGGACCCGTTCACCGGCCTGATCCGTCACCTCGACGAGGGTCTGATCGCGCCTAACGGCACCAACTGGGGCCACTACAAAGACCCGGAAATGCAAGCGCTGTTCGAAGGGATCAAGACCACCTTTGACCCCGTGGAACAGACCGCCGTCCTGCAGAAGACGCATGAGAAATACGTCAACGAGGCGCTGTTCCTCTTTGTCACCCATGACGTCGCCCCGCGTGCCCTGAGCCCCAAGGTCGAAGGCTTTGTTCAGGCGCAGAACTGGTATCAGAACTTCTCTTCCATCTCGATGGCCGAGTAAGTCAACCGCCCCCGCAGCAACCTGTGGCGGGGGCATCCGGAACAGAAAGCCAAACCCCGTGCTCAGCTATCTCATCCGCCGCATCCTGCTGGTCCTGCCCGTCGCCTTTGGCGTGTCGGTCATCTGTTTCCTGCTGGTCCAGATCGCCCCCGGCGATCCGTTGACCGCCATCATGCCGATCGACGCCACAGCCGAGGAACAGGCCGCCATGCGCGCCGCCTACGGGCTCGATAAACCGCTGCCCGTGCAATACGCCATCTGGATCGGGAACCTGTTTCAGGGCGACATGGGCAAGTCCATCGCCTCTGGCCGTCCCGTCGCCGCCGAGGTCTTTGGCGCGGTAAAAAATTCGTTGCTGCTGGCGGTGTCGGCGGCGGTGATCGCCTTTCCCATCGGCATCTTCCTTGGTTTTCTCGCGGGCTATTTCCGCGACACTTGGATCGACCGCGCGGTGACGGCGCTGTCTATCACCGGAGTGTCGGTGCCGAATTACTGGCTCGGCATCGTTCTGGTCATCATCTTCTCCGTCAACCTTGGCTGGCTGCCATCTATGGGCGCAGGTCCGGGTGGGTCGCAAAGCTGGGCATGGGACTGGGCGCATATGCGCCACCTCCTCCTGCCCGCCGTGACCTTGGCCGTGGTGCCCATCGGCATCGTGTCGCGCACCGTGCGGGCGCTGGCGGGCGACATCCTGAGCCAGGATTTCGTCGACGCTCTGTACGCCAAAGGCATGAGCCGCGCCGACGTGCTGCGCCATGTCGCCCGCAACGCCGCCGCCACCGCGCTGTCGGTCATGGGGCTGCAATTGGGTTACTTGTTGGGCGGCTCGATCCTGATCGAGACGGTTTTCAACTGGCCCGGCTCTGGCTTTTTGCTGTCGAACGCCATCTTTCAGCGCGACCTGCCCTTGTTGCAGGGGACCATCCTGATCCTTGCGCTGTTTTTTGTGGCGATGAACCTGATTGTCGACGTGGTGCAGGCCGCCATCGACCCCCGTATCCAGAGGACGTGACGTATGGCCATGGCTGAAGCCACTTCCATCCACGCACCCGAGAAGGTCGAGAAATCCAAAGGCTATTGGTCCGGTGTCGGCCACCGGCTGGTGCGCGACCCGCTGACGATGTTCTGTCTTGCGGTGATCGCCGCGCTGATCCTGTCCGCGGTCTTTGCGCCCTATCTGGGCCTTGCCGATCCCTACAAGGGCTCGATGATCGCCCGGCTGAAACCCATCGGCGCGCCGGGTTATCCGCTGGGCACTGATGAACAGGGCCGCGATATGCTGGCCCGGCTGATCTATGGCGGGCGGCTGACATTGTTCATTGGGCTGATGCCGGTGGTCATCGCCTTTTTCGCGGGGTCGATCCTTGGGATCACTGCCGGTTACGTCGGCGGGCTGACCAACACCATCATCATGCGGACAGTGGACGTGTTCTTTGCCTTTCCGTCGGTCCTTCTGGCCATCGCCATTTCCGGCGCGCTGGGGGCGGGGATCGTCAACAGCCTTGTGTCGCTGACCATCGTCTTTATCCCACCGATCACCCGCGTGGCCGAGGCGGTCACGTCCGGCGTGCGCAAGCTGGACTACATCGACGCCGCCCGCGCCTCCGGTGCCAGCGCGTGGACGGTGATCCGGGTGCATGTGATCGGCAACGTGCTGTCACCGATCTTTGTCTATGCCACCTCGCTGACATCGGTCTGCATGATCCTTGCCGCCGGTTTGTCCTTTCTTGGCATCGGCGTGCGCCCGCCGGAACCCGAATGGGGGCTGATGCTGAACACGCTGCGGTCCGTCATCTACGTGAATCCGTGGCTGTCGGCGCTGCCCGGCGTGATGATCTTTGTCACCTCGCTGTGTCTGAACCTGCTGAGCGACGGTCTGAGGAGTGCGATGAATGTCCGTGACTGACACCTACCAGCCATTGCCGGACACCGGCGGCCCGGCGCAACCGCTGATCCGTGTGAGCGGATTGCAGAAGTACTTTCCCGTCCGGGGCGGCATCCTTGGCCGTACGCAGGCCAAGGTGCAGGCGGTCGACGGCGTGTCTTTTGAGGTCAAAAAGGGTGAGACTTTGGGCATCGTGGGCGAATCCGGCTGCGGCAAGTCCACCACTGCCAAGCTGCTGATCGGGCTTGTCGAAAAGGACAAGGGCGAGATTGTCTTTGACGGTCACGCGCTGGGGGAACGCCTGTCGCTGAAGGATCTGCGCCGGGGTGTGCAGATGGTGTTTCAGGACAGCTATGCCACGCTAAACCCGCGCTTGACGATCCTCGACTCCGTGGCCTTTGGCGCCAAGGTTCAGGGGCTGGACAACCCAGAGGACCTGGCCCGCAAGATGATGGACCGGGTGGGGCTGGACCCCGACCGTTTTGCCCATCGTTATCCGCATGAACTGTCCGGCGGACAGAGGCAGAGGGTGAACATCGCCCGCGCGCTGGCGATGTCGCCGCGTCTGGTGGTGCTGGATGAGGCGGTATCGGCGCTGGACAAATCGGTCGAAGCGCAGGTGCTGAACCTGCTAAACGACCTGCGCGAAGAATTCGGTCTGACCTATGTCTTCATCAGCCATGACCTGAACGTGGTGCGCTATATCTCGGACCGCATTCTGGTGATGTATCTGGGCGAAGTGGTCGAGGTCGCTCCGGTAGAGAGCATCTGGCATGAGCAGGCGCATCCCTACACGCGCTCCTTGTTTTCGGCCATGCCGTCGATGGACCCGGACAACCGGACCAAGGAACCACCACTGGCGGGCGACCCGCCTAACCCGATCAATCCACCTTCGGGCTGCCGGTTCCACACCCGCTGCCGCTTTGCCAGTGCGGTCTGCAGGGAGGCCGTGCCGAAACTCTCGGGGTTGGCGCGCAACGGCGATCACATGGTCGCCTGTCACTTGCACGACGCAGAGTCCGGCCATCCCAAGGCGGGGCAGGGGGTGCCGGAATGACTAAACTGCTGGAGATGAAGAACCTCAACGTGCGCTTCAAGGGCAAGCGCACTGTTCATGCAATCAACGACGTGTCGCTGTCGATGGAACAAGGTGAGACGCTGGCGCTGTTGGGGGAAAGCGGGTCCGGAAAGTCGGTGACGCTGAAGACGCTTCTTGGGCTCTTGCCACCGAAACGGTCAGAGATCGATGGTTCGATCCATGTGAACGGTACCGACATCATGTCCCTGCGCGGCAAGGCGCTGCAACGGTATCGTGGCGGTGAGGTGTCGATGGTGTTTCAGGAACCGGCGCTGGCGCTGGACCCGGTCTATACCGTCGGTCACCAGATCGCGGAGTCCGTCATGCGGCACAAGGGCGTGAACAAGGCAGAGGCCATGTCGACCGCGCTGGACATGCTGGACCGGGTGCGCATCCCGTCCGCCAATCGCCGCCTGCACAACTATCCGCATGAGCTGTCCGGCGGGATGCGGCAGCGGGTGATGATCGCGCTGGCGCTGGCCTGCCGACCGCGTCTGTTGCTGGCGGATGAGCCGACCACGGCACTGGATGCGACGGTGCAAATCCAGATCCTGCTGCTGTTGCGAGAGTTGCAAAAGGAATTCGGCATGGGTGTGATCTTTGTCACCCATGACATCGGCGTGGCCGTGGAAATCTCCGAGAGGATCGCCGTGATGTATGCAGGCCAGGTTGTCGAAGAGGGCACCACGCATGAGATCATCCGCGACGCCCGCCACCCTTACACCCAAGGATTGCTGGCCGCGAACCTGCATGACGTCGCACGGGGCGAACGGTTGAACGCCATCCCCGGCGCGCCTCCTGCACTGGAGGTGCGGCCTGACAGTTGTCCCTTTGCGCCGCGCTGCCCTGTTGCGATGCCGGAATGCGCCGCCGGATTGCCGCCGTTGCATTTACCCAGTGATCGTCGCCGCGTGGCCTGTCTGCGCGCCGCCCAACCCCTAGCTGCCGAGTGAGCCGATGCTGATCGACAAAGACCCCTATCATTGTTTCATGCCCTATCCGCCCGTCGCGGTGCCGAATGGTGAGGGTCCGCTGAGCAGCCTGACTCTGGCGGTCAAAGATATTTACGACGTCGCGGGCTATCGCACCGGCAACGGCAATCCGCTGGCGCTGGCTATGAGTGCGGTCAAGGACCGCACATGCCCTGCTGCGCAAGGGCTGCTGGACGCCGGTGCCCGCTTTGTCGGTAAGACCCATACGGATGAGCTGGCTTGGTCGATGTACGGGATGAACGCGCATTTCGGCACGCCGGTGAACTCTGCGGCCCCCGATCGCATTCCCGGCGGGTCGTCTTCGGGATCGGCAGCGGCGGTCGCGGGTGGATTGGCGGATATCGCCATCGGGTCGGACACCGGCGGATCGGTGCGCGCCCCGGCCAGCTTTTGCGGGATCTGGGGGATGCGCCCGACACACGGGCGGATTTCGCTAGACGACGTCATGCCGCTTGCCCCCAGCTATGACACTTGCGGGATCTTTGCGCGCGACGGTCAGACGCTGCTGCGGGCCCATTCTGCGCTGCAAGTTGACGTTGCGCCGTTGCCTGACAAGCCGCGCCTGCTGTGGCCGGTCGAAATGATGGATCACCTTGGCGCGAAGCAGCGCGCAGTATGTGAGGCGGGATTCGCGGGCATAGATGCGGCGCCGTTGACGGGGCTTTACCCCGAGGGGATTGAGGCGGCATATCAGGTCTTTTTGACAACTATGGGCGCGGACGCCAAAGAGCATATCGTGCCTTATATCCGCCGATCCGGTATGCCGCTGGTGCGCGGCATCGATGGTCGCGCCGCCACCGCTGAGGCGCTGACAGAGGCCGAGATTGCCCCGGCACAAAAGGCCCGCGCCGCGTTCACCGCCCATGTTCAGGCGCTGCTTGGCAGCGATGGCGTGATTTTGGCCCCGGTGGTGCATGACGCGCCGTTCAAGCTGGATGCGCCGGTTGAGGTGTTCGACGGCTACCGTCACATCTCGCAGAAACTGCTTTGCGTGGCTGGTCTGGCAGGATTGCCACAGGTGGTCTTTCCGGCGGGCAAGGTCGACGGGGCACCCTTCGGGCTGTCGCTGATCGGGCCACGCGGATCGGATTTGTCGTTGATCCAGCTGGCAATCGAATTGACCCGCGTGAAGGAGCCGGCATGAGCGAGATCGAAAAAAAGCTGGCCGAATTGGGGCTGGAACTGCCGCCGTCCGCCCCATCTCGTGCGATGTTTCTGCCCGGCAAGATCAGCGGTAACCTGTTGTTTCTGTCGGGGCAGATTTGCGAATGGGAAGGTGTGCCGAAGCACTTTGGCCCGATTTCCAAGGGCTTTGACGTCTCGATCGGGCAGGAGGCCGCGCGGATGTGCGCGCTGAACCTGCTGTTCTGTGCGCGTCAGGTGGCCGGGTCGCTTGATCGGATCGTCGGAGTGGTCAAGGTCAACGGATATGTCGCCGCCGATCCCGACTATGGCGAGGGACCGTTCATTGTGAACGGCGCTTCGCAACTGTTCACCGACCTCTTGGGCGAGGCGGGGCGCCATGCGCGCACGGCGGTCAATGTCGCGTCATTGCCCGCCAATGCGCTGGTCGAGGTCGAGGCCGTGCTGGAACTGACCTGACTGATGTTAAGGCGCGGGGCGGGCTGCCGCCTCGGCTTCGAATATCCGCACGTCTTTGGAGGCGACCGATAGGTGGACCGGCTGACCGGGGCGGAGATCCACCCTTTCGGGGAAGGTTGCTACGAAGTCCAGCCCACCCTTGCGCAACACGATCTCGGTCATGGATCCGGTCGGTTCCACGACAACCACGTCGGCGGCCAGTGCGTTTTCTGCGCCCGCTTCTACGAGGCGAAAGCTTTCGGGGCGGATTCCCATGGACACCGCGCCCTGTCGGTTCGCCGGGTGGGGCAGCCTGATTTCATCCCCGTCGGGAAGGCGCAAGCGCATTGGGTCATTTGGCATCACGTTTGCTGCAAAGAGACTCATTGACGGAGAGCCAAGGAAGGTGCCGACAAAGGCGTTGGCGGGGTTGTCGTATAGCTCTAGCGGCGTGCCGACCTGTTCGATGTGCCCGTCGCGCAGCACGACGATCCGGTCGGCAAGGGTCATGGCCTCGATCTGGTCATGGGTTAGGCTCTGTTGCAACAGAGCCGTTCCGGGCTCGATCTGCAAAGTCGCCTCAAAGGCGAAATGCGCAAAATTCTTGGTGCAGTCGCAAGCGGCAAAACCAAGCTCGCGCGCCACAAAAACATTGTAGCCGAGTTCCGAAAAATGAACGCCGAGACAGTGGCCACCCGAGTGCACATCAAGATCCCGGATCTGGGTCTACGCAAGGGTCAGGTTGCGGGCGTGCAACTTCAAGGGATCGATGTGGCCTTTGATCCAAACGATCCAATCGGCGGTTTTACGATGCTGGTTGTCGGCACCTAACTCGCTGTAGCGAGCTGTTTTCCCATTCCGATCCACCTAATGCGGTGGGTCAGCTGCCAAACTGGTCGGAGAGGAAAAATTCGGAAAGCGTTGTTGCGAGGTCGGACTGGTCGATCACCCAGCATTTGCCGCCCGTGTTCGGGTTACGACCCTTTGGCGCCAGGCCGCTTTCGGCGTGGATCGGCACGAAGCGGTGCGGGAAGCGGCTGACTAGGGCGAGGTCGATCCGGGTGGGGCTTTCGATGTCCTTGATGGAGACAGGGCGGGTCAGCATGGCGTCGCCCATCCAGCGCTGAAGCTGGTAGGCGGTGACGTCGAGCTTGCGCTGGTTCTCCGGTTTCATCTTCGCTGCCGAGAAGGCAGCCTTGAAGGTGGTGACGTCCTGGTCGATCTCTTCCTCGAGTTCCGTGGGAGCGTCAGGGAACATGTCGTTGCGGGCCTCGATCTCGTCGATCTTGCCTTCGAGGTCCTTGTGAAGTTCAAGCAGGCGCTCCATCGCGGTCTCGACGCTGATGAGGCCAACGAAGTGTTCCTTCGGATCCGGATCCTCGAGGCTTTCGGTGATAAGAAGGCATGAGACGCCAACATATTTCCGGGCCAGTGCGGTGTAGAGCAACAGACGGGTGGACCACCAATCGTGCGAGAGGTCGACATGCAGCGCCGGGGCCGGGATCCCGCGCGCGGACTCCGTGGCCATGCTCACGAGCCCTGCCTTGATTGTGGCGAGGCTGGTGTCTTCAAGTTCGTCCTTGGCGAAGATCCGCTCCATGTCGCCCATCATCACCGGCGGGCGCAGGGCGTCGCGGAAGCGGCGGGTGGGCTCGACATTGGCGAGCGACGTGGCGACGCGGGAAGCGAGGTCGTCGGGGTTGACGAA
>NZ_SLZU01000018.1 GCF_004342065.1 Primorskyibacter sedentarius | reverse complement strand
CCTCGCCGCATACGACGTCGTTATCCACGTCAGTAACGACGTCGTATAAGATCTACTAAGCGAATGCGGCAGGTGGTCCAAATCGGGCGGTTACGCTAAAAAAGTCGATCTTGAAGGATGTTTTTCCTGTTACCACGGTTTGAATGTGGTTCTTTGCGGCTGCGGACGCCGGGTCGGACCTGCCCCTTTCGTCAGGCGACAAGGAGTTTCGGTAGCTTGGCCAGATTGCAGGCCACCATGGTCATTGTGAATTGGGCGCGGACCCTGTTGAGGCCGCGATGAACAGTCTGGGCCATGCTGCCTACGGTCTTGGCCCATCCGAAGGGCTCCGCATCACCGTTAGGCCGGGGATCGGGCGCGCAAACTAATATCTCATCGACAAATCACGTCGTTCATCCTGAACTACCTTTTTTGCACCCGAGCGAACGCTTCACCTACATGAAATGAAAGCCATACGGCTGTGTTTCTTACCAAATCTGCAATGTCGGACAACGCCAGTTGCGGCAGCGGGCGTGTATCAAACCCCAGAGCCTCCATTTCCCGCCCACAGATATAGCGAACAATCCTCGCTTCTAATCCAGTTAGGGGTTTATGCGCTGCCTTGGTGCCTTTGTCTCGATAGGAAGAGTTGGGGTTGGGTGGTTTGGTGATCTGCTGGGCTGGCAAGGTCCTAATTTGGGTGGCCAAGTTGTTTGTTTGTGCCAAGGGATCGGCAACAAACTCGTGAAAGCGCACTAGATGCGTCTTGTCTGGAAAACGCTGGGATAGCCTCTCGAATGAGCGCGCAGCAAGGCGCCAGTAGAGCGCGTAAACCAGTGGGTGGTATCGCCGCGGATCCCCGTCTCCAGTCGGGTCGTTCGGCATGTTCTTGTAAGACGCCAGCACATCCTCGGGCTGGCGCATCATGAAAATCAACTGCACATTTTCGTAGGCAGCAAAGAGCCGGGGAGCCTGCAAGAATGCCTTGGGCATCTTGAACCCCCAGTTGCGCGCACCTTTGGCAATAGCCAGCCGCAAGAGCCACTCGGCCTGCAGATCCAGCGCTGTGCCGGGTCGTTTAAGGAAACTCTTTCGCAAGGCGTTGTTAAGATCTTCAGCCCGAGTATCCTCGACCGCCGGGATTGCATAAGATCCGAAACGGTGGCGTGCACGAATCTGCCATCCAAGGAAGTAGAGGAGCTTATCTAGTTGAGCAGCAGACAGTACTGCATCGCCCGCTCGCCGGGCTGCCGACTGTGTAATCAGGTATAAGTCGTCGAAAACATAGTAGTCTGGCAGCTGGGACAAAGCATGACTGAGAAAGGACGTCCCGCTTCGTGGGAGGCCGACGACGATGAGGGGGGTGTCTCCAGAACGCTCTGGCCAAAGGCGTTCTGTGGCAAATACCTGCTTTTCAACATCGGCAGAACTTGGTTCGAATTCAGTCATGGTAACCCAGCCTTTTGCTTGACGGCAGAACATGCACTTGTCGAAAGACGTCTTTCATCATCGCTTGATTGAATCAAGGCGCGAGCCGAGGTGGCCAATCGCTCTGCACGACAGGTAAGCTGAGGGTGAGATCGTCGCAGACCGATGCACGCGTTCCAGCGTCGTGTTTATCAGCATCACCACCTCGCGCCCGAATGTTAGCCGGTGGCACAATGGCCGCGACATGATAGTACAGGACGGGCAATCGGAACCCGATGCGCCATCATAGGTCATTCATCATGAACGCTCATGACTGTATGATCTGCGCTAGTGATGAATTAGTTTAGTGTAGTTGAGAACGAGCCGAAGTTTATGAATGATATTGCGATCATAGGATTAGCTGCACATCTGCCAGGCGCGGATGGGCCTGAAACCTATTGGGCCAACCTCCGCGATGGCATCGAATCCATCCGCCATTACAGCCGCGAGGAGCTTCTCGCGGCGGGTGAGGCACCGCATCTTCTGGAACGGCCGGATTATGTGCCTGCCGCAGCACCGCTTGACGGGTTCGAGACATTTGATGCTGAATTCTTCGGCCTGTCGCCCAAGGAAGCGGCGATCATGGATCCGCAGCACCGCCAGTTTCTAGAGGTTGCCTGGGAAGCGCTGGAAAATGCTGGCCATCCGCCGAAGAAAGCCGCAGGCCCGATCGGGGTCTATGCCGGCTGCGGCATGGGCAGCTATTTCTATTTCAACATCTGCTCGAACCGCGATCTTGTCGACGATGTGGGCATGTTCCTGCTGCGCCATACCGGCAATGACAAGGATTTCCTTGCCACCCGGGTGAGCCACATCTTCGACATGACCGGTCCCAGCGTGAACGTGCAGACGGCCTGCTCGACCTCGCTGGTGGCAACCCACTATGCCTGCCAAGCGCTTATGACCGGCGAGTGTGACACCGCCATCGCCGGCGGGGTGACGATCGAGCTGCCCCAGAACCGTGGCTATCTTTACAAAGAGGGCGAGGTGCTGTCGCCCGACGGGCATTGCCACGCCTTTGACCACCGCGCGCAAGGGACGGTCTTCGGCTCCGGCGCGGGGGCGGTCGTGCTGCGCCGACTGGAGGATGCGATCCGCGACGGCGATCACATCTGGGCGGTCATCAAGGGCACGGCCATCAACAATGACGGAGCGGCCAAGGCGGGCTATCTTGCGCCTTCGGTCGACGGCCAGGCCGGCGCCATAGCAGAAGCGCTGCAAATGGCGGATGTCAGCGCCGACACGATCGATTACGTGGAATGCCACGGCACCGGCACCTATCTGGGCGACCCGATCGAGGTCGCCGCCCTGACCCAGGCCTTTTCCGAGACCACGGAGGAGACCGGATTTTGCAAGCTGGGTTCGGTCAAGACCAATATCGGGCATCTGGATACCGCAGCGGGCGTGGCGAGCCTGATCAAGACCTCGCTGGCGCTGCATCACCGGCAGATCCCGCCTTCGCTGGGCTACGAGGCCCCCAACCCCGCCATCGACTTCGAACACTCCCCCTTCCGCGTGAACGATCGGCTATCGGACTGGACAAGCCACAAGGGCCCGCGCCGTGCCGGCATCAACTCGCTGGGCGTGGGCGGCACCAATGCCCATGCCGTGCTGGAGGAAGCGCCTGAACGCGCGGCATCCGAACCCTCTGACTGGCCATTCCAGCTTTTGACGGTATCGGCCCGGTCCAAGGCCGCGCTGGAAGGCAATGCCGCCAATCTTGCCGTCCATCTGCGCGCGCATCCCGATCAGGACCTGGCCGATGTGGCCTGGACCCTGAAGGAAGGCCGCCATGGCTTTGAGCGCAGACGCGTCGCCGTGGCGGAGACCCCTGAAGAGGCCGCGGCCCTGCTGGAAGAGAACGATCCTCGCCGGGTCTTCTCTCACGTGGCGCTCGACCGGCCTGACGCGGTGTTCATGTTCCCCGGCGGCGGGGCGCAATATGCCGGTATGGCGCGCGACCTTTATGAAACCGAGCCGGTCTTCGCCGAATGGATGGACCGGGGGCTGGAAATTCTCGCGCCCCAACTTGATTACGACATCCGCGCGCTCTGGCTGCCGGAAAAGGGCGAGGAAGACGCGGCCAATGCGCGACTTCAGAAACCCTCGGTACAGCTGCCGCTGATCATGATCTGCGAATACGCGCTGGCGCAGCTCTGGATGAGCTGGGGGGTACAGCCCGCAGCGCTGGTCGGGCATTCCATGGGCGAAAATACCGCCGCCTGTGTGGCGGGCGTGATGTCCTTCGAGGATTGCATCGGACTGGTGCATCTGCGTGGGCGGCTGTTCGACACGGTGCCTGCCGGTGGCATGCTTTCCGTTGCACTTTCGGCCGAGGAACTTACCCCGCTTCTGGGTGATGAACTGGATCTAGGGGCTGTCAACGCGCCGGGTCTGTCCGTGGCCACCGGGCCGCAAGCGGAACTTGACCGGCTCGAGGCAGAGCTGAAAGCGCGCGACATCGACTGCCAGCGCATCCAGATCGACATCGCCGCACATTCGCGGATGCTGGAGCCTATCCTCAAGGAATTCGGCGATTACCTGCGGTCGATCATGCTGAACGCACCACAAATCCCCTTCACCTCCAACCGCACCGGGCAAATGATCACGCCCGAACAGGCGACCGATTCCGAATATTGGGTCAGCCATCTGCGCGGTACGGTACATTTTGCCGACTGTATCGGCACGCTGGCCGACAAGAACCGCATCTTCATCGAGGTGGGGCCGGGCAAGGCGATGTCCTCGCTGGCGGGTCAGCATCCGGATGTGGACGCCAATCAGGTCATCGGCTCGCTGCGACACCCTGCCGACAACACTGCCGATGATGCCTATTTCCTGGCCATGCTGGGCCGGGTCTGGGCGCTTGGCGGTGATTTCGACTGGTCGCAATACTGGGGCGAGGCCCGGCGTCTGCGGGTGCCTCTGCCGACCTATGCGTTCCAGAAAAGCGCTTATTTCATCGAACCGGCGACCAAGACGCAGACTGACGCCACCAGCCAGTGGCTGATGCGCGACGAAGATCCCGATCACTGGGGCTGGCGTCCGGCGTGGCGTCCTTCCTATGCCGCTTGTGATATCGACGTGACGGGCGATCTTTCCGCAATCACGCCGGAAACATGGTTGGTCTTCGCGGACGAAGCTGGGCTGACCGATCAGGTTGCCACGCGACTTCGGGACGCTGGCCATAAGGTGCTGACCGTGCGCTCGGGCGACACCTTTGCCCGCGATGGCGAGACCGGCTATATCCTGTCGCCCGAGCGCGGCCGCGACAGCTATGATGCGCTGGTTGCCGATCTGGTCGCACGCGAGATCCTCCCCACCCGTATCCTGCATGGCTGGCTGGCCACCACGCGCGAAAGCTTCCGCCCCGGATCAAGCTTCTTCCACCGCAATCTGGAACAGGGGTTCTTCAGCCTGCTCTTCCTGATGCAGGCGATGGGCGACGAAGGGCTGAGCCATCCGATGCACCTGACAGTGCTGAGCTCGGGCGCGGCGCAGGTGACCGATGAGGCGCTGCCCTATCCCGAGAAGGCGACCCTGGTCGGCCCGGCCCGTGTCATCGGGCGCGAATTCCCCAATGTCACCGTTTCCACGCTGGATCTTGATCTGCCGGAGGCCAAGGGGCGCGGAGCACGGGCAAAGGTAGACCTGTCTGCTTTTGTCACACCGGTGCTGGAGGAAATCCTTTCAGCCCCCGCCCTGCTCAGCGCGGCGTTGCGTGGCACGAAACGGTTTGAAATGTCCTACCAGCCACAGCCTCTGCCCACGCCGGACAGCGCGCAACCGATGCTGAAGAAGGGTGGGGTCTATCTGGTCACAGGCGGATTCGGCGGGATCGGCCTGACGCTGGCCCGGCGCCTGATCGATGAGGTGCAGGCACGTATTGTTCTTGTCTCGCGCTCGGGGCTGCCTGACCGCGCCGACTGGGACCAGGTTCTGGAGAATACAGCGCCAGGCGAGCCGCTGGAGCGCCGCATCTCGGCCGTGCGCGAGCTTGAGGCCGCAGGCGGCGAAGTCCTGTGTCTTGCAGGCGATGTAAGCAATGTCGAGGACATGCGCGAGCTGCGCGCCGAGGTCGAAACCCGCCTTGGCCCGGTGAACGGGGTCATCCATGCCGCGGGCGTGATCGAAGACGGGCTGATCCAGACCAAGAGCATGACAGAGATCGAAGACGTGTTCGCGCCCAAGCTGCACGGCACCAAGGTGCTCGAAGAGGTCTTCCCCGATGGCACGCTCGACTGGCTGGTGCTGTTCTCTTCCAGTTCCACCGCCACCGCCCCTGCGGGGCAGGTCGATTACGTGGCCGCCAACGAATATCTCAACGCCTATGCCAAATCCCGCGCAAGCGACAAGACGAAGGTTCTGGCCGTGGGTTGGGGCATCTGGGCCGATACCGGCATGGCCGCCGATGCCATGGCCGCGCGCACGGGCGCACGGGAACCCGCGCCCGTCCTGCCTGCCGAAGTTCCCCTTCTGGATGACAAGACCTTCGACGCGGATGGCAACCGGCTGTTTACTGCGCAGTATCATGTGGCTGATCGCTGGGTGCTGGAAGATCACCGCACCAGTGCGGGCGATGCCCTGCTCCCGGGGACGGGCTATCTGGAACTGGCCGCCGAGGCGCTTGCCGCGCAGGGGGAAACCTCCGCTTTCGAAATCCGCGATCTCTATTTCCTGCGCCCGTTGGCGGTGAGCGATGCCGAAACACGCGATGTGCTTGTGCGTCTGCCGCGCAGCCGCACCGGCTATGACATGGTGATCGAAAGCGGCCCGGAGGGCGCGCGCGAGATGAACGCGCAGGCCAGCCTGTCGCTTCTGCCCATGGCCGCGCCCGCTCGGATCGACCCTGATGCCATCGCCGCGCGCTGCGGCAGCCCCAAGCGGGCGGCACCGGGTGGTTGGATCCGCGGCGCACAGGAGGCGCATCTGAAATTCGGCCCGCGCTGGCGGGTTCTGAAATCGACCGCGCTGGGGACAGGCGAAGGGCTTGCGGAACTTGCCCTGCCAGAGGTGGCAGAGGGGGACACGGAAGCTGGCTACCGGCTGCATCCGGGGCTGATGGATCTGGCCACCGGCTGGGCGATGGAGTTGATCGAAGGCTATACCTCCACCCATCTCTGGGTGCCGGTCTCCTACCGGTCGGTGCGGGTCTATCGCGACCTGCCACCCCGGGTGCTGAGCTGGGTGCGCAACGCGGGCGAGAACCGCGCCGATGGCGAGATCGCCAGTTTCGACGTCACCCTTGCCACACCCGAAGGTGAAGTCTGCGTCGAGATCACCGGCTTCTCGATCCGTCGCATGGAAAGCAGTGCAGGCTTTGCCGCCGCGCCCGAGGCCGCACAGGCTGGTGCCGCCACGACGTCAGAGGCGCCGCGTCCGCTTTCGCCTGCCGAAGAACGGCTGCGCCACAATCTTTCTCAGGGCATCCGCGCCGAAGAGGGGGGCGATCTGTTCCTGCGCGCACTGGCGCTTGAGACGCCACAGGTCATCGTCAGTTCACTGAAGCTGCCCGACCTCATCGCGCAGGCGGGCGAAACCGAAGAGACCGGCGGCGGTGGCCAGACCTTCGAACGTCCGGACCTCGACAGCGACTATGTCGAGCCCGAAGGCGCGATCGAGACCACGCTCGCAGGCTTCTGGCGCGAACTTCTGGGTGTCGAGCAGATCGGGGCAGAGGACAGTTTCTTCGATCTTGGCGGACATTCCCTGATCGCGGTGCGGCTGTTTGCCCAGATCCGCAAGATATGGAACGTGGAATTCCCGATTTCGGTCCTGTTCGAGGCGCCCACGATCCGCAAGGTCGCCGCGCTGATCGCTGAACGCGGTGTCGTCGCGGAGTCCGGGCAGGAGGGCGACACTTCTGCCGCGGAAACTGCAACACCCGAACGTCGCTTCACCCATCTGGTGCCAATGCATTCCGGCGAGGGCGGGCCGCGCACGCCCTTCTTCCTCGTGGCGGGCATGTTCGGTAATGTTCTCAATCTGCGGCACCTGGCCCATCTTCTGGGCACGGACCGGCCTTTCTACGGGCTGCAAGCTCGCGGCCTTTATGGCGATGAGGAGCCGCACCGAAACATTCCCGAAGCCGCGCGCGACTATATCGCCGAGATGCTACAGGTGCAGCCCAAGGGTCCCTACATGGTCGGCGGGTTCTCGGGCGGCGGCATAACCGCCTACGAGATCGCGCGCCAGCTTCGCGAGGCGGGCGAGGAGGTTTCGGCCGTGGTGCTGCTGGATACGCCTCTCCCGACACGTCCACCGCTCACACGCCGTGACAGGATCATGATTAACTGGCTCAATTTCCGTGAGGAAGGGCTGGGATATATCACCACTTGGGCGAAGAACCGCATCGCGTGGGAGCTGAAGAAGCGCCGCGGCGAGACGGATGAGGAAGAGAATACCGGCCCGCAATTCCACGACGCCGCAATTGAGGCCGCCTTCCTCGAAAGCGTGGCGCGCTACGAGGTGACGCCTTCGGACAAACCGATTTCGCTCTTCCGCCCGCCTCTCATGGCCCGCTGGGAAGTGGCGCCCGGGCGATTGGTGGACAAGCACAAGCATTACATGTTCCCCGACAACGACTGGACGCGCTACGTTCCCGGTATTGAGATCTTCGAAGTGCCGGGAGATCACGATTCCATGGTTCTGGAACCAAATGTGCGGGTCTTGGCGAGCCGGATCAAACGTGTGCTGGAACGGGCCGAAGAAACGGTTCGGACGGATGCTGGATCAAGCTACAAGGAAGCTGCCGAATGACAAATCCGGGCACTGCCACCGGTCCAGCGCCCAGGGTTCTGACCATCGTGCTGAACTACAAGACAGCCGACATGACCCTGGACTCCGTCGCCGCAGCCCGTATCGCGATGGAGGGCATACCCGGCGGGATCATCATCGTCGACAATGACAGCCAGGACGGTTCGTTCGAGAGGATTTCGGCACATGTCGCCCGCGAGGGCTGGGATGCCGAGGGCCGTGTCCGCGTGGTTCAGGCGGGTCACAATGGTGGCTTCGGGGCCGGCAACAACGTGGGCATTCGTGCGGGCCTGGCAGACGGATCCGCCCCAGACTATGTCTATGTTCTGAACTCGGATGCCTTCCCTGCCCCGGATGCGATCCGCGTTCTGCTTAACCATCTGGAAGCCACGCCCGAAGCGGGTTTTGCGGGCAGCTACATCCACGGCCCCGAAGGCGACACCCATCTGACGAGCTTTCGCTTTCCCTCGATCGCCAGCGAATTCGAAGGTTCGATCCGCTTCGGACCGGTCAGTCGTCTTCTGAAGAACCACCGGGTGCCGGTGGAGACGCCCACCCAGACGCAGGCTGTAGACTGGTTGGCCGGTGCGAGCATAATGATGCGTCAAAGCGTTCTGGATGAGATTGGGCTCTTTGATGAGACCTTCTTTCTATACTTCGAGGAAACCGACCTGTGCCTGCGCGCGGCCCGGGCCGGACACCGGACCGATTACCTACCCGCCAGCAAGGTGGCCCATATCGGGTCCGCCACCACCGGAATGAAGGAATGGAAGCGCATGCCCTCCTATTGGTATGACAGCCGCTGGTATTACTTTTCCAAGAATTACGGCCGTCTTTATGCCACAGCCGCCACGGCGATGCATCTTTTGGGTGGCGGGTTGGACTACCTGCGCTGCCTTGTCACCCGGCGCGAACGCAAAGTGACGCCTGGCTTCCTGACCACGATGCTCTTTCACGATATGCGGGCTCTCGTGCGGCGGCCCGCCGCGTCCCAAGTGCAGGAAAGCCGCGATACCATTTCCCAGTCCTGACTCTCAATAAGGCAGCCTGTTTTACATGTCCCATTTCAGCTCCGTCATCATTGGCAATGAAAGCCTCGTTATTCAATGCGGGGAAATTCTTCTGGAAAACGGGCACGATGTGCGCGCCGTGGTCACCCGCAATGCCGATGTGCGCGCCTGGGCTGAAGGGCGCGACCTGACCGTGGTGGCGGCGGGACCGGGGCTGGCTGACCGGCTGGCGGGGCAGGAATTCGACTGGCTGTTGTCGATTGCCAATCTCGACATCATTCCGCAGGCGGTTCTGGCGATGCCCAAGCGCGGCGCAGTGAATTTCCATGACGGCCCCCTGCCCGCCTATGCGGGGCTGAATGCACCGGTCTGGGCAGCGCTGGCGGGCGAGGCTGAACATGGCATCAGCTGGCACATGATCGAAGGTGGCGTGGACGAGGGCGACGTGATCGCAACTGCGCGCTTCCCCGTCTCTGACGCTGACACGGCGCTGACGCTCAACACCAAATGCTATGCCGCAGCCATCGACAGCTTCCCTACTGTGGTGGCGGAACTGGAAAAACCGGACCCGGCCCGGCAAGCCCAGGATCTGTCACAGCGCAGCTATTTCGCCCGCGATGACCGGCCCGACGCGGCTGCGCGGCTTGATTTTACCCGGCCTGCGGCGGATCTGGCGCGGATGATCCGTGCGCTCGATCATGGCGATTACTGGAACCCGCTCAGCATCGCCAAGTTCGAGGCCGGCGGGCAGGTCTGGCTCGCGCATGAGGCGCATGTGGCCACCGGATCCTCTGGTGCGGCCCCAGGCGCGGTGCTGGCCGCGGATGCCGATCTGCTATCCGTCGCCACCGGCGCGGGCGATCTGGTCCTGACCCGGATCACCGATTGCAATGGCACGCCCGCCGCGCCTCAGAACATCACCCGCGTAGGGGCAATCCTGCCCGCGCTCCCGGCGCAGACCGCTGCGACCCTGACAGAGGCGCTCGCTCCGCTGGCCGCAAAGGATCCGGCCTGGCGCAAAGCGATGGAAGCTGTGGTCCCGCTCGACCTGCCTCTCTTGCAGCCCGCCGACGGCCCGCATCAGCCCATTGCGCGCCCCGTGGCCCTGCCCGAAGGGCTGTCACCCGACAAGGTCTGCGCCGCCTTTGCCCTTCTGGGCGCGCGGCTCTCTGGCGCGGGCCGGGTCGATCTGGCCTTGCATGCGCCTGTGCCGCAAGGCCCGGCCGCAGCCTATATCGCTGACTGGCTGCCGCTGCGCGCCGAACAGAGCGACAGTTTTTCCGCCATGGCCGCGGCGCTGACCGCCGCCATGGAAGAAGCCCGCGCCCGTGGTCCCTTTGCCGCCGATCTGATCGCACGCCTGCCCGGGGCCGAGCCCCCCGCCCTGCCCGCTCTGGGTCTGTCCGAAGATCCCGAAGCAGGCCTCGTGGCCCAAACCGCACTGACCTTCGCGATAGGGTCCGGAGCGGCGATGCTTTTTGCCGACAAGTCCCGGATCAGCGACGCGGCGCTTGATCTCTATGCCGCGCGGCTGACACATCTTCTGGCGCATCTGGGCGACAACGACGATCCGGCAGCCCTACCGATTCTGCCCGATGCCGAACGCCAGCAGGTGGTGGTGGACTGGAATGCCACCGACAAGCCCTATGATGCCGGTCTCTGTGTACATCAGGCCTTTGAAGCACAGGCGGCACGCAGCCCGCAGGCCGAAGCGCTGGCCTTCGAGGGCAAAAGCCTGAGCTATGCAGAGCTTGACGCGGCAGCCAACCGCATGGCCCACCAACTGGTCGCGATGGGGGTGAAGCCGGGCAGCATCGTCGGGCTGCATCTGCCGCGCTCGGCAGAGCTTGTGATTGCCGCCTTTGCCATCATGAAGGCCGGCGGGGCCTACCTACCGATGGATCCCGCCTACCCCGCCGAACGCACCGCACTTTACATCGAAGACAGTCGCGCGGCGGTGATCGTGACCAATGCAGAGCTTGCCGCCACCCTGCCGCAAAGCGCGGCGCAAATCCTCGACATCGCCACCGATATGAGCGCCCAGCCGGAAACAGCCCCCGACAGTGGGGTCACGGGCGCGGATCTGGCCTACATGATCTATACATCCGGCTCGACCGGGCGGCCCAAGGGGGTGATGGTCGAACATCGCAACGTGGCCAATTTCTTTGCCGGCATGGATGATCGTATCGATCACAAGCCCGGCGGGGTCTGGCTCGCTGTCACCTCTCTGTCCTTCGACATCTCCGTTCTGGAGATTTTCTGGACGCTGGCGCGGGGCTTCAAGCTGGTGCTTTCAGGCGATGAAAGCCGCGCATTGGTGGCCGGTGATGCCCCTTCGGGTGCAGGGCTCGGCGGTATGGAATTCAGTCTCTATTACTGGGGCAATGACGATGGCGTGGGCCGGGACAAGTACCGCTCGCTTCTGGAAGGCGCGAAATTCGCCGATGAAAACGGGTTCTGCGCAGTCTGGACACCCGAGCGGCATTTCCACGCCTTCGGCGGCCCCTACCCCAACCCCTCGGTCACCGGCGCGGCAGTGGCCGGGCTGACAAAGAATATCGGCGTGCGGGCCGGGTCCTGCGTGGCGCCGCTGCACCATACTGCGCGCATCGCCGAGGAATGGGCGGTGATCGACAACCTGACAAACGGGCGCGCAGGTCTGGCGATTGCCAGCGGATGGCAGCCGGATGACTTCGTACTACGCCCCGAAAACACCCCGCCCGAGAACAAGCCCGCGATGTTCCGCCAGATCGCTGATCTGCGCAAACTCTGGGCCGGCGAGCCGGTGGAATTTCCCCGCAAGGACGGGCAGATGCATGCGGTCATCACTCAGCCGCGGCCGATCTCGAAAACCCCCGATCTGTGGGTGACCACGGCCGGCAATCCCGAGACCTGGAAAGAAGCCGGGCGTAACGGCTGCCATGTGCTGACACACCTGTTGGGCCAGTCCGTCGAAGAGGTCGGCGAGAAGATCAAGCTTTACCATGAAGCGCTGCGCGAAGCCGGGCATGATCCGGCCCGCTTCAAGGTGACGTTGATGTTGCACAGCTTCCTGGCAGACACCCGCGACGAGGCCCGCGAAATCGCGCGCGAGCCGATGAAGGATTACCTGCGCTCTGCCGCGGGGCTTATCAAGCAATATGCCTGGGCCTTCCCCGCCTTCAAGAAACCCAAAGGCGTGGACAATGCCTTCCAACTCGATCTGGGATCGCTGACAGAAGAGGAACTGGAAGGTATCCTCGATTTCGCTTTTGAGCGCTATTTCAACGACAGCGGGTTGTTCGGCACGGTCGAGGACGCGCTGGCGCGGGTTGCGCAGGTCAAGAGCTTCGGCGTGACCGAAATCGCCTGCCTGATCGATTACGGCATCGATGTGGACACGATCCTTACCGGGCTGAAGCCGCTGGCAGAGGTGGTGCGCATCGCCAATGAAGGCGCAGGCCCGGCCGAGGATGACTATTCCATCGCCGCCCAGATCGTCCGGCATGGCGTGACCCATATGCAATGCACGCCGTCGATGGCGCGGATGCTGGTGATGAATGAAGAAGCCAGTGACGCGTTGGCCCATGTCAAACATCTGATGGTGGGCGGAGAGGCCCTGCCCGGCGCGTTGGTGGGCGAGTTGGGCGGTCTGACCCGCGCCCACATCGAAAACATGTATGGGCCCACCGAAACTACGATCTGGTCCACCACCCAGACGGCCGCGGCCGACGCTGGCGTTGTGGGCATCGGCACGCCCATCGCCAATACGCAAGTCTATGTGCTGGATGACGCCCTGCAGCCGCTGCCCATCGGTGTCGCGGGCGAGCTTTTCATCGGCGGCGACGGTGTGACACGCGGCTATTGGGAGCGGCCCGACCTGACGGCGGACCGTTTCATCCCCGATCCCTTCTCAGATCGGGAAGGCGCGCGGCTCTATCGCACAGGCGATCTGATGCGCTGGCGCATGAACGGCACGCTCGATTTCCTTGGCCGGACCGATTTCCAGGTCAAGCTGCGCGGTTACCGGATCGAACTGGGAGAGATCGAGAGCGTCATCGACACTCTGGACGGCATCCGCCAGTCGGTGGTGGTCGCGCGCGAGGACCAGCCAGGCGTGCAGCAACTGGTGGCCTATCTGCTGACCGACAATCCGGTGGAGGAGGCCAAGCTCAAATCCGCGCTTGCCGATCATCTGCCCGCGCATATGATCCCGGCGCGGTTCGTGGCGATCGATGCTTTCCCGCTGACCCCCAACAAGAAGGTGGACCGCAAGGCGCTGCCCGCGCCCAAGGCACCTACCCGCGCGGCAGCCCCCCGTCCGACACCGCAGCCTGCCATCGCACCGGCCGCAAACGGGGCCACGCCATCGACTGGCGAGGGCCGCAGCACGGAAGAGATCACCGCCGAAATCGCCGCCGTTTGGGGGGCGACGCTTGGAGTGGGCGATATTTCGGCGCGGGACAATTTCTTCGATCTGGGCGGGCACTCGCTTCTGGCGGTGCAGGCGCATCGGGAAATCCGCACCCGGCTGGGAGTGACGAAGCTGTCGATCACCGACATCTTCCGCTTCCCTGTTCTGGGCGATCTTGCCGAAGCGGTTCAGGGCAAGTTGGGTGGCAGTGCGGCCCCTGCCCGTCCCGCGACACCAGCTGCGCAAACTTCCTCTGGCCCGACGGGCTCCGCCACGCCTGCAACCGGAAATGCCCGCGCTGATGCTATGGCGCGGCGCCGGGAAATGCGCGCCCGCCGGTCCCGGCAGACCGAATGACCAACCTTTCCGCGCTGGCCGCTGCCTTGCGTGCCTGCGTGGGTCCCGGTATCGGCGTGGGTGTCGCCGACCCCCGTGGCGTGTCCGCCCCGCTCTTCCCGGAAGAGGCGGAGGCTACCCGGAAGATGGTCGAAAAGCGCCACAGGGAATTTGCTGCCGGGCGCGCCGCCGCACGCGCCGCCATGGCGGAACTGAGCCTGCCGCCTATGGCCATAACCATGGGGTCGGATCGTGCTCCCGTCTGGCCAAAGGGCCTGTGCGGATCGATCTCCCATTGCGCCGGAGCCGCCGTCGCGGTTGTCGCGCCGCTTGACCAAGCCGCAACCCTTGGCATCGACATCGAGGAAGCCACGCCTCTGGAGATGGACCTCTGGCCCGAGATCCTGACACAGGTAGAGCAGGACTGGCTGATGCGCCAACCCGAAGCGACACGCGGCCGACACGCCAAAACAATATTTTCCGCCAAAGAGGCTGTCTACAAAGCCCAATACCCGCTGACCGGGCGGATGCTGGGTTTCGGAGATATTACGATCAAACTAAATCCACCGGACTTTCACGCCAGCTTGGCCTTTGGCAGCGCATCCTTGCCGGACATGATCACCGGACATATCCTGTGGATCGAAAGCTTCGTGACTGGGGTCTCCGATCCAATTCGCCTTGTCCCAGAAGGCAACGCTGAAACCCAATCTCTATGCCGTTAAAATTTGCCCAAACATACAAACCTTGGAGCCGCCGTGAATTCTCAAAAACCGCCTGTCTTGGTCCATGTAGGGTACATAAAAACCGGCACGACATACCTGCAGAAAAGAATCCTGTCTCAACCCGGTAGTGATCTGGCCTTGGCTGCAGGAGAAATGACACGTGCTCAAACTGTTCAGAACATTCTTCTGGCTGATGATTATTCGTTTGATCCAAACGAGATTCAAAAACAGATGGAAGCCATTTCTTCACCCGTACGAAGCCTCGGAAAAATCCCTGTATGGTCAGAAGAATCATTGCTCGGGGACCCTCCCACTCGCCGATATGACGGGTTCAGCAACGCACGCAAGCTCCATGCAGTTTTTCCAGATGCCCTAATCTTGATTACGATACGGCGCCAACAATCAATCGCACTGTCGATGTACCGGGAATATGTTCTTGGAGAAGGAAAGCTACCTATAACCAGCTTTATCGGTACGGGCGACGAAGCTCTTTCATTCACTCCGATACTGCGGCCAGAATTTCTTTGTTATGATCGGGCAATCCATCACTACAAGATGCTGTTCGGCCCAGATCGCGTTCTTGTCCTTCCACAAGAAATGTTGGCTCAAGATCCTGCAGGCTACGTCAAGACACTTGCCGACTTCACAGGCTGCAAAGTGCCATCAGTCTCCTCGTCTGGAAGAGAACATGTCGGAGAAAAACTGCCGGCCTTGGCGCTCCGTCGGTTTTCCAACCGATTGGTTGCTCACGACTCGATGAAACCCGGACGACATGGGCTTTCCAAAGTCTCGGATCGCATAGTGCGCTTGGTCAACCGTCTGACACCAAAAAATTTGGACGCCAGCTTCAAGCGTCGTTATGAGCACATTGTCGAGCAGAGATATGACGGTTTTTTTAGGACGAGCAATCAACAAACCGAAAAGTTGACCGGCTTGGATTTGGAACGCTACGGCTATGATACCTGATCCCCATGTCTCCTATCTTCTCGACATGACTGGCCCCATTCCACCGACATAGTTCTCGGTGGAAGATCAAGGCGAGCGAGCCCGAATGAAGGTGGAAACTTTATAAGTATCGCCGGATCATCTCGCTGCGATGCTGAAAAACGCTTTCATCATCAAATGGTACACCATCCTTGGCAGCTTTATTGATCAACAGGCCCAAGGCATCCCTGTTACGAGCCAAATCTCTGACGGCTTCCGACAAGGCGGCCACATCATTCAGAGGTACCAGCTGCCCCCCTTTATGTTCTGACACAAGATCTCGGGAAAACGCCCCTTCATAGCCAACAATCGGTGTTCCCGAGACCAATGCCTCGATCAAACACCGTGGGGATTCAGGGGTCTTGTGGCAGAATAAGAAAAGTTGAGCTTCCCGCAAATGCGCCATTGTGGCCTGCCGGTCGTTCACGAAACCTGCAAACCGGACCTTCTGCTCCAAGCCAGCCTCCGCAGCCTGCGCACGCATCGCGGGAAGTTCCGGTCCATCGCCCAGCCACGTTGCTTCAAATTCCACACCGGCCTTGTGGAGGTGCCTCAGCACGCTTATCCAATCGCTTGGACCCTTCATAGCATCAGCCCGACCGGCATAAACGATCTTCAGCGGGCCCTGTCTTACCTTTGCTACTTTGGCCTGCAGGTCGGCGGGTTGGATATGCTCAGACCTATCAATGTGAATATCGTGCACCAACTCCGGCTGCCGACAATAGGGAGCATAGGTGTCAAACGTTTCCTTGCCATGAAACAGGCCAAGGGTTGACCGCCGGATGATGAATTTCTCCCACCACCACATAGGTCGGTGCTCCAACCGCGCACGCAGTCTACGACGCCACGGCCCGCTAGAGGTCGTTCGACGAACGACCTCGGATTCAACCCGATCGGTCCAGACAGCAAAAGACCGCCCCAAGCGGTGGGCTTGCCAACTTGCAACCGACCCCCAGTCGCCGAAAAGTCCACCGATAGAAAAAGACAAGTAATCTGCTTGGCCAATTTCAGACCGTATCACGCCTCTGGTTGCCCAAAAATGTCTTAGAAACTGATCTGGTCGATACGCCATTGGCAGTGGTACCAGCCGGATACGGTCCAAACTTGGACCAATCGTGCTGATAGGTCGCCAAGCTTTCGGCAACGCGCCCTGCCTGACGGGATGCATGGCGGTCACGGTGTCGAAATTCTCGGCCCAGAGCTTTAGCCCATTGCAGGCCTGGTCTTCCAGATGCAGCCCTTTTTCGGTTTGCACCAGTGGTACAGGCGCATAGATGAGCAAGTTTCCAGAAGCTACCATGAAATCGCCAGTTCCCCCTTTAAAGTTAATAATCATGCGACGTTGCGAGAACTTGCCCGGTCTGCCGAGCCCACATATACCTCAAGTATCACCGATTGCTACCAAACCCTTGCGACGAACAATGCTGTTTCACCGTTTCAAACAAAAGTCCGGAGCAGCCCTTCTGCTTCTGCTATCTGCCTGTGGGCTGACGACCCGCTGCGCGATGCCCGGACCTATCGACGATACGGCGTTCGAGACGCTTTACGCGATACCACTCCCCCCACCCTCGGCGCACCTTAAAACCTATCATCTGGGCCACAGCCTTGTGGGCAAGGATATGCCCGTGATGCTGGCGCAACTGGCAGGCGACGGGCACAGCTTCAATAGTCAGTTGGGCTGGGGGGCCAATCTGCGCGAACACTGGGAGCCGGACATCCCGGTAAAGGGTTTTGATAGTGAAAACACCCATCCGGAGTTCCGCGACCCGCATGAGGCGCTGGAATCAGGCGAGTACGACGCGGTCGTGCTGACCGAAACCGTCGAGATCCGTGACAGCATAAAATACCAGGATTCACAGGAATACCTGCGCAGATGGGCCAAGGCCGCATGGGAGGGGAACCCCAAGACGCGGGTTTATCTCTATGAAACCTGGCACAATCTCGATGACAAAGAGGGTTGGCTCACCCGGATCGACCGGGATCTGGGTCTCTATTGGGAAGCCGAGATTCTGCGCCGCACGCTCGCCCATGAAGATATCACGCGCCCGATCTACATGATCCCCGGTGGGCAGGTGATGGCCGCGTTTACCCGCCGGGTGGAGGCAGCAGGCGGGATCGGACCAATCAAGGATCGCGCAGACCTGTTCAAGGACACGATCCATTTCAACGATTACGGCGCCTACCTGATGGCGCTTACGCATTACGCGGTGCTTTACGGCCGCTCTCCGGTGGGATTGCCGCATGCGCTGAACAAGGCCAATGGAACACCTGCCGCCGACCCCGGACCGGAAGCTGCGCGCGCGATGCAGGAAACCGTTTGGCAGGTCGTGACTACTTATTCCCCGAGCGGTGTCGCCGGAGGCTGAACAGAGGCAGCCACTGCCCCGTCGGCCGAAATTTCCAGCACACGGTCCAGCGCGTCGCCGTTCACCCAGAATACGACCACCGCGCACACGACCGAGAGTGCTGCAAAGACACTGTCATGCAGGAAATCCTCTCCCCGATAGGGACGGATCAGGTAGATCAGCACAGGGTAGATCAAAAGCGAAGCCACGGACTGCGCCAGCATCGCGCCAATCAAACCGAACTGCATCAGGCCCACGGCCAGCAGCGTGATCTGCAGAACCACGCGAAAGATCTGAAACCCCATGTAGATATTGGATTTTCCCGCCGACAAAAGTATGTTGGGATAGGTGCGAATGATCAGACTTGGCATCAGTGCCATCGACATGATCACGAGAATTGGGCCGGAATCCCGATATTCTTCGGTATAGAGGAAATCGATCAGCCACTGCCCCAACAGGCCCAGCACGAAGAGCAGTGCAAACATCCCCCCTGTCAGGGCAAAACGTGTCTTGGAAATAGCCCGCCGGTTGGCTGCAGACTCCGCCGGAGGACGTGCGCTATAGAGCGGAAAGATTACCCGATGTACGAAATTGCCCATGAGCGCCATTGGAACCGAGGCAAAAAAGAAGGAAATGTTGTAAAAGCCCAGATAGGCAAGGCTAAGAAATTTCGACAGCAAGACCCTGTCGCCATTCTCGACCAGAAAGGTCACACCGGAGCTGATGAACAGGTATTTTCCGAAGTGGAACTGTTCATGAACAGCTGCACGTTCCAGCTGCAAACGGTTGGGCACGCCCGGCAGCATGATATGCGACAAGATCGCCTTGGACAGGTTCGCCACCAGCGTTCCGATCATCAGTGCCCAGACCGACTCCCACACCATCGCCACACCGACCATGGTGCAGATCATCAGGATCTGACAACTCATATCCATGAGCGTCAGCCGTCCCAACAGGATCTTCTTGTTGGCCGAGGCGATGCGGGTCGACCGAAGCCCCAGAAGGAATACGGAGAAGCCAATGCCATACATCAATCCATGCAGCACCGGTTCGCCGTAGAACGCGGCGACAGGCCCGGCTATGGCGCAACAGATGAGCGCCAGAATCGTGTGACGAATGATCTGTAACGTCCAGGCCGTGTTGAGGAATATCGGCTCATCCCCTCGCTTCGAACGCACGATGCAGGTGGCCAGGCCGATATCGGAAATCATCTGAAGCCCGGTCAGGAACAGGGTCACGATGGCCATCAGGCCGAAGGCTTCGGGAAACAGCAGCCGGGTCAGGATCAGGTTCGATCCCAGCCGCAGAACCTGGCTCGCGCCGAAACCCATGAATGTCAGTGCCGAACCGCGCATGACACGCGCGCCCAGCCCGTCGCCCGACAGCTTGGTGCGGATGGCCCCTAACATGGCATAGACCAAGTAGAACCGCTGTGCTTCAAGCGGACAGACATCACCAGATCACCTCGGGCAACCTGCGCAAAGGCGCAACCGTCGATCACGACACTCCCATACCCTGTCATCGGATGTATCCTCAGCTACGCGCGTAGACGTCTTCGTAACGGATGATGTCATCCTCTCCCAGGTAGGACCCGGTCTGCACTTCGATCAGCACCATGTCGACCTTACCGGGGTTTTCCATCCGGTGGACACCCCCCAGAGGAATATAGACGGACTGGTTTTCGGTCACCAGCTTCACCTCGTCATCCACTGTGACCTTTGCGGTGCCCTGTACCACGATCCAGTGTTCCGAGCGGTGATGATGGCTTTGCAGGCTGAGCGCCGCGCCGGGATGCACCACGATGCGCTTGACCTGAAAACGATCGCCAATCACGAGGCTTTCGAACCACCCCCAGGGGCGATGGTCCACCGGAAAAGCAGTTGCCTGCTTGGCGCCTTTGTCCTTGAGGGACGCGACCGCCTCTTTCACCCGCTGGCTTTCGGATTTGTGGGCAACAAGCACCGCATCCGGCATGGCCACGGCAATCATGTCCTCCAGCCCGATGCCCACAAGCTCCAGCCCCTCAGCCTCGCTCCGCAAAAGCGTGTTGCGGCAGTCGATGGCAGTTGCATTGCTGGAGGCCACATTGCCCGCCTCATCCGGTCCGCTTTCCTGCCAGACCGCCTCCCAGCCACCCAGATCAGACCAAGCGCCGCCATAGGGCATCACCACGAGATTGTCGGCTTTCTCCATGATCGCGTAGTCGATCGAGATATCTGCAAGCTCTGCCCAGGGGTCGGCGGCCAGACGTGTGAAGCTCAGATCCCGCGCCGACCCGGCCACGGCGGCGCGTGCGCCTGCCAGCAGTTCGGGCGCATGCGCCTCGTAGGCGGCGAGGATGGCCTTGTTCGAAAACAGGAAGATGCCCGCATTCCAAAGGAAATTTCCGGCCTCCAACATCTCTGCCGCGCGCGCCGCATCGGGTTTTTCGACAAAACGGGCAAGGGGCTGTGGCGTGGAAGCCGAGGGGCTGGCGCCGGGGGCAAGCTCCAGATAGCCGTATCCTGTTTCGGGCCGGGTGGGGGCGATACCGAAAGTCACCAGTTCTCCCGCTTCGGCCCGGGGTATAGCGGCGGCAACGGCCGCGCCAAACGCTGCCGTGTCGGGAATGACGTGGTCGGAGGGCGCAACCAGCATCAAGCCGTCAGGGTCGTGATCCGCCAGCCACAGCGCGGCGGCCAGCACGGCGGGTGCGGTATTGCGCCCTTCAGGCTCGATGAGGATGGTCTGGGCCTGCTGCTCAATACCGGCAAGCTGCTCCGAGACGATGAAACGAAAATCCTCTCCCGTGACGATCAGCGGCGCGGCAAACGCGGGCCCCGACAGGCGCAGGGCGGAGGCCTGGAACAAGCTTTCATCGCCCATGAGTGACGAGAATTGCTTGGGATAGGATTTACGGGACAGTGGCCAGAGCCGCGTTCCGGACCCACCACACAAAAGAACCGGAGTTAATGTCACTGTGAAAGACCTTTCCTCAAATGGAATTCTTCTACGAAGGCAGGCTCCACCTGTCCACGCACGGATAGATACGACCGCAGGATAGGCGGATACGGATCACAGATCATCCTGTGACATTGCACTGGGATGACAGCCATTCATCACCACACCCAGAACATTCGTGCTTTCGGCAACCTCGCGTTCGCAGATATCAAGCTGGTTGAATTTCGTCCGACCCGCCAGCGCGACGATCAAGGCGCAATCGACGGTCTTGAGAAACGCCCGCGCCCGGTCACCGCTGAGGATGGCGGGCAGGTCGAAGACCATGATGTCCGGCTGGTAAACTGTCTGGATGTCGTCGAGAAAGGTTTCCATCTGGTCTGACAGGATGAACTGCGTGGGGTCCGGTTCCGGCTCCGGCGAGGTCACGACCGCCACGTTGTTACGTACGCGCACGGCATGCTTGTCAAAAGATACCTCTCCGGACAGTACATCAGACAGGCGATGTGGCCGGTCGATGCCAAGAAACTCGTGGACCGACGGGTCGCCCAAATCAAAATCGAACAGCATCGTGCGCAGGTTGCTCTGGCGTCCAAGACCGAGCGCAAGATTGCACGCAACAGTCGTCTTGCCGCTGGAAGGTGCCGGCGAGGTGATGGCCAGCCGTTTCCAGCCGTTTTGCTGCATCTGAAGCAGGATTTTTGTACGCAGAACGTCGAAATTCGTTGAGCCGCGCCCGGCATCATGCGCCACGATCCGGTGCTGGCGCAGCCCCCCACGGGACAGGTCGACCTTTTCCAGGGCCTCCCAAGGCTCCGGAACGGTTTGCGGCAGGTTGGGCTTGCGTGGTCGTTTGTCTTTGGGCGGATCATTGCGCCAGTCGCGCTGATTGCGGGCCTTGGCCAGGGCGGCCTGAAGTTTTTCCATATTCTACATCCGTCTGTCCGGGAGACCGTCAGCCTTCACCATCAGGTCAATCCCATCTTCTGCAGGACTTTATCGGCAAGGATCTCAAGCGGCATGAATTGGGTATGCACGTAATAAAGCCCCGCAGGCACAAGTGTCAGAACGGCGACCAGCGCCAAAACCTGCAGGCTGCGCCGCCGCAACCGTTCCCCCCGGGTCTCGAGGTACGGGAGCACACCAATCGGAACAATGTTGAAACGTGATTGGATCTCTGCGGGATGGCGGATCTTCTGGTTCAGGATCTCGAACAGGACAAAGACGCCGATGGCCAGCATCATCCCTGCCCCGACACCGGCGGCGGCAATTTTCTTGCGCGGCGGCCCGGACGGGTTCTGCGGCACGACAGCGCCTTCGATCAGGCTGATGCGCTGACCTTGAGCGTTGACCTCGACCCGCTCGGCCATACGCGCCTGGTTAAGATTGTTGAGCGTAACGTTATAGCGCGTCCGAATGCTCTCCAGATCACGTTCAAGACGTTCCAGCGTAATCGAATTGGTGGCCGTTGCCGCGATGGCGCGCGCCAGGCGTTCCAGCTCTTCGTTGACACGAATGATTTCCTGATCGATTTCGACCACGCGCTGATCCAGCTCAGCCAGCGTGACATCAATGAGGGACGCCTCCTGAACCGGCGCACCATCCTCATTCGGGATCGCCGCCACCTCGGCCAGACTGGCTTCAAGCTGGGAGATCTGGTTCTGTAACAACACAACTCTCGGGTTGGTCTCGGAATAGACCGCCAGAAGCTCACGCAACTGCTGCTTGAGTGCTTCGAGGCGCTGCTGTTCGGGGGAAAGCTCTATGGCCGGTTGGTCGAGCCGCCCTGTTGCCTCAAAAAGCGACACCATCTCGTTGCGCTGGTTGATCACCCCTGCGCGTTCCTGTTCCAGTCGGCCTACCCGCTCCTGCAACACGGCTTGCCGGTTCTGACGGTACCCCAGATCCTCGGGCAGCGCGTCCACGTTCTCGTTCTTGAACGCAATGATCCGGTTACTCTGAGTGTCGATCTCGTCGGCGAGGCGCTCGGTCTCCTGCTGGAAGAAGGTCAGCGTGTTCTCTGCCCGCTCGCGGCGGAAGCTGGCATTGGTCTCCAGAACCAGCGTTGTGTAATCATTGACCACATCCGCCGCGACCTGCCCGCGCGAGGCGGTGAAAGTGATCGACATCAGCGTGGCCTGATTGCGCCCGCTCGACCGACGGATACGAGTGTTCTGCTGCATCGCCTCAACGATGCTGTCGGGGGTCATCTCGTCCATATTCTCGAAAACCCGGTACTTGCGGGCGATCGCGAGCAGGTTTGCCCGCGTCATCAGCTGTTCCTGGATCAGCTGAAGCTGCTCGGATGCATCGGTGCGCACGATCGAGGCCACCATCTCGTCGGGAATTTGCTGCGCCTCCACCTGCAGACGGGCCGTGGCGGAATAGACCGGCGGCAGGGTCAGCGCGGCATAGACCGCTATCGCAGAGCAAACCATGGCAAGCGCCATCATCAGCGGCAAACGCCGCCGCAGAAGCATCAGGTAGAACCGTATAGGCAACATTTTACTCGGCAGCCTCCGACGAGGGAACACAGAAGGTTTTTGACAGAACCAGCGGATCGGGGCGCGAGACCAGGATGACGCCATCATCCATCAGCTCGCGAACGGTATCCGCATCAACCTGCTTTTCCTCTGCGGTTGCCGCGTAAACCAGCGCCAGATCGCAGATCTTGTTGACCATGCGCGGCACACCACCGCTGATCTCGTGGATCAGGTCGATGGCTTCCTGAGAAAACTCCTCGCCAGTCCCCTTCGCGCTACGCAGGCGAGAGCGAATATACTCACCGGTGTTGGCCTGATCCATCGGGGTAAGATGATAACTCACACTAACCCGCTGCGCGAACTGGCGCAGCTCTGGCCGCGAGATCACCTCGCGCAGTTCCGGTTGGCCCAGCAGGATGAACTGCAACAGCTCATCCTTGTTGGAATTGACATTGGTAAGCATCCGCAGTTCTTCCAGCGTCTCGGGTGTCAGGTTCTGGGCCTCGTCGATCACCAGAACTACAAAATGCCCCCGCGCATATTGATCCAGAACGAAATCGACGAATTGTTGGAACATGGTCACATAGTCGGCAGAGGGCGCGACTTCGAGATCGAAAGCGTTGAGAACCCAGCACAGCAGATCGCCCCGCCCGCCCTGCGCGTTCGAAATCAGCCCGACAACGGCATCCTCGCTCATATCGGCCAGCATCGCCTGCAAGAGCGTTGTCTTGCCCGTGCCCACCTCGCCGGTCACTACGGTAAGGGGCGCGCGGGTCATCAGGCCATATTCCAGCACCGAGTATGCCCGCTTATGTGCCTTGGACCAGAACAAGAAATCTGGATCCGGAAGCAGCGTGAAGGGCCGCTCCGAAAAGCCGAAATGATCCAGGTACAGATCTTGTTTCAAAACACACACTCGCAGTTCACTACGACGGCCCATCTGCCAGGGACCGCCACAAGTTACAGGCCTTACACCAACTACATATAGTTTTCATATAGTAAGTAGCGGTTTGCTTAAAATGACAGACCCTCCCAAACATACCGCAATTATACCTGCCGGCAGCAAATATGTCATAGTCATATCCTTGCGACCTTGCCCTGCCTGTTCAGGAAGAGGTCAAGATCCAGCCCTTTCTGAGGATACACGGCGCGAACGCAACCCCGGTCTGACCGATGGCCGCACACAATCTGCCTCGATCGCGTGTCAAATACAGAACAAGCCATCGGGAAGTTGACTTTCTTTCCTCTTTATTTGTTTACCAGTATGGTTCTTGTCTTTTACACAGACATAAAAAATGGGCTAAAACAGGTATTTTTCATCATGATACGTCTCGCTTTGTCCGGAGTTTTTGCCGTCTGCATGTTCTTCATCGCTACGGTTGCCAGCGCGCAATCCAGCTACCGGGTACAGCAGGGAGACATTCTGACGATCGAGGTACTCGAAGATCCCGAGCTGAGCCGTTCCACCGTGGTGCTTCCGGACGGCAATTTCAGCTTTCCCTATGCCGGCACGCTGCGGGCGGGGGGACGTACCGTCTCGCAGATCGAAAGCTCTATCCGCGGCGCGATTTCCAGCAACTTCGCAAACCCCCCGACCGTCTTCGTCTCGGTCCAGCCCGCCGAACGCGAACCGGAAGAGCCCGAAGAACCGGAGATGATCAAGATCTACATGCTGGGTGAAGTCGGAACTCCGGGCCTTGTCGAACTGGAACCCGGCAGCACCATCCTGCATGCGATCGCCATGGCAGGAGGACCCTCGCGCTTCGCCGCCACTAAGCGGATCCAACTGCGTCGCACAGATTCCCGTGGTCGCCAAAGCGTGAGCACGCTCAATTACAAGGCCATGTCGCAAGGGGCAGGCCTCCGCCAAGATGTCATACTGAAGGATGGCGATGTTATTCTTGTCCCAGAACGGCGCCTGTTCGAGTAAGCCCGGTCGGCGCCCGAGCCACCGGCGAATTCCCTATATAGCAGGAGGCGCAGGCCTGGCCGGAACGGCCGTCCTGTTGAGCTTTGGCGTGCCGCTGGCCCAGGAAACCCCCGCCAGCGCGCAGCAATTTACCCTGGATGTCGCTCAGCGTCTTGAATGGAGCGACAATCCCGACCTCCTGGTGGACCCGGAGGACCGCCTGCTGGCGCGCACCAGCCTGCGCTTCGGCATGGAGCGTCGCACCGGGATCGACCGGCTTTCCTTTTCGCTCGGCGGTGATCTGGAGATATCCAATGATGACAGCACCGGTTTCGAACGCCCCAGCCTCGCATTGGGTTGGCAGCGCGACGTGGGACATTCCCGGATCGGGGTCACCCTCGATTTCAGTGAAGTCGATCTTGGCAGCAGCACCGACACGACCTTCGACGAAGACACCCAGAGCATCGATTTCATCACCGTGGACAGCGGCGCACGCCAGACAGCCAACCTGGCACTGACCGGCGCCTTCGGGATCGACGAACCCTTCGGCGGCAGCTACCGGCTGTCACAGCGGCAGGTCCGCTATGTCGATACGTCCGATTCCGATCTGCAGGATTCCGATCGCCTGTCCTTCAATGGCGACCTGCATTTTGAAATCGACCCCCGGATCACGCTTGGCCTGGCAGCGGACTACACTGATTTCGACGAAGAAGGCCCCGACGATCTGGATACCGTCACGACCCGGATCGAAAGCTATGCCGACATGGATATCACACCACGGCTGACCGGACGTGTCGGCCTTGGCTGGCAGCAGGTCGAACAGAGCGGCACCACCGATCTGACCCGCGACGGGATGATCTTCGACGCCTCCCTGTCCCAGGCCCTGCCGCGATCGACCATGGAGTTCCGTGCACAGTCGCGCGTCACCCCCAACGGACGGCGCAACGAATTGCGCTTCATCCATGGCATCGAACAGCCTCTGGGAACCCTGCGCTACTCATTGGGGGTCTCGCGGACCGGGGATCTGGATCCAGCACCCCTCTTCGGGCTGGCCTGGCGTCGTGAATTGCCGCGCGGGGCGTTCTCCGTCAACCTGGAGCAGGCAGCCGTCACAGATACCGATGACGAAGAGCTCATCAACAGCCAGCTGTCGATGAGCTACCAGCAAGACCTGACAACACGCAGCGGGTTCGGCGTGGAATTCGTCATGCGCGACAGCGATGATCGCGCCGATAGCGGCACCGACTCCCGCAGCTACAATCTCGGGCTGACCTACCGCCATGAGGTGACCCAAGATTGGGACTTCACCGGCGGCGTTTCCATGGTGCGCGTCGAAGAGGACGGCACCTCCGACCGCGATTCCAACACGGTTTTCGTCGGATTGGAAAGACGGTTCGTCTGGAATTGATTGGGCCGCTCATGTCGGCGAAACCAACCACGCACCTGTAAAAGGTGATCTTCATTCAGAAGGTAAGCCAAACAAACGGGCAGTTTTTCACAGCAGATACGCCGTTTGGGTAGCCATGTTTTCAAATAGTTGCAGCGAAGAGCACCCGCGACCACACTGCTAGGGGGCGGGTTTACTCGCTTGGAACTATTCGGCATAACGCACCAGCATAATCCGAGGGTCTTTTTCAATGTCCGCCCTGCCCCGTCTTGCCTATTTGACATCCCTTTACCCAGCAGCATCCCACACGTTCATACTGCGAGAAGTCACAGAACTGCGCGCGATCGGTTTCGAGGTCGAGACTTGCTCCATGCGGCGACCGGCGGACAAACACCTGATCGGTGAGGAAGAAGAGGCTGCCGAGGCTTCGACATTCTACTTGGTCGAGGCAGGCAAGAATCCTAAGGTCATGTTCACGGCGCTCGTAGCCGGACTGGCGCGGCCCAAGCAGTTCTTCGAAACATTGAAACTTGCGCTCCGCACCGCGCCGCCGGGGTCGAAAGGCGCCTTGAAACAAGCCGCCTATTTCGCCGAAGCATTGGTCTTGGCGCAGCACCTGCGGAAATGCGGCAGCAACCATCTGCATACCCATTTCGCCGACCCCGCGACCAATGTGGCAATGCTGACATCAGCCCTCTCAGGCATTCCCTTCAGCTACACGCTGCATGGGCCGGCGGAACTTTACGAGCCGCGAAGCTGGCAACTCGCCGAAAAGACCGCACGGGCCAAATTCGTGGCCTGCATCAGCCATTTCTGCCGCGCTCAGGCGATGTATTTCTCTGACCCCAAACACTGGGAGAAGCTGCATATCATCCATTGCGGTGTGATCCCGGAACGATATCAAACCTCGCTCGCGGTAGACACCGGAGCAGGCACCAATCTGTTGTTTATTGGTCGCCTGACACCAATCAAGGGATTACGCGTGTTGCTGGAGGCTTTCGCGGCGGCGCATGCCAACCTACCCGACCTCACGCTGACAATCGTAGGTGACGGCGATGACAGGGTTCACTTGGAACGCCTCGCCGCACCAATGGGTGGGGCCGTCCAGTTTCTGGGCTACCAAAGCCAGCAGGGCGTGGCTGACGCATTGGCAAAGACGGATGCCTTGGTGTTGCCGTCCTTCGCCGAAGGTCTTCCAGTGGTGCTGATGGAGGCGCTGGCAGCCGGCAAACCGGTGATCTGCACCCAATTGGCCGGCGTGGGGGAATTGGTCGAAAATGGCGTGTCAGGCTTCATTGTGCCGGCAGGCGACGCCGAAAGCCTGACAGCTCGCATTGTGGACATGGCGAAAGACCCCGAGCAACGCAGAAGGATGGGCCAAGCAGGCCAGCAGAAGGTCTGCGCCGAGTTCGATATTCGTATTGAAGCGGCCCGTATTGCCTCTCTCTTTGCAGATACCCATGATGGTGAGATACGCCCCGAACCCTTGAAAGCAATTTCCTGATGTGCGGCATTACCGGCTATCTGTGCGCCTCCACCCCGTCGCTTGCCTGCGAGCGGGTTCTTGCCCCCATGATGCAGGCGATCCTTCATCGAGGACCGGACAGCAGCGGTCATTGGTGCGACCCCGAGGTGGGGCTCGCGCTGGGTCATCTGCGCCTCGCCATCGTCGATCTGAGCCCCGCTGGCGCACAGCCGATGGTCTCGGCCTCAGGCCGCTGGGTGCTGTGCTTCAACGGTGAATTCTACAATCACCGCCAGCTACGCGCCGAGATTGAGGCCACTGGCCGCGCCCCCGCCTGGCGCGGGACGTCGGATACAGAGACCTTTCTTGCTGGAATTGATGTCTGGGGTTTGCGCGAAACCTTGGACAAGACCATCGGCATGTTCGCCATCTCTCTTTGGGATCGAGAGAACCGCGTTTTGTATCTGGTGCGCGACCGGATGGGAGAGAAGCCGCTCTATTATGGCTGGCAGGGCAAGGGGGAGCAACGCACGCTCCTCTTCGGCTCGGAGCTGAAAGCCTTGCGCGCCCACCCGGTTTTTGAGGGCGACATAGCGCGCTCAAGCCTTGTGGAGGTGCTCCGTCACGGCAATGTCGGGGAGAACCGGTCGGTTTACGAAGGCATCGGCAAGGTGCGCCCAGGCGAGATCGTCATGATTGAGGCGCAATCCAGCAAAGTGAAGAAAGATTTTTACTGGAACGGAGCTGAGATCGCCGCCGCGCCTAAACCACCATGCCGTGACGATGCAAAGGTGGTGGACGAGCTCGAGACGCTGCTTCTGGATGCCGTAGGCCAGCAGATGATGTCAGATGTCCCGCTGGGGGCATTCCTGTCGGGCGGCATCGACAGTTCGGCCATCGTTGGGCTGATGCAGCATCTTTCGGACCGTCCGATCCACACCTTTTCCATCGGCTTTCACGAGGCGCGCTACAACGAAGCGGAATTCGCGCGCGCAGTGGCAAACCATTTGGGCACGCATCACACCGATCTTTACGTGACAGATCAGGAGCTACGTGATGTCGTCCCCATGCTGCCGATGATGTATGATGAACCCTTCGCTGACAGCTCGCAAATCCCGACCTTCCTCGTGTCGAAACTCGCTCGAGAGCATGTTACTGTCTCACTTTCGGGCGATGGCGGGGATGAGCTGTTCTGCGGCTACGGCCGATATGCCCATGCCAGCAAACTACGAGCAAAACTGGCGGCCATGCCCGCTCCCTTGCGATCTCTGGGTGCTGGCGCAATTCGGGCCATTCCAGCCGGTGCGCTGACCACGGCCTTGGCACCGATCATCCCTACCCCTCAGGGTAAAGAGCCTATCGGCCAGCGATTGCATCGCCTCGCCAATTACGCACGCCAACCAGATCTGGAATCATTGCATCGCACAATGGTATCCGTCTGGCGCTTTCCAGAAGCCGCGGTACCAGGGGCGCACCATCCGCCGTCAATGCTTTCAGACCACTTGCCTCCACGCGGGGACCTCACTGACATCGAACGGATGATGCAGCTCGACATGTTAACCTACATGGTTGACGATATTCTGGCCAAGGTAGACCGGGCCACAATGGCCGTAGCACTGGAAAGCCGGGCCCCCCTCCTAGATCACCGAGTGGTCGAATTCGCTCTTAGTCTGCCTGAAGATCAGAAATTGCGTGGCAACGTGACCAAGTGGGCCCTCCGGCAAGTTCTTTATCGTCATGTTCCCAAGGAGCTGATCGAACGTCCCAAGATGGGATTCGAAGTCCCCATCGGGCTTTGGTTGCGCGGCAGCCTGAAAGACTGGGCAGCAGCGCTTCTCGATCCCGCCCGCTTACGGCGGGAAGGCAATTTCGATGCCGACCTCATTAATCGTCTCTGGCAGCAACATCTTTCGGAGCGATTCAACTGGGGTGCTCAGCTGTGGAATGTCTTGATGGTGCAGGCTTGGCTAGACACACTTGACGTTTGAGACTGTTACTAGAGTAAAATGCTGACCTGAGACCTTGACAGGTTGCTGAAATAGTCCCGCCTCGACAGCGATTTGAGAACATAGATTCACCCTTGGCACGCTAAAGATGCGTGGGCAGGACGAGACGAGCCGATCTCTGTTCAGTTGCGTTGATCTGGAGGAGCGGATCCCGGTTCGACAACCGCTACGCAAAATCAGACAGGGGGGTCAATTATGCGCTCGGCAGCCTCGATGCCCAGTTCTAGGTTCTTTACACCGACTTTCGGCGCCCCTCGATCCCGCCGAAGCGCTTAATCCGAGCGAGTCTGCTCCGAATCCTGCTCTTGGTTCGTTCCATGCCATCAACAAAGCCCCTGACTTCCCCAACGGCAATTTGAAAAAATTGCGCGATCCATACCGAAAATTACAAATGACGCTACGTTATTATTTCGAGTTAAGCAGTCGAAAATCGTAAAATTTCTGTCCAATTTCGTCCTAATTAATGAAGCAAGAAGACTTGCATTTCTGGTTTCGGACCCAAAAGGAGCAGGAATCTGCCCCGTTCAACCTAAATGCTTAAAAAACTAGGAAAGTTACTGCAGGGGTCAGGTCGGACTCACAGGTTTTCAAGAAATCCCCTTGATAGATGAATGGCCTATTCCATCCGGATAGGGTGCACCTCCACTAGGATAGCGTTTGCAATATTTAAGGCAAACTCAGGTATCCCTAAGTCCGTCACCCCTGTCCATCCGCCACGTTGAGAAGAAAGCCACGATTGATAAAGGTGTCGAAAGATCAAAACCATGCGGGAAAAACATGCGGGAAAAAACATGCAACACACTGATTTAAAAACGGGCTCTACCCTCCCGCACAAGTCATCTATGACCGTGTAAAAACCTCACCAATCTCGACCCTCGATTTCGATATCATGGGCGAGGGAAGGTCAAGGGAGGCGAAAATCCGCTCTACTTCTTCAGAGGCTCACCTCAAACAAGCAAGTTTCTGCGTCATCGAATGAAACGGTCGTCTAATTTTTGCCGGGCGCAAAGGTCTGGGCCGCGCGACACAAATCGTTAACTTGCCGGTAACAAATTTTTCCATACAAGAACTGCAAATCGGGCATTCGCTCAGGAATGTCCCGTCCGCATGGTTACGAGTGTCATAACTAAAAGAGCAGTTCTCCGCGGAAATCTCTGAATAACGCACGAGCAAAAAGTTGTCGTGCGTCAAATGGGGTTTGCCCTGCAAGCCCCCGGATGAATTTGCGCGCAAGCCGATGCCGCATGACGAAAATCGAGGGACTTGCAACATGCCACTGTCACTATTCAACCTTGGAAACGCCGAAGTTTCCGGAGCACGGGTCACGACGCTTCTGCCCCGCAATTACGAAACCGCACGCGACGTCACGATCATTGATGCCCCGGACGAAGGGCGGCTGACCGTCAACCCGGACAACTCCCTGGCGCTGGTACTGACCGGAAGTGACTATACCGGGCCCCTCTCCTTCACAGTCGAAGTCGTAGCCGCAGACGGGTCCACATCCCGCCAGACAGTGAACCTGCGGGTCACTGAGCCCTCTCAGGAAGGAGGCTGGGGAACTGGTGCGGACCACTACATGTTGGAAACCGATGCCGATGGGGAACTCATCATCGAAACCGGAGACAATCATCGCGAGGTCTATGTCTCCGCATCGCCCGACGCCCTGACAATCGCGGATATCGCCGCGCGTGAAGGCATCTCGA
The DNA here is from genome assembly GCF_004342065.1 of Primorskyibacter sedentarius. Taxonomy (GTDB): domain Bacteria; phylum Pseudomonadota; class Alphaproteobacteria; order Rhodobacterales; family Rhodobacteraceae; genus Primorskyibacter; species Primorskyibacter sedentarius. Next base: position 45,396 of record NZ_SLZU01000018.1, on the reverse strand, counting down.
CCTCCGCTGTGAACGGCGAGTGGCTGACTGCCCACCCTGAATATGGCTCCTCGCCCGGCATGGCACTGGCTGTGGATGTGGGCATGGAACTTTGGCAAGAATTGAGCGCCGAAGGCGGACCAAGCTCGCACTGGCTCCGCTTGGAGAGAGGGTTTAGCTACGACACGCTCGGAGGCAGAGATCTCATGCCCAGGGGGATAGAAGGTGAAGACGAGCTACACCCTGTTGTCATTACCTCTTATGGTAACGGCGAGCAGCCAATTATAACCTCAGGCCAGTATCTCGCCGGAGAGACTTTCTCTAACATCGTGTTGCACGACCTTCACATAACCGAGGATTTACAAATTCTTGGACCGGATGATGTCAGCGGAAACGTAATCCTTGATACCATTACGGCAAGCGGACAAGGCCACGTAATTATTCAGAATGCCAACGGCATCACAGCGCGCGACCTTAATTTCCATGACCTCGCTTGGGAAAACCCGGTGAATGGGCGCACATGGGAAGCATCACCGGACAAGTTCACCAGCCTCTATGGCGCCAACATAGACGGTATGCTGATCGAAAATTCCATCTTTGCGACAATTGGTTGGGAAGAAGGTTACGATCCCTCAGGCAGAGCTGATCCACAGACTCCAAGCATGTTTTCACACAACGTGTACATGAATTCTGGCGTAAGTGACCTGACTTTCCGCGACAACATTTCTGCTCAAGCTTCATCCTATGGCGGGCAGTTGCGCAGTGGTGGGTTTGTCGAGGGCAATCTGTTTCTCGATAACAATGCTGGTTTCGTTGTGCGAGGTGGAGATTTCTATGGCTTCGGGCCCATTGGAAACTTCTCTCTTTTGTCAGGGAATGTGGTCACATCAGCCAGCTACAAAGTGGCAGACGCAATTGGCGCCTATTCGCGAGGGCTCGTAAACGGTGGTTTGGACACGTCGCTCGTGGACAATATCGTAGCGCATCTCGCAGACCCGGATCAGCCTTCAGAACTCGACTACAAAGAATACAGCAACGGCGCAGTAATCAACGAAAACCAGCCATATTACGACGACACCATCGTTTATGGTTGGTTCGGCGGGCTCGAGGCAGACAGAGGCGACGCTGACGCCGAAAACCGCAACATTGACGGCCTGAACACTACCAGGCTCGACGACACAACAGCCGCCAACCTTGCCAAGATCGTGTTGAACGATCCAACAGCTGGCCTCGAAGATCTCGTGGATTGGTTGGGAGAAAACGATATCGAGGCGGACACCCTGAACGCCTACTTCCAGGACGCTTTCGGCGTTTTGCAAGATGCGCGCACCAGCGCGACGACGTTGCGCTTCATCCCCAACGAAATCGGCGATGGTGTTCGCTGGGACAACCGCATCAACTGGAGCACCGAAGATCTGCCCGGCACAGTGGTAGGCGACAGCGTGGACCTTGGCGGCAACTGGGTGGTTTATGGCGGCACCAATACGATCCGCACGCTCGGCTTTGGCGATGGCGGGCAGCTCGACATCTCAAATGGTCGCCTCGACGTCTCCGGGCGCACATACGCTGCGGCCGATGGTGGCACGATAAATCTGACTGCAGCTGGCCAGTTCTGGCTGGGAACGGGTCATATCGGCGTCGCGACACTGAACGTGTCGCTGGACGGTGGACGCTTTGCCAATACCGGAACCATCACCGACAATGTCGATCTGTTCGTGGATGACGGTCAGGCCCTTCTCAGCGCCGATGGTGGCGACTTCACACTGGGGTCTGGAGAACGCTTGGTGGTGCGTGGCGCAGATGCCCAGGTTGGCTTTGACGGAGCCAGCAATCAGCTGGGCGTCATCAGCTTCGATGCCGGGTCCGAAGTGGTCTTCATGAGCGACGAAACCGGGCTTGGGTCGATTTCCGAGTTCCGCTCTGGCGCCTATGGCGATGCGCCTCACGTCAATTCCCATATCGATCTTGGCGAAGTGGATGTGGTCGTCGATCTGTCCGCAACCAATGGCATGGCCAACGGCACGTATACTCTGATGCGGGCCGATGAAATCACCGGCAACATCGATTCCTTCGACGTTATCGGACTCGCCAGCAATCGTAGCGCTGTCCTGACTGTCAACTACACGAATGATGTAGTGCACCTCACCATCGACAACGGCGCTGAAGATATCTCCCAAGATACAGTTGGAACGGCCGACAATCCGGGGAATGAAGGGCCTCGCATCTTGGCGGCGTCAGATACCGCGAGCGTAACAGAGGGTGGCACCGTTCTGATCGACGTGCTCGCTAACGATGTTCAGGTCGTCGGGGACGTGCTCACGCTTGATGGTGTGGCTGGCGCGGCGAACGGCACCGCCTCGGTCGAAGCCGGTCAACTGCGCTACATTCCTGACGCCAACTTTAACGGGACAGAGGTGCTTACCTACACTGTCAGTGACGGAAACGGCGGCATCGATACCGGCACTTTGACCATCACCGTGGATGCAGTGAACGATCTACCTGTGACCACGGATGACAGCGCGACCCTGGTTGAGGGCGACGACGTCCTTGTCGACGTCCTTGCCAATGACACTGATCCGGAAGGTGGCACGCTTACGCTGACCTCGGTGGGCACGCCTGCAAACGGCACTGCGGTGATCGAAGGCGGTCAGTTGCGTTACACGCCCGATGCAGGCTTCGACGGCACCGACAGCGTGACCTACACTGTCGACGACGGCAATGGCGGTTCGGACACTGGGACGGTGACATTCACTATCGAACCATCAGGTGCCGCATCCTCACCGATCGGCGAAAGTGGCTCTGTGACCATCGCGCAAACCAGGCCTGACCAATGGCATAGTGTCACATTCGCGGAGGCAATTTCGAACGCTGTTGTTGTACTCGGTCCGCTGTCTACCAATGACAGCGAGATGGCGACCACGCGGGTGCGAAACGTTACTGACACCGGCTTCGAATTCCAGATTGACGAATGGGACTATCTTGACGGCGTTCACGGTGCCGAGACCCTGAGCTGGCTTGCCGTCTCTGAGGGTACGCATCTTCTGGACAGCGGGCAAACCGTTGTCGCAGGCACGGCCAGCGTGGGTACGGGGTTCAACGCGCAATCTTTCGGTGCTGCTCTTGTGAACCCGGTGGTCTTTGCAGAGGCGACGACAGTCAATGAAACCAGCGCCATCGCGACGCGTCTGCGCAATGTGACAGCCGACGGCTTCGAGGTGCAGATCGAAGAAGAAGAAGCGGACGGCCGCCATGTTGCAGAGACTGTCGGTTGGATCGCCATTGAAACGGGGACAGGGACCGGGATCGAAGCGGTTCGCACGCCCGATCAACTCGACGAACGTGTCGATAGTTTCACTTTTGCGACCCCTTTTGCCGAGGGACCGGTATTGCTGGCAGATATGCAATCAACGAATGGCGTTGATACGGCGGTGACGCGCCTGACAGCGCTTGATGAAACCGGGGTTTCGCTGTTCGCCGAAGAAGAACAATCCGCCAATACAGAACTTGGCCACGTTAACGAAACCGTCGGCTATCTCGCGCTTACTGGGGGGCAGCTTTTTGCGGCTGGCGAGGTGGTCAATACACCGCCAGAAGCCGCAGACGACTCAGTCAGCGTTGCGGAAGATGGCAGCATTCTGATCGATGTTCTGTCGAACGACATGGATGTAAACGGCGATGTCCTTGCGTTGGACGGTGTGACCGGTGCCATCAATGGCTCAGCCAGCATCGGGAACGGTCAGGTCCGCTACAATCCGGACGCGAACTTCAACGGCACTGAGACACTTATCTATACGATAAGTGATGGCCAAGGCGGGACAGACACCGGCACGCTTACGCTGACAGTCACGCCGGAGAACGATGCTCCCGTAGCGATCGGCGATACTGCAAGTGTGAATGAGGGCACGGCTCTTACCCTTTCGCCGCTCACAAACGACAACGATATTGACAGCGATCCACTGGCTATAACCGAAATAGATGGCCAGACCGTGACGATCGGCAGCATCGTCACCCTGGCCTCCAGCGCCAGCGTCCAGCTGACATCTGGCGGGCAATTGACCTTTGTGCAAAACGGCGCGTTTGACAGTCTGAACAGCGGTGAGAGCACTATCGAGAGCTTCGACTATCGTGTAGCCGACGGACAGGGCGGCAGCAGCACCGCCACTATCGACCTAACGATCAACGGCCAAGGCAGCGCAATGCCCCCGATTGGCGAAGCCGGGACAGTGACCACTGCGCAGGCCGGACCCGACCAGTGGCACAGCATCAGTTTTGAGACCGCCATCGCGAACGCCGTTGTGGTCCTTGGGCCACTGACCAACAATGACGGTGAAGCAACGACAACGCGCGTTCGCAACGTGACCGACACCGGCTTTGAGTTCCAAATCGACGAATGGGATTATCTCGACGGCATTCACGGCGCTGAGACCGTCAACTGGTTGGCGATTTCCGAAGGGTCGCACACGCTTGCCAATGGCGCGGCGATTGTCGCCGGAACCGCCACGGCCGGAACCTCCTCATATACTACGGTTGCCTTCGGCGAAGCCTTGACTGACGCTGTCATTTTGCACGAAGTGACTTCAGTCAATGATCCGGAGGCTGTTGACAGCCGAGTGCGCAACATCGACGCAAACGGTTTCGAAACGCGCATACGCGAGCAAGAAAGCGGCTCGTCGCATATCGCTGAAAACATTTCATGGATCGCGATCGAAACGGGTGCAGGAGCCGGGATGGAGGCAGGCAAGTCCGCTGATGCCGTCACTCATAAGGCCGATGCTTTCAACTTTGTTGAGACATACGCAGACACGTTGGTTCTGCTTGGTGACATCCAGACCAGAGATGGAGGAGACACCTCGGTCCTGCGTTTGGCCGACTTATCCGACACAGGTTTCTCTGCCTTTGTTGCAGAAGAGCAATCTCGCAATGTAGAGCTCAACCACACAAATGAGGTCATTGGGTGGTTTGCTTTGGAGGATGGTTTGATCTTTTGACGCGCTTCGCTTTGTGAACTGGCCCCCCTTTCGACCAGACACTCAGGCATAACCATGGAGGCTTAGGTTTAGCCCCAAGCACGTGCTTATGTCTGACTATGAGATCATCACCGATGGCGGCCGCAGGCGCCGCTGGTCGTCATCCGAGAAGCTGCGGATTGTCGAGGAGACCCGCAGACGCTGTGCCTGCAGCCAATCCCCGAACTCGGCCACAAGGGGCACGCTGCGAGCCTGACGGGCGGACAGGCGCTGGCCGGGCCCCATGTCTCGGATCTCGGCATCGATGCGGTAGAGATCGGCGATCCGGCGCAGGCCCTCGGCGGCGATTTCGGATCCGTAGCGGTCGAAGACCTCCTTCAGCTTGCGCCTTGCGCGTGCCCAGCAGTGCGCAACCGTGAACGGCACGCCGCTCTTGGGGGAGGGACGCGTCAGTCGGTTGTAGCCTAATAGCCCTCGAGCCGCAGGGTGCCGTCGAAGCCTTGCAGGATCTGTTCGGCCTAGGCGCCGACGCGGCTGGGTTGGTAGGTGAAGACGACACCGGGCGGATCATCGCATCCCTATCCGCGATCATCGCGGGCCAGCGCCCAGAGGTAACCGGTCTTGGTCCACCTGCGGCCTGGATCCGGCACCGGGGCGATGGTTTCGTCTATTACCCGGCAGGCGATTGCGTAGCAATCGACCGAGAGGGCACGAAGAGTTTGCCGGAAGACTTAAGATGCTCGGTCAACCGGTCGACCACGGTGCCGAGGTGGAAAGCCGCGGCTCCCGCCCAGTCGGCCAGGATCTGACTCTGCCAATAGAACGGCAGGTGGTCCGCGAACTTCGAGACCAGCACTTGGTCGATGGCGCCTTCGGTCGGCAGTCCGCCCTCGTTCAGTCGCGGCGCGGCGAGAGATTGGCCGCATCAGCCCATCGCCGATGACCAGAGGGGTAGATCTCGACGCCCAACAATTTGAGAAACGAATTTGTCGCGCACATTGCGAACCGCACTCCCCATCATGAGATGGGTATCACCTCGCAACCGAAGCCATCAGCCGCAACGTGGGGCGCGGCCACCGCTTACATTTCTTCAGAGGCTCACCTCAAACAAGCAAGTTTCTGCGTCATCGAATGAAACGGTCGGCTAATTTTTGCCGGGCGCAAAGGTCTGGGCCGCGCGACACAAATCGTTAACTTGCCGGTAACAAATTTTTCCATACAAGAACTGCAAATCGGGCATTCGCTCAGGAATGTCCCGTCCGCATGGTTACGAGTGTCATAACTAAAAGAGCAGTTCTCCGCGGAAATCTCTGAATAACGCACGAGCAAAAAGTTGTCGTGCGTCAAATGGGGTTTGCCCTGCAAGCCCCCGGATGAATTTGCGCGCAAGCCGATGCCGCATGACGAAAATCGAGGGACTTGCAACATGCCACTGTCACTATTCAACCTTGGAAACGCCGAAGTTTCCGGAGCACGGGTCACGACGCTTCTGCCCCGCAATTACGAAACCGCACGCGACGTCACGATCATTGATGCCCCGGACGAAGGGCGGCTGACCGTCAACCCGGACAACTCCCTGGCGCTGGTACTGACCGGAAGTGACTATACCGGGCCCCTCTCCTTCACAGGCGAAGTCGTAGCCGCAGACGGGTCCACATCCCGCCAGACAGTGAACCTGCGGGTCACTGAGCCCTCTCAGGAAGGAGGCTGGGGAACTGGTGCGGACCACTACATGTTGGAAACCGATGCCGATGGGGAACTCATCATCGAAACCGGAGACAATCATCGCGAGGTCTATGTCTCCGCATCGCCCGACGCCCTGACAATCGCGGATATCGCCGCGCGTGAAGGCATCTCGACCTCCGCTGTGAACGGCGAGTGGCTGACTGCCCACCCTGAATATGGCTCCTCGCCCGGCATGGCACTGGCTGTGGATGTGGGCATGGAACTTTGGCAAGAATTGAGCGCCGAAGGCGGACCAAGCTCGCACTGGCTCCGCTTGGAGAGAGGGTTTAGCTACGACACGCTCGGAGGCAGAGATCTCATGCCCAGGGGGATAGAAGGTGAAGACGAGCTACACCCTGTTGTCATTACCTCTTATGGTAACGGCGAGCAGCCAATTATAACCTCAGGCCAGTATCTCGCCGGAGAGACTTTCTCTAACATCGTGTTGCACGACCTTCACATAACCGAGGATTTACAAATTCTTGGACCGGATGATGTCAGCGGAAACGTAATCCTTGATACCATTACGGCAAGCGGACAAGGCCACGTAATTATTCAGAATGCCAACGGCATCACAGCGCGCGACCTTAATTTCCATGACCTCGCTTGGGAAAACCCGGTGAATGGGCGCACATGGGAAGCATCACCGGACAAGTTCACCAGCCTCTATGGCGCCAACATAGACGGTATGCTGATCGAAAATTCCATCTTTGCGACAATTGGTTGGGAAGAAGGTTACGATCCCTCAGGCAGAGCTGATCCACAGACTCCAAGCATGTTTTCACACAACGTGTACATGAATTCTGGCGTAAGTGACCTGACTTTCCGCGACAACATTTCTGCTCAAGCTTCATCCTATGGCGGGCAGTTGCGCAGTGGTGGGTTTGTCGAGGGCAATCTGTTTCTCGATAACAATGCTGGTTTCGTTGTGCGAGGTGGAGATTTCTATGGCTTCGGGCCCATTGGAAACTTCTCTCTTTTGTCAGGGAATGTGGTCACATCAGCCAGCTACAAAGTGGCAGACGCAATTGGCGCCTATTCGCGAGGGCTCGTAAACGGTGGTTTGGACACGTCGCTCGTGGACAATATCGTAGCGCATCTCGCAGACCCGGATCAGCCTTCAGAACTCGACTACAAAGAATACAGCAACGGCGCAGTAATCAACGAAAACCAGCCATATTACGACGACACCATCGTTTATGGTTGGTTCGGCGGGCTCGAGGCAGACAGAGGCGACGCTGACGCCGAAAACCGCAACATTGACGGCCTGAACACTACCAGGCTCGACGACACAACAGCCGCCAACCTTGCCAAGATCGTGTTGAACGATCCAACAGCTGGCCTCGAAGATCTCGTGGATTGGTTGGGAGAAAACGATATCGAGGCGGACACCCTGAACGCCTACTTCCAGGACGCTTTCGGCGTTTTGCAAGATGCGCGCACCAGCGCGACGACGTTGCGCTTCATCCCCAACGAAATCGGCGATGGTGTTCGCTGGGACAACCGCATCAACTGGAGCACCGAAGATCTGCCCGGCACAGTGGTAGGCGACAGCGTGGACCTTGGCGGCAACTGGGTGGTTTATGGCGGCACCAATACGATCCGCACGCTCGGCTTTGGCGATGGCGGGCAGCTCGACATCTCAAATGGTCGCCTCGACGTCTCCGGGCGCACATACGCTGCGGCCGATGGTGGCACGATAAATCTGACTGCAGCTGGCCAGTTCTGGCTGGGAACGGGTCATATCGGCGTCGCGACACTGAACGTGTCGCTGGACGGTGGACGCTTTGCCAATACCGGAACCATCACCGACAATGTCGATCTGTTCGTGGATGACGGTCAGGCCCTTCTCAGCGCCGATGGTGGCGACTTCACACTGGGGTCTGGAGAACGCTTGGTGGTGCGTGGCGCAGATGCCCAGGTTGGCTTTGACGGAGCCAGCAATCAGCTGGGCGTCATCAGCTTCGATGCCGGGTCCGAAGTGGTCTTCATGAGCGACGAAACCGGGCTTGGGTCGATTTCCGAGTTCCGCTCTGGCGCCTATGGCGATGCGCCTCACGTCAATTCCCATATCGATCTTGGCGAAGTGGATGTGGTCGTCGATCTGTCCGCAACCAATGGCATGGCCAACGGCACGTATACTCTGATGCGGGCCGATGAAATCACCGGCAACATCGATTCCTTCGACGTTATCGGACTCGCCAGCAATCGTAGCGCTGTCCTGACTGTCAACTACACGAATGATGTAGTGCACCTCACCATCGACAACGGCGCTGAAGTCGCGGCTAAAACAGTCGGCGACACCTCCAACAACCATCTGGTCGGCATGGACCTGGACGAAGAGTTCTACTCCGGCCCGGGACATGACCTGATCCAAGGCTTTGGCGGCGATGATGTGATCGAGACCGGCTATGGCATCGATATCGCCTGCGGCCATGAAGGCAACGACGTCATCAATACCGGCGCAGACCGGGACCTGGCATATGGCGGGCTTGGCAACGATCTGATCCGCGGTGGGGCCGGGCAGGATTGGCTGCGCGGCGGAAGCGACAACGACACCATCAACGGCCAGGAGGGCAGCGACCAGATCCAGGGGGGATGGGGCAACGACCTGCTGACCGGTGGAGCCGGAAACGGCGTTGAGGATGTCTTCGTCTTTGCCCGTGACGGACGGGACTGGGGTGATGTCATCACCGACTTCGAAGTCGGCGTCGACAAGCTCGTGCTTGGGGACGTAGAGACCGGGTTCAGGGGCTACAACGGCATTGAGCTTACCACACAGGACGGTAACGCTGTTATCTGGGCCAATAACGAGTACATCGTTCTGCGCGGCGTAACCGCACAAGAGGTCACCCGGAACGCCGAGGACATCTTCGGCGACGCCTCCGACCTGCTTTACGAAGAGTTCTCGGAATTCACCATCTGATCTTCAGATCCGGGCGCTGTCATGCTGCGGCGCCCGGATTTTTTGTTTCGCACGCGAAACGTTGAAAATCACACCGTTGTTTTTGTTGTATTTTTTAGAATTTCTTCGGGAAAATCAGACCCCGCGCTCAGCCAACCACCTGCGCAGATCCTCCACCAACTGACCATCAAGCCCGTCGCCCCGCAGCACGACCCGACCGCGAGCGGCTTCAAGGAACAGGCCGTGCGCCACCTCTTCGCCCCGTGGACCAGAAGTAACCGGCTTGTCTGCATTCTTGCTCTGGGCACGTGCCAACGCACGTTCCAGCGCGGCACGTTCTCCGGCGGGGTCATCAGCGGGAGTCTTGCGCAAACTGTCGCGCAGCCGCACGCCAAAGGCAGGCACCGTGTCGATGGCCTTTACCAGAGCCAGACCCAGCTTTTCGGGAATAGCCTCCGGAAAACGCAGAGAGGACCCAAGCGCCTCATGCAGCGTCACAAAGGACAGGATCTTGGACCGTTTCGAGGCGCTGGCGTGGCCAAAGAGCGCCTGAACCGCTGCCTGTGCCGATGGGTAAACACCGATCCCCGCGGCCTCTGCCGCAACCCGGGCGCGCTCAAAGAAGGACAGGTTGGCGCGGATCTCGTTTTCCTCGACCATGGCCAGGTAGGCGGCCTCTGATCCTTCCGGAGCCCGCACAAGCGCCAGCACTGTCCCCTGCCCCAGCCTGCGCAGCGCCTCGACCCGCCGCAGCCCAGAGATCAGCCCGTAGCCGCCCTCTGGCAGCGTGACCAGCTCCACCGGGGTCTGCTGGCCACGGGCGGCTATACTCGCCTCCAGCGCGGCCATGTCTTCCTCGTCAAGCGTGATACGATCGCGCAGCAGGTGATCCCGACGGATCTCGTCCAGTGGGATGCGCTGGATCAGGCGGCCTTCCTCGCGGGCCGATTGAAGCGCACCGGCCACTTCCTCGAAGGCCGCCTGCCCCGCCGCATCTTCCGCGACGTCGGCAATCGGCGCATGTCGCCGCCGCACCCCGGCCCAGCCGTTGACATAACCCTTGGTTTCCAGCCCCTGCTGCCCGCCATCCGGCTTCGCCGGTTCCAACCGCCTGCGTTTTGCCATGATCCCGTACCTCCTCTATGCGGCTCTAACCCGCGCTCAGAGCCGCATCTTGCGCTGCCCTGCCCTCTTTTTCCCGATCCAGTTCGTCCTTGCGCCAGCTGCCCACGAGAAGCCGCTTGAACGCCGCATAGGTCTCGTCGAAGGCGGCACGCCCCCGTGCATAGGTATCACGGTTGAAATCGCGGTAATCGGCCTCGTAGATCCCGTGAACGCGCTCTCCAGCCTGCCCGATCAGTGCCGTGTAATCCTGCCGGAAAGGCGACAGGCGGTGCCCAAGATAGGTTTGCATCAGCCCGGCCATCTCTGCCTGCTGGCTGGAATCGAAGCGGGTGATTACCGTTTGCACCGCATCCCATTCAAAACGCAGCTCAGGACGCCCCAAGGCGCGGGCAGCCATGTTCTCGCCTTCCTCGATCGATTGGAAGGCGGCGTGCAGCATGTCAAAGAACCGCCCCGTGCTGTCGAATTCGACGAAAGAGGCGCCGGTGGGTACGATGAGGATATCGGCCGCTGCCAGCCCATTGATCGTCAGATAGCCAAGGGCAGGGGGGGTATCGAGCACGACGAGGTCATAGCTGTCGAGCAGCCCTCCGCTCTCCAGCGCCTCACTCAGCGCGTCCCAGAGCTTCCAGCTGCGCCCGGCCATGCGCCAGACCGGGATCTGGAATTCTGACCAATAGAGATTGAGCTGTGCGCCGATGAGATCAATATTTGGCCAATGCGTGGACCGCACGAGATCGGCAGGTTCTATTTCCAGCGCCTCACTCAGCGTATCGTCCAAGGGCAGGGGGGTCTCTCCCCGATCAAGGCGCCGTTGATTTTCGTTCCGCAGATATTCCGCGTAATGCCTGGCGATCATCGGGAAGACGGTCTGCCATTCATCGTCCACCTGCCCGTTCAGGATCGACGTCATCGATCCCTGGCTGTCCAGATCGATCACCAGAACCTTGTAGCCGTCCAGGGCCGCTGACATTGCCAGATGCGCGGCGGTGGATGTCTTGCCAACACCGCCCTTGAAATTGGCCACCGCCACGACCTTTGCGGGCAGGCCATCAGGCCGGTAGGGCAGGTACTCTTTGGCCTTGGAGCCCTCGGCCCCGAAATAGGCGCGCAGCCGAAGCACCTCGTCGAAGGTGAACCATTTCGCGCCGCCATCGGTTTCCGACTGGCCTTGGGGCAAATCGGGATGAGACCGCAACACCCGGCGGAAATGTGCGGGCGCTACCGGGATGAGATACTTGGTGATTTCCCATGTCGAAAACAGACGCAATGTCTTAGACCCGTCGGGATTCATTCCACGCCCGGCGAGATCATTGCGTCCGCGAAGGCAGGCTTCTGCGATCTCTGCGAAATCGGCGGTTTGGACAGGTTCGTCCATGGCCGACATCGCAGCATCGGGTGCGATCCTGAAATAGGGCGGTGGGGAGGATGTGCTGCTCATGACCCTCTCGATATGCTGTGTTTTTCTTAGGATATCGAAAAAGGCGGCACATGCAAGAAAACAGTGATCATTCAATATGTTTCCAAGCAAATCCAATGTTTTGCAGGGATGCGCTGGTCTTTGAAACTCCACGCCTTGGCAGCGCGTCTTAGTTATTTTTCTGTTATTTATAAGTTACAGCAGTCTAAGCTTTCACGTAAAGTTCTGTTTTAATGTAGCTTTCGTGCTTCTGCCACAGGCAGACCGACTCTGAACCCACGATAAGGCGACTCTGAACCCACGCTGAACCGACTCCGATCCCACGATTGCGGAGGCCTGGCTTGTGGACAGAATCGCGTGGGGTTTCTACTGTGGGTGTAATTGAAACACCGAAGAGCGCCCCGGGTTTTCGGACCACAGGCAAGCGGCGCCAGAGACGAGAGCGAGCAGGGCATGACAGAGATAGGTCGCAGACTTGCGGCAGCAAGAAGGTGAGCGCCAGGGCCCCGCAGGCCGTGGGTGATTTTTTTGTTTGTGACTTCTTCGCGGCGGTTCCCAAGCACGACCTTGCTTCGATGGAACATCCGCTCTTCTCGCTGTCCACGCGCCCCGACCGTCGCATCATCGAATATCGCCACAACGATATCGAAGTGACGGTGACGCCCTCGGTGAAGGGTCGCGCGACGATCTTTGATGCTGATATCCTGATCTTCTGCATTTCGCAGTTGATGGCGGCGATCAATGTCGGGCGTCCCACGCAGCGCACGCTGACCCTTACCGCGCATGATCTGCTTCTGGCGACCGGGCGCGAAACGTCAGGAGATGGGTACAAGAGGCTGCGCGATGCGTTCGAGCGGCTGGCTGGCACACGTATCACCACAAATATCGCCACCGGCCCTAAGGCAGATCCGTTCGAAGTCACCACCGGTTTCGGCCTGATCGAAAGCTGGGAGATCGTCCGGCGCACCCGTGGCGGGCGTATGGTCAGTGTTGCAGTGACACTCTCGGAATGGCTCTACCGCGCGGTGCTGTCCAAATCGGTTCTGACCCTCAGTCGGGACTACTTCTCCCTGCGTCGCCCCCTGGAGCGCAGGATCTACGAACTCTGTCGCAAGCATTGTGGTCGGCAACCAGAATGGCGCGTTTCGGTCGATACGCTGTGCAAGAAATCCGGCTCTGCAAGTCCGCGCCGCGTGTTTCGCGCGATGCTGCGCGAGATCATCCGCGATGCGCACCTGCCTGACTACACGTTGACCGAAGAAGAGGGCGACATCATCTGTGTCCGACCTGTGGCCGAGGTGGTGGAGCCTGCCGCGCAGATTCCACCACTCTCGCCCGATACGCTGAATGCCGCGCGCGCGATGGTACCGGGTGCCGACATCTATGCGCTGGAGGCTGAATGGCGAGACGTCTGGGCCGCCTCCGGCGCCCCGCCCCTGAAATCCCCCGCCAGAGCTTTTCTGGGTTGGGTGAAGAAGCGGGCAGGTCAGGATAATTGACCATGCGGCATTTTCCGTGCGAAATTCTTATTAACGTAGTGGAATCAAGAATTTGAGATATAAGATTTCGCGTGCGAAACAATGCGCACATCTTCAAGTAGGTCTTCGGGACCGGTAAGAGATTGACGCGCAGCGATCTTCAAGGTTTGTGACTTGCATGGCTGAGATAACAAAACTTCTGGCAATAATCGGGTCTGCCAAGGCCGGGACCACCGCTTTGGCGCACCACTTGGGAAACCATCCGCAAGCTTGCTTGTCCAAAAGTAAGGAACCACGGTATTTTTCCACTATGGCCGAGCAAAAATGGACGGGACCGCGAGGCGATGTGTTCAGGCGATGGATTCCCACCGACCTTGAAACCTATACCGCAAAATTCGAAGATTTGAGTGAGGGGCAGTGGGCCATCGACGGATCCACTGACTATATATGGCGCGAGGAAACGCCTAATTTACTGGAACGTTTTTCCGAACATTGTGATCTCCGGGTCCTGTGTATTCTACGCGATCCCGTGGAACGGGCGGTGTCGGAATATAATCACACGCTTCGTCTCAAGTTCGAGACTCTCAGCTTTAAGGACTCTGTTCTGGCTGAAGAGAAGCGGCGTGCGGAGGGATGGCAGCCCCTATTCTATCACAAGCGGCGGAGTACCGTGTCTGCGGATGTGCGCCGCTACGCTGACCGATTTGGCGATCGGTTCATGGTCTTAGATTATGCCGAGCTGCGCGATGCGGATGCTGCCACGCGGCGTGTCTACGATTTCTTGGGCGTGCCCCACATGCCGGTCGAAGATATGGAACGTCTCAATGAATCCTATATTCCGCGGAATGCCTTCGCCAAATCGGTTCTGACAAGCGATCTGATCAAGGGGGTAGGCCGTGCGCTTTTGCCCACCGCCATCCGTCGGTCCATCCGCAAGGGGCTTGTTGCCAATGCACGCGATGTTGTCACAGTGAAGCCGGAAGAACGCGCATGGTTTCGGGATTTGCTCGCTGATGAAATCGAAGCCTGCATTCGTGAGCCGATGATTCCGACACAGAACTGGACCTGCACCTGAAGCACTCTTCTTGGGGCGGTTTTTGAAGTAACTCCATAAGAAAGCGGCCCTTTCTACAACCCAAGAGTGAACCCCAAGAAATACTTTTCTTTTAAGGCAAAAAAGCTTTACGGCCTCTTCTGCGGTGCGTACGAAGTATAAAAAGCTATAAACCGTTAACGATTTTAGGGTTTCGGGGGAAATATGAAGAAGACAGTTTTGGCCGCTGCAGCAGTTGTTCTGTTGGCAGGTGGCGCATCCGCAGCGACATTCACTTTGGGTTCAGGATCTGACGACCTGAACTCGGTCACGCTGACCAGTGAAGGGTCTACCGCCGTGGTGACAGCCTATTCCGACTATAATGCCGGGACTACTGGTCTGATCAATCGCCACAACAATGGCTGGGGTGTATCATACGGCGCCGAGGAGCACTTCGCGGCCGGTGGTGAGGCCTTGGCGTTTGACTTCAGCCCGATCACGCACCGTTTGCTGCAGGCCGTCATTTTCGAGAAGGGCCCGGAAGATGAAACCGTGGACCTCTACATTGATGGAGTTTACGCCGAGACGTTCACGATCCCGTCGGATGCAACCGATGGTCCTGTGGACAGATCGTTCGAAACCTTCAGCCTGAGTGCCAGCGGGCTCCGTGGTGAAGTTTTCGCATTTGTTGCCACTTCTCCAGACAGCGAGGGCTGGCGCGGGATCCGGATGCGGGAAATCTCCGTGGCTGCTGTACCACTTCCGGCAGGAGCTGGTCTGTTGCTTACCGGCTTTGGCCTGATGGCCCTGCGCAAGCGTCGCAAGAAGGCCTGAGGCCAACACGTCGATTTGAAATTGGAATGCGGGCGCTTTTCGGAGCGCCCTTTTTCATGTCCTGACGCTGCCGCAACCTTCGGCACCCGTGCACCATTCGATGGCAACGCAGGTCCAATCAAGGGGCAGGAAAATACTCGGATGTCCTGCCCTGATACCAGTAGGATGTCAGTCCCAGCCATTCCTTGACCGCGAGATCCGTCAACTGCAGCCCATCGGTGAAGCGGTAGGTGTAAAAGGGATCGAAGGGCGGGATCCACCGGAAGTCGACCGGAAAGGGCGTCGGATCCATCCCAAGCTGTCGGAACGTGCCGATCACGCGGGGCATCCTGTGAGCCGAACTCAGCACCCACCATGTTTCGTCCTTGTCGTCCCCGATCAGCGCGATGGAATTGCGCACGCGTTCGAAGGTGCTGCCCGATTGGCCTTCGACGGCGATCCTGTCATCCTCAACCCCAAATTCCAGCAGAATACGCCGCATTCCGTCGGCTTGGCGCAGCGGGGCAGGGGGGCCACCACTGCCGCTTCCCGAACTCACGATGATGCGTGCATCGGGGAAGCGGCGGGCCAGAAGAGCCGCGATGGGGATCGCATCTCCGTCCTCGGTCAACTCCATGAGCGCCCCGGTGCTCTGAGCATGTACCTCGTTCACACCGCCGCCTACGAGAACGATGCCGAAAGGCTCGGGGGGTTCTTCCAGAGTCATGGCCGGGAAGCGTGACACAAGCGGTGCCAGCAGCAATTCATTTGCCGAGGTATAGCCGAAGATGAGGAGCCCAGAAGTGCCCAGAGCGGTGGTAAAAAGACCCAATCGCCGCAAGCGCAGCAAAAGCAGAAAAACCCCGCCCACGACCAGAAGGATCAGGAAGTTGGAGGGTGTCGTCACGAACACCAAAAGGGATTTGAGCATGCGACGCTCCTGCGTGTCACTCTTGGTGCAAGGACTTGTCGCCTTCGGGTAGTCGGCTGGTCCTGATCAGATGTTTGGTACGCTTTTCAAAAGTGGCTTCGAAACAGTGTTCCAGGGCAAAACCGCGCCCTCGCCGAGCCATCTCCTGCAAGGCTGTCCGGTCGCCATGCAGCCGGGCGATCTCGGCCGCCAGCCCGGCGGCATCATGCATGGGGACGCTCCAACCCGCGCCGGATTCGCGCACGATCCCAGCAAAGGCCTCGTTTGCATATCCGACGATCGGCACGCCGCAGGACATGACCTCCGGGTAGGTGCTCGATGGATCACCCTGGGGGTGACAGCAGACGAAGAGATCGGCCTGCCGCTTCAGCAGGGGAATCCAGCCGTTGATGAAATCCATGGGGGGATGCAGGGTCACCCGCTCTGATAAACCTTCATCTGCAATCTTGCGGCGCAATGCCGTCTCAAGGTCGCCACTGCCGTAGATTTCCATCTGATAAGGGACACCGTAGCGATCCAATGCCCCGGCCACGCGCGGCAATTCCATCACGCCTTTCATCGCCGTGATCCGTCCGCCAAAGACCAACCGCAGAGGCGCCCCGGTGGCCATCTGGGCGCATTTCGCCTCAAGTGCTGTATCGTTAATGATGTCAGCGGACGGCACCCGGTTGTCGAAGAAGAGCAGCGGATTGGGGGCTATCGAGCTATAGAGGTCATAGGTGGGCGTACCGCTGCATTGCAGCCCGGTAGCATGGCGGCGCAATATCTCTTGGCGTTTGCGTTCGACCTGTCGTGTGTAAAATCGGCGCCGTAGCCTCCGCAGCGGGTTCGACGTCGATGCATTTATGATCTGGATTTCGGTCTGAGGTGTGTATTCGCTGGTGAACACGATGGGCACGCCGATCCGATGGCAAAGCGCCGCGGTTTCGGCCTCTATGGAGGAAAGGTGCGCCAAGGCCATGGCGGCGTGTTGCAGGCGGGCAGCCAGTGCGTCGTTATCCTTTGGGCGCAGTTCCAGCCTGGTTGCAGGGTCGTCGAGCCCTGTTTCGACCTGGTCCATGTCGACGCCCGGACGGGTATCGAGATCTACCAGAGAGGTGACCGGGCCGGGCCACGTTCGCGCATATTCGGCCGCCCCGTCGAGGTATTTTTGAGTCAGGATCAAGCGTCCCTGCGCCCCTTCGCGCGCCTTGAGGCTCGGCAGGAGGATAAGTTCTCGCGGGGTTTGTGCTGTCATGACACCATATCCAGCGTATGTTTCAGATCGTCAATATCCACGCTGAACCCATTGGGGGCGGGGCGGCCGACAGTAAAGGCAAAGCGCAGGTCCGCACGGTCGGTGAATTCCTTGAAGGCCATGGCAAACCGATCGGGCGGCTGCAGCACCACGAGGGTGCCGTTTTCCGCGATCGGATAGATCGCGTGAGCCAGATGGCTGCCTTCCACGCTGACCACGATTGGTGCATCAAGCAGTCTTTGCGCGATTGTTCGGGGTTCGAGCTTGGATGGCTCCACGATGTCGAACCCAAGCGCCGCCAGCGCCGCTTCGACCTGCGCCTCGTTGGTGAGGTGACGACGTTCCCCGGTATCTCCGCGCTTGAGATAGACACCCGTGGGGGGCGCTTCTGGTGCGGGAGGGGTAAGCGTGCGACGCAGACGCGCGCGCAGCTCGGCATAGCGGACGGCCTTGGAGGCATTCTGCCCGAAATCTGTATAGAGGGTCAGCCGCTTGACGCGTGCTGATGCGACGCGGGGGGGAGGGGGCATGGAGAGGATTTGACGGTAGCCATCTTCATGCTCGTAGGGTTTGGTGACGACGGAAATCATCGGGGCGCCTTGGCCGGGCAGCAGCTCCATCGGCAGGATTGCTCGCAGGAAAATCCCGAAATATTGGCTCCCGGCCCAGTTGGAGACAAGATGCGCCTCCGAAATCCGCTGAAAGGAGGCTCCGCCCTTGCGGATCATCTGTTGCGGACCGAAACCGGCACGCATCTTCGCCGCACTGCGATAGAGAAAGGCGCCGGAGATATCGACATCCTCGACCAGATGCGCACGCGTTGCTGCATGTTCGATCACGCCGCCCTCGATGAACCGCCGCTCGCTTTCCCAGTCCCGCCAGGGTGACAGGGCCGTGATGCGGTCGAGCGCATCAGGCAGGTGGATCGCGGGCGGGCAGGCCTCGGACAGGGCAGGGCTGATCTCCCAGCTGCGTGTCGCTAATTCATGCAGATCGGGCGTACGGCCCGTAACAAACCGACGTAGCCCCCAGGCCAGCAAGGGAGTATTCACGCGCATGAATTTTGGACGCGATCCAGATCCTCCCTGATATACCCGGCTGGAGTTTGCATCACGTCGAATGCGTAAGGCTGAGGAGCCCAGTCACATGCGGGCGGGTTGCAGATCATGTCGAGCACACGATCCTGATCTTCCGGCGCAAGATCAGGGTAGAGCGGAAGACACATCACCTTTTTTGACGCCCCGATGGCCTGTGGTAATCCCTGCGGATCTGCCGACGGCAGGTCCCGGTACATGGGAAGTTGTGAGAGCAGCGGGTAGAAATACCGGCGCGCATGGATGCCATTTTCTTTCAGCCGTTCATGGAGCGTTCGGCAGGAAAGCGGGTAGTCCGGCTCCACCACGATCGGGAAGGCGTAATTATTTCGGCCCGGATGGTCGGGGGGGCAGATACAGCGGATCCCGTCTACATCCTTCAACCGGTCCCAATAGCGCTGGACCACCTGTTCACGTAGCGCAATGTCGCGATCGACGTGGGCCAGTTGTGCCAGGCCAACGGCCGCGTGCATCTCGCTCATCTTGGCATTGAGTCCCACGGAGTCCACGTTGCTCTCGTCGACGATCCCGTAATTGCACAGCCGGTCGAGCGCCTGTTTCGTTTCCAGGTCATGAGAGATGATGGCGCCACCCTCAAGCGTGCTGAAGACCTTCGTGGCATGAAAGCTCACCACCGACAGATCCCCATGGCGCAACAGGCTGCCACCTTCGTCTTTCGCTGCGAAACAATGCGCCGCATCGTAGATCAGTGCCAGCCCGTGGCGTTTGGCGATATCCGCCAATGCCTGAGTATCGCAGGGATTGGCATAGCAATGCACCGCGAAAATAGCGCGAGTCTTTGGCGTGATACGCCTTTCGACATCCGCGGGATCGATGCTCAGCGTTACCGGATCTATATCGGCGAAGACCAGATCCGCGCCGACCCAGTTTACGGCATGTGCTGTTGCTACAAAGGAGAAGGCGGGCGTGATCACCTCTCCGGTCACCCCCAGATGCCGCAAGGCCAGCATGCATCCCAAGGTGGCATTGGCCGTCAACGTTACGTACGGCACATCCAGATAGGCGGCCAAAGCAGCCTCGAAACGTTGGTGGATCGGGCCGCCATTGGTCACGAAGCGGCTGTCCCAGACCTCGTCCAGAAAAGACATGACATCTTCGCGTGGAGGTAATGACGGACGGGTGACATAAATAATATCGTCGGGCACCTAATACCTCATTCTAAAAAATAAAACATAAAGGTACGCAAAAAATCACTGTTATCCCGTTAGTGTGACGGTTTTCTGAAAGAGCACAAGAAATTTTTGAGCGGACAGGTACGCATCAAGGGACGTTTAACAAGAATTAATCTGTTCTGATCCAGTTGGTTGTCAGGCTTCGAAGTGGTCCTGCCGACCTGTCCCTGAATGTTCACCCATTCAAAACCATAACCGTTCATTCCTGCCCCAGCCTTTGACTACTGGAAGCTGAAATTTTTTATGATTCAGGATACACAGGCCTGTCGTGGTCGGGTGGTAGAAGAACTGGCTGATGAGTGTTACCGTGAAGTAACCTTACGAGTGCGCCCTACACCCATGATCCCGAAAGCCGATGCGAATAGCAGTAGGGATGCAGGAAGCGGCACAGGCGTGAGGTCGCCGGCCACAGCAACGTTGTCTAGATCCGTGTTGAACCGCAAATCTCTGGACAATCCGCCTCCATCCAAGCCACTGAAGTCGATTGCCATATACGTGTATGCATCTGTCGCACGCACTTGGCCGGCAACAAAAAAGCTGTGAGTATAGCTCACACCTATAGTGCCTTCAGGGTCATAGTCTCCAGTGACGTGGAACGGATAGCCGATCTTTGTTCCGTAAGTGTCGTCACCGTAGGCTCTGGAGCTACTTGTGTCGAAAATCGCGTTGCCTGCTCGCGCGTCCAAGGAAAGGGACACAAGCGACTTTGTTACGGTCAATTCGAGGTCTTGCCAGCCCTTGTACAGGTTGAAGCCGGAGCCGGTAGCCTGCCCACCGCCTCGTGTCTTGCCCCAAACGACTTGCTCTGTCGTGCCGTCGAGATAAGAGGCTGTAACGATCATTCCCGCCAGATCACCGCCGCGCGCGTTCGTATCGGTCCTCATGCCGTACAGGCTTTTGTACTGTTTCCAGCTGGCGTCCATATCGATATTGACGGTGGACGCTATCGAAACGCAGGGAAGTGCCAATAAAATCAAAGGCAAAATTAATTTTCTGAACACACCAAGTACTCCGCACGCAATAGAACAAAACTATGTAGTTCACGGTTAGTTAACCTGTGCAGGTTTGTCAAGGTTTCCGGAACGTCCGCGACATCGCTTTTGGAGCGGATCACTTGTATTCGATGAGCCCGCGCGGGCGGCCTGCGAGACGGCGCAAGTGGTATTCGATCACGCCCATGGCTTCGGGGAATTTGCCGATGCTCAGCAACCAGGCGCGTTCCCAAGCGGGGCGCGTCGCTCCTTCGCGCAGGGCCATTCGCAGGGCACGCAGGGGGTAGATGACAAAAAACACCAGCGCCCAAGGATTTAGCGCGATCGCCAGCAAGATGATCACAAAGGGAACGACTGCGCCCCAGATCAAGGCCCTGCGTACCTGGCCCACGCAGTGTCGTTCGGGCGGGGCACCGTGTAGCGCGGTGCCTTCGGCCCAGGCATGGCCTGCGCGCCGCGCCCGTGACCAGAACTGTCCCAGTCGCGTCATTGCCGCGTCATGCAGGGTCATTTCGGCGTCGATGCGCCAGATCTTCCAGCCTGCTGCGCGGAGACGTACGCACATTTCGGGCTCTTCCCCCGCGATAAGGGCGGGGTTGTAGCCACCCACCTCATCGAGAGCGGTGAGACGCATCAGCGCGTCGCCGCCGCAGGCTCGCTGTTCGCCCAAGGGGACATCCCATTCCCAGTCGCACATCCGGTTATACACCGTCGCGTCGGGAAAGCGTTCCCGGCGGCGCCCGAAAACCACGCCTACTTCCGGGTGGGCTGCGAGAAATGCACGGGCCGATGGCAGCCAGCCGGGCTGCAATTCGCAGTCGCCATCCATGAATTGCACCAATTCTGGGCGCGTCCCGTGAAGGCGCAGCCGCTCCAGCCCCGCATTACGCGCACGCGCCGCAGTAAAGGGTTGCGACATGTCGAGCGCGACAACCTCTGCACCCGCTTCCTGGGCGGCCTGCTGGGACCCATCGGTGGAGCCGCTGTCGACATAGACTACCCGGTCAGCTGCCGCTACGGAGGCCAGACCCCGGATCAGCCGCGCCCCTTCATTGCGTCCGATGATGACAACCGCGAGGCCCATTCGTTCTTTCCCGTCGCTGCGTTTCGCAAGCCTGTCAGTCCCGCCCGGGAATGACCCGGTTCCGAGAAGCCTTTACTGGTTCTCGGGCTCCGGCGCGGCCTCTTGCAACTGTGCCAGTGCTTCCTTCGCGCGCGCGATCTGGGGGCGGGGATCGTTAGGCTCGACCCCGTCCAGCGTACGTTGGTAGGCCGCGATCGCATCCTGCGTCTGTCCAAGCGCGGCATAGGTTTCAGCCAGGTGGTATTGAACAATCGGATCGTTTGGCAGGCCCGCTGCCGCGTTTTCGAGATAGGGCAGTGCGGTTGTGGCATCGCCACGCCGGAATGCCAGCCAGCCATAGGTGTCCTGGAAGGCCGGCAGCTCGACATCACGCAGGCGCCTGGCGATCTCCCAAGCCCGGTCGAGGCTTTCGGCATCGTCCTTGTAGGTGACCAGAAGGCTGGCAAGGTTGTTGGCGAAGATCACCGAATTGGTGTTGCGGGCATAGAGATCGTCGTAGATCGCAATGGCTCCATCGATATCGCCATCCTTTTCCAGCTCTGCGGCCTGGGCCCAGAGCAGGGCGGGTGCGTCCGGCACGGCGGCCAGCGCTTCTTCCAGAATGGCCCTGGCTCCTGCGGAATCATCTTCGATCTGTGCCATGCGGAAAAGCTGTTGCCAGACATTCACGCGTGTCGGATCTTCATCCAGCAGGGCCCGCATATCGGCCCGAGCCGTTTCAACATCGCCCGTCGCCGCCCGCGTGGTGGCCAGCAGGAAACGCAGTTCCGGGTTTTCGGGATCCCCGGCGAGGAGCTCCTCGGCCATTTCCAGCGCTTCGTTGCGTTGGCCCGAAGACAGGCGCGCGCGCAGCAAGGCGACCTTTTCTTCAAGCCCGGCCTCGGCCCCTTCGGCCATCTCCTGAAGGAGGGTCAGCGCCTGGTCCGCGCCTTCTTGCCGTGCGACCAGCTGGACCTGAAGCCGATTGGCCGAGGCCTCGCCTGTCGGGGTTCCCGTTTTGCGCAGCTCTGTCACGGCCATTTCCGCCCGGCCGAAATCTTCTGTCTGCAGGTAGATATCACCCAGCAGATTCAGGATATCTTCGTTGGCGGGGGAGCGGCGCAAGGCCGACAGCAGCACTTCTTCGGCGGAATCGTAGTTCTCGGCGCTGGACAAGACCCGTGCATAGCGCAGGGAAGGGATCGGGGCGTAGCCCGATTCATCCGTTGCCTGCGCGAGAAAATCGCGCGCCAGATCCGCACTGCCCGCCCGGGTATAGGCATCGGCCATCAGCGAAAGCGCTTGTACGTCGTCGGGGGCGGTATTGAGCGCGCGGCGCAGATTGGCAATGGCAGCGTCCGTGTCATCGGCCGTGATCAGCCGTGCGGCGCTCAGCTTCAAGGCCGCCACGTTGTCGCTATCGGCTTCCAGTACCTCTTCCACCAGCCGCTGTGCGCCCACTTCGTTGCCGGTGGAAAGCAGCATGCGAGCCAGGGCGATACGGATCTCGTTGTCCAGATCCGACGGTTCGGCGCCATCCTCCTTGTTGTCGAGAATTGCCTGCAGATCGGCGATGGCCTTGTCCTGCTTGCCATCCTCGAAATCCAACGCGGCGATGATCGTCCGCAACCGGTCCGGTGTCGGATTTACATCGAGTGCGGCTTCAAGCTCTGCCCGGGCGGCATCGATGCCGCGCTCTTCCTTGAGGAACTGAACAAGGCTGATGAAAAAGGTGGGATCGGCAGCGGCGGGGTCGCTGATTTCGCGCAGGAAGGCCTCGGCCCCTTCGCGATCTCCGGTCCCCATGAGATATTGCACCAGCGTACCCTTGGCATCGATATCTTCGGGGAAGCGGTCAATCACGTCGCGCAGATGCGCTTCCATTGCGGCGCGATCTCCGGTTTCGCGCAAGAGCAGAAGGCGCTGGTCATAGTAGCGGCGCGTCTCGGGCTTGCGCGCGATCATCGCATCAATCTGCGCCAATGCCTTTTCGGCATCGCCTGCGCGGATGTAGCCATCAAGCCGGATCTGTTCCAGCAGGCTGTTTTCGGGCATTTCAGCCGCCAGATTTTCAGCGCGGGCCAGCAGGGCTTCGATGGCGGGATCATCGTTTTCCAGAACCGCATCCCGATATTCCAGAGCAAGCCCGATTGCAGTGCCGCGCGGGGTGTCCGCGTCCAGTTCGATGGCGCGCGCTCCGTGACGGGCGAATTCTTCCCAGTTGCGCGACTCGAAGGCGAGTTCGGCAAGCACGGTGCGCCCTTCAATATCGTCAGGGAGCTGTTCGACCAGCCGCAGATACTGGTTATAGGCGCCCCGGTAGTTGCCCCTGTCCAGCATCAGCTGCGCCATGGTCCGCCGGGCCTCTTCATGGTTGGGGACCTGCTCAAAGACGTTGCGCAAGGCGACAATCGCCCTGTCACCATCATTGGCGGCGATTAATTCCTGCGCGGAGGCAAAATGTTCTGCCGCCTTTTCCTCGGCTGTTTTGCAGGCTGCCAGCGCCAGGCAGGCAGTGCAGATCAACAAGGCTTTGCGAAGGGGTCGGATGTACATGGGTGGGCCTCCAGAAAAACCTTATTACCTCGAACACAACACCTGAGGGCACGCGTTCAGGATGAATCGTGTCTCATATACAGGTCGATGTGGAAGAAAAACAGCCCGGTCCGCAAACGTCATGAACGTTTCGGCCCGGGCTTGAAAATGGTGTAAACGGACGCGCTTCACGGGCGCGAAGGGCGTTAGTGTCCGGTTGCGCGCAGAACGACGCCAACGGTCTGAACCAGCACCCGCAGATCGGTCTTCAGGGAAACGCAACGGGCATAGCGGTCGTCATAGACCGCGCGCCCGGCAAAGGTGCTGTCATTGCGGTCAGAGACTTGCCACAGGCCGGTAATGCCCGGGCGCAGCGCGTAATAGGCGCGGCCAGGGTAAAGCAGCTGCTGGCTGACCATCATCGGGCGCGGCCCGACAAGGGACATGGTCCCGTTCAACACGTTCCACAGCTGCGGCAGCTCATCCAGAGAGGTCTTGCGCAGAACGCGGCCGACAAGGGTGATGCGGGGATCCTTGCGCAGCTTCTGGGTGGCATCCCATTCGGCCCGAGCGGCTGGATTGGCGTCCAGATAGGCCTGAAGCGCGGCATCGGAACCGGGGACCATCGTACGCATCTTCCAGATACGGAAGATCTTTCCGCCCTGTCCGATCCGACGTTGAAAATATAACGGGTTATGCCCGTCCATCATGACAAGCAGGCTCATCAGCGCCACAACGGGCAGCACGACAGGCAAGGAAAACACGACAAGCGCGACATCAATCCAGCGTTTCACGTTCTGGTGGTAGAAGCTGCCGGTGCGATCCGGTTGTGCTGCTTCAAATGTGATGGCTTCGCCATCCGCGGAAAAATCCGGAAAATATGTCGTCATTATACTTAGAACCTCAGAAAAAAACATTCCGTGTCAAAAAAACATCCGTCAGCGAAAACTGAAATTTACGGTCAATATATGTCTAACATTTACTTAGAGATTTAGGAAATTGCAAACGAAACATGGTTTACGAGCCGCATGTGATGGGTGTTGCAGGAGTTTGCACAGCGTGTCTGCCATCTGCTTCAAAACCCCTGCCGTCACAAAGGAAACGGACCTCAAGAAAGGTCCGTTTCAGTCTTTTTCGCTACGTCATCTCAGACGAAGTTCACATCACGCTATCGTCCATGAAGCAGAAGCAATCGTAATCCAGATCACCTACGAAGCCTTTCGGACGCCCGATGAAGTCTTCGTCCAGTGAAACCGTCGTGACCCGCTCTCCGTCGACAAAGAGAGGATTGTTGCCCACGCTCATTCCGATCAGCGGATCAAAGTTGTCTGCCATGGTCCCGCCGTTCACTTCGAAAATGAAGTCCATGCTGCCGGATTCGACGAAACCGGACGCCAGCGCGGTTGCCTCGAGCAAGACCACGTCGCCCTCATCGAACAGGCGGTTTCCGTTCACATCCTCATACGCCAGAAGATCGTCGCTTTCACCGCTTGGGATGATATCGCCGTTGCTGTCGATCGCGAGATCGAAGCGCAGAAGAGGACCTTCCGCATCGGTGTATTCCACGACCGTGCCACCATCCAGTTGGAGCGATGTGATTTTGATATCACCCGTGATGCTGCCATCCGTCGCGTCATAGAAGAGCTCGCCACGGCCCGCATCATTCGGGAAACCGAAACCGGCAATATTCTCTGCATTTTCGAGGATTTCAGCGATCCCGAGAAGATCGGTACTGGACACTTCGAGGCATTCACTTGCTGCAAGCAGTTCAAGATTCTCGCCCGCGCTCAAGTCGATGATGGGGGACATCCCGTTCTCATCCACATCAAGTCCCGCGACGAAGCCTGCACCGGCAATGGAAACCTTGTAGTCGCCTGCGTTGAGGTTTTCGAAGGCAAAGGTGCCGTCGTCCGCCGTCGTGGTGGTCAGCAGGATGTCATCGGTGGTCCCGAAGAGGCCATCGTCGCCGGCACCCTCCAGAGTCACAGAGCGATTTCCGATGCCTTTTTCGTTGTCGAAGGCGCCGTTTCCGTTCTCATCGCAGAAATAGGTGCCTGACACAGACCCAAGAAGATCCTGCACGCCGGCGTCGACATCGGGGGTGTTCTGGCCCGCGACAACAGTGACCGGAGCGGTCATGCCGGTGGCAGGATCAACATCGCTGTCGTCGGTGTCGTCGTTACCTGCGTCCTGAGCGATGAACTCCTTGCCGTCGGTGGCCTCGAACATGACCTTGTAGTCGCCAGCCGCGAGGTTATCGAAGCTGTAGTCACCATTGGCATCGGTCAGCACGGGGGCGACGGGGTTGCCGTCGATATCCGTCGCCGGCGTGCCATCTGCGTTCAGCAGAGTGACCAGCTTGCCCGCGATATCCGCGTCGCCATTGGCCGCGCCATCATCGTCGCCGTCACGGTTGTCGTCGCAGAAATACGTGCCCGACAGCGAACCGGGGAGATAGGCAACCCCTGCATCGACATCGGTCGTCTCTTCGCCTGCAACCACACCAACCGGCGCAGTCGTGCCCGTCGCGTCAACGTCACTGTCGATCGTGTCGTCGCTGCCGGTGTCCTGACCGACAAACGCCTTGTCGTCGCTGCCTTCAAAGACCACCACGTAGTTACCGGCCGCGAGGTTGTCGAAGCGGTAGTCGCCATTGGCATCGGTCTGCACGGGAGCGACGGGGTTGCCGTCGATATCCGTGGCAGGCGTGACGCCGTCGGCCTCGTAGAGTGTCACGGTCTTGCCCGCGATATCCAGATCGCCATTGGCCGCGCCATCGTCGACACCATCGCGGTCTTCGTCACAGAAATACGTGCCAGACAGCGAACCGGGCTGGTAGATCACGCCCACGTCGTTGTTCGGCGTATCCTGACCCGCAGTCACGGTGATGCCCTGGATGGTGGAGGTGCCGTTGCCGGTATCGGCCGCGTCACTGTCGATGGCATCATCCGTGCCAACGTCCTGAGCGGTCAGCTCCTTGCCATCGGGCGTGCTTTCAAAGCGCACGCCGTAATCGCCGGGAAGCAGATCCCCGAAGGAATAGTTGCCATCGGCATCGGTCATGGTGGTGACAGGGTTGCCGCCGTCCAGAACCGGGTTGCCCGCCGCATCCAGCAGGGTCACGACCACGCCAGCCACCGCGTTGTTGGCATCATTGTCCAGACCGTCGCGGTTGTCGTCGCAGAAATACCGGCCCGAGAGGGAGCCGAGGATGTATTGCACGCCGGCGTCGACATCGGGGGTGTTCTGGCCCGCGACAACAGTGACCGGAGCGGTCATGCCGGTGGCCGGATCAACATCGCTGTCGTCGGTGTCGTCGTTACCTGCGTCCTGAGCGATGAACTCCTTGCCGTCGGTGGCCTCGAACATGACCTTGTAGTCGCCAGCCGCGAGGTTATCGAAGCTGTAGTCACCATTGGCATCGGTCAGCACGGCTGCGACGGGGTTGCCGTCGATATCCGTCGCTGGCGTGCCATCTGCATTCAGCAGAGTGACCAGTTTGCCCGCGATATCCGCGTCGCCATTGGCCGCGCCATCATCGTCACCGTCACGGTTGTCGTCGCAGAAGTAGGTGCCCGACAGCGAGCCGGGGATATAGGCAACCCCTGCATCGACATCGGTCGTCTCTTCGCCTGCAACCACGCCAACCGGCGCAGTCGTGCCCGTCGCGTCAACATCGCTGTCGATCGTGTCGTCGCTGCCGGTGTCCTGATCGACAAACGCCTTGTCGTCGCTGCCTTCAAAGACCACCACGTAGTTACCGGCCGCGAGGTTGTCGAAGCGGTAGTCGCCATTGGCATCGGTCTGCACGGGAGCGACGGGGTTGCCGTCGATATCCGTGGCAGGCGTGACGCCGTCGGCCTCGTAGAGTGTCACGGTCTTGCCCGCGATATCCGGATCGCCATTGGCCGCGCCATCGTCGACACCATCACGGTCTTCGTCGCAGAAATACGTGCCCGACAGCGAACCGGGCTGGTAGACCACGCCCACGTCGTTGTTCGGCGTATCCTGGCCCGCAGTCACGGTGATGCCCTGGATGGTGGAGGTGCCGTTGCCGCTATCGGCCGCGTCACTGTCGATGGCATCATCCGTGCCAACGTCCTGAGCGGTCAGCTCCTTGCCATCAGGCGTGCTTTCAAAGCGCACGCCGTAATCGCCGGGAAGCAGATCCGCGAAGGAATAGTTGCCATCGGCATCGGTCATGGTGGTGACAGGGTTGCCGCCGTCCAGAACCGGGTTGCCCGATGCATCCAGCAGGGTCACGACCACGCCAGCCACTGCATTGTTGGCATCGTTGTCCAGACCGTCGCGGTTGTCGTCGCAGAAATACCGGCCCGAGAGGGAGCCGAGTTCAGGCTTGTCACAAACGCCCAGATCGATATCCGAGTTGGAATTTGCGGTCACGGTAAAGACATCGGACATGCCTTCGTCATTCACATCCGAGTCGATGGTGTCATCGGTGCCCGCATCCTGAATGGTGAACTCGGTGCCATCCGGTGCAACACCCATCACCTTATAATCGCCAACCGGCACATTGGTGAATTCGTAGTTGCCGTCCACATCCGTGGTGGTGGTGGCAATGACGGTATCGGTCGCCACATCGATCAGCTTGATCGTGACGCCTTCCTTCACCGGTTCGCTGGTGCCTTCAGTGACCTGATCGCGGCCTTCCAGCTCGATCTTGTCGATCCGGACCCATTCGCCGTCGTCGCCATCGACCCACATCAGGATCTCGTCGCCGGCGGAAAGCTCGACACCTTCGATCAGGAACTGCGAGTAATAACCGTTGTCATCGCCAGCGCCATCACTGTCGCGGTCCAGGCGGACGGCTTCGACAAGCTCGTCATTGACCTTGAACATGATGGTGGATTGGCCGTCGTTTTCGTCCTGCGCAAAAATCGTGACGTCATAGACACCGTCCTTGCCCGCGAAATCGGTGCGCAGATCGCCTGTGCCGCGGTAGTCTACCAGCTTAACAATTTCGCCACCGGACGCATCCGCGGCCTCAACCGTGTGGAATTTGTAGGCGTTCATGTCTTCGGCTTCGATGGTGTAATCGCAACCTTCAACAATCTCTCCGGCAGTGCCGTTGATACCATCGCATTCCACATCGCAGAATACGGTGCCCGAAACAGACCCAACAGCCTCGCCCGGCTTCCAGCACAGATCGTCAACCGCGCCGGACCCCGTCAGGTGGATCGTCATCTTCGTGACATTGGCCGCGTTCAGATCGATGGTCTGGATCGAATTGTCGCCAACACCCGGGATATCGACAACTCTGGTCGAGCCGTCTTCGAAGGTCAGCGTGATGGTGCCGCCTTCTTCCTCGATATCGAGCAGAACGATGTCGTGCAGATCGGATGGGCTGTCGAAATCGAACACGATCGAACTGCCAATGGCGTCGTTCGGATTGCTGCTGTTATTGTCTGTCGACACGATCAGGATATTGCCCTGATTGTCATAGGACAGGTCGCTGTCGTCCCCGGACCAGTTGTTGCTGTCGAAGATCATCGCATCGTTTTCAGCGGTGTTGTTACGCTCCCGCTGGGCCGTGATCGTCACACCCTCGAACTGGTCATAGACAACGGTGCCGCGGGCCAGGCCTTCGAAGTCGAGCTTCGCATAGCCTTCGGGGCAAGCCTGCCCATCCTTGCACAGCTCGATCTTGTCGATGCGAACCCATTCACCACAGTCTCCGTCGGCCCAGATCGAAACGACATCACCGGACTTCAGGTCGAGGCCATCAACGGTGAACGCCGTAAAGCCGCCATCGTCGGAGCCAGAGCCGTCACCGTCCTGATTCAGCACGATGGTTTTCACCACATGGCCGTTGACCTTGACCATCAACGTGGATTGACCGTCATTTTCATCCTGCGCATAGAGCTTGAGCTCGTAAGAGCCGCTTGCGCCGGTGAATGTCGTGGACAGGTCGCCCGTACCGCCAAGGTGGGACATCGAGACCAGCTCGCCGCCAGAGGCCTGGCTCCCGGTCACGGCGCGGAAGCCGCTCAGGTCCATGTTCTCGGCTTCGATGATGATACATTCGCAAGAGGTTTCGGTCACATGCTGCAACATGACATTGTCCACAACAGTGCCGCGGCAATCAGAATCGCCGATCCCCTTGAGGTCAATCCGGGTCGAGCCTGCGTCCAGTTCGACATCGAATGTTAGGGTCTGGAAGCCCGACTGGGTCGGCCGTACGGTTTCCTGCAACACACCGTCGATATAGATCTCGAAGCCGTTCGTGCTCCAGTCCGTGCCACGGGCGGCATAATCAATGCTGAAGCGGTAGGTGCCCGCATCGGTGATCTGAACCTCTTGGCGGATGATCGCATTCAGATCTCCATCCAGCTCAGCAACCGCATTCCCTTCGGTATTGCCGGTCTGG
This sequence comes from Primorskyibacter sedentarius, assembly GCF_004342065.1. Lineage (GTDB taxonomy): Bacteria > Pseudomonadota > Alphaproteobacteria > Rhodobacterales > Rhodobacteraceae > Primorskyibacter > Primorskyibacter sedentarius. Next base: position 14,518 of record NZ_SLZU01000018.1, on the reverse strand, counting down.
TAATCGCTTTCCTGGATTTCAATCCGGTCCTGCACAGCAACCCAGCCGGGCAGGCTGTCAAAAAGACCGTAGCCGGTGTTGTTCAGTGCGTTGTCTTCAAAATCACCGTTGACGATGAGGTTCTGGCCCAGAACTTCGATGCAGTTGTCCGGATCAGATTCGTCGACATCGTTGACCTTGACCCAGAGAGCCTTGGTTTCTTCGCCACCATTGCCGTCGGAGACCTTGATGGTCACGTCATAGGTGTTGTTGTTGCCACCCGATTGGGGGTTTTCATAATCGGGGCCGGATTTGAAGGTCAGCTCGCCGGTTGCGGCATCAATGTCAAAGAAAGCCGCGTCGCGCCCGCCCACGATCTCGTAGGTCAGCGTGTCACCATCGGCGTCAGTCGCGTTGGCGTCGATCACGAAGGTGGTGTTCTCGTCCACGGTGATGATACCGTCGGAGGGGAGGTTGGTGAAGGTGGGCGGTGTGTTGGCAGGGGCCTTGTCGCCCGCGCTGAGGCAGCGGTAGTCAACCCAGTGCCCCGAGACGTCGTTGGTGGCTGTCACGGTCAACTCGACGCCCGCAGGCGGAACCGCACCGTAGAAAGTAAAGAAGTCGTCGCCGGTGCCGGGCGCGCTGTAACCTTCCACTTCGATCTCGATCAGGTAATAGGTATTGCCGTCCGATCCCCGGAGGGTGAGGTAGCTTTCAGCATACATCTGACTGCCGACACGCGCGCCATCTACGCTGGCATATTGGCCAGTGCTGTCTGTGGCGTTGTCCCGGTAGTCCCCGGAAAGCTTGGCGTCATCGTCCCATGTGGAGATGCAGACCGACGGTCCACCAGACATGACAAAGCTGTCGCCACTGCCCAGGTTAGTATCGCCACCTTGCAACAGGTCAGCTTCCGTAAAGGCAGTAAATTCATAGTGGTAATATGTCATCGTCGTCCCTCCAGGACCTTTGTCCGGGTTTCCCCCAGGCTTTCTCACACACACATGCCGACAGGCCTATCGGCACCGATTTTCAGGTGTGTTACAGGCCTTGCAGGCGCTTATGACCGGGATGGATAAAGCGGACAGATTCCGGACTTGCAGTCTTTTTGGAGCGGCCGAATACGGCCCGTATTTATATGGAATTACATACCCAAAAAACGGTCGGCCAGAAGCCGTCCATTGACCTACCGATGATCGACCGTCCCCCCCAGGACATTACCCACAAAACTCGCAACACTTTTTTACACACGCGAACATTACAAGTTTTTCATAAAAAGTGGTAATAAAATTTTAAGCATATTGTGAGCTTTGTCAGTTTTCCGCCCTGAGTTGAAAGCAGGGCGAGCGATACAGCAATAACAGCAAAAGTTGACGCAACGCCCTTGGGCGCGCGCCTAACGGAACAGTTTCAGTGGGGTCTGTTTTGTTTCGCTTTGGTCAGGCGAAGGGGTCGCGATAGCGTCCCAGCTTCTGTTTGAGCACCGCCCACAAGAAGGGGGGCTCATGAATCACGTAGCGGTGGAAGCGCGCGCGGGGTTCCTTGATCAGCCGGTAAAGCCACTCAAAACCCCATTCGGTAATCCAGACGGGAGGTCGGTCAAACGTGCCGCTTTCGTAGTCGATGGTGCCCCCCAAAGGCAGCCAAAGCTTCACGCCCGGCATCCGGTCGCGATACTTCATGATGAACTTTTCCTGCCGCCCGCCAGCGAGCCCGACAAGGCAGACCGTTGCGCCGCTGTCGTTGATCGCGGCGATCATGCGTTCGATCTCGGCCGGGTCACTGTCAAAATGGAAGGACGGGCTGTCAGTGCCTATGACCATCTCGCGGCCGACTTTCTCATTTATGTTCTTCGCCGCCAAGTCTGCCACGCCCGGTTTGCCACCGCACAGGAAGACGGTCATGGACGGGTCATTCGCATAGCGCATGTAGAATTTCGGGAAGTAGTCACTGCCCGAAACCCGTTCCTGTACCGGGGTTCCCAGCCACTTGGTGGCAAAATACATGATCTGGCTGTCGCAGGTGATCACGTCGAACTGGTCCAGCAGGTCGTAGAATTCGCGGTCCTGCTGGAGCTTCATGATCATGTCCACATGCAGCGTCAGCATCACGCCCTCGCGGAAATGCTCCACGATGTCGTCCATGGAGACGTCATGAACGTAAGCGTTCAGCATCTGCACGCGCTTCATCTCGCCCAGCCCTGCGGCCATCTCGGTAGTGCTTGCATCGGCCATTACGCATGTTGCCCCATATACTTGTCCACCAGTTCTTTCGTGCCTCGGATGTTTCCGGCCGAGGAAGCGCCGAAGACGATGCTTTCCACACCGGGCAGTTCCGAGACCCAGTGGATGGCTTCGTCTGCAGGGATTGCGCCTGACGCATAGACCGACATCGCCACTGCCCGCACGCGGCCCGACTTCAGCGCGTCGAGATAGGCATCAAACCCGCCCGACATGCGGAACCCGATCTTGTTGATGTTGGAGCAGATGATCGGACGTTCGATCCCTTCCTTTTCCAAGGCATCAAGCAGCATCGGCATGTTCATGGTGATATAGGCAGGCTCGGCGCCCCATTTTTCGCGGATATGGTCATCGAAGATCCGCAGGGCGCGAGTGAACCCCATCCCCAGAAGCAGGTCGGTAAAGACGTTCTGGATGAAGACGACAGGCGTCTTCGTGCCTTCGAACATCTTCATCTCCATGTCGATCAGCACCTTGGCGATGCCGTCGACTTCCTTGGTGGCGAGCGCCTTGGTCCCCGTCAGCGCGGTTGCCAGCAGCCCGTCCTTGGGCATGAACTCGCGAAGCGCGCCCACCATGCCGTGCTCCGTCACCGCATTGGCGTATTTATGGGCATAGGGCATGCAAGGATAGAATTGGAAATCGGCGTAGCGTACCGGGTCTGCCTTCACGCGCTTTGCAATTTCTGCGATGCGGTCGTGGGTCGTGCACATGAAAGTGTTGATGCCCGTGTCATAGGCCACGTCGAGCACATCCATGATGGCTTGGGTTTTCTGGAACCGCATGGCCTGGGCGCGGGCCTTTTCCTCGGACATGTGATTGATGCCAAAGAACTGATTGTCGCCGAACAGAAGCTTGTCCATATCTTTTCCCTCCTCAGCGACCAAACCAGCCGCGCTTCTTCGCGGGCTGGGGGGCACCGGTGCGGGCTTCGCCCACGGGGGTCCCGGTCTCGGCGTTCTCGATGATCATTGCCATCGTGCGGTCCGTCTCGGTTGCCGAAGCAAAGCCGTTTTCCGGGGCTTGCCGCTTGCCATCCCGAACTGCGCAGATGAAATCATCAAGCTGGCCGGAATATTCCTCGCCGCGCAGGTAGAACCAGCGCTCTTCGGTCAGTTCGGTGGTGTATTTTACCGTCCATCCTTCGTCGTAGCCTTCCAGCCCGTCGACGGGCTTGCGCAGATAGGCTTGGCATTCCTGCCGGTCGGCATACAACCGACCATTGGTGCCGATAAGGCTGATCTTGGTGGACATCTTGCGATGGCTCTCGTCTGACCAGTTCACCGAAAGCTGTGCGGTGGGTCCTTCGTTCCACCGTAGCGTCGAGAACACCTCGTCATCGGTGCCTTCGGAAAAGACCTGTCCCAGATGGGACCCCATCACCCGGTCGGGCGCGCCAAAGAACCAGTTCAGCAGGTTCAGCGGATGGGCGGCGTAGTCGTAAAGGCAGCCGCCGCCCTCGGCCTTGTCCGTGCGCCAGGTTGAGCGCTTGGGACGAAGTACGACCGGACCGTAGGCCTCGGCCAGGACATGGGTGATACGGCCAATGGCGCCGGCGTCGATCAGCCGCTTCATCTCGCGGAAGGCGCCAACATAGCGGTAGTGATAGCCCACCTGCGTCACCAGACCCTTTTCAGCGGCCGTATCTGTCAACCGCTGGCTGTCGGCCCAATCAAGGCAGAAGGGTTTCTCGCAGAAGACATGGAGCCCCTTGTCGAGCGCGGCCGTCACCATCGGTGCATGCAGCCGGGAGGGGGTGGCAATCACCACCGCGTCAAGCGGCTCCTTGGCCAGCATCTCGTCAAAATCGCGGTAAATGGTCGTGTTGATGTTCTTGCTCAGCACATCGACCATGAACCCAGCGCCGTCACAGGCTATGGTTTCCACGTCAGGATGCGCGTTGACCATGGCGAAATGGCTGAGGCCCATCTTTCCAAGCCCCACGACGCCGACTTTCAATTTTCCCACAATCTTACCCTCAACTTCTTTTAATCAATGCCAGCCACCCACACGACCGGACACTTCTGAAATCGCCCGGTGTATCCGCCATTCCCGCTCTCCACGCAAGGTGCAAGTCCGATAGCCCAAAAATCAGGCAGAGCAGCGGGATTTGTGCCGCCATGGTAAAATTTCACATAGGCTGAGGTTTCGATTTGCCGAGCCGGGGCAGGTGGATGACCCACTCCGTACCTCGAATTATTTTACATAATAAACCTTATATGATTTATTGTGTGTAGCCGCAAAGCGAAAATGCCCACATCTGCCAAGTAGAATGAGCAGCCCCACTTGAGTGGTCCATATTGAAAGTTAGCGCATGATCGGTTTTTGGTCATCGGGATGATGGCCTCAGGCGCAGGCGGGCGATAGCCCAATGCACTGTGTGGTCGCTTGGTGTTGTACAGGTAAGCAAAGAAAAAGAACGACAGCAAAAACCAGAAGGTGAGCAGCGCGCACATCCGCGCCTCGCGCCCATAATGAACGGACGGCCTCAAGGGCTTTCCCGAAGCCATCACCGCCGCCTTCCCGGACGCTATGGTCCAGACCTGCATCGTGCATCTGGTGCGCCATTCCCTAAACTTCTGTTCCTGGAAGGACCGCAAGATCGTGGCCGCCGACCTGCGCCGGATTTACAGCGCCCCGACCGCCGATCTGGCCGAGGCCGAGCTCGATGCTTTCGAGGAGAAATGGGCCGGAAAATACGCGTCCATCGTCCCGGCCTGGCGACGGGCATGGCAGGAGGAGATCCCGTTCTTTGGCTTCGATCCGGCGATCCGCAAGATCATTTACACGATGAATGCCATAGAAGGTCTGAACCGCGTGATCCGGAAATCCTTCAAAACGCGGGGTTCCTTCCCGACAGACGAGGCCGCGAGCAAGTTGATCTACCTCGCCATCCGCAAATTCGAAAAGGATGGCCGAAATGTCCGGGAATGGTTTGCAGCCTGCAACCAGTTCGCCATAATGTTCGAAGAGCGCTTCGACGCTTAAGTATCTGAAACCGCATGGGCCGGGCCAGACACACAAAGTTTATGACACTTCCGCATTTCCTGATGTCGCAACTCCTTGACGTGATAGGCATAGGTGGCGCCACACTGGTTGCCCTTCTCTTGCGGCAACCCGGCAGCCAGTTCCATTGACCGGTTCTCGTGCGCTACGAGACTGGGCCGTGCCCAGCGGTAATCCTCCCCCTTCGTCAGCATATGCCAGCACAGCGTGGCGTGTTCGTCGTCCGGCACCGGCTGTCGCATCAACCACTCGCGGCCACGCTTGTTGAAGAGATCGGCATGCGGACATTTAGGGATCAGATGCGTATGCAGGATGGCATGCACCTCGTTCTTGATCCGCGTCCGGTGCCGGACGACCTGATAGCGACGCGCCACGAGCCTGCGCATCCCCTCCGTCGCCGCATCAGGTGTCCAGATTTCCGGCTAGTAGCCGACGGCATACAGGCTCGCCAACGTTGCCGCGTCGACCTTGTCGGTCTTCACATGAGCGTGGGCGATGGCCTTCACCTGAAGCGGGTTGGCAATTACCACCCGCTTCACATAGGGCGTCAGCACGCGGGAGACCGCCATGTAGTTACCTGTCGCCTCGATCACCCCCTCCCCGAAAGTACGGTGGATGTCTATTCCGATCACGCGTCGCATATGCGCCTCCCTTGCCAGTGACAAAAAGCGGGAGCGGCGAGCGACACGACAACTACGGATTCGCGCTCTCGGCGCAACCGGGCGAGTCGCAGAGGCGGCCAGCTACTAACACGAGCTCACAGCTCATCGTATAGATCGGCCTGCCCGCGCCTGGTTCCTCTGTCCCGGATGGTCGCACCATACACCCTGATCCGAGAACCGGGGCCGGACATTGGCACCGGAATCTTCATACCGGTTACGAATGAGTTGGAGCCTCCGGCAAACCCGGCACGGTTCATGGGGATCCTGTGGTCGCGCTTTCTGTTGGTGACTAGTAAACTGGTCAACCGGCCCCTGCTCTACCGAACCAAAATACTCGCGTTGGGGTGACTCCACGTTTGAACAAAGGTACCGCTAAGTATTTTTGTTGGTGCTGCAGGATATGCGTAGCGTTAACGCAACAAAATGTGCCTAGCCGACGACGAAGCTGAAAGCGGACTGATCCTCCCCCACTGAAGTAGTCCGCGTTTACGCTCACGAAACCAAAAGAACGACATGCTGAACAAGCAGCCACAGGCCTTTCTTCTTCAGATATCGACGCAGCCTGAGGTCTGCGACCGGGTGATTGCATGGCGCTGCGCGACTTAGGGCCCAGACACCAACCCTCAGTAGGATTGTTTTCTTTCAAGGTCTGATGGAGCGATCTACGTGTTGGAATGGCAGCACGCTCTTTGGAATAAACATGCTGCGGTTCTGCGCTTTCTCCAGACGAAGAACCCGATTACCAAGATGCAATTTTCCGACCTTAGTTATGAACAAAGCACAAGCTAGGGACAGGTCATTGTAGAGCCTTTGTCCGCCCATGATGGGCCACCCCTGTCGCTGGCCGCTGCATTGGGGTGTGCACTCGGGTTCCGGCAAAGCGCGTGTAGTGCGAGACAGGCCCATCTGCACCGGTCATTTCAGTTTCAGTTTCAGTTTCGTTCCCTTGGACTCGGTTCAACATGAATCCGGTCAACGCCCCGAATGTCATCCAACTGACCGGTGTCAGCAGGGCCGTCGGAATCATGTAGATCAGGTTGCCGGTGGTGATGGCCATCAGCGCAAAGGTTTCCGGAGGAATTTCCTTCCGGCGCCAGACACCGATCATGAACATGGCAGGCAAGGTGAGTACGGAGAATAGACCCAGATAACCGTACCAACCGTTTACAGTGATCGCCAAAATCCACACACCTTCCTGAATGGTGACGACCTCGCCGGCCTCGTTGTAGGCTTGGTTTCGGCCCCAGCGTCCCCACCCAGTCAACGGCTTCTCTAAAGCGCGCTCCAACGAGATGTCTTCATTGCGGAGACGGGTTCCCAACGATTTGGAGCGCGCTTCCGAAACCGTTGCCGCGGCGGCCGATATCTGTTCGACGGGAACAATGCCCGCGCCTCGGAAAACGGGGTATAGAAAGATAACGAAACCAATGCTCATGGCGAACAGGATCTGAATCCACCGCCCCGTGACCAGATAGACAGCTGTCATGAGAAAACAGATCACGGTGGCGCCCAGATTGTTGCTCATCAGCAGCATCACAAGTAGCCATCCAGCCGCGATCAGCCATTTGACCCCCTGCCCTGCTTTCCACAAACCCAAAGCCGCCAACACACAGGTGCAGATGAAAAAACCGACAAATAGCCCGTGATACAGGAAAACCATCGGGCGGTACCCATCGCGAATATGCTGCAAGAAGGAATGTTGGTGAAACCCGTAGATCCAGCGATGCAACTGCGGGCTCAATCGCATCTCGATCAACATCAGCACCGAATAGAGCAACCCCATGATCGTTAGCACCATAAGCATCTTTCGATGCGCCTGCGGGGTTGCCAGATAGCGTCGTGCAAAATAATAGGGTGCAATCGACAGCGTAGTGATTATGGGGTCAGTTATACTTTCCTTGAGTGGCAGGCCGGGGATTACGGTGTTGCCGAAACGTAGCGCCTCCTGATTGTTCAGTACCGTCAGAGACGGCGCGGTCAATATCATGATGATGCCCACAAGCAGTAGGAATCGCAAAAGCGGCGCCTCGGATTCCCGCGGTGCGGGGTCAATTGAAGACCGGTTGGTAACGAAGATGATCAGTATCCCGAGCGAGACCATCATTGTCTTATCGAGGTCGGGCAGACCTGGCAGATCGATCGAAAAGGCTTCGGGCAGGAAAAGGTAGGGCACGATGATGCCCCAGATCAAAGCCTTCTGAAAAGGAAGCCTTTGTCCGATGACAAGCGCGCAAAGGGGCCAGATCAAAAGAGCAAACGTCGGCACAGGCGAAACCTATAATTTTGTCCCCCAGCCTTCCCTTAACAGAGATTTCCGGGAAAAACATACCTTCATTCTAGCGGTGTCATGACGGATTGACGTCAAGGGCGAGACAATCAGCACAATCAAGTCTCAACGGTAATCTTCCAGTTCCGTGCAGGGCAACAGTCTGATGTATGAGCGGAGCACTCCTCACTCTTGCGGCATACAGGGGGTTTGGGGCACAAGGCTTGGTAATGTCCCAGCCACAGCAAAGCAGTCAGATCATGCCCGATCCCCGAAGCTACGTCTTGATCTCTCCTTGCCGCAACGAGGCAGACTACATGCGCCGCACGCTTGACAGCGTGGTGGCCCAGACAGCCCAACCGACGCGCTGGATCATTGTGGATGATGGGTCGACCGATGCGACGCCGCAGATCCTTGCAGAATATGCCGCGCAGCATGACTGGATCACCGTCGTGCCCAAACCCGACCGCGGCCACCGCGCCGTGGGTCCCGGCGTGATCGAGGCCTTTTACGCGGGCTACGACACGATCACCCCCTCGGACTACACCTACCTGTGCAAGCTCGATCTCGACCTCGATCTGCCCCTTGGCTATTTCGAGGGGTTGATGGAACGCATGGAGGCCGATCCACGTATCGCCTCCTGCTCCGGCAAGGCCTATTTCGAAGATGAAGACGGGCAGATGGTGTCGGAAAACATCTCTGACGACATGTCCTTGGGCATGACCAAGTTCTACCGAGTCACCGCCTTCGAGGCGCTGGGGGGCTTCGTGCGCGAAGTGATGTGGGACGGGATCGATTGCCACAAGGCGCGGATGCTGGGCTGGAAGGCGGTCAGCTGGGACGTGCCGGAGCTGCGCTTCAACCACCTGCGTCCCATGGGATCGAGTCAGACCAGCATCTTCACAGGGCGGCGTCGCCACGGGTTCGGGCAGTATTACATGGGAACCGGTCCCCTGTTCCTGTTGGCCTCTGCGGTCAACAAGATGCGCCAGAAACCCTATGTTCTGGGCGGTCTGGCAATCGTACAGGGCTATCTTGGCGCCATGCTGCGGGGTGAAGAACAGCATGGCGATAGCGAGTTGCGGGCCTTCATCCGGGCCTATCAACGCCGTGCGCTGATGGTGGGCAAGGCGCGCGCCGTGGCCGAGATAGAGGAGGACCGCGTCGCGCTCTGGGCGCCCTAAGCTTTTACGCCCGCGCGCGAGCGGCGCCGCGCCATCAGACCAAGCAGAATCAACCCGGACGCCATCAGTGGAATGGCCGGGGGAAGCGGTGTCACCAGCGGGGGCTCATAGCTGGCGCTTCCTGCGACATCCCAGCGGAATTCGAGCCCCAGCGCAGAGCCTGGGTCCAGAAGCAGGCTATAGGTGCCGCTGAAGACAGAATTGTCGTTTGCCTCTATGTGGAAATCCCAGCCATCCCGCGGCCTCCACGGGATCTGGTTAGCTGCGTCATATCCCGGAAAATGGAAATACTCCATTCCCAGAAAGGCAGAGGCCTCAGCAACGGCTGCCCCTGTCAGGGGGGCATGAATTTGTGTAACGGCCTGGGTACCCACGTCATAGGACATTTCCAGACGAATGCGGTCAACCCCGCTACAGTTATGCTGCGGTGACCTCGTACATTCGTGCGCGTAACGCAGCATCGGCGTTAGGTATCCTATATTGTAGCTGCTGCTGTCGATCTCGGTCTGACTAGCGTGCCCCCAAGCCTCCGCTGCGCGGCCATATTGATCAACGCTTCCCGACACCAATGTACCAAGTCCCCCTGGCGAGAACTCCCCGGTGCCTTGGTAAAACCCTCCGAAGCCCCCCCAATCCTGCCAGTACCCTCTGCTCAATGCGGCAAAGGCATCTGCTCCGGAACGTTCATAGGTAGCGGAAACCACGGTTACGGATGTTGAAGCGAAGGAATAGTACTCGGCACCGAGCGTCGAGGCAGAACTGGCAGAGGCGCTGAGCAGGCCAGCCACAAAAGGTATCACGAAAATACGCAAAACAGGGTACTCCTTTACACAATAACGAAGCTTTCGCTCCGCTAAATACTTATAAACTTACCTTACGTTACCTCATTTCGGAAGAAAAGTGTCAAGCCGATAGTCCGTCAGGACGCTTCCTTGTGCCAAGGCTCGCCGATGCTCTTGTCATCCGGTGCGGCGCAAGGTCATTGTCTGCGAATGTCGACGCGTATCTCTTCCAGTGAATTCTCGATCCGCAAGCCTTGGCTCGTGATCTTTCTGATCGCGGTCTGCACTGGGATTGAAGGGTTGCTGCAATTGGCTGAATTCCTGGACCTTGCTCCCAGATTGCGCGCAACTGTCTATGAAAACGGTGGATTCTGGTCGGGGCTTCTCAGGAACTGGCAGCCCAATTACGCGGCTCAGCCTTACACGATGTTTCTTACATACGGGTTCTTGCATGGCGGGCTGGTGCATATGGCGGTCAACATGCTGACGCTTTGGTCTCTGGGTCGCGAAGTTGTCGACCGGGTCGGATCATGGGGCTTCGCGCTTCTTTATTTCGGCGCGATGATCGGGGGCGGGGTCGGGCACGCGGCGCTGGCCACCGGACCTGCCCCGATGGTCGGGGCATCAGGGGCGCTGTTCGGTCTGGCGGGAGGGCTGCTGGCCTGGGCCTATGTGGACCGCTACACGCTGCAGGAAACGCTCTGGCCCATACTGCGTGCCGCAGCGATCCTGGCGGCGCTGAACCTCGTGCTGTGGTGGGCCATGGACGGGCTGCTGGCCTGGCAAGCCCATCTTGGCGGCTTCGTCGCGGGCTGGGTGCTCGCCCTGCTCATAGACCCGCGCCCGCACACGGAATAGCACACCTGACCTCTCCCCAACGTCTGGCGCAGACCCAACCAGCCTGCGGCATTAGCCCCCTGCTTTTGACATACGTTCTTCGCTAGATCGAAGCAAAAAATTGAGTCAATCCCTCCCGATCCTGTCTGCACAAGCGCCATCAGGAGGGGTCATCCAGCCAATCACGATTGGATCATTCCGGGGATCATGGCTTGCGTTCACGGGTTGGAAAGCTTGAACTGGGTATCACGGCTCGGTACAGAGCAACCGACTGCAGTATTGGTCATCATGGGTTTCAGGTATGTCGTTTTCGGATAGTGCAACAGAGTCCAAAATCAGGTTCGGAGGTCTTCTGAACTGGGGCATGTTCTGGCTGATCGTGGCCACACTTGCCGCCCTGATTTTTTTCGACGATGGAATCGAGGCACTTCTCGAAGCTTGGCAACGGCCCGAATACAGTCACGGCCCGCTTATTCCCCTCCTGTCCGCACTGCTGTTCCTGAGGCAACTGAAGACGGTCCCGGAAAACCACGGTGCCGCGGATCGGCGCTGGATCGGTGTTGTCGTTATCGTGATTGCCCTGCTGTTTGGGCTTCTGGGTAAGCTTGCCACGATTTCCGACATCGTCGCCTATGCACTGATCCTTTGGGTGGGCGGGGTGCTGCTGATCAGCTTCGGCTGGTCCACGGGCAAGCACTTCTGGCCGCCTGTCTTGCACCTTGTCTACATGCTCCCGCTTCCCGGGGTCCTATATTACAAACTGACCACCTGGCTGCAGTTCGTGTCTTCCGAGTTGGGCGTGTGGTTTCTCAAGATCCTGTCGATTCCGGTCTTCCTCGACGGTAACATCATCGATCTGGGCGTCACCAAGCTTCACGTGGCCGAAGCATGTTCAGGGCTGCGCTACCTATTTCCGATCCTCAGTTTCTCCTACATTTTTGCGGTGCTCTACCGTGGCCCCACTTGGCACAAGGCAGTACTGCTGATCTCTGCCGTACCAATCACAGTGTTGATGAATTCGGTCCGGATCGCGGTGGCCGGGTATATCGTGAACACTTGGGGCGTCGAATGGGTGGACGGGTTCAGCCATTTCTTTGAAGGCTGGGTAATCTTCCTGATCTGCATCCTACTTTTGTTCGGGCTGGCGCGGATCATGCTGCTGTTCAACCGGAAAAAGATGACGCTCGTCGACGCGCTTGATCTCGACACCCAAGGGCTGGGCACGCAGGCCATGCGCCTGCGTCTGATCCAGCCCTCTGCCGCACTGATTTCAGCGGCCCTGATTTTTCTAGTCGCAGCCGGTGTCTGGCAGGTGTTGCCGTCTCGGGGAGAACAACTCGCAGCGCGTGACAGTTTCGCCGCGTTTCCCCGACAACTGGGAGGCTGGCGTCAGCAGGGACCACGGCAGTTCTTGTCCCCGGGGGTAGAGCAAGCTTTGGCCGCGGATGACTACCTACAGGTCGACCTCGCGCGTGACGATACGACTCCGCCAATTGGACTCTTCATGGCGTGGTACGATGATCAAAGTCAGGATGGCGTGCATTCGCCCGAGATCTGCCTGCCGGGCGCTGGCTGGGAAATTGCCTGGTTGGAACGCTCAGACATTACTGCGCAGATGAACAGCGATATGCCATTCAAGATCAACCGTGCGATCATCCAGAAGGGCGAGCTGCGCATGATGGTCTACTACTGGTTCGAACAGAAAGGCCGACGCATCGCTTGGGACTTCGCCGCGAAATACTGGCTGATGGTGGACGGCATCCGGACGGGTCGGACCGATGGCGCATTGGTACGGCTGACAACGGTGATTTCGTCGAACGAATCCGATGCGATGGCAGAGGAGCGCCTACAGGACGCCCTTGAGAACCTCCAAGACGTCTTGCCCAGATTCATTCCACTTTGAACCAGACTTTAGCGCTCCCCCCACAAACCCAGGGCACGAAACGAAAGCTCCGCAACTTGCACAATTGCTCGGAGTACACAAGTCGGTGTAAACATCCATAGATGTTCTGGCCGATCTCGCATGATAGGTCAGAACAAGATTAGTTCTACGCGACCAGAGATCTAACAATATATAAATAGAAAGAGTCTAACTTTAGATGGCAGAGTTCTCTCCGATTATACACATAGGACTACAAAAAACAGCTTCAACTTTTCTACAAAAGAGTATTTTTGGATCTATGGAGGATTTCTATACTCCCTGGGGCCATCAATCGGCGAAGGCAATTGAGTATTTTGTACTACAACATTCCGATCGCTTAGACAAAAAAGCTATAAGAGATGAGCTAAAGGCGCCGAGAGGAAAGGTGACCGCAATCAGCCAAGAGGACCTGATTGGATATCCGATTTTTGGGAGATACTACGCGGAAAGTACTATCCGAAGAATATCTGAAATAATTCCAGAGGCTCGGATTGTTCTAGTGATACGCGAACAACGGTCTATAATACTTTCTAACTACTTTCAAAGCGTGAGGCAAGGTAGAACTCTATCTATTTCAGACATGCTGAATCCTAAAGAATTTAGAGATGGATTTCGACCAATTATTCGATTGGATCACTTCGAGTATGACTTGACGTACTCCATTTTACGCAAGTTCTTCAGAGATGATCAGCTTCTTATATTACCCTATGAGCTTCTAAAATTTGACAAAAATCTATTTCTGAAAAAGTTAGGTGACTTTTGTGGCGTAGATATTAAGCCTGATGTCGGGAGTATGCCCGTTCATAAAAGCCGTGGTGTGACAGCTATGCGGGTCGAACGGATATTAAATAGAATTGCACCAAATCCAACTCATCTTCCGGAAGAATATCATAACTACCCGATTCGGGTTCGCTCCCGGAACAGAATTGTAAATTTGGTCAATCGACTTTCAACCCATATAGATAGAAAATCGAATCATCTTCAGTATCTTCAAGATAAAATTGAGCGTCACCTTGGAAAATACTACGAAGAATCAAACATGAGGATGTCAGAAATTCTACAACTTGATCTGAAAGATCTAAACTATCGTGTTTCTGAATGACCTGACTTTGTTATTGGCATATATACCCTCTACTTACGGCTTTGTTGATGGCGTGGATGCTCCCTCCCGACGGCATCGCAATGTGCCATTGTGGTGAATGTTAAAGCGGAACCGGCGGATGAACTCTGGGGTCGCCAGCGTCATTGTGGTGTGGCGGCCCGAACCTTTGAGACGGTAATCTTTGACGCGGAAGGTAACGCTGTTTGTATTGAAACGGATCAGGCGGCTGTTAGAAATAGCTATCCGATGCTTGTAGCGCGACAGATAGGCCAGCACGGCCTTTGGTGCTGCGAAGGGTTCTTTGGTTCACATTGAACAACGTCCAAGCTGCTGATTTTTCGTCATAAAGCGCTGATTTCTTTGGCTTTGAACTGCAGGGTTTCATAGGGTTCCATTGGAAACCCTGCAGTTTCGGACCCGCCCCATGAAACACCGCGACCGTGCACCACAACAGGACGATCTCCTGCGGCCTCGGCTGGTCGACATGATCGACATGCGCCACGAACTGGTGAAGCTCGCGGCCCTGATCGACTGGGAGT
>NZ_SLZU01000017.1 GCF_004342065.1 Primorskyibacter sedentarius | reverse complement strand
CGATCACAAAATCAACCGGCTCGACGAATTGCTTCCTTGGAATTGGACACCAGCACCGCCCGAAGATTGCAAGGCGGCCTAAACCGGGCGGTTACAGTTCAACTTCCAACCTTCACAGATCACTCGCGAGTTGGTGACCTCTTCGACGACGACAGAACGACCCTCAGACTGCTTGAGAACAAGTGCGATCCGCGCTTATGCGGATTTGTTACATTTTCCAAAAAATTTCTGTCTTCCACATGGGGGTGTTACAAGAGAGTGCCAGCTCCGTTCGATCTAGTGTTCGGACTGCGGATCAGGCGAATGGCCCAACCGCCCAAACCAACCAAGTCGCGCTAAGAACCGTATCATCTCGCGATCGAGCCAAACCAGAACTTGCCGCCGCTTCCAACGTCATACGCGGGACTATGCGAACTCGCAGCCTGATAACGACGAATAGGAGACTTCAATTCAATGCTGATCAAGCGTGACGGGCTCGAAAGCTAAAGCTCTCAATGTCTTTGCACAAGGATGTCACTTCGCGGCACAGGCCGCGCTCCCCACTTCTGAAGCACATTTAACAACGCTGACTTGTTGATCGGCTTCGTCAAAAAATCGTCCATTCCTGCTGCCAGGCAACGATCACGATCGTCACTCATAGCATTCGCTGTCAATGCAACGATCGAACAATGGCCAGTCAAGCGTTCACGTTCCAACTTCCGGATGGCTTGCGTGGCGGCGACACCGTCCATTTTGGGCATCGACATGTCCATGAGCACCAAATCAGGGCTGATTTCAGAAAATTTTTCCACGACTTCAAGACCGTTACTAACGAAGGTCAACGAGACGGAGGAACTCTTCAACATTGTCTTAACTATTAGCTGGTTTGTTGTGTTGTCCTCGGCCACAAGTATGTTCAGGTGGTGAAATTTCGGCTCTTCTTCATCGATAAGGACAGAGATTGGATCGGCTCTTTGGTGCATTTGAAGCGACTTAGCAATGGTATTACGCAAATGCTTTGAACGCACTGGTTTGAGCAGAACTTCGCAAGCGCCAAGCGCGGACCGGGTTGCCAAATCTATTGACTGATCGACGGATGACAACACGATGAGCGGAGTGCGTTCAAATCGGCTAAGGGCGCGGATCTCCGTCGCCAGTTCGGCACCGTTCATATTCGGCATTTGAAAATCCAGCAGGATAAGATCAAAGGACTGAGAGGGTTGTTTGAGTGTTTTCAAAGCTTCGGCCCCGGACGACGCCAAAACAACGGACATGTCCCAACTATTTAGACGCTCTGACAGAATTCTTCGATTTACGACTAAATCGTCGACAACGAGCGCGCGGAGGCCCGCAAGTTTGAGGTCACTCCCGTTAGTACCGGTGTCTGCGCTGTCGCTGGTCGGCAAAGAAATGTAGATAGAGAAGGTCGATCCGGAATCCTGTATAGACGTAGCACCCATTCGACCACCCATCAGCGCGACAAGTTTCCGGGATATCGCCAATCCAAGACCCGTGCCTTCGAACTGGCGGTTTCGATCACTGTCCACCTGCTCGAATTCTTCAAAAATGCCATCAATCTGATCAGGTGGGATTCCTATACCTGTATCTTTCACATCGATGCGCAGATCGTATTTACCAAGGTTCTTTGTCCCCGTAACGTCTATGCAGACATATCCTTCAAGCGTAAATTTTACAGCGTTTCCAGCGATGTTGGTGATGATCTGTCGTAGCCTACCGACATCGCCTTCGAACACAGTTGGCAGACTAGGGTCATATCGCAAGCTGACTTCAACTGATTTTTCGCTGGCTTTTGTTGAAAGCAGCGTCACAACGTCTTCGAGTGCGACCTGAAGGTCGAATGGGGCTGTTTCCAACTCCATCTTTCCAGATTCTATTTTCGAAAAATTCAAAATGTCGTTAATTATCGTTAAAAGGGCAGCGCCGGATTTCGAAATCGTCTCGGCGTATAGCTGTTGATCCTGATCCAGGTCTGTTTCCAGGATCAGTTCGGCCATGCCAATGACACCGTTCATGGGTGTCCGAATCTCATGGCTCATATTTGCGAGGAGGTTTGACTTTGCTTTGTTTGCACTATCAGCGGCTTCCTTCGCGAGTTCGAGCGCCCGTTCGCGCTCATCCCTCTCAGCAAAGGTGTTCTGCAGCACTGTAACAGAGTAATCGAGCGCACTGAATTCCTGAGAAACAAAGGACGCAAGTGGTTTTTTTACATGTGGCCGACCAATGATAACAGCCGACATTCTGTCATGAATGTTCCGCAACGGGCGCATGGCCAAGATGTTGGTTTGCAGCAAAAAAATTGCCGATAGGACCAAGACGGTCAGCGCTATAGTGAGACGTGTTCGTCTGACATTTGCATCAATCAAGGCTTTCCCCTCGGCGGTAGACCAATCTACCTCCATCATTCCGAAAGGCTCGCCTTCTACGACTATGTCACGCGTGAAGCGGCGAACATCCGCTCTGTCAAAGAGCTCTTCGCGCGTTGTGTGCGCGATGACGTTCCCGAAATCGTCTTTGATTGATAACGCCAACAGTCTCGGGTTGCTCAGCAACGCCTCTCCCATCGCGGATTCGAGGATTGGGGTGTCCTGAACGATGATGGGTTCAATCATCAATCCGCTTATAAGCGAGACGGTCATGTTTGCCTGAGCAAGCAGATCCTCGTTCATGCGGCCGGTCTCTGCCCGGCGCTCGTATTCTCCAACGAGGAACGTCACGAGAATCGCTGCGAATACCATCGAAAGTGAGATCTGGGCGTTTATTCCCAACTTTCTGATGCGATCACCCAACATGTTGATCAGAACATCTTGCTGTGGCGAATGGCTTCGCGAATGAAGTCGTAGTCCGCGTCAGATCCGTCCAGAAATCCGTCGTTGGCAATATCGCTCAAAATTGCGGGATCGGTGGTATTCAGCATTGCCTTGCGCATCGCGTCGCGAATTTCCGGACCCATATCCGACGCAGCAATCCAAGGTTTGGTGACGTTTTCAAACTCATACAGGATCTTGATCGGCACGCCTGCTTCGACCATTTCATCGAATGTGCTTTGCTTCAGTGCCCCCGCGGTGAACCTGCCAGCCCCGACCGCGGCACCAACCCGGTCATGTCGTTCCAGATAATCATACCCGCTCAACTCATGGCTGGTCACACCAGCGTCAATAAGATGGCTTTGGGCAAGGTATCTACCTATTGTCGATAGTTGGTCGCCGAAGGCGAAGCTCTGCCGCTTCAAGTCTGAAAGCGTCTGGAAACTGCTTTCTGCATGTACTGCGATGATCCCCTTGAACCGTTTCTTGCCCCCGATAGATTCCATCGCGATGATCTGGACGCCGTTGTTGCGATCACGGACTGAAATGTAGGATGCCGGGCCGAAACGAGCAAAATCCACTATCCCATTTGCGAGATGGTCAATGCCCGTCTCATAATCCTTTGCGATCTTCATCCTGATCTTGACCCGCTCACCCAGAATCGAGGTCATTTCCTGACCGAGGTAGTGCAGGAAGGATTTGTACTTCTTCACGGTAGCCGTCGGCTTGTCGGCGGCGTAGGTTCCGAACACCAGATTGATGTCTGCCACGGTCGGCGACGCAAGCGTTGTTGCCAGCACAACAGTCGCGAGCAGGCGACCCAAATGCGTCTTGGTTAAATCGCGCAGCCGACAACGTTCGAAGTGATTGAAGGTAGTGCCTTTCATTCGTTCTCCTTAGTATTGTCATGTGCGCATACCGGCGCACGCAGATGTCACCGTGTCTTTCGTCGCAGATCAAAAAGAAGAATTTATTAACTGGCGATTTTCGTTCTGCCAGAGTTCCGCAGTGTCCCTCACGGAAGTGTCTCCTTATGAGCAAGAGGGCGAGGATGAGGCACTGAAAAACCGGGGGGTGGCGTCTTGGCAACCACTGCTCTTTCAATGGGAGTAGTCAGGTCGAACGCGTGAAGCGCCCAACCAAGGCAGCACCAACAGAGCAATAGCATTCGACGAGTGATTTCAACCGCGCACTCCTCGTTGCGGCGTCAACTCCACTTCCGAATCGAGAGGTAGATTCAAGACGCACAGCAGTCACAGACCGCACGATGGCAACCGCATTTTGATCCACGCGAACCATTCAGTGTCGCCACCAATCCAGATCCCAAAATCAGGAAACTGGCGTCTAACTGATTGGTATACATCAACTGTTAACCAGAACCCACGTTTAATGGCTGGATGGAATTGAATAATGAAGGATGGTGCGGATAGTGGCTACAACTGCAAAAATCGGATCTGTTGCCCTTGGTCGTTTCCGCAGGAAGCACCTACTTGCGCTTCTCGCATTCCTGACATTGACTCCAAGTTTCGCTCTGGCCATTCCATCGCCTGAACTGGTGATTGGGTCAGTATCTTCACTGTCGCAGGTATTTGCCGTTGGGTTTGCCGCGATGACAGGAGCTGGTGCGCTGATCGCACGGCGATGCGGGTTCGCTCCCAAGGCGGGGCAAAGTCGAGCGGGCGCTCCAAATTGGCTGTTCGCCGTCTTGTTCATGCTCGCGGCCACGCTTGGCGCGCTCAACATCTGGCAATATCGCTCACAGCAATCCGAAGAATTGGCACGCCTGCAGGCTACTTTGGTTCGGCCTGCACAGTTTGACGGGACAGAGATCAAAGACACAGATCTCAAAGAGACCAGCTATTCCACACAGGCGGAAAGCCCGCTCGCATTGAGCACAGATGAGGCCGAACGCCTGTTGAACGACGCTGATGGGAACGCACCTGTTCTTTTCTTCGATGTAAGGGAAACCGGCGAACACAGGATGGGCACTCTGCCCGGTGCGCAGCATGTTCGCTTCCCCGATTTTCTGCAGTCAGATATCCCGCTGGCCGGTCAAAGTGTGGTGTTGTTTTGCCATAACGGCAACCGCAGCAGCGAAACCTGCGCGGAACTGGCCGCGCGCGGTATCGATTGCCGGTTCATAGCAGGCGGCATCGAGAAGTGGATCGTTGAAGGGCGCGATTTCAGTGACAAGGACGTCAACACGCTTAGCGACCTCAGGGCGATCCCCGAATTTCCGAACAAGGATACTCTGCTGAGCACGTCAGATTTCGTGAACCTTAAAGCCGACGAAAACCTGCAAATCGTCGACACCCGCTACCCCGGTGAATTTTCTTCAGGGCATCTACCCGGCGCGATCAACATTCCCATTCGGGCGCTGCCGACGGATGAGCTGAGACGACGGATTGCTGCGTTGGAAAACAAACCGACGATTGCCGCTTGCTATGACCGAAGAAGCTGCTTCATGTCGCAGGTTCTTGGGTTGGAGATCAGTGAGGCGGGCATCGATTTCCTCGGTCGGTACACAACGCCGTGGGAATATTTCGACGCCCCGGAACCCAAGCCCCATGTCCAGGAATGGCTGGCCGAACAGCAGACCTCGTTCTGGCAGATCGGAGTGAACGGGTTGGCCGCAGCGTTGCTTTGGATCGGCGAACGGTCACATTTCGTGCTGGCCCTGCTCGCTTTGTCGGCTTTGTCACGCATCATGATTTTGCCAATCGCGCTGAAATCTGAGCGGGACCAAATCGTAGCTTCAAAACATGCCAATGAATTGAAAGCCCTGAAAGACAGCTTGAAACACGATCCAGCACGCAAGGCGCGGGCAGTACAGCAGTTTTATGCAAAGTTGGGGCTAACTCCGTTGCGGAACCTCGCGGCGCTGCTCTTCCTGCCGATCATGATGCTCGGATTAAGCGCGGTGGAGCAGGCCGCAGGTGCAACGTCTCTGCCCTTCCTCTGGACAGAAAACCTGGGACAGCCCGATCCGGCTTATGCTTGGCCAATTATGTTCACGGTTTTGGCGGGCATTTATCTGCATTGGGCTGTTGCGAAAACCCCGCGGCAGGCAGCCTTGTGTTGGCTGATCGGAGCACCCCTCATGTTCGGCCTCGTCTTCCGGTTAAGTGCCGCTGGCAACATGTACCTCTGCACAAGCCTGACGCTTTTGCTGCTGCAACGCGCCTATGTTACCGGTGCCATTCAAAAACTGGTCCGTGAGAGTTTGCATAAATGGCAGCTTTGGAAGGTCCGCAAGCTCTTGGGCGGTGTGGCCCCACTCGATCACACGGTGGCATTGACTGAAAGCGGCAACAAATCTTACCGCCTGTCGGTTCTGAAGAATGCAGGCCTTCCAGTGCCGGACGGGGTCGTGATCCAGACAGATGCACTGTTGGCTTATGACCAAATGTCTGGCGAACGAAAGAAAAGTTTCGCGCAGATGATCTGGCGTATGATGGGCAAAAAGCCATGCGCCGTTCGCAGCTCTGCCGCTGGTGAAGACGGGGCCACCCAAAGTTTCGCAGGCGTCTTCGAAAGCGTTCTGGAAGTACGTGAGGGCGGGATGCGCGCGGCCCTTGATACGGTCGCCCAATCATTCTCGTCCGCGCGGGCTGCAAGCTATGACGCGCCGGGTGCGGCAGGCCATGATGGTAACATCCTCGTTCAGCACATGGTGGACGCAGAGTACGCTGGCGTACTCTTCACCCAAGATCCGGCTGCCCCAGGTTTGGCAATGGTGGAGTTGGTAAAAGGCTGTGGTGAAGACCTTGTTTCGGGACGCGTGACACCCCAAAGCCTGCGCTTTGGGCGTTACACCCAGTCGGCAATCGGCGACGGCCACGCGCCGATTGACCTGACACCATTGCTGGAGCTGGGACAGAAGATCGAGGCTATTTTCGGGCGGCCCCAGGATATCGAATGGGTCTATTCCGAAGGCAGTTTCCAGATCGTCCAAAGCCGCGATATCACCTCGTTGGCCGGTGGGAATTCTTCCGAACAGGTGCGCACCGATGAATGGCAGCGTATCTTCAACGATTTCAAGGACGCCGATCCTAATGACGTGATCCTGATGCGGGACGAGATGTCCGAGGTCCTGCCCCGACCAACACCGTTGTCGTTTTCGCTCATGGGTAGTCTCTGGGCCGCCGGGGGCAGTGTTGATATCGCCTGCCGTCAGTTAGGCGTGAATTACAATCTGCCAGAAGGGCGTCCCGGTCACCTGACCACACTTTTTGGCCTGACCTACGTCGATTGCGATCTGAAAGCGCTGTTGGCCTTGAATGTGTCTAATGGCAAAGCGCGCCAACTGCGCAAAGAAGCGGCTGCCCTGATCACCCGGTTCCGCGAAGAAACGATCCCGGCATTGCGAGAAGATATGGTCGTCTGGCAGGCGATGGATTTCACAGCCATGACGCAGAAAAAGATCGTCGAAAGCATCGAACAACTTCACGAAAAGCTGGTTCGCGACATCTATGTCGAGGCCGCGAAGATCAATATCTTGGCTAGCTTTACAATGACCGAGGCCGAGACATACTCCAAGGGAGACCCCGATGCGTACAACCGACTGATGCACCCGGTTCTGCATCATGCCCCGATCAACCTGATAAACGATTGTGCCGCCCTCAAGGGCAAAGCTCAGAAACGTGCGTTGATGGCATTGATGGGTCACAGAGCGACCTATGATTACGAGTTGAGCACGCCTCGCTATAACGAAGCCCCTGATCTGCTTTGGTCCCTATTGGACAGCGCGACGCCGTCGACGCTCAGGCTCGCCGATGATCTAACGACAGAGCCCGCCGACCCCGTCGATCTTGCGGTCACATTTCAGGACCTGAAAGAACAAGCAAAGCATGAATCACTAAGTATCGTTGCTCAGATCCGGCGCGCTGTCCTAGCGTTGTCTGAGAAGACCGGGCTGTCAGATCGCATTTTTCAACTGGAAATGGACGAACTTCTCAGTCTTGGAACCACAGATATTGAAGCCCTAAAAGTTGAAGCTCAGATACGCAAAGACCGGCAAGAAACTCTGCTCGTGTTCGCTCCGAAACAGGCATCACTGACATTACGGGACTGTGAACGTTTGTCTGCTTCCTCACCCATTCATGGCTTGGCCGAAACGGCGGTTCTTGGCGGTACTTGCGTATCAGGAAGCTGCGAAGTGACCGGCCGGGTGTTCGTGGTCCACGATGAAAACGCCACGGCTGCCGATGCATTTTCCGGGTTCGTGGACGGGGATATTATCGTTTGCCGGATGATCAACCCGGCGTGGCTTCCATATGTCCAGCGCTCTGGCGGGGTGCTGAGCGAAGTCGGCGGTTGGCTAAGCCATATGGCAATCGTCGCGCGAGAGAAGGGAATCCTGATGCACGTCAAATGTACCGGCCTCGACGAGCTTCGAGACGGCATGATGGTGCGCGCGGGCCTCGATGGTTCGATTGTCACCATCGATGTGAAGGGAGAGCAAAAACGTCGAACCGCGTGACTTTTGCGGTAGCTATGGCTTACCGATGAGCAGCCCCATCTGACTGGCTCCGTTTGACTGCCAGTCCGACATTGGACCTTGCACTGTTGAAGCACTGGTGGCCGGTAGCGCTTATGTAAACCGCGCCGGGTTTGCCGGAGGCTCACAAGACACATTGCTGGATAGAAGTCAGCCAACACCGTTACGCCCACTCTTTCCAGAACGGGCCTGTGGAAATGCTCCCCGCCCATCCCGCCGAACGAGGCCTCAGCGAAGCTGGGCACTGTCGCTTTGTACCCTCAGCTTCCAATTCTCAATCGCGGTCCCTTCGGTTTTCAATCGGCTTGCCAAAAAATAGAGCCGCTGGGTCGCTGGGCCAGTCGGGGCTGTCTCAAACCGCTGTCTCAGATAATAGGGTGGGATGGCCTGGGAAAAGAGTGTTGCCGATACCGTCACGCTCCTCGGATCAACGCCCTCGGGCAGAGTGATCTTGTATGTGAGCGCGTCCTTTCCGGCCAAGATGCCTTTATCGTGCTCGGCGCGACCCTCGGGCATGGTTGCCTTCATGAAAGCGGCGGTCACCTCGGAGGTCCCGAACCTTTGCTCGAAGGCGGGTGTCCCGGGCACAGCCGCGCCCCAGGGCAACAGGCGATTGTCCTTTGGGTGGTAGACCCGGTGGACAAAGCTTGTTGTGAACTCCTTCTCGGCATTCTGTGTCAGCTCTTCGTAGATCTGGACCTGCGTCTGACTATCGATCACATCGTGATGCTGTTGGTAGAGCGCCTCGCTGGCACCTTCCGGCACGACGTCCAGAAACTCGGTCTCCAGTGGCAGGTGGTCAGGTCCCAGGATCACGCCCGCACCGTTCGTGCACCCCGAGCACCACAGCTGTGCGCCACTGGCATCCGTGACCCTCACCTCCAAAAACGCGCGCCGAAACCCCACGCCGGAAGGCAAACGGTGGCCTGTCTTGTTGTCAACGCTGACGACGGCCTCCAACCCCCCATCCATACCCGTCAGGCTTTCGATCCGGACATCTGCCGTCTCGTCTCGGGCCTGCAACATCATCGTGTCGATGGAAAGCTGCGCGCCGTTGGTGGCATAAGTCATTGGATCCTTGGGACCAAGGCCCATTTCCTCATCGAACTGCGACAACATCTCGACCATAAACGCGTTCAACCCGACGAAACTGTGGCGTTTGTAGTCATCTCTGAACGGGACATCGATTTCGGAATGGGGCAAGGAATTAGCCACTTCGGGCAGGTTGCTGTCCTGGATCGAGGCGATCTGCGTGGTCAGACTGTCGATCTTGATCTTGCCGTCCAGGGACTCAAAATTCCCCTTCATATGGCAATCCTGGCAGGACTTGGCCGTGCCCGGATCAGCGAATTCGCTGTTCTGCCATTCAAGAAAGGTCGCCTGTTCGACGGAATGCTGAAACTGGACCAAAGGTTCGCGATAGGTTGCACCATATTGGTCAGACAGAAACGCCACGGCGTTCTTTGCCGCCTGGTTCAGAATGGCCTGTTCGGCATCGGTGAAGCCGGGTAGCGGCGCATCGGTTGGCGCATCCACATTGGGCAGATTGATCGTATGGCAGGCGCCGCACATCTCGCTGTCCTTGATATACGCGTCATGCACGGGCGTTATGCCCATCGCGTTCTCCATCGGCTTTTGGCGCACATCCGCGAAAGGCCCGATCAACTCGTCAGCCGGATTGGTCCGGAACACACCCGTCGTCCCGTTCATCAGATAGGTGTCCAGTTTGTTATAAGCGGGCTGCCCGCTGGCCTGTTCTGGCGGCGCGATGTGATGGCATACCGCACATGAAATGCCCTCGCGCGCGAGGTTGCCATATTCGTGGTAGGGATAGGTGCCATCTGCGATCTGTTGCTCCAGCTGAGCTGTTGTCAGCGGATCGTGAAGCAGGATGTATTCAGGTTTGAAGACATTGCCTTCAAGCCCCATCTCGGGGTTTGCGTGGGCATCAATCTCTAACTGGCGTTGCCCCATCGCGCCGTGACAAGACAGGCAGGTCGTGCCGAGATTGTCCGACAAGTCCCCTGCCCCGGCTTGTTCCAGCAACGCAAATTCGGATTCCAGCTGCGCAAAAAAGATCGGGTCCCGCCCGGCAAGCCCCATCGGGGACCAGCGCCATTCGCCGTATTCCGAAATATTGTAACCCTCGCCATATTCCGGGCCGCTCTTGATGAACATCGTGACACCAGATGGCGCACCGCCCAGACCGCCATGGCAGCCGATGCAATTGTCCGACGTCAGGAAATGCTGGGTGTCGTCCGGGCGGGCGGGCACGTGATCCAGCCATTCGCTGGGCAGGGTTTGCAGCTTTGCGGGCGGGACATCAATCCCCCCTTCGGGCGGAAACATCTCTTTGAAAGCGGGGTTCACATCTACGGGCGAAGCTGTCGCTGCCGCAACATGTGCCGCGCGCATCGCGGCCGGATCATGCGCATCATCGACATAGGATTTTATCATGTCCGCCAGGGACGCTCCGAAGGCGGGCTTTTGCGGTCTGGGCAGATCTCGCCAACTCTCGTCCACGCGGTAGATCACCGGTTCACCCGGATATCTTTCGACATTCTCAAGCGCTGCGAAGATCAGCTCTTCTGCCGCCGAGGCATGGCAGCGCATGCACATCCCGTCCCCCCCTGCGCCTAGCGGCGGGCTGTAGGGAGGTTTGAATTCGTCAATGACAGGGCTGCGCGCCTTCATGGTCTTTTCATCCGCGAAATAGACCGAGGCAAAGAACCACCCGCCATGTGAAAGCTTGCTGTCCTTGACAAGAACGGTCCAGTTCAGACCGCCCGCAGAGTAGGTGTACTCTGCCATTTCCTCCTCGACCCGTGCCGGATCGTCTTTGTATTTTTCGACCAGTTGAGCGCGGTATTCGTTGTAAGGGCCCGCGGGCGGAGTCGCCATCTCCTTGATGATAATCGCACCGTCAGCGATCTCCCCTTCGCGGCCATTCTCAAGCCAGGAAATGACCTCGGGCGAGTAGTACATGCGCACGGCCGGATGGATGCCGAAGCTCATGTTGAAAACAAACGGGCCGGTGTCGCGCCAGCCTTTGTCCCGGTGCCAGCCAAGCGCCGCGTATTCGCGTTTGGCGATCCACGGGAACAGAATGTTTTCGTAATCGATCAGCGGCAGGCTGCTGGGCAAAGGCAAGCTTGCAAGATGGGCTGCGTTGGTTTGCGCATCCTTCTCGAACGCGGCGGCAGGTCCGACCATCGGCGACCAAAGGCAAGACGCGAGGGCCAAGGAAACGAGATGCCGCATTATCAAACTCCGATTGAATAATGCGGCCCATCATCTCCTTAAAAGCGATTCGTATAAACCGTACGATTGAGAAAAATTATCTCGATAACAGGCACCCACCCCGCTAAGCGCCAGACTATCGCTACACCCACTCATGTCTTCGTCAACGCAATATCCAGCCGAACTGCGTGTTCAGTGCTTCATCGGTGCAGAAACAACAGGGGCTGGCTGCGGCACACTGGGCCAAATTCCGGCGAAACCTTCAGTGAGAGATCATCCATGGACGGGCCGTTGGAAAGCTCTTTGATCCGTCCGGCCTGTGCAATGTGCGGCTGGGTTTTTTCTTGCCAGAGCAGCACCCGCAGCCCGGCCCGTGGCTTCGCGTGGATTTCGGCTCGTGCGCGGCGCGTTCGTTCGTGGCAAAAGCCGTGCGGCGGGCTTTGTCCATATTGGCAAGGATCGGGGCCTGAAGCAGCACGCGGCGCGCCGAGGCGCCACAGTCGGGGCAGGCACAGGGCTGGTCAAACGTCGCCATGCTGCCGAGTTCGGTAAATGGGCCGCAGGTGTCGCATTGGTAGTCGTAATAGGGCATGGGCGGTATCCTTCGCGGAAAGAGACTGCCGGGGCGGACACATGGCCCGCCCACAGCGAATTGGACGCTCTGGGTTACAGATCCGGGGCCAGCGGGATGTCCACCGAACCATCAAGGTGCTTCGTCGGGCCATCGGCACCGGGCATGATGTCAAAATCGAAGATCTCGTTCGGCAACCAGAGTGTTGCGCAGGCGTTCGGAATATCCACAACGCCCGAGATATGCCCCTGCACAGGCGCAGTCCCGAGGATCGCATAGGCCTGTGCCCCGGTGTAGCCGAATTTCTTGAGATACTCGATCGCGTTCAGGCAGGCCTGACGGTAGGCGATATGCACGTCCAGATAGTGCTGACCGCCATCCTCGTCGACAGAGATCCCTTCAAAGATCAGGTAATCATCGTATTTCGGCGTGATTGGCGAAGGTTTGAAGATCGGGTTCCGGATGCCGTATTTCTCCATCCCGCCCTTGATCAGTTCCACCTGGATATGCAGCCAGCCGGCCATTTCGATGGCGCCGCAGAAAGTGATCTCGCCATCGCCCTGGCTGAAGTGCAGATCGCCCATCGAAAGGCCCGCGCCGTCGATATAGACCGGGAAATAGCAGGTCGACCCGCGCGAAAGATCCTTGATATCGCAGTTGCCGCCATGTTCACGGGGCGGCACGGTCCGGGCGCCTTCGGCTGCAGCGGCGGCCCGTGCATCGCCTTGCATCGCCCCCATATGGGCAGCTTGCGTTGTGGGCAGTGCCGCAAGCTGGGGCACGCGGTCAGGCTCGGTGTCGAACAGGGCCTTTTCGCGGGTGTTCCACATATCCAGCATCTTGCGATCCGGAAGACAGCCGATCAGGCCGGGGTGGATGAGACCTGCGTATTTCACACCCGGCACGTGGCGGGACGAGGTGAACATGCCGTGGAAATCCCAGATGGATTTCTGCGCCTCGGGGAAATGCTCGGTCAGGAAACCGCCGCCATTCTGCTTGGAAAAGAAGCCGTTGAAACCCCAGTTCATCTCTTCCTTGGCGCCGATATCAAGGATGTGAACCTTCAGCAGATCGCCCGGCTCTGCCCCTTTGACACCGATCGGACCGGACAGGTAGTGGACCTGTTCCAGCTCGACGTCACGCACGTCGGCGGCATCATCATCATTGGCGATCTGCCCGCCGGTCCAGTCGTAGGTCTCGATCTTGAAATCGTCACCCGGTTCCACCCAGACAGCGATTGGAATATCGGGATGCCAGCGGTTGTGCACCTTTTCATTCGTGTGCGGATTTTCCGAAAGATCGACGGAAATAAGCGTGTCAGCCATGGTTTGGACTCCCTGTGGTTGGTTCAGACGGAAAGGAATTTGGATACGCGGGCCTCGTCGATGCCGTCGCGCGGACTGTCATGGACAAATTGGCCATTCTCGATAACGATGACGCGGTCAGCCACGTCCAGAGCGAAGGACAGGACCTGCTCTGAGACGACGATGCTCAGCCCTTTTTCATCGCGGATGCGGCGCAGCGTACGGGCCATTTCGCGGATGATCGACGGCTGGATGCCTTCTGTCGGCTCGTCCAGCAGCAAGACCTTGGGCTTGGAGGCCAGCGCGCGGGCAATGGCGAGCTGCTGTTGCTGCCCGCCTGACAGGTTGCCCCCGCGGCGGGACTTCATCTCCAGCAGGACCGGGAAAAGCTCGTAGATATCCTTCGGCACGGATCGTTCGCCGGTGACGGTCAAACCGGTTTCCACGTTTTCCTGCACGGTCATCGACGAAAATATCATCCGACCCTGCGGCACATAGGCGATGCCGTTGGCAACGCGCTGATGGGGCTTGTCCGTTGTCACGTCATGCCCGTCGATGGCGACGGAACCAGAGCGCGCAGGAACGATCCCCATCAGCGATTTCATCAACGTTGTCTTGCCCATGCCGTTACGACCCATGATGGCCACGATTTCTCCAGGCGCGACATCAAGGTTCAGCCCGTGGAGCACTTCGCTTTCGCCGTAAGCAGACCGGAGTTGGTTTATATTCAACATGTTCAGCGCTCCTGTTTCAGTGGCCGAGGTAAACTTCGACGACCTTGGGGTCGTTCTGGACGTGATCCATCGACCCTTCGGACAGCACCTTGCCCTGATGCAAAACGGTCACCCGCGTCGCGATGTCGGCGACAAAGCCCATGTCATGTTCGATCACGATCACTGACCGGTCGGCGATGATGCGGTTCAGCAGCTCAGCGGTCTTCTTGCGTTCGGCCACCGACATGCCCGCAACGGGTTCGTCCAGCATCAAAAGTTCGGGGTCTTGGATAAGAAGCATCCCGATCTCCAGCCATTGCTTTTGGCCGTGCGACAGGAACGCGGCCTTCTGCGTAAGCTGGTCACCCAGAAAGATCATCTCGGCGATTTCCTGAATGCGCTCGCGCACCTCTGCGTCACGCTTGAAAAACAGCGCGCCGAAAACGCCGTGCCCCTTGGGGAAGGACAGTTCGAGATTGGCAAAGACCGACAGATCCTCGTACACGCTGGGGGTCTGGAACTTGCGGCCGACGCCGGCATGCACGATCTGGTCCTCTCGCATCTTGAGCAGGTCCTGGCCCTTGAAGGCGACGTTGCCAGAGGTGGCCTTTGTGCGGCCGCATATCAGGTCAAGCACAGTGGTCTTGCCGGCACCATTGGGGCCGATGATGACACGGCATTCATTGGGTTCGACGTAAAAGGACAGATCGTTCACCGCCTTGAAGCCGTCGAAGGATACGGTCAGCCCCTCGACCATCAGCACGTAGTTCGGGTTTGTCACATCCAGCATGGGGGTTACTCCGCGGGGGTGGTTTGGGCTGCGGCCTTGGAATCGCGGCGCAGAAGTTTCATCAGGCGCGGTTCCACCTGTTCAGCCCATACGCCGGCCAATCCGTTGGGGAACGCCATGACCACGGCGATGAACAATGCGCCCAGACCAAGCAGCCAGAGTTCGGGAAAGGATTCCGAAAGCGTGGTCTTGGCCCAGTTGACCAGAAGCGTGCCCCAGACGGCGCCAAGGATGGACAGGCGTCCGCCCACAGCGGCAAAGATCACCATCTCGATCGACGGGACGATCCCGACAAAGCTGGGCGACATAAAGCCGACCTGAAGGGTGAACATCGCCCCGCCAATCGCCGCAAAGGCCGCGCCCAGGCAGAAGACGAAGATCTTGAAATTCGCCACGTCATAGCCGGAAAAGCGCACGCGGTCTTCCTGATCACGCATGGCGATCAGAAGGCGCCCGAGCTTGGACCGGCGAACAAACTGTGCCGCCAGCAGAACCGCGAACAGGAGCGTGCCGTTAACGAAATACAGCAGGGTCTTTGCACTGTCGGTGCGGATGTCCCAGCCGTGCAGCGTGCGCAGATCGGTGATGCCGTTGACACCGCCGGTGAAGCCCTGTTGCCCGATGATCAGGATGGTCAGGATCGCGGCGATGGCCTGCGTGATGATGGCAAAGTAGACCCCGCCGACGCGACGCCGGAACATCGCAACCCCGATGATGTAGGAGAAAGCCACCGGAACGGCGATCACGGCAAACAGGGTGAACCCGAAAGAGCTGAACGGTTCCCACCACCAAGGCAGGGCGGAGAGCTGGTTCCAATCCATGAAATCGGGGATGCCGGGGGTCGACTGGATGGCGGTGTTTTCAGGCGAAGATGCCTCGAGCTTGAGAAACATCGCCATGCAATAGCCGCCAAGGCCGAAAAAAACGCCCTGGCCCAGTGACAGGATCCCACCGACGCCCCAGCACAGCACCAGCCCCACGGCGACGAAAGCATAGGTCAGGTATTTGCCGAACAGGTTCAGCCGAAAGGGCTCCAGCAGCAGCGGGAAGATGACAAAGATCACCGCGGCAAGCAGGGCGTAACCGATCATGTCGCGGGGCGTCAGGAACGATTGTTTGAAAGAGGTGGTGTTCATAATGGCCTCCGGCTCACTTACGCAGTTTCAGGGTAAACAGGCCCTGCGGACGCAGCATCAGGATGCAGACGACGGTCAGCAGGGTCAGGACCTTGGCCATGGAACCGGAAAGGAAGAACTCCATGATCGACTGGGCCTGAGAGATCGAAAACGCGCTTGCGATTGTCCCCAGAAGACTGCCGGCACCGCCAAAGACCACGACGAGGAAGGTATCGACGATATATTGCTGCCCTGCCGTCGGTCCGGTCGATCCGATCATGGTGAAGGCGCTGCCTGCCACGCCCGCCACGCCGCAGCCGATGGCAAAGGTCATGCGATCCGTCCACGCCGTGTTGATGCCCACGGCATCGGCCATCTGACGGTTGTTGTTGATGGCGCGCACCTGCTGGCCCCAGCGCGAGCGGTACATCATCACGTAGACCGCAATGGAGATACTCACCGCAAGGACCATCACGAAGATGCCGTTGATCGGGATCTCGATCATGTCGGTCAGGGGCAGAGAGCCCATCATCCAGTCAGGGATGGTGACGCCGACTTCGCGGGCGCCAAAGACAGAGCGATAGATCTGCTGCAAGATCAGGCTGAGGCCCCAGGTCGCCAGAAGCGTATCGAGCGGGCGTTTGTAGAGGTGCCGTATCAGCGCCCATTCCACCAACAGCCCCAATGCCCCCGACGCGACGAAGGCACATAGCATTGCCAGAAAGAAATACATGGAAAAGAGCGCGGGAATGTAGTCGGCAAAGAAGTTCGACAACAGGTAGGTGACATAGGCGCCGAGGATCATGAATTCCCCATGCGCCATGTTGATCACGCCCATCTGGCCGAAAATGATCGCCAGCCCCAGCGCCATGAGCACGAAGACCGAGAAGAGAATGAGACCGGCAAAGCCCTGCATCGCGAAGATCGCGCCAAGCTCGCTGGCAGTGTAATCGGAGAACATGGCCTGCCTTTCCGAGGTGAATGGGAGTACGAACCCTGCACCGCGCCCAACTGGATCATGCGCGCTGCCGGGGCAGATGCGGTCCGACCCCGCAACAGGGGGGCCGGACGCGTGTCTTACTGGTAGCCTTCGGGGAAGGGATCGGGTTCGACCAGCTCTGCGGTCTCGTAGACCACTTCATACTGACCATCCGCCTTGGCATGGCCCACACGGGTCTTGGACCACAGGTGATGGTTCTCGTGGATCTTGACGTATCCTTCGGGCGCGGTGGGCAATTCGATACCGGGGGACGCCTCGCGCACCTTGTCGACATCAAAGCTGCCCGCCTTCTCGACCGCCGCTTTCCACAGCCATGGCCCCAGATAAGCGGCCTGGGTCACATCGCCAATCACGATATCATCGCCCCACATCTCTTTGAAAGCAGTGACAAATTCGGCGTTGTTCGGGTTGTCGAGCGACTGGAAGTATTTCATGCACGCATAGGCGCCGTCGATATTCTCGCCGCCAATGCCGCGGATCTCGTCCTCTGTGACCGAGATGGTCAGCAGGATCGGATCTTCCTTGGTCATGTCGATGCCCGCGGCCTTCAGCTGCTTGTAGAAGGCCACGTTCGAGCCGCCCACAACGATGGCGTAGATCACATCGGGTTTTTTCAGGCGGATCTTGTTGATGACAGAGTTGAACTGCGTGTGACCCAGCGGGTAGTAATCCTCGCCCACGACCTTGCAGCCGTCCATGAAGTTCTCGATATGCTTGCGCGCGATCTTGTTCGAGGTGCGCGGCCAGATATAGTCCGACCCCAGCAGATAGAACGACTTGGCGCCCTTTGTCTTGTTGACCCAGTCAAGGCCCGCGATGATCTGCTGTGTCGCCTCTTGCCCGGTGTAAATGACGTTTGGGCTTTCTTCGAGACCCTCGTAGAAAGTGGGGTAATAGAGCATGCCGTTATACTGCTCGAAGACTGGCAGCACGGCCTTGCGGCTGGCAGAGGTCCAGCACCCCATGACGGAAGCCACCTTGTCCTGCACCAGAAGTTTCTTGGCCTTTTCGGCAAATGTCGGCCAGTCGGAACCGCCGTCCTCCTGCACATATTCAATCTTGCGACCCAGAATGCCGCCCTGTGCGTTGATCTGCTCGATGGCAAGTTTCTCGGCCTGAACGGACCCGGTTTCGGAAATCGCCATCGTGCCGGTGACAGAGTGCAGGATGCCGATTGTCACCGTGTCATCGGTAACCGCCAGCCCGGTCGTGTTCACGGCGGCAGTGGGAAAGTCCTGCGCCCGCAGTCCTTTGGGCGCGAAAAGCGATGCGGTCAAAGCCGCGCCCCCGGCCAGAACAGCGCGTCGGCTTAGCCCTTTTGTCCCCATGGGCGTGTCGGATTTTGTCATTGGTGCCTCCTTGTCGGTCAGCTCATCGTTGCATTGGCAATCGTTGGTGACCCGAGGCTGACAGGAAATGCTGCAGTGCAGTATACGTCGAATGACGTATAGGAGTGCGCGTTTCTCCTCACCATTATCGCAGCGAGCGTTTTTGTGTCACCTCGCAGGTTGGGCTGTGCCAAGTCTGGTTTCCGACATGATGCGCCGATACTGTGCCAACGCAGAAAAAGCAGACCGTTCCAAAAAAGGGGCGGCATTGGACAGGGAAGACATGGTGGTCGCATTTCGCGCAACCGGCGGACGCCGGAGCTACAACCGTTGGGTTGCCAACGAAACGATGGAGGATTTCGCGCTGCGCTTTACCGCGCGGCGGGCCCGTCGCTGGAGCTATGGGCGCGTGGCGAACACGGCGCTGGGATCGATTTCCTTTCTCGCCCTCGAAGCCATCGGTGGTGCGATCACGCTGACCTACGGCTTTGATGCGGCGATCCTTGCAATCATGCTGGCCGGGTTGATCCTGTTTCTGACCGGGCTTCCGATCAGCTATTACGCCGCGCGCTACGGGGTGGATATCGACCTGCTGACGCGCGGGGCGGGCTTTGGTTATATCGGGTCGACGATCACCTCGCTGATCTATGCCAGCTTCACCTTCATCTTCTTCGCGCTGGAGGCTGCAATCCTCGCCCTGGCGTTGGATTTCTGCTTCGGCGTCCCGGTGGCAGTCGGATACCTTCTGTCGGCTATCATTGTTATCCCCTTGGTCGTGAACGGGTTCTCCAAAATCTCGGCCTTTCAGGCCTGGACACAGCCGATCTGGGTGGCGCTCCACATCCTGCCTTTCTTGCTTCTGGCGCTGTCGGGCGCAGATCTTTCGGCCTGGACCGGATTTACCGGCGCGCGGGGCGAGGCGGGCCCGACCATGATGATGGTGGGCGCGGCCATGGGGGTGGTTCTGTCTCTCATCGCGCAGATTGGCGAGCAGGTGGACATCCTGCGCTTTCTGCCGGAACCGCGCACCCCGCGGGATCGGTGGCGCTGGTGGATGGCGCTGTTGACGGCCGGGCCGGGATGGACTGTTCTGGGTGTCGTCAAGATGCTGGCGGGATCGTTCCTTGTAACGCTGGCAGTGGCCGCAGCTGTCCCCTTGCGCGAAGCGACAGACCCGACCCGGATGTACTACGTGGCCTTCGAGACGGTGATGCCCTCGGCCCTGATCGCTCTGGTCCTGACGGGCGCTTTTGTCATCCTGTCCCAGCTGAAGATCAACGTGACCAACGCCTATGCCGGGTCAATCGCATGGTCGAACTTCTTTTCGCGCCTGACGCATTCGCATCCCGGCCGCGTTGTATGGCTTATCTTCAATGTGGGCATCGCACTGATCCTGATGGAGCTGGGCGTCTTTCACGCCATCGAAGCAATACTGGGCCTCTACTCTCATGTGGCCCTTGCGTGGATCGGGGCGCTGACGGCGGATCTGGTGATCAACAAACCCCTTGGCCTCAGCCCCCGCGGGATCGAGTTTCGCCGCGCGCATCTTTATGACATCAACCCGGTCGGGACCGGTGCGATGGGCGCTGCCGTGGTCCTGTCCCTGCTGGCATGGGGGGGCATGTTTGGCCCGCTGGCCGAGAGCTTTTCGGCGCTGATCGCATTGCTTGTCGCACTGTTGATGGCCCCCCTGATCGCGTGGCGTACCAAAGGGCGCTATTATATCGCGCGCCCTGTCCCGGACCTTGGCAGCGGGTCAGAGCCGCAACCCGGCCAGACCACCACCTGCTATGTCTGTGAATTCCGGTTCGATAACGAAGACATGACCCATTGTCCGTTCTATGCCGGGCCGATCTGTTCACTGTGTTGCACGCTGGATGCCTCTTGCCGCGATGCCTGCAAACCGCAGGCGCGCATAGACCATGTCTTCATCTCCGCGATGAAGCGCTGGCTGCCTGAAAGGCTCTACCGGATGTTGGCCACCCGCGTGGCCCTGTTCATCATGGCGACGGTGCTGCCTGTGTCGGTCTTTGCCCTTTTGCTTCTGGTGATCCGCAGCAATGCCGCCAGCAGCAATCTCGACGCCGTGCTCGCCATCATCTTTTGCAGCGTTCTGGTGGTCGTGGGTGTGATCGTCTGGACCTTCATCCTGACGGCCGAAAGCCATCACAAGGCCCGGCACGAGGCCGACATCCAGACCCAACGCCTGCTGCAGGAAATCCGTGCGCATGAACGCACCGACGCCGCCCTGCAGGCGGCCAAGGAAAAGGCAGAGGCCGCGAACCTGGCCAAGACCCGTTACATGGCCGGCATCAGCCACGAATTGCGAACCCCGCTGAACGCGATCTATGGCTATGCGCAGGTTCTTGAACGCGACGGCGACCTGCCACGCAACCGCCGCGGGGCCGTGCTGGCAATCCGGCGCGGGTCCGAACATCTTGCCGGGCTCATCGAAAACCTGCTCGACATCTCGAAGATCGAGGCCGGGCGGCTGGAAATTCACCGGGACAGGATCAACCTCCCTGCCCTGCTCAACCAGATTTCCGCAATCTTCGAACGCCAGGCCCGCGAGAAAGGGTTGGATTTTGGCATCCGGATCGAGGGCAATCTGCCGGACTGGATCGATTTTGACGCCAAGCGCCTTCGCCAGATCCTTATCAACCTGCTATCCAACGCGATCAGCTATACCGCCAGCGGATCGGTCAGCCTGTCGCTGTCCTACCGCAATGAAATTGCGCGGTTTGAAATCAGCGATACCGGCATTGGCATTGATCCCGAACAGGTGGACCGGATCTGGAAACCCTTCGAGCGGCTGACCCAGAAATCAGCCGGCGGATCGGGGCTGGGCCTGACAATCACGCGACTGCTGGTCGAAATCCTGGGTGGAGAGATCACGGTTGATACCGAAAAGGGCAAGGGCTCCACCTTTTCCGTCCGGCTGATGCTGCCTTCGGTTCAGGGGGTGGCCCCGCTTGGGCCGACATGGCGGCGCACCGACCAGACAAGCGCCACCGGATATACCGGCGCGCGCAAAACCATCATGGCCGTGGACGACGACACCGACCACCTCAACCTGCTTGAGACCGTATTGCGGCCTTTGGGCTTTCTGCTGCAACCATTCTCGGACGCGAAGACTGCTCTGACTTTCGTTGATGAACTTACCCCGGATCTGTTCCTTCTGGATATCGACATGCCAGACATGACGGGTTGGGAGCTGGCGGAAAAATTGCGCGAAAACCCGAAATACCGCGCCACGCCCATCGTCATGGTCACCGGGCACGCTTTGGAAGCGCGCCAGCCGGTCAACCGGAACGGGCTGTATGATGCATTCGTGGTCAAACCTTATTCGCTCAACGATCTTGTGTCGCGCATGGCTGCCCTTCTGAAGGTGGACCTGACCTTCAACGAGGCAGAACACGGCAACGCCCCGGAACAGGGACTGCCCGCCGACGCGCTGCAACGCCTGATCGGGCTGGCAGATATCGGCCACGCCGCCGGAATGGTGCGCGAACTCGATGCGTTGGAAAAGGGCGGCCAGCTGGACGCCCCGCTGCGCGCGCGCCTTGACGGGTATCTGGCCGAATATGATCTGGCAGGGATCGCGCGGGTTTTGAAGGAGATGGAGACATGAGAGCCGACAACAGCGCCCCCGTCACCCCGGGCCGATATATTGTGCTTGTCATTGATGATGCGCCAGAGACTCTGGGCCTGGTCAGTGATGCGCTGGAAAATGACGGGATGACCGTCCTTGTGGCGCGTTCTGGCGAAGAGGGCATCCGCCTGACGCAAAGGGTGCGGCCCGACGTGATCCTGCTGGACGCGCTCATGCCCGGAATGGACGGGTTTGAAACCTGTCGCAGACTGAAAGCCCCACCAATTTCCGAAGCGGCCCCGGTGATCTTCATGACCGGCCTGACAGAGCCGGAACATATCCTGTCCGGCCTGCGCGCAGGCGGTGTGGATTATGTGACGAAACCGGTGGTGATTGACGAATTGATCGCCAGGATCACCCGTCACGTCATGAACGCCCGCGCGATCCAATCCGCCCGTGCCGCGCTGGATTATGCCGATCAAAGCGTTCTGGCGATGCTGGCCGATGGGCGGCTGTCCTGGGGGACGCAAAGCGCGCTTGCCGAAATCGAGAATATGCGGGGCGCGCCGCTCTTTGATGGCGATCATGCCACAGGCCCCCTGCGCGACTGGCTTCTGGAAATGGCGAATGTCCCGGTGTCGCAGGCACGGCCCCTCTTCATCGAAGAGCTCACGCTGACCATGATCGGTTTTGCAGAAGGCGAGTTGATGGTCCGTCTGCGGTCCGGATCGGGCCTGCCGGACGACCAGCGCCTCCTCACCGCCTTTGGCCTGACCGCGCGGGAGGCCGAAGTCCTGCTTTGGCTGTCTCACGGCAAGACCAACCGCGACATTGCCGACATCCTGTCCGTCAGCGCCCGCACAGTGAACAAGCATCTTGAGCAGGTATTTCACAAGATGGGAGTCGACAACCGGACCTCGGCCGCGGTGATGGCCGACAGGGTTCTGCAATCCTCCTGATCGGACATCTTTCCCCGTTTCAGCGGCTTGAACGGCCCTTGTGGAAGTAACTTCTGACAGCGGGGTTGGACGTGCAAAGAGGGCCAAATGGGGCTGGTGAACCACTCATATCGGAAGGCTCCAAAATCGTTATTTTTTAAATGTATTCGATTATCTCTGCCTATTTCTTTGCGTTGAAAAACTGCGAAGGATACCGGGCAGGATGCCCCCTCCACGCAGGGTTTCGACCTCTTGCAGGGTCTCAACAGCGACCCGGCAACGAATGGTCCGCATGGCAGCGCCCTTGCAATGAAGGATCACGTCGGTTTCCAGCCCTGGCTCCAGTGTCTGATGCGGCAGGGTGACTTCAAACCGGTCAGACGGCAGCAGCCCCGCATCGTGCGGAACAAACCCGTCAATGATTTGAAGGGGAACCACCCCCATTCCGATCAAGTTGCTGCGATGGATGCGTTCAAACCCAACGGCAATGATCGCGCGCACCCCCAGCAAGGCCACCCCCTTGGCGGCCCAATCCCGGCTGGAGCCCATACCATACCTGTCACCTGCCAGAATTACGCTGGACTGCCCAGCGGACTGGAGCAGATTGGCCGCCTCGAATACCGGGCGCGGCCGCCCGTCTGCCAGTACCGTGTGGGCGGGCGGAAGATCGTCGGCGAGCGCGTTAACCGCCAGCCTGTTGGTGAACAAGCCGCGCAGCATCACCTCCCAATTGCCGCGATAGGCCGCATAAACATTCAGGTCTTCCGGATTTCCGCCCCGTTCGATCAGCCACCGTCCTGCCGCGCTTTGCGGGTCAACCCAACCAGCGGGCGAGATGTGATCAGTGGTCATGTCGTCGCCCAGCACCATCAGTGGCGCGGCGCGGTAATGACCCAAGCGCGAGGTTTCGTCCCTCGACGCAAATTTCGGTCGTCGAAGATAGCGGGAGGCCGGGTCCCATGGAAACTGCGCAGCCTTCACGGCCTTGATCCCGGCCCACGCTGTGCTCTTCTGCGCTTGCGCGAATTCCTGCACCACGTCGTCCGACTGGAAGCCCTTGGCAAGCGCTGCGCTGACCTCTTCTTCGGTTGGCCAAATGTCGGAAAGCGTGACCTGCCGCCCGTCACCCGACCGGCCGATAGGGTCTGTAAGAATATCCCCTGTGACAACTCCCTTCAAAGCGTAAGCCACAACCATCGGAGGCGAGGCAAGAAAGGCGAGGTCAAGTTTCGGATGGACCCGTCCCGGAAAATTTCGATTGCCCGACAGCACGGCGCAGATGGCGCGGCCATCCGTGATCGCCTGTTCGACCAGCGAAGGCAAAGGGCCGGAATTTCCGATGCAGGTGGTACAGCCAAATCCGACAATGCCAAAACCTGCGGCTTCGAGGTCTTCGAGCAGGCCCGCGCGGTGCAGATAGGCCTGCGCCGATGGCGACCCCGGCGCCAGCGACGTCTTCACCCAATCCGGCGGGCGAAGACCAAATCTGCGCGCCTTGCGGGCAAGCAACCCGGCAGCCATCATCATGCGAGGGTCAGACGTATTGGTGCAGCTGGTGATCGCAGCGATGCCCACCGCCCCATCAGGAACGGTTGAGACGTCCGCAGGCGATGGCGCCAGTTTGCGACCGATGGCCAGCTCGATTTCGCGACCGGCATCTTTGGGCAGGCAGCAATCCTGAGGCCTGCGCGGCCCGGCAATCCGGGGCCCGATTTCGGACAGGTCAATCCTGATCTGGCGGTTGTACTGCGGGCGTTCATCCGGATCGAACCAAAGCCCCATCTGTCGAAAAACCGGCGCGATGCTGTCGATCAGCTCCGCCTTCCGGCCTGTGCGCCGAAGATAGGCTATCACTTCATCATCTACCGGGAAAAATCCCGTTGATGCCCCGTATTCCGGCGCCATATTGGCAACCACGGCGCGGGCATCCGCGCTAAGGCCAGACACGCCGACCCCGAAAAACTCGACAAAACTGCCGGTGACGCCAAGCGCGCGCAGCACATGCGTCACCACCAGCGCCAGTTCCGTGGGAGTTGCTCCAGACGGCAGCGCCCCTGTCAGCTCGACGCCCACCACGTCCGGCACGGCCAGCGATACCGATTGCCCGAAAATGACGCTTTCCGCCTCTAGCCCCCCGACGCCCCAGCCAAGAACACCAATCCCGTTGATCATCGGCGTGTGGCTGTCTGTACCCAACAGCATGTCCGGATGCGCAAACCCTGCGTCATCCACGACCACTACAGTCGCCAGTTGCTCCAGATTGATTGTGTGCATGATCCCCGTGCCGGGCGGGTGTACCCGCACCCCCGGCATGTTGTGGGAGGCCCATTTCATGAAGGCATATCGTTCGGAATTGCGCGCAATCTCGTTCCTGCCGTTTCGGGCAAGCGCTGTCTTGCAAGCATAGACATCAACGGCCAGCGAATGATCGACAGAGACATCCACCGGCAAGCTGGGCATCAAGCGTTCCGGGTCTTGCCCGGCCTCTGCCAGCGCGTCCCGCAGCCCGGCAATATCGGCCAGCGCAGGCGTGCAGGTCGTGTCATGCATCAGGATACGATTGGGGCGAAAGACCAGTTCAGCCCCGCCCTTTCCCGTGGCCAGCCAGCTGTCGAGCGTCTCCAGCAGCATTTCCGGTTGCCCGCCCGACCGCAGGTGATTTTCCGCCAAAAGTCTGAGAACATGGGGCAGCCGGTATAGCCTGCTGCCCAGCAGTTTCGGCAGGTCCGTAAATTCAAGCGCCTTCTGGTGTGGTGCTGCGTGGCTGCTTCGCGGCAAGGTGGAGCCGCGAGACGTCACCCGAGTTCCGTCGCGCTGTGCAATACCCCGTCCGCATCCGCGTAGACGTAGGTGCCGGGTTCAAAGACAACCCCGCCGAACGCAATTTCACACCCGGACTTGCCCCACCCCTCCTTGGCCGATTTCACCGGCGAGGTTCCAAGGGCAAAGACCGCGATCTCCATCGCGTCAATCTCGACACTGTCGCGAATGGCGCCGTTGATGATCAAACCTTGCCATCCGTTTTCAATCGCAAAACCCGCGATCATATCGCCCAGAATGGCAATGCGTGTAGAGGCGCCACCGTCGACGACAAGAATCCGCCCCTCGCCGGGCGTCTGCAAAAGAGCCCGCAAGGTGGTATTGTCTTCAAAGCATTTGACCGTCTCGATCCGGCCCCCGATAAACGGTTTTCGACCGAATTTTCGGAAAGGCAAATGCACAAGGCGCAGGTGGGATGCGTGGTCATCAATCAGGTCGGCTGTTTTCATGATATCCTCAGATGGTTCCAAAGGTTGCCTTCAGATCGGCGACCTCGTCATTGGTCAGCAGCGTGGTTTTCTGCCCGCGTAGCGCGACCAGAAGTTTCGCCGTTTCTTCCAGCTCTTCCGCCGCACAGACGGCGGAAAACAGGGTCTTGCCACTGACGACCGGTCCGTGATTGCCAAGCAGAACAGCGGCATATTTTCCCTTGAGCGCGCGGATCAGATCGCCAGATCTGGGATCACCGGGTTTGACATATGGGACGCGCTTCACGCTGCCGACCCGCATGACGACGTAAGGGGTCAGGGGCGGGATGCAGTCGTCCGGGTCCACATCTTCAAGGCAGGACAAGGCGGTGGCCCAGGTCGAATGCAGGTGCACGACAGCGCCCGCATCTGGGCGGGTTTCGTAGAACGCCTGATGCAGGAAAACTTCCTTGGTCGGGCGGTCGCCAGCGATGTGATTGCCGTCCTTGTCGATCTTGGCGATACGGTCGGGGTCCAGATCGCCCAGCCGGACATTGGTCGGGGTCATGAGGATACCGTCTTCCAGCCGGACCGAGACATTTCCCGCAGTCCCGACCGAGAATCCGCGATCAAAAAGAGACTTGCACAACCGTGCCATTTCCTCGCGGGCTTGGCTTTCACTGGATGTCATTTGCCCGCTCCCATGATGGTCAGCGCCTTGGCAAAAAAGTCGGGCGCACCGAAATTCCCCGATTTCAGGGCGAGCAGCACAGGCTCGGCTGAGCCGAGGCTCAGAACCGGCACGCCGGGGTCGATTTCGGGTCCGATCTGCATCGCCGGGCTGCCCTTTGCCTCGGCCACCGCTTGGGCCACGGCGCCCGAGGTTTCCCCGCCCGCAACCACGATTTTGCGATACCCCAGCCCAACCAGGAGGCGTGCGGTTTCTGCAAACAGGGCGTCCAGTCTGGACGCCACCTGTTCCCGGCCGAACTCTTTCTGAATGGCCCTGACCATCTCGGGCGCGCCCGACGAATAGACCAGCGGCGCCTCTCCCTGATGGCTTTGGATGAATCCCACCAAAGACTGCGCCGTGACATCCCCTGCCATGACCTTGGGCACGTCGATGGCGTAGCTGGGCTGTGTCTTGGCATGCAGCTCGACCTGCCCGCGCGTCGCCCCGGAGCAGGACCCGGCCAGAATGGCCTGCGGGCCGGGCTGGGCGATCAGATCCGTCTCTGCCCCCTTTGCCAGCCCCTTGCGGATGAAGTTGCGCGGCAAGCCCAAGGCGATGCCGGACCCGCCGGTGATCAGCGGCGCATCGGCGATGGCCTCTCCGATCGTCAAGAGATCCTGATCGGAGGTTGCATCCACCACTGCGAACATGGTGCCACCTTCCGCCTGCGCGGCCAGGGCAGAGGCGACGCTCTGCACGCCTGCGCTCACAACCGTCTGGGCAACATGGCCAACGCCCTGTTGCGTTTGGCGGCCGAGGACACGCCGAATGTCGGGGTCTGTCATGGGTGTCAGCGGATGATGTTCCATGCCGCTTTCGCTGAGCAACTTGTCAAAGACAAAAAGATGCCCCTGATAGAGGGTGCGCCCGACCGTGGGAAAGGCGGGACAAACCACAACGGCACGTGCATTCAGCGCCAGCGCCAAGGCCTCACCGACAGGCCCGATATTTCCCTCGGGTGTGGAATCGAAGGTCGAACAATATTTGAAGATGATCTGCTGACACCCTTGATCCAGCAACCAGTTCAGCGCCGCGAGGCTGTCTGCAACGGCCGTTTGGGTAGGGGCCGTCCGGCTTTTCAAAGAAATGACGCCCGCCTCCAGATGCGCGGGCGCGGGCTGGCTTGGGGTGCCGGGAAACTGCGCTGTCGCCAAGCCGCCCTCGGGCGCTATGCCCTTGGCAAGGGTGTTCGCAATGTCGCTTGCCCCGGTAAAATCATCGGCTATGACACCAATCAGCATCTCGGTCTTTCCTCATTCCGGGCGTTGGGTCAACGCCGCCTGTAACTTGCGAATAGCTGTTTCCGGGCTGGAAAGCACCGGTATGCCGGTCACGGATCGCACCGAATGCGCGGCACGCGCCATGGAGAAATGGGCAAGCAGTATCGCGTCGGCGGTGCCAATCGCCTGCGCGGCTTGGGCAATCAGCCGGTTGTGCGCATCAGCGTCCCCTGCCCGCAGCGCCTCCAGCGCGCCCCCGGCATGGATTGACCGCAGCCTTGCCTGCGACCCCCGTCGCGCAGCCTCTTCGGCAAACTCCTCTTCCATACCCGTCACGGCCGGGGGGAACGTATAGATCATCGCAATGTCAGTTCCGTGGTCAAAGGCTGCTTCGAACATGGCCTCGTTGGGTTTGAGCACCGGCAGAGCAGAGGTCGCGGCGGCCTCTACAATTCCCCGGCCAAAGGCCGAACAGGTATAGAGGATACCATCCGGTTTCATCCCTTCCGCATAGCGCGCCAATGTCACGATACGGGCGTTGAGCGTTTCAAGACTGGCCCGCCCGCTCGCCCTGTCCGCCGAGAGCCCCTCATCCAGGATGGATACGGTCTCTGCCTGCGGCCACAGCTCCCTGACCGCGAGTTCAATTGGATCAATCGCGACACGCGTGGCGTGGATCAAGGCGATGCGAGGACCGGTGGGCATGGGATCTCCACTTCCGAAAGGAGGCGCCGACGGTCGGCACCTCGCATAGGGCATTCAGGCGCCGGCGACCTGCTGTGCGACATAGGTTCCAAACGTGTCGCAATTCACAATACCGCCCAGATCGCGGGTGCGTCTGGCCGGATCGTCGATCACCGCGTCGACAGCTTCGGTGATGCAGGTACCGGCGTCCATCAGCTTTTGCACGCCGCGCTGTTCGCCCAGCCATGTCAGCATCATCGCCGCCGACAGGATCAACGAGGTCGGGTTGGCAATGTTCTTGCCCGCGATATCCGGGGCAGAGCCGTGCTGTGCCTGCGCGCAGCAAAGACCCGTTTCCGCATTGGCATTGATCGACCCGGCAAGGCCAAGCGAGCCCGACAGTTCCGAGGCCAGATCAGACAGGATATCGCCATAGAAATTGGTCGCCACGACGACGTCATAGGTTTCGGGCTTGCGCACCAGAAGCGCGGCAAAGGCATCCACGATGAGCTCTTCGGTCTCGACCTCGGGGAAGTCCTTTGCCACCTCACGAAAGCATTCCAGGAACAGCCCATCGGTCATCAGAAAGGAGTTGGCCTTGTGGATCGCCGCCACTTTCTTGTCGCGCTGCATCGCCAGTTTGAATGCCTCGCGGCAGATGCGCGTCGATCCGTGCCGCGTGATCTTGCGCACTGACAGGGCCATGTCGGGATCGGGCATCATCTCTCCCACCCCCTTGAACATGTTGCGGTCGGGATAGAACCCTTCGGTCGCTTCGCGCATGATGACAAGGTCCATGCCCGGCGCCTTGTTGGGGATGAAATCGCGGCTTCGGGCGGGCCTGACATTGGCATAAAGATCAAGCCCGATCCGGAACCCTGCGGACACGTTGCGCCCGCCTTCGGCCACGGGCGGGTAATCCATATGCGATTGGGTACCCAGGATAACCCCGTCGAAATCATTGCGAGCGCGGTCAAGCACTTCTTCGCGCAGGGTGATGCCGTGATTTTTCAGGCTGGGAAAGCCGGACTCCTCTTCGGTGAAGGTCAAACCAAGGTCGAACCGCTTGTTCGCG
The DNA here is from genome assembly GCF_004342065.1 of Primorskyibacter sedentarius. Classification (GTDB taxonomy): domain Bacteria; phylum Pseudomonadota; class Alphaproteobacteria; order Rhodobacterales; family Rhodobacteraceae; genus Primorskyibacter; species Primorskyibacter sedentarius. The sequence goes on along the minus strand of NZ_SLZU01000017.1, from coordinate 54,395 downwards.
GCCTCCACCACCTCCAGCGTTGCTGCCATGATTTCGGGTCCGATGCCGTCGCACGGCAGGGTCATGATACGCATTCTAGTCTCCAGTTGTCGGCCATACGGGGCCAAGGTCTCAGGTTGCCGGGGATCAATCCCCGACGAATTCTTCTTCGTTTCTGGCGGCTTCCATCCGTTTCTTCACGCGGCGCCCGAGCAGCATCGGCAAGACGAAGCCCGTGATCGCGATGATCCAGAGGATGATGGTCAGGGGGCTTCCCACAAGGATCAACCAGTCCCCGTCCGAGATCGTCATCGCGCGGCGCAGGTTCACCTCCATCTGGTTGCCCAGAAGGATGCCAAGGATGACGGGCACAAGCGGCACTTCAAGCTTGCGCAGAAGCCAACCCGCCACGCCGAACCCCACCATCAACATCACGTCGAAGGTCGAACCGGTGATCGAGTAGATGCCAACGAACGAAATCATCGCCACCACCGGCATCAGGATACGGGTCGGCACCATCAGCACGCGGGTGAAGATGCCAACCAACGGAATGTTCATTGCCAGCAGGATGAAGTTCGCAAGGAACAGCGCCGCGATCAGCCCCCAGACCACATCCGGGTTCTTGGTAAAAAGCAGCGGACCGGGCGTGATGTTGAGCTGCAACAACACGGCCAGAAGCACCGCCGTCGTGCCCGATCCCGGGACGCCAAGCGCCAGCATTGGCACCAGCGCCCCGCCGGAGGCTGCGTTGTTTCCCGCCTCTGGCGCTGCAACACCGCGCGGGTCGCCCTTGCCAAAGGTCTTGCCGTCACGGTCAACGGCCTGTTTTTCCAGAGAATAGGCCAGGAACGACCCCAGAGACGCGCCCGCACCGGGAAGAACCCCTGCGAAAAAACCAAGCCCCGTGCCGCGCGCCATCGAGGGGATGCACCGTTTGATCATCGAGAAGTCCGGCATGATACGCCCGACTTTGGCCGTACCGGCACTGGCCGCCCCGCCACGGTGATGTTCAAGGAAAATGAACACTTCTGACAGAGCGAAAAGACCGACAATGGCGATCAGGAAATCGATGCCGTCATACAAGTGGATATGGCCGAAGGTGAATCGCTGCGAGCCGGTCTGGCTGTCACTGCCGATCATCGCGATGCCCAGACCAAGTGCGGCGGCAAAGGCCGATTTCGCCTGATTGGTGGATGAGATGCCGCCAAGCGTCGCGAAGGCGACGGTGAAGAGCACGAAATACTCTGCCGGGCCGAACAGAAGCGCGATCTTGACCAGCTGCGGCGCCAGCAGCACCAGCCCGCATGTCGCGACAAAGGCGCCGACGAAAGAGGCCACGCCCGAAAGCGAGAGCGCCTCGCCCGCCTTGCCCTGCTGCGCCATCGGATAGCCGTCAAGACAGGTCATCATCGCCGGTTCGTCACCGGGGATATTCAGCAGGATCGAAGAGATCCGCCCACCATACATCGCGCCGTAATAGACGCTTGTGAGCAGGATCAGCGAGGGCGTCGGGCCAAGCCCGAGCGAAAAGGCGATGGGAATGAGGATCGCAACCCCGTTGGCGGGGCCAAGCCCGGGCAAGGCACCCATGAGCGTGCCAAGAAAGCAGCCCAGCACGGAAAGAAAGAGGTTCTGCGGCGTCAGGGCGACCGCGAAACCGTCAGCAAGAAGGGACAGGATTTCCATGGTGACGCCTCAGAAGCCGAAGGGGCCCTTGGCCAGCGAAAGGCCAAGGATCAGGTGAAACACGACGTAGATGCCGACGGAGGTTGCGAGCCCGGTGACCAGAGACCACAGCGGCGCACTGCCCAGGCGCCACGTCAGATAGGCGGTGGCAAAAATGGTGGCGATCACGAAGCCCACTTCGGGCAGCACCCAGCAATAGGCCAGCATCACGGCCGCGGCAAAAAGGATCTCTGCCAGATCCTTGAGGATGGGCCAGTCGGGTTCCTTGTCCGGACGGATCACGAAGTAGATCGACGTCAGGCCAAGAACGGTGCCCACGATGTAGGGGAAAGCCCGAGGGCCGACGATGTCGACCATGAAACTGTCTTTGATGGTGGTCGCGGCCCAGACGTAGAAGATGGCAAGCGCCAGCCCGAACCCGCCGAAGATGCGGTCGCTCATAGTCGTCTCCAGGAATAGTTGGATATGTGGGGGGCTGACCCGCGCATGCAGATCAGCCCGCGACACGGGATCGTCTTATTCGATGATACCGATCTCTCTGGACAGCTTTTCGACATCGGCAATGCTGCCTGCGACGAAGTTCTGCATGTCATCACCGAAGTTGTTGAACGGCTCGATCGCCGCCTCTTCAAGCGCCGCCTGGAACCCCGGATCTTCGGCCATGGTCATGATGGCGTTCTTCCAGAACTCCTTTGCCTCGTCGGTGGCACCGGCAGGCATGTAAAGACCACGCCAGTTCGCCCCGACAACGTCATAGCCCTGCTCCTTGGCGGTGGGGATATCGGGGTAGTTCTTCAGCCGCTCCGGCGCGAGGATGCCGATGATCCGGATATCACCGGATTCGAGGAAGCCCAGCATTTCCGAGAAATCGCCAGACAGCGCCTCGACAGAGCCGGACAGAAGACCTGTCATCGCCTCGCCGCCACCCGAATAGGACACGTATTTCAGTTTGGTGACGTCTTCCATGCCTGCTTCGCGTGCAACAAGCATCGGCTTGATATGGTCGAAACTGCCCACCGAGGACCCACCGGCAATGCCCACCGATTTCGGATCGGCAAGAATGTCTTCCATCATCTGGGTCAGCGTTTCGTACTTGCTGTCGGCCTGAACCGCGATGGCGCCATATTCCGCGCCGAACGTGGCCAGAAAATGCACATCGTCCTGCTTCGCGCCCTCATAGATGCCTTGGGCAATACGCGCGCTGGTGCTCATCGAGGCGGCGACGATCAGGTTGTTGTCCTCGTTCCGCTCCTTGGTCACATGCGCGAAGGCAACGCCACCGCCGCCACCGGACATGTTCGTGACCTGCATCGAGTCCTCGATCACGCCCAGATCAAACAGGTATTTCGCCGTGGTCCGGCAGATGAAATCCCATCCCCCACCAGGATTGGACGGCGCAATACATTGCGGGTTTTCGGGCTTGAACTCAGCAAGCGCCCCGGTCGTACCGGCCAGTGATGCGGCAACGGCGATTGCACCCAAGCGCGCAAACTTCATGAACATGATAAAATCCTCCCTTTTTTGCAGTTGTTCTGCAGCGCGATTCTTGCGCCGCCTGAAAGATTGCACATTTGGTCGCATAAAAGCAAACACGATTTTCGCCCGGAAATGCAGAAACCGCCCGTGTCGTGTATCGATCCATTCATGTCGGCGACGAGTTCGGATCAAGTATTTGACATAAATAGAGTTAGTTGGCCGAAATCCGTTTGGGAAATTGAACGCAACAGGGGAAGATTGGCGTCGGACGGCCAATTTTCAGCTGCGCGGAACGATGCCACATCTGGACATGAACGAAGATTTTTGGTTTTTTACTTCGGTAAAACCGAACTGGCGAAGGGTCGCGTTGTGCGACACATCTTGCCGGTGCGGCACGCGGCAGCAATGGGGATTGGATATGACGGGAAGAACCAGCGAGCTGTCACAGCGGATTTCCAACCGGCTGCTGCATGAAATCCTTTCGGGCGCACTGCCCGGCGGACACCATATCAGCGCACAGCAAGTCGCCGACAGGTACGGCGTGTCACGGACGCCCGTCCGCGAGGCGCTGGAGGGTCTGGAAGGGCAAGAGGTTCTCGTCAGGCAACCCAACCGAGGGTTCTTTGTCGCAAATGATCTGCCAACAGGGGTCACCCCCCCGCCCGATGCCGTGGTTGCCGATCAGGACAACGGGTACCAAAGGCTTGCCGACGACTGGCTTACAAACAAGATCCCCGACGAGGTGACAGAACAGTTCCTGCGCCAGCGCTACGGATGGACCAAAGCCAAGGTCGGGGACCTGCTGATCAGGGCCGCACGGGAAGGTTGGGCAGAGCGCAAAGAGGGCTATGGCTGGCGGTTTCTGCCCGTCGCCAAAACCCCGGAGGCTTTTGACCAGATCTACCGCCTGCGCATGGCGATTGAGCCCACAGCGATGCTGGAGCCCACGTTCGAGCTTGATCACAAGGTCCTGTCAGAACAGCGGCGCATTCAGGAAGGCATGTTGAACGGTGAAATCAACACTGCACCCGGCGAAACTCTGCTGGAAAACGGATCGCTCTTTCACGAGGAGATCATCAAGTTATCGGGCAATCCGTTTTTCCTGATGGCGCTTCAGCGTGTGAACCGGATGCGGCGCCTGATGGAATACCGGGCCGAGGTCAACCGGGAACGCCTGATCGAGCAATGTACCGAGCATCTCGAAATTCTTTCGCTACTGGAGGCCGGCGAGATCATTGACGCGTCATACCGAATGCGGCAACACCTGAGCGGCGCATTGAAACGTAAATCACCGTTGACCTGGGGTTGGGCCGCGGACAAATCAGCCAGGGGCGATCACAGCGATGGCGAATGACACTGCGAGAGACAAGGGCATTTCGTCTATGGCGCTGGTCGCCCATGACAAGATGAAGGACGCGATGATCGAGTGGGTGACCGCACACGCACCGGCGCTTGCAAAGCTTGACCTTTATGGCACCGGAACCACCGGTGGCCGGATTACGCAAGAGACCGGGCTGCCTGTCACCTGCCTCAAGAGCGGCCCTCTGGGCGGCGATGCGCAGATCGGGGCAATGATTGCCGAAAAGCGCCTTGACGCCTTGGTGTTCTTTATCGACCCGTTGTCGGCCTTGCCGCATGATGTCGATGTGAAATCCCTGGTTCGGCTGGCAACGCTTTACAACACCGCCATGGCCATCAACGAAAAAAGCGCGACACTCATGCTCAAGGCGCTGGACAACAACTGACAGAAGTCCAAGCTTTGACGCCTGCCTGCGGCGGCATCGGCAGTGCATTTTCCGCAGGTACCCGCAGTTTCACAAGCGGAATCCAAACCCGCGAAAGTATTTGGAATAAGAAGTTTACGACCAACTCTTAAAGTGTTTATCGCGGCGATGGCGGGCGCCAAGCCGCCGCGACCTATCTTTTCATTTCGCTCTCGACCTTCGCCCTTCACCGGCCAGCCGGGCGATGATGACAAAGAACAAGGGCACGAACAGCACTCCGATGATTGTCGCGGTCAGCGTTCCGCCCAGTACGGCCGCACCGATCGCCTGACGGCCACCCGATCCCGCGCCGGTGCTTAGCACGAGCGGAACCACCCCGAGTGAAAACGCCATGGACGTCATGATGATGGGCCGGAACCGCTGGCGCGCGGCCTCAACTGCGGCGTCAAGGAACGGCTTCCCGGCTTCCATCTGTTCGCGGGCGAACTCCACGATCAGGATCGCGTTCTTGCCGGTCAGGCCAATCACGGTAAGCAGCCCCACCTGAAAGAAGACCCCGTTTTCAAACCCACCTAACCACGCGGCCAGCAAGGTGCCCAGCAAGCCGATGGGCATCGCCAGCATCACGGCAAAGGGGATCGACCAGCTTTCATAAAGCGCCGCGAGGGCCAGAAACACCGCCGCCAGAGACAGGGCATAGAGCAGTAGCGCCTGATTGCCGCTTTCCTGTTCTTCAAGCGACAGCCCGGTCCATGCGGCCCCGAAACCCGGTGGCAACTGCCCCACCAGACGCTCGATCTCGGCAATCGCCTCGCCCGTGCTGACGCCCGGAGCGGGAGAGCCTTGTATCTGCATTGCCGCCACGCCGTTGTAGCGGTTCACGCCCTGCGGCCCGAAAATCCACGACGCCTCGGCAAAGTTGGAAAACGGGACCAGCCCACCGCTGGCATTGCGGACACGCCACTTATCCAGATCTGACGGGGTTGAGCGTGAAGATGCCTCGCCCTGCACATAGACGCGCTTGATCCGGCCACGGTCGATGAAATCGTTGACGTAACGACCAGCCCAGGCGGTGGTAAGCAAGGTGCCCACGTCGGTCGCAGATACGCCCATCGCGCCGGCCTTGCGCCAGTCGATATCCAGATTGAACTGGGCTGCATCCTCCAACCCGCTGGGCCGGGCCGACGCGATCAGCGGGCTTTGGGCTGCCATGCCAAGAACCTGATTGCGGGCATTCAGCAGCTCTTCGTGGCTTTGACCCGCGCGGGCCTGAAGGTAGAAATCAAAGCCTGATGCGTTACCAAGCTCAATGACCGAGGGCGGAACGATGGGGAACACCATTGCATCCTGAATCTGGCTGAGCGCCCCAAAGGCCCGGCCTGCAAGGGCCTGCACGCTTTGCCCCGGTTGCGTGCGCTCCGACCAGTCCTTCAGCCGCACGAAAGCCAGTGCCTGGTTCTGCCCCTGCCCGCCAAAGCTGAACCCGACCACACCGAAGGCCGACTCCACGACATCGCTCTCCTGATCGAGGAAATAATCTTCAACCTGTTTGACCACTTCCAGCGTCCGCTCTGCCGTGGCGCCGGTGGGTGTCTGGATCAAAGTGAACAGGATGCCCTGATCTTCGTCGGGCAGAAAGCCACCGGGCGTGCGCATGAACATGAACACAGTTGCAACAATGATCGCGACATAGATCAGCCCCACGCGAAACGGGCGGCGCACGATCCAGCTGATACTGCGCGCGTATCCCGACAAGGTGGCACCAAAACCGGTGTTGAACCACGCAAAGGGACCGGTTTGTTTGCCGTGTTTCTTGGGTTTCAGCAAAGTTGCGCAAAGCGCCGGCGTCAGCGTCAGGGCAAGCACCACTGACAGCACCATCGCAGAGATGATGGTGATCGAGAATTGCTTGTAGATCACCCCGGTCGATCCGGGAAAGAATGCCATCGGGACGAAGACGGCGGTCAACACCACCGCGATGCCGATCAGCGCGCCGGTGATCTCGTCCATCGATTTGCGCGTGGCCTCCAGCGGTGTCGCGCCTTCCTGTTCCATGACCCGTTCGACGTTTTCAACCACCACGATGGCGTCATCCACCAGCAGGCCGATGGCCAGAACCATGGCCAGCATCGTCAGCGAGTTGATCGAAAAGCCAAAGGCCGCCAGCACCCCGAACGTCCCCAACAGGACCACTGGCACGACCAGCGTCGGGATCAGCGTGGCACGCAGGTTTTGCAGGAACAACAGCATTACCAGAAAGACCAAAACGACCGCTTCGGCCAAGGTCTTGACCACTTCCTCGATCGAAATCAGGACGAAGGGCGTGGTGTCATAGGGGATTACGTATCTGACACCGTCAGGAAAGAACTCTGCCAGCTCGTTAAGCCGCGTCTCCACTGCGCTCGCGGTGTCCAGCGCGTTTGCCCCCGGCGCCAGCGAAATCGCCATACCGGTAGAGTTCGAACGGTTGAACCTTGAAATGGTTGAGTAATTCTCTGCCCCGATCTCGACGCGGGCCACATCATGCAGCAGCACCAGCCCGCCATCCGTTTCAGCGCGGATGACGATCTGACGGAAATCCTCGGGCGTGCGCAGCAAAGATTGCGCCGTGATCGTGGCGTTCAGTTGCTGCCCCTCCAGGGTGGGGCGCGCACCGAATGACCCGGCCGAAATCTGGGCGTTTTCTTCGGATACTGCCGCCACGATGTCAGAGGGCGTCAGGTTGAAGGCCGCCAGTTTCGCAGGGTCCAGCCAGATCCTCATGGCGTATTGCGCCCCGAAGACCTGCACGCTGCCGACGCCATCCACCCGGCTGATATCGTTGACGATATTGGACGACAGGTAGTCCGACAGATCGGTTGCATTGTAGTTACCGTCGTCTGAAATCAGCGCAACAACCATCAAGAAGCCCGAGGATGACTTTTGAACCGTAACCCCCTGGCGTTGCACGGATTCCGGCAGCAAGCCCGTGGCTTGCGACAGCTTGTTCTGCACCTGAACCTGGGCGATATCCGGGTCGGTTCCCGTCTCGAACGTCAGGGTGATGCTGGCACCCCCGGCAGAGGTTGAACTGGACGAGAAATAGCGCAGCCCGTCCAGCCCGGTCATCTGCTGTTCGATCACTTGGGTGACGGTGTTGGCGACGGTATCCGCCGAGGCACCGGGGTAAGAGGCGCGGATCGCCACCGAGGGCGAGGCAATCTGCGGATATTGAGCGACCGGTAGCGAAAGGATCGAAAGGATCCCAAGGCCCGAGATGAAGAGTGCGATGACCCAGGCAAAGATCGGGCGGTCGATGAAATAACGGGCCATATTGGCTCTTTCGAAACAAGGGGTCGGAATTCTGCGGACGACAATCAGGCGCAGCGCGTGGCGGGTGTTTGGCCTGTTCTCTCAGGTCAATCGGCGGCGGCGCTGGTCATGTCGCCAACAGGGGCCTCGGCGCGTGCGCGTTCTTCAGGGGCGACGGTCGCCCCGGCTGCGGTTTTTTGCAGCCCGGCAACGATCACGCGGTCACCGGCCTGCAAACCAGCATCGACGATCCAATCCGCGCCCTGATCGGTCAGGACATTCACAACCTTGGAATGCACCACGTTGTCCTTGTCGACAACAAGCACGATCGCCTCGCCGCGCTGATCCCGGGTGACGGCCTCTTGCGGGACCAGAAAAACATCGTTGAGCGTGCGCGTCGGAAGTTCAACCTGAACATACATTCCGGGCAGTAACAGCTTGTCTGGGTTCGCAAATTCCATTCTCAACACGACCACCCCGGTCTGCTCATCAACGCTTGGCTCCGCAGCGGTCAGGCTACCGGTCTGGTCGAAGGTGCTGCCGTCCGCAAGGGTCAGCGTGACGGTCGGATCGAAGTTTTCCAGTTGCGCCGTGGCCTGTCCGCGACGCCAGTCCAAAAGGTCCGCAGCGGACTGGGTGACGTTCACATAGACAGGATCAATGTTGCGGATGACGGCCAGCGGCAGGGCCTGGCTCGCCGTGACAAGCGCACCCTGACTTGTTTGCGACAGGCCAATCACACCCGAAAGGCGCGCGTGAATGGTTGTCCTGTCCTTCTCGATCTGAGCCGCGGCGCGCTGCGCCTGAGCCGCCTGAAGGTTGGCCTCGGCGCTGGCGCGGGCGGCATCCGCGTCGTCCTTGGCCTGTGCGCTGGCAACATTGCGCGATTGCAATTCGTCCACCCGCGCGGCCGATTTCAGCGCGGCGTTCAACTGGGCCTGCGCCTGAGCGACAGAGGCATCGGCCTGCGCCAGCGTCGCGTCATAGCTGGCCGGATCGATCTGGTAGAGCGCGTCGCCCTCTGCCACTGACGACCCCTCTTTGAAGAACTTCTGCGTGATGATGCCGGACACCTGCGGCCGCACCTCTGCCATGGCGGACGCAGCGACACGGCCCGGCAAGGTCGAAGTCAGCGTCGTTGTCTGCGGCTCCAGCGTCACAACGGTGACCGCGGCGGGCGGGCGGCCCTGCCCCCCTTGCTGCGCCGCAAGCTGATCGGGCGTGCCCATCATTGCCATCGCGGCAACAACGAGAGCGGTAGAAATGATACGCTTCGGCATAAGGGATAACCTTGCTTTTCAATAGACTTGTCTTGGACAGTTTATGTCCGCTGTCGGTGAATGCGACGTGACACGGCCGTGGAGAGCCGCAATTTGGGGGTTTGCCGCAGCATCTGCCCCAATTTCAGGCGCAACGCCATAGCGCAAATTGCACACTCGCTGTGCTTTTCTGTTTTTTGGCGCGGCCCGGGCAGTAGCCAAGCATCAGGAACCTTTCCACAGCTCTGGCTTTGCGCTGTCGGGCAACAGACGCGGTGGCGTCAGAGCGAAGATCAGAAACGCTCCCTCGTCACGCCAAGGGCATGCCAGGCACCGCACCTGCCGCTGATTTGCGGCGCCAAGCCTGACGCGTCGCCCAAAGCATCCGGCACCTGACCCAAGCAAACCGTTTTCACCGCGGTCCTTTGCGTATAAGTTCACCAATGGGAGGAGACATGACGGAACTACTATCGCAGTCCGGACAGGATTCAGCTCTTGGCGCCTCTTGGGAGCGGTGCGAGCGCACCTACAAGCTGGTGCGCGATACGACGCGCCCCATCATGCGGATGCAAAGCACCGAGGTCGCCCCCCGACTGGAGGCGATGATCGAGCGTACGGGCGGCCGCAACGGGATTTTTCGTCAGCTGGCCGATATCGCCGCACAGACCGGTGCCTGTATGGTTCTGACGGACACCGAAGGCGTGCTGGTCAGGCTGGAAGGGCCCGACAGGGGCCGCTTGATTTTTGAAGAGAACGGGATCGCATATGGCTCCTGTTGGGACGAGCGCATCGCGGGCACCAACGGGGTCAGCATGGCCTTGTCCGAGGGCAAAGCCTTTACCGTGCGGGGGCAGGACCACTATTTCTCTTTGCTCCAGCCCTTTTCCTGTACGGCCGTTCCGCTCTTCGACGCAGAGAACCAACTTATCGGTGCCGTCAATTTTTCGATGCTCGACCGTGGGAACACGGCAGATTACCTGTTTGCCCGGCAATTGCTGGGAACCGCCGCCGACCGGATTCAGCGCGTTGTCTTTGAACGGAAATTCAAAGAGTCCATGATCCTTTCGGTGTCGCCGCGCGCCCAACGCGACCTTCTGCAAAGCAGCGAATTGGTTGCCGTCAATGAAGACGGCATCATTCTGGGCTCTACCGCGCGCGCGCATTTGCTTGCCGGTGCCGATAGCCCGGCCCGGCTGAAGGGAAAATCCTTCGAGGCGACGTTCGGCACAGATTCCGCAGCGCTTGATCGGGTGCCGGAACGCGTGATGAGCGTGCGGACGGATAGCGGATCAACACTCGAGATTTCGGCACGTAAAAACACCACAAACATCAAACCAGCCCATGGCCTGCACCCCGGCCCAGACACCACTGCACCGGGGCCTCAGCGCCGCCGCCTTGCACCGTCTCTTCGCCAGCTTTCGCAGGGAAGCGACCTGATGGCCACGATGTGTGCCCGCGCGCAGGCCTGCTTTCGCCGGGCGCTGCCATTCGTGATCGAAGGGGCGTCCGGGACGGGCAAATCCAGCCTCGTCGCTGCCTTGGTTCAGGGCGAAGGCATTGCCGCTTCGAATATGATGACTGTCGATTGTGCGTCGCTGGATGATACCCCGGGTGATCGGGCGTTTTTCCAGAAGCTGGTTGACCAGGCCCGCGTCGCCGGCGCGCTTTCGACTGATCTGCTTGGGCCGGTTACGATCGTTCTTGAGAATATCGACGAGATGCCGCCCTTTGCACAGGCCGGTCTGAGGTCAGTTCTGGACGAATTTGACCCGGCCCCGACCAGCGGCGCGATGGCAAGGATCATCGCTACCAGCCGACGGTCCCTGCTTGGTGCCGTGGAACAGGGGCATTTTCGCGATGATCTGTATTATCTGCTCGCACGGACAGTCATCACATTGCCGCCGTTGAGCGCGCGCGAGCGCATCGACACGCTTGCGCATCGGCTGGCGACGTCCCTGTCTGGCAAAGATGTCGACATCACACCGGAGGCGATCCAGAGATTGCGGGCGCACATTTGGCCGGGAAATGTCCGGGAGCTGCGCAACGTGCTGCAGCAAGCTCTGATCGAAGGCGATGGTTGTCGCATCTCCGGTGTTGATTTGCAGGGGATCGCGCGCCCGTCGCCTGTGCAGCTTGGTGCGGCGCCATCTGAACCGGTGCGGCAAGCAGGCTATGACGAGCGCAGCATGATTTCGGACGCTTTGATCAGCGCGCGGTGGAATGTCACCCAGGCCGCGCGCAGCTTGGGCATCGGGCGTGCGACGATCCACCGGAAAATGAAGCAATTCGGCATTGCGCGCCCCGAATAACCGGGCACGCCGTATCGTCGTTCGACTATTCAAAGTCTGACTTACGGGAAGGCCCGTCGCCTGAGGCCTTGAGTGTGGAACAGGCGTATCGAACAGGATTGGCCCCGTTGGGTTCGAGTCTGACGTCGGCCTCCTATCCCGAAAAGCCGTCCGATACTTCCCCAACTTCGGGCCGAGGCTACACCGCTGTGAACGCAGCAGAGGTGGCCGTGAGGCGAACAAAAGTAGTCGAGACGGCCGATAGTGCGATGCACAATGCGGCTGCACGCCGCCATGAGAAGAAAGCGGCGGGCACCAACCGATCCGCGATCAGGATCACTGGCAGGATCAGCGCGTAGATGGCGAACTGGCACAGCTCCAACCCGATGGCGAATGCCAGCAGAACCAACGGATCAAACCCGCCCGCAAACTGTGCTGTCGCGGCAGAAGCGGCAAAGCCATAGCCGTGAATCAATCCGACGATCAACAAGCCGACAAATCCGAAGGCCTTGCCGGGTTTTGCAAAGACCACAACGCCAGCGATGACGATGGAAAGCGCGATGCCCAATTCCACAACGGGCACAAACCAGCTTGCAGAGGGGGCGAAACCATAAAGCCCTGCGGCAAGAGTGATGATGTGACCGATGGTGAAGGCCGACGCCCAGCCGAGCGCCTGCCTCCAGCCAGCTGCGGCCAAAGCGATCAGCAGGATAAGCGCCAAATGATCCAGGCCACGGTAGATATGTTCGGCCCCGCTAAGCGCTGCATCGCGAAGGGTTTGCAAACGCGTGGTGACAGGCGGGAACGAAACGTCCAGAACGCCGATCATTGCTTTGGTTTCGGTCCCTTCGCTGCGGTGGAATTTGACGACCGTCCCGAATTTCTCGATGACCTGAAAATTCTCGCCCAGCCGGGACGTCAGGTGGATATCCCGGTTCAGATCGATGCCGGGTAGCGCCAATCGAATGTCGAGCGTCGCATCGAAATAGGGGACCGGCTTGGGCGCTAAGCTGCTTTGCAGCGCCGCAATCGCCGTTTTAACGGTGCCAAACCGGGGGCGGTCGCTGTCGTGCCAGACCCGGAAATCACGCAAGACAGGCTGCAAGGTCTCGCCATCCGTTTCAACACTCAGCGACCGTTCAAGCACGGCCGCAAGTTCAGGATTGGTCTGACCCAGCGCAGAGACATCCAAAACAGGACCGTTCCCGGTTGAAACGGCAAAGGGGGGCAATCGCGTCTCAGCGCTGCCTTTCCAGTCTTCGGGAAGCAGTGCCAACGGCGCGGGCATCCGCATGAAGATCTCGACACCGCCATCGGCACCTTCGGTCACATGGATGATGCGCGGATCCGAATAGCTGAAATGCGCACGCGCCTCTTGCGGCGCAATCATCACAGCAAGTGACAGCATCAATGTCATCACCCAGCCTTGGGCGGCATGCAGTCGGGTACGCGATGCAGGTTTCATATGACCATTCCTTTGCGCTTGATCCCCGGCCGTCACCAGCCGGGGCATGGGTTTTGGGTGATCCGCGTCTTAGCCGCGCGGATCCCAGAACCGCTTTTCGGTGGTCTGCTCGTAGGACATGCCATCGGGATAGCTGACGATCTCCATCTGCATCCCCCAGGGAGCCAGGAAATAGACCCACTCCTGCCCTTCAGAGCCTGTGCCCGTCAGGGGATGGGGGTCTTCCAGCACGCGTACATCATTGTCGCGCAGGTATTTCACAGCTTCGCGAATATCATCGACATAAAGCGCGATGTGATAGCCGCCGATATCGCTGTTTTTCGGCGGTTCGGGGTTCTGATCGGGCGAGGTGTATTTGAACACTTCCAGCGCCGGCCCGTTGCCGCATTTGACCATCGTGATCATCTCGATCACGGCGCGCGGATTGACGTTAAGGTTGTCAGTCATCCAGTCATCTTCGAACGGACCAAAGGGCCCGAAGGAATAGAACGACTCGCAGCCGATGACATCGACCAGCCAGTCTACGGCCTCGTCAACGTCGAGCACGGTGATGCCGATATGCTGGGTGCCGCGCATTCCCGGAAGCTCGGCATTTGCCACCAGCGGGCTTGCCAGCGCCGCAGCAATGGCGAGGGGTTTGAGGTAATTGGTCATGGTATCTCCTCCTTGGATTTTGGCCGAGCGGGCCCGCCGCGCAGATGGGCTGCACGCTCGGATCTGTTGCCTCCCAATGCGGCCGGGTCCGAAAACCCGACCGCATTGGGGAGGAACCTTCTGCCTCAGATGTTCTGGGCGTTCATTTCCTGGGCGATATATTCGGCCTGACGGATGGCCAGCGCGACGATGGTCAGCGTCGGGTTGCACGCCCCGGACGAGGTGAACTGGCTGCCGTCAGAGACAAAGAGGTTGTCGATGTCGTGGCTTTGCCCATAGGCATTGACCACCCCCTTGTCCGCATCCGCATGCATCCGGTTGGTGCCCATATTGTGGCTGGCCGGATAGGGCGGCAGTTCGTAAATGTCCGTCGCGCCAACGGATTCGTAGATCTGCGACGTGGACTCGACCATATGCGCCGTCATTGCATGGTCGTTATTATGCGGCGTCTTGGCGACGATAGGCACCGGCAGCCCGTGTTGATCCACTTCGCTGCCATGCAATGTGACGCCGTTCTGTTCCTGCGCCAGATCCTCGCCAAGCGCCCAGACGCCGGACATATGGTCATATTGCTCCATCGCGCGCGAAAAGCTGCGCCCCCATCCGGTATTGCCCGGTTCAAGGAACGCGCCCATGAAAGGCAGCCCCAATGAGAGGAATTCCAGATAGTAGCCACCGTTGAAGCCGCGCGCGGGCTCGTGTTTGACATCATCGCCCACGATCCCCGCGACAGACGTGCCGCGGAACATATGCACCTTTTCGGGCATCACAGCGTAGATCCCGGTCGAGGTGTGGCACATGTAGTTCTTGCCCACCTGCCCTGACGAATTCGCCAGCCCGTCCGGGAACATCTCGGATGCAGAGTTCAGCAGCAGACGCGGGCTTTCGATCGAGTTGCCCGCCACGCAGACCACCCGCGCCTTTTGCAGATGCTGGTTGCCTTCGGCATCCGCATAAAGCACGCCTGTCACCTTGCCGCTGGCGTCATGTTCTATCTTCAGCGCCATGGCGTCGGTACGAATCTCGCACAGCCCGGACTCCTCGGCGCGCGGCAATTCGGTCACCATGGTCGACCATTTGGCACCAATCGCGCAGCCCTGCATGCAGAACCCGATCTGCTGGCAGGCCGGCCTGTCGTCATTCTCGACCGAGTTGATGGCCATCGGACCGGAATTGTAATCCGTGCGCCCCGTCCTGCGGCACCCTTCGGCCAGCACGCGGAAACCGTTATTCCACGGAAGATGCGGCATGCCGGTGGTCTTGCCGGTGACGCCCATCTTCATCTCGGCCTTCTCGTACCAGGGCGTCATTTCCTCAAGGCTGACGGGCCAATCCTCGACATTTGCGCCCTCGACGGCACCATATGTGCTGCGGGTCTTGAATTCGAACTCCTTGAAGCGCAGCGCAACACCGGCCCAATGCACGGTGGACCCGCCATAGCCTTTGACGATCCACGCGGGCAGGGTCGGGTGGTTGACGGATCCGTGCCAGCCGCCCGCCGAATAGCGTTTGTCCAGCCATGAGATCTTTTGGAACATGGTCCATTCGTCATTTTCCATGTCCGAGGAATCGAGCCGCTTGCCCGCTTCCAGAACCACGGATTTGATCCCCTTCTTCGCCAGCTCATTGGCGACCGTTCCGCCACCCGCGCCGGACCCGATGATGACGACAACGGAGTCGTCGGTTTTTTCAAATACTGTCATTGGTCTGCTCCCTCACCCTTTGACTGCGGCCATGCGCTCTTCAAGGGTCGGGCCCTGAGGAACAAAGGTGATGTCAGAGAACCCGCGATCTATGTAACCGCCATGTTCAACCGAAGAGCCCTGGTAGCCAAACAGCGGCCAGACGTCGACATTGTTGTAAATGGCGAAATAGGCGGTCCAGCGAACACCCTGAAAGAACCCGTCATGCTGGAATTTGCGCAGCACACCTTCGCGGGCGTCCGGGTCTTCGATTTCCGTATAAGGCATGCCGAACAGAGCGTCGGCCTGTGCGTCGATCCGGGCCAGCCCGTCCCGCAGATCCTTGGCAGTCGCCGCATCGGCTTCGGTATTGGTTGTGACCGTCGCGGCGATGCCTTCGTAATGGCTGACCTCCAGCAGGTCGGGATGCGGATAGATGTCCTGCACCATGCGCAGCAGCGTGGCATCCTGCCCCGCATCCAGCGGCGCGGCCAGACTGCGGGTGGCACTGCCCAGCATCGCGCTGGTGGTCACGCCCGCCATGGCCGTGGTCATCAGGAACATACGACGGCTGACACCGATATGGTCCTGCTTCGACTTCTTTTGTCGGTGGAAACGGATATTCATAGGGTCTCCTCCCCTTGGGATTGGTCAGGCGCAGGCAGCCGCGGCTTCCTCAAACCGCGGGCTGCCTTTTTCGCGTCAGGCGAGGTCGTCCTTGCCCGCGATCAGAAAATGCACGCTGTCGGAACCGGCGGTGCGCGCTTGCAGATGCGGCGCATATTCCGGGTCGGCCATGAAGGCTTTGGCGGCCTCTTCAGAGGGCCATTCCAGAATGATCCGCAGCCCGGCCGGGCTGTCCTGCCCTTCAAGCTGCTCGTGACTTGTGGTCCGCGCGAGGTATTTGCCGCCATGTCTGGCGATGACCGACCCGGCAACGGGCAGATAGTCGGGGATCCAGCCATCGTCGTTGGGGGTGACAGCGAGAACGGAATAGTAAGTCATGGGTTTCCTCCCTTTGATTATGCGCCTGCCCTCTGCTCAGGGCAGGATGGTGATGTCAGGCCGCAGCGGCGCCTTCGAGGCTACGGCGTGGCAGGTGGTGAAGGCGGTCCTCGGCGGCCCGCATCAATGCGCCTTGCAGCGCCTGGGGGGCCATTGCGGCGGGCAAAAGCTCGTCCAGCGCCACATGCACCTCCCTTCGCGGCGGGGTGATGCCCCCGGCCTGCGCCTCGACTTGTGAAAGAACCGGCCAGACCGAGGCAGGCGGATGTGCCGCGACAATGGCTGCATGGATCAGCGCGATGGATTGGCCGTTTCCAATGGGCCGCCAGCGCTGCGCGGTACCGGCCAGCTTGCGTTGGCCCACGGTGACGTTCCATGCACCATCACAAAAGGCCGCGTCGACGGACCCGGTTTCTGTCGCAACCTCGAACCGCATCAACGCCTCGGAAATCGCGCCGCAGATCAGGCGGTAGCCGTCTTCGACCCGAGCACCAACAGGCATCGGCGTGATGATCGCAAGGTTGATCGTCCCCGGCCCCTGTGGCACCGCCCCGCCGCCACTGGAGCGCAACATCAGCGGCCAACCGGCACGGGCCGCCGCCATGCTGAGCCCCACAAATCCCGGGCGTCGCCCGCGGCTGCGCGGCACTACGATGCCCCGCTCGACCGACCGCCATAGCAGCAAAGCGGGTTTTCCAGCCGCAAACAGCGCCTCCTCGCGCGCCACACCGTCGGCGGGGGATTGGAACTCCACGCAGATCACGGCGCGAAACCTTCGATCTCTTCGCAGATCGTGGTCAGCAGATCGCCCGCCGGCGCGCCGTCGAGAGCGCGATGATCGAAGGTCAGCGACAGCCCGACATGCGGCCGCAATTCTATCCCGCCATCCGTGCCACGCACGGCGCGGTCGGTCATGCGGCCGATGCCCAGGATGCAGATCTGAGGCGCGTTGATGATGGGGGTGAAGTGCTCCACCCGCGTCAGACCCAGGTTCGACACGGTGAAAGTTCCGCCGGTCATCTCTGTGACGCTCAGCTTGTTGGCCTTGGCGCGCGCCGCCAGATCCTGCCGTGCGCTGCGCAGCGCGGACACATCCATATCGCTTGCACCAAAGATCGCAGGCGCAACCAGAAGGTTGCCGGGCAAGGCGATGGCCACCGACAGATCAACCTTGTCTGCCAGTTTGACATCGCGCCCTTCGACACGCCCATTGGCATCGGGGTGTTTCTTCAGCGCACGGATCACGGCCAGCATCAACAGATCCTCGACCGAGGCCTTGGTCCCCGCCTCAGCCAGCCGCGCTTTTTCGGCCATCAGACCAGAGGCATCGGCGCTGGCATGGTGGGTCAGCTGCGCCGCCGTCGCGAGGCTTTTGACCATCGCATCGGCGATCATGCCGCGCATACCCTTGAGCGGGATGATCCTTGCCTCGGCGTTCATGCGACCGTTCCGATGACCGCGCCCTTGGCAACGACCGCGTCGGCCTCTTCCTTGATGCTGACCGTGCCCGAGGCGGGCGCGTGGATCTCGTATTGCACTTTGGCGGTCATGATCTCGGCGATCAATGCGCCCTCTTCGACGCTGGCACCATCATCCACTAACCACGAGGTGATGACGCATTCCTCGTCCTCTTCCCAAAGATCCGATGGGATCACGATATCTGTGGCCATTTTCACATTCCTTCATTGTCCGGGGACGCCGATGGCGACCCCGTTGGATCAGTTTTCGCTTTCAAGTAAGTCGCTCAGGCGGCTTTCATCTCGTCCCAGGCGGCAACGATCTTGTCAGGATTGGGCAGGCAATACTGCTCCATCACCCGCGCGAATGGGATCGGCACATCCGGGAAGGCCACGCGCTTTGGTGCCGCTTTGAGGACCGAGATGTCATGTTCGGTGACCGAGGCGATGATCTCGCCCGAGACGCCATAGCTCATGTAATCCTCGTCAACGACGATCAGGCGCCCGGTCTTGGCCACGCTGGCGCGGATGGTTTCGCGGTCCAGCGGTACAAGGCTCACAAGATCGACAACCTCGGCGCTGACCCCCTGCCCTTCCAGCGTTTTCGCCGCTTTCAAAGCATTGTGCACACCCATGCCAAGGCTGACGATTGTTACGTCTTTGCCTTGCCGGACGACCTTGGCCTTGCCAATCTCGACCGTGTAGCTTTCTTCGGGCACATGGACGGTGGCCCCGGCCTCTGTCCCAAGCCAGCCCATGCCCTGCAACCCCTTGTGATACATGTAAACCACCGGGCTGTCGTCGCGCATCGCGGCGGTCATCAGGCCCTTGGCATCATAGGCGTTGGACGGCGCCACGACCTTCATGCCCGGCAAATGGGCGAAGGTGCCATAGACGCATTGCGAGTGCTGGCCGCCATCGGAATAGCCGCCCCCCGTCGAGGTCATCAGCACCATTGGCACTTTCAGATTCCCGCCGGAGAAGTAGATGTTCTTGGCCATCAGGTTATAGATCGCGTCAAAGCAGACGCCGAAGAAATCAACGAACATCAATTCGACCACCGGGCGCATGCCATCCTGCGCGGCCCCCACGGCGGCGCCGATAAAGGCTGTTTCTGAAATCGGTGTGTCGCGGATACGCTCTGCTCCGAACTCTTCGATCAGCCCGCGGGTATTGCCGTAGACGCCGCCCAACGGCCCGATGTCTTCGCCCATGACGAAGACGCTTGGATCCACGCGCATTTCCTGTGCCACGGCTTCGGCCATGGACCGCGCGATGGTGAGCTTTCTTTCATTCGATTTGGTCATTGGTCATCCTCCCCTTCAGGCCGCAAACACGGCGGTCAGCGCGTCTTCGGGCGCCGGATCCGCGCTCTCGCGGGCAAACTTGATTGCCGCCTCGACGCGCGCGGCGCTTTCCGCCTCGATCGCGTCCAGTTCTGCCTCGCTGGCGACACCATCGGCCAGCAGCTTTGCGCGCATCTTCGGGATCGGGTCCTTTTCGAACAGCGCGTCCTTCTCGCCCTCGGGGCGGTAACCTTCGGCGTCGCCCATGAAATGCCCGGCCAGACGGTAGGTCTCGACCTCGATCAGCGAGGGCCCCTCTCCGGCGCGGGCGCGCGCGATGGCCGCGCCTGCCGCCTCGTAGATGGCGTAGGGGTCATTGCCTTCGATCCGCGTGCCCGGAATGCCATAGGCGGCGGCACGGTCGGCATTGTTGGCGATGGACGTCGCCGTGCTTTTCGCAACAGAGATGCCCCAGGCGTTATCCTCGATCACGCAAACGAAAGGCAGCTTCCAGACGGCGGCAAGGTTCATCGCCTCGTGCCAGGCGCCCTGGTTCACCGCGCCTTCGCCAAGAAACGCCACGGCCACGCCGGGTTTGCCCTGCATCTTGCGCGAAAGTGCGGCCCCGACAGCAGGCCCCATGCCCTGTGCGATGATACCCGAGCAGGCAAAGTTCACGTCCGGGTCAAAGATGTGCATATGCCCACCGCGCCCGCCCGAGAGCCCGGTCGTCTTGCCGAAAATCTCGGCCGCCATCTTGTCCAGATCGACGCCCTTGGCGATGGCCTGATGGTGCGGGCGGTGGGTGGCCGTGACCACATCCTCGGGAGTAAGGTGCGCACAGACCCCCACCGCCACCGGCTCCTGCCCGTCAGACAGGTGCATCTCGCCGGGGATCGGGCCGTTGGCCATGTTGAAGACCGGCGTTTTACCTTCGAAATAGATCTTCGCGATGGTCTCCTCGAACCTCCGGCTCGTGACCATGTTGCGATACATCCAATGCTGTTCGTCGCGTGTCGGTGACATGAACTCCTCCTCCCGTCGTTTGCGGCATGCTGCCACGTAAGTTCATATCGGAGCCTGTGCGACGAACTGAGCGTCAGCAACATCCACATTGGGAGACCGGGAGCGATAGTGCGTAACTGTCTCAACCCGAGACAGTATGAGACAGTTTGAGACATCCGCGCGGGCTTGGCGCAGCGAGGCGGTCACGGGTTCTGCCTTGCGAAATCCTGATTTTGTTCTGGATGGATTCGGCGGCGAGGGCCCAGCAAGAGGTGACCCCAAGCAGAGGTCAGGCCCTTTTCGGGCCGACAACATCGGGAGGGTAAAGACGCGTCAGATCCGCCGCACGTCCCGGTTCACGCCACAATCCCGTCAAACGCGACGGGGCCCTAACGACCCCGTGCTGAGCAGCGGCAGCCATTCGTTAGCCGAAGCAAGATCGCCCCGGCGCAGGCACCGGGACGATTGTGTTTGTGGCTCAATGCCCGAGGGTTGCCGCATCGACGCGACGCGGATCCGAGGCGCCAAAGAGGTAGCCGCTGTCCTTGTCGATCAGAATTGACTGGGTCGACCCCATCACCGACTGTTCGCGAACCTTGTGCCCGCGCTGTTCAAGCAAACCGATCGCGTCGAGGCTGATACCCTCCTCGATCCGAATTTCATCCGGCAGCCACTGGTGGTGGATGCGGGGCGCAAAGGAAGCCTCGGCAATGTTCATTCCATGGTCGATGACATTCATGATGACCTGCAAGGTGGTGGTGATGATGCGCGACCCTCCGGGCGAGCCGGTGACCATGAACACCTCTCCGTCCTTCATCACAATCGTCGGCGACATCGAAGAAAGGGGCCGCTTGCCACCTGCAACGGCATTGGCATCCCCGCCAATCAGACCATAGGCGTTGGGAACGCCGGGCTTGGCAGCGAAATCGTCCATCTCGTTGTTCATCAGAACGCCGCTGCCATCGGCGACCATCCCGGAACCATAGGAAAAGTTGATCGTGTAGGTGTTGGACACCGCGTTTCCATCCTTGTCCACGATCGAGAAATGCGTGGTCTGGTCGGATTCGTAAGGCGCAAGATTTCCGGGTTTGATGGAGATCGACGGTGTCGCGACGTTCAAGCTGATACCCGCGCGGATATCGGCGGCATAGTCCTTGGAAGTGATCTCGGCCAGCGGCACGTCCACAAAATCGCTGTCGCCAAGATATTCCGAGCGGTCAGCATAGGCGCGTTTCATCGCTTCGGCCATCAGATGGATAGTATCAGCCGAATTGTGACCAAGGAAAGAGATCGGGTAATCTTCCAGAACGTTGAGGATCTGGATGATATGCGCCCCGCCCGAACTGGGGGGCGGCATCGAGACGATCTCGTAGCCGCGATAGGTGCCACGAACCGGGTCGCGCAAAACCGGCGTGTAATTGGCCATGTCCTCGACAGTTATGCGGCCCCCGGCGGCCTGCACCGCCTCTGCGATCTTCGCTGCCGTCTCGCCCTTGTAAAACCCGTCTGTGCCTTCATCGGCGATCATCTGCAGGGTATTGGCAAGATCGGCCTGCACCAATGTCTCGCCGGGTTCGTAAAAACCGCCGCCTTCTTTGTAGAAAATGCTTTCGGAGGCCGGCCATTTCTTCAGCCGGGCCTCAAGCCCCTTGAGGCTGTCGGCAAGGCCGGGCGTCACCGCGATCCCGTCGCGGGCAAGGGCAATTGCCGGTTCGATCACTTCGGCCAGCGTCATGCTGCCGTAGTTTTCCAGCGCCATTTGCATCCCGGCAACCGTTCCGGGCACACCCACGGCCAGACCTGTAAAGCGCGAAAGCTCGCTATCCGCATTGCCTTCGTCGTCAAGGAACATGTCGCGATCCGCCGAAGATGGCGCCATTTCCCGGTAGTCGATGGCCTTGGTTTCACCGCTTCCCGCATCATGGACGATCATGAACCCGCCGCCCCCGATATTCCCGGCACGCGGCAAGGTTACGGCGAGGGCAAAGGCCACGGCAACACCTGCGTCCACGGCATTGCCGCCTGCCTCAAGGATATCCAGTCCGATCTGCGCCGCCACCGCTTCCTGTGCCGAAACCATGCCATTCTTGGCGTAGACCGGGTGCACGCGGTCGCTGCCAGAGAAGATCGCCGCCTCTTGGGCGTGCAGCATCGGTGCGACTGTCATGGCCAGGCACACCGCTCCTGTGAAAATGCGTCTCATGGAGTTTCTCCCATATACTCTTGCGTGTTGCGACCATTGCAGTTTCACGTCAAAGGTGCAATTGCAGCGTCGCGCCCCGTGAAAGTACGCTGTTGATACCGTGACCGACACATCGACGCGGGTTGGCAGACGGCAGAGGTTTACTGGCCAGTACGCGGAGTTGGTCCGGGCGTTCCGCTATGGCGGCCGGGTGCTGGTGCCGTCCTGATAGTGTTCGCTGTGGGGTGACTGGAAGGCAAACTCGCGCTGTTACCCGGGCTGCGGACGCAGCCGACGGCCGTGCACGGCGAATGGATCTCTGATACGGTCAGGCTCCGTCATGTGGGATGACCGGGAAGATTGGGGAAACTGAGTTTGGGCAGCATGATCAATCGGGGCGAATTCGCAGTTGAGTTGTGTCAACAGGCCGGGCAGTTGGCGTTGTCCTTTTTCAATGACCCGGCCAATCTGGCAGTGGAGGTCAAAGGCGCGCAGGACTGGGTGAGTGAGGCCGACAAGGCGGTGGAGGACTTTATCCGCCAAAAAATCTCAAACGCGTTCCCCGGCGATGGGATCGTTGGAGAGGAGTTCGGCTCGGCATCGGGGTCAAGCGGCTTTGACTGGGTCATCGATCCGATTGATGGCACCACGAATTTCGTGAACGGAATTCCTGCATGGACGGTCGTTCTGGCGGGCGTGTCAGGCGGGAGAACGCAACTGGGTGTCATCCATGACCCGAATGCAGACGAAACCTTTGCCGCAATCCGCGGCCACGGGGCAACGCTCAATGCAGTTCGGCTACGGATGGGAACGGATGTTTCGTTGGACAGTGGCACGGTCGCGGTGGGGTATTCCAACCGGGTGGCGCGAACGAACATCTTGCCAGTTCTCACCGCCCTCGTTGAAAGAGGCACGATGTTTCACCGCAATGCCAGTGGCGCGCTGTCGATTGCCTATGTCGCGGCGGGCCGGCTTCTTGGATATCTCGAAGAGCATATGAATGCCTGGGATTGTCTGGCGGGCCAATTGCTGGTGGAGGAAGCCGGTGGACGGGCCGAGGATCAGGACGCGAGCGAGATGATCCGCGCAGGTGGCAGGGTTGTCGTCGCGGCCCCGCAGGTGTTTGCAGAGCTTGTGGAAATCGCAGACGGTGCTTGGCGCGCCCCATAACGCCAAGCGCCCGCTCAGAAAGGGCGCCAACCATGTTGGGGCCTGAGTGACGGAAGGGTGGCGCGCCAGTAATGCCCCTGGAACGGTTGGTCGTGCTGACGGTCAATCGCAATGCCCATCAGCGCACAGTAAAGCAACGTCCCCACCGCCCCGTGTGACACGGTCACCAGATCACCCAAGGCGTGGTCGCGGGCGAGATCCCGTACCGCTGCCTCGATCCGTGCTTGCGCGTCGACGGCCCTTTCCCAACCACGGAAGCTTTCGCCCGGGTGGGAAAAGAACCTGTCAGCTGCTTCTTCGAAATCGGCAGGGCATAGGAAGCCGGTAGCGCTGCGATCATTTTCGCCAAGCCGGGCATCGGTCAAACAGGCGATACCCAGATGCGACGACAAAATACCGGCGGTGTCCTGCGCCTTGCGTTCTTCGCTGCAAATCAGCGCGGTCGCCCCGGCCACGACCGGAGACCGGGCCAGAACCGATGCACGGTGCCGACCAACGTCGCTCAACCCCCATTCAGGGACCGGCACCGAAGGGTCGATATTCACTTCGGGGTGGCTGACAAAGACAAGCTGCGCCAAGCACTTACTCCGGCAGCAGAACGGGACCCTTGTCGGCGAACGACATGGTGATCTTCGCGCCAGGTTCGAGCGGGGCATCAACATCATCGTGCACGGCAAAGACCTGACCGAAGGCACCGGTGAGCGTGTATTCCATACGCACGCCGACATAGGTGGCCTTGGCGACCGTGGCGGGAATGCCCCGGTCCGCCCCGATCAGCAGCCTGGAGGGGCGCACCGCGATGGTGCCCGGGCCAGTCGCCATTCCACGCGACGGCAGAGAATGGCGGTAGCCTTCGATCTCGATGGTGGCCATGTCCCCCTCTACCGCGACGATCTGGCAGGCGATCAAATTCGCCTCGCCAATGAAATCGGCCACGAAACGGTCGTTCGGCGTATCGTAAAGCTGCCGCGGCGTTCCGATCTGGGCGATGGCGGCATTGCGCATCACCACAATCTCGTCAGAGACTGCGAGCGCCTCTTCCTGATCGTGGGTCACGTAGACGACCGTCAGGCCAAGGTCCTGCTGGATGGCGCGAATGTCCTCCCGCACCTGCCTGCGCAATTTGGCGTCGAGATTTGACAGCGGCTCGTCGAACAGCAGCACCTGCGGCTCCAGCACCAATGCGCGGGCGACGGCCACACGCTGTTGCTGACCGCCGGAAAGCTCTGACGGAAGACGCGCGTCGAACCCCTTGAGCCCCACCAGATCCAGCCCCGCCAGCGCCCGGCTGCGGGCCTCGGCTTTGCCAAAGCCAGAAAAGGTAAGCCCGTACGTGACGTTTTCCAAAACGCTCATATGCGGAAACAGCGCGTAGGACTGAAACACCATCGAGACATCGCGGTCGGTTGCGGGCAGCTTGGTCACGTCGCGGTCGCCGATCAGGATACGGCCCGAACTGGCCATCTCCAGCCCGGCGATCATGCGCAGCGTCGTGGTCTTGCCACAGCCCGAGGGGCCAAGCAAAGTCACCAGCTTACCCGCCTCGACATGCAGGTTGATGGCGTCCACCGCGACCACATCCTTGCCGAACCGTTTCGTGACGGCCTCGAACCGGACCGGGGCAGCTTTTGACGAGATGGTGGCTGTCATACCGGGGTCTCCGTTACGAGTTGCGTGCGCCGACCGATGCGAACCCGCCCGACGAGAAGTTGCAGAATGCCCACCGCCGCCAGCATGACGAAGATCAGCGTCGTGGAATAGGCGATTGCGAGCCCGTAATCGTTGTTCTCGACCCGGCCGATTATATAGCTTGTCGCCATGTCGTATTCCGCCGAGACCAGAAAGATCACCGCTGAAATCGCCGTCATCGCCCGCACGAAGCTGTAGACCAGGGCCGCAAGGATCGCGGGGCGCAGCAACGGCAGGATCACCCGCCGGAAGGTCTGCCAGGAATTCGCGCCCAGCGTCAGCGACGACTCGTCAAGCGAGCGGTCAAGTTGGGACATGCTGGCGATGCCCGCCCGCACGCCCACCGGCATGTTTCGGAAGATGAAACTGATAACAAGGATGATGCCAGTGCCGGTGATTTCGATCGGCGGGACGTTGAATGCCAGGATATAGCTGACCCCGATCACGGTTCCGGGGATAGCGAAGCTGAGCATGGTGCCAAATTCGAACGCGTTCTTGCCGGCAAAGCTTTGGCGTGTCAGCAGGTAGGCTGTCACCAGACCCAGCGCGGCTGTCAGCGGTGCGGCGATGGCCGCGATTGTGATGGTGGTCCAGAAACTGTCCCATGCGGCCCCGGTCCAGCGGATGCCCGCCTCTTCGAAACGGACCGAAAACGCGGTGACGTAATGCTTGAAGGTGAGCGAATTGTTGACGCCCCAAAGCTCTACCACGCTGCCGTAAAGGATCATGGCGTAGACGATGATGGTGAACGCCGCCCAACCCAACGCGATGGTCAGCACCGGAACCGACAGGCCCACGGGCATCAGCGGGTGCACGCCCGCATCGCCTTTGCCGGTGACGGTGGTATAGCTTTTCTTTCCCAGCCAAGCGCGCTGCGCGTAAAAGGCCGAAAGGGTGAAGAACAAGAGCACCATAGCCAGAACGGCGGCACGGCCCTGATCGTATTGCGCGCCCACGATGGCAAAGAAAATCTCTGTCGACAACACGTCGAAATTGCCGCCAAGCACGAGTGGGTTGCCGAAATCTGCCATGGATTCAATGAACCCAAGCAGGAAGGCATTGGCCAGCCCGGGCCGCATCAAGGGCAAAGAGACCGTGCGGAAAGTCTGCCATTTGTTGGCGCGAAGGGTCTGGGCGGCTTCCTCCATCGAGGGCGAGACACCTTCGACCACGCCAATCAATACGAGGAAAGCGATGGGTGTGAAGGCCAGCACCTGCGCGATCAGCACGCCGGGAAAACCGTAAAGCCAGCGGGTCGGCGGGATGCCGAACAGGTCGGCGACGAATTGCGTCACGCTGCCCGAAAGCCCGAACAACAGGATCAGTGCAAGGCCGATGACGAATGGTGGCGTGATGATGGGCAGCACGGTCAGCGCCCTCAGACCCCGCTTGAAGCGAAAGCCCGAACGGGTGACGACAAGCGCAAAGCACAGGCCAAGCGCGGTTGTGATGACACCGACGGCAATGGCAAGGAAAAGCGAATTCCAAGCTGCCCCGCAGCGCGCGCCCCAAAGGCAGCCCAGACCCCAGAGCCGGTCATCAAAGAACTTCGCGAAGAAAACGGACAGGGAATAGGTGCCGTCCTCCGTCACGAAGGCGGCAAACAGCATCTTGGCGATCGGGAAGAAAACAAACGCGGTGACGATGGCAATCACGCCACCGATGGTGCTGACGACGAAAACGTCGCCGTTGATTGCGCCACGGGCAGCAATGCCCTGTGTCAGCAGAAACAAAAAGGCCGTCGCACAGATCATCGCGCCGTAGCCCATGCCGTACTGTCGCGCGTCCATCTCGCCAAAGAGCGCCCGAAGCCAGTCGTAGCTGAAGCCGCGAATGCCGATGCCAAAGCCCTGCGCGATCAGCCAGCCAAAGCCCAAAGCCCCGGCGAGGATAAGGATTTTTGCGTATAGCGGGTCCGACTTGGGTCGGCGCAGCACCAAGAGCGGCAGGGCCAGAGGGATCAGCAGCGGGGCCAGCCAAAGCTTCTCTGCCTGGGCAATCAAAAAGGCACCGGGGGCGTAATCCGTATCGAAAGGATAGCCACCCACCAGCCAGCGGAAAGACCACAGGCCGTCCTCGACCATGTACCACGGCAACAGGCAGAATCCGACCCATCCGGTAACGATCCAGAAGATCAGGACGGGGTTCGCACCGCCAGGGTTATCTGCCCCCACCCTTCCGCCATGAGGCCCCCGGGCGGGTCCGGGGCGCGGCGCGCCCCGGGTTTCCACGCTCATCCCGGGTTACTGTGGCAGGGTCGAGACTTCCTCGTCCCACTTCTGCAACAGCCGCTTGCGTTCGTCGGAGGAGCCGTACTTCTTGAAGTCGTAATCGATCAGCTTGATCGTCGACATGTCGGGCGCCTTGTCAGACGTCTGGGCGCCTGTGTTCGACGGCACCTGGAACGCATTGACTTGCAGGGCGAGGTTCTGCGCTTCGGCCGAAAGCGCCCAGTCATAGAACTTCTTGGCCTCTTCTTCGTTGCGCGCCCCGTCGATGATCGACATCGAGCCGATTTCATAGCCGGTGCCTTCGCATGGTGCCACGACCTTGATCGGGAACCCGGCCGCTGCCTGCGCGACGGCGTCATGCATGAAGACGATCCCGATGGTGGATTCGCCGCGACCCGCTGCCTTGATCGGGGCAGAGCCCGACTTGGTATACTGGTTTATGTTTGCGTGCAGGCCCTTCATGAAATCAAAGCCTTCGTCCTCGCCGAAAATCTGAACCATGGACGCCAGGGTGGTATAGGCGGTGCCCGATGAATTCGGGTTCGCCATCTGCACATGGCCCTTGTAGTCAGGTTTCAGAAGGTCTTTCCAGCAGCTCGGCTCTGGCAGGTTGTTATCGGCCAGAAGCTGAGTGTTGTAGCCATAGCCAAGCGCGCCGGAGTAAATGCCGATCGTACGATTGCCGGCGCTTTCGGCCTGCGAAATTGCCCAGTCGTGCAATTCGCCGCGCATGGGCGAGTTATATTCCATGGTCAAGCCTTCTTCGGCCGCCTGCAGATGCGGATCACCGGTGCCGCCCCACCAGACATCGCCCTTCGGGTTGGTCGCTTCGGCGCGGATCTGCGCAAAGGTTTCGCCCGATGATTTCCGCGTCATGTTTACGTCGATGCCGGTTGCATCTTCAAAGCTGCGCGCCATCAACTGACACCAGTCTTCCTGCGCCGAGCAGTAAAGCGTCAGCTTGTCAGCGTATGAAGCCGACGCCGCGCTGATGGCAAGGACCAGTGTTCCGACAAATGTGTTACCAAGTTTCATATTTATTCCTCCCATGTGTCATTCAGAGCGGTTTTACCGGCTCTTTCGATGCGCCCTCCTCCCGGGCACATCGCCAGACCGTCACAGTCGGCAGGTTTTTCACAGATATTGCAAGGGTTTTCGCGAACTGACAGAGTTGCAGCCGTCCCCGCCTGCGTCGCAAGCAAGAGGTGACAACGCGCGTTTATCTGAACCGCGTCAGACCAACGATCAGCGCGATTGGTCCCTCTGGCACCATCGACCCAACACTGGGACTGGCCAGCAGACGATGCCTCGGAACTCGCCGCACATTCCTTCTCAGGGCCTCGTCGCGGTCGTCGAGAGGCTGGTATTCATCGCGAGTGAACGACACACCGGCTGACGCCGGTGGCATCATTTTGCGGAATGTAATTCCAGGTACTGCATAATGATGTCGTCTGTCACATTTCCCGAGGTGGTCGAGAAGTATCCGCGGGCCCAGAACCGTCTGCCCCAGTAACGCTTGCGCAAGTCGGGAAACTCCATCTGGATGCGACGCGATGACCGGCCCTTGATCCGCTGCATCACGTCCGACAGCGACAGCTTGGGCGGGATTGACAGGAACATGTGGACATGGTCCCGCGCGAGCACCCCGCGTACGATAGGGACGCCCAGTTCCTCGCAGGTCTGGCGGATGATCTCGCGGATCCGTTCCCGCATCGCGCCCTGAAGAACCTTGTAGCGGTATTTCGTGACCCAGACGACGTGCAACCTGTGGTAAAATCGCGTGTGCGCGGATGACGAATAGCGCATGATGTTCTCTCCTGAATTTTGAAGCCATACGGACAAGCCGGGCTTCAAAATTCAGGAGAGAACATCAGAACAAGATACGCTGAAGCGGACCGGCTGAAAGCCGGTGGTTTATCTCCAATAGGTGGAAAATAAAACGTCGACAAAGCGGTCGCAGCGCCTGAGTCTCAGCCCCCGCGGCGGGTGATCAGCAAGACGTGCTGACGCATAGTCGCATTTCGCTCGGCCAATCGACGTTTTGCCATTGCCAGCTTGAGCCGCATCGCCTCAAGCTGAAGCAGCGCCCTCTCGCGACGTTCGAAAAGCATGCGTATGCGCGAGCCGGGATTTCCGATTTTCGACCCTACCGGCCGACTGGCGACGGGGAACCAGAGGTTGACCTCCCGCAGGGCCAGATGCCATGCCCGATCCGCTTCGAGGTAACGTCGATATGTCGCCGCCAATGCCCGGCGCCTTGTCAAAAGTTCAGCGTGCATTCCATCCTCCCAGCCGAAGCTCGCTTTCTCTTTCCATCCATTCTACCTTGCCCGCCCTGTTTGTGGAACGTCCATTTCTGCCTTTCGGTTCTGCACTGTTTCGGCAACCGACCGCTGTACCTCTTCGGGTTGTTCGGCAAGGGCCTCGGCCAAGGCGCGAAGATCCCGGCGCGCCTGATGCAGGTGGTCAAGCAGGTTGAGCACGACAGGCACCGTATCGCTTGGTAGCGACAGTTCTTTCCTCAGGTCGCACAGCAATTCGATACGTGCCAGATCCAGTTCGTCGAACACCGGCCCCTTTGTGCTGCTTGAGGGACGCACCCATCCCTGCCGGACCCAAAGCCGCAATTCCCTTAAGCTGACGCGTTCCACATGTTCGACAACATCGTGTTCTTTGACCCTCATGTTTCCCTCCGCAGGTCCTTGCGCGGATCGAAACCGGCGTGATCGCGCCAGCTTTCCGCGAGTTCCTCCATCTTTGCGTCGATGTGATCCGGCAGGACGATCTTGAGCCGGACGAACTGGTGCCCAGCCGCGCCCTTGCCCGGATCAATGCCCTTGCCCTTGATCCGCAGGCGCCTGCCCGATGACACACCTTTGGGGATCGTCATCGTCACGGGGCCAGAAATGGTCGGCACCTCGACCTTCGCGCCAAGTACGGCCTCGTCAAAGGTGATCGGCAGGTCGACCTCGATATCATTGCCGTCGCGCTTGAAAACGGGGTGCGGGCGAACTGCCACCGTCACCAGCGCATCCCCGGCCGGTCCTTCGCCAAAGCCCGGCCCGCCCTTGCCGCGCAGGCGAAGTGTCTGCCCATCCTTCAGCCCCGGCGGGATGGATATCTCGATCCGGTTGCCATCCGGCATGGTGACCCCGCGTTTGGCCCCTCGCGCCACATCCATGAAATCCACATCAAGATTGTAGCGCAGGTCCTGACCACGGGCGTGAAAACCATGGCCGCGCGCCCCCGCCCCGCCCTGCTGTCGACGCCCGAACAAATCAGAAAAAATGTCCGAAGCATCCTGAAAACCGCCGGTGTCCCCTTCTGGCGCGTACCGTCCCCCGGCGTCTTGATCGGCATAGTGATGATAGTACTGCCGCTCGGGCCGTTCCTGACCACTGGCATCGATCTCGCCCGCGTCGAAGCGCTTGCGCTTTTCGGGGTCGCCAAGAAGATCATTCGCTGCAGAGACCGCCTGAAACTCGGCATGTTTGGCGGCATCTCCGGGATGAAGGTCCGGATGCAGCTGCTTTGCGAGCTTGCGATAAGCCTTCTTGATCTCGTCCTGTGTCGCAGTCTTCGCTACGCCCAAAACGGCATAAGGATCGACGCTCATGCTGCACCCATCACACGCAAGTCTCCAGCTTTCCTGACCGGCTGAAGGAAGGAAGGGCGATCACGACACGCCGACTCGCTTCGATCATCCGGGTCGGTTTACAGGTACAAAAGGTTTGCACGTCTCGCATTGCGATGGATCAAATGGCCATGCTTGGCGCGCCAAACAAAAAACGCCGCCCGCCTGATCGGCACGCGGCGCTGATCCTTTCGCTTCGACCACTCACTGCCCTATTGTTCACCAACGGGGCGGTGATGGACGTGAAGCGTCGTGAATTCTTAGAAACGCAGCTGAAACTTGCGGATCAGCATGACGCCAAGGCGCAGTTGATCCCGCGATCCGGCCTCTACGATGGGAGAGTCTTCTGCATCCCCGGCAAGCCGTTCCCAGGCCAGACGGCCCTCAATGGCGGTCTTGGCGCCCAGATCATGGCGAATTCTGGCTTCGGCACCGAAGGATCGGATGCCGCCATCCGGATCATAGGCCGACAGGGCGGTGGCAGAGTTGGGCACGCCAAATGCGTAGTCCATATATTCATCATCGCCAAAGCCGACCCGAGGTCCGAAGCTCAGGCTGGTTGCGCCGGAAATCTCGTATTTCGCATCCGCGCCCAGTTCGCCGACAAGACCCTCGTGGCCTGTCACGCCCTTGCGCAACTGGCCGAAGACCTGAAACCCTTCCCATTTGTAGGTGGCTTTCAGGCCAAGTTCGACGGCCGCGTCATTGTCCGGGATGCCGTCAAGCTCGTCGAAATCGTCGCTGTCGCGCTCTGCCAGATACCGAAAGGACGGCCCGAGAGACAAACCCAGATCATCCGGCGAACTGGAGAAATTGATGGAACCAAAGCGAAGCTCGTTCAGCGATGCGGTTCCGGTCGGACCCACAGAATATTCATCCGAGCCCTCGTATTCCGGCGCGAACTGCGCGCCCAGGCCCAGTTCGAACCCGACAACACGGTCCTGCGCGAGGGAGACGGTCGGCGCAAGAATACCCGCTGTAACCAGCGCTGCGACGCTTACCAGGCTCTTGATCGCCCGGACCGGCATCAAGATGCGCTCGGACACGTCTTTTTGGCATTCCATGGCGATTCTCCTTCGCAGCATTGGCACTGAATATGCTACTGACAAGAGGTTAAGCAATCTTGCTTGGTTTGTAAGGGTATTTTTATTGGCCATATGCGCATTCGGCGCAACACGAAGCCGCCTGCCCGCTTAAACGGCAGAGTCAGGCGGGCACCCAGTACAGCCAGGCCGTCAGAACAATGACAGGCAACCGGGAAGACCTGCGGGCAGCACCAGCGCTGCGCCCGAGGCGTAAAGGGTCCTGCCAAGGTTCGGCTCGCCCGATCTGACCGCCACCCAGTTTGGCCCGTTTCCGATAACCGCCACGCCCGCTGGCATGCGTGAAACGAAATCTTCTGCGGGGAAAAGGACCACCGCGCCGGGGGCGGCATCGGTAAAGCGCATGACAATCAGTTGAAGCCCGAACCAGCCGACGATGACTGCGGCAAGTGACAGGCCCCATGTTCTAATAGTCATGGATGTGTTCCAGCCGCAGACCTTGTGTGTCCAGCCTGCGCAGGTGTTCGGACAGCTCCGCAACGGGCAGCAGGATCAAATGGCGTGTGTCGCCATAACCCTGCCGCGCGAAACTGTAGATCGCGCCCTCAAGTTCAGATCGATCCGATGTCACCGTGAACAGGATATCGTCATTGCCGGCAATTTCGACAAAGTCGCCACCGGCCTGAGCCATTTCGGACAGAAGGCCGGTGAGCGCACGGTACCGAGGCGTCTCGATCTCTGTCCCTTCGTCGTGAAGGGCGATGACCTCGACACCCTCGTATGCACCGAGAGCCTCAGCGCTTAGCCCACGCAGGATCATGCGCAATCGCAGCGCGTCAGGCGGAACATTGGCGACAGCCGCCGCGATAAGTTTCGCATAGCGCGCCTTTGCACCATATTCCAGGCCAAGCGCCACCCGCCTCTCGCGGTCGCGGAACGAACCGGTGGCAACGTCGCCAAGCGCTGCGGCATCGCGGCCAAAGTCCCAGCGATACCAGGGAACCTGCTGCAAGAACCGGCTGTATTCTGTGGCCTGCTGCGCAGACAGATCATCCAGCGGCGCACGCGTATCGCCCCGCACCCAGGTTGCCACACGGCCAAAGGTTTCCTCGTACAGTGCCTTTGCCAACAGCTCTAATGTGAAGCTGGCCCCAATGGTGTAGACGGTGGATTTGAAC
The DNA here is from genome assembly GCF_004342065.1 of Primorskyibacter sedentarius. GTDB lineage: Bacteria > Pseudomonadota > Alphaproteobacteria > Rhodobacterales > Rhodobacteraceae > Primorskyibacter > Primorskyibacter sedentarius. The sequence goes on along the minus strand of NZ_SLZU01000017.1, from coordinate 21,011 downwards.
TCTGCAGGAAAGCCGCCATAGGGGCCAGAGGCCTGCGACAGGCTGCACAGCGACGTCCAGAACCCGGCAATCGAGGACAGATACCGATAGTCATGAGGATCGCCATCGCGGATCACCCTGGCATAATCGTCATAGGCATGAACGATGTGCCATTCGGGATAGGTAAGCAGCGTCCGACCCTCGGGGCGATGATGCTCGGGGGGCAGAATGGATTCGTAGGCAACGGCTTGCCCGCTGGGGCGGCAGGCAAGTTCGACATATCCGATGGGGGTCAGCAAACCGCCCACGAGCAACAGCGCCGATATCCCCAACCACTTGAGAAGTGACCTCACAGACCGCGCCCCAGCCGAAGCCCTGCGATCAATGCCACGCCGCCAAGTGCGATATGGGGAAGATTGGCCAGCACGCGAAACAGCGTGAACGACAGCCCCGCAGAGGGATTGGTAAAGATCCCAAAGTCGAGATAGCCATAGCCCGTGAAAAACCCGAACACGCCATCCCCAAGGTAAAGCGCCCCGAAGATGACCAGAAACACCTTGCTCGCCCGCGCGCCAAGCAATGCTGCAGTCAGTGCCCAAAGAGCCGAGACCAGATGCAGCGCGTCGTCAAACAGGTCGAGCGCAAAGATCCCGAAAGCAAGCCCGTTCTGGTCGGTAATGCCGGGCACATAGTTCAACGCCGAGGCCCCCAAAAGAACAACGAAATACCCGAGTGCGAATTTCTGTATCAATGTCATAGCGTGCCCAGATACCTGTCCCAAAGATTGTTTCGCAGCAGCAAGTCCGGGTCCAGACGCCTTTTTGCAGCCGCGAATTCCGGCGCGCGCGGATAGGCGCGGACAAGCTGATCTGGCGTAGCATGCGGTCGATAAGGTAAATAATAGGTGCCACCGATGGCAGTCACCCCGTCGATCAGATCTTGCGTCATCCGCTGCATGTCCGCTTCGGCGCGAAGGGTCATTTCCTGACTGAACGACATCACTGCCGCGATCCGGGGTTCTGGCGCGTAGGCAAGCCAACTGTCCGGATCAGTATCCACGAACCGCAAAGTCACGTTGAGAAACTCTTGGTACGATGCGGGGATGACAGCACGGCACAGAGCGAGAAAGTCTGCAAACCGGTCGGGCGAGACGAAGTATTCGTGCAGAATATCCGTGCGGTCAGGGTTGCGATCGTCCAGCGTTGCCACAGGTTCGTTGATCAGGCTGTTGCGGGTCGCCGCCCCGCTGGCGAGCCGCGGCGCAAGATCAGCCTCGAACCACCACCGCAGGTGTTTCATCCGCTCATTTCCCATCTGGGCGCGATATATCCGGCTGGCAAATCTGGCCGCAGCACCCGAACCGCTGGCGGCGGGCAGATCGCTTTGATCCGCCGTGGCGCGATAGGTGATCAGCAATGCCTCTGACATGAAGTCGGCGCGATCCACGCTCAGCCGCCCATAGGCCATCGTCACGGCGTCATCCGTCAATGCCTGGGTAAACCGGTCGGCGAAACTTTCCGCAGGCATTCTGTCAAAAGTAGGTTCCAGCCGTTGGTTCTGCGCAAGATCGACATCCATCTGCGTGATCAGACCTGTCAGCCCGTAGCCGCCCATGGTCATGGCAAAGAGATCGGCATTCTCCCTTCGCGAACAGGAGACGAGCGCGCCGTCTGACAGCAGCATTTTGAACCCACGGACCGTGCTGCCCATCGGCCCTTCTTTCACAGGCCATCCATGTGCATTGACGCAAAACGTCGCCGCGATGCCGAAATCATTGTTGGATTGCATCACGCGGGGCCCCAGCCCAACCGGATCGGCGGCCGCAATGACGTCGCTCCACCTAGCCCCGGCATGGACACGCATCATGCGGTTGGCGGTATCCAATTCGACACGACCGTTATCGAAGGTAATCGCATGGCCGTCGCGCGGAATGGCCTGCCCGCCCATCGAATGACGCGCGGCACCGATATTGACGGGCCTGCCATTCGCCCGGGCGTCTGCCAATTCAGCCCTCAGGGCCGCAACCAGCCCCTCGCCGGGATCATCTGACAGGGTGATGTGACGGAAAACCGGCGTCTCGCTCAGCCCGCTTGCGTCGTTCAGCATGCCGGGCACTTCGGGCGTGGCAAGAGACGGAACACCGTCCAGCGTGGGGTTGCGTGCAGACATCCCGCGGGTCACGAAGCCGCCCAGCACAGCGCCGCCACCAAACAGAGCCGTACGCCTCGTCAACTTTCCTAGATCGGCCAAACCTCTTGAACCTCGTACTGAACACGTTCTGAAATAGGTGCTTCGATCATTACAGACCAGATTATAATCAATGATTGCCGGGGGCTGCACAATTACCCCACGTGACCGCGCGCTGATACCGGAATCTTACTGCGTTGCCACCAGTTCAACGAGCGTGTTCATGTGCCCAAAAACGCCCATCGCGCAGGGCGGCGCGGCAATGGCGGAGTTTGCAAACCTTGATGCTGACAATTGGGGCGTCAGGGCCCTTAGAATCCAGGGTGTCACAAGGCATAAGCCGGGTTTGACGCCCCCGGCAATGCCGCCCGTGCAGGGTGCTTCTGCGCGTAGGCCGAAGCGCCGGTCGCCCTATGGCAACAACATACCCCGGATCATGAAGAAAAATATCGCGGCAAGCATCGCGGCGATGGGCACGGTGATGATCCACGCAGCCGCGATACGCAGCAAAAGATTGCGTTTGACCAGTTCGACCCGGTGAACACGGCCCAGTCCGCGCCGTTCCTTTTTGCCAAGCACACGGTCGTTAGCGGCCTGGGCTTTCATATTGCGCAACATTTCCCCCTTCAGCGCCACATCTGCGGATTCGAACTGCGTAAGGAAGGTCTCGACAGCCTCCGAGTCGTCGTCGGCGTGGTGGTCCCGGATGTCATCAACCATGCGCGCATAGCTCGATTTGATATATTCCCGAAGGAACCCGACGCCAAAGACCCCGCCCACAGCGATATGTGTCGAGCTTACCGGCAGCCCCAACTGCGATGCGATGATTACGGTGATCGCGGCGGCCATCGCGATGCAGAACGCGCGCATCTTATCCAGCTCGGTGATCTCGCTGCCGACAGTCCGGATCAGCTTTGGCCCGTAAAGCGCCAGACCGAGTGAAATCCCCATGGCCCCCACGGCCATGACCCAGATGGGTATCCCGGCCTTGGTGGAAATACCGCCCTCGGTGATGGCTTCGTTGATCCCGGCAAGGGGACCAACCGCATTGGCGACGTCATTTGCCCCGTGAGCAAAGCTCAGCAACGCCGCAGCAAAAATCAGCGGCACGGTAAAAAGGTCGTTCACGCTTGCCTTGTGGTTTTCAAGCTGCCCCGTCAGACGGGCAATGTAAGGACGCATGAGAACGAAGACGACGGCTGCCACGACAAGGCCGATCAACAGCGCAACCGGGAAGGAAACCGCGACGATCTTCTTGATCCCCTTGAGCATCAGATAGGTCGCGAAGGCCCAGGCCATGACGGCCACAAGTACCGGCACCACGCGATTGGCTGCCGCCAGCACATCCCGCCTGTAGGTGATCTTGCGCTTGATAATGTACAAAAACCCCGCCGCGATCAGCCCGCCCATGACGGGTGAGATCACCCAGCTTGCCGCGATCTGGCCCACCACGGACCAATCCGCGATCCCCCAGCCTTCCGCCGCGATCCCGGCGCCCAGTACCCCGCCAACGATCGAATGTGTGGTGGAAACCGGCGCGCCGACGACCGTGGCCACGTTCAGCCAGACAGCCGCGGCCAGCAGGGCGGCGATCATCAGCCAGACAAAGGTATCCCGGTCGGTGACAAGGTCGGGGTTGATGATGCCGCTTTTGATCGTGCCAACCACATCCCCACCCGCGATCAGCGCGCCGCCCGCTTCAAAAAAGGCTGCGATGAAAATGGCGCCCGTCAACGTGATGGCGTGCGACCCAACGGCCGGCCCGACATTGTTGGCCACGTCATTGGCGCCGATATTCATCGCCATGTACCCGCCGATCATCGCGGCGGCGACCATCAGGATGCCATCAGTGCCCCCATCGGTTCGCACGATGGTAAAAAGCATGATGCCGACGATAAAGATCAGCGCAGTGCCGAAGCGGAACAATTCATCGCGATTTCGCTGGACTGCGTCTTCGAGGTTTTCAGTTCGCAACACGGCACGGTCCCCCTGAATGCTTGCGTGATTGCGACGCCTTTCATCACAACCGATGGGCAGGCCGATATGACCCATGTCAACGAAATGCATTCGATCTTCGGTATGTTTCCAAATTGCAACAGGACGAAGGAAGCCCACCAGATGCGAAGGAAAACGATGCTCAAACCACGCCCAAAGCATGAACGGACCAAGCCAGCACCGGCCGCCTCAGCCGCTTTGCCAGCATGACGCGCTATTATCTTCCGGCTGCAATCTTTGGCTTGTTGCTGGCCTTCTGGTTCAGCCCGGATGTGCAGGAAATCGCGGCAGGGGTCGCAATTTTCCTGTTCGGCATGCTTATGCTGGAAGACGGGTTCAAGCTCCTGGGGGGCGGCACGCTGGAAAGCGTTCTGGAGAAGGCGACCGCTTCGACGCCGCGTGCGATTTCATTCGGGGTGCTCTCGACGACCCTGCTGCAATCCAGCTCGCTTGTGTCGATTGTCACGATATCATTCCTGAGCGCCGGGCTGATCTCGCTGATCGGCGGTGTGGGGATCATCTTCGGGGCCAATATCGGGACGACGACAGGCGCCTGGCTGGTCGCGGGATTGGGTCTCAAGGTCAATATCGCGGCCTACGCGATGCCGATGATCGCGATCAGCGTTATTCTGGTGTTCCAGAAGGCCAAGGCATTGCGCGGCATCGGCTATGCCTTGGCCGGGCTTGGGTTTCTGTTCCTCGGCATCCACTACATGAAAGAAGGGTTCGACGCCTTCAAAGACCAGATCGACCTTACGCGTTTCGCGCTATCGGGTCTGCTGGGCCTGTTCGTCTATTCCCTGATTGGCACCGCCGCCACCGTTGTCATGCAATCCAGCCACGCGACGATGGTCTTGATCCTTACGGCGCTGGCCGCGGGGCAGATCAGCTATGAAAACGCGCTCGCCCTCGCGATTGGTGCGAATATCGGCACGACGATCACCGCGATCATCGGATCGCTTGGTGCAAATTTTCAGGGCAAACGGCTCGCACTGGCGCATCTGATTTTCAACATGGCCACGGCAATCGTTGCACTTCTGCTTATCGTGCCTCTGCGCGAAGCGGTGGACTGGATCAGCGACATGGTCGGGATCGACCCAGATGACTATGCGATGAAACTTGCGGTGTTCCACACGATCTTCAATGTGCTTGGCGTGGCTCTGATGCTGCCCACGCTGGGCCGGTTGATACCCTTCCTCGAAACCCGCATCCCCGAACCCGTGCCGGATGTCAGCCGCCCGCGCTATCTGAACGAGGCGGTTGATGAATTCCCACAGACGCTGGAAATAGCTTTGCGCAAGGAGGTGTCCCACCTTTACGACAATGCGACCGAGCTGATCCTGCACGGGCTGAACCTGCATCGCGACCAGATCTTCGCAGCCGAGGATGTCGCGGCATTGGTCCGCAAGAGCCGTAGGCCGCTCGAACTTGACCTGACAGAGGCTTATGAACGCAGGGTAAAAACGCTTTATTCAGGCATCGTGGAATTCACCTCTCGGGTCGGCGACAAGCAGGTTGCACCGGACATCGCAGAACGCATCTTTGCCCATCGCGACGTGGCCAGCAATATCGTTCAGGCGGTGAAATCCATCAAGCATCTGCGCAAGAATGTGCTGCGCTACACGGTCCGGCCCCAGGGGGTGACGACAGAGCTTTATGACGATCTGCGCACGCAGATCGCGCGGATCGCGATTGAAATCAAAAAGCTGAGCCTCGCCGAACCGGAAGATCGCAGCGCACTCTGGCTCGATCAGGAGCGCGCGCGGATCGAAGAGGATGCGCGGTCCACAACCAACCGCGTCGGCGCCCTGATCCGCAAAGGCGAACTGTCACCCGCTGCGGCCACGTCATTCATGAACGATTCCGGATACGCCTATGACGCCATGCGGGATCTGATCGAGGCGGCGCGCAGCTATTACATCGAACGCGACAGCGCGATGGCCGAAGTAGAGCGCATCCTGTCGCTCGATGAAGAGGAACTCAACGAAGCCATGACCAGCAAACGCCCTCTCGAAGGGGCAGAGACCGACACGAGATCGACATGAAACCGGTTCAAGCTTTGTCCCGGGATCAGAATTGGAGCACCAAATGGGTCTGAAAAATCTTGCCGCAAAGGTAGTGGACTATAATCAGCGCCTTGAAAGTGGAAAGGCCAGCAAGATCAAGCCGCGCCACGTGGAGAAGGTTTTGCAGAAACTGAGTGCAAAATCGGACGCACTGGAGACAGAGATCGCGGCAACCCAATCGCCCGACAAGAAAGCGCGGCTGGAGGGCAAACTCAAGGTCGCGCGCACCCATATCGAACGCGCCGAGTGGTTGCTGAAGGAACTGGGCTGACAGCGCGCATCACCCAGCTGAGCAAGTGCCGCGCGGGTGAAATGCACCCTTCGCGCCGATCTGGCTGACGGCAACCGGCGGGGATCACCCCCCGGTTTGTCCATCCGCCAGCATTGGTGGCAGCATGATCCGCAACGGCGTCCCGTCGCCCGGCATCTCCACCGCCCCCTGACTGTGGACCGCAAGAAAGACCTGTAGCGCATGGCGGATATCGTCGGTCAATTCGTGGTACAACACGGCATCAAGTGCCCCGGCCTTCAGCAGCGCGCGGTTTTCAGGATCAAGGTCGTGGCCGATGACAATCGGGCGCGGCAGCCCGGTCCGGGAGATCGCTCGGATCAGATCCCGGTTGCCGCCGCCGATGGAATAGAGGCCAGCCGCCCCTGTCATCCGCACCGTATCGGCAACGCGCTGCGTGAAATCCGACCCTTCCTTGCCTTGCACGAGCAGCGTCATGCGGGCATCGGCGCAAAGCCGTGACATTGCCGCGCGGAAGCCCGCCTCGCGTTCGCCCTCGCCGCGAAACCCCTCGTTCCGCTTGGTGATGACGACATGCGGAGTGGCCTGCCCTGCCAGCCACCTTTGCATCAACCAGGCGGCCGTTTCGCCGGTCAGGTGATTGTCCAGCCCGGCATAGCCGGTCCGGGAGGTTCCGGGCATGTCGGTGGCCAGCGTCACCACTGGAATGCCTCCGGCAGTCAGCCGGTCGACCGCCTGCCGAACGGGCGCTGCATCGGGTGCCATCAGGATGACCCCGTCGCTTTTCAACCGTTCTGCCCGGTCCAGCGCAGCAACGATTTTCTCAATCGGAAACCGCGCGCGCAGATCGCTTCTCGCCCGGAAGATCGCCGTCTGGATAAGCGGCAATTCACTGCGCAAAGCGTCGTTGAGCGCATCGAGAAAGGCCTGTGGCGCCTCGACCACCACGTCGATCATCAGCTTGCGCCCGGACATCGACAGTTGCGCTTCCTGCGCTTCCAGCTCGCGGATGGCTGCCCGCACCCGGTTCGCGGTCTGCCGCCGCACGCCTTGGCGGTCATTGACGACCCGGTCGACCGTGGCCGTGCTGAGACCAGCCTGATGCGCAATTTCCTTGATCGAGAAACGATTTGCCATGGACCTGATGTATTTTTGATGGATTTGACCGGCGACCGGGCCCCGAGTCGAGCCTAATCTCGTTTGCAGAACAAATAAATTCGGGAGGAATTGAAATGCTCGACCAACAGGCCGGTCATGCCGCGGTTTGGCTTGATGACCGCGATTGCGACCTTGAAGCCTTCAAGCGCCATGTCGCGCAAGAGACTGACGCCGCGGACTATCCCCATGCCACCGAGATCGTCAGCAAGATCCCGGTCTATGATGGCGAGGCAATGCGGCGTGCGGTGGCCGACCCCGCGCAGGCACGGCTGGTGATGGCGGAATGGAATCGCGCGTTTCTTTCCGGCCCCGGCATCATTGCGATCCGTAACGGCTATGACGATCCGGCGCTGGTGGATGCTGTTACAGAGCAACTGAACGCCATCATCAGGGAAGAAGAGGCAGGCAGTACCGGCAAGGGGGATCATTTCGCAGCCGCCGGTGCCAATAGCCGGATCTGGAATGCGCATGAGAAGCTGTGCATGAAAGCACCCGCACTCTATGCGCGCTACAATGCCAATGAACTGACCCGCGCCGTCAGCGAAAGCTGGCTTGGCTCGGGCTACCAGATCACCTTTCAGGCCAATGTCGTCCGCCCCGGTGGCAAGGCGCAGACGGCGCATCGCGATTACCACATGGGGTTTCAGGACGTCGAAACGCTCAAACGCTACCCTGCGTCGCAACATGCGCTTTCGGCATCGCTGACATTGCAGGGCGCTGTGGCCCATAGTGATATGCCGGTTGAAAGCGGTCCGACGAAGCTGTTGCCCTATTCGCAAAGCTACCTGCCGGGCTATATCGCGGTGCTGCTGCCGCAGTTCCGGGCGTTCTTTGAAGAGGCCCATGTGCAACTTCCGCTGGAAAAGGGCGACATGCTGTTTTTCAACCCCGCAACCTTTCATGCCGCGGGCGAGAACCGGACCGCGGACATTCACCGTTTCGCCAACCTCATGCAGATCGGCTCTGCCTACGGGCGGTCGATAGAGATTGTCGACCGCAGCCGCATCACCCTGGCGGTCTATGAAGAGCTGCAATTGCTGCAAGAGAGCGGCACACTGTCTGCCCGCGAGGTCGACACCGTCGTTGCGGCGACGGCAGAGGGCTATCCGTTCCCCGCCAATCTGGACATCGACTCGCCGCTATCGGGCATGGCGCCGCCAAGCCAGCAGGATGTGCTTCGCCAGGCCCTCGCCGAGGGGTGGGAGCTGTCGCGGCTGAAACAGGCGATCGCAGAGCAGAACGCCCGCAAGCGGTCTCACTGATCGTGCGAAGGAATAGCGACGGGCGGCGCTTTGGTGCCGCCCGCGTCTTGGATTCGAACCGGCCCACGCCCGATTTCCAGCAGGTAATGCGCATTTGCGGCCAAGTCATTGGCACTGGCCAACGGCCCCGTCCGGCCATCGCACGCGGGACCGCGCCGGATCATCTTACCGGGGACTGGACGAATATGGACACGCAAGTCGAGCGCGCCCAGCCCCCGGTCTTGGACTTTGGCACCGATCTGCGGCTCAATCGGGCGCCTTTACCAAAATCTTGACCTGCGATTTTTCCGCCACGAGCGCCTCGAAACCCTCTGTCACGATCTCGTCGAGGGAAATGCGCTTGGTGACAAGGCGGTCCGCGCTGAACCAGCCCTGACGCATCAACTCCATCACCGCCGGATAGACGTTCCGATACGCGATGGTGCCCTTGATCTGACGCTCCTTGAGAACGACTGTGTTGGGCTGAAACCCTGCCTCGCTTTCCCAGATGGAGACGATCAGCGCCTGCCCCTCATGCCGCGTCGCGTCAATTGTCTGGGAAAGGACCTGCGGCACTCCCGTCACCTCGTAGGCGACATGCACGCCGCCCTGCGTTGCGGACTGGATCGCCGCCACCGGGTCTTCGACAGTAGGGTCGATGACACTGGTTGCCCCCAGTTCCAGCGCCCGCGCACGGCGCGTTTCCGACGGCTCGACCACATGGATTTCAGACGCCCCGGCGATACGCAAGGCTTCGACCACCAGCAGCCCTATGGGGCCTGCCCCAAATACCGCAGCCTTGTCCCCGGCCTTAAGCTGGCTGATGCGCACCGCGTGCAGCGCCACGGCAGAGGGTTCGACCAACGCGCCCTGTTCCAGCGACAACCCATCGGGGATCTTATGCGCCATCCGGGCGGGCACGACCGAGTATGCCGCAAACCCCGCATGGCCGCCTGAAAGCCCCATGAAGCCCAGTTTCTCACACAGATTATACAGGCCTTCGCGGCAGGCATCACAAGTGTCACAGGCATAGATCGGCTCTATCGCGACCCGGTCGCCAACCTGCAAACCTTCGACGCCTTCGCCCAGCTCGGTGATTTCGCCACAATACTCGTGCCCCATGGTGATCGGGGCCTGGTCCCGGCTGAGCGGGTGATCCTCTCCGACAGGCACAAAGATCGGACCGGCAAGGTATTCGTGCAGGTCGCTGCCGCAAATGCCCGTCCACGCGACCTTCAGTTTCACTTCACCCGCGCCGGGTGTGGGTTCTTCAATCTCTTCAACGCGAATGTCCTTGGCTCCATGCCAACGTGCAGCTTTCATTGCTTCTATCCTTGGTTTTCGTTTGGGGGGGGCTTGCCCCGGAGTTTTGTCCCCGGGGCGAGCTCAGGTCAGCTGAGATGGTGGACGTCCTGCAGGCCATAGACCGGCGTATCCAGCCCTTCCATCCGCGCCTTGACCTGGAGGGCAAGGTAGAGCGAGTAATGCCGGGACTGGTGCAGGTTTCCGCCATGCAGCCAAAGGTTCTGCTGCTGCGTCGGCTTCCACATATTGCGCTGTTCGCCTTCCCATGGGCCCGGATCCTTGGTCGTGTCAGACCCCAGCCCCCAGACCTTGCCGATCCTGTCCGCAACCTCCTGGCTGATGAGATCCGCAGCCCAGCCGTTCATGGAGCCATAGCCGGTGGCCATCACCACCAGATCCGCCTCCAGCCGCGTGCCATCGGACAGAACAATGGCGTCTTCTTCGAAATGGTCCACCTGCCCCTTGGCGAGCTTGACCTCGCCATCGATGATCAGCTGGCTTGCGCCCACGTCGATATAATAGCCCGACGCGCGGCGCAGGTATTTCATGAACAGGCCAGAGCCATCATCGCCCCAGTCAAGCTCGAACCCAGCCTTTTCCAGCCCGGCATAGAAATCGGCGTCGCGTTCACGGATCTGGTCATAAACCGGCTTCTGGAATTCATGCATGATCCGGTAGGGCAGCGAGGCAAAGATCATGTCGGCCTTTTCCGTGGTCACGCCGTTGGCCACCGCCTCTTCGGAATAAAGCGCGCCCAGCCCGATCTCCATCAGCGTTTCGGACCGCACGATATGGGTGGAGGACCGCTGCACCATCGTCACATCGGCATCATGCTCCCAAAGGGCCGCGCAGATGTCATGGGCAGAGTTGTTCGACCCGATCACAACGACCTTCTTGCCGGTCCAGGCATCCGGCCCATCATGCTGCGAGGAATGCTGGATCTCGCCCTTGAACGTCTCCATCCCCGGAAATGTGGGCATGTTCATCTTGCCCGACATGCCGGTCGCCAGAACCAGCTGGGTGGGTTTCAAGACAACTTTCTCGCCGTCGCGGTTGACCTCCACCGTCCATTGGTTCGTCTCTTCGTCAAAGCTGGCCTTGGTCACCTCGGAGCGGGTCCAGTAGTTCAGCTCCATCACCTTCGTGTACATCTCCAGCCAGTCGCCCACCTTGTCCTTGGGCGTGAAGACAGGCCAGTTGTCGGGGAACTTGATATAGGGCAGATGGTCGTACCAGACCGGATCATGCAGGCAGAGCGATTTGTAGCGGTTGCGCCACTGGTCGCCCGGACGGTCATGCTTGTCCAGAACGATTGTCGGCACGCCAAGCTGGCGCAGCCGCGCGCCAAGCGCGATGCCCCCCTGCCCGCCGCCGACGATCACGGTGTAGGGCTGGGTGTCATAGCCCAGCGTCGCGGCCTCTTCCTCGCGCTCTTCTTTCCACGTGCTGCGGTTCTTGCCCGCGCCATGTTTCGCGCCCATCGGACGCCGCCGGCCACGCGGCTCTTCAAAGCCTTTGAGCTCCTGCAAGGCGGTCAGAAAGGTCCAGATCCGGTCGTCTTTCAGCCGCATCAGGCCCCAGCCACGCCCGGCTTTGGTCTCAAACGTGATCCAGGCAGTGGTGATGCCGTCTTCCTCGGTCGGGATCTCGCCCTGCTGCAGCCTGAAATCCGACGGTTTGATCGCGCCGAGCTGGCTTTCCAGCATCTGGCCGATCTCCTCCGGGCCTTCCACCGTTTTCAGGTTCCAGCTGAAAGCCACCAGATCGCGCCAGTAGCTGTCTGTCGCAAACTGCGCCTTGATCCGGTCCACGTCCCCGTCGGCAAAGGCCGCGTTCAGCGTGTCCAGCACCTCCTGCGTGCGGGTTGTCACAGTTGTATCGAGCATCGCGTCTCCTCCTCATTCGCGTCTCCATGGCGCGAGTTTCAGCGCCAGAGGGCAGCCCGCGCCAGTCCGGAGAGGCGGAAACAGCGCCGAAATGCGAAATCAGCCGGGCACAGGTTGCGCGCGCAACAACGCGCAACACGTTTGCGCAAGGCCAAAGGGCGAGGTGCAGAGCTTTTGAATGCAGGGGGGCCGCGCATGGCCCCGACCGCGGGTCAGCGCCGCTCCAGCAGGCGGTTGGCGGCCTTTCCCACCCCTGCGTGCAAGAGAACGGTGAAGATGGCCAGCACGATCAGCGCGGCAAACATCAGGTCGGTCTTGGCACGGCCATTGGCCAGCAGCATCAAGTAGCCCAGCCCCTTGGAGGCCCCCACCCATTCCCCGATGATGGCCCCGATCGGCGCATAGACCGCCGCCAGCCGCAATCCGCTCGCCAGACCCGGCAAAGCGGCTGGAATGCGGATGTGCCACATGATCCGCGCGGGGCTGGCCCCCATCACGCGTGCCAGTCCGACCCAATCCTTGTTCGGCCGCATCAGCGCGTCGAAGAAAGAGGAAGTCACAGGGAAGTAGATGATGATCAGCGCCATGGCGACCTTGGACCCCAGACCGTAGCCGAACCAAAGCGTCAGGATCGGGGCAAGCGCGAAGACCGGGATGGCCTGACTGAAGACCAGCAGCGGCCGCACCAGCTGCCGTGCGATGCTGGAACTGGCCAGCCCGATGGCCGAAAGCCCGCCCAGCACCGCGCCAAGCGCAAGACCGATCAGGACCTCGGCAATGGTGATCAGGGAATGCTCGGCAATCAGCGCCCGGCTTTCCCACAGCGTCTGCGCCACAAGTCCCGGACCGGGCAGGATGAAGCGCGGCAAGTCGGTTGCCCAGACCACCCCCTGCCACAGCAGAAGGCCAAAAAGAGCAGAGGCAAGGATCGTTCTTGCGTTGCTCATCGCTGCACGACAAAGCCCGTAGCGGCGGCGTCGAAGAAGTCTTTTTCCAGCCGGACCGCCCGGACGAACAGCTCCTCAACCTGCGATCTGGCCGCGGCGTCCAGCCCGTTCCATACGGTGTCGAGCTGGTCGCGCAGGTAAGACACCACGCCGCTGAACCCTTCGCCGGCATGCAGGGTGATCCACTCGCCCAGCCAGAAAGGCAAATCGTCCGCCCGGTCCTCGAAGGGCGAGGCCCATTCCAGATAGACCCATTCCGCCACGACCAGAACCGCCAGCATCAATTCGTACCGCCCGCTTTGGCGGGCCTCGGCCATCAGTTCCTGAAAGGCGCGAGCCTCGGGGGCGGGGGCGGCGTGAAACGGGACTTCCAACGCCTCCATGCTGCGCAGGAAATAGGTGTTCTCGGGGCCGGTTATCACGGCAAGAAACTGCGCGGCGGGCACGGAATCGGCCAGCGTCGGCGCATGCGCGATGGCAGAGGCCAGCAACCGCACGAACCCGTCCACGAACAGGTAATCCTGTTGCAGGTAACCGGCCATCTTCTCTGCTGGCAGCGATCCGTCCGCCAATGCCCGCGTAAACGGATGATCGGTGGCAGCCTGCCAGTCAGACAGGGCCAGTTGCTTCAGCTGGTCAGTGGGGCGCATCTTTCATCCTTCCGTAAAATTTCGAGCAGATTGGCCTGCACCCTGAGCGTGTCCGCATCCCCCACGGGGCGCGGCACCGGGCCCGCAGGGGGCGGCAGATCGCGCAGGCCGGTTTCCGTCATCACGATGATTTTCTGTCCCAGCCGCGCGGCCTCTGCCGGGTCATGCGTCACCAGCAACACGGTCCGGCCAGAGAGGGTTTCGGCGGTCAGTTCCTGCATCCGCGCCCGCGTGCGCGCATCAAGCGCCGAGAATGGCTCGTCCAGCAGCACAACCGGCCGGTCCTCCATCAACGTCCGTGCCAAAGCGGCGCGCTGGCGCTGCCCCCCCGACAGCTCTGACGGGCGGCGCGCTTCGAACCCGGCAAGGCCAACCTTGTCCAGCACATCCAGCGCGCGGGCAGGATCGGGCGTGTCGCCGCGCAGTCGGGCGCCGAGCGTGACATTGCCCAGCACATCCAGCCACGGCAGCAAAAGATCGTCCTGCGCCATCAGCGCGACACGCCCCGCAAGCGGCCCGTCCGTGGCCCCGATCCGCCCGTCAAAGTCCACGCCTTCGGCAAGATCCGCAAAGAGCTTCAGGATCGTCGACTTGCCGATGCCGCTGGGTCCCAATAGGCAAGTCCAGCCGCCCCCCGGAACATCCAGCGCGACGTCACGGAACAGCGTCGCGCCGGACATCTCTGCCCGCCCGTGCAGGAACAGCGACGGGGCGGTCGTCACGGGGTCATCCCCATGTCCCAGAACCCGACCTCCAGCCGCGTGGCCATGGTGAACCTTTCGCAGACTAGCCCCCAGCGGGGGCTGGTTTGCGGTTCAGGCCCGATGCGACGTGCGACAGAGGCGTCGATCAGCGCTGCCACCTCGTGGCACAGATCCTGATAGTCCCTGCTGCCATAGGTGCCGATCCATTCGGCATAGGTCTGCGCGTGGTCAGAGGCGGCAAGCCTTGCGCCGATCTCGCCATAGCCCAGCACGCATGGTGCGAGCGCCGCCAGTAGATCCAGGAAATCACCCCTGTGGCCGATATCCAGAACATAACGTGTATAGGCGAGGTTCTCGGGGCGCTCTTCTGCGGCGATGAGATCGGCCTCGGCGATGCCCGCTTCGCCACAGAGCTTGACGTGAAGCCCCATCTCCTGATTCAGCAAGGCATGGACCGTGGCCGCACAATGGCGCATCTCGTCAAGCGTGTCGGCCTTTGACACCGCCAGCGCCCAGGCCCGGCTGAAGTGGATCAGGAAGATGTAATCCTGTACGAGGTAATGCATGAAAGCGTCACGCGGCAGGCTGCCATCAGCCAGCCCCTGCACGAAGGCATGGCGGGTATAGGCGGGCCAATGGTCACCCGCCGCCGCCCGCCAAAGCGGGAATGTGTTACCGTAGCTCATTGCGCCCCCAGATCCACGGCCAGTTCGGATACCGGGCGGATACCTTCGACCAGACCGGAGTCGGACAGGAACTGTTCGAACCGGGCGTAACGCCCCTCGTCCAGCGCCTCGGGGCGCAGGGCAAAGCGGGGCAGCGTGTCGGCCCAGGCCATTTCATTCAGCTGGTCCTGCAATTCGGCAGAGGTGGCAGAAAAGACCTCCCAGCTTTCTTGTGGGTGGTTCACGATATATTGCGTGGCCCGTTCAGTGGCGCGCAGAAAGCGGCGGATCTTGTCCTTGTCCATCGTTTCGGTGTTGGCCACATAGACAAGCTCGTCATAGGTGGGCACGCCCTCTTCCTCGACATAAAAGCATTTGCCTTCGTAGCCTTCGATGCTCATCTGGTTCAGCTCGAAATTGCGATAGGCGCCCAGCACGGCATCCACCTGACCGGACATCAGCGACGGCGACAGGGACCAGTTCACGTTGACCATTTCGACATCTTCAAAGACCAACCCATGCCGTTCGAGGATCGCGCCCAGCAAGGCCTCTTCCACGCCTGCCACGGAATAGCCGACCTTGCCGCCCTTGAGATCGGCAATTGTCTTGACCGGGCCGTCCGCCAGCACCAGCAGGCAGTTGAGCGGCGTGGCGACCAGCGTGCCGACACGGATCAGCGGCAGGCCCTCGGCCACCTGCAAATGCAGCTGTGGCTGGTAAGAGATCGCAAGGTCCGCCTGCCCCGCCGCCACCAGTTTGGGCGGGTCGGACGGATCGGCAGGGGCGACGATGTCGACCTCCAGCCCCTGATCGGCGAAATACCCCTTTTCCTGGGCGACGATCAGCGGCCCGTGATCGGGGTTCACGAACCAGTCCAGCAGAACGGTCATCTTGTCCGCGGCAAGGACGGGCGAGGCCGTCAGCATCAATGCAGCAAGAAGCAGTTTCTTCATCTTGAAGTCTCCGATTTGAACGAGGGGAGGTCGCCAAGCGCGACAAGAAATATCTCTCCGTCCCAGCGACGGGACAGGGTTTCGGCGGCGTGCCAGGCGCGAAGGCCCGACCGGCAGGCCAGTACGGCGCGTTGTTCCGGCGCAGGCAGGGGCGCATCGGCCATCCCGGCAACGCTCCCGCGGCAGGTGGCGGCAAGGGCGGGGCCGGGTTCACCCTCGGCCCGCAGGTCGATAACGTGGTCCCGGTTCGTGATGTCAGCGGGGCTGATGAAACGCGGCGTGTTGTCAGGCTCTGGCGCGCCTTTGAACTGGAACCCGCCAAAGCGGAACCGCAGCGCGTCATAGGTGGTGATCCGGCCAAGCGGGCTGGGATCGAGCCCTGCCAGAACCGCCATCGCCATCTGCGCCTGCAATGCACCGATCACGCCCACTGCCGGTCCCAGTACGCCATCCGCATCGCAGCTGCCCAGTTGCGCGGGCAGGTCGGGAAACACCGCCTGAAGCGAGGGCGCCCCGCCGCAGAAACCGCCGCAATAGCCTTCGGTCCCGACGACCGAGGCCGAGATCAGCGGCTGGCCGGATCCCATGCAATGCGCGCTGGCCACGTAGCTGGCGGCGAAACTGTCGGCGCAGTCAAGCACCAGATCCATACCGTCGGTCAGCGACGCCGCATTGCCCGGATCGAAACGGTCCTCGACCGGCTCGACCACGCAATCAGGGTTCAGCGCCGCCATATGCGCCTGCGCGGCGGTCACTTTGGGCATGCCGATATCGGACTGGCGAAACAGCGTCTGCCGGTGAAGGTTGGACAGCGCCACGTGGTCCGCATCCACCAGCCGGATATACCCGACCCCGGCCCCCACCAGATATTGCAGGACCGGCGCGGCGAGCCCCCCTGCCCCGATCACCAGCACCTGCGCCGCGCGCAAACGCGCCTGCCCTGATCCACCCAGTTCGGGAACGGCGATCTGGCGCGCGTAACGGTCGCTCATCTGACCGCCTCCAACCATTGCCGCAGGCGCGCCTCCGGGTCGGCGTTCAGAGTGATGTCGGTCACGGCCGAAACTACATCCGCCCCCGCTGCAAAAGCCCCCGGCGCTCGTTCCACGGACATGCCGCCAATGGCAATCAGCGGGATATCCCCGATCAGCGCCTTCCATTCGGTCAGCTTTTCGACGCCTTGTTGGTGCCATTTCATTTTCTTCAGGATGGTCGGGTAGACCGGCCCAAGCGCGATATAGTCAGGCTGCAAGGCAAGCGCCCGGTCCAGCTCTGCCCGGTCATGGGTCGACACCCCGAGCCTGAGCCCCGCCGCGCGGATGGCGTCAAGATCGGCGCGGTCCAGATCTTCCTGACCCAGATGCAGCCAGTCGCACCCCAGTTCGATCGCCAATTGCCAGTGATCGTTGACCACAAGCACCGCGCCATGGGCCTTGCACAGATCGCTGGCTTCGGAAATCTGCGCAGACAGGGCCTCGTGCGGCTGGTCCTTGATGCGCAGCTGCACCAGTTTGACGCCCAAGGGAAGCATGCGCCGCAACCAGCTGACATCGTCGAAGATCGGATAGAACGGATGCAGGCTCATTCCAGAAACGCCTTTCCCAGAACCGGCGTAGAGGGCGCGGCCATGTCACGGGGCGGCATCGGGTCCGCGGCATGTCCAGCCGCCCCGGCGGCCACCGCCCCGGCAAAAGCCTCGGCCATGGCTGCAGGGTCACCGGCCTTCGCCACGGCCGTGTTCAACAGCACCGCGTCATAGCCCAGTTCCATCGCATGGGCCGCCTGACTGGGCAGGCCAAGCCCCGCATCCACCACAAGCGGCACGTCCGGAAAATGCGCGCGC
The DNA here is from genome assembly GCF_004342065.1 of Primorskyibacter sedentarius. Lineage (GTDB taxonomy): Bacteria > Pseudomonadota > Alphaproteobacteria > Rhodobacterales > Rhodobacteraceae > Primorskyibacter > Primorskyibacter sedentarius. The sequence continues at coordinate 3,182 of NZ_SLZU01000017.1, read as the reverse complement.
AGGCTGCGCAAACCGTATATGTTGTTCAGCCCAAGACCGGTGCCGATGGGCGCGCCCCAAGGCATCAGGACTTCGCACCCCGCCTCCAGCAACCTGTCGCACAGCACCAGATCCTCGGTGCAATAGGGAAAGACCTGAAAGCCCTCGTCAGTCAGGATGCGTGCCGCTTCGACCAACCCGAAGGGATCGGGCTGCAACGTGTCCGCATGACCGATCACTTCCAGCTTGATCCAGCGCGTGTCGAACAGTTCGCGCGCCATTTGGGCAGTGGTCACGGCCTCGCGGACGGAATGGCACCCGGCCGTGTTGGGAAGGATCGCGACGTCCAGATCCTGGATGAGCGACCAGAACTGCTGCCCGGCATTGCCGCCCCCGCTTGCCTCGCGTCGAAGCGAAACTGTGGCCACCCCCGCGCCAGAGCGACGAAACGCATCGGCCAGCACTTTGGGCGAGGGGTATTGCGCCGTGCCCAGCATCATGCGCGAGGCAATTTCGGTTCCATAGAATGTCGGCATCTCAACCTCCCTGTCGCGGCGCGACGATTTCGACCCGGTCGCCGGGGCTCAGCACTGTCGTCGCGCGTCGGCCCGCCGGGACGAATTGCTCGTTCACTGCGGTGGCGACACGCGCCTCTCCCTGCCCCAGCTCTTCAAGCAGATCAGCAAGGTTGCGCCCCGTCACATCGCGCGGCTCTCCGTTAAGCGTGATCTTCATGCCAAAGCTCCGGTTTGCTGTTTGTTTCAAGAACGTCTGCCGCCATGCGCGCCATGGCCGGGGCCAGAAGAAAGCCGTGCCGGAAGAGCCCGTTCACGTGCACCCTGTCACCCACGCGGCAGACGCGCGGCAGGTTGTCGGGAAAGGCCGGGCGCGCATCGACGCCGATTTCCAGCAGCTCCGCCTCGCCAAATCCGGGGTCAAGCGCATAGGCGGCGTTCAAAAGCTCCATGACTGAACGCACTGTCGCATGGCTGCGGTCGGTGCTTTCGATCTGGGTCGCGCCCAGCATGAACACGCCGTCCCCGCGCGGCACGATGTAAAGCGGAAAGCGGGGATGCAGCAGCCGCACGGGCCGGGTCAGCGTCACATCCCTTGCACGCAGGATGACCATCTCTCCCTTGACGCCGCGCAGTTCCGGCAGGGTGTCACGCGCGGCCAGCCCGCGACAGTCGATGACCTGTCCGCGGTCATCTGCCTCGGGCAGAAAGGCGACGCCGGCATCACCGAGCCGCGCCTTCAGCGCCAGCAGCGTCCTGCGCGGATCAAGATGCGCCTCGTCGGTCATCAGAAGCGCCCGCGAAAAGCGTCCGCCAAGCTGCGGTTCCGCCGCTGCAAGCGCTTCGCGGTCCAGCCAGCGGTGGTTCTGCGTACGGCGCGCAAATGTATCCAGCTCGCGCGCATCGCGTTGCAGGGCAACGACGATCGTCCCGCGCCGGATCACTTGCGCCCCCTTGTCCTGCCACCAGTCGGCGGCGTCCCGGCCCAGCCGCACGACCGGCTCTTCTGCCAGAAAGCCCTCGCAATCGGGCGCAAGCATCCCGCCCGCCCACCACGAACATGCCTGCTTTCCCGGCCCCATAGCGGGATCAACGACGCTGACGGGATGGCCACGCGCTGTCAGCTCTGCCGCGACGCTCAATCCAGCCACACCACTGCCCCGGATGGTGACATGCTTGCTCATGTCCAAACCTCGTGGAAGTGATGCACCGGCCCGTGGCCTTGGCCGATGTTCAGATCGTCAGCAGCGCGGATGGCCTTGTGCAACCAGCCATGCGCCCGACGGACCGCCTCCACCATGGACAGGCCCGATGCCAGACCGGCGGCGATGGCCGATGACAGCGTGCACCCGGTGCCATGTGTATTGGCCGTGGCGATGCGTTCGGCACTGAAGGGCAGGTTGCGATCAGGCTCTACCAGCCAATCCGTGCAGGCCGCGCCAGCCCCGTGCCCCCCTTTCATCAACACCGCCGCCGGACCCAACGCCAGCAATTCACGGCCCTGCGCGCACATCTCGCGATCCTCTTCCACCGGGTCGGTTCCCAGCAGGCGGGCGGCTTCGTTAAGGTTCGGGGTCAACAGCGTGGCGCGCGGGAAAAGATGCGTCTTCAGCGCCGCCATCGAATGGTCCGGCAAGAGCGCCACGCCGGATTTCGCGACCATCACCGGATCAAGAACGACCGGCCCCTGAAAATCACGGATCGCATCGGCAACGCAGGCAATCAGATCGGGATCGCCAAGCATTCCGATCTTGATGGCATGAACTTCGATATCCTCCAGCACCGCTGCGATCTGGGCAGAAATCACCGGAAGCGGGACGGGATGCACCGCACTGACCGTGGTGGTGTTCTGCGCCGTAATCGCGGTGATCACGCTGCAGCCATAGACGCCGAGCGCGGAAAATGTCTTCAGATCGGCCTGAATACCAGCACCGCCACCGCTGTCGGAACCGGCAATTGTCAAAGCTGTTGATGCCACGCGTCTCATCCAATTCGGGGTCAGGTCGGATGAGAAACAGCTCAGCCCAATATGTCAGGCGCGCTGGTCTGTTTCCTCCGCCGGTCCTAACCGGTTCAGGTTCAATGGGTTTGTGCAGGCACATCTCAGCCCCGAAGGGCACCCCAACAGATGGTTGTCTTCTAGAGCGGTATTTCCGCAACGTCAAACGGTTGGTTTGCGGCACCCCTTTGGGCCTGTGTAATGGATACTGATTTGTTGTTTTGGGTTGCCGTTTGTGACGCGGGCGGGGTCGCTTTTGAGGTGTCTTTGGGTTGTAGTTGGAGCGGGGTTTGACAGGTTGATGACGTGTGTCATGTGGCGGGTTCCGTTTCCTTGGGGCTGAGGGCGTCGGCCTGTGCCGCGGTGACGGCGATCATGTGCAGGATGTCTTCGGCCGAGCATCCTCTGGACAGGTCATTTGCCGGTTTGGCCAGGCCTTGCAGGATGGGGCCGATGGCGATGGCGCCGCCGATGCGTTGGGCGATCTTGTAGGCGATATTGCCGCTTTCGAGATTGGGGAAGACAAAGACGTTCGCATTGCCGCCCAGCACCGACCCCTGGGCCTTGGCGGCGGCCACGTCCGGCACGAAGGCGGCGTCGAATTGCAGCTCTCCGTCAATGAGCAGATCGGGGTCGGCGGCGCGGGCGATCCGGGTCGCGGTGACCACCTTCGAGACCGCGTCATGTGT
>NZ_SLZU01000016.1 GCF_004342065.1 Primorskyibacter sedentarius | reverse complement strand
CCAAAACATTGACCGCGTCATAGACCACGACGCATAATTGAGAGTGGGTCAATTCTCGGTGAAAATACCGGGTCAGTTCTCAGTGACAATCAACAGTTAAGTGAACTGCACCGGGTGGACCCTAAGATATTGATTTTTATGGTGCCCGGGGGCGGAATCGAACCACCGACACGAGGATTTTCAATTAGTCTTGTGATCCGCACACGCCGTCTCAGGATCGCTCAACCCGTAACGTAGCGGCTTGATAACCTTGATCTTTGCGCATGGCAGATCGTCTCGGCGGGTCTCGTGCCGAAGCATTCAAGCAGGCCGCTCCTGCTACCCCAGCGATACCCAGCGAGAGGTGGGCGTTAAAAAACAAAAGGTCCAAAGAATTGGAGAGTGCGAACTTGACCTCCCGCCAACAGTAACCGAACATTCCCGTTCGGGGTAGAAGGCACAGGAATTGAGGGAAAATTGCTGCAAGGCAAGGGCCAAGCGGTAAAAAAGGAACTTGTTGAGAAGGTAGGGTTTGTTGTTAGGCAACATTGAATTGGATATCGGCTGCGGGAGGGGCACGTTTATTGCAAGAATTGCACGAGAAAAGCCAAACACGGTTTTTGTTGGCATCGACATAAACGAAGACAACGCCAATGCGTCCCAAGAGAGAATTGCCCGAGATTGCTTGAGCAATGCAATAATCGCCCATGACGAAGCAGAGAATTTCATAACACGTAATGTACAAGACGATTCACTAGCAGCGGCTCACATCTACTTTCCCACGCCTTACGTAACGGGGATTAAGCGGACAAACATCTTAGGATCACATCTATCTGGGTGGCTACTAACAGAGAGGTTTTTGTTACAACTTCACACAAAGTGTCGAGCAGGAGCCATACTACGCATAGTAACGGACCATCGTAGCTATTTCAAAAACATCGCGTCCTCAGTGGCGAGTTCGTCATTCGTAGAAACGCCTTGGGTGAATCCCATTCGGAGTTCGACATTCGACAACTTGGTGGGGACCGGCCTCGAAAAACGACAACGTTCTCGGGGGAAGTATATCTACTTTCTACAAGCGGTGGCCTAGGTAGTCGGTGTTGAAAGTCTTACAGTAAAAATATCCCGAGGACGCCTCGAATTCCCCGCCTCGCGAATTGAAATTGTCAGTTTGCCTCCCATTTCTTCCATGTGCTGTTTCGCAATTGACAATCCCATCCCAAAACCAAGCCTCTTAGCATTGCTCCCTCGGAAACCATTTGAGATCAAGTAGTCGCGCTCGTTACTAGGGAGTGGATCCCCCCAACTTTCCACTTCAACAACGACCATTTGATCGTCTTCAAACAACCTTACATCCACCCAAGCCCTTTTTCGACCTATTTCTCCGTTATATTTTACGGCGTTAGATAGAACATTGTAGAATGCCGAACGGAAACGGTTCAAATGCTCCCCTTGCAACATTTGGTCTGACCGAAGTTCCAACCTGACCTCCAAATTTCGGCTCGCAGCTTCGATTTGAAGGCTCTTTGCTTCGGCTTGGATGACAAAACGGAAAGCATCGTGTTTTTCATCCTTTCTTGGTACGCCGAGTAAGCTTGCTGTGTAGACTAGGTCACTAGCCTGTTGAGATATTGTTGCATAATTGAATAGATGAAGGATCCTATCTAAAGACGGTCCTATCACTGAACACTGTGGCATATTGGAGCGCCGGCAGGTTTTTGCGGCCTCAAACACTGCTTCTACGACCATCGTTTGACTGGCTACTAACCCATTTTTTTCAGCCTGACCTGCTATGCTGAGTAGGTCCTCGATGTTGTCAATGAACTCTGCGTGCTCATACGCATCGATTTCATCAAGCGTCCGAGATACTAGTGCAAATTCATTTCTGATGCATTTCTCGAAGTCTATGTCTATGGGGTTTTCAGCGCCCGAAATGCCAAGCATTCGGCTTGCAGATTGCGTCACACTTGCGATAACATTTGCCAATTGCAGCAAGCGTGTGCGCACATCATGAACTTTCTGACTATCCACCCCCAACTCAACCGAAGATCCCACTCTTTGAGAACTTGAATTAGCCAAGCCGAGCTCTGAAGCGAAGTTTTGTGGGCTAAGCAAAATAAGCGACTTGTTGACGTATTGATAAGCAACTTCGGCTCCCAGTGTTTGCGTAACAAAATCTGGGGCGTGCCCCGAACAGACAAATAGTCTAGGGCTTCCAAACTCCTCTTTCTTTTCGGACATGTACCTAAAAACAGCCGATCCAGCATACTTTGCATTCCCCACGCGGCACAAAAGCTCGTCTGGGTAATCGCACCCGGCTGACATTGGAACTCCAATATCGATCAGCATTAGTCCGTACTTTTCGCGTGTCGCTGCCTCCAAAAATTCCTCTATGGTAGGTTTAATCGTGACCCGTGCATTGAATTGCTTCTCCATAAAGTGGGCAATCGAGTGGAGCGTTTCTGGTTCGTCGTCAAGCCAGAGTAGTGAGTTTGACATCTTCAATTTCCGCCTCTCTTGTTGCTCTGTTCTGAAGGACAATATCGCGCAACTCCGATTGAGCGTCTTGCCCCTCCTCTAAAAGCTCAAGAATCCTTGAACGTAGCTCATTAATATCAACGTTTGAATTGTCATCGTCAAATAGCTCCAGCAGCGACGGTTGAGAACGTTGAGCGGCCCTTTTGAACGCGTGCAAGGTGGAAAAGTCATATGATTCAAGAAATTGCGAGAATACCGATTTGTGTGCGTCTTCAACTCTCGTCACGGCACTGTTCACTTGTGCCCCAAGATTGGGCGTTTCGTAGGTCCCAGCATCAGCGATGATAGCGTTTATTCTACGCAGCAGGTTCCGATGATCTTGAATGCTTTGTATTGCACCAGTCAAGGTATTGGTTTCCTCGTCGAGTCGCTTGTTGAGCAAAACAGCCTCATCACCCGTGCTCTTCAGGAAAGACTCGATTTGCTTCAATCTGGCTTGCGACTCGAAGTCCCCCATTGTTTTCTCCCGTTGGAGTACGCGAGAAGTGCGCCATGAGATCGCCGCAACAATTATTGCTACTGACGAGGCGAGTAACGGTATCCAAGTTGCAACAAACTCCATTTGCCTTTCCCCCAAGAAAAATATAGCACTGTCTAAGCGTAGCTGTTCAATGCTTCTTCGCAAAGAGCCTCAGGCACAATGAAAGAATTTCTGCGTGTCTTGAGTGAAATACGCATGGAAATGACAGCGCGTCATTCGCTCTTCAGGGTGGCATAGAAGACCACGCGTGTAAGCATAAGTGATTGAGAGTCGACACAGACCGATCCAAAATCCCGTGAACCGTCTAGACTTGTCCCTGACGAAGGATCGCCTGGTCTCTTATCATGACCTCATGACACATAAACTCACCACCAAGTTCATCGATACCAGAAATCCAAACCCAGCCAAGCGGGAAGACTATCGTGACACGGTGGTTCCCGGCTTGGTCCTTCGTGTGAACAAGTCCGGCACCAAGACATTCAGCTTTCACAAGCGCATAAACGGGAAAATGAAGCGACTGACCATCGGCCAGTTTGGGCCGTTTTCCCTTAACGACGCCCGGGAACGAGCGCGGCAAATCCTTTATGAAGTGGAAACAGGCAAGTTCGAACAGAACACCGGCATAGAAGTCAAGACGAAACCGACGCTAGGCGACGTGATCCCTGACTATATTGAGAAGTATGCCAAGGTTCACAACCGCGACTTCGAGCGCAAAGAAGCTCAGTTGGCTAAGTTCACGACCCTGCATGGAAAATGGATCAACGAGATCAAACGCGCAGATGTCGTGAAAGCATGCGACACAATTCAAGAGTCCGCGCCAATCGGCGTGAACCGTGCATTGGCCCATCTCAAGCATCTGATGGGCTGGAGTGTCGAGCGCGGCATTATCGACGCTTCTCCCATTGCCGGAATGAAACCTCCGTCGAAAGAAAAGCCCCGTGAGCGCGTGCTGTCGGACGATGAGCTAGGTGTGCTGTGGCAGGCCAGTGACGACGAAGGCTACCCATTTGGGGATTGCATGAAGCTGTTGATCCTAAGTGGCCAAAGGCGCGCCGAAGTCGCCGAGATGCGCTGGTCTGAACTCGACCTCGAAAATCGCCTTTGGACCCTGCCTTCGACGCGGGCAAAAAACGGCAGGCAGCATACCGTGCCGATCACCGACGCGATGCTGAATGTGTTGCACAGAATACCGAAGTTTATCGGTTCTGATTTCGTGTTCACTACGAAGGGAACTACGCCAATTTCTGGGTTTGGCCGGTTGAAAAAACGTCTCGATAAATCGCTTCCTAAGGATGCCGAACCTTGGACCCCCCATGATCTGCGCCGCACGATGTCTACCAACATGGCCCAACTCGGCGTGCCACAACCCGTGACCGAGGCTTTGCTCAACCACAAGACGGGTGTGGTCTCAGGTGTAGCTGCAATCTACAATGTCTATTCATATGCGGATGAAAAGCGCGACGCTCTTGAGCAATGGAATAGCCATGTCGGACAACTCACCAAACCAGCCCTACTACCTGAAATACCTCGAATTGGGTTGGCTTGAGAGGCAACTGCCGCCAGCGCCCGATTTTTTCTCTGAAAAGCTGATTGATAAAATTTGCCGAAGAGTTGGTAGCGAAAAGAAAATTGATCAAATGGCATTGGCCAAGGAACTGCGAGTCATTGCCGAGGCGTATTGGATTGCAGCGATGTCTTCGCCTCTTGGCATAGGCGATGGGCCAATACTACAGGGATCGGATGTTCGTAAGCGAACGATCCAAAGCTCGGTGCTGCACCCGGCCCAAAAACTTGCCGCAGCGCTTTCGGATGAAAATCTAGCCTTGCTTTCTGAGTGGCCAGACGGAGCAGTTTCCGCACCGCCTGATCGGAAAAAATTACTCAGAGAGCTTGAATTACTGGTTGGCCGCGTAACCGATTTGATAGCCGCAATGGAAGGGCGTACCCGCCGAGGCTCACCACTTTCGAACGAATTCAAAATAGATTTGGCGGAAGTTCTGACCGAGGTATTTCGTCAGTATTTTCCTGACGTGCCTGCGCGGCGCGGTGGATACGACCGGACAAAAACCGCCAGTAGCGAGTACACAAAGTTCATGGAAGCATGTGGTCTCGAGATATTCGGGCCTAGCTTTTCGTTTTCAGGGCAGGTGCTGGATGCCGCCACTTTGCCGCCAGAAAAGTAGGTATTGATAGTTACGCAAAACCTGCGCGGCCTTAGCTACGCCTCTGATATCAAACAGTTTCGCTCTGCCATATGCTGTCCTCACTTGGGGTCGACCCCTTCATTTAACAAATGGAGGCCCACTATGAATATCGAAGAAAACAACCCGCGACTTGCGACCCGTGATGACCTGAAGCGCATGGGCATAAAAGTCTCAAACACCACGAAATTGCGTTGGGAAGCCCAAGGGCGGTTCCCGAGGCGCATCCGTATGGGCGGCACCACCGTTGCTTGGTTCATGTCCGAGATTGAGGACTGGCTAACGGAACGCGATGCTGAACGTGCCCGGACTTTTTACGCAGACTACTGATCATCCAGAAAAGGAGAACGAGATGCCCAAAGCATTTCGCTTTGAGGATGACATGAAGTCGTCTTCTGCCACTAAAGCTGCGCTCGCATGGGCGCGGCAGGGTGCAAAAATTATTGCTCTACACGGTATCGGTGAAAACGGTGCATGCACGTGCGGTAAGCGCCAGTGCAGTAGCCCCGGCAAGCACCCAATCGCCGATCTTTTCCCAAAGGGTCAGCACAGTGCCACGAGTAATGCCGTCAAGATTCGTCGTGCATTCAAATCGTACCCAAACGCAAATCTGGGGGTGATCCTGCCACGCGGGTTGATAGCGCTTGATGTCGACGGCCCCGAGGGTGAGGAAACCTTTGACGGCTTGGACTTAAAGCCAACCTTGGCGGTTCAAACCGGCAGGGGTGCGCACCACTACTATCGGGCATCAGAGGCGCTGCCCAAGAAAAAAGTGCCCCTTGTAGGCATAGATATCAAAGATGCCGACAGCGGCTACATCGTCGTGCCTCCAAGTAGGCATCACAGCGGAAAGCCATATCGGTGGCGCAGGAACAGAAAAACGGCCGCTCGATTGCCCGCATCGTTTGTGCGGTCGCTAGAGCGCAAGGCCACCCGCACCGCCTGCTTTGAAAACGAGGCGGCATTCAAAGCCGGTGGTCGTAACAACGAGCTAACCAAAATTGCGGGTTCTCTCAGGTTCCGCGGCCTTGGCGAGACGGCGATTGCCGCAGCGCTTCGTGCCATCAACGGTGCGGCGTGCAGCCCTCCGCTTGACGGGGACGAAGTTGATCGCATTGCCGAGAGTGTCAGTAAATATGAAGCGAACCACGAGGAGGTGTTTGGCTGGCTTGATGATGTCGAGGAATCCGAACCGCAATTCCTTGCTTATCCCTACATCGTCAAGGGCGCGATCACTGTTCTTGATGGTAATATGGGCCAAGGGAAATCCACCTTCACTTGTGCCATTGCCGCCGCCGTCACGACTGGCGAACCGCCTCCCTTTGTCGATGAAATCGAACAGGGAACGGTGTTGTTCATGTCGGCGGAAGACGACCCCTCTAGGGTTCTAAAACCCCGGTTAATGAAGGCCGGAGCGGACGTGTCGAAGGTACGATATCAGGATGAGCCCTTCACACTTGATGAGCGCGGTCTGGCACTTGTCCGGCGCGAACTGACTGCCAACACTCCGGCGCTGGTCATCATCGATCCAATCATTGCGTTCATGCAGGAAGGTGCCAACGGCAACAACGCAACCGAGACCATGCACTTTATGATCGAGCTGGATCAACTGGCGCGGGATTTCGACACTGCGATCCTGATTGTAAGGCACCTGCGAAAGGCACGAGCTGACCATGCCATGCACCAAGGTATCGGATCGATTTCGATATCCGCACGGGTGCGCTCCGGGCTGATACTCGCGCCGCATCCCGATGATCCGCGCAAGCGCGCCATCGTACATGCGAAGTCAAACTATTCCGAAACGGGCCCGGCGATTGTCTTCGAAATGGAGAGCGAAGGGCCTCGTTCGCATCCCAAACTCGTCTGGGACCCGTGCGAACCGGATCTCACGGCAGCAGATATTCTCGCGCCACCTGAGGTAGAGCGTGGTCGCCCACCCAAGGCACGAGACACGGCAACGGCGTGGCTGGAATCCGTTTTGCGTCGAGGCCCGACCAAAAAGAAAATTCTGGACGGGATGGCCGAGGCAAACGGGATCACAATGGCCACCCTACGCCGTGCCGGGGACACGCTCGGGATCATCAAGTCGAAAGACGGGAAGGAGTCTGTTTGGTCTCTGCCATGAGGCCGCAGGCAACACATCATTCACTTGCTCAGAATTCGCACACGTATGTGATTATTGAGCAAGTGATCATCCGAAAGTCGGTTCAGCTCGACGCCAGATGCACGTCTGCGCCGAGGCTCGCTATAAACAAAAATGGAGAAATCACATGGAAGATCACGCCAAAATGCAAAACCGCCTAAAGTCCAAAATCAACAATGCGATACTGGACTGCGGCAAAGTCTAGGGGAGCGATGATATCGTCCTCACCAATACCGATGTCGTCGAGGCTCTCCTTGAAGTCACCGGGGTCTACGCATCGATCCACGGTTTCGAAACCTATACGCCGACCGATCTCGCCTTCAAACACGCGATGACCATCCAGCGGCACATCGAACAGTTTCGGGAGATGCGGAAGAAAGGGAAACTTCCCATGAAAGTCATCCCGCGCAACAAGGTGAACTGACCCAACGGCCAGTGGGGGTGGTGCAAGGCAGCGGCTAGAGGCCGAAAACCTCGGAAGTATGCATGACCACTTGTCTGCCCGCGAGACACGCGCCGTTAACAAAAAACACCTCCCCCCACCCCTCCGGCGTCAGCACCTCCGTGGGTGTCCAGCAGCCCCGTCTCGGGTGACACGAGGACTATGTATCAGACTGTCGGGGTTGCCTCGGAGCCAATTTGCTGAACCTTTTCATGCGGTCCGCAATAGCGCTGGGTTTCAGTGCCGCCCATCGGGTCTCACTCGGGTAGCAATCTACATGGTTGGACGCTCCGTGGATCATTCTTGAACCCAACCCTTCTTGTGGAAGTGTCGCGTGACGATAGCGCGATTGTAAAGTGGGAAGCCAATCCACAGGCCATTGGCTGTGATCAGCGACAAGATCGACCACAGGAACATCCCCTTGAACAAGTAGTACAGCGGACCGAACAGTAGGCACCACAGCCTGTGCCAGTTGCTGAGAATGACCTTTTCCTGCCCGTTAAACTTCCATGTTGCCCGAATGACCATTGTGGTCTCCTTTGCTGGTTGCGGCTGCAAAAGCGCAATAAGATCGAGCAGTGAGGGGCGTCAGGGTAAATCCTAGGTCATTGAATGTCTGCGCGGCACACAGGGGCCAGCATTGGCGTCAGCGGCTCTTTCGTCGCAACACTTCGTCGTCACGACAACGATGCCTTCTGGCTCAATGTAACGCCGCCGCGCGCGCCCTAGGCTCTCCGTCCTCGGGGTTAGTTACAGGTCACCGTGCAATCATTCAAAGACACACTGCAGGTGCTGCTTCCCGGTCCGCTACGACCTCATGACTAGATGCCAGATGGCAGAGGCAACCGAGAATGACATCGCAATAGTGCCAGCATAGAGTGCTACTTGAGTATTGATCAGGATCCAGAAGTCGCATTGAGCTCTCAAAGCGATACAGAAAGGCAAACATGCAGAAATCGGTGAAACTAGCGCTCAATAAATTCCCTGCGGTACCGGCATCTCTTGAGGACCCAGCAAAGCCCGGCAGCGCGGTGCCCGAAGTAACAGTCGAGCTTGCAGACCTCTACCATCATTATTATCTGCAGAGTTTCGATATTGCACCACCCGATCCTGATCCGGCACATTTCGAGCATGTACGACTTTTGGAGCCGATTACACCGTTTCGCTTTCAACACAATGGTCTCGGTGCAAATAAGACTAAGAAGCAAAACAACTCCAACGAACTGGGTGAAGCTTTCTGCCGCTGGTTTCTCGACAGGCATCTGGACATCAGTCATGTGGCCCGCATCGAAGACGTTCGAGATCATGGCGCGTTGGCTATGGCGCACGGTGTTTCAGTTGAAAAGGACACGACCGAGGAAGGGGACGCGCCCGACTACTTCTGTGTCGATTCCACTGGAGAGGTGTCTCTAGCAGAGGCAAAGGGCTCTATCGCCTCAGTAGGTTTCAATACGGTGCAATTCGCAAAATGGCGCAAACAATTGATCGCGTTCGTGTGCTGGATTCATCGGGCGACCCCATGAGCGTAAAGGGGTATATTGTTGCCATGCGGTGGGCGATTCACACGCACAGTGACAAGATATTTACGAAACTTTCGGCCGAGGACCCCCAGACTCCGGGTGAACGCCGGTTCTTTGACGAAAGCGGCGCTTTTTCTACCGCAGTGCGATCATTGCACTACGCGCCTAGCCTTGCGAAGCTGCGTCAACCCGTGCTTTCAGCGGCTCTTCAAACGGGTACGCTCGTTAGTCCTGAACTTGGTTTCTCAATTACCATTTGGGAGTGCTTGTTACCGGCAATGAAAGGGCTTCGTTTTATCGGTGGCTATTTTCCCTCTAACCATAACGGAACACTGCCTTATGATTTCGACAACGATAAGGTAATCATGAAGCCTAAGAACCCCTTCCGGCTCGATCAGACTTCTGGGACTTTTTTTGGCATCGAGGAGCAAGTTTTCCGACGCCTAGTCGATACATCACGTCAAGGGCCGGAGGTTCTAAGGGAGTTTCGCCGTTCAGAGCGCACGACCACAGGATACAGCGGTGTCAGTTACTTGCCCGACGGTCATATTCTCGGGCAGATCGAGTTGTTTCGTCCTGTTGCAACTGACATTGTTTAAGAGGGCCTTAGGATCCACCGAAACAAAATATTGAGCCACGGTCTAGCTACCTATTCGTAGGGCAAAGATTGTCCCTGACATGCCTGCTAGGCTCGTCTTATCGATCTGCATCAGCAACTTAGGAGATCGAAATGACCGATATCGTGACGCTCAAGGCCATCTGCGACGAACTCAAGATTGACCCGCGCGATGCTCGCGAACGCCTGCGCGCTGCGGCCAGCGACGCCAAGGCGAACCCTGAATTGGCGAAGGCAAGGAAGCCGCGCACCCCGTGGCAATGGGTGAAGGGGTCAGCCGCCGAGAAGGAAGCACGGAACGTTTTGAAGAAATAGGCATAGAATAAATACTGTATTTTGACGGGACCGTTTTTTGCGGCACTTTCTAATTGAAAATTGGTCGCTGTCCTGCAAGCACCGATCTGATAAAGTACTGCGTATGACAGATGACTTAGCGATGGAATGCTTTCGGATCGACGAGAGCGGCTACACAGGGTTCGACTTGCTCAACGCTGATCAGCGTTTTCAAGGAGCGGCGGCAATTGCTATCAGCGAGGACGACGCCGAGCGATTGATCAAGCAGCATTTTCCGAAGCTGAAAGCGCCTGAACTCAAGTATCGTGCGCTGTCTAAGCGAGCAAACAACCACCCCCGTCTGCTAGGGCTAATGCGCGACCTTCTCACCGATTTCAAATGTGTGACCTACGTCTGTGACAAGCGGTTCATGCTGACACTCATGTTCGTCGATTACGCTGTGGAGCCCTACTATTATCAGCGCAATATTGACTTTTACGCTGATGGCCAGAACTATGCGATGGCCTCAATGCTGCACATGGCTGGGCCAGCGATACTAGGTAAGCCACAGTTCATGGCGCTTATGGTTTCCTTTCAAAATGCGATGAAAGAGAAAACAGTTGAATCACTGAACGGATTGGTTGCAGCCGCGCAAGCGACGAACTGGGAGCAAATCCCGGAAGCTCTTGGGCCACTTGCAAAGTACGCCGCACCTGAGTGCCTGAACGCGATTGCAACCCCGGGACTAAGTACCGATGTTGCAATAATCGTTCTGCAGTCGCTTATCACCCGCATGGAAGTGATGGCAGATGGCCCTTATCAGGTAGAGCATGACCAATCCAAGAACCTCGCGACCTACAACGAACTTATCCAGCGGTTTATCGACCACACCGACACTGCGCGTTTCCGTTCGACCGAGATCACGACACTTAGCTTCCCTTTAAATCTTTCAAGCGTTAGCCAAGTGGATTCAAAGCAAAGCTCAGCGGTGCAGCTTGCAGACGTAATGATTGGAGCTGCTATCGAAGCTGGGAACAATCTGGCAGGATTGCGAACGGGTGGCCTCGACCCAGAGAAGCTACTGGCACTGTACGCCGACGAACAATTCATCCACATGCTGCCGTCTATCGATTTTGAAGAACAGCGAAGGTTTCGGCAGGGTACTCAAACGGGTGAGCTGATCGACTACTTTGCTACTAAGCTCATGGGACCGCCTTGAAAGCTCCTGTTATGTTCTTCAACGGAAGATCCTTTGATAGACGCTTCGCTTTAGTTGTGCTCCGCAGTCTGAAAGAATGGGCGCGAGGAGGTGCCAGGTCATGCCGCACTGAACGCAAATTTTCCTCAATATGCGCATTGTTCGATGTTGGGTCTGCGAAATATCAAGCGACTAGAAGTAATCTGGATCGCCAGCCTCTTTTCTGCAATAAAAACCTCAAATCATTGCACCTTTTAAAGGTTCGGCATCATTTATTGCCAACCTCCCCATTTATTTACAAGGAAATCTAGTGGCAATCGAGGATCGCCTTCCAGATCAGTTTTCCCGAAATCTGCTCTCCGGCAGCCTTATGGTTGCGAATGATAGCAGTAATCCGGTTCGGTTGCACCTTGCAGCAGCGGGGTTGCGGGAGCTGTTTGGCCATATCTTGCATTCAAACGCGCCAGATGAAGCCGTTCGCGCATGCTCATGGTTCAAGCAAGACCCAAACACGAGAACGGTAACGCGCCGCCAAAAAGCCATCTACTCTACCCAAGGCGGATTATCCGACGCGTTCGTGGAACAGCTAGGACTCGATGTCGAGGATTTGCACAAAGCCGCAATCCGCTCGATCGAGGTCCTGAACAAAGCGACGCATGTGCGGCCCGCAACGCTTGTAAGTGATGACAAAACTATACAGGCGTTTATCGATGAAGCCGTTACTGCACTCGATGGGCTTTTGGAGTCTTTTTACCACGGACGAAATGCCGTCAAAAACGCTTTGGTGGATGACGTGTACCGCGCAATGTCGGATGCTCTGATAGAACGTACCTTCGACGACATCGATATTCTTGCTGGAAAAGGATACGAAATTGACCCTTGGATCGATGACGCAGAAATTGAAGTCGAAGCGCTGTTGTCGGAATCTCTAGTCGTTCGATTTTCAGGTGTCGCGCATGTGACCTTACACTATGGCTCCAAACATGACGCCGCAGAAGTTCAACACGATTTTCCGTTTTGGCTAAGGTTTGAGGCACCGATCGATAAGCCCGCTAAGCTAGCTCTCATCGGCCATCGTTTTGATGACACTTCGTGGTACAGTTAGTAGCCGATACTATCAGCAATCATTCTGCAGCGACTTCTTCTTCCGAATCCATTGTCGAAATGCGTTCTTTGACTTCGTCGCTGAGGTAGTCGACGTTAATTGTGCGCAGGTATCGAAGCGCCTCCTTGTCGTTGGCCTGATACTCAAGGCGACGTTTGTAAAAGGTCAGCCGTCCTTCTGCTTCTTGGATGATCTCACCCCAAGTCTTTGCCCAAACACGGATTTTGATTGGATCATCAAGTTCGAGCACCAAGCCGCGTGGCTTGCCGGATTGTCGCGCTTCAAGCTCGGCGTCGTTAGTGAAACGGTTAGCAACGGCCACAAAGTCCCATTCGACACTTGAGTGCTTAAATCGATCATCGAGTGCGACAGCCTTGGCATATTTCTTGATCTGGTTGATCACATCTTCGTTGAGGCTCTGGCTCGGCCTTTTCAGTTCGACAACGAGATGTTTGCGTTCTTCGTCGGTCGCTGTCGGAACTCGGCAGGATAGCATCAGGTCAACGATTGCAGCTTTTCCGTTTGCGTCTAAGACAGGCTCTTTCGGCGCAAGCGAATCTCGTGGGGTGCTATCGTCGTTATCGCTCCCAAGCAACTTGAGATGACTGCGTAGAACAGCCGACAAATCTTCGTCGTCGTTCAATAGGTTAAACTGCTCGCCGAAAATCCACGTCTCTTGGGCAATGATACGGTGAAGTTGGGAGCGTTCGAGCAATTGGCGTTTGGAGTTTGGCTCAAACACCAGAATTTGTAGGGCGCGCAAAAACTCGAGGCGATCAGTTACACTCTTCGCTGCATTGATGATGGAAGTCAGCGAAGTTTTCCGGAGAAGCTCAGCTAGTTCCTCTTGCTTGGCCTTTGGAAGATCGACGACACTTTCAAGAATAGCTGGCAGAGCGCCGGGGCCGGACTCAATTGCTGCTTTGACGAGCTGAAGGATTAATTTCTGCTGTTTCGATGGAGCCTTCTCGAAGTCAGGGCTGTAGTCGGCCAGATTCAGAGCGACGACATCGAAGACCTGTCGCTCATTCATCTCGATGTGATCAGAAGGCTTACCCTCGTAGGGATAGATTTTATCTTCCTTCCATTCGTGAATCTTGCCACGGGAGCGCTCTGCTTCCCGTTCGCGGAAGTGTTCCCGCAACTTCGCTTTCGATGCCTCTACGAGTGCCATTGACGGCGGGTCGAGTTCAACCAGCCCTTCGGTGTTGTCGTCTGCGAGTGATTGGAAATGGTCGGCAGTCAAATAGGCAGTGAAGTCGAAACCACGCGCATGAATGCCCGGAGCAATTTCATTGAAACTAAAGCGGCCGGGAAGACAAAGCATTAGTTTCCGTTCAACTTTTCTCTTCCATTCGATGACTTCTAATGTCGCCTTGCATTCGTGACCGTCTTCGGTGATCGCAGTTACCTCATAGGGTGTCACATCTCTGATGGCTTCCCGTGCGTCGATATCCTCACCGTCATAGATGATACGAAAACTGGGGTCGTCAAAGAGTTGAAGTGCGAATACATCGCGCACCTGCTCAGCGAAACCGTCTTCGGTCCAAATCTCAAAATCGCGAACAACATTCTTAATCTCGACAGTGCAGCCTGAGTTTGTTGCTGGTACAGTTTCGGAAATCGAGAACCGTTTTAAGTTCGACTTGTCGCCGCTAATCGAGAATTTCTTTCCCGCATTGTGCGATATCCAAGTCACTCGCTCACCGAGAGCAAATGCTTTGAAGCGGCCCTGACCCTTTTCACCGTGGATCGATCGGCCACTACTGGTCTTGACCGCGCGTTTTTTCCACGAGCCGCCTAGCGACTGGAAGAACGTTTCTACTTCGTCTGCAGGAATTCCCGTCCCGTCATCGACAATTCGGATTAAGCCTAGCTTGGTAAGTTGCCCCTCTTCGAGTTCAACTTTTACTTCGCGCGCATCGGCATCATAGGCATTCCAAATGAGTTCTGAAATGGCGGCAAGCGGTTTTGCGGTGGTAATCCGCTGAATATGATCGTTTTCAACTTTAACTTCTATTTGCTGCACGGATGTTGCCTCGGTGAGCTTTCAATTCTTGGATTAGTCCCATGCACAGCAGACGTTTTCAACTGGAAAGGGTGCCTTGTCGGGTACCGCATGGAGATTATCACACTTCAAGCCATCGTTTCTGCGCGCTACTGGCCATCGCGAACAGACAACGAGCCTGAGCGGATGGCGCATCGCCTAGCATCAACGGAAATCGGCATACGAAACGCTACCCCAATGATACCCACAGCAAACCAAGCCAACGATACGCTATCACACGAACGTCGCAATCTTTTGTTTTCATTAAGTTTAAATGGTGCCCGGGGGCGGAATCGAACCACCGACACGAGGATTTTCAATCCACTGCTCTACCCCTGAGCTACCCGGGCATGGGGAACGTCTCGACGTTCGGGTGCACGCCTTCTAGACCTGTGAAACAGGCGTGTCCAGAGGGGAAGCGCGAAAAAACGGGCTCTAATGACAATGCCGCTTGGGAAGGTGCCTGTTGTTGCCCGAAACGGTGCTATGTTCTCAGGAAACTTCGGCCTTTCAGTGGCGTGGCATCTCGATATGATGCCGACTATGACGCAACAGTTCCATGATATTTCAGCATTTCTCCGGCACGGGTTCGATGACGTGATCGATGTGCGCAGCCCGGCAGAGTTTGCCGAGGACCACGTGCCGGGCGCGATCAACCTTCCCGTGCTTGATAACGAAGAGCGCGCGCGGGTTGGCACGATCTATGTGCAAGAGAGCCGCTTTCGGGCCCGCAGGGTCGGGGCTGCGCTGGTCTTCAGGAATGCGGCGCACCACATCGAGGGGCCACTGGCAGACCGGGGCCGCGATTGGCGGCCGCTCGTCTATTGCTGGCGCGGCGGGCAGAGATCAGGTTCTTTCGCCTGGATGCTGCGGCAGATCGGCTGGCAGGCGGAAACCGTGGATGGCGGGTATCGCAGCTATCGCAGGGCGGTGAACCAGATGCTGCACATCGATCCGCTGCCCTTCCCTGCGGTGCTGCTGGGCGGATTTACCGGCACTGCCAAGACGGAATTGCTGCACCGGCTTGAGGGGCGCGGGGTGCAAGTGCTCGACCTTGAGGGGCTCGCACAGCATCGCGGCTCCCTTCTAGGTGAAATGGCAGCTCCGCAGCCCAGCCAAAAGGGGTTCGAGACCCGTATCGCACAGGTCCTTTCGGGCTTTGACCCGGGCCGACCGGTGGTGATCGAGGCGGAGTCGAGCAAGGTCGGCGAGCGACTGGTGCCGCCAAGCCTTTGGGCCATGATGCGCGCAGCGCCTTGGATCGAAGTAACCGCACCGATTGAAGCCCGCGCAGCCTATCTGGACCGCGCCTATGACGATATCCTATCCAACACCAGCCGGTTGCGTGAGCGGTTGGCGCCGCTGAAGACCTTTCGCGGGCGCGAGACTGTCGAGAGCTGGTTCAGCATGATCGACGTCGGGGACAGGCTGGCACTGACGCGCGCGCTGATGGAACAGCATTACGATCCCGCCTATGCCAAGTCGCGCAGAGCCATCAACCCGCTGGTATTGGCAGAGGTCGCGATGGCGTCCCTCGATAGCGCAGCGCTTGACGACGCAGCAGCCCGGATTGAGGCGACGGTCCAAGACTGGAGCCTCTCTGGCGTGACGCCGGGATGACTCGGCCTAGCCGGAAATGAATCGGATAATCGGCGTGCCGGGGACCAATTGCCCGACGCGTACGGCCGGAAACCCTGCGGCCCGCAACTCCTGCAACACGGCAGCCACCTGCCCTTCCGGCACTGCGGCGAGCAGCCCACCCGCGGTCTGTGGGTCAAGCATGAGGTCAGTCAACGGCCCACTCTCCAGCCCTGGATGCATGGCGGCGTTTTGCGGATAAAGCGTGGAGCGTATGCCAGCGCGCGCCAGGTCGAGCGCGCCGGGCAGCAGCGGAACATGGCCTGTGAGCAATTCGGCAGCACAGCCAGAGGCCTGACATATATTCAACAGGTGCCCGGCCAGACCAAAGCCTGTCACATCGGTCATTGCATGCGCATTTCGTAAAACCCCCGAGGCTTCGCCCTGGGGGATCTGCATTTGGCGCAGGCATTCGGCCACCCAGGCCCCCTTTGCCTTCATCTGCATTTCCGCCGCCATGACCGTGCCGCTGCCAATCGGCTTGGTCAGGATCAAGACGTCCCCCGGGCGCCCGCCGCCCAGCGTGACAGGGTTTTCGCAAAGGCCGGTGATGGAATAACCGATCGTCAGGGCCGTCCCGACAGAGCTGTGGCCTCCGACGATATCCGCCTTGGCCGCTCGGATGGTTTCGGACGCGCCGGTCATGATCTCGGACAGGGTGCGCGTGGTCAGCGGTTCGGACAGGCGCGGAAGGATGACGGAGACAGTGGCGGCCTGCGGCTCCGCACCCATCGCCCAGATATCGCCCAAGGCATGGATGGCGGCAATCCGCGCCATCGCATAGGGATCATTCGTCAGGCTGGACAGATGGTCGGAGCTAAGAACCTGCTGTTGCCCCCCGACCACCAGCAGCGCAGCATCATCGCCGGGGAGCGCCTGAATGTCGCCCCGTGAGGGCGGCGGCAGGGTGTCCAGAACCCCGCGCAGCACGCCCCTGCCCAGTTTGGAACCGCAGCCACCGCAAAGCGGCTTTGGGCCCAACGCCTCGGCCATGTCAGCCACCCGATCTTTCGGCAACGGCGGCGGCGCCATCGGAGAAAGGTCACGAAACTGGTTCATGAACTTCTGGTCGATATAATCCTTCCAGCGCCACATCATCCGCCCTGACAAGGCAAACCCACCGCGTTCGGCAAGCGCGCGTTGCTCGCCCATGGAGACCAGCTTCAGGTAGTCCTTCTGAGGGCGGTACATGCTCAGGGGCTTGCCCTGCAGGCTGGCCCTCAGGTTGTGAACCAGAACCGGCGCCTGACGCACCGCGTAGACACCGGCTTTCGGGCGCGGATTGCGGGACATATGCGCACAATCCCCCACGGCAAAGACATCGGGGGACGAGGTTTGCAGCGCCGGGTTGACCTGAAGAAACCCGTCGGAGCAGTACAACCCGGTGCGGGACAGCCATTCGTAGGGTCGCGCACCCGCCGCACCGGCGGTGAAGTCGCTTGCCACGTGCCGTCCATCGGACAGGACAAGGTGATCGGCCTCCACGCGGGCGACCTCTGCCTTCTCTATGACAGTGACGCCATGCGCCTTCAGCGCCGCACGCATTTTCGAAACCGTCGCGCCGGCCATCCCCTTCAGGATCTCGCCCCGGTCGATCAGATGTGCCTGCGTCTCGCGCCCGCGGGACAGCAGCGCATGGGTCATCGCCAGGACAAGCTCGACCCCGGCGATACCGCCCCCGATAACCGCGATGCGTGCGGGCCCGTCAGCGTCGCGAAACTGCTGCCACCGCGCGGCAAAATCCGACAATGGCTTTGCGGGAATACCATGCTGCGCGAAGCCGGGAAGATCCGGCATTGCCGAGGTGATCCCGATA
Source organism: Primorskyibacter sedentarius (assembly GCF_004342065.1). Lineage (GTDB taxonomy): Bacteria > Pseudomonadota > Alphaproteobacteria > Rhodobacterales > Rhodobacteraceae > Primorskyibacter > Primorskyibacter sedentarius. Next base: position 74,668 of record NZ_SLZU01000016.1, on the reverse strand, counting down.
TCGATCGAACACAGGTCATAGCCAATCGGCGGCCGTCCGGGCACATGTATCTGGCGTTGTTCGCAATCCAGATGATCCGCCGCCCCAAGGATCAGTCGCGCCCCGGCAAAGCGGGCGAGTTGGACAAGGTCGATATCCAGATCGTCCCGGGCGTAATGCCCGGCGACGAAACCCGGCAGCATTCCGGAATAGGCGGCGGTGGGATCGGGATTGATCAGTGTAAGGCGTGCACCTGCAACGGGCTTCATCCCCCACATGCGCAATGCCAGCGCATGGGTATGACCCCCGCCAATCAGGACGACATCGCGCGTCTGGATTAACGCATTTTCCTGCATGAGCCGCCCTCCTGAAGCATCCTAACGCCTAGGCTGCAATCGGTCGCCGGGCAAGGCCGCAGCCGCTTAATGCGGCTTTGGACCACGCTCCTCTTCGGCGTTTTCCAGCGCATCCTGCAACTCGTCAAAGTCGTCAGGATCGGTGGAAGGGATCGCATAGGCCCCCGTCAGCCACTTGGCCAGATCCAGATCTGCACAGCGCTTCGAACAGAAGGGCCTGTACTTGGGATCGGTCGGCTTTTCGCAAATCGGGCAGCCCATCTAGACCGTCCAATTCAGCGGCGCGCGGCCTCTTTGGCGTTGAAGCTCATAATTGCCAAGCGGCGTCCACCCGACCAGCGCAGTCTCGACACTATCCGCCCTGAAAGCTTTGCGGAGCGCCGCCTCGAACCCGCGGCGGTCTTTCTTAGGCATCGGGGCAAGGTCCAGAACGATCTGCCCGCCAAGGCCCCGCAGCCGCAAGGCACGCGGCAGCAGGCGCGCTGCGGCCATGTTCGCCTTCAACCCTGCAGCAGGCGAGGTATCGCCGCCAGTATTCACATCCACCGCGATCAGCGCGCGCGTGGGTTCTACATACATCTCGGCCCCGCCCCCAAGCGGGACACCGGGGCTGGCCAGCCGGTCGATCTGATCAAGCACATCCAACCGTTCGAACCCGCCGGGGTCGGTCTCGACATCCGCCGGGTCGGTCCAGTCGCGCCATGCAAGGGAATGCGGCCCGTCGCCCTCGACCAACAGCTCTGCCGGCCCGTCGATATCCGCCATGACCTGCGTTGAAAGTGCCAGAACCGACGCGATATCCTCGCCAATCTCTTCGGGGTCCGCATGCTCGCAGGCAGAGCGCAGGATCAGGCCATACGGCCCGTCCATCACCTCATGCGCGACTTCCAGGATCCCAACGCGCGCGTCTTCGTCGCGAATGCTGCGCGACAGGTTGATGCCCGGCGCGTCTGGCGTGACGATGGCGTAGCGGCTCTTGAACAGGATGCGCTGCGTCACTGGCAAAGCTTTGCCCGGCTCGGGGAAACCTGTCAGTTGTACCAGAACCGGCTGGCCTTGTCGCAGGCCCGATCCCTTGCGCAGGAAGGCCATGCCGTCAGGCGTTTTCAGGAACATCCCACCCATGCCCTTCACGGGCCGGTCGGCAATCGCGCGGTAGATCGTGCCGGGGCGTGGGCCTTCGGGTTCGACGAGCAGGTCGTCAAGAACGCCGTCCACGAGCAGCGCCGCCGCCTCGCGGTCGCCCAAAGTATCGAGGATGATCTGTCGGCCCTTCATGGCGCTTCCTTGAATAGGGGGTATCCGGCCGCCTGAAGCAGCCCGGCGGTTTCCGCCAGCGGCAATCCGACAACGGCCGAAAAGCTGCCAGAAATCCATGGGATGAACGCCTGCGCGGGCCCCTGGATGCCGTAACCGCCAGCCTTGCCGCGCCATTCGCCGGTCTGCAGGTAAAAGTTCAGCTCCAGATCGGAAATAGCCTTCATGCGGACCTGCGTGACCACGTCCTTTTCCCAGACACGGTCGCCGCGCCGGACGGCAACAGCGGTGATGACCCGGTGTCGCCTGCCCGACATGGCAAGCAGAAACTCGGCCGCTTCGCCTGCATCCCCGGGCTTGCCAAGAATGCGCCGCCCCAGCGCCACGGTCGTATCGGCGCACAGCACCAGATCGTCCGGATCCGCCTTTACGGCGCGCACTTTTTCGACCGCCATGCGCGCGCAATAGGGGCGCGGCAGCTCTGCTTTCAAAGGGGTCTCATCGATATCGGGCGGGCGAACGTCATCTGGCGTCAGCCCCAACTGCGCAAGCAGCTCCAACCGTCGCGGGCTGCCCGATCCGAGGATAAATTTCACTTCAAGTACAGTTACTTGAAGCGATAGTTGATACGACCCTTTGTCAGGTCGTAAGGTGTCATTTCCACCTGTACCTTGTCGCCTGCGAGGACACGGATGCGGTTTTTGCGCATCTTTCCTGCCGTATGTGCGATGATCTCATGGCCGTTTTCAAGCTCGACCCGGAACGTCGCATTAGGCAGGAGTTCCTTCACGACACCGGGAAATTCGAGCGTATCTTCCTTGGCCATGGTCTCTCCTGAGTAAACGACTCCGCCATTGTGCGAAGCGCGCTCTTAAATGGGCGCAAACCCCCAGATTTTCAAGGGCTATATCAGCGCAACTGTTCGATTGTGATAGATGCGTCGCGTCCGGCCTGCTCGGGCCAGTGGGCGCGGTTCAGTACAACGCCGTCCCGGCGGACATGAGCGATGGCAGCGGGGTCGACCTCGGCATAGGTCCATCCGGGATGATCCAACACGCCTTCGGAAATCTCTCCCGTTTCCGGAAACCCCACATCTGGCGGGCCGAAAACACCGCCCTTTCCGACACTTACATCCACCAGATCCGACCACGGAGCTTCACCAACAACGCAGGACAGGACCGAGACGCATTGCGATTCGAGCGCACGTGCCATGGCGCCGATACGCACGCGGGAATGACCGGAAAGCGCCTCTGTGCACGACGGCACCAAAAGGAGATCGGCTTCGGCGAGTGCCCGTCCCAGAAGGGGAAATTCCGCGTCATAGCAGATCAGGATGCCGATTCGCCCCAATCCCGTTTCAAACAGCCGTAAGGGACGACCGGGGATGATGTCCGCGACTTCGCGCTCATAGCGGGTCATGATCTGCTTGTCCTGCGCCGCCATGGCACCCGAGGGGGCAAAGAACCGCGCGCGGTTTACCGGACGGTTGCCCAATTCGGGGTCAAAGACGGGCGCAGACCCCGCCACGATATACACACCGTGCCGCCGCGCGAGATCACTGTGCAACGCATCCGCCTTGGGAACGAAATCTGACGCGGTCCGCAATGATGTCTCGAGATCCTTCAAACCTTCGGGTCCGGCCAAGGTGGCAAGCTCCATCCCGCCATATTCGGGAAAGACCAGCAACTCCGCGCCAGCCGCGACCGCCTTTTCGACCCAGCCAGTCAGCTTGGCGGCATAGGCATCCCACCCATCCAGCAGGTCCAGCGGGTAAGCGGCTGTGGCAATCTTCACGACATATCCTTGTGTAAAAGTATGGCGAGGCGTGGCCTAGTAACGCGGCGGGCCCCACTTGCGTTGCAACTGCTCCACGATCTGGTCGCGGGTCTGGCGGTAGGCGTTCAACTTTGCGTCGCGGGTTTCACCGATACCGGTCGGGTCCAACACAGGCCAGTATTCCACGGTCAGGTGATAGAACCGCGTCAGATCCAGCGCCCGCTTCTGCGACGCCGGCGACAGTGCCACGATGACATCGAAGGAGGAAAGCGTGTCGCCCATCTGCTCCATCTCGTCGAAACTCCGCGACCGATGGCGTGACAGTTCCACACCGATCTCGGCGCAAGCGGCGATGGCGAACCCGTCGATTTCCAGGTCATTCACAACGCCCACGGACTGGACATAAACATCCTGACCGTAGAATTGTTTCATGACCCCTTCGGCCATGGGAGAGCGGACCGCATTGTGGTCGCAGCAGAACAGCACAGATTGCGGCAGCTTCGGCATGCGCCGTCAGCCCCCGAAATGCAGGACGCAGATCAGTGTGAACAGGCGGCGTGCCGTGTCGGCATCCACCTCCGCCTTGCCCTCCAGACGTTCTTCCAGAATTCGGGCGCCTTCGTTGTGAATGCCGCGCCGCGCCATGTCGATCGTCTCGATCTGGCTGGGCGGCAGGGATTTCACCGCATCGAAGTAGCTTTTGCAGATCTGGAAGTAGTCTTTGACCACCTGACGAAAGGGCGACAGCGACAGATGAAACTCTGCGGCCCGCTCGTGTTGTTCCGTGTCCACGTCGAATACCAGCCGCTTGTCCCGGATCGACAGCCCGACATGATAGGGGCCAGCGGGTACGGGGCGGTCATCACGCGGTGGCAGGACAAACCGGTTGCTTTCAAGCAAATCGAACATGGCCACGCGACGCTCCTGCTCGATCTCCGGTGTGGGAGGCGGCAGATTGGCGTCATCCAGTTCAAGGTGACTGATGCGGGACATGGGCGCGTTTCCTGAAAAGTACGAGGGAAACAATATCAATTGCTGCGCTGCAGCACAATGCCACCAAGGAAGTAGCGCCGCGTCAGCCATAGGGTGTGACAAAATTCTTGCGGCGCCGTTTGCGGCGGAAATTGACGATTTTCCACGGCGATTTAACGCCTTACCCGACCGCACCCCATATGCGGACGCATCAGCCGTCGTTCAGCTTTTTCAGCCGCGCAGTGACCGACAGGCCATGCGCTTCGAGCGATTCAGACGTCGCGAGCCGTTCAGCGGCGGGTCCGATTGCGCGCAAGGCAGAGGGCGTCATCTTGGCCAGCGTCGTGCGTTTGATGAAATCCATCACCGACAGGCCGGATGAAAACCGCGCCGAGCGGGCCGTGGGAAGGACGTGGTTCGGCCCGCCCACGTAGTCCCCGATGGCCTCTGGCGTCCACTGACCCAGGAAAATCGCGCCGGCATGTGTGACCTTTTCGGACAACGCCTCTGGATTGGCCACGCAGAGCTCAAGATGTTCCGGCGCAATGCGGTCGGACAATGCGGCGGCCTCATCCAGATCCCGCACGACGATCACGGCACCGAAATCGCGCCAGCTTGTCCCCGCGATGGCCCGCCGTTCAAGCGTCTGGAGCCGGGTTTCCACCGCCTCTGCCACGCGCTGACCAAAGGCGGCATTGTCGGTGATCAGGATCGACTGCGCGCTTTCGTCATGTTCGGCCTGGCTCATCAGGTCGAGCGCGATCCAGTCGGGATCGTTCTCGGCATCTGCAATGACAAGGATTTCGGACGGGCCCGCGATCATGTCGATCCCGACCTTGCCGAACACACGGCGCTTGGCGGCGGCAACAAAGGCGTTGCCGGGCCCTGTAATCTTGTCCACCGGGGCGATGGTATCCGTGCCATAGGCCAGGGCGGCAATCGCCTGCGCGCCGCCGATCCGGTAGACCTCATCCACCCCGGCAAGCCTTGCGGCACACAGAACCAAAGGGTTCACGATGCCATCGGGCGTGGGCACGGTGATGGCCAGCCGCGACACCCCCGCCACCTTGGCAGGGATGGCGTTCATCAGGACAGAGGACGGATAGCTGGCAAGGCCGCCCGGCACATAAAGACCCGCAGCAGAGACCGGCGTCCAGCGCCAGCCAAGCGTGGCACCTTCGGGGTCTGTCCATTGCGCATCCTCGGGGATCTGGCGAACGTGATAGGCGCGGATGCGTTCGGCTGCGATTTCCAGCGCGCGGCGATCCTCGGGCGACACCTTGGCGCATTCCGCCTCGACCTCGTCCGGCGTGAAGGCCAGCCTGTCGGCTGTCAGCTCCAACCGGTCGAACTTTGCGGTCAGTTCCAGCACGGCCGCGTCCCCGCGCGCGCGCACATCTGCAATGATTGCCGCGACCACGTCATCGACATCCGGGCTGTCTTCGCGCTTTGCAGCAAGCACCGCGGCAAAGCGCGCTTCGAAATCCGGCTGTGTGGTATCTAGAAAAACGGGCATGACGGCTCCTGCGGACGGTTCCGGGCAGACATATCCGTCTGCGCGCAGAGCCTCAAGCGCCACACGTGCCGCAGATCAGAGGTTTGGCTTGGCGATCCGCTGCAACCACTGCCGGATCGACACAAAAGCGCCTGTCGGGCGTATGGGAACGCGCGCTTCGGCAGGGGATGCCGCCCCAATGCGATGGGCCAGCCTGCGCATGGGCCGAGCGTGTCGACAGGTCAGGACGCTCCGGATGCGAGTGCCGAACTGCCCGAAGTGGATTTTTCCCAATAGCGCTCCGGCGTGGATTCCCCCACCGGCAGGACAGGCGGCGGAATGGTATCATCGGGCGACCGCCGCAACAGGGGAACGCCACTCAGCTTCGGGCGCTCGTTCATCGGCCGCATCGCCTTTGCCAGCTCTCGTGACATGACCGGTGCCGCGATGGATGTACCCCCGACCCCGACGCGGCTGCCGCTGCGCGATCCTGCGGCGGAAATGAAGGCCCGCATACGCCGCATAGATGACGGCGCACTTGCATCCACGGCCCGCAGGCCCAGACCCTCCAGGCCGCCTTCGCCGGAATAATCCACCGGTTCCAGAGTATCCGCGTAGCACCCGCCCACGACCACGACCTCTGGCGCAGAGGCGAAGGCGTTGATGGTTCCAGCGCGCCGGACATGGGAATACGACCCGTCCGGGCCGGGTGCGTCCCGTGTCACGGTGACGCCTCGGTCATCCACCCGCGTGTATCGCGCATCGCGCAGGAAGGATTGCCGCCCCCCGCCGCGATATCCGGGGATCATGTCATCCCTTTGCACCACGAGATCGAGCGGCCAGCCCGCATCCGAGACATCGGCCATTTCGGACGTGATCAGCAGACGCCATGCCCCCGGTGTCGCGCAGGGGCGGCCCGGCTGGCCCGGCACAGTGGGCGGCAACGCCAGCGTCACGCGCACGCGTCCGGCAGAGGCAGGCCTGTCACTCCGTTGCGGAACCCATTGCGTATAACAGCGCGCAATCTGACGCCCCTCGTCAGTGAACAGATCGAAAACGCCATCAAGCGGCACCGTTTCCAACGCGGCGGCTATAGCGTGACCCGAGGGCTGAATGGCGACGTCAAAAGGCACATGCTGCGGCCTTTCGCGCAGAGGTGACGACCAGATTTCCAGAAAGCTGGGGGTGCGATCGTCGGGCAGGATCTGCCAGAAAAGCGGCGGCGCTGCCTCATCCAGCGGCGCTTCCAACACGGCATGCACCTGCGCTTGCCGAAAATTCCCGGCGGGCAGCACAAAGCGGATCGGGACCCGGTCGCGTGGGCGCTCAGCCTCTATCGCGGCGATGAACCTGTCCAGAAGGCTGGACCCGTCCCGTGGCCCGGCGGTCAGCCCAAGGCTGATATTGATGACAAGCGGATAGTCCCGCCCCTCGCGCTGGCTCCGCTGCTCTGCATGATCGACAAGGCGCAGGATGCCGAGGATGATGAATATCTCGGCGAAGGTTCCGGACGTGTCCATCACCAACCGCTCCGGCAGCGAGACGATGGCCAGATCGAACGCATCCGGCGCAATCTCCATGAGGTTTCGGGAAGGCTGCGGCGCCGCGTCGGCGGGGACATGTGCGGCGCTGAACCCACCCGCAAGGTCGGCGACAGCCGTTCCGTGACTTGCAGCGCGGGCAAGCGACTGAGGCGTCCCGCGCCCCATATCGAGCGCCCCGGCCGCACGGTAGAGGCCCTCTTCGTCGACGATTTCACCGCTTCGCCCCCTGCGAGATCGGTCGATCAGCTCTTCGACACCATGCCTGTCGAACTCCTTGCCAAAGGGGGTGGCGCGCTTACCCGGATCATGCGGCGCGCTTTGCAGCCAAAGATAGTCGACCCGGCTCTGCCCGTCCGGCAGTCTGAAACGTTCATGCGCAAAGGCGGTCGCGTCATCAATGATGCCTAAAATAACCGTATCCGTCGCCACGGGAATGCGGTGCACGACCCCGGGGGTTTCCTCCTGCGCTGCGCCTTCGGTCTTTTCCGTGGACGGAAGGGCGTGATGCGGCAGGACGTTGTGCAACAGCCGGGCCCAGGGCTCCGCCGCATCGCCAAGCGATTTGCGGATGGCACGGGCCAGCCACGGGCAATCCGTCTGCAACAGATCCTGCGCGGCAAGCGCGTCCCCCATATGCGACCACGCGGATGTCCAGTGAATATACGGAGAGATGCGCCCTCCCGGCGGCAGCGATTCGATATGCGTCCATTCGGCGTGTCGTGTCATGGCTCAACCTCCCGATGGCAGATGCTCTGCCGCCGCCTTCTTCCACAGTCTGGACCACAGGTCATCCGGCGCGCGCAGCGCATCGTCCTTGCCCCGTGTCACCGCCGGATCCTTGCCGGATGACGCGGCCTGCGCGAAATCCGATACGACACCGTGATGAAAATCCCTGTTGTCCCAGGCGGTGCCATCAAAGCGCCAATTGCCCGGCGCGGGCCCGTCAACCCCGGCCACGGCCGCCAGATGCTCCCCAAGAGCCAGGCCAAGAACGGAGCCTGCGGCGCTATCGATAGGGAAATGCACACCGGCCACTGTCCGGTTCGCGGCGATCCGGGCGGCAAGGCGAAAGCGCTGCGCCATATCTGCCGCGGCGCTTGTTGGATCGCCGCCCCGCAGAAGCGTCAGGATAGCGGCCATCATGAAGGCCTCCGTCGCATGCCCGCTTGGCAATGTCCCATGCGTCGGCGTGGCGATGATCGGCTGGACCTGCATCGAAAACTGAACGGGGCGCGGCGCATCGAAACCCAGCTTGATGCGCTGGATGAGCCCGCCCGCGAAGCCGGTCGCGGCATCAAGCAGCAACAGCGTGTAAGGCGTGCGCTCCGTATCAAGCAGGTCGCCGGACGCGAAAAAGGAAAGGATGTCGCCAAGCTGTACGATGATCTCTGGCATACGTTCGTCGCGCAGATCGGCATAGCTTTGGACGAAGGGCACTTGTTCGGCCAGATCGTCGATGTCCGGGCAGGTCATCTGCATGAACGGCTCGCCCGAAAACCCCTCGGCCAGCGCGCCGCCCTTGCCGGAAACCCGCGCGTGCAGGCTCGCCTTTCCCTCGCCAAGATCGACCCGGGTGGACTGGATAAGCCCCGATACGACCGACTGAAGAAAATACGGATCGGCGGGCCGTCGTGGCAGCTCGCTGTCGTCGGAGGCAAGCAATCCGTGCAGATCGGTGCGGGCCGATTTCAACAGCGCGCTCTTGTGCTCGATCTCGGCGAAATCCAGAACCTCGGTCGCCGCGATACCGTCATGGCTGGTTGCAAGCGCCGCCGACAAAAGCGGGTTGGCGTCGCCTGTGACGACCCCCCTCGCCTGAGTGGATTGCGTGGACTGAGTCGACTGGGTCGACTGAGTGGATTGGGTTGAAACGAGCGTCTGGACTGATTGAACCGACATGGGAATATCCTGCCTTTTTCAAAGGTATACTATATATCTTCTGGTTATTCTTGGTCTGAATCCGAACCACGTCAATGCTGGTATCCCTGCCCATGTGGCGGGTGGGAGCTATGGAATTCCTTACTTTCGCCCCCATTCAACAAGGGCTAGGCTCAAATCCATATCACGTAAATTTACATATATGGGTGGTCACGAAAAATGATGTCATCCTCCCACGATTTCATTCTCAAACTGGCCGGGCCGGTGCGCCTGATCCGGTCCGACGGGCTGGACATCACACCGAAAGCGGCCAAGTTGAAAGCGCTGCTCGTGCTCATTGGCACGGGCACCAGCATGTGCCGTCCACGGGCGTTTCTTCAGGACATGCTGTGGAGCAGATCCGACCCCGAACGTGGCGGCGCCAGCCTGCGGCAGGCGCTGAGCGCGGCGCGCAAACTGCCCGGAAGCGTTCCGGACCTGTTGATCATCGATAACGGCTCTGCCGCGCTGAATCCGGCGCGCATCAGGATCGACCTTGCCTTGCCCCGCAACTGCATCGAGATCCCTGAATTCGCGGAAGGGCTGGACGTGGCCGATCCGGAATTCGAAGACTGGCTGCGCGACCGCCGGTCCGAATTCGCGGATGCCTGCGAAAAACTGCCTGCATCGGCATCGGCCATGCAGGTTCTTGCAGAACGCGTTGCCCCACCCAAGGTGATCGAGGCGGCGCGCCCTGCCATAGTGATCTGCCCGCCGGTTTGCGATGATCCGTCTGTCCGCGCCCATGCGGAAATTCTGTCGGCCGATGTCGCGACCCATATCGCACAGATTGGCGACGCCGACGTGCTGCTGGACCACAGAACACCGGGCCACGGAAAGCGGCTCGCCGTCAAGGTGCGGGCCATGCGGCAGGGACCGGGCATGAGTTTTCAGGTCCAGCTTTCCGAGGTTGACGTGCCCAGAGCCATCTGGTTCGGCGATGTTGCCTGCCGGAACGCGCCCGGCGTGAACCAGAATCCGCAGTTTGACCGGCTCCTGATCGAGGCCGCGGCGGCGTCCAGCGCCTATTTCGGCCAGCTCGGCCCTGAAGGCGAGCCCGATGACGCGATGCTGGCCTATCAGATGTACGCGCATTTTCCATTTCAGGCCGGGCCCAAGCTGGAACGGTTCGAAGCATGGTTCAGCCGGCATGCCGACACTGCGCAGACCCGCGCCATTCAACTTGCCTGGCGCGCCCGCCTGCGGCTTGTGTCCCTGTTGGAAAACGCGCGGCCGGACAATAATGCCTTTGGCGAGGCGACCGAGTTCAGCCGGGCCGCGATTTCGCTGTCCACGGACGACCCCGTCGTCTCGGCCATCGCGGCAGAAGTGGCGCTGCATGTCGAAGGCAAGGTCGAGCTGGCGGGTGAGCTGGCACGGCTTAGCGCCGAGAGACGGCCCAGAAATCCGTTCATTCAGGCGATCTATGCGCAGGCGCTTGCCCGCAGCAACCGCCCGAAGCAAGGCTACGCCGTTGCGCAACGGGCGCTGCATCTCGCCGCCGGGCAACCCAACCTGAGCTGGTGGCACGCCATCTGTGCCTCGACCGCCATTCAGCTGCACCGGTTTTCCGAAGCTCGCAAACATGCAGAGCTTTCGCATTTTCTGGCCCCGACCTTCAGGCCACCGCTGCGCTTTCTCAGCGCGCTGCGGTTCCATGACGGGGACGAGATAGGCGCGGCGCGGGCGTTGTGCACGCTCCAATCGCTGGAGCCCGGTTTCAGCCTGCAACGCATGGCCGACAGGAGCTATCCCGTGGCATCGCTGCGAGGCACGAAATTGCTGGCGGTGACCGAAAGCGGCCTGCTCTAGGGTTTGCATCGGGTCGCGGCGCACATCGCCGCGTCCCACCCAAGCAACTGACAAGCACCCCTTCACCACATCTAAAACTTCATAGGATGCCGACGGGACGCCCCTCAGGCCCCTCGCCGGTGCAAGATCGGCAGTGCCCGTGTGAACTGGCGACGCCGGGTGGCGCGATCTGCAACCCGGGCAACGGGCTTCGGGGGACGGCGATTGCTCGCCGCCCCCCTGTTTTTTCTCCTCGAGACGAGGATCTATGGCACACGCCATGATCATAGGACGAAGTCGCCACCCCAGTAGTCGCTCGCGACGGTCGCGCCGTCCTGAATGCGGATGGCCAGTTCCCATGTCGCGTCGGCATCGGTGTTCCCGATCACCCAGGTCTCTGTACCGACATTGATCACGCCAAGCTGCCCGGCAGACAGGGTCGAATCGACGCCCTGCCACGAGAAGGCCTGATTGCCCGCAACCAACGTGTTGGCATCGATTCCGGACAGGTCGATCTTGTCTTCGGTCGCAAAGGTGAACTGGATACCGGCCCCGTCGAAGCCCTGGATGATATCGCGGTTCGCACCACCGGACTCGGATGTCGAGTAGTAGACAAACGTGTCTTCACCGCTTCCGCCGACCAACAGATCCGCACCGTTACCGCCGCGCAACCGGTCATCACCGGAGTCGCCGATCAGGGTGTCGTTGCCGTTGTTACCAGAGAGGTAATCGTTGCCGCTATCCCCATCCAGCCAGTCGTTGTCGTTACCGCCATAGAGGTTATCATTGCCACTGCCACCATAGACAGTGTCCTCTCCGTTACCGGCAACAAGGTTGTCATTGCCGCCAAGACCATAGATCCGGTCATCGCCGTTATTGCCGTAGATGCGGTTGGCGCCATTCGTCCCGGTCAGGTTGTCATCGCCCGAACCCGAATACAGGTTCTCGAAGTTCACGAAGCTCTCGCCCGGATAGTTGGTCGCGCCCGTGCCCATGTTGATCGTGTAGTTGCCCGACCAGGCTGTGGTGTTCAGCCAGTCCGTGCCGCTGCCGCCATCAAGGATCTCGGCGCCGCCATTGCCGGCATAGATGTAGTCATTGCCGGACTGACCATAGTAACGACCGTAACCCGACGAGGTGATGTTGTCGTTGCCGCTGCCGCCATAGACCAGGTTTGTGCCCGACGTATCGACAATGCGGTCATTCCCTGCACCTGCGGACACGGTGTCGTTGCCTGCGCCGCCATCAATGGAGTCGTTCCCATTGCCGCCAGACAGGTAGTCGTTCCCGGCAAGCCCGTCGATCGTGTCGTTGCCGTTATTGCCGTAGATACGGTTGTCACCCGCGGTCCCGGTCAGGTTGTCATCGCCCGAACCCGAATACAGGTTCTCGAAGTTCACGAAGCTCTCGCCCGGATAGTTGGTCGCGCCCGTGCCCATGTTGATCGTGTAGTTGCCCGACCACGCCGTGGTGTTCAGCCAGTCCGTGCCGCTGCCGCCATCAAGGATCTCGGCGCCGCCATTGCCGGCATAGATGTAGTCATTGCCGGACTGACCATAGTAACGACCGTAACCCGACGAGGTGATGTTGTCGTTGCCGCTGCCGCCATAGACCAGGTTTGTGCCCGACGTATCGACAATGCGGTCATTCCCTGCGCCTGCGGACACGGTGTCGTTGCCTGCGCCGCCATCAATGGAATCGTTCCCATTGCCGCCAGACAGGTAGTCGTTCCCGGCAAGCCCGTCGATCGTGTCGTTGCCGTTATTGCCGTAGATACGGTTGTCACCCGCGGTCCCGGTCAGGTTGTCATCGCCCGAACCCGAATACAGGTTCTCGAAGTTCACGAAGCTCTCGCCCGGATAGTTGGTCGCGCCCGTGCCCATGTTGATCGTGTAGTTGCCCGACCACGCCGTGGTGTTCAGCCAGTCCGTGCCGCTGCCGCCATCAAGGATCTCGGCGCCGCCATTGCCGGCGTAGATGTAGTCATTGCCGGACTGACCATAGTAACGACCGTAACCCGACGAGGTGATGTTATCGTTGCCGCTGCCGCCATAGACCAGGTTGGTGCCCGACGTATCGACAATGCGGTCATTCCCTGCGCCTGCGGACACGGTGTCGTTGCCTGCGCCGCCATCAATGGAGTCGTTCCCATTGCCGCCAGACAGGTAGTCGTTCCCGGCAAGCCCGTCGATCGTGTCGTTGCCGTTATTGCCGTAGATACGGTTGTCACCCGCAGTGCCGGTCAGGTTGTCGTTGCCCGACCCCGAATACAGGTTCTCGAAGTTCACGAAGGTCTCAAACGCGAAATTCGTCGCCCCGGTGCCGAGGTTGACGGTATAGTTCCCCGAATAGGATGTGGTGTTCAGCCAGTCGGTGCCGGTGCCGCCATCCAGATACTCGGTTCCGCCATTGCCGGCATAGATGTAGTCATCATCCGACCCGCCATAATAGCGGCCATAGCCCGACGACCGGATATTGTCATTGCCAGCATCGCCATAGACCAGATTTACGCCCGACGTATCGACAATGCGGTCATTCCCTGCGCCTGCGGACACGGTGTCGTTGCCTGCGCCGCCATCAATGGAGTCGTTCCCATTGCCGCCAGACAGGTAGTCGTTCCCGGCAAGCCCGTCGATCGTGTCATTGCCGTTATTGCCGTAGATACGGTTGTCACCCGCGGTCCCGGTCAGGTTGTCGTTGCCCGACCCCGAATACAGGTTCTCGAAGTTCACGAAGGTCTCAAACGCGAAATTCGTCGCCCCGGTGCCGAGGTTGACGGTATAGTTCCCCGAATAGGATGTGGTGTTCAGCCAGTCGGTGCCGGTGCCGCCATCCAGATACTCGGTTCCGCCATTGCCGGCATAGATGTAGTCATCATCCGACCCGCCATAATAGCGGCCATAGCCCGACGACCGGATATTGTCGTTGCCAGCATCACCATAGACCAGATTTACGCCCGACGAATCCACGATGCGGTCGTTGCCATTGCCACCGTAGATCGTGTCGTTGCCGTTGCCGCCATCGAGCGAGTCGTTGTCATCCATCCCGCTCAGCAGGTCGTTGTCGTCACCGCCGAAAAGGGTGTCGTTACCGTCATAGCCATACATGCGGTCATTGCCGGCGTACCCGTATGCGCGGTCATTCCCCGCATAGAGGTAAAAATAGTCGTCCAAAGCGCTACCGTAGCGTACGTCAGCTCCGCTTGTTCCAATATAAGTCGGCATAATTGCTCTCCTGAAAATTCAGATCCGTTCGAATCAACGGAACGAGCCAAATAGACCGCCCTAGCGTCAAGCCGCTGTGAATGGGCGTTAAAACTCTGTTATCATTTAGCTTTCCAACTCGAACACACCCATTTCCGCCAGTGGCGCGGCGTACGGGGAGTCGCTGTACGGGGTCGGCATATCGTGAGGGGACGGCTCCGCTCGCGGTTGGTCGAGACGGGCTTTCGGGAAATCTTGGCGCGTTGCCGTCTCAGGACCGCGAAACGATGCCGACATCCTCAAGCTGCTCTCTGTCAGGCAGGTCGCGAAGGCTTTCCAGATCGAAGGCCAGCAGGAACTGGTCCGTCGTGACAAATGTATAGGGTGCCCCTCTGCGGGGAGATCTGGGACCTGTCGCGATAAGCCGTCTTTCATTCAACCGACCGATCAGATCGCGACTGATTTCTTTCCCGAAAATATCTTTCAGCTCGTTGCGCGTGATGGGCTGGTGATAGGCAATCGCGGCCAGGACGGCGACGTCGAATTCGTTCAGATCCAGGCTCTGTTCGCCAAAATCCGCCGCGGCGCGAATGGTCGGCGCATAGGCCGGGCGGGTGCGCAAAATCCAGCCATCCGCAACTGTGGCAACCTGATAGGGGCGGTCGGCCAAATCCGCGCGCAGGTCGTCAATCAACAGATCGACAGACGCGCTCTTGCCAACCACACGCGATAAATCCTCGCGCTCGACAGCGACGGAAGACGCGAACAGAACGGCCTCGATCCGGCGCATCCATTCGCGCCAGCGAAGCTCGGGGGGGAGGTCACCAAGCTCGCGGTCAAATTGCGGTTCCGTGCGTTGCTTGCCCATTTCAAACCCCGTAAAGGCGAAAGCTGTCGCGGCCAGTCAGTTCGACAACGGCGCCGAGGTCCACCAATCTGTCGCAAAGCCGCCGTGCCGCGCGGTCGGACATGCCGATCCCCAATGCCGGGTCTGTCAGGGCGATGGAAGGGGACAGCGCATCATGCGTCAGGAACAGCTCGACCGCTTTGGCCGCGCCCTTTGCGCGCAGCTTTGGCGCAACGGCCCGCATCCGTGCGGCGCGGCGCGCAAGCTCTGCCGCCATCACCGTTGCATCCCGGGCGGCCGTCCAAATGGCCTTGTGGCAGGCAAGCCGCAATGCATCGTCGCTTTCTTTGAGCGCACGGCCGGGCAGCCTTGCCGCCAATAGTGGCACGATGCGATCCCATCCCAATGCCCGCGCCAATGCGGCATCCGCAAGTATGAACGCAGCCATCTCGGCCCGTGGGTCAGCCTCCAACACAGCTTGCAGCGTGGCAGAGGCGCGCCCGACCGGCCCACCCTGCCCGGCATCCAGCCAGGCGGCGATGTCCTCCGCGGCAAACCCGGAAAGCGTCTTGGCCAATCCCCTGACTGAGATTGGCCGCGATGCGGCTTCGCGCCATTGTTGAAATACGGCCCCGCCGGGCCCCGGCGTTTCGCCCCGCCGCAGAAGATGCACCTCGTCGCGCAACTCCTTCGCCCGTTCCGGCCGCCCGGACAGCGAAACGCAGGCCTCCGCCGCGCCAAGCGTCAGCCGTTCGCGCAGCAAGGCGAGCGGAACGCTCTCCTGCTTCAAGACGACATGCAAATGCGCAAGCGCCGCGCCGGAAAGAAACGCTGCCTCTTCCAAGGTTTCGCCGCGCCCCGACAGGGCCCAAGGCGGCATCCTCGGCAAAGGGTCATCTGAGTGTGCAAGGTCTGGTCGCGCAGGTTTCATGCCTGATTCCTACCCCGTCACGGCGCTTCTTTCCACAGCTTACTGCACAAACCGCCGCGCCGGTCAGCCGAGCCTCGCAGGAACTCTAATGGCGGCATACCCGGCGACCACAATTCCCAGCGGCATCCGTCACAAACCTCAAAGCCATGCAGAAAATCAGCCTCTCATGTGGCCAGAACGCAAATTTTGAATACCGCAATGAGCCGTCAGGCCCTATTGCTATGTGCATGGGATACACGCTTCATATCGGCAATCGCGCCTATTCCAGCTGGTCGCTGCGCGGCTGGCTGCTGTTCGAACGTTTCGGCCTGCAAGTCACGACCCGTAACGTGGAATTCAAATCCGGCCCGGTAGGCCAGCAGCTGGCGGCATATGCGCCCGCCGCCACCGTGCCGACGCTGATTACCCCGGAAGGAACGGTCGTCTGGGATTCGCTGGCCATTGCCGAGGAACTGGCGACGCGACATCCCCGGGCCGGGCATTGGCCCGTCGACCCGGCAAGACGCGCCACCGCCCGCGCCCTGACGGCAGAGATGCATTCCGGCTTTTCCACCTTGCGAACCGTCTGCCCCATGAACCTTCGCGTGGCGCATAAGGGCACCGCGATGACCGACGCCCTGCGCGCAGATCTTGACCGGCTGGAGGTTATCTTTGCCCATGCCCAACGCGTTGTCGGAGAACCCGCGCAATGGCTGTGCGGCGAGTATTCGGTCGCGGATGCATTTTATGCGCCGGTCGCCGCGCGAATTGCGGGCTACGGGCTGCCTGTCGGACCTGTGACCACTGCCTATGTCGCATCACATCTGGCAGAGCCTGCGTTTCGACGCTGGCGCGCCATGGGGCTGGTGCGTGGTGAGACCCTGAACCGCTATGCGCAGAACCTTCCGACGACGGATTGGCCCGGCCCGGAGCCGCTTCGCGCCGAAGCCGTGGATACGGGCACGCCCGAGAATGCGACCTGCCCCTATTCGGGCGACCCGGTAACGCATCTGGCGCGGATCGATGGGCGTGTCTTCGGCTTTTGCAATGCGTTTTGCCGCGACAAGACGGTTGCCGATCCGTTGGCCTGGCCGAAATTCGCGGCGCTGCTCTGACGCGCGGCACTTGCATTAACCATTCCTAAACCGCGCCCCGACTAGCGTTAACCAAATTCGCCGGGATGAGACGGAATGGTTGCACACGCCTATACAGTCGCCTTCGAAGGGGTCGAGGCGCGCACCGTCGAGGTGCAATGCGCTGTCACGCCCGGCCTGCCCGCCTTTTCGATCGTGGGCCTGCCGGACAAGGCCGTGTCCGAGGCGCGCGACCGGGTGCGCACGGCGCTGGCCTCCATGGCGATTGCGCTGCCCTCCAAGCGCATCACGATCAACCTGTCGCCCGCCGACCTGCCCAAGGAAGGCTCGCATTTCGACCTGCCCATCGCATTGGGGTTGCTCGCGGCGTTGGAGATTATCCCCCATGACGCTGTGGCCGGGATCGTATCGCTGGGCGAGCTGTCGCTTGACGGATCGCTTGTGCCCGTTCTGGGCGCGCTGCCCGCCGCCATGGCCGCAGCGGAGGATGACCGCGCCTTGCTGTGCCCGCGTGCCTCTGGGGCAGAGGCTGCCTGGGTCGGGGGCTGTCAGGTCATCGGGGCAAACTCCCTGGCCGATGTCGTGCGTCATTTTACCGGTCAGTCGCCGCTGCCGCCCGCCGAACCGGGCGAGGTGCAACTGCCCCCCACTGGCCGCGACCTGCTGGACGTACGCGGCCAGGAACGCGCCAAACGCGCATTAGAGATTGCCGCAGCGGGTCGTCATCACCTGATGCTTGTGGGCTCTCCGGGATCGGGCAAGTCGATGTTGGCCAGCCGCCTGCCGGGAATCCTGCCGCCGCTCAGCCCCACAGAGGCGTTGGAGACCTCGATGATCCATTCCCTCGCCGGGCTTCTGGACGAGGGCGGCATCTCGCGGCATCGCCCGTTCAGGGAACCGCATCACACCGCCTCGATGGCAGCGATAGTAGGTGGCGGGCGCAGCGCGAAACCCGGCGAGATCAGCCTTGCGCATAACGGCGTGCTGTTCATGGATGAATTCCCCGAATTTCCGCGCAACGTGTTGGAAACCCTGCGCCAGCCCATCGAGTCCGGCGAGGTCATGATCTCGCGCGCCAGCGCCCATGTCCGGTATCCGTGCCGTTTCATGCTGGTCGCCGCCGCCAACCCGTGCCGGTGCGGCCATCTAAGCGAACCTGACCGCGCCTGTTCGCGCGCCCCGGCTTGTGGCGAAGACTACATGGGCCGGATCTCAGGACCGCTGATGGACCGGTTCGATCTGCGGATCGAGGTGCCACCCGTAGCGTTTACCGATCTGGACCTGCCCCCCTCTGGCGACAGCTCGGCCGAGATCGCGGCACGCGTGTCCGCCGCGCGCGATATTCAGGCCGCGCGGTTCGAAGGCCATGCCGACATGCGCACCAATGCCGATGTCGCAGGTGCGGTGCTGGAGGAAATCGCGCGCCCAGATGCCGAGGGCAAGGACCTGCTGGGCCGTGCCGCCGACCGGATGGGGTTGACCGCGCGCGGCTATCACCGGGTGATCCGGGTGGCGCGGACCATTGCCGATCTGGATGGCTCGGCAGAGGTGCGCCGCCCACATGTGGCAGAGGCGATCAGCTATCGGCTGACGGTGGCGCGAGACGCCTGATCCATTGCCCCAGCCGCTGCAACGTGGTCCTCGCTTCGGGGATCATTCCGTGAAACAAGGGCCAGACATGCGGAAGATCCGGCTCTATCACCATCTCGACCTCAACGCCCTGCGCGCGCAGAACATCCGCCATGCGGCGCGTGTCATCCAGCAGGATCTCGGTATCGCCTACGGTAAGCCAGACCGGACCAGAGCCCGTAAAGTCCCCATGCAGCGGCGAAGCGCGCGGGTCGTCCGGATCGGCACCGTGAAGGTACATTCCCGCCATGTCTGCGGCCCGATCCGCAGGCAGAACGACATCGCTTTGCGCGTTGTTGCGCATGCTTTCGCCGGAAAACCGCAGATCGGTCAGGGGCGAGAAGGCAAAGCAGCCCGCGGGTCGCGGCAAATCCCTGCGGCAGATTTCAGCCAACAGCGCCAGCGCCAGACCGCCGCCCGCGCTATCGCCGCCAAGAATGATGCGGTCCGGTGCGGTGCCCCCTGCAAGAAGATCACAGTAGACGGCCAGCGCATCGTCGAACGCTGCGGGAAAGGGATGTTCCGGTGCCAGACGATAGTCCGGCAGGCAACTCCAGGCACTGCACAGGCTTGAAAGCCTCGCCAGCATGGCCCGATGTGTCCGGGGCGAACCGAAGACATAACCGCCGCCATGGAAATACAGGATCACCAGATCATCATCGGCTTCGGGTGCGGATACCCAAAGCACCGGAACCTCTGCCACGGATCCGGGCTGGAACGCGCAACCCTTGGGCGCCCGAAACAGCAGCCGCGCCTTACGCTCAAAACTGGCCCGCAGCGCCTGTGGGGATTTCGCCCGCGCAAGATGCGGTTTTTCCGTCAGGCGCAGCCAGTGATTGAGGGCCGCACTGCGAAAGCTCATGCGCGCCGCGCCTCGATGGCTTCCCAGATCTTGCCGGCGATATTCACGCCATCAAAACGCTCCAGCTCCTGGATGCCGGTGGGCGAGGTCACGTTGATCTCGGTCAGCCAGTCACCGATCACATCGATGCCGACGAAAACCTGTCCCTTTTCGCGCAGTACCGGCCCGATCCGGGCGCAGATTTCAAGGTCCCGCTCTGTCAGCGCAACCTTTTCGGGGCGGCCGCCGACATGCATGTTGGACCGGGTCTCGCCCTCGGCAGGGATGCGGTTGATGGCGCCGACCGGTTCGCCGTCCACAAGGATCACCCGCTTGTCGCCCTTGGACACAGCAGGCAGGAATTTCTGCACGATCAACGGTTCGCGGCTGAATCCGGTGAACAGCTCGTGCAAAGAGGTCAGGTTGCGGTCATTGGCGTCCAGCCGGAACACGCCCGCGCCACCATTGCCGTAAAGCGGCTTGAGGATCACGTCCCCATATTTCGCCTTGAACGCCTTGATCGTGGCAAGGTCGCGGGCAATCGTGGTAGGCGGCGTCAGGTCCGGGAAGTCCAGCACCAGCAGTTTTTCCGGGTAGTTTCGCACCCAGAACGGGTCGTTTACGACAAGCGTGCCGGGATGAATCCGGTCCAGAAGATGCGTCAGCGTGATGTAATGCATGTCAAAGGGCGGGTCCTGGCGCAGCCAGACCACGTCGAATTCCGCAAGGTCCACTTCCCGCATCTCGCCCAGCGTGGCATGGGCGCCCTGCTTGCGCTGCACTGTCAGCGACTGACCGCGCGCGGTGATGCGCCCCTCCTGGTAGGCCAGTTGGTCGGGCAGGTAGTAAAACAGCTCATGCCCGCGGGCCTGTGCCTCTTCGGCAAGCCGGAACGTGCTGTCGGCCTCGATGTTGACGGACTCGATTGGATCCATCTGGAACGCGATTTTCATGCCTGCCCCCTGCTTGCGGTGTCGGGAACTACATGCCGCAAGGCGCAGGGTTAGGCAATGGCCGCCCGACGCCGCCTACTGCCCGAAGGCATTCTCGATCACGTGAACATGCGCCTGTTCATCCACCAGCGCGACGTCCACCCGACAGTCTGCCAGCAGGCCCCGTGGATGACCGGCAAGATATTCCTCTGCCGCAGCTGCGATGCGCTGTTGCTGCGCCGCGCTGACATGGCTGGCGGCACGGGCAAAGCTGCGGCTTTTCTTGACCTCGACAAAGACAACCGTGTCGCCGTGGCTCAGGATCAGATCGATCTCCCCGCCCGAACCCCGCCAGCGCCGTTGCGCCAACTGGTAGCCGCGCCTTTCATAGTCGCGGGCGACCGATAGCTCTGCCGCGTCGCCTGCATGGTAGGATAGCTTACCCTTCGTCTTCCGGTTCATCACCCTGCCCCAGCTTCAGCGCCATCTGGTAGACCTGCCGCCTTGGCGCGCCAGTGCCCTCGGCGACAAGATCGGCAGCGTCACGCACCGACATCGACTTCAGCGCGTCTTGTAGCATCTGGTTCATTACCGTTTCGCTAACGGCTTCCGCCTCTCCCCGGCCGATCACGATCACCACCTCACCCTTGACCGGCCCGGCGGCGATTTCCCCGGCCAGTTGTGCAAGCGGTCCGCGCTTACACTCCTCGTACCGTTTGGTCAGCTCGCGGCACATCGCGGCGGGGCGATCTGCGCCCAAGACCTCTGCCGCATCAGCCAACATCGCTGCGGTCCGCTTGGGTGATTCGTAGAACACCAGGGTTGCCTGCACCCCAGCCAGCGCCTTGAGCGCGGATTTCCGCTGACCCCGCGCATTGGGCAAAAACCCGGCAAACAAGAACCGATCGGTTGGCAACCCGGCCATAGTCAGGGCGGCCAGAACGGCGGATGCCCCCGGCAGTGAATGCACCGGCAGGCCCTCTTCGGCCGCTGCCCGCGACAGATCGAAACCGGGGTCGGAAATTAGCGGCGTGCCTGCCTCAGACGCATAGGCCACGGATTTTCCTGCCGCGATTTCCGCCATCAGACGCGGACGCATCTTTGCGCCATTGTGATCGTGATAGGCCAGAAGCGGCCTGTCCCCGACGCTGAGACCGTGGATTTCCATCAGTTTGCGCAGGCTGCGCGTGTCTTCTGCCGCCAACACGTCGGCCGAGGCGAGCACATCAAGCGCCCGCAAGGTGATGTCACGCGCGTTCCCGATCGGGGTCGCTACGAAGTACAGGCCGCCTGCCAGATTCTGCGGTTGGGAATTCATTTCTGGACCCTCTCTGCGGGACGTCTATGATTGGTTGAATACAATGGCACGCCCGGTATCCAGGGCACGCGTCAACGAGGGAGTCTCTATTTCATGTTTGCCGTTTTCACCCCTGTCCGCAAGACGATGGCCAAGATAGCCGCCGTGGTCTCTGTCGTGGCCCTGGCGGGCTGTTTCCCGGAGGGTGGTCTTTCGATCTCGGGCGGCGGAGGAGGTCAGAAGATCGACCCCAACGCACCGATTCCCGTGGCCCTTCTGGTCCCCAAAAGCCATTCCGGCGCTGGTCCGGTTGGACGCAGCCTGGAAAACGCGGCGCGTCTGGCTGTGTCGGACTTGAACGGCGTGCAAATCGATCTGCGGGTCTATGACACGGCCGGGAGCGTGACGCAAAGTGCAGCCCAGGCGCAGCGTGCGGTCGATGAAGGCGCGAAGATCATCCTTGGTCCGCTATTTGCCGACAATGCCGTGGCAGCAAGCAAAGCCGTCGTTGATGAAAACATCAATGTTCTGGCCTTTTCCAACAACAGCTCGATCGCGGGTGGCAACCTGTTCATCCTTGGTCAGACCTTTGACAACGTTGCCGACCGGCTGATGGGCTTTGCCGCGCGGAAGGGCAAGCGCAATGTCGTGATCGTGCATCCCGACAACACCGAGGGCGCCTTTGGCCGCAACGCGATACAGCAAGCCGCAGCACGTAACGGTGTGAAAGTGGCTGCCGTCGAGAGCTTTGCGTTTTCGCAGGCCGCGGTGGCTGCCGCGGCGCCCAAAATCGCGGGCACTGTCAGATCGACAGGTGCCGACTCGGTCTTCCTGACCTCGACGCCTGCGGGGGCGCTGCCGCTTTTGTTGCAGCTGATGCCAGAGGCTGGTGTCGCCACGACCTCCACACAGTATATTGGCCTGTCCCGCTGGGACGTGCCCGCCCAGACCACGCAATTGAAAGGCGCACAGGGGGGCTGGTTTGCCCTGCCCGACCAACAGGCGCTGGCTGCCTTCGAGCGCCGTTATTCAAGTGCGTTCGGCAGCGGCCCGCATCAGCTTGGCGGTCTGGCCTATGATGGGGTTGCCGCAATCGGCGCGCTGGCCGCGCGTGGCAAACAGGATGCGCTCACGGGGCGCGCGCTGACGCAATCGGCTGGCTTCCAGGGAACGACCGGTGTATTCCGCCTGAAAGCCGATGGCACCAACGAGCGTGGACTCGCCGTCGCAACGGTGAGTAACAACCAGGTGGTGATCCTTGACCCTTCCCCAAGAAGCTTCGGCGGCGCCGGATTCTGACCTCACGGTCGTCACGAACTCTGGGATGCCGGACGATCTGATCTGCCCGGCATCCGAAATCTGCGATCCCGCTGTCCTGCGCACGAAACTGAACGACGCGCTGGACGGTGTGGAAAACGGGCAATCCGCGCGGGCGGCTCTTGTCAGCGTTCTGGCAGAGGTCCAGAAACAGGGCCGCACCGCAATTGCCGACGCACTGCGGGCCGAGCCCTTCAAGGCCCGCGAAACCACCCGCGCCTATTGCTGGCTTACCGATTGCATCATCACCCAGACCTGGGCCATCGCCACCGAGCGGCTGTACCCCAACCCCAATCCCACCGAAGGCGAACGCGTCGCCGTGTTGGCAGTTGGCGGGTACGGTCGAGGCGAGATGGCACCGCATTCGGACGTCGATCTGTTGTTTCTGACACCCTACAAGGTAACGCCCTGGGCCGAGAGCGTGATCGAATCCATGCTCTACATCCTTTGGGACCTGCGCCTGAAAGTCGGCCATTCCTCCCGCACGGTGAAGGACTGTCTGCGCCTGGGGACCGAGGATTTCACCATCCGTACCGCGATGCTGGAACAGCGCTACATCTGCGGCGACGTGGGCATTGCCGAACAACTGGAAGAGCGGCTGTGGTCTGACCTGTTCAAGGGCACCGCCCGTGAATTCGTGGAGGCCAAGCTTTCCGAACGCGATGCGCGCCACGAAAAGCAGGGCGGCCAGCGCTACATGGTCGAACCCAACGTCAAAGAGGGCAAGGGCGGGCTGCGGGACATCCAGTCGCTTTACTGGATCGCGAAATATGTTCACCGGGTCGACACGACGGCAGAGCTTGTCGACAAGGGCGTATTCCGCACTGAGGAATACCAAAGCTTTGTCGTCGCCGAGCGGTTTCTCTGGGCCGTGCGCTGCCACCTGCATCTGTTGGCGGGGCGGCCGATGGAACAGCTTACTTTCGACATGCAGGTCGAGGTCGCCGAAGCCATGGGCTATACCGACAAGGGCGGGCGCCGCGCGGTGGAATGGTTCATGCAGGACTATTTTCGCCACGCCACCACCGTCGGGGACATGACGCGCATCTTCCTCACCTCGCTGGAGGCCGATCAGGACAAGAACGCCCCGCTGCTGATGCGTATCTTCACACGCCAGCCCAAGGTAAAGGACGGCTATGTCGTCGTGAACAACCGGCTTGGCGTGGTCGATGAAGAGGCATTCCTGAAGGACAAGGTGAACCTGCTTCGGCTGTTCGAGGAAGCGTTGCGCACGGGCCTTCTGATCCACCCGGATGCGATGCGGCTGGTGGCGGCAAACCTTCGTCTGGTCGATGACGAGATGCGCAACGACAAGGAAGCGCGCCGGATCTTCATGGATCTGCTGCTGAAACACGGCAATCCCGAACGCGCGCTGCGCCGGATGAACGAGCTGGGTTTCCTTGCCGCCTTCATCCCGGAATTCGAACCTATCGTGGCGATGATGCAGTTCAACATGTATCACCATTACACGGTGGACGAGCATACCATTCAGTGCATCTGGAACCTGTCCGAAATCGAAAATGGCCATCTGATCGAAGCACTGCCCGTCGCCTCGTCGATCCTGAAGCACGGCATCAACCGCAAAGTGCTGTATGTCGCGCTTCTGCTGCATGATATCGGCAAGGGCCGGGATGAAGATCACTCCGTCCTCGGCGCACGGATCGCGCGCAAGGTGGCGCCGCGGCTTGGTCTGAACAAGGCCGAATGCGCGACCGTCGAATGGCTGGTGCGCTATCACCTTCTGATGTCCGACATGGCGCAAAAGCGTGACATCGCCGATCCGCGTACTGTCCGCGACTTTGCGAAAGCCGTGCAGACGCGGGAACGGCTGGACCTGCTGTGCGTTCTGACGGTCTGCGATATTCGCGGCGTCGGACCTGACACCTGGAACAACTGGAAAGCGGCGCTGCTGCGGGCGCTTTACCGGCAAACCCGCCGGGGGCTGGAAGGCGGGCTTGAACAGCTCAACCGCGAAAACCGCGGCGCGGAAGCGAAAAAAGCCCTGCGCGAAGCGCTCAAGGATTGGGACACAAGGGACCTGCGCACCGAAACGGCGCGGCACTACCCCCCCTATTGGCAGGGCCTGCACGTCACCGCGCATGTCATCTTTGCCCAGCTTCTCAAGGGGATTGGCGATGATGAAATCCGCATCGACCTGCACCCGGATACTGACCGCGATGCGACCCGGGCGTGTTTCGCGCTTGTCGACCATCCCGGCATCTTCAGCCGCCTTGCCGGGGCGTTGGCGCTGGTCGGTGCGAATGTCGTGGACGCGCGGACCTATACCTCCAAGGACGGCTATGCCACTGCGGTGTTCTGGATACAGGACGCAGAGGGCCACCCGTTCGAGGAATCTCGCCTGCCGCGCCTGCGCAAGATGATCCACAGGACCCTGCTGGGCGAGGTCGTCCCGCGTGACGCCATCAAGGATCGCGACAAGCTGAAAAAACGCGAACGCGCCTTCCGGGTGCCGACCTCCATCACTTTCGACAACGAAGGGTCAGAGATTTATACGATCATCGAGGTGGATACCCGCGACCGTCCGGGGCTGCTTTATGATCTTACCCGGACGCTGGCGAACCAGAATATCTACATCGCCTCGGCCGTGATCGCGACCTATGGCGAGCAGGTGGTCGACAGCTTCTACGTCAAGGACATGTTCGGGCTGAAGTTCCATTCGGTTGCAAAACAGAAGTCACTGGAAAAGAAACTGCGCGAGGCGATCGAGGCGGGGGCAGAGCGCGCCCGGTCCTGAGCCCGCCGATCATGTGGGCTCTTCCGCCCTTCTGCGGGATACGGTAAGGCAAGCAAAACTCCGGGCACGCAAAGGGCCGAGCAGACATGAAACCCATCCGCCTGATGTCCGGCGTCCTGACCGTCGGGTTCTGGACCCTGATGAGCCGCGTTCTGGGCGTGGTTCGCGAAATCATGATCCTGGCCTTCATCGGCCCCGGTCCGGTCATGGATGCCTTCGTGGCGGCCTTCCGGCTGCCAAACATGTTTCGCCGGTTCTTTGCAGAAGGCGCCTTCAACGCCGCCTTCGTGCCGATGTTTTCCAAGAAATACGAGGCCGACGAGGACCCGATCAAATTCGCGCGTGACGCGATGAACGGCCTTGCACTTGTGGTGCTGTCGCTGACCGCATTGGCGATGATATTCATGCCAGCCCTTGTCTGGGCAACGGCGGGTGGTTTCGAAGGGTCCGAGCGGTTCGATCTTACCGTAGGATTCGGGCGCGTCGTCTTTCCCTACATCCTCTTCATCTCTCTGGCCGCGCTGTTTTCAGGTGCCCTGAACGCCACGGGCCATTTCGCCGCCGCAGCCGCCGCGCCAGTCCTTCTGAATATCTTTGTCATCGCCGCCATGGGCGCCGCCAACTATGCGGGGGGCAACGTGGTGACAGCGCTTGTCTGGACCGTGCCCTTGGCGGGTGTCGCGCAGCTTGCCCTGGTCTGGGTGGCGGCAGGACGCGCCGGAGTGCATCTGCGCCCCGCCCTTCCACGGTTTACCCCCGACATGCGCCGCCTGGTGGTTGTGGCCGTGCCCGCAGCTTTGGCCAGTGGCGTCATGCAGATCAACCTGCTGGTCGGCCAACAGGTGGCGAGCCATTTTGAAAAGGCCGTGGGTTGGCTCTATGCCGCCGACCGCCTGTACCAGCTGCCGCTTGGCGTGGTGGGCATCGCTGTCGGTATCGTGCTTTTGCCCGATCTGTCCCGGCGGCTGAAGGCCGAGGATGACACCGGCGCGCGCGCGGCCTTTTCCCGCGCCGGAGAGGTCAGCATGGCCTTGACCATCCCTGCCTCCATCGCGCTGGTCGTGATCCCGCTGCCGCTGGTGTCGGTGCTTTTTCAACGCGGTGCCACCAGCGCTGATGACGCTGCCGCCATGGCCGTTGCGGTGGCGATCTACGGGTTGGGTCTGCCCGCTTTCGTCCTGCAGAAACTGCTGCAACCGCTGTTCTTCGCGCGCGAGGATACACGCTCTCCCTTCCGCTATGCGGTCTGGGCGATGATCGTGAACGCCGCGCTTGCAATCGGGCTGGCACCGGTCATTGGCTGGATTGCCCCGGCCATCGCCACCACCGTGGCCGGTTGGGTCACCGTGTTCTTGCTGGCGCGCGGCGGGCGCCGGTTGGGCGATGTCGCGCGGTTTGACGACCGGTTTCGCAGGCGAATCTGGCGTGTCTGCGTCGCTTCGGTCATCATGGGCCTGGTGCTTTGGGCAAGCATGCTGCTGATCGGGCCGCTTCTTGGGATGGCCGGGCTGCGCTATATCGCGCTTGTCCTGCTGATAATCATCGGGGCGGTCAGCTATTTTGCAACCGGACAGGCCATTGGCGCGTTTCGTCTGTCAGAGTTCAGAAACGCAATGCGACGAGGAAACTAGGAACCACGATGCCAACGCTGACCCCGCTCATCACGGCCTCCGAAGGCTTTCCAGAGCTGGAGAGGCTGGCATTGGGGGCAGAGCATGAATTTGTCATGTCCTTCCGCATCTTTGATCCCGCAACGGGCCTGCGCAGCGCCGAGGCGCGGGCGCTTGGGTTGAAGAACTGGTCCGACCTTCTGGCGCATCTCGTGGACAAGGGCATTGCCCAGCGTATCGTGCTGTCGGATTTCGACCCGATCTTTGCAGAGGAATTGCACAATCACGCGTGGCGTTCTGCAGAACATCTCAGGCACAGGTTGGCCAAGGGCGATGTGCATCTTGTCTGTGCGCCGCATGGTCAGGTCGCGGGCGGGCTGTGGCGTTTGCTGATGCGTCGCCGGATCGCGGGAAAGCTTCAGGACTGGCGCAAACGCGACCACAAGGATCTGACCCCGGTGCAAAAGGCAATCCTTGCGGCCGCTCCGTATCTTCGCCCCGTCACGATTCACCAGAAATTCGCGATTGCCGACAGCGCGCGGGCGGTTATCGGCGGGCTTGATGTGAACGAGCGCCGTTGGGACGACAACGCGCATGACCTGCCCTCGGACGAGACCTGGCACGATGTCAGCATCGCCGTTTCCGGGGCGTTCTGTACCGAGCTGCGCGCGCATTTTGTCGACACTTGGAACGAGGCGCTGGCCTGCGGTGCGCCGGTCCTGCTGGGTGACCCCACGAACGAGCCACCGCGGCACGTAACCCCCAGCGAAAACATCCGGCTGGTGCGTACCATTTCCCGCCCCAGCCTGGGCCCCACTGCTCTTGGCCCGTCCCCCAGCGTGACTGAACACGAAGAAACGCTGATGCACCTCTTCGAAGAGGCCCGCGATTTTGTCTATATCGAAACGCAGTTCTTCCGGCATGCGCCCATTGCGGACGCGCTGGTGCGAGCGGCGCAAGCCCGCCCGGATCTACAGCTGATCATCATCATGCCGACAGAGCCGGACAGGATACTGTTCGACGGCGATACAAGCTGGAACGCGCGGCACGCGCAATATTTGCAGATATCGGTGCTGGAACGGTTGCATCGCGCCTTTGGCGACCGTCTGGTCACCCTCTCCCCGGCGAAGCTTGAAACCAGCCCGAAAGGCGCGGATGGCCGGATACATGCGGCCGGGCCGATCTATGTGCATTCCAAGGTGCTGGTGATCGACGACGCAGTCGGGATGGTCGGGTCTGCCAATCTTAACGGGCGGTCGCTGCGCTGGGACACCGAAGCCTCTGTCATGTTCCGAGATGCGGAAGCCGCGCGTAACCTGCGTCTGCGCCTTGCCGAAAAGTGGCTGGGCAAGGGGCACGGGCTTGATACCAGTCGCAGCAAGGCGTGGCGCGATGTGGCCGAACAGAATGCCGGGCGCACGCCCGAGGACCGGCAGGGGTTTCTGCTGCCCTACCCTTACAAGCGCAACAAACGGTTCGCGCGTGGCCTGCCGTTTTTCCCCGACGACATGTTCTAGGACGCGTCAATCCTGCTGGCGCAGCTTGCGCAGGATACGCGCCCAGCCCCCCGGCACAAGAAAGACGATCAGAACAAACCCGGTGGCGAAGCCGCCCAGATCGGCCACCCAATCGTCGCTTGCCCCGAACAGCAGGCCAAAGACCAGTTGGACCCCAAGCAGGATGCCGATCAGGTTGAAAGCCCGGATTTGGCTTCCGCCCATCTGTCCCAGCCTGAGCCACAGAAGATAGGTAAAGGCCCCGATCATCCCGTAAACCGGCGGAAAGGCACCGATAAGCGGCGCGCCTGTATCAAGAAAGAGCGCATAGCTGAGCGCGCCATCGATCCCCGAGATGACGAAGATCACAAGCGTGCGCAGGTTGCCGATAACCTCTCCGACCATCTTGCCAAGTGCCAGCAACATGACGGAAGCGAAAAGCACATGGGTGAAGGACGCGTGGACAAACGGGTAGGTCACAAACCGGATCACGTGCTGCAACGGGTATTGCCCGGTCGCCATCATCCAGTCCAGAACCTCGCCGGAAAAGCCAAAGCGCTGCACGGCAGCCAGCCGCCAGCCAACGGCATCCGGCCCGCCAAGAATACCGCGCGCACCCAGCGAGAAGGCCGCCTCGATCCCGATGATGAACAATGCCAAAGCAACAATTACTGGCGGCAGCGGGTTCACGGGGCTGCTGTCGTCTGGATGTGCCATCTGTCCTGACCTTTGCTTGACGGGGCTTGACCCCGTGGGTAAGCCAGCCGGACCAATTAATCCAGATGGAGAATAGCCATGACCGAGGGGGTCCAAACTCCTCCCGCCGCCAATGCGGGTTTCACGCCTCGTGTGTTTTCGGGCATCCAGCCTTCGGGCCGCCTGACATTGGGCAACTATCTTGGCGCGCTCAAGCGGTTTGCCGATGCCCAGGACCGTGGGGTCCAGTCGATCTATTGCATGGTTGATCTTCATGCGATCACCGTCTGGCAAGACCCGGCGGCCCTGCGCAACGCGACGCGCGAATTGGCGGCAGGCTTTATCGCCAGCGGCATTGATCCCGAAAAATCCATCCTGTTCAACCAAAGCCAGGTGCCCGAACATGCGCAACTGGCTTGGGTGTTCAACTGCGTCGCGCGGCTTGGCTGGATGAACCGCATGACCCAGTTCAAGGACAAGGCGGGCAAGAATGCCGAAAAGGCCAGCCTTGGCCTTTATGCCTATCCCGCGCTGATGGCAGCGGACATCCTGATCTACCACGCCACCCACGTACCCGTGGGCGAGGACCAGAAACAGCATGTCGAGCTGACGCGTGACATCGCCGCCAAGTTCAACCACGACTACAAGACAGACTTCTTTCCGATGCCGGAACCCGTCATCGAAGGCGCGGCAACCCGCGTCATGTCCCTGCGCGACGGGTCCAAGAAGATGTCGAAATCCGATCCGTCCGATGCCAGCCGGATCAATATGACCGATGATGCCGATACGATCGCGGCCAAGATCCGCAAGGCCAAGACCGACCCGGACGCGCTTCCGTCCGAGTCAAAGGGACTTGAAGGCCGGGCTGAGGCGCGCAACCTCGTCAACATCTATGCCGCGCTGTCCGATTCATCCGTCGATGCCGTGTTGCAGGAATTCGGTGGCCAGCAGTTCTCGGCCTTCAAACCGAAGCTGTCTGAACTTGCCGTCGCGCGTCTTTCGCCCATCTCGACCGAGATGGCCCGCCTGATGGAGCATACGGATGAGATCGACGCGATCCTGACCCGCGGCGCAACACGCGCGCGCGAAATCGCCACGCCTGTGCTGCGCAACACCTACGAAATCATCGGAATGGTCGGAAGCTGAGAGGAGCTGCAGCGTAGCCGACCTTCACAACTACGCAGCATCGCCAACAAAGACGACGACCCGCCCCGGCCCCAGAGCCGGGGCCTTTCGTTTGGCCGCCCTGCCCCGCACCTGTCACACCTGTGTCACACCACCATGACACCGTACGATCATCCCC
The DNA here is from genome assembly GCF_004342065.1 of Primorskyibacter sedentarius. GTDB lineage: Bacteria > Pseudomonadota > Alphaproteobacteria > Rhodobacterales > Rhodobacteraceae > Primorskyibacter > Primorskyibacter sedentarius. The sequence continues at coordinate 43,651 of NZ_SLZU01000016.1, read as the reverse complement.
AATGTGGCCGTGTCCCGCCTTGCGGCTCGCCAAGTCCCAAACGCTCCCCGACCACAAACCAGGTCGGGGAGCATCTGCTCTGGACCTCTGCCACGCCTCACAATACGCTCCGCCCGCGATAGCAAGGAGCACCCGGACATGGCGACAGGCAAGAACATCCGTACCTATTTTGACGGACAGTGGCATGATGGCGATGTCATGATCATGCAGGCCGCCGATCACGGCGCCTGGCTGGGGTCGAGCGTCTTTGACGGTGCCCGCATGGTGAACGGCCTTACGCCGGACCTGCGCGCCCATTGCGCCCGCGTGAACCGCTCTGCCGAGGCGCTGATGCTGCGCCCGACCGTCACAACCGACGAGATGCTTGAAATCGTCGCCGAAGGCCTTTCCGCCTGTGCTCCCGATCAGGCGGTCTATATCCGACCGATGTATTGGGGCATTGACGGCGACGCCACCGCCATCGTGCCGCAGCCCGACAAGACCGGCTTTGCCATCTGTCTCGAAACCATCCCGATGGCCCCCGAGGATGCCGCAGTCACCCTGACCCGCACCCGGTTCCGTCGTCCCGTCCTTGAGGATGCCGTCATCAACGCCAAGGCAGGGTGTCTTTATCCCAACAATGCCCGCATGCTGGCAGAGGCCCGCAGCAAGGGGTTCAACAACGCGCTTGTTGCCGATGCCCTTGGGAACGTTGCCGAAAGTGCGACCGCAAATGTCTTCATGATCCGTGATGGCGAGGTGTTTACCCCGATCGCCAATGGCACCTTTCTGGCCGGCATCACCCGTGCACGGCACATGGCCAACATGCGAGCCGATGGCATGGCCGTGCATGAATGCGTCCTGAGTTTCGAGGATTTCCACGATGCGGACGAGGTCTTCCTGTCGGGCAATATGAACAAGGTGACCCCGGTCAAGGCCTTTGACGACCATCACTACCAGATTGGGCCAGTCACCCGGCGCGTCCGCGAAATGTACTGGGACTGGGCTGCGTCGGAAAAATCCTGACACATGTCGGCCCTGCAACACGATAAGAACTCGAAACTCGCCTGCTTTATTGCACGTCTCAATTGCATCCGTCATGATCGGCCACGAGGGAGAAACCACAATGCGTAAGTTCCTGGTCGTGCTGGACGACAGCCGCGAGTGCCTGAATGCCTTGCGATTCGCAGCCATGCGCGCAGCGAATTCCGGCGCCGGGGTCGCCGTGCTGTCCGTCATCCCGCCCGACGAGTTCAATCACTGGATCGGCGTCGGTGACATCATGCGCGAAGAGGCCCGCGAGCGGATCGAGGCGCATTTCGAGGTCTTTGCCAAATGGATGCGCGACAAGCAGAACGTCGACCCCGAGTTGGTGATCCGCGAGGGCGAGGCCGTCACCGAGATCATGGCGCAGATCAATGACGATCCCGAAATCGGCGTGCTTGTTCTGGGGGCGGGCACCAGCAACAAAGGCCCTGGCCCGCTGGTCACGCAGTTGTCCCGCAATGCCGGCTCGCTGCCAATCCCGATCACGATCGTTCCGGGTGACCTGTCCAAGGAACGGCTGGAAGCCATCACCTGACAGGCCGGTCAACGCGCGCAGCCTTCCCGGGTGCGCGAGACGAGGTATCCGTGGCCATGGTTGTCGATCACACGCCGTTGCCTTCAAGGCAGGACGTTTTCGGACCCTAATGTTCACTTTTCGGGACGGAAACAGATCCTGGGCGGCTTCCCACGCGGCGCGGAGGTTTCAGCGCCGCAAAAGACGCAGACCCAGCGGCTCTCGTCCGAATCGGGGTATTCACGCCAACGACAGGTACGGGTCCTGCGGTTGGAGAAGACCGCGATCAGAATGAACGCCACGACAAGGCCGATTACGACAATCATAGCGCGCCTGCGCCTTGTTGCAGGGCATCTTTGGGAAAGGGCCTCTCCCGCCCGCCTCGCCCAACGGACACGGGCAGGAGAAGCATTGGCTCAGGCCGCTTCGTAGTAAGGGAACCAAGAGGCCGGGGCTTCCTGGACCTCATCCTTCGTCGGCACAGGCTCGGCGCTGTAATAGGCAAGCGACGCTTCAAGGATCTCACGGGCTTCTTCTGCGGTGAATTGGCGGGGTTTCGACGGGTTTGACATAACTGCCTCACGATAACTGTTGTCCCCTCCGTACGGTGCAACATGGACCTTTGCGGCGCGATGTGCACCCGCCAAAGGTGCAGCCCCGCCATGCTGCAAATGCAAGACCACCCTGTAATCCGGTACGCTGCGAAACGTAACTCAACCCAGAAGGTCGAACGCCTGCCCACCGGACTGAAGCTGGATAGCCGCCTCATCTGCGCCATCGACAAGTACCCAGATGATCTGCCGACTGGGCGTATGGACCACGAAAGCCTCCTCGACGCTGGCACTGCCCACACCGGGCGTGTGCGCCAGCCGGATTTGGAAGTTACTGGCGTCGGCAGACAACCCGAACACCAGCCGGTCGCCTTCAGCATGGCTGAAATCCGCAATCCAGTCAGTGCCGTGGCCTGTCACTCCCGCATGAAAGAACCTGTCCGCACCATCCTGACCGCGCAACCGGTCAGAGCCAAACCCGCCATTCAGGAAATCATCCCCCTCATTTCCGAACAGACGATCTGCATAGGCCGAACCCGCCAGAATATCATTGCCGCTACCGCCGAGTATGGTGTCAGCGCCGAACCCGCCCGAGATGGTGTCGTCCCCCGACTGTCCGCGCAATTCGTCATTGCCGTACCCGCCGTCGATCTGGTCGTTGCCGTTACCGCCATAGACCACATCGCGCAGGTCAGCCCCATCGCCGCCGCCAAAGATGAAGTCGTCGCCATCGCCGCCAATAAGGGTGTCCGCGCCGTTGCCGCCTGTTATTGTATCGGCTCCGGTATCGCCGAAAAGTCTGTCGTTGTCTGAATAGCCTTGCAGTACATCGTTGCCCGCGCCGCCGCCGAAATCGTCATCTTGCGCCGTACCAAACAACATATCGTTCTCTGCCGTTGCAATTGGCTTAAAGGCAAGGAATTGGGCCTCTGTTGTGCCGACGCTCCGATCTGTGAAATCGGGCCAAACTACGACCGCTCCATTGCCTTGCGTTTGTACGATCTGAGGGTAATAGAAAATCCTTTCGTCTGCACCGATAATGATCTCGGCTCCAGATGGAACGCCCTGTGCATCAATATGACGAGCACGCAGTTCGCCGTCCGTTCCCCCACTCAACCAGCTGACAACTGCGCTACCATCCGCAAGCGCGATGAGGTCTGAACCGTTCTGGTCCCCAAGTGTTTCAAAATTCACCCGGAATTCATTGCCCTGAGCCCGACCTTGGGTATCGAATAGACGCGCATAAATGCCATCGTCTGACCCGTCTTGACCATCGGAAGTCCACGTCGCGAGGATGAGGTCGTTGTTCAGCGCAACGATAGCAATTTGGTGTTGCTGGCCACTGCTGTATTGGTTCAAGCGAATCTGGTCGGTTCGCGGTGTGCCATCCGCATCAAAAATCCGCATCATGGCAGCGGACACGCTGCCGTCGACGTTCCTTGATGAGAAAGCCACGGCGATGCCGCCGTCGTCCAACGCAACCGTTCGTCCGGAGTTTTGGTGGCCTTCAGTGGTCTGATTGACCAACTGATCAGCGCCACGCGACGTGAGATTTACATCAAAGATCTGCAAATGCACACTTCCACGCGATCCGTCGCGCCCCGTCCCTCGGTAGGTCGCCGCAAAGCCCCCGTCGGCCAAGGCCAAAAGGTTCGGAAAATAGTTGCTCTCACTGCTAGCATTGTCGGACTGCAAGAATGCGGCATCGCTCAGGGTCTGACCATCAGAGTTGACCCGCATTGCCTTGATGCCGTCGTAATCCACCCATGCGGTAACGATCGATCCGTCGGACAACACAACGACGGAAGGGTTAGTACCAGCCTGTCCGAGTGGAAACTGATTCACCTCGCCGCCGTATGCGTCAAAGATTGTTACATAGATCTGGCGAGATTCGATCCAAGCCAACACAAATCCGCCGCCGGGCATTCCATCGATAGACGGGTGATCTACTCCCTCGTCCAGTAGCGTTCGGACCGGGCCAACTAGATCCAGAGTCATTCGCTTATCCTAAATCCTGAACCCAAGCGGCACACGCGTCTACCGTTCTAGCACCAAGTCACACCGCGCGTTCGACCATCATTTGTTTGATCGAGGCGATGGCCTTGGCCGGGTTCAGGCCCTTCGGGCAGGTCTTGGTGCAGTTCATGATCGTGTGGCAGCGATACAGTTTGAACGGATCTTCAAGCTCGTCCAGACGCTCGCCCGTGGCCTCGTCACGGCTGTCGATGATCCAGCGATAGGCGTGCAACAGGGCTGCCGGCCCAAGGTAGCGGTCGGAGTTCCACCAGTAGGACGGGCAGGCCGTCGAGCAGGAGGCGCACATCACGCATTCATACAGACCGTCCAGCTTCTTGCGGTCGTCGATTGACTGGCGCCACTCTTTCGCGGGCCGGTTCGTCTTGGTTTCCAGCCAGGGCATGATGCTGGCATGCTGGGCATAGAACAGCGTGAGGTCGGGGATCAGGTCCTTGACCACCGGCATGTGCGGCAGCGGGTAGATCTTGATATCGCCGTCGATCTCGTCCAGCCCGTAGATGCAGGCCAGCGTGTTGATCCCGTCGATATTCATCGCGCAGGACCCGCAGATGCCTTCGCGGCAGGACCGGCGGAAAGTCAGCGTGGGGTCGATCTCGTTCTTGATCTTGATCAGCACGTCCAGAACCATCGGGCCGCAATCATCCAGATCGACGAAATACGTGTCCAGACGGGGGTTTTCGCCGTCATCCGGGCTCCAGCGATAGATCTGGACCTTGCGGGCATTGGCGGCGCCTTCGGGCTTGGGCCATGTCTTGCCGGTCTTGATGCGGCTGTTCTTGGGAAGCGTCAGTTGTACCATGTCTCTACCCCGTGCGATGAACCTGGGCCCCGGTGGGCCGTTCGTGAAGGAAGGGAAGCGCGGACAGGGCCCGCGCCGATGTATCGTGTTGCAGGCAAGGCTGCCCGCGTGCCATGCTGCCAGCCGCTGCTGTCACCCCAGAAGGGGCCAAGCGCGAAAGGCTGCGGGCACAGATCATAGGAATTTACCCAGTGCTGCCTTGGCGATGCAGTCCACGGAGTCGGGACGTTGCGCGATGGTCAGCACCTTGGAAACCGTGGAATCGGTCACACCCGTTGCCGAGGCAGCGGCGATGTCCAGAATTTCGGACGCCGAGGCCGCATCGATGATGCAGTCCGTTACAGGTGCCACGTCAACGCCGGGCAGTTGGTCCGCGACCACACCGTTGACGACCGATTTGGCCCGGTCGCGCGCCAGCTGATCGGCCACGTCATTGGCGACCGAACAGCCCGCAAGCCCGACAGCCAGCGCAAGAAGCACACCGGCCCGCATCAGAACGTCCGTGCCTTGGGCGCGATACGCTTGAGCGCGATGCCGCCTTCGTCTTCGGTGGTCAGCGGATCGACGACAACCGGACGGTGGCTAAGCTCGACCTTGTTGCCATCGATGCGGCTGATCGTGTGCACGCGCCAGTTTTCGTCGTCACGGGTGCTGAAATCCTCGTGCGCGTGGGCGCCGCGGGATTCCTTGCGCGCCTCGGCGCCGACGATGGTGGCCAGCGCATTGGGCATGAGGTTGGTCAGCTCCAGCGTCTCCATCAGGTCAGAGTTCCAGACCAGCGAGCGGTCGGTGACCTGAAGATCGTCCAGCTTGGCGGCGATGGCCGTCATTTTGTCGACACCTTCGGCCATTGTCTTGGCGGTCCGGAAGACGGCAGCGTCGGCCTGCATGGTCTTTTGCATTTCCAACCGCAGCTCTGCGGTGGGTGTGCCGCCCTTGGCATTGCGCAGCCCGTCAAAGCGGTCGAACGCCTTGTCGATCGCAGCCTTGTTCAGCACCGGGTTGGCGGCCTCTGGATCAACAACCTTGCCAGCACGGATCGCGGCGGCACGGCCAAAGACCACGAGGTCGATCAGAGAGTTTGAGCCAAGACGGTTGGCGCCATGTACCGATGCACAGCCCGCCTCGCCTACGGCCATCAGGCCCGGCACGACGGCATTGCCGTCTTCTGCGGTCGGGTTCAGCACTTCGCCCCAATAGTTCGTGGGGATACCGCCCATGTTGTAATGCACCGTCGGGATGACCGGGATCGGCTCTTTGGTAACATCGACGCCCGCGAAGATACGCGCGCTTTCGGAAATGCCGGGCAGGCGTTCGGCCAGCGCCTCTTTGGGCAGATGCGACAGGTTGAGGTGGATATGATCCCCCTCTTTGCCGACGCCGCGCCCTTCGCGAATTTCCATAGTCATGGAGCGGGAGACGTAATCGCGGGGCGCGAGGTCCTTATACTGGGGCGCGTAACGCTCCATGAACCGTTCGCCTTCGGAGTTGGTCAGATAGCCACCTTCGCCGCGCGCGCCTTCGGTGATAAGGCAGCCGGACCCGTAGATGCCGGTTGGGTGGAATTGCACGAATTCCATATCCTGAAGCGGAAGACCCGCGCGCGCCACCATGCCGCCACCGTCGCCGGTGCAGGTATGGGCAGAGGTTGCCGAGAAATAGGCGCGGCCATAGCCGCCCGTCGCCAGGACGACCATCTTGGCGTTGAAGACATGCATGGTGCCGTCATCAAGCTTCCAGCAGACCACGCCCTGACACTGCCCATCCTCGGACATGATGAGGTCGATCGCGAAATACTCGATGTAGAATTCAGCGTTGTTCTTCAGCGATTGGCCGTAAAGCGTGTGCAGAATGGCGTGGCCGGTCCGGTCAGCCGCGGCGCAGGTGCGCTGCACGGCGGGGCCTTCGCCAAACTCTGTGGTGTGGCCGCCAAAGGGACGCTGGTAGATCTTGCCCTCTTCGGTACGGCTGAAGGGGACGCCGTAATGTTCCAATTCGTAGACTGCCTTGGGGGCCTCGCGCGCGAGGTATTCCATCGCATCCGTATCGCCCAGCCAGTCCGACCCTTTGACGGTATCGTACATGTGCCACTGCCAGTGGTCCGGCCCCATGTTCGACAGCGAAGCGGCAATACCGCCCTGTGCTGCAACGGTATGCGACCGGGTCGGGAAAACCTTGGTCACGCAAGCCGTGCGCAACCCCTGTTCGGCCATGCCAAGTGTCGCGCGAAGGCCAGCACCGCCCGCCCCCACGACCACGACGTCATATTCATGCGTCTCGTATTCGTATGCTGCTGTCATTGTTCTTGTCCTTGGCGCGCGATTACAGGGCGAGTTTCACGAGGGCAAAAAGCCCTGCCGCGATCAATGTGTAGCTGAAGGCCGTCACGGCGACGGATGCCAGCCGCTCGGGGACGCCGTGCATATAATCCTCGATCGCTTCGAGTGTCTCATTCTTGAAGTGGTTGACGCCGACGACCAGCATCAGCCCGGTGATGATTGCGGGGAACGGGCGAGAGAAAAAGGCCAGCACGTCTGCGTAGTCGCGGCCCAGACCCGATCCGAAGGTGAAAATGAAAAGCGGCACAAGGATGACCAGGCAGATGGAGCTGACGAGCATCTGCCAGTGGTGATGCGTGCCGCTGCGTCCGGAGCCCAGTCCCTGCGCGCGTTTGCGATCGGTGAGGTAGCGCATGCGATGTCTCCTTAGACGATGATGGCGGTAAGAAGTGTGAGGACGGTGGCACCGATGAACATGCCCTTGCCCATCAACTCGGCTGTCTCGATCTCAAGCCCGTAGCCGAAATCCCAGATCACGTGACGCAGGCGCCCCAGCATGTGATACCAGATCGCCCATGTGGCCAGCAGCAGGATCACATCACCGATAAAGCTGGTGAGGAACCAGTCGACCTTTGCAAAAGCTGTCTCGGAGGTGGCGGCCGTCAGAAGCCACAGTACAAGTAGAAAAGCAGTGCCCAGCGAGGCGATCCCCGTGATACGAACCATGATCGAGGAGATCGATGTCATTTGCGGGCGGTAATACTGCCCGATCATGAACGGTGAAAGAGGGCGGTTGCCTTGGTTCGCGTCAGCCATGAAGCTCGTCCTTTCGGTTACCTTGCCCTTTTGATAGTCTTTTTTGCGCCGCTGTCACCTGTCAAGCGCAGCCCGAGACGTGGTTTTTTGGCGCATTTGGGCATTCGCGCCGGATTTGTGATCACGCCATTGGCGGCTGTGATCACAGTTTTGGCGCTAACGGGATTGTCTGGTGCGGCACACGCCCCAGATGATTCTGCACCTGCACGATTGCTCCGCCTCAGACGGGCATCAGCGCCCAATAGTCGAGGTCAAGAAGCACGTGCGGCAGGTATTTGCCATCCCCGCCTTTCAGGGTGAAGGGCGCGCCGCCGCGGGTCGCGACCAGACGCAGGCGAATGGCACCTACGCCGGGGGCAGAGGTTTCGGCCTTGTCCAGAACCTCGGACCAGGCGCGCACGGTGTCGCCTGCGAAGCATGGGTTGGCATGTGCCCCGCCATTCAGACCGACGATCATCTGTGCATTCGCCAGCCCGTTGAAGCTGAGCGCGCGCGCCATGGAAATGATGTGCCCGCCATAGATCAGTCGTTTGCCGTCTTCGCGGAACGTCGCGTCGAAATGCACCTTGGCGGTGTTCTGCCACAGGCGTGTGGCCATCATATGTTCGGCCTCTTCGATGGTGACGCCATCGACATGGTCGATCTGCTCGCCGATTTCATAGTCCGCCATCCGGTGCGGCTCGCCCGCGAGGGTGGTGTCGTAACCGGTGAAATCCAGCCCTTTGGGGATGGTCAGATCCTCGACGCCAAGCGCGGGTTTCAGATCCGGCACCACGGTGTCAGGCGCTGGGGCATCCAGGTCGCCCTTGCGCACCATGACCCATCGAACATAGTCGATCACCGTTTCGTCGTGCTGGTTCAGCCCGCGCGTGCGCACCCAAACCACCCCGGTCTTGCCGTTGGAGTTCTGCTTGAGCCCGATAACCTCGCTTTCGGACGTGATCGTGTCGCCGGGCCAAAGCGGGGTCAGCCAGCGCCCTTCAGCATAGCCAAGATTGGCCACCGCATTCAGCGACACATCCGGCACGGTCTTGCCGAACACGGTATGAAAGGTCACCAGATCATCCAGCGGGCTGAATGGCAGACCGCAATCCTGCGCGAACTGGTCAGACGAATGCAACGCGTGGCGGGCGGGGTAAAGCGCATGGTACAATGCGCGTTCCCCCATCTTGATGGTGCGGGGCACTGCATGGCGGATCACCTCGCCAAGGGTGTAATCTTCGAAGAACCGGCCCGGATTGGTCTTGGCCATCAGTGCTCTCCCAGCTTGGTGTCGGGGGTGTAGGTGCCGTCGGCCTCCTTCACCACGGCCTGACCGCAGCGCATGACGCCGTTGGCCGCGTCGAACGCATAGGTCGGGTCGCCGTGCAGCGCCCAGCCCTTGTTCAGCGCGGCAGTGACCTTGTGGCAGAAGGCAGACGTGTCGTCCGCAGTCAGAAAACGATAAAGTTTCATGGCATTATCCGAAAACAGGGTAGCCCAGAAGGCCGTGAATGTAGCCGATCACCAGCAGCAGAACGACGCTGGCCCCGATGAAGATGAAGTCCTTGGAGATTGGCCCGGGTACGGGCGGGGTCCAGTCCGGCTCTGCCCGGTTGATGACGACGATCTCGGCGATGGCCCAGACCAGCAGCCCGCCGAACAGGATGAAGGACGGCACGTCACCGTTCACCAGCAGATGCGCGACCGCCCAAAGGGCAAAGCCGGTCAGCATCGGATGGCGCATTCCTGCAAGAAGTTTGCCCTTCCTGGGCGCGGGGCTCATCATGTAAATGGCGACCAGCACCAGCAGGTTGTTGATGCCCACCGTGGCCGGACGACGGCCCCAGAAGACTGCGCCATCGGCCATGCGGTAACCAAAGACCATCAGGACGACCGACACGAACAGGGCGAGCGCAACCATCCCCTTGCCCTTTTCGCCAAGGCTGGCGCGAAGATCGGGGGCGGCGCGTTTGAAGAAATGGGCGGCAACCCAAAGCAAAACCCCCAGGATAAGCAGAAACATACGTGGCCCTTTCGTCAGCTGCGGTTGCGATATTGCTAGCCGTTCAGCGACGCGATTGCATCCGCTTTCGCAAGGATCTCGCGTGCGGTGACAATGTGCAAGTTCTCGACGATCTTGCCATCGACCACAGCCACGCCCTGCCCTGCGGCATGCGCCTCTTCAAAGGCGGCGATCTGGCGGCGGGCGAGGTCAACTTCGTCTTCGGAAGGCGCGAAAGCCGCGTTTGCAATCTCCACCTGTGCGGGATGGATCAGTGTCTTGCCGTCAAAGCCCATGTCGCGGCCCTGTTCGCATTCGGCGCGCAGCCCGTCCTCATCCTTGAAGGCATTATAGACACCGTCAACAATGATCGTGCCCTCGGCCTTTGCGGCCAGCAGACACAGGCCCAGCGATGTCGCCAAAGGCAGACGGTCCGCGCGAAAGCGACATTGCAGTTCCTTCGCCAGATCATTGGTGCCCATGACCATGCCCGCAAGCTTTGGATGGGCGGCGATGGCGGCTGCGTTCAGCATGCCGCGTGGCGTCTCCATCATCGCCCAGAGCGGTTTGTCAGTGAGGGCAGCCAGCGCGTCGAGCTGCGCTGTGGTTTCAACCTTGGGCAGCAGAACCGCATCGCAATCCATGTCATTGGCCGCCTTGGCGTCCGCTTCGCCCCATTCGGTATCAAGCCCGTTGATCCGCACGATCCGCATCCGTTGGCCGTACCCACCCTGCGCGAGCGCTGCCGTCAGCGTGGCACGCGCATTTGGTTTTTCGTCGATGGCAACGGCATCCTCCAGATCAAAGATGATGGCGTCGATCGGCAGGTTGCGGGCCTTGTCCAGCGCCCGATCCTTGGAGCCGGGGATGTAGAGTACCGATCGGTAGGGGCGTGCGCGCATGTCCATCTGAGTATCCTCGCGAAATAAAGTTGCGCAGAAAGGGGCATTTTTTGTCGATAAGTGCAAGCCTGATTTTGCCGCGTCGCAGAATTTCCGCCGTTGCGCAGCGCCGCGGGCGCATCGTTAATGCCTCGTTCAGCAAGTTGGGCGCATGATTTCAATGCCTGGGAAGGGATCTGTTCCTTGCCGGGCCGACACAAAAGATTGGCGCGAGAGGCCAGAAGGCGCGCGCCGGACAACTGAAAAGGCATGTCCATCGTAGAAAGGGTTTCAAAATGAAGGACGCATTTCTGGTAATGACGCTAAGCATGGGCCTTCTTGCCGTGGCAGCAACACATGCTCATGCTCAGCAGGACCGCTGCGCGACGCGTGAGGGCGTTGTCAGCCGCCTGTCGGAGAAATATGGCGAGACACGGCAATCGATCGGACTTGGCACCAACAACACAATGGTCGAGGTGTTTGCCTCTGGCGACACCGGCAGCTGGACCATCCTTGTCACGGACGCGCGCGGGATCTCTTGTCTTGTTGCCAGCGGCCAAGCCTTTGAGACGCTGGCAGAGGCCGCACCCATCCCTGAAAAAGACGCCTGACTGACAGCCGACAGGTTACGTGACCAGGCTCCATCCCGCCTGATGCAGCGTGTTACAGCCCCGTTTCGAAGGTAAACGATTCGGATTTTCGAACGAAATCGCTGCAAAAAATGATTGCGCGGGCATCAACGAATTCCGGGTTTTGCTGACTGCTAGCGCTAGCAATTGCCCTTTGCGTAAACATGCCGCGATGCCGCACCCTTGCCAGCCCGGTCCGAAAGTTCTACGCCAAGCGGGAGATTTCAACGGACCGGAGAGACCTTCCATGGCCAGACCCAAGATCGCGCTGATCGGCGCGGGACAGATCGGTGGCACGCTTGCACACCTCGCTGCACTCAAGGAACTGGGCGACGTCGTCCTTTTCGACATCGCCGAAGGAACCCCAGAGGGCAAAGCTCTCGACATCGCTGAATCCGGCCCGTCCGAAGGGTTCGACGCCGCGCTTTCCGGCACTCAGTCCTACGAAGACATCGCAGGCGCCGACGTTTGCATCGTTACCGCAGGCGTACCGCGCAAGCCGGGAATGAGCCGCGACGACCTGTTGGGCATCAACCTGAAAGTCATGAAATCGGTCGGCGAAGGCATTGCCGCCAACGCTCCCGACGCTTTCGTGATCTGCATCACCAACCCGCTTGACGCGATGGTCTGGGCACTTCGCGAATTTTCCGGCATGCCGCACAACAAGGTTGTCGGCATGGCCGGCGTGCTCGACTCGGCGCGTTTCCGTCACTTCCTGAGCCTTGAATTCGGCGTCTCGATGCGCGACGTCACCGCCTTCGTTCTGGGTGGCCACGGCGACACGATGGTGCCGCTCGCGCGTTACTCCACCATCGGAGGCATCCCGCTGCCCGACCTGGTGAAGATGGGTTGGACCACGCAAGAGAAGCTTGACGCGATCATCCAGCGCACCCGCGACGGCGGTGCCGAGATCGTTGGCCTGCTCAAGACAGGCTCTGCCTTCTACGCGCCCGCCACGAGCGCCATCGAAATGGCCGAAGCCTACTTGAAGGACCAGAAACGCGTTCTGCCCTGCGCCGCTTATTGTGACGGTGAATTCGGCCTGAACGGTTTCTATGTCGGCGTGCCGACCGTGATCGGCGCGGACGGTATCGAGAAGATCATCGACATCAACCTGTCCAAGGACGAGCAGGCGATGTTCGACAATTCCGTCAACGCCGTGAAAGGACTCGTCAAAGCGTGCAAGGAAATCGACCCCACGCTTGCCTGAGACCTGACTGAATTGCCGTCGGCGGCGCGTTTCGCCGACGGCCCACCTCTTCGTGGTATATCTTACGGCGCCATCCCCACCGGATTGGCGCGATGAGACCTCAGGGTTCTGCCCGGCCTGTGCGTCGGATGATTGGCTCCCCCAGATTTCCTGTTAGACTTGTCCGACCGACCAATGGCAGGAACAGGCACTCACGATGACCGAAATCAGCTGGGCGGTTGTGCTGACTGCGGATGAGCCTGCGTCGCTTGTACAGGCGAATATCGCATGGCATCTGGGCACAGGGGCTACAGAGGTTCATCTCTACCTTGACCGCCCGGACGATCCGGTTGCATCCCACCTGCCCGATGACCCTCGCCTCTTTGTGACGCTTTGCGACAAGTCCCATTGGAAAGGTGCGGCCCCGCGAAAGCGGCGCCCCGACGACCAGATGCGTCGGCAATCGCTCAACGCGAACCATGCGGCGGCCCGCAGCAGCGCCGACTGGATGCTGCACCTCGATGCCGACGAGTTTCTTTGGCAGGATCGACCGCTGGCCGAAGAACTGGACCTGATCCGGGATCTGGATTGCGAGATTGCCCTGCCGGTCGCGGAACGCTGCTACGAGACGCCTGTCGAAGCTACTGCGTCCATGTTCGACGGGCGGTTTCGCCTGTCTACCCGCTACCGGAAGGGGTTCGATAAACACATCTTTGGCGATGCGCTGCCGTTTTTGCATCGCGGCTTGCGGGCCCATTCCGCAGGCAAATGCGCAGCGCCGCTCCGCAAGGGGTACAGCCTGGGGATCCACTGGTCCTACCGAACCGAGGATGGGGCGAGGGTGCGATCCCCGCGCTACCAGTCAAGCTTTTCGCGCGTGCTGCATTTCGACGGGCTTACCCCTTTGCATTGGCAGGTCAAGCTGCTGCGCTACGCGGCGCATGACGTTGACACGCTTCGGAGGCTCCTGCCAAAACATCGTTTGGCGCAAGTCAGAACCCTTTTGGAAAATGACGGGGACGCCGCTGGCGCGAAGGCCCTGCATGATCGGCTGCGCATCCTGCCTGCAAATGAGATTTCCCGGCTGGACGGGTTCGGGCTGCTCTTGTCTCGCCGCTACGACCTTGTAAAAGAGCTTCGGCGCGTCTGGCCGCACCCCGCCGATCTGAGCGTGGGCTCATTTGATGCCGGTCTGGCCCGGCGCTACCCGGAAATCGTGGCATATCTCGCCCCGGGCGACCCTTTGACAGCCGATTGACGCCCGTGGGTTGATTCTCTCGCAGATGTTTTCGCTACCAAAAACACGGGCGGGCGGATTTTGTGATCACACCTTTTCTGGCTGTGATCACAAAAGGCGAAAAACTGCACCAAATGGTGGGAATCCCGAAGAAATCGCTTAATTGCCGAGAAAGCCTGTGCCAGTAACAGTGCAATCGCAGCAAGACGGGACGGTTTATCAATGAACATCCACGAATATCAGGCGAAGGCGCTTCTGCGCAGCTACGGGGCCCCGGTTTCGGACGGCCGCGTTGTTCTGCGCGCCGAAGAGGCCAAAACCGCAGCAGGCGAAATGGACGGCCCTCTTTGGGTGGTCAAGGCGCAGATCCACGCGGGCGGCCGCGGCAAGGGCTCTTTCAAAGAGGCCGACGCCGGCGAAAAAGGCGGTGTCCGTCTTGCCAAGTCGGTCGAAGAGGCCGCCGAGGAAGCCAAGAAGATGCTGGGCCGCACGCTGGTCACGCATCAGACCGGCCCGGCGGGCAAGCAGGTCAACCGCATCTATATCGAAGACGGTTCCGGCATCGAGACGGAGCTTTATCTGGCGCTTCTGGTGGATCGCCAGACAAGCCGCGTATCCTTTGTCTGCTCGACCGAGGGCGGCATGGATATCGAAGAGGTCGCAGCCGCGACCCCCGAAAAAATCCTGTCCTTCAGCGTCGATCCGGCCACCGGCTATCAGGCGTTCCACGGCCGCCGCATCGCCTTCGCGCTGGGTCTGACCGGCAAGCAGGTCAAGCAATGCGTGGGCCTGATGGGTCTGCTCTACAAGGCGTTCCTTGAAAAAGACATGGAAATGCTGGAGATCAACCCGCTGATCGTGACCGATGGCGGTGATCTGAAGGTTCTCGATGCCAAGCTCAGCTTTGACGGCAACGCGGTCTACCGCCACCCTGATATCGCAGAGCTGCGCGACACGACCGAAGAAGATGCCAAGGAACTCGAAGCGTCCAAATATGACCTCAACTATATCGCGCTGGACGGCGAAATTGGCTGCATGGTCAACGGCGCGGGTCTGGCGATGGCGACGATGGACATCATCAAGCTTTATGGCGCAGAGCCTGCGAACTTCCTCGACGTTGGTGGCGGTGCGACCAAGGAAAAGGTGACCGAGGCGTTCAAGATCATCACTTCTGATCCGCAGGTCAAAGGCATCCTCGTGAACATCTTCGGCGGCATCATGCGCTGCGACGTCATCGCCGAGGGCGTGATTGCCGCGGTGAAAGAGGTGGGCCTGAAGGTTCCGCTGGTCGTGCGCCTCGAAGGCACCAATGTCGAGAAGGGTAAAGAGATCATCAACAATTCCGACGTTGACGTGATCGCCGCGGATGACCTGAAAGACGGTGCCCAGAAGATCGTGAAGGCGGTTAAGGGCTAAGTGATGCACGTCGCACCGTTTGTATTTGTCGCGGCCATGTTAGGGCTGGCGGGATGCCCAGGGATCCCACCAGTTAACACGGCGACGATCAGTCAAACCCCTGCGAGCAATCGGCTATTTGCGCAGGCAAAGGAAGCCGTCAGGATTTGCTCGAAACTACCTGACTGGAAGGCTGTTTATTCAGCCTTTGGCGCCGCAGGATACGAGATTAGAACGTTAGATGCCCTTGGGCAGGACGGGCGCGTTGTGCAACGAACACACTTTGTCAATGGAGAAGACGCCGAGATCTTTCTAATCGCCACACCGAGAGGCTGTACTGTCGGGATAGAAAATATGACCCCTGCTCAATCATTCGAGCTGGCGCAGCCTTGGGTGAAAGCTTTCGGTGCCAAAACTAATGCTGAATTAGGGCAAGGGTTGTCTCCACATGTCGTACAAGCGTGGAGATCAATTCGGGATGACCGCCACGTTTACATTGCAGCTCACAAAACCTGGCCTGCAGACAACTATGTGTTTCCGGACGTTCCGGGAGCAGCGGCAACCCTGAAAGTTTTTCGGCGCTAGAAGAAATCAAAGTCGAGCGTGAGACCCCTCTCGCCAAACCACATCAATAATTGGAGAGCCCAACATGGCCGTTCTCGTAGACGAAAATACCAAGGTGATCTGTCAGGGCCTTACCGGCTCGCAGGGCACATTCCACACTGAACAGGCAATTGCCTATGGCACCAAGATGGTCGGCGGCGTGACCCCCGGCAAAGGTGGTCAGACCCATCTTGACCTGCCGGTCTTCAACTCGGTCCATGAGGCCAAGCATGTGACAGAGGCGAATGCCTCGGTGATCTACGTGCCGCCGCCTTTCGCTGCGGATTCGATCCTGGAAGCGATCGATGCCGAGATGGAGTTGATCATCTGCATCACCGAAGGCATCCCGGTTCTGGACATGATGCGCGTGAAACGCGCGCTGGAAGGGTCCAAATCCCGCCTGATCGGGCCGAACTGCCCCGGTGTCATCACGCCTGACGCCTGCAAGATCGGCATCATGCCCGGCCACATCCACAAGCGCGGATCCTGCGGTGTGGTCTCGCGGTCCGGCACGCTGACCTATGAGGCAGTCAAGCAGACTTCTGACCTGGGTCTTGGCCAGTCCTCGGCTGTCGGTATCGGCGGCGACCCGATCAAGGGAACCGAGCATATCGACGTGCTGGAGATGTTCCTTGCCGACCCCGAAACGCAGTCGATCATCATGATCGGTGAAATCGGCGGCTCTGCCGAAGAGGATGCCGCGCAGTTCCTGGCCGATGAGAAGAAGAAGGGCCGCTGGAAGCCGACCGCTGGCTTCATCGCCGGTCGCACTGCTCCTCCGGGTCGTCGCATGGGCCACGCGGGCGCAATCGTCGCCGGTGGCAAAGGCGGTGCCGAGGACAAGATCGAAGCGATGAAAGCTGCTGGCATCGTCGTCGCCGACAGCCCCGCCACGCTTGGCGAGGCCGTTCAGGAAGCGATCAACAAAGGGTAGCGATACCTGTCCCGGGCTTGACCCGGGACCTTGAACAGGAGGCCCCGGGTCAAGCCCGGGGCGCGTAGTCCGGGATGACAATCGCGCGAACAATCCTGAGTGAGGCGTCAAGATCCTTCGATCTTGGCGGCCGGACCGCACGTGCCGATTACCTGTGGTTCTTGTTTTTCTCCGTTGTGGCCTTCGCAGCGAGCCTCGCCCTGTGCATTCGCTTTCTACCCGCCGATCACATCGCGGCAGGCATCTACACCGTCACGGCGATTTTCTACCTTCCGATTACCGCCGCTGGCGTACGCCGGCTGCATGACGT
Organism: Primorskyibacter sedentarius; assembly: GCF_004342065.1. GTDB lineage: Bacteria > Pseudomonadota > Alphaproteobacteria > Rhodobacterales > Rhodobacteraceae > Primorskyibacter > Primorskyibacter sedentarius. Next base: position 26,467 of record NZ_SLZU01000016.1, on the reverse strand, counting down.
GGGCGAAAGCGGAAAGCTGATGCTTGACCCTTTGAAACCCGCCATGGCGCTTGGCGTCGTGCTGCTTTTGGTGGCGCTGGCCGCCGAAAGCAGTTCGGCTGTCCGTCTCATTGCGTTCATAGCGGCGTTTTTCTTCGGAACAATCGTCGTCGCCTTACTCTTGATAGCCTCCTTGACGGTGACCATCATGACGCTCGCTTATTTCTCGAACACCATGGGCATGCTCTTGCTGCCCTCTCAACCCGGTCCTAACAAATACGGTCCCAACCCGAACGAGGTCCCCCAATGACCGACCAAAGCCCAAACGACCAATTCCACGCTTCCAGCTTCATGCAGGGGCACAACGCGGAATATCTTGAACAGATGTACGCGCGTTATGCCAATGACCCGAACGCTGTCGATGACGCTTGGCAGGCCTTTTTCCGACAGTTGGGCGATGATGACCTGAGCGTCAAGGCAGAGGCCGCAGGCCCGTCCTGGGGGCGCGCCGACTGGCCACCGATGCCGGGCGACGAGCTGACCTCTGCCCTGACGGGCGAATGGCCCGAAGTGGCAGAGGTCAAAGGCGCGGGCGACAAGATCAAAGCCAAGGCCGTTGATGCCGGTGTTGCCGTTTCAGACGATGCGATCAAGCGCGCCGTTCTGGACAGCATCCGCGCGCTGATGATCATCCGGGCCTACCGGATCCGCGGCCATCTTGCCGCAGATCTGGATCCGCTGAACATGCGCGACCCCACTCCGCATCCCGAGCTTGATCCAAAGACCTACGGTTTCACCGAGGCCGACATGGACCGGCCGATCTTCATCGACAACGTGCTGGGGCTTCAGATTGCCTCGCTGCGGCAGATCCTCGACATCGTGAAGCGGACTTATTGCGGCACGTTTGCGCTGCAATACATGCACATTTCGGACCCTGAGCAATCTGCCTGGTTGAAAGAGCGGATCGAGGGCTTCGGCAAGGAAGTCCACTTCACCCGCGAGGGGCGCAAGGCCATCCTGAACAAGATGGTCGAGGCCGAGGGCTTCGAGAAATTCCTGCATGTGAAATACATGGGGACCAAGCGGTTCGGCCTTGATGGCGGCGAGTCGCTGATCCCTGCGATGGAGCAGATCATCAAGCGCGGCGGCGCGCTTGGGGTTCAGGACATCGTCATCGGCATGCCCCACCGCGGCCGCCTGTCCGTGTTGGCCAACGTGATGGGCAAGCCGTACCGCGCGATTTTCAACGAATTCCAGGGTGGTAGCTTCAAGCCCGAGGATGTCGATGGGTCGGGCGACGTGAAATATCACCTCGGCGCATCCTCTGACCGTGAGTTTGACGGCAACAAGGTGCACCTGTCGCTGACCGCCAATCCCAGCCATCTGGAGGCGGTGAACCCGGTCGTTTTGGGCAAGGCCCGGGCGAAACAGGACCAGTTGAACGACGCCGAACGCACCGCTGTTCTGCCGGTTCTTCTGCATGGTGACGCGGCCTTTGCCGGTCAGGGCGTCGTGGCAGAGTGCTTTGCGCTGTCGGGCCTGCGCGGACACCGCACTGGCGGCACGATGCATATCGTGGTGAACAACCAGATCGGCTTCACCACCGCGCCGCATTTCAGCCGCTCCAGCCCCTACCCCACCGACAACGCGCTGGTGGTCGAGGCGCCGATCTTCCACGTGAACGGTGATGACCCCGAGGCCGTGGTTCACGCCGCCAAGGTGGCCACGGAATTCCGCCAGAAGTTCCACAAGGACGTCGTTCTGGACATCTTCTGCTATCGTCGCTTCGGTCATAACGAAGGCGACGAGCCGATGTTCACCAACCCTTTGATGTACAAGAAGATCAAGGGCCACAAGACGACGCTCAGCCTGTATACCGAACGTCTGGTCAAGGACGGCCTGATCCCCGAGGGCGAGATCGAGGACATGAAGGCCGCCTTCCAGGCGCATCTGAACGAAGAGTTCGAGGCCGGAAAGGATTACCGCCCCAACAAGGCCGATTGGCTGGACGGGCGCTGGTCGCATCTCGACAAGCAGAAAGAGGGCAAATACCAGCGCGGCAAGACGGCGATCAAGGAAAAGACATTTGTCGAGATCGGCGAGGCCCTGACCCGGGCGCCCGACGGCTTTACCATGCACAAGACCGTGGGCCGTCTTCTGGACGCCAAGAAGGAAATGTTCGCGACCGGCAAGGGCTTTGACTGGGCGACGGGCGAGGCGCTGGCCTTTGGCTCGCTTCTCTCCGAAGGCTACCCGGTGCGTCTGGCCGGACAGGATTCCACACGCGGCACGTTCAGCCAGCGCCATTCCGGTTTCATCAATCAGGAAACGGAAGAGCGTTACTACCCGCTGAACCATGTCCGCGAAGGACAGGCCCAGTATGAAGTCATCGACTCGATGCTGTCGGAATACGCGGTTCTGGGCTTCGAATATGGCTATTCGCTGTCCGAGCCCAACGCGCTGACCCTGTGGGAGGCGCAGTTCGGCGACTTTGCCAATGGCGCGCAGATCATGTTCGACCAGTTCATCAGTTCGGGCGAATCCAAATGGCTGCGCATGTCGGGCCTCGTTTGCCTGCTGCCGCATGGCTATGAAGGCCAGGGGCCGGAACACTCCTCCGCGCGTCTGGAACGCTTCCTGACGATGTGCGGGCAGGACAACTGGATCGTGGCGAACTGCTCTACCCCGGCGAACTACTTCCACATCCTGCGCCGACAACTGCACCGCAGCTTCCGCAAGCCGCTGATCCTGATGACGCCGAAGTCGCTTCTGCGGCACAAGCTGGCAGTCTCCACGAAGGAGGATTTCATCACCGGGTCCAGCTTCCACCGGGTGCTGTGGGATGATGCCCAGCACGGCAATTCCGAGACAGAGCTGGTTGCAGATGACAAGATCAAACGCGTCGTGATGTGTTCCGGCAAGGTCTATTACGATCTTCTGGAAGAGCGGGACGCGCGCGGTATCGACGACATCTATCTGCTGCGGATCGAACAGTTCTATCCGTTCCCGGCCATGAGCCTCGTTCACGAGTTGGAGCGTTTCAAAGGCGCGGAAATGGTGTGGTGTCAGGAAGAGCCCAAGAACCAGGGCGCCTGGAGCTTTATCGAACCGAATATCGAATGGGTGCTGGGCCGGATCAAGGCCAAGCATCTGCGTCCCGCCTATGTGGGTCGTTCGGCAACAGCCTCGCCCGCCACGGGTCTGGCAAGCCAGCACAAGGCACAACAAGCAGCGCTCGTCGATCAGGCGCTGACCATCGAAGGGAAATAACCGATGACGACTGAAGTACGCGTCCCTACCTTGGGCGAATCCGTGACAGAGGCCACCGTCGCCACCTGGTTCAAGAAACCTGGCGACAGCGTCGCAGTTGACGAGATGCTGTGCGAACTGGAAACCGACAAGGTGACCGTGGAGGTGCCCTCGCCCGTCGCAGGAACACTGGCCGATATCGTGGCCGCCGAGGGTGAAACGGTGGGTGTCGACGCGCTTTTGGCCAATATCGCCGAAGGTGGGGAAGCATCCGCCAAGCCCGCCGCAAGCAGCGCGCCAGCAGCAGAAGTTGCGGCTGATCCCGCGCCAAGCGGCAAGAGCGTTGACGTCATGGTGCCCACGCTGGGCGAGTCGGTGACCGAAGCGACGGTTTCGACATGGTTCAAGAAGGTGGGCGACACTGTCGCGCAGGACGAGATGCTGTGCGAGTTGGAAACCGACAAGGTATCCGTCGAAGTGCCAGCACCTGCTGCCGGCGTTCTGTCGGAAATCCTGGCGCCCGAAGGCACCACGGTTGACGCCACTGCGAAGCTGGCCGTGATCGGTGACAGCGCGGGGGCGGCTTCGGCCCCTGCGGCTGCGCCCGCGGCCGAAGCGCCTGCAGGCGGCGGCAAGGATGTCGAGGACGCACCTTCTGCGAAGAAGGCCATGGCAGAGGCCGGCATCAGCCGTGATCAGGTGTCCGGTTCCGGCCGCGATGACCGCGTGATGAAGGATGATGTGGCGAAGGCCGTTGCCGCTGCGGCATCGGCCCCGGCGCCTGCGGCGGCCCCGCCCGCCCCGCGTGCCCCGGTCTCTGCCGACGATGCGTCGCGCGAAGAGCGGGTGAAGATGACCCGCCTGCGCCAGACCATTGCCCGCCGTCTCAAGGACGCGCAGAACACCGCCGCCATCCTGACCACCTTCAATGAGGTGGACATGACAGAGACCATGGCGCTGCGCAAAGAGTACAAGGAGCTCTTCGAGAAGAAGCATGGGGTCAAGCTGGGCTTCATGTCCTTCTTCACCAAGGCCTGCTGCCATGCGCTGAAAGAGGTCCCCGAGGTCAATGCAGAGATCGACGGCACCGACATCGTCTACAAGAACTTCGTGCATATGGGCATCGCGGCCGGCACGCCGCAAGGTCTGGTTGTTCCGGTGATCCGGGATGCCGACCAGATGTCCTTTGCAGAGATCGAAAAGGCGATTGGCGAAAAGGGTAAGCGCGCCCGTGACGGCAAGCTGTCGATGGCAGAGATGCAGGGCGGCACCTTCACCATCTCCAACGGGGGTGTTTACGGCTCGCTCATGTCCTCGCCGATCCTGAACCCGCCGCAGTCGGGTATCCTTGGCATGCACAAGATCCAGGACCGCCCGATGGTCATCAACGGCGAGATCAAGATCCGCCCGATGATGTATCTGGCGCTGTCCTATGATCACCGCATCGTCGACGGCAAAGGCGCCGTGACCTTCCTCGTGCGCGTCAAGGAAGCGCTGGAAGATCCGCGCCGGTTGTTGATGGATCTTTAAGAGGCTGTGTTAAGAGAGGCCAGAATATCAAGAATGGAGCCGGGTCACCTTGGCTTCATTTCGCGAATTCTGAAATTCCGTTGCCCAACCTGTGAAGAGGTTCAACCGTACAGTGACGTCTTAGGAACGGTCAGGCCGCGGGATGCATCAGAAGCGCATCAATGTGCGAAATGCGGCGACATGCTCATTGGGCGGCTGCCGTTTTTGGTGCAACTTCTGGCCTTCTTAGTTTTTATCCGACCGGTCTTCATGACGTCGGAATCTATCGGGTTTGCCGTCCTAAGTGACGTTCCATTGATCAGCCATTTTCACGAAGGCAGAGGGTATCTAGAGGTAAATTTTGTTGGGTTTCTAATCGTGGTTTCTCTTTTCGTCTTCCCAGCATCTTTCGTAGCTCAGCTCATATCAGCACGCGTAATCACAAAAATCGAAGTGGACAAAGGATGGCGTCGCACATGAGCACAACACTTCTTGATAGCTTTGCCTGCATTCCAGACGCCACCGAGATGGCCCAGGATCCTGCAACCGAGTGCAAAGTCGAGGTCCCGGGTCAAGCCCGGGACGGGTGGCAAAAATGACCCCCGAACTCACCGCCCTCACCCTCGCAGCCCTGCTTCAGGTCGTGCACTTCGTGATCTACTCGGTCAGCGCGCAGAAGCAGGTTGGCAGCGATTACGCGGCCTCGCCTCGGGATGAGCCGCGCGCGTTGACCGGCTTTGCAGGCCGCGCCCAGCGGGCGATGAACAATCATTTCGAGGGGCTGATCCTCTTCTCCATCGCCTGTCTGGTCACGACCTATGCCGACAAGGGTGGCAAGCTCAGCGCCCTCTGCGCGCTCATCTATCTGGCGGCCCGCCTGCTCTACATCCCCGCCTATCTTTTCGGGTGGAGCCCCTGGCGGTCCCTGATCTGGTTCGCAGGCTTTCTGGCCACCACCATCATGCTCGTGGGAACTTTGCTATGATCCCGCGCACGCGACATACGAAAACCCTACCAACCGACACACCTTCTTCTTTGCCAAAATACTCCGGGGGACGGCGCCGCAAGGCGACCGGGGGCAGCGCCCCCTTCCCCCAACACACGAAAGGAACTTCCCATGGCGAATTATGATGTCATCATCATCGGCTCCGGCCCCGGCGGCTATGTCGCGGCCATCCGTGCGGCACAGCTGGGCCTGAAAACGGCCTGCGTCGAAGGGCGCGAGACGTTGGGCGGCACCTGCCTGAATATCGGCTGCATCCCGTCAAAGGCGCTGCTGCACGCCACGCACCAGCTGCATGAGGCAGAACATAACTTTGCCAAGATGGGCCTGAAGGGCAAATCGCCTTCGGTCGACTGGAAGCAGATGCTCGCCTACAAGGACGAGGTCGTGACCACCAACACCAAAGGCGTCGAGTTCCTGCTCAAGAAGAACAAGGTCGACTGGCTGAAGGGCTGGGGCTCTATCCCGGAACCGGGCAAGGTCAAGGTCGGCGACGAGGTTCACGAGACCAAGAACATCATCGTGGCCACCGGATCGGTGCCAAGCAGCCTGCCGGGTGTCGAGGTGGACGAAAAAATCGTCGTGACCTCTACCGGCGCGCTGGAATTGCCGAAGATCCCGAAGAAGATGGTCGTGATCGGCGCGGGCGTGATCGGGCTGGAGATGGGTTCTGTCTACGCGCGGCTTGGCACAGAGGTCACGGTTGTCGAATATCTGGACGCGATCACCCCCGGCATGGATGCCGAGGTGCAAAAGCAGTTCCAGAAGATCCTGACCAAGCAAGGTTTGAAGTTCATCATGGGCGCGGCCGTTCAGGGTGTCGAGGCGACGAAAACCAAGGCCAAGGTCAGCTACAAGCTGAAGAAGGACAACAGCGAGGCTGTGCTGGACGCCGATGTCGTGCTGGTTGCAACGGGCCGCAAACCTTACACCGGCGGTCTGGGGCTGGAGGCGCTTGGCGTCGAGATGTCAGAGCGCGGCCAGATCAAGACCGACGCGCATTGGCAGACCAACGTCAAGGGCATCTACGCGATTGGCGACGCCATCGCCGGGCCGATGCTGGCGCATAAGGCCGAGGATGAAGGCATGGCAGCGGCCGAGACCGTCGCGGGCAAGCATGGCCATGTGAACTATGGTGTGATCCCGGGCGTTGTCTACACACACCCCGAGGTGGCCACCGTTGGTCAGACCGAAGAGCAGGTGAAGGAAAGCGGCCGCGCCTACAAGGTCGGCAAGTTTTCCTTCATGGGCAATGGCCGCGCCAAGGCCGTGTTCGCGGCGGATGGTTTCGTCAAGCTGATCGCGGACAAGGAAACCGACCGCATCCTGGGCTGCCATATCATCGGGCCGGGCGCGGGCGACCTGATCCACGAGATCTGCGTTGCGATGGAATTTGGTGCCAGCGCCGAGGATGTGGCGATGACCTGCCACGCCCACCCGACCTTCTCCGAAGCCGTGCGCGAAGCCGCTTTGGCCTGCGGCGACGGTGCGATCCACATGTAAGACTCTGGTTGGCCTGCCGCTTTACAGCGGCGGGCCAACCGATTTAGCAACCCGTAATGAAAAAGAAGATCCTTCTTCCGGTTATTTTATGTGGGTTCTGCTTAGGATTGGGCGGAGCTTCGTTACTCTGGCCTAAGCAAACGCGCCCTGAACGCATCGCTCAGCTATTCGAAGATATCTGTATCAAGCGCGCCAAGGGCATTGCTGTCAGCCCAGCAGCGTTTGGCGTGGCGGAATATGCTCTGTCATATACCAATTGGATTGACCCACTGTCGAAGACGTTCCTTGATGTCGACAACGAAAGTTGCAGCATCACGACCTTTTTCCCAGAAGCTCTGTCCTTTGATGACGCAATGATATTGAGAGATCTCATAACCCAACAGAAGGCCAAGCATTTCCCCGAACTGCAATTCGATCCAAACGCTCAAATGGGTTCGCTCTCTGTGGGTTGGTTTCTTGGGGAATGGGGCAGCAAGCAACGTTGGGGTATACATCTCTTTGCATATCCAGATCGGGGCGAAGACGCGAGAAGCAGTTTAACAATCCGCAATCCGCCTTCTTTCGACGCATAGTTTGCGACGGTGCCGAGTGTTCCGCACCATGGGTGGCACAGCAAAAGCGCTACCACATGTTTGGCATGGCACGGTCATTGTAGGTGGCGTCATAGGTTGCGCCGCCCTCTTCGCCCTCGGTCATTTCGGCAAGGATTTGGCCGGTCGTTGGAACCTCTGCCGCATCATCCCGCCCCCACAGGTCTGATCTCATGATCGCCTTGGCGCATTGCGTATAGACCTCTGAGATGGTGATGACGATCACGGTGGCAGGATGCTTGCCGCGCTGGTCGAACCGGGCGCGCAGATCGACGTCATCGGTCAGAATGGCCGCGCCGTTCACCCGCACGATGGTCGCAGATCCCGGCACCATGAACATCAGCGAAACCCGCCCGTCAGAGACGATATTGCGCAGCGAATCCAACCGGTTGTTTCCACGCCAATCGGGCATCAGCAGGGTCTGCTGATCCAGAATGGACACAACAGGGCCATCATCGCCGCGCGGGCTTCCATCGGTTCCTTCGGGACCGACCGTGGTAAGCACGCAAAACCGCGAGGCCATGATCCAGTTTCGGTAAAGCGGCGTCAGCTGCGCCGCGACCTTGCGCAGGGAGGCGCTGCCGGGTTCGCCGTAAAGCGCCTCAAGCGCTTCTGTCGTCTTGATCTTGGGAAAGTCGTGCATCGAATCCTGCCTCTGCCATCAGTGCAATGGAACGGGTTTCGATCTCATTCTCAAGCCGCGCCATGAAGCTGTCATTGTCCAGCCCCGGGCGGATCGGGTCAAGGAACTCGACAACAGCCAGACCGGGCTTGCGGTAGATGCCGGTGCGCGGCCAGAACACGCCCACATTGGTGGCTGCGGGCACGCAATCCTGCCCGGTTTCGCGGTAAAGCACCGCGGTGCCGATCTTGTAGGGTCGCTTCGCTTCCGGCGCGACGCGCGTACCCTGCGGGTAGATGATAAGCTGCCCGGCGGGCGCATCCCCGTGGCTCACCTCCTGGATCATCTGGCGGATCGCTTCGGCCCGCTTGCCGCGATCCACGGCGACACACCCGATGCGCTTGGCGTACCAGCCCAGAATGGGCGCGCGGCGCAAGGACGCCTTCATTATGAACTTCGGCTTTGGAACCACGCTGACGATGATGATGATATCGAAAAAGCTTTGATGCTTGGCCGCGATCAGCACTTCCTCGGTGGGGACGGTGCCGCGCACCTCGCTATGCAGCCCGCACATCCATTTCGCGGACCAGCGGACATAGCGGCAATAGGTGCGCACCCCCGCATAGGCCCCGCGCCGGTCGAAAATCGCCCAAGGAGTGAAATAGACCGCCAGCACGGCCATCATCAGGTACATCTGACCGACGAAGAAAAGCGAGCGAAGCCATTGGATAGTGTAGCCCATGTCAGTCAAGCTCCGTCAAGACGCGGCGCGCAGCCGCCTGAGTGGCCAATAGCGCCACGATCGCAGCGAAAGGCGGGATCAGCAATGGCAGCACCCAATGCATGCCGCGAAAGCCCAGCCCGGTCAGTACGCCGCCCGTGTCACCGATCGACGGCAAGGCAATGATCGCAAGAAGGCCGATCAGGGTTCCCACCCCGGCCCCCGTCAGGGCCCGCAATGTGAAACGTCGCACGAATGCGTCTGCAATGTAATCATCCGTCGCCCCGACCAGACGCAGAACCGAGATCACCCGCGCGTTGGCGGCAAGGGCCGCATTGGCGGCGAGGGTGATCATCGCGCCCACGGCCCCGACGATCAGCAGGATGCAGACCCAGCCCATCAACCGCAGCCGAGAGGCCGCCGCAATCATGGGACGCCGCCACCGGGTGTGGTCGTCCAGCACCGCATTGGGCACCTCTGCGGCCAGACGCAGGCGCAGGCCCTCTGCGTCAAAGCCGTCCTCTGTCTCTGTCACCTCGATCAGCTGCGGGATGGGCAGATCCTCGACCGGCAGATCCGGGCCGAACCAAGGCTCCAGCAGGGCGCGTTGCTCTTCATCATCCAGCGCCCGCGCCGCAGCAACGCCCGGTGTTGTTTCCAGAACGCGCAAGGCGGCTTCGGTCTGGGCGGACAATTGCTCTGTCGGGGCGGTAATGCGGATGGTGGAGGTGCGGGCGAGCTCCTCTCCCCAGCGGTCCGCAAGACGCCCGGCAGCAAGCGACAGGGCCAGTGCAAACACCGCAAGAAACGCCATCGCGCCCGCGGAAAACAGCGTCAGACGTGCGGTTGTCCCCGTCGGCGGCACCACCCGGTCAGCCGCCGCATCACGAGTGAAAATGCGTTTGAGAATCGCGACATAGGATTTCACAGATCCGCTCCCGCCAATTGCATCCGCCGGTTGGATATCCGCAGCACCCGGCTCTGGACATGCGCCTTGGTGGCACGGATCAGGCCAAGGTCGTGGGTCGCGATGACGACCGTTTTGCCCATGCGATTAAGCTCTATCAAGAGCCGCATCAGCCGTTGGGACATTTCCCAATCGACATTGCCCGTCGGTTCGTCCGCAAGGATCACTTCCGGTGACATGATCAGCGCCCGTGCCAATGCCACGCGCTGGCGTTCTCCGCCCGAAAGCTCGGGCGGCAGGGCGTTGGCGCGTTCGGTCAGCCCGACCCAGGACATCAGGTCCGTCAGGTTGGCCAGCTCCTCCGGCCTGTCCTGCCCAGATACGGTCAGCGGCAGGGCGACGTTTTCGGCGACGGGCAGATGATCAAGGAACTGGCAATCCTGATGCACGACGCCAATGCGACGACGGCAAAGCGCCACGTCATCCCGGCTCATGTCGCGCAGATCGGCTCCGAAAAGGCGCAGCTGACCGTCTGTTGGCTGCAGCGCGCCGTAACACAGCTTCAGGAATGTCGTCTTGCCTGCACCAGATGGCCCCGTCAGGAAATGAAACGATCCCGGGGCCAGCTTCAGCGAGATCTCAGAAAACAACTCGCCGCCGCCATAGCTGTACGCGACGTTCTCCAGCTCGATCAAATTGTACCCTCTTTCACGGCCCGTCTCGAAAGGCCTTGTTGTGCCTGAGCATCGAAACGGTTTCAATGCGTCACGGGGATAGTTCGGCCTTTTCCATGGGCGTCGGCGGCCTTATGCTGCAGAATGAAGGGTCCGTAAAGGAACGAACAGGGGTAACGATGCGGCTAACATGCCCAAATTGCAGCGCGCAATACGAGGTTCCAGGCGAGGTCATCCCGCAGGACGGGCGCGATGTGCAATGTTCCGATTGCGGACATACCTGGTTTCAGACCCGTGCCGAGACGAACGCCCCCGCTGAGGACAGCGCCGATCAGGCGCCGGATCTGGACGCAGCCGCTGCCGCTGCGTCTGAACAGTCGGCCGAGCCCACGTCAGAGGGCGATGCCAAAGAACAGCTGACCGCTGACACATGGGCCGAGGATTACGAAGACGAGCCAGCCGACGTTGATACCGCGCCTCTGCCCCAGCCCGCGCGGCGCAGCCTGGATCCGGGTGTGGCCGATGTTCTGCGCGCCGAGGCCGAGCGCGAATCGCGTGTGCGCGCAGCCGAGGGCAGTCTGGAAAGCCAGCCGGAGCTTGGGCTCGACAGTGCCACTCATGATGATGCGGCAAGCAGGCGGGCGCGTCTTGCACGCGAACGCATGGCCCGCATCCAGTCGAAGGACCGCAGCGCCGGAGCGGCGACCGCAGCAGCGGCGGGCGCGGCCGGTTCTGCGGCAGAGGCGGCCGACCTGCCGGATATCGAAAAGATCAATTCCACCCTGCGCGCAAGTTCGGAACCACGCGCCCTTGAAACCCCGCAAGGTGGTTTGAAAGAGGGCGGATCGGGCTTTGCGCGCGGCTTTGTGTCCATGCTGCTGCTCATGGCCGTGCTGATCGGGATCTACGTGATGGCCCCGACGATCAAGGGTTGGGTACCAGAGCTGAGCGGCCTCATGGATAGCTATGTGAGCGAGGTCGACAAGCTGAGGCTCTGGCTATCCGGCGTCACGCAGAGCATGCTGACCTGGCTGGACGGCATGTCGTCAGAGACTGCCACCCAGTAGCCCACTCACATATCAGCTTGCCCGTTTGGGCGCGCGCCAGTCGCGCCGACCTTCACGGCAGCTCACCGATCAGGATTGCCCTGAAATCATTCACATTGGTGCCGGTCGGGCCGGGTACGAACAAGCTCCCCGCTGCGTCAAAAGCGCCCCAGGCATCGTTGCGCGATAGCATTTCAGCAGGATCGGCCCCCGCTGCACGAATGGCTGCGGCCGTTTGGCCGTCAGCAAACGCGCCCGCGTTATCCTCTGACCCGTCAATCCCGTCCGTGTCGGCCGCCAGCGCCGATATCTGCGTCTTTCCGTCAATGCACAGCGCAAAGGACAGCAGGAATTCCGAATTGCGCCCGCCGCGCCCCTTGGCCCGCAAGGTCACCGTGGTCTCACCGCCGGACAGCATCACGACGGGCGGCGGAAATGGCCGGGATTTTGCCGCGCATTCCAGCGCCATGGCAGCATGCATCCGGGCAATCTCGCGCGATTCCCCTTCGATGGCATCGGAGAGGATCACCGCCTCTACGCCAGCGGCGCGTGCGGCCTCTGCCGCGGCCTCCAGCGACAGCGCAGCCGAGGCGATCACGCGAACCTCGTTGCCTTCGAAACCGGGATCATCGGGCAGTGGCGGCACGTTGCTGTCGCCCTCAAGAAACGCCGCGATCTTTGCAGGCAAATCGATGCCATAGGCCCGGACCGCAGCCTTTGCCGCCTCTCGCGTGGTCCGGTCAGGCACTGTGGGCCCAGAGGCCACCTGCGCCGGATCATCCCCCGGCACATCCGACACGACCAGCGACACGACCCGCGCAGGCGCGGCTGCCAGCGCAAGGCGCCCGCCCTTCACGCCGCTGATCTGCTTGCGGATCATGTTCATCACACCGATCGGCGCGCCAGAGGCGAGCAGGCATTCGTTCAGCGCGATCTCGTCTTGGAAATCCAGCCCGTCTGCCGGGCAGGGCAGCAGCGAAGACCCCCCGCCACAGACCAGCGCGACCACCAGATCATCCGGCCCCAGCCCCGCCACCGCATCGAATAGCGCCTTGGTCGCCGCAAGGCCCGCAGCGTCCGGCACAGGATGGGCCGCTTCCATGACGCGGATCTGCCGGCACGGCGCGGCATAGCCGTAGCGGGTGACGACAACCCCTTCCAGCGGGCCGTCCCAAAGCTGCTCGAACGCCTGCGCCAGCTGCGCGGCGCCCTTGCCAGCACCGATCACAACGGTTTTGCCTTTCGGACGTTCCGGCAGAGCGCGACTTAGCGCGCGCTTTGGGTCGGCAGCGGCGACAGCGGCCTGAAACAGGCCGGTCAGAAATTCCTCAACACGTTCTTTCATAGTCTCAGCTTCGGCCCTTCCACGGCACCAGAATGCTCTCGACCTTGCGCATCAGAATGTCGATGCCGAAGCCGATGACGCCAATCAGGATAATCCCCATCAGGACGATATCGGTCAGCTGGAATTTCGACGCAACCATGATCATCATGCCGGCACCCTTTTCCGCCGCCACCAGTTCTGCCGCAACCACAGTGCCCCAGCAGACCCCCATGGCCACACGTGCGCCGGTAAAGATCTCTGGCAGGGAATTGGGCACGATCACATGCCGCATGATCTGGAACTTCGACGCGCCCAGCGAATAGGCGGCGTGCACCTTCGTGATATTCACCCCGGACACGCCCGCCCGCGCTGCGATTGCCATGATCCAGAGCGCGGCAAGAAACAGCAGGATGATCTTGCCGGTCTCGCCGATGCCCGCCCAGATGATGACAAGCGGGATCAGTGCAAGCGGTGGCACCGGGCGCATGAATTCGACAATCGGGTCAAACCAGCCACGGAACCAGTCCGACAGACCCATGGCATAGCCCAGCGGGATACCGATCAGCGCGCCAAAGAAGAAACCCACGATCACGCGGAACAGCGAGTAGCCCAGATGCTCCCACAATGTGCTGTCGCGATAGCCATCCTTGGAAATGTCGATCAGCCGGGCCATGACCGCTTCGGGCGGGGGCAGCCAGATCGGCTCCATCTGCCATCCCTTGGCAGGCTCGAAATTCAGCGTGCCCTTCGGGCTCATCCCGACGCGGCCGAAATCCGTCTCCACGCTTTGACCGGGGGCGATAGGCTGGCCGTTGACCGCGACAACCGTGTGGCCCGCGTCCCGGCCCAATTCGTCGTTCTGATCGACGCGGATCAGACCGCTGCGCCATGCACCGACCGTGGCCGCGTCGTTCTTGGCAAACCCGTCGCCCGGCTCGACCTCGGGGTCGGTCGCTTCCTCGCCCACCGGATGGACCAGAACCCTGACCAACGCGTCATCGGTCTGGCCGTCCGCCTCGGCGGTATAGGTGAATTCTGCCACACCGGTGAACGGCCCCGGCGCATGCAAAAAGCCCGGCACCCATTTGGACCCGGTGAAAGAGCCCCACAGCAGGAAGATCGTCAGCACCGACACGACAGAGGCGATGCGGTTCGGCGTGACCGTGCTTTCATCGCCGAAGGTCACGGTCTTGAGCGAGGTATAGTCGGTTTTGGCCGCTTGCTGGGCCACGAATTTCACGACAAAGAAGGTCACCACGAAGATGGCGACATATATCAGCAGAATGATCATTTCGTCTCCTCCGCGCGGCCCATAATTTCTTCTTCCATGTCCCAGATCATCGAAAGGATCTCTTCCCGGCGCTCGCCGAAATCGGTGCGTTTCTTGACCTCCCGCAAATCGCGTCCCACGCCGTCATCGGCAAAGGGCAGCCGGTATTCCTTGTGAATGCGGCCGGGGCGCGGCGCCATCACCAGAAGACGCTCGCCCAAAAGCAGTGCCTCTTCGACCGAATGGGTGATCAGGATGATGGTCTTGCCGGTCTCTTTCCACAGTTTCAGCACAAGGCTTTGCATCTTTTCGCGGGTCAGAGCATCAAGCGCGCCCAAGGGTTCGTCCATCAGGATCACGTCCGGGTCGTTGGCAAGGCAGCGGGCCAGGGCCACGCGCTGCTGCATCCCGCCCGAAAGCTCGTAGATCGCCTTTTCCTTGAAATCGTGGAGGCCGACGACATCCAGCAGATGATCGACATGCGCGCCATAGTCCTTTTCGCGCTGGCCTTTCATGCGGGGGCCAAAGCTGACGTTCTCGCGCACGTTCATCCATTCGAACAAGGCGCCTTGCTGGAACACCATTCCCCGCTCTGCGTCCGGGCCGGTGACAGGATGGCCGTTCAGCACGACCTTTCCTTCGGTCGGGGCGAGAAAGCCCGCAACGATGTTCAGCAACGTGGTCTTGCCGCAGCCAGACGGCCCCAGCACCGACATCAGTTCCCCTTCTTCAAGATGCAGCGAGACATCTTTCAGCGCCTGGACTGACGTGCCGTTGGGCAAGTCAAAACGCATTGAGATTTTGTCCAAGCTAAGTCCGTTCATGAGACCATCCAGTACGCATTGATCGCGCGAAAGATTTTCCGAAAATTCTTGGCAAAGTTCTTTGCAAGACCCTTAGATCGTGCCCCCGGCCCGGATCGCAACCGACCGGGCCGGGGGCTTTGTGCAAGTTACATGTCGCCCGCGCTGCTCAGCGGGCCGGTATTGATCGAATCGGCATAGCTTTCACGTGCAGCGTCGATGCTGCCTGCCTCGACGAACACATCGGCCACGCCTTTCATGAACTCCTGCGCGCCGCCGCCCAGCCATTTCTCGCTGAGCTGATCCTCGATCGACGGGAAGACGAAGGTCGAGATGGTCGCCATCGTCGCGTCCTCGTCCATGCCCGCATCCTTGGCGATGACCGGCAGCATCTCCGCATGGTTGGCCTCATCCGCCCACATAGCGTTGGCGTCGGCAGTCACTTTCAGGAACTTGGCAACCGTGTCGCTGTTTTCCGCAACCCAGCCCGCCGGGCCAGAGGTGACGTCGAACACAAGAATGCCCAGCTCTTCCTTCTCGGCGCCGGTCAGCAGAACGTTGCCATGTTCCAGCATGCGGCGCAGCGAGCCACCCCAGCCACAGGCCATGTCGACAGACCCTTGCGCAAGTGCGGCAGCCCCGTCTGGCGGCGCCATGTCCACGACTTCCATGCTGGAGACGTCAACGCCGAAATGGCTCATCTGCTTGAGAAAGCCGTAATGCGCAGCGGTGCCCAGTGGCACGGCGACCTTCTTGCCCGCAAGCTCGCCCGCGCTGCCCTGATCAACCTCCAGCGCCTCGGCGACCACGCAGTTGTCATTGTCGGAATAGCTGACCGCGACATCCAGAACCTGGATATCCTGCCCGGCACTGGCGGCAACGACGAAGGGCGGCACGCCCTGGCTGACCGAAAGTTGCACATCGCCAGAGGCCATGGCCGCGCTCATCGCGGTGCCGGTGTCGAAGGACACCCAGTTCACCGTCATGCCAAGCGCTTCGTCGTAGGTGCCCATCTGCTTTGCGTATTCAAAGGGCATCGGCCATTCGAGGAAATAGCCAACGGTCAGTTCGGCATGGCTTTCGGCAAATGCCGCCTGACCACCTGCAACCAGCGCAAGCCCGGCAGCGGCACTCTTCAGCAAAACTCTTTTCGACATATTTGAAACTCCCGTGTTGATTTGCATGCCCCGGCCCGGCGCACGCATTTATGTACGGACGGTTTTCCGCCTCGTTTTACCAGACTGCGCCAAACGCTCATCCGATGTGCTTGATCCGAGCGGAAAATCCCCGGGCAATCAATGGTTTTTCGGGCAGTCTTGCCGGTTTTTGTTCTCCGTCCGAGCGGCAAAGCGCGGGTCGATCCGCTTTAGCTGCTGAAAACTTTGAATAATCGCCGGGCCGCGAAAACAAGCGTTGCGAATGCTGGTCTTACTGGCACTATACAAGCAGTAAATCTGGCCCTATCGCTGCTGACAATAGAGGCATTTGATGATGCCTTGACCCGATGCTTGAGTCTGTCCGCCGCCAGCTGTGCGCGCGGGCAAGAAAGGATGGAAATCGCTATGGACGGCACCTACAAGGACAATGACATCAGCCATGTGGTTTCGGCCGACAAGGCCCATGTCTGGCACCACCTTATCCAGCACAAGGCGTTCGAGACCAATGATCCGCGGATCATCGTCGAGGGCAAAGGCATGCGCGTCTGGGACCAGCATGGCAAAGAGCATCTGGATGCGGTCTCTGGCGGTGTCTGGACAGTCAACGTGGGCTATGGCCGCGAAACCATTGCTGACGCGGTGCGCGACCAGCTGGTCAAGCTCAACTATTTCTCCGGTGCGACGGGTTCGATTCCGGGCGCGCTGTTTGCCGAAAAGCTGATGGAAAAGATGCCGGGGATGAGCCGCATCTACTACACCAACTCCGGCTCCGAGGCGAATGAGAAGGCGTTCAAGATGATCCGCCAGATCGCGCATAAGCGGTATGGCGGCAAGAAAACCAAGATCCTGTACCGCGACCGCGATTACCACGGCGGCACCATCGGCACGATGTCGGCTGGTGGTCAGGATCAGCGCGTCGAACATTACGGGCCGCTGGCACCCGGTTTTGTCCGCGTGCCGCATTGTCTGGAATATCGCGCCCAGTGGGATGTCGAAAACTACGGCGAACGCGCGGCAGAGGCCATTGAAGAGATCATCCTGCGCGAAGGCCCCGACACGGTCGGCGGGCTTTGCCTGGAACCCATCACCGCTGGTGGCGGCGTCATCGTTCCGCCCGAGGGCTACTGGCAGAAGGTGCAGGAAATCTGCCGCAAATATGACATCCTGCTGCATATCGACGAGGTCGTCTGCGGCATCGGCCGGACGGGCACATGGTTTGGCTACCAGCATTACGGGATCGAGCCTGATTTCGTGACCATGGCCAAGGGTGTTGCATCCGGATATGCGGCCATCGGCTGCTGCGTGACCACCGAACGCGTTTTTGAGATGTTCAAGGATGACGCCGACGACCCCATGAACTTCTTCCGCGATATCTCGACCTTCGGTGGCTGCACGTCCGGGCCGGCCGCAGCGCTGGAAAACATGCGCATCATCGAGGACGAGGGCCTGCTGGACAACACCGTGGCCATGGGCGACCGGATGCTTGGCAACCTTCGCGCCATCATGGACAAGCACCGCGTCGTCGGCGATGTCCGCGGCAAAGGCCTGTTCCTCGGGGCGGAACTGGTTGCCGATCGCAGCAGTAAAGAGCCTGTGACCGAGAAAGAAGTCGGCGCCGTGGTTGCCGCCTGCAACGCGCAAGGCGTCATCATAGGCGCGATGAACCGCTCTGTACCGGGGTTCAACAACGTGTTGTGCTTCTCTCCGGCATTGATCGCCACGCCCGACGATATCGACCAGATCACCGTCGCGCTGGACAACGCGCTGACCAAGGTCTTCGGCTAAGTCTATACAACTGCGGCCCGCCCGGCGGTGGGCCGCAAGCACCGCACCGGGCCCATTGGCTGCGAATAGGTCCAGATTGCGCCCGCCATGATGCCAGCATAGACTGGCGACATGGCCATCCCAGTCGAAACATTCTTCCTTTCCCCCGACGCGCAGGGCACGCTTCAGGCGCAGATCCAGCAAATGGTCGCCGAAGGCATCCTGTCGGGCCGGTTCCAGCGCGGCGAACAGTTGCCCTCGACCCGCGCGCTTGCAAAGCATCTCGGCGTCAGCCGGATTACCGTGACCCTCTCCTATACCGAGCTTCAGTCGAATGACTATCTGACCTCGCGCGGCCGGTCAGGGTTTTACGTGTCCGACAACGCGCCTGAACCGCCAAGCTTCAAGACCCCCGCGCGAAAGAAGGATACCGTGGAATGGGCGCGTGCGATCGGCCAGCGGTTTACGGGTGGCGTCACGCTGCGCAAACCCGCCGACTGGGCGCGCTATCGCTACCCGTTCATTTACGGCCAGACGGACCCTACGCTTTTCGATCACGCCAATTGGCGGCTCTGCGCGGTAAAGGCCCTGGGCGCGCGCGACTTCAGCGCGTTGACCACCGATTACTACGATCAAGACGATCCGGACCTGATCGAATTCATCGCCCGGCACACCCTCCCCCGCCGCGGCATCATCGCCAACCCGGACGAGATACTTGTAACGATGGGGGCGCAGAACGCGCTTTGGCTCACGACCCAGATCCTGCTGACGCCGCGCCGTGCTGCCGCGATCGAAATGCCGTGCTATCCGGCGCTGAGAGACATCCTGACCCAGTCACGCTGCCGCCTTGCGCCGGTTGCGGTAGATGCCCACGGCCTGCCCCCTGACGACGTGCCGGATGGGGTTGATGTGATCTTCACCACGCCCAGCCATCACTGCCCGACCTCCGTCACCATGCCGCTGGAGCGGCGCCACGCCCTGCTTGACCGCGCGCGGGCGCTGGATGCGCTGATCGTCGAAGATGACTACGAATTCGAAACGGCCTTTCTTGCGCCGCCCAGCCCGGCGCTGAAATCGCTCGATACCGATGGGCGGGTCATCTACGCGGGCAGCTTTTCCAAGTCACTCTTTCCCGGGTTGCGGCTTGGCTATCTGGTTGGCTCGGCAGAGTTCATTCGCGAGGCCCGCGCCCTGCGCGCCTCTGTCCTGCGGCACCCGCCGGGGCACATGCAGCGTACCGCCGCCTATTTCCTGCGGCTGGGCCATTATGATGCGCTTATCAAACGCTCTGCCAGGGCGCTCAATACGCGGCGGCAAGTGATGGAGACCGAATTGAAGCGCCACGGGTTGCAGATCGCCGGGCAAAGCCCGCATGGCGGATCAAGCATCTGGGTGGCGCTCCCCGAGGGCACCGATGCCATCCTTCTGGCCGAAAGGCTTGCCAGCCGGGATGTCCTTATCGAACCGGGGCAACCCTTCTTTTTCGGGGCCGAAACCCCGATCAACTTTTGCCGCCTTGGATATTCCTCGATCCCGTCCGAGCGTATCCCCGAAGGCATCAAGCGGATTGCCGACGCCCTGCGCTGACCCCGCAGACACGCCTCCCCTTGGCACGGTGGTCTGACCCGCAAGGGGGGTGCGGACGCTACAGGCAAGGGTTCGACTGCAAGCGCTACAGGGATGCCTCCACGCGGAATCCCACCGGAATACGGTCATTCCCGTCCAGCATGAGATCTGCCATCACCTCTGCCACGGCGGGCGTCATCCCAAAGCCGATCTTGAAGCCGCCATTGGCAATGAACGCGCCTTCGTGCATCGGGTGTCGTCCCAGCATCGGGGCGCGGGACCGCGCGCGGGGGCGCACCCCGGCCCAGCGTTCCAACACTTCCGCATCCCGCAAAAGCGGCAAGGCCTCGCGGGCGCGTGTCAGCAAGGCATCGCATTGCGCATCCACCGATGAGGGATCGGAAAACTCCCGCTCCGACGTGGACCCAATGGCAACGGTGCCGTCCGCATGCGGAACGATATGAAGCCCGTCCACGAAGAGCTGCGGCGCATTGCGGGCATCATGGCGCAGCAGCACTGCCTGCCCCTTCACCCCATTGCCAACCGGGCGCGCCAGTGCCTCGGACAGGGCCTCCAGCCCGCGCCAGCCTGTGGCCCAGAGCACATGACCCTCGTCTGGCGCCTCTGCCTCGATCTGCCCGCCCAAAGCCACCACAGCGAGGGCCAGCGCCTCGCAGGCGTTCCGGGGATGCAGCCGCGCAGTCAGCGTGTCGCGGATGACCCACCCCGTGGGCGAGGAAGGCGCCCAACCCTGCGCGCCACGCTCCAGCGTCCATTCGGCAAAGCCCTGCCACAGGTCTGCGGCGCTGATCGCGCGGGCCTGCGCCAGCCCCAATGCGGCCTCGTCCGCCACGGGTTGCAAGCGGCCGGTGCGGGCATAGCCCGGATTGCCACCACCAACATTCGCGACCTCTGCCCAGAACGGCTCTGCCATGCGCAGGCTTTCGAATTGAAATGCCTTTTTCTCGTTCCAGTTCTCGGGCACATGCGGGGCCAGCGCCCCGACAATGCCACCGCTGGACCCCGCCCCGACACCATGCGGATCGACCACGCGGACCGACGCCCCGCGCTTTGCACAGGCCCAGGCGCAGGCCAGCCCGAAGATACCCGCCCCCCGAATGGTGACATCTACCATTGTCAATCCGCCGCCCTTCTGTTTCATCTCCGTTACGGGCCATGTCTTAGGGCAGGAAACCATGCAGAACCAGAGCGACACCCCAGACAACATGAATGACACCGCGCTCAGCTGGCGCGATGGCGATATCCCCGTGTCGACACGGTTCGACGATCCCTATTATTCAATCGAGAACGGGCTGGCAGAGACGCGATACGTCTTTCTTACCGGCAACGGGCTGCCGGAAAGGTTTCGCGACGGGTTCCGGATCATGGAGCTGGGGTTCGGCACAGGGTTGAACCTGCTCGCCACGCTGGAACTGTGGCGCATGTCCGAAACGCCCGGTCGGCTGCTTTTCACCACGTTCGAGGCCTTCCCGTTGTCGGGTGAGGACATGCGCCGCGCGCAGGCCGGGTTTCCGGAACTTGCGTCGATCGCGGCAGAGCTTGCCCCTTTCTGGCAAAAGGGCGCCCGCGCCTTTGACCTCCCCGATCTGAGCTTTCGCATGATCGAGGGCGATGCGCGAGAAACCCTGCCACAGCTGGACGTGCAGGCCGATGCATGGTTCCTCGACGGTTTTTCGCCCGCCAAGAACCCCGAGCTTTGGGAGCCGGAGCTGTTGCGCGGTGTCGCGGCGCATACGGCACCGGGCGGGACGGCCGCAACCTACTCGGCGGCCGGGGCGGTGCGGCGGGCGCTGGACGCGGCCGGGCTTGTGACGGAACGCGTGCCGGGTTACGGCCGCAAGAGACATATGACCATCGCACGGAAAGCCCAATGACGCGGAACGACACGACCCTCGGCATTTGGTACATGGTCGCCACCACTCTGGTCTTTGCCGTGCAGGATGGCATCTCGCAGCATCTGGCGACCGAATATAACGTCATCATGGTGGTGATGATCCGGTATTGGTTTTTCGCGGCCTTCGTCATCACGATTGCAGGGCGACAGGCGGGCGGGTTGCGCGCTGCTGCGGCAACGAGCCAACCGCTGGTTCAGGGGTTTCGCGGGTTGCTGCTTGCCGCGGAGATCTGCGTCATGGTCGCGGCCTTCACCTATCTGGGTCTGGTCGAAAGCCATGCCGTCTTTGCCTGTTACCCGCTGCTGGTGGCCGCGCTTTCCGGGCCGGTTCTGGGCGAATCCGTAGGCTGGCGCCGCTGGACGGCCATCGGCATCGGTTTTGTCGGGGTGCTGATCATCCTCGAACCCGGATTTGGCGTCTTTTCACCTCTGGCGCTTATCCCGCTGGCCTCGGCCACCATGTTCGCGCTTTACGGGCTGCTGACGCGCTACGTTGCACGGGCGGATACCGCCGCGACCAGTTTTTTCTGGACCGGGATGATGGGCGCCATTGCTATGACGGCTGCGGGGCTCTGGTTCTGGGAACCGATGACCGCGACGGATTGGGTCTGGATGGGCGCATTGTGCCTGACCGGAGCAGGCGGGCACTGGCTGCTGATCAAGACCTACGAATCCGCCGAGGCCAGCGCGGTGCAGCCCTTCGCCTATCTGCAACTGGTCTTTGCGTCCGCGATCGGGCTTGTGGTCTTTAACGAAACCATCCGCCCCAATGTGGCCATCGGGACGGCCATCATCGTGGCAGCGGGCCTATTCACCCTCTGGCGTGCGCGCCAGAAGAGTTGAGCCCACCAGCTCCGTGCTGAACGGGACCGGGTGCGGGTCCTTGCCCAGCCGGGCGCGGTAGACGGGCAGGCTTTCCGTGACCCGCATCACGTAGTTGCGGGTTTCGTCAAAGGGGATCATCTCGATCCAGTCGATCACATCGACCTCGCCCGCCAGCGGGTTGCCATATTCCTTGATCCAGCGCGTCGGACGCCCCGGCCCGGCATTATAGCCTGCCGACATCATGACGGGGTTGCCATCGAACTGCCGGGACAGCCAGGACAGGTATTCTGCTCCAAGCAGGGCATTGTGCTTCCAGTTCCGCGTCAGCATCTCTGTCTGGTGCGCAATTCCCAGCTGCGAGGCCACGGCCTGCGCCGTGGCGGGCATCACCTGCATCAAACCGCGCGCCCCGGCACCGCTGACCACTTGCGGATTGAACTCGCTTTCCCGGCGCGCAATTGCCAGGACGATCTCTGTCGGGACCGGGTAGTCTGACTTCACCAGATCGTGCAGGGCGTAATAAGGGCGCGGAACCTCGATGCCATATTGGGCGGCGCGTTTACCAAGCATCACCTGGATATGCGGGCGGTTGAACTCTTCCAGCATCGCGCCCATCTGCGCGATGGCTTCCGGTGACTGGCTTTCGGCCAGATGCGTCAGAAACCTTTCACCCAGATCATCCTCGCCAGCGGCAAGCAGAAGCATCGCCGCCTTGAAGACAGAGCTTTGGGTGAAACCCGCGCCGCGCCATTCCGGCATATCCCCGCCCGTCAAAGCGGCGTTGAACGGCACGCTACCACGCTCTGCCGCCAGCAATCCGTA
Organism: Primorskyibacter sedentarius; assembly: GCF_004342065.1. Classification (GTDB taxonomy): domain Bacteria; phylum Pseudomonadota; class Alphaproteobacteria; order Rhodobacterales; family Rhodobacteraceae; genus Primorskyibacter; species Primorskyibacter sedentarius. The sequence continues at coordinate 3,218 of NZ_SLZU01000016.1, read as the reverse complement.
AAAGCTTGTCTGGTATTGTGCGCCCTCGGCATAGGCATTTTGCGCCGCGGCCTTGTCGCCTGTAGCCTCGTAGGCGCGTCCCAGCCAGTACCCGGCGCGACCAAGCGAAATCGGCGTGTCCACGCCCGACTTCAGGTTGAAGAAATGCTGGGCAGCCACGCCGGGGCGGTTGCGTTTCAGCGCGGCGTAGCCCGCGATCCATTCAAGCTCTGCAAAGGCGCTGCCCTCTTCAAGGTGATGGCTGGAGGCGACCTCATAGGCGCGGTCCCAATCGGCGGCCCGCAGCAACCCGCGCGCCAACAGGCGCCGCCGGTTCGCCCAGGCCCAGGGTTCCCCCAGCGACGCGGCACTGACCGAACGTTCCAGCAATAGCTCTATCGCGGCGTCGTCGCGCCCTTTTCGCGCCCGCCAGTCAAAGCGCGCATGCGCCAGCCCCGGATCGGACTGCAACGCCTCTGGCACCCGTTCGATCAGCGTATCCACGGCCGGGCCAAGCGCGTAAAGCGCCATGCGGGCATCGGCCAGTTTCTGTCGGTCTTCGCTGACCAGCCGGCGCATCATCTTTGCCGTGCCGTCCCATCCATGCCACAGGGCCATATCCATACGCGCCGCGTGATGGGGTTTGAGGATATCGCCATATTGTTCGAGAAAGGCCGAATGCTCGCTTTGCGACAGCGCAAGTGTGCGCCACGCCATGACGATGCCCGCCTCGGCGGCACCTTGTTCACCGCGCGCTATCTGTGCCCGCGCCAGCGCGAGCGCGCCGGTCCCTGTCTGTGGCAGATCCTCCGCAAAGAAGGCCAGCACCTCGGCATGGCTGGCCTCTGCCATCGCCTCTTCGCTTTTCTTGCGCAGGTAGGCCAGGCCGGGCCAGTCGGCATTGCGATCAAGGAAATCCTGCACCTCGGCAGCGCTGCCATTGCCGGCCCGCAGGTTCAGCCAGTTGATGATGTCCAGCGCCTCTTGCCCCTCGCGGCGCGCGGCGATCCGGGCTTCGGCCCAATTGCCGCTGCGCATCGCGTCCATGGCAGCCTGCAAGGGGCGTGCGCCCCCCGGCGTCTGCGCCAAGGCCGGTACCGACATGTACACGATAGTCACGACTGTCAGGAGAATGCGCCACATGATCTTGCAATTTCCCTGCCGAGAACGGATAGAGCTTCGTCAGGATAGCGTGCCACCGGGGACCTGCAACTCACATTCCCGGTAGGTGACGTTCCGGAACCAGTCAATGATGACGACAATGGAAAAGAAAGAGGAGCGTGTCATGTTCAAGGGGTCAATGCCTGCCCTGGTCACGCCGTTCAAGGACGGCGCAGTGGATATGGTGACGCTCAAGAAACTTGTTGATTGGCATGTGGATGAGGGCAGCCATGCACTGGTGCCTGTGGGCACCACCGGCGAAAGCCCGACGCTTACACATGAAGAACACATGGCAGTGGTCGAAGCCGTGGTCGAGGCCTCTGCCGGGCGTCTGCCCATCATTGCCGGGGCCGGATCGAACAATACGGCCGAATCACTGCGCTTCATGCAGCATGCCAAGTCAGTGGGCGCGAGTGCGGCACTCGTCGTCACGCCCTATTACAACAAGCCCACGCAGGCCGGGCTGATCGCGCATTTCACCACCCTGCACGACGCGTGCGAGCTGCCGATCATCATCTACAACATCCCCGGCCGGTCCGTTGTGGACATGAGCCCGGCCACGATGGGTGAACTTGCAAAACTGCCGCGCATCGTGGGCGTGAAGGATGCCACCGGCGATCTGGCGCGTGTCTGCGCCCAGCGGATCACCTGCGGGACGGACTTCATCCAGATCTCGGGCGAGGATGCGACCGCACATGGCTTCAACGCCCAGGGCGGTGTTGGCTGCATTTCCGTCACCGCCAATGTGGCGCCGCGGCTGTGTTCCGAACTGCAAGAGGCGACCCTGGCCGGCGACTACGCCAAGGCGCTGACGATACAGGATCGGCTGATGCCGCTGCACAGCGCCATCTTCAAAGAGCCTGGCGTTTGCGGCGTGAAATACGCCATGTCGCGTCTGGGCCTGTGCGGCGAAGAAGTGCGCTCGCCTCTGGTGCCGCTGACCGATGGCACGAAGGAACTGGTCGATCACGGGTTGCGCCACGTCGGCTTGTTGAACTGATTGCTGGCTGAACAGACTGGCATATTGAACCTGCCAATGCCGTTCGCTTTGAAGACTTAAGAAGAAAAGAGCGCCAAACTGGCGCTCTTTTTTCGTTTAAGCCTAATTCGCAGGGTTATCCCCTGCGGCGACGCATGAAGCCGAGGCCACCCAGAGCGGTGAACAGCAGCACGGCGCCAGCTGGAAGCGGAACCACATTGACGGCTTCGAACTCGATCGACGCGATACGGACCTGATCGGAATTGTTGCCGTTAGGGCCGAAATCAAAGATACCCACCCCGAAATTCAGGATGCCTTCGAAAGCTGCGTTGCCTGCCAGACTGATCACGTCACCGGTCGGCCCACCGCTGAGTGAGGAGGTATCGCGCAGAACGAGCGCGAGTGGAGAGCCTGCATAAAGATCAACATCGTCATTGTTATCGTTCTGATTGAACGTCACTGAAAGGATATTGACCGCCTTGGAAAAGGCAAAACTGGCGAGCTCCGGACCACCATTGTTCGAAACCGCGTCAACCAATGGCTGGCCACACGACACAAGGGCGCTCGAACTTGGGCTTAGATCATCACAAACGCCCAAACCCTGATTGCCGATGATCACGTCGGCTTGGGCACCAAGAGTGACCGTCGAACCGATCGTTGAAGTCGGCGTGTAACTGAAACCTGTCGCGGTCAGCGTAACGCCATCGACCGTCTGGCTAAGGGACGGCCCTTGAACCGCAGGCGATGCTGAAAAGTTGACTGTCGCAGCCGTCGCGCCGGATACGACACCCACTGCCAAAACGGCAGATGCAACTACTGCGTTCACATTGAACAACGTCCAAGCTGCTGATTTTACGTCATAAAGCGCTGATTTCTTTGGCTTTGAACTGCAGGGTTTCATAGGATTCCACTGGAAACCCTGCAATTTCGGACCCGCCCCATGAAACACCGCGACCGTGTACCACAACAGGACGATCTCCTGCGGCCTCGGCTGGTCGACATGATCGACATGCGCCACGAACTGGTGAAGCTCGCGGCCCTGATCGACTGGGAGTGGTTCGAGCGGGAATGGGCCGGGTTCTTTCCATCCAAGGAGGGG